>JAITLO010000018.1 GCA_031277855.1 Acidovorax sp. | reverse complement strand
TGGGCTAATCCCCCCAACTACCCAGGCAATACCTGGACAGTTTTTTAAATTGTGGTGGGTGATACATGGATCGAACATGTGACCCCTGCCGTGTGAAGGCAGTGCTCTACCGCTGAGCTAATCACCCCAACTACCCAGGCAATACCTGGACAGTTTTTTAAATTGTGGTGGGTGATACATGGATCGAACATGTGACCCCTGCCGTGTGAAGGCAGTGCTCTACCGCTGAGCTAATCACCCTTTTACCTTTTCCATCCTTTTCAGCACATGCATTGCACTGATCCGGCGAAGCTGAAATTCTAGCATTAACTTTTGGCCCTTTTCGGAAAAACCATTTTTTTCACTGCATCCACGGCTCTCTACACAGCAGAGCCAAGCACCCTGCATAGAGCTCAGCTGTCGCGACAGGCCTGTTTGCGTATGCAGGCCTTCAGTGCAGCCATCACGGTGGAATCGGAACCTCCAGCCCGGGTCACCAACCCGTAGGGCTCTGCATTGGACTGCACCTTGAGGTTCAAGCGAGACACCGTGCGACTGGCTTCAAAGAATTGCAGGGTTTCCAAAGACATCAGTGCCACCATCTCCGGGCTTTGGTTGAGCAGCAAGGCCGTGGCGAAGGTCGATGCGGTCTCTACAGGGCGAAAGCCCAACACCACGCCCTTGCTTGCGGCCTCCCGTTCCAGCAGGGTGCGCAAAGGCATGTGACCGGGAAACAGAATCCACGGATACGGCGCCACCTGCTCCCAGCTCACCTCCTGGGCTCCGGCCAGTGCGTGCATGGGTGATACCGCCACGGCCACCTCTTCCTCCTTCAACCACTCAAATTCAAAGATATCGGTGCGCCTGGCCACCGAGGTGCGGCACAAGGCCAGATCCAGCACCCCGCTTTGCAGCCCCTCCAGCAAATCGGCACTGGTGCCTTCCTGAAGCTCTACCGTCACATCCGGGTGCTCTTTGTGGAAAGCAACCAGCGCACTGCCAAGTACCGCCGCCAGCGCACCCGCAATCGTGCCCACGGCAATCCGAGCTCCTGAGGTACGCGACATGCCCAGCAACTCCTCGTGCATATGCGAAAGACTGGACAGCATCAGACGTGCATAGCGGATGGCACAGCGCCCCATGTCGGTGGGCACCAGCCCTTGCGGGGTGCGTGCGAACAAGGTGACGCCGATCGCCTCCTCAATCTCTTTGAGCGCCTTGCTCACACCCGGCTGAGACATGTGCAGCAACAAGGCCGCCTGGTGCACCGAACCCATGTCTTCGATGGCGATGAGCAGCTTGAGCTGCTTGAACTTGAGCCGCCCGCCCATAGCGTGGAGCGTGGCCAGCTGGGGCATGTCCCGCTCGGGTTTGTCCGGAGATTCCATTCTGTTCTATCTGCGCCTGTCTTCCGCATGGGTCCGTCCGCATGCGCCTCCTAGACTCGGCTGCGTCATATCAATGATCTGGAGACCTTATATGAAATTACTGCGTTACGGCCCCATCGGAGCGGAGAAGCCCGGCGTCCTGGATAGCGACGGCCACATACGCGATTTGTCCGGACTGACCTCCGACATTGACGGAGCATTCCTGAGCAGTCCTGCCCTGCAAAAGCTGCACAGCCTGGACCTCTCCACCTTGCCTGTGGTGCCTGGCACTCCTCGCTTGGGAGCCTGCGTCGGCCATATCGGCAAATTCATCTGCATCGGCTTGAACTATGCCGACCATGCCGCTGAATCGAATATGCCCATTCCTGCCGAGCCGGTGGTGTTTAACAAATGGACCTCGGCCATTGTGGGCCCGAACGACGACGTTCGTATTCCTCGCGGCTCCGTCAAGACGGATTGGGAGGTCGAACTGGGCGTGGTGATCGGCAAAACTGCGTCCTATGTCGAGGAGCACCAGGCCATGGAGCATGTGGCAGGCTATTGCGTGGTCAACGATGTATCCGAACGCTCCTACCAGATCGAGCGGGGAGGCACCTGGGACAAGGGCAAGGGCTGTGACACTTTCGGCCCCACAGGCCCATGGCTGGTGACCAAGGATGAGATTCCAGATCCACACCAGCTCAAGCTCTGGCTGGAAGTCGATGGCCATCGCTACCAAAACGGCAGCACCTCCACCATGATTTTCAAGGTTCCCGAGATCATTGCTTACCTCAGCCAGTTCATGACCCTGCACCCCGGAGATGTCATTTCCACGGGCACGCCACCCGGGGTGGGCATGGGCGTCAAGCCCGAGCCCGTCTACCTGCGCGCGGGTCAGACCATGCGCCTGGGCATTGAAGGCCTGGGTGAGCAACAGCAACACGTCATTGCTGCCTAAGGAGCCCTGTCATGAATCAATACGACTTCAGCGGCAAGGTGGCCGTAGTCACGGGCGGAGCCCAGGGCATAGGCCTGTCCGTGGTAGAGCGCCTCTTGGCAGGCGGAGCAGCTGTCGCCATCTGGGACCGCGACCCCGTTGCATTGCAAGCGGCCGAGCAAGCGCTGCAAGGACAGGGCCGTGTGTACACCGTGGTGGCCGACATCACCGACATTGTCAGCGTGGAAAACGCCTGCGCTGACACCACCGCAGTCCTGGGCCCTGTGTCCATTTTGGTGAACAGCGCCGGCATTGCCGGCGTCAATGCGCCCACCACCGACTACCCGGAAGCGGAGTGGGATCAGGTCATCAAGGTGAACCTGAGCGGCACCTTCAACGTCAACAAGGTGTTGCTTCAAGGCATGCTTGCCCAGGGCTACGGCCGGGTGGTGAACGTAGCCTCCATTGCAGGCAAGGAAGGCAATCCCAATGCCTGTGCCTACAGTGCGTCCAAGGCCGGCGTCATTGCGCTCACCAAAAGCATTGGCAAGGAAACCGCTGGCCGCAACATCTCCGTCAACGCTATCACCCCGGCTGCGGCCAAGACCAAGATCTTTGACCAGATGTCCCCGCAGCACATTGGCTACATGTTGTCCAAGATCCCTCGTGGACGCTTTGTACAACTTGACGAGATTGCCTCGCTGGTGGGCTGGCTGGTCAGTGAGGAGAACTCCTTCACCACAGGTGCGGTCTTTGACCTCTCCGGCGGCAGAGCCACCTACTGACCCATTGGGCAGCACACACCACGCCATCGCGGCGTGGCGTACCGACAAAGCCAATAAAGCAATAAAAGGAGACAAGCCATGAGCACAACGCTACAGGCAGAAGGTGGATTGAGCACGGCAGAGGTATCACGCGAAAAAGAGGTCTATGGCAAGGTCTTCTGGCGCTTCATTCCCTTGCTGGTGATCTGCTGGGTAATGGCCTATCTGGATCGCGTGAACATCAGCTTCGCCAAGCTGCAAATGCAAAGCGAGCTGGGATTTTCGGATGCGGTGTATGGCCTGGGCGCCAGCATCTTCTTCGTGGGCTACTTTCTATTTGAAGTCCCCAGCAACATGATCTTGCACCGGGTGGGTGCCCGTGTCTGGATCATGCGCATCATGGTCACCTGGGGAGTTGCCTCAGCCTGCACCATGTTCGTCACCAGCGAACTGGGCTTTTATTTCATTCGCTTTCTGGTGGGCGCTTTGGAGGCTGGCTTCGTTCCCGGCGCCCTGTACTACTTCACCAAATGGTTCCCATCCAAGCGCCGGGGCCGCATCAACACCATCTTCATGTCCGGCATTGCATTTTGCGGAATCATTGGCGGCCCCATCTCCGGCGGCATCATGAAGTTCACCGATGGCGCCATGGGCCTGCATGGCTGGCAATGGCTGTTTCTTCTGGAAGGCATTCCCTCCATTATTTTGGGCATCATTGTCTGGTTTCATCTGGACGACGAAATCGCACATGCGAAATGGCTGAGCCCCAACGACAAGCAGTTCTGGAGCGATATGGTCAGCCGCGATGCCAAGGAGGCGGACACCCACCACTTTGGTGCTGCATTGCGTGAACCCGCGACCTACATCCTGTCCCTCATCTACCTGTGCTTGGCCGGCGGCATCTACGGCCTGGTGTTCTGGATGCCCCAGCTCATCAAGACCGCAGGAACACAGGACACCTTCATGATTGGCCTGATCTCGGCCATTCCTTATCTGGTCGCTGGCGTGGTGATGATTGTGCTGGGTAGGAACTCCGACCGCACCGGCGAACGCCGCTGGCATCTGGCACTCACCGCCCTCGCTGGTGGCCTGGGTTACTTCATCTGCGGCATGTACAGCGAACACACCACGGCCTTGCTGGTGGGACTGACACTGGCTGCCACTGGCGTGATCTCTGCCATTGGCCTGTTCTGGGTCTTCCCGCAGCGCTTTCTCACGGGCATGGCCGCTGCCGCCGGCATTGCGTTGATCAACTCCATCGGCCAGCTCGGCGGTCTCATCAGCCCCTATATGGTTGGCAAGGTGAAAGATGTGACGGGCAGTGCCTCCATGGGTCTTTACGCACTGGCAGCCGCCTTGGTGGTGAGCTTCATCATCATTGCCTGGTGCCTGCCTCAACGCTATTACGTTCGCACCCGGACCTGATGCACCACACATAAAAAAGCCCGCCGCATATGCGGCGGGCTTTTGGCATCAGGAGGCAGCGACTGCCGCGACTTTCCCTCCTCAATGTGCTCCTGCAGCATCTGCCGCGCCAGCGTGCCCGGCTGGCCGCTTGGTCAGCCAGATCAGCACGATCAAGGCCAGAAACAGCATGGATGACGCCCAGAAGATATCGTCGGCCGCCAAGGTAAAGGCCTGCTGGTCAATCAAGCGATTGATCTGCACCAAGGCCTGTTCCTGACTCAGGCCTGCGGCCTGCAGCTGGTTCAGCGTGATGGCAAACGTCCCTTGCCCTTGGACCAGGGTTTCAGTCAGGTGGGCATGGTGCATGGCCGCGCGGTTTTCCCACAGCGTGGTGGCAATCGAAGTGCCCATGGCACCTGCCGTGATACGCACAAAGTTGGACAGGCCAGCCGCCGCTGGAATGCGGTCCGGCGTCAGCCCACTCAGGGTGATGGTGGTCAGCGGAATGAAGAAGAACGCCATGGCTGCGCCCTGGATTAGCGTAGGCACCAGGATGTGGAGGAAGTCGGTCTCCACCGTGAAGTGCGAGCGCATCCACAGCACCATGGCAAACACGATGAAGGCCCCTGTGGCCATCCAGCGCGGGTCCCAGCTGCCCACTTTCTTGCCCACCAGCGGCGTCAGCACAATGGCCAAGATACCCACCGGCGCCAGCGCCATGCCGGCCGAAGTCGACGTATAGCCCAGCCATTGCTGCAGCCACAACGGCAGCAGCACCACATTGCCAAAGAACACGCCATAGGCAATGGACAGTGCCAGCGTGCCGGCGGCAAAATTGCGTCGCATGAACAGGCGCAGCTCCACCACGGGATGGGCATCGGTCAGCTCCCAGACGATGAACACCGCCACGCTGACCAGGGCCACCACGGCCATGGTGATGATTTCGCCGGACTCAAACCAGTCCAGCTCCTTGCCCTTGTCCAGCATCAGCTGCAGCGCCCCCACCCACAGCACCAGCAAGGCCAGCCCTATGGTGTCAATGGGCAGCTTGCGCGTGGCGGTTTCCCGCTGGCGGTAAATGCTCCAGGTCAGCAGGGCCGACAGCAGGCCCACCGGCACATTGATGTAGAAAATCCACGGCCAGGAGATGTTGTCGGTGATCCAGCCCCCCAAGAGCGGCCCCATCACCGGAGCCACCAGCGTGGTCATGCCCCACAGCGCCAGGGCTGTACCGGCCCGCGACGTGGGATAGCTGGACAACAACAGGGTTTGCGACAGCGGAATCATGGGCCCGGCCACCAGGCCTTGCAGCACACGAAACAGAATCAGGGTTTCCAGCGAACCGGCAAACCCGCACAGCCACGAGGTCAGCACAAACAGCAGCACGCTCATGGTGAACAGCCGCACCGCGCCAAAGCGCTGCGTGAGCCAGCCGGTCAGCGGCACCGAGATGGCATTGGCCACGCCAAAGCTGGTGATCACCCAGGTGCCCTGGCTGGGACTGACGCCCACATCGCCCGAGATGGCCGGGATGGCCACGTTGGCAATGGACGAATCCAGCACGTTCATGAAGGTGGCCAGCGACAACGCCAGCGTGCCCAGCACCAGCTGTGCGCCCTTCAAGGGCTCGGGCCGGGCCGGCATGACCGGCGGTGCAGCAGGGGTAGGTGGCAGGGGCGGCTCGCCCGCTGCCGCCGTGGTCGAAGAGGTCATACGCCGTACGCTCCGGTTTACAGACTGCGGCTTATTGAGCGGCCTGGGGTGCCGGGGCGGCCACGGGCGATGCAGCGGCTGGTGCCTGCGCAGCTGCCTGTACAGCAACCGGCTCGGGCAGCTGCGTCAACGCGGGCAGGCTTTGGCCGGCGATGAGGCGGGCAATGCGCTCTTCTGCCTGGGGCATGCCTGTGTCATACACCGCAGTCTGGGCCACGGGCTCGGTGCGCGGTGTCTCCGCCAGTGCGCTGCCGCTCTGGTCACGCACCTCCACCTTCACCTCCATGGACAGACCCACGCGCAGCGGGTGCTGGGCCAAATCTTCAGGTGCCAGGCTGATGCGCACCGGCACACGCTGCACCACCTTGATCCAGTTACCGGTGGCATTTTGCGCCGGCAGCAGCGAAAAAGCCGCCCCCGTGCCAGCCCCCAGGCCCACCACGGTGCCGTGGTAGACGGTTTTGTCGCCATACACATCGGCCGTGAGCTCGGCCTTTTGGCCTATGCGCAGCTGGGCCAGCTGGCTTTCCTTGAAGTTGGCATCCACCCACAGCGCATGCAGGCCCACCACCGTCATCAAAGGCGCACCTGCGGCCACACGCTGGCCCAGTTGCACGCCGCGCTTGGCCACATAGCCTTCCACCGGTGCCAGCAAACGGGTGCGCTGCAAGGCCAGATAGGCCTCGCGCACCTTGGCGGCCGCAGCCAGCACGCTGGGGTGGGCTTCGGCCGTGCTGCCCTGGGTCTGTGCCTCGGCCGCGACCAGCTGCGCCTTGGCGGCGCGCACGGCGGCATCGGCAGCCACCACCGCATTGCTGGCGGTTTTCAGCACGGCCTGGGCATGGTCAAACTCCTCCTTGCCCACGGCGCCGGTGGCGGTGAGAGGACGGCGGCGCTCCACATCGTCCTTGGCCTTGGTCAGGTCGGCCTGCAGGCGCAGCAGATCAGCCTCGCGCTGGGCCACCTGGGCTGCCAGCGGAGCGTTGTTGGCATACAGCGTGCGCACCTGGCGCACGGTCTGTGCCAGCTGGGATTCGGCCTGTGACAGGGCCACCAGTGCATCGGCCGCATCCAGCTGCACCAGCACCTGGCCGGACTTCACATAGTCGGTGTCGTCGGCGCCGATACGGATGACGGTGCCACCCACCTGGGGCGTGATCTGCACCACATTGCCGGCCACATAGGCGTTGTCCGTGGTCTGGTAGTTGCGGGCCACCATCCAGTGCCAGCCGCCCCAGGCAATGGCGGCCACAGTCACGGCAGCGGCCACAACGGTCAGACCCTTGCGACGGCCTTGGGGGTTAGCGGAAGGGGCTGCCGCAGCGGGAGAAGTCTTGCTCGTATCGGTCATGGTATTTGGCGCTTTGTTATGTCAATCAATGGTTTTGCGCCCGGGGTGGAGTTGCTCCACAAGCTACCCACCCGGGAAAGTTATGGCAGCGGCGGTTCAGCGTTGGCTCAGCTGCAGGCTGGCGGTGTCGTCCTGCCAGCCTCCGCCCAGGGCCTGCATCAGCACGATGCGGGTATCGAGCTCACGGGCGCGCAGGTCCACAGCCAGACGGCGCTGGGCAATCACCTGGGTTTCGGTATTCAGCACCACCACCTGGCCCGTCAGGCCTGCCTGGTAGCGCTGCACGGCAAAGTCATAGGCGCGCTCGGCCTTGGCCAGCGACTCGGCTTGCAACTGCTGCTGGCGTTGCAGGGATTGGGCCGATGCAATGCCGTCGCCCGCCTCCTTCACCGCCTGCAGCAGCGCGCCGTTGTACTGGGCAATGGCGGCGTCCAGATCGGCCTGCTTGCCGCGCAGCTGGGCGCGCAGGCGCTTGCCATCAAAAATCGGCAGGCTGAGCGCAGGCGTCACTCCCAGCTGGCGCGAGCTGCTCTTGAACAGATTGTCAAAACCCAGTGCCGACAGGCCCACAAAAGCGGTGAGGTTGACATCGGGGTAGAAGTCCGCCTTGGCGCTGTCTATGCCGTGGCTGGCGGCTTCCACATGCCAGCGCGCGGCTACCACATCGGGGCGGCGGCCCAGCAAGTCCGCCCCCAGCACCGTGGGCACAGCCTGCAGCTTCAACCGTGCCAGTTGAGGGGCCAGTTGCTGCTGGGTATCGGGTGCCTGGGCACACAGCACGGCAATGGTGCGGCGCGCCAGCGTGATTTGCTCGTCCAGGATTTCCAGCTGGGTGCGGGCATCGGGCAGGCCGGCCTGGGCCTGGGTCAACTCCACCTGGCTGTCCAGCCCGGCGGCTGTGCGCTGTTGGCTCAGGTTCAGCATGGATTGGCGCTGTGCCAGCGTGCGCTCGGCGACCTCGCGCTGGGCCAGCAAGCGCGCCAGGGCCACATAGCTGCGCGCCACCTGGCCTGCCAGCTGGGTGGCTGCGGCCGCACGGTCAGCCTGGGCTGCACGGGCCTGGCCCAGTGCGGCTTGCAGCTCGGCGCCGTATTTGCCAAAGAAGTCCGGCGTCCACGACAGGCCGGCGTTCAGATTAGCGCTGTTGTAGATGTTGCCGGCAATGGGGGCTGGGATCATGCCATTGGCGGTATAGCGCTGGCGCGTGGCGTCGGCCGTGATGCTGCCGCGCACATCGGTGGCCGTGCTGCTGGCCGTGGCCAGGGCCATGGCCTTGTCCAGCCGGGCCTGGCTGGCTGCCAGGCTGGGGCTGTCCTGCAAGGCCTGGGCGATCAGCTGGTTCAGTTGGGCATCGCCCAGCGCAAGCCACCACTGCGCCGAGGGCAGTGTGGTTGCATCGGCACCAGGCGCCGTGCTGTGCAGGCCGAGCTGGTCGGGCGTCAAACTTGCCAAGGGCGCATGGGCTGGGCCTTGGGAGGCGCAGCCAGCCAGCGCCAGCGCCAGCAAAGCGCCCTGCCAGGGACGGGGAGTCAAACGTGGAAATGCTTGCATGGTGAAAAAGAAAAGCAAAAAGGGCAAACAAGAAATGGATGCATGCCAGGCGGCAGTGCCTCAGCTTCCAGCCGGAGGGTCTGCCACGGTCGCCGGGCGCAGGGCCTCGCCGTTGCGCAACATGCGCTGCAGCATGTGCAGCAGTTGCCGGCATTCGTCGTGGCTGAAGCCGGCCAGATGGGCGTTGAGCACACCGGTCAGCACGGCCGGCACCTCGCTGGCCACGGCACGCCCTTGCTCGGTGAGCTCCAGGTGCACGCAGCGCCGATCGGCCGTGGAGCGCACACGTCGCAGCAGGCCCTTGGCCTCGATGCGGTCCAGTGCGCGGGTGATGGATGCCGGGTCCATGCCCAGGTCACGCGCCAGGCTGGTACTGGTGTTGTTCTCGCTGCACAGCAGCAGCTTGTACAGCGGCAGCCATTGCACATAGGTCAGGTCATGCTGGGCCAGTTGGCCGTCGGCCTGCTGCAAGATGGAGCTGAGTACGCGGCGCATCAAAAAGCCAGCGCTTTCCATGGGCGTGTAGCTACCAGGGCTGTAGAAATCCGACGGCGGCAGGGGCAATGCAGGTTCGGCGTCAGCAGAGGTGGCGAAATCGGTGTCCATGGCGCTCAGAGAATTAATTGACTAATCAATAATTGACGCGGCAATGTATTCGATTTCTATGCAAGCTGTCGCGTCCTTGCTGTCGTCATGGACATCGTTCCTTCCGTAACCATTTCATCTTTTGATAGCAAATACCGCATACACAGCATGCATTAGCAGCCAATTTCAGGTACAAAATACCGCGCCGTGTTTTCCCTGAGCTGTCGCCTGCAAGCAGCACCCTGGGGCAAGGCACTTCCCATAATGGTTTGCAAACCCCATTACTTCAGGAGTGCTCCCGTATGCGTGCAGAAGGCAAATCCACCATCGTCACCGGCGCCGGCAGCGGCATTGGAGAAGGCATTGCGCGGCGGCTGGCCGCCGAAGGCGCGCGTCTCATCGTCAACGACATCGACGCTGCCAAGGGCGAGGCTGTGGCCGCCAGCATTCGCGCCACTGGGGGCGAGGCCCAGTTCATCCAGGCCGATATGACGCGCAGCGCCGATGTGCAGGCCCTGGTGGCCGGTACGCTGCAGTACTACGGCCGGCTGGATGTGTTCATCAACAACGCCGGCTGGACCCACCGCAACCGCCCCATGCTGGAGGTGAGCGAGGAGGAGTTTGACCGGGTGTATGCCGTGAATGTGAAAAGCATTTACCTCTCTGCCATGCACGGCGTGCCAGCCATGCGCAACAACCCGCCGCAAGCTGACGGCAGCGCCAGCGGTGGCAGCTTTATCAATATCGCATCCACCGCCGGCCTGCGCCCCCGGCCGGGACTGACCTGGTACAACGGCTCCAAGGGCGCGGTGATCACCACCAGCAAATCCATGGCGGCCGAGCTGGGACCGGACAACATCCGAGTGAACTGCATCAACCCCGTGTTCAACCCCGACACCGGCCTGGCCGCCGAATTTGCAGGCGGCCCGGTGGACGAGGCCCGCCGCGCCAAGTTCTTGGCCACGATTCCGCTGGGGCGTTTTTCCACCGCACTGGACGTGGCCAATGCCGCGCTCTATCTGGCCAGCGACGAAGCGTCTTTTATCAACGGGGTGTGCATCGAGGTCGATGGTGGACGGTGTGTTTGAGCACCTTGAGGCGCTGCTGACAGAGGAATGTCGCCAGCAGGGCGGCGTCAGTTGCACAGCGTGAGAGACAGGAGCTCACCCGGTCCATGCCCTAGCCCACGCAAGGCATACCGGCTTGCGGGCACAATTGCTTGCATATGGTCGACCGAGTGATTCCCGTACTGCCGCAGCGCCCCGCTCCGTTGCAGCCCCCGCTTTCTGCTGCCGCAGCTGCGCCTACTGGCGTGCTGCGGGACGCACTCGGCCGTGCCTTGCATGATTTGCGCATCAGCGTGACCGACCGCTGCAATTTCCGCTGTGCCTATTGCATGCCCAAGGAGATTTTCGACAAGGACTACCAGTACTACCTGCCGCATGCATCCTTGTTGTCTTTTGAGGAAATCACCCGCCTGGCCCGGCAGTTCGCCCTGCATGGTGTGCGCAAGCTGCGCCTCACGGGCGGCGAGCCGTTGCTGCGCAAGAATGTGGAGGCCCTGATCGCCCAGCTGGCCCAGCTGCGCACCCCCGACGGCCAGCCTCTGGACTTGACGCTGACCACCAATGGATCGCTGCTGCGCCGCAAGGCCCAGGCCCTGAAGGATGCAGGCCTGCACCGCGTGACCATCAGCCTGGACGGGCTGGATGACACCGTGTTCCGCCGCATGAACGATGTGGACTTTCCCGTGGCCGCCGTGCTGGACGGGATTGAGGCCGCACGCGAGGCCGGGCTCACGCGCATCAAGGTGAATATGGTGGTCAAGCGCGGCACCAATGAGGACCAGATCCTGCCCATGGCCCGCCACTTTCGCGGCACGGGCGTGACGCTGCGCTTTATCGAATACATGGATGTGGGCGCCACCAATGGCTGGCGCATGGACGAGGTCCTGCCCTCTGCCGAGGTCATTGCCCTGCTGCAGCGCGAGCTGCCGCTGGTGCCGCTGTCGGCCAGCTCCCCCGGCGAAACCGCGCAGCGCTGGGGCTATGCGGGCAGCGATGGCCTGCATGACCCAGCCCTGGGCGAGGTGGGCGTGATCAGCAGCGTCACCCATGCTTTCTGCGGTGACTGCAACCGCCTGCGCCTGTCCACCGAAGGCCAGCTCTATACCTGCTTGTTTGCCAACCAGGGCTGGGACCTGCGCCAGCTGCTGCGCAACGATGCGGATGACGCCCAGCTTTCGGCCGCCATCGCCGCCATCTGGCAGGGCCGCAGCGACCGCTATTCCGAGCTGCGCAGCCAGCTGCCACCGGATGTGGCTGCGGCCACGCCGGGGCGGCGGATTGAGATGAGTTATATCGGGGGGTAGCGGCTCCCCCCTGAGTCGCCTGCGGCGCCTTCCCCCCAGGGGGACGGCAGCCTTGGCTGCGGGGCGGCCCTTGCTGGCTGCCACTGGCGTGGGCGGCGCCAGTTTTATACAACTTGGACACAGATGGGTCTGGAGTGGATCACAGCTCTCCCTATGGGGACAGCATCTGCATTCCGGCGTAGGCCCTTGCACGGTGCCTATCGCATGGGCCAGTTGGTTCTATACGCAGCACTCGGACTTCACTCTTGCACCGCAAGGGTGAGAGAGGAACCAACCAGCACGGTGCACAGCAGCGCCGCTACACTTGGCGTCTTCACGCTTCTCAAGCGCACCGCGCCTGCGTAAGCAGCTATGTTTTTTGAGAAATGATTGCATCTTCCGATATCACAGGTCTGGTACTGGCTGGCGGGCGCGGCAGCCGCATGGGCGGGGTGGACAAGGGCTTGCAGCCTTTTTCCGGCCTGCCGCTGGCCCGCCATGCGCTGCAGCGTCTGGCGCCCCAGGTGGGAGGCCTGCTGCTCAATGCCAACCGCCATCTGGATACCTACCGCAGCTGGGGCGTGCCTGTGGTGGCCGATACCGAGGCCGACTATCCAGGCCCTCTGGCCGGTTTTCTGGCCGGGCTGCTGCACTGCCCCACGCCCTGGCTGCTGGCCGTGCCTTGCGACACGCCGCGCTTTCCGGCCGATCTGGCCGTGCGCATGGCGGCGGCCGCCCATGCCGCAGGCGCACCGCTAGCCGTGGCACTTGCTCCCGATAGTGAAGCAAGCGATGCAAGCCAGTTGGAGGTGCAGGTGCAGGTGCGCGCCCAGCCGGCTTTTTGCCTGATACACCGCAGCCTGCTCCCCAGCCTGCAGCGCTTTGTCAGCGAAGGCGGCCGCAAGATTGACCGCTGGACTGCCCTGCACCCCCTGGCCCAGGCGCGCTTTGACCAGGCCGGCGATGACCCGCTGGCCTTTGCCAATGCCAACACGCTGGCGGAGTTGCAGGCCCTGCAAGCCCTGTCCCCGCTGCCCACAGATCCGGAGAACGGCTGATGTCCTCTGTTGCCCAATTGCTTTCCGAGATCGACGCCCAGCCCGGTGCCATGCGTGTGGACCAGGTCCAGGCCCTGCTGCGCAAACTGGTCCAGCCCGTGACTGAAACGCAAACCCTGCCGCTGCACCAGGCCCTGGGCCGCGTGCTGGCGCAGGCCGTCATCTCACCGGTTGATGTGCCCCCGCACGATAACGCTGCCATGGATGGCTATGCCTTTGCCGGCAGCCTGCTGGCGGGCCGTGATGCCAACACCGATGGCCATGGCGACCTCAGCCTGCCCATTGCCGGCACCGTGCTGGCCGGCCAGCCCTGGCAGGGCGCGCTGCCCGCAGGCCAGGCGTTGCGCATCATGACCGGCGCCATGATGCCGCCGGGGATGGACACCGTTGTGCCCTTTGAGCATTGCCAGGTCGATGCCACGGCGCAGCAAGTACGCTTTACGGCTGCCGCCCTGCGCGCCGGTGCCAACTGCCGCCAGCGCGGTGAAGAGCTGGCAGCCGGTGCCACGGCCCTGGCTGCAGGCACCCGCCTGAGCCCGGCCGAGCTGGGTCTGCTCGCCGGCCTGGGTCTGCCCCAGGTCAGCGTGCGCCGCCGTCTGCGTGTGGCCTTGTTTTCCACCGGCGACGAGATTCTGCAACCCGGTGATGCGCCCCGCAGCGGCGCCATTTACGACAGCAACCGCTTTGCGCTGGCGGCCGCCCTGCAGCAACTGGGCTGCGAGGTACAAGACCTGGGCGCCGTACCCGATGCGCCTGCCGCCCTGCGCGCCACCTTGCTGCAAGCCGCCCAGGCCGACGTGGTTCTCACCAGCGGCGGTGTCAGCAGCGGCGATGCCGACCACACCCAGACCATGCTGGCCGAGCTGGGCGACGTCGCCTTTTTGCGTATTGCCATGCGCCCCGGCCGCCCGCTGGCGGCCGGCCGCATGCGAGGCACACATGGCCAACCCGGTGCACTGCTGCTGGGCCTGCCCGGCAACCCGGTAGCAGCCCTGCTCAGCTTTTTATTGCTGGCCCGCCCTGCCCTGCTGCAAACCATGGGCATGGAGGCATCACTGGCCATGCCGGCGCTGCTGCAAGTGCCGCTGGCCGCACCGCTGCGCAAACGCGCGGGCCGCACAGAGTTTGTGCGGGCCACGCTGACCCGTAACGCCCAAGGCGTGGTGCAGGCCCTGCCCACCGGCAACCAAAGCTCGGCCATGCTCAGCAGCCTGGTGCAGGCCGACGCCTTGCTGTGGCTGCCCCATGCGCAAGGTGATCTAGAGGCCGGCACGCTGGTGGACGCACTGCCCTTGCACGGTGTGTTTTAGGCCTGCAGGCGGGCGGTTTTCGGCATAGACAGCGCTTGCTCGTACAGGCGCTCAAACCGAGAGGCGATGGTCTGCGGACGCATCATGGGCGAGGCCTGCATATGGCTGCGCAACTGCTGCCTGATTTCGTCCAGGTGCTCGGCATGGCTGGCCAGTTCCACCGCACAGGCCACATAGGCATCCTCGTCCACCGCAGACCATTGCTCACAGCCCAGGCTGTGCAAGATGCAGTGCGTGAGCCGGCTGGCGCTGCGGCGGCCGGGCATGGTCACCACCGGAACGCCCATCCACAAGGCATCGCAGCTGGTGGCACCGCCTCCAAAGGGAAAGGGGTCCAGAGCGATATCGATGTGGTGATAGGCCTGCAAATGGTTGCTGGTGGCAGGCTGCAGCTCGATGCGCGCCGCCTCTATGCCATGGGCTTCAAACAGGCCCAGCACCCGGCCGGCTGAGCGCGGATCTGCCAATTGCTTGGTCTTCAGCAGCAAGCGGCTGCCAGGCACTGCGCGCAAGACACGGGCCCACAGCTTGACCACGCCCAGATTGAGCTTTTTAAGCTTGTTGAGCGAGCCAAAAGTGATGTGGCCTTTTTCCAGCGCCGGCAGGCGATTCACCTCGGGGGAATGCTGGTGCGGCAAATAGCCCACCGATCCGCCCGGCACCCGCAGCAACTGCTCGGTGTGGTAGCGCTCGGTCATGCCAGGCGGGTCCATCCAGTCATCGGTGATGCGAAAGTCCATGGCCGGCAACCCCGTCGTTCCCAGGTAGCCCAGATAGCTCATCAACACGGGTGCCGGTTTGCTCGCCAAAGCAGTGATGCGGCTGCCCTGGGTGTGACCCAGGCAGTCGACCAAGATATGCACGCCGTCGCTGCGGATCAAGGCACACAGCTGGGCATCATTCAAATCATGTATGGGCCGCCACAGATGGCCGTATCCCATGAGCTGCTGGGTGTACTCGTCCACCACCGGGCTTTGCGCGTAGCACACCACCTTCACTCTGGAGCGGTCATGGCCTGCCAGCAAGGGCTCCAGGTAGTGGCGCATGGCATGCGAGCGGAAATCGGCAGACAGATAGCCCACCGTGATCGGTGTGCCGGGGCGCCATTCCAGTGCCGGCGTCTGTAGCTCTTCGATGCGTGCCAATGCATGCCGCAGCCCCCAGTTCCGGTGACGGCGAAACACTTCGGCATCGCTATAGCGGTCGCTGTGCAACAGATTGAACAGCGTGCCGCCCCATTTGTTGTGCTCGGCCTGGTCTTTGAGATTGCTGTCCAGGGCGATGGCCTTGTCATAGCACTCCGCCGCTTGCTGCTCCAGTTCTTGCTCGGCCAGCACATTGCCCAGGTTGTTCCAGGCCGATGCCAGCTGGGGGTTGATCTCCAGCGCCTGCCGGCAGCAGCGCTCGGCCTGTTCCAGCTGCCCATCCATGTGCAGCACATTGCCCAGATTGCTGAGCGCTGCAGCAGAGTGGGGAGTATGGAAAACAGCGCGCCGGTACAGCTCCATGGCCAGAAACCCCTGCCCCTGCTCCAGCAAAATATTGCCGGTGTCATTGAGCAGCGACGACAGCCCCTGGACTTGCAGCGCGGCCATCTGAGGGTCTCCCGAAGCCTGTATGCGCACCAGGACCTGCTCCAGCAGATCGATCAGCGCACGACGGGACGGCAAAAATTTGGGCTGCAGCCCTATCGTCCGCTGGAACTCCAGGGCTGCTGCCTCGTCCTGCCCCAGCTGGCGCAAGGCCTCCGCATGGTTGTGTGCCACCAGAGGGTCTTGGCGCAATGTGCGCGCCGCCTGCGCCAGATAAGGCAGGGCCAGACCGGGCTTGCCTGCAGACAGCAAGCCCTCCCCGCACAGGTATTCCATTCTCGGGCCATGCAAGGCCGTGAGCTGCTGCACGAATTGCTGCAATTTTTCCGTGTCATGTGGGGCCTGCAGCTGCTGCCGGAGCGACTGCATGACTGCTGCATCGATTTCACTCATAAGCTGTCCAAGAAAAGCCGTTGTCACGGCAAAGCAGGCGGTTTCCCTGCTATGCCTTGTGTCCCCGAGAGTGCGCAGTGCCACTCTCAGGGCCTGTGTTCAGAACTGGTAGGAGGCGCTCAACCACACCCGCGTACGGCTGGCATCGGGTTCGGACTGCGAGGCGGACGATCCATTGCGCCGTGCCACGGACAGATCCACCTTGATGGGCTTGGCGTCATAGCGCACGCCCAAGCCACGGCCATAGATGGAGCGGGAGTTATGCCCCACCCACCAGGGCGATTTGTTCAGGTGGACCGAGCCCCCATCCACAAACACATAGGGCTGCCAGGCCGGTGCCAGTTGCCAGCGCAGCTCCAACTGGGCCAGCCAGCCCCGGTCACCCATGGCCTCTCCCGTGGGCCAGCCACGCACCCCGGTGCTGCCGCCCAGGGTCATTTTTTCGGAGCCATCCAGGTTTTTGTTCGCCCATTGCGCGGAAACGCGTCCATATACGCTCCAGTCGCTGAGCACGGATTGAATCCGTGCCGCATCCAGATTCAGGCGGTTGTAGCGGCCGGCCGTACGGGCGGTGAGGCTATCGATCGCCCGCTGCTCATCGCGCAGCTGGAGGTCGCCAGCATGCAGGCTGAGGCTGCCCCAGCTCACGGCATGGGGCTCGATCCAATCGCCACTCAGGCTCAGCACCACGGCCTTGGCGTTTTTGCGTTCGGCGTTGTGCAGCGCATCGCGGTAATCGCGCAATCTGCGGTATTGCCAGCCCATGGAGGTGCGGATGTTGGCGTATTGCGTGCGCAGCAGCGGATAGCTCGCCCCCAGGAAGAAGGTATCGGCTGTGCCATGTGCATCCAGCGCCGAAAACTCCTTGCCCAACTGGTAGTCGGTGCGGCTGAGTTGGGTCTGCAGCCGCCAGCCATCAATACCCAGCGGCAGGCTGTAGCTGGCAGCGGCCTGCCAGGTCTTTTCGCGCGTGCCCAGCACATCGATGCTGGCCTGGTCTCCCAGCACCAGGCCAGGCTGCAACTCCACACCTGCGCTCAAACGCTCACGGCCGGAATAGCGGTTGCCATAGTTGTCCAAAGCCACCCGGCCCTTCCAACGTTCGGTGGGCTCCACCTCCAGCAGCAAGTCGGCCTCGCCAACCTCGGCACCGGGGCGCAGCACCGAGCGCGTGCTGATACCGGGCAAATCCGTCAACAGCAGCAGGCTGCGGTGCAGCTGCGGCCGGGTCACCACCTGGCCATGTGGCATGGGCGCCAGCCAACGTTGGGCAGCAGCAGCCACGGCGCTGTCACTACCCTGGGCCAGGGCCTGGCCATAGCGGCCCTCCAGCACCTGGATTTGCAGCACACCGCTGGAGAGGTCTTGCTCCGGCAGCCATGCTCTGGCCACGAGATAGCCCTGCTCCTGCAGATAGTGCGTCACCTGTTGCGCCAGCGCGCGCAGGCCGTTCAAGTCCAGCGCCTGACCCGCTACCTGGTCCAAACCTGTGGCCGCCCGCAACCGCGCCATGTCCACACCGGGTACCTCTTGCACACGCACCTCACGCAGCACCACACGCGGCCCCGCAGCCGGCACGGCATCTGCACTGCCATCGCTTTGCAAAGTCCCAGGCAGCACCGGCGCTGCCGAAGGAGGGGCAGGCGCGGGCCGGTTTTCCTGCAGCAGCCGGCCCGCATCCGGCGGGCGTACATGCTGGGCTTGCACCGGCAGCAAAAGCCCCATCCAACCCACAAACCCTAAAAAACAACTTTGACGAACTGTATGAGGTGACACCAAGGACTCCAAGCGTGAGCGATTTTTTTCAAAGAGCATGCGTTCGACCTCAGTGCAGTTGCCGTAGTTGTTGGCTGGGCGCCTTGGCCCCCAGCACGGTCAAATCCAGTGCGTTTTGCGGAGGCTCAGGAAAGTCTCGTTCCTCCTGCTGGAGCACATCACTTGCTCTCCAGAGGGGACTTGGGTCTAGGGGTAATTGCTGCGCCACAATCGTGGCCAGTACCTGCCCACCCTGTGTGCTGTAGTTACCGTTGCTCGATTGCAATGCGTTCACGGTGAAAGCCCTGTAGCGGCCGACATCGGGCGATGCCACATCCGCGCTGCCAGACAGCAGCACCTGGTCGCCCTGAATCACATTCCCCAGGCTGATTTGCGAGGCATCAAAACGGCTGCTGCCATCGGCCTGCTTGCTGGCCGTGAAGTCCAATGCCCGGGGCGTAATGTCGGCCTGGGTGGTGGCCGTGGTGTTGAAGCTGTAGTTGCCTGCATCGGCACCGGCCAGGGTGATGCCGCCCACGGTCACGGTCTTGCCTGTGCCGGCGTTCTTGTCGTCAAAGTTGCCGTTGCCTGCCAGGGTGAGCACATCACCGGCAATGCGGTCGTCGCTAAAACTCAGCTGGGCCAAGGTGTTGCCGTCATAGACCTTGCTGGCGGCCGTGGCCGCCACATTCAGCGCACGAAGGGTGATGTCAGCCTGGGTGGTGGCCGTGGTGTTGAAGCGGTAGTTACCCGCATCGGCCCCGGCCAGAGTGATGCCGCCCACGGTCACGGTCTTGCCCATGCCGGCGTTCTTGCTGTCAAAGTTGCCACCGCTGTGGGCAAAACTCACGTCATCACCGGCAAGGTAGTTTCCCGCCAGCGTGGCAGCGGCCAAGGCGTTGCCGTCGTAGACCTTGTTGGCGGCCGTAGCCGTGACGGTGAGCAGGCGTTGCGTAATGTCTGCCGTCCCCGTGGGGGCCAGCACCTGACCATCGCGGTACAGCGTGCTGCTTTGTGTCCCGTTAAAGCCCGTGATCCGCAAAGGCGTTGTAGTCACAACCTTGTTCTGCCCCACGTTCTTGTCGGCGAACTGGAAAACATCAGGCGCTCTGCGCAGATTGCTGTCGTTGTGGAAATCCAGCCCCTGTAAAGCGGCCCATGCATCGGCGCCCACCAGACCGTCATAGACCTTGTTCTTCGCCCACAAAGTGGCGCTCAGCTTATGGCTATCGATCTGCAAATCCCCCGCCCGCACCTTGGACAACAGAATGATGCCGGCCTCTGCATTGGCAATGCCTTTGCCGTCCCGCACCTGCAGCTTCACAGTACCTGTGCCTGCATCAATGGTGGTGCCGCTCTCCTGAACGATGTTCCCAGGCCCCTTGTCTCGGTGGGCATCCACCACGCCGCTGGCCGCCGTGTCATTGGCCACCAGGGTGAGATTGCCATTGCCGGTGTGCACATCGGCATTGAGCAAGATAGAGCGACCCGCCTGCAGCGTCAGGTCGCCCCCCTTGGCGCTGTTTACCTTCAAGGCATCGAGCAGGCTGATATTGGTATTCGCCTGCAGCGTGACCTGGGCGCCCGTAGCCAGCAGATTGGCCAGGGTGTCTACATTGAGGTTGTAGTTGGCGCTGGGGTCCAATGCATACAGCAAAGGGCTGGGCTGCCCAGAAGACAAAATATCAACACGTCCCTGATTGGATTGGTAGCGCGATGAAGTCACCAAAACAGCGCCATTGCTCAGCACTCGCACACCAGCTATGCCCGGTGAACCACCAGACCCCAGTTGGTCGCCTGTGTATGTGCCAAGCAAGCTGTTGCTGCTGCTGAGTACACCACTCTTGCTGCCCGAACTGCTGACCCAGGTCACAGCTCCCGCCGCCGCAGCCGTGCCATTGGCCCAGTTGGAGCTGCTCACCACATAGTCGCCATTGGCAAGTGCTGTGATGCCGCCGCTGCCTACGGAATCATTGGTTTGCGCGCCCACCAGGCTGTTGCTGCTGCTGACCACACCACTCTTGCTGCCCGAGCTGCTGACCCAGGTCACAGCCCCCGCCGCCGCCGCCGTGCCATTGGCCCAGTTGGAACTCGCCACCACATAGTTGCCATTGTCCAGCACCGTAATACCGCCACTGCCTACGGAATCGTTGGCCTGCGTGCCGACCAGGCTGTTGCTGCTGCTGACTACGCCGGTAATCTTCTTGGCCCCATCGACCCAGGTCACCGCGCCTGCATTTTGTGCCGTGCCATTGGCCCAGTTGGAGCTTTTCACCACATAGTCGCCATTGCCCAGCGCCATGACACGGCCCCACCAGCCCCCCATGCCATCATTGGCTTGCGTTCCCACCAGGCTGTTGCTGCTGCTAATCTCGCCACTGACGCCGACCGTACCACTGCCCCAGGTCACGGCACCTGCCTTGGTGGCCGTGCCGTTGGCCCAGTATTGGCTGTCCACCACATAGTTGCCATTACCCAGCACCGTGATGCCGCCCCTGCCCACATAGTCGTTGGCTTGCGTGCCCACCATACTGTTGCTGCTGCTGACTACGCCGCTGATACCGGTAGCGCCATCACCCCAGGTCACGGCGCCGGCTTTTACCACCGTACCATTGTTCCACTCAAAACCTACCACCACATAGTTGCCATTGCTCAGCGCGTGAACACCGTTGCTGCCCACATAGTCGTTGGTTTGCGTGCCCACCAGGCTGTTGCTGCTGCTGACCACGCCTGTGACCCCTGCCGTGCCACTGCCCCAGGTCACAGCGCCCGCCCTTGTGGCCGTGCCATTGGCCCAGTCGTAACTCACCACCACGTAATTGCCATGGACAAGCTCTTGAATCCAATTTCCACCCACTTGGTCCTTGATTTGGCTACCCACCAGGCTGTTGCTGCTGCCGACCACGCCCTTGGCCCCTGCCGTGCCACTGCCCCAGGTCACAGCGCCAGCCTGGGCAGCCGTGCCATTGGCCCAGTTGGAGCTCCTCACCACATAGTTGCCATTGCCCAGCACCGTGATGCCGTCACTGCCCACGTTATCGTTGGCCTGCGTGCCCACCAGGCTGTTGCTGCTGCTGACCACACCACTCTTGCTGCCCGAGCTGCTGACCCAGGTCACGGCGCCTGCCTGGGTGGCTGTGCCATTGGCCCAGTTGGAGCTACCGACCACATAGTTGCCATTGGCGAGCTCGGTGATACTGCCACTGCCCACGCGATCATTGGCCTGCGTGCCCACCAGGCTGTTGCTGCTGCTGACAGCGCCACTGGTGCCTCCCTGGCCATTACCCCAGGTTACGGCCCCGGCCCAGACAGCCGTGCCATTGGCCCAGTTGGAGCTACCCACCACATAGTTGCCATTGCTCAGCGCTCGAACGCCTTGAGAGCCTAGTTGGTCATAGGTTTGAGTACCAACCAAGCTGTTGCTGCTGTTGACCTCGCCGCTGACACCGGCCGTTCCGCTGCCCCAAGTCACAGCACCTGCTTGTTCCTCAGTGCCATTGGCCCAGAATTGGCTGCCCACCACATAGTGGCCATTGGCAAGCTCTGTGATGCGGTAGCTGCCCACCCTGTCCCGTTCTTGCGTACCCACCAGGCTGTTGCTGCTGCTGACCTCGCCTGTGACCCCTGCCGTACCACTGCCCCAGGTCACAGCACCTGCCTCAGAGGCGGTCCCATTGTTCCAAAGGGTACTCACAACCACATAGTTGCCATTGCTCAGCGCCTGGATGCCACTATCACGAAACCACCGCCCCACCTGGTCATTCGCTTGACCGACCAGGCTGTTGCTGCTGCTGACTTCCCCGCTGACACCGATGTTCCCGCCGCCCCAGGTCACAGCACCAGCCCTGGTTAACGCACCATTGGCCCACTCGGGGCTTGCGACAACATAGTTGCCATTGCTGAGCACCGTAATCCCGTGGTAGCCCACTTGGTCATCGGCCTGGCTGCCCACCAGACTGTTGCTGCTGCTGACCACGCCGCTAACCCCCCCCGTGCCACTACCCCAGGTGACGGCGCCCGCTTTCGGGGCTGCCGTGCCATTGGCCCAGTTACCGCTATGCACCAAAAAATTGCCATTACCCACAGGAATCACCGGAGTGGAACCTGACAAAAAATAGCCAGCCGCCTCCCCTACACGGTCGCCTGCCTGCCCCCCCGTGAGCGTGGAAATCAAGGTGCCATCCACCTTGTAAAGGCGCACGGCTCCGGCCTTAGCGACGATGGTGCTGTCTTCGGGCGAGGCCACCACAATATTGCCGTTGCTGAGCTCCACGGCGCCCGCACTGCCGTGACTGTCACCCGCCTGCGGGTTGGTATAGGTCAGCGGCGTGACCGTGTAGCTAGGGCTGTCGGCCCCGTTGCTGATGGTGATGTTCTTGGGGTCTAACAACACCTGACCGGCCTGGCCCTTGGCCGCCGTCACATTCACCTGGGCCGCAAACGCCAGCGCACCCTTGCTCGATGCCTCCACCTTGCCGCCATGGCCGCCCAAGGCTCCGCCCTTGGCCTCTATCTTGGCGGCCACGCCCGTGCCTTCTTCCGACCACACCACCACCGTGCCGCCGTTTCCTTGGCCCGTGGCATTGGCGCTGAGCTGGCTGCTGGCCGTCACCGTGGTGCTGGCCGCATTGCGGATATCGGCATCGCCCCCTTGCCAGCCACCGCCCACACGCACGCGGCCGCCGCCTTGGGCGCCATTGGCGCTGAGTTGGGCGCCCGCCAAAATGAGTTTGTCGGCCGTGGCTGAGACATCGCCACCCACACCACCGTGGCTGCTGTCGGCTTTGCTGCTGCCCGAGAGATAGGCGCTGGCGCCACCATCGATGCGCACGCTGCCACCGCCTTGCGCTCCGCTGGCGTTGAGCTGGGCCGCTGCGGTCTGCTCCAGGCTCTGGCTGGCCTGCAGCGCAATGCTGCCGCCCTTGCCACCGCTGCCGATATTGCCCTGGGCACTCCACTGGCCCGCATCGACAATGGCCCGGCCGCTGGCTTCGATGTGCCCACCAGCCTGGCCGTTGGCCTTGAGTTGGCCGGTCTGCACAATGGCTCCGCCTTCGGCACTCAGCCTGATGCTGCCGCCCTGGGCATGCAGGCTGGTGGCCTCTATCAGCCCGGTCTGGTTCACCACCGCATTGCCCAGGTTGGCCGCCGCCTTGGCGCTGAGCAGCACATGGCCGCCCTCCACCACAATGGCGCCGCCGTTGGCAATCTGCGCATTCAGCGCACCCTGGCTCACTTGCATCTGCACCGGACCACCAAAGTCCAGGGTCACGGCCTGGCCTGCACCCAGCAGCACATTGCCGCCAGGGGCCTTGATCTGCCCGTCGTTGACGATGCGGGCCGCCACCAGGGCCACATGGCCACCCTGGGTCGCTTCAATCTTTCCCTGGTTGATGATGGCCTGGGTGCTGTTGCCACTGAGCTGGTAGCGCCCGGCCATAAAGTCTTGATCGCTGAGCTTGAGCGTACTGGCTACCAGCCCACCCACATTCACCTGGGCCGTGGGGCTGAAGACCACACCATTGGGGTTGAGCAGGAAGACCTGGCCATTGGCCCGCAAGGCGCCCTGGATGGAGCTCACATCCGCACCCAACACCCGGTTCAGCGCCACGGCACTGGCCGAGGGCTGGTTGAACTGCACGCTGTGGCCAGCGCCGATGTTGAAGCTTTGCCAGTTGGTGACCAGGCGATCCGAGCCCTGGTTGACGGTGAGCTGCGTACCGCTTTGGCTGATCTGCCCACTGCCTGCAACCACCTGCCCACCCGTGGGCAGAGCCTGGGCCATGACCACGCCCGCACCGGCAAGGGCCGCCACCAGCACGCTGAGCCTGGCAATCCAGCCCACTGGCACCACGGGAGCCGATACAGACTGTGCTCCACCCGATGCGGAACCTGATACAGAAGCTGTCTCGGGAACCACCACCACGCATTGCTGTGCATGGCTCCAGATGGTGCGGTAGATGTGGTTCATGCGACTTCCCCATGTTGAATTGAATCAATTGGAAAAAATCGTAACAACCGTTTATCTATATCTACCGCTCTTTCTTCTCGTACTCCTGTAGTCCACACCTCACATCCACTGTCGTCTTCCTCGCCCCTTAGTTCAACTGCTGCAGCTGTTGGGCGGGGGCCTTGGCCCCCAGCACGGTCAAATCCATTGCTACCTGCTGCGGCGCAGACAAGTCCCGTTCTTCCTGCTGGAGCAGCTCGCTGACCGACCAAGCAGGGCCTGGTAACAACGGCTGACCCAGGATCGTCACCTGCACCTGCCCGCCATACACGCTGTAGTTGCCATTGCTCAGCTGCAAGGCGTTTACCGCAAAAGCCTTGTAGCGTCCCGCATTGGGCGAAGCCACATCAGCACTGCCAGACAACAGCACCTGGTCGCCCTGAACCACATTCCCCAGGCTGATTTGCGAGGCGTCAAAACGGCTGCTGCCATCGGCTTGCTTGGTGGCTGTGAAGTCCAGCGCTCTTGGTGTGATGCTGGCCGTGGCTGTGGGCGTCAGCACCTGGCCGTCGCTGTGCAAGGTGCTCATCTGCTGACCGTTAAAGCCCGTGACTTGCAAGGCCCCCACCGTCACGGCCTTGTTCTGGCCCGCGTTTTTATCGCTGAATCGTGCGGCCATGGGCGCAAGACGGAGGTTGCTGTCCGCCTGGAACACCAGGCCCGTGACATGCGCCGTGGCAGCGGCGACCTCATTGCCGTCATAGACCTTGTTTTGTGCCGTCAAGGTCGCGGCCAGCGACTGGCTGTCAATTTGCAAATCGCCTGCCAGCACCTTGGACAAGGTGATCAGGCCAGCCTCGGCCTTGCCAATGCCTTGGCCATCGCGTATTTGCAAGTTCACCGTGCCCGAGCCTGCATCGATGGCGGTGCCAGCGGCCTGGGTGATGTGACCAGCACCCGCATCGCGATGGGCATCGACCACACCGCTGGCTGCCGTGTCATTGGCCACCAGGGTGAGATCGCCGTTACCAGTGCGCAGGTCGGCATCAAGTTGGATGGAGCGGCCGGCCTGCAACGTCAGATTTCCACCCTTGCCTGCAGCGGCCACCACATCCAGGGCATCACGCAGGTGGATATCGGTATTGGCCTGCAGCGTGACCTGGGCTCCCGTGCCCAGCAATGCCGCCAACAAACCGGTGTTGAGCTGGTAGTGGGCACCGGGGTCCAGCGTATATAGCAGGGGGGTGGACTGACCGTGCCACAGAATATCGACCCGCCCCTGATTGGCGCGATAGTCGGGTGAAGCCACCAAAATAGAGCCATTGCCCAAGTTCAGAAACTGGCCATTGCCCATGGCGTCATTGGCCTGTGTGCCCACCAGACTGTTGCCGCTGTCGATAACGCCCTTCACTCCTGCAAAACCCAGGCCCAGGGTGATGGCACCTGCCCTTGTGATTGCGCCATTGGCCCAGTTGGGGCTCAACACCGCATAGTCACCGTTGCGCAGGGCCTTGATGCCACCGCTGCCCACCTTGTCGTTGACGTGACTACCCACCAGGCTGTTGCTGCTGCTGACTATGCCTGTAGTGCCAGTGATGCCATTGCCCCAGGTCACGGCACCGGCGCTGCTGATCGTTCCGTTGTTCCATCCACGACTGGCGACCACATAGTTGCCGTTGTTCAGGGCCGTGATGCCTGTAAACCCCACGGCATCATTGGCCTGGCTGCCCACCAGGCTGTTGTGGCTGCCCACCAGGCCCGTGAGACCTTGTGTGCCGCTGACCCAGGTCACCGCCCCTGCGCTCTTGGCTGCACCATTGGCCCAGCGGTCGCTGTTGACCACATAGTTGCCATTGCTGAGCTCCGTGATGCCTTTGTAGCCCACGTTATCGCCACTTTGCCCTCCCACCAGGCTGTTGCTGCTGCTGACAGCACCGGTGATGCCTTTGCTGCCATCCACCCAGGTCACCGCTCCGGCATTGCTGGCCGTGCCGTTGCGCCAGGCCTCGCTGTGCACCACATAGTTGCCATTGGCCAGCACCGTAATGCCTCTGTGCTGCGGGTAATGTTTGCTGTCTATGGTGGAGATATAGCCCACCTTATCGTCTTTGTTGCTGCCCACCAGGCTGTTGTGGCTGCCTACCTCGCCATGCACACCAACGTCGGCACTGCCCCAGGTCACAGCCCCGGCATTGCTGGCCGTACCATTGGCCCACTCGCTGCTCACCACCACATAGTTGCCATTGCTCAACACGGCAATGCCATTCGCCCCCACATAGTCATTGACCTGCGTACCCACCAGGCTGTTGCTGCTGTTCACCAGGCCGGTCGTGCCCCCGCTGCCATTGGCCCAGGTCACGGCACCGGCATTGCTGGCCGTTCCATTGGCCCAGTAGGCGCTGTTCACGAGGTAGTTGCCATTGGCCAGCGCGGTGACGCCCACCATGTTGAAGTTGTCTGCTGCAATAGGCTGCCTGCCCCCATAGCCAACACGATCATCCTTGCGGCTTCCCACCAGGCTGTTGCTACTGCTGACGGCACCGTTGGTACCTCCCTGGCCATTGCCCCAGGTCACGGCCCCGGCTTTGCTGGCTGCGCCATTGGCCCAGTCTTGACTGATCACCACATAGTTGCCATTGCTCAATGCCATGACGGAGAGACCCACGGCATCACTGGCCTGGGTGCCCACCAGACTGTTGAGGCTGCTCACCAGGCCCGCAGTGCCTCCGTTGCCATTACCCCAGGTCACTGCACCGGCTCTGGCTTGCGTGCCATTGGCCCACTCGCTGCTGCCCACCACATAGTTGCCATTGCTCAGCGCAATGACCCCGCGTGTTCCCACACTGTCACTGGCCCGGCTGCCGACCAAGCTGTTGCTGCTGCTCACCGCGCCATTGGTACCACCCAGGCCATCACCCCAGGTGACAGCCCCCGCCCCCTTGACCGCTCCATTAGCCCAGTTGCTGCTGATGACCACATAGTTGCCATTGCTCAGCACCTGTACGCCTTGGTAGCCCACGTAATCACCTTGCTGGCTACCCACCAGGCTATTGCCGCTGTCCAACTCTCCGGTAATACCGGCAGCACCATCGACCCAGGTCACCGCACCGGATCGGGCGGCCGTGCCATTGCCCCAACGGTGGCTGGTGACCACATAGTTGCCATTGCCCAGCGCGGTGATCCCGCCTACACCCACAGCGTCATCGGTTTTGGTGCCGACCAGGCTGTTGCCGCTGCCAACCACACCGCTTCTATGGGCTGCGTCGTGGACCCAGGTCACCGCACCGGCCCGGGTGGCCGTGCCGTTGACCCAATTGGAGCTCAGCACCGCATAGCGACCATCACTGAGCGCTACGACCCCGCTGGTTTTGCCCGCAGTTTCATTGGAGCCAACCAAGCTGTTGGCCTGACTGCCAACCAAGCTGTTGCTGCTGCTGACCGAGCCGCTGCCCCCAACCGCGGCGCTGCCCCAGGTGACGGCGCCGGCCTTGGCCGCCGTGCCATTGGCCCAGTTGGGACTGGCCACCACATAGTTGCCGTCACTCAGCAGCGTGATGCCTGCACTTCCTACCGAGTCATTGGCTTGTGATCCGGTCAGTATCGAGATCAAAGTACCGTCTGTTTGATACAGGCGAACAGCACCCGCACCGCTGGCCACAGTGTTGTCCTTGGAAGAGGCCACCACAATCCGACCATTGCTCAGCTCCACCGCACCCGCATTGCCGTGTCCATCGCCCGCTTGCGGGTTGTTATAGGTCAAAGGCGTGACCGCAAAGCCTGGATTGCCAGGATCGTTGCTGATGGTGATGTTCTTGGGGTCCAGCAGCACCTGGCCGGCCTGGCCCTTGGCCGCCGTCACATCCACCTGGGCCGCAAACGCCAGCGCACCCTTGCTCGATGCCTCCACCTTGCCACCATGGCCGCCCAAGGCTCCGCCCTTGGCCTCTATCTTGGCGGCCACGCCCGTGCCCTCTTCGGACCACACCACCACCGTGCCGCCGTTTCCTCGGCCCGTGGCATTGGCGCTGAGCTGACTGCTGGCCGTCACCGTGGTGCTAGCGGCATTGCGGATGTCGGCATCGCCCCCTTGCCAGCCACCGCCCACACGCACTCGGCCGCCGCCTTGGGCACCATTGGCACTGAGTTGGGCGCCCGCCAGAATGAGTTTGTCGGCCGTGGCCGATACATCACCGCCCGCACCGCTGTGGCTGCTGTCGGCTTTGCTGCTGCCCGAGAGATAGGCGCTGGCGCCACCATTGATGCGCACGCTGCCACCGCCTTGCGTTCCGCTGGCGTTGAGCTGGGCCGCGGCGGTCTGCTCCAGGCTCTGGCTGGCCTGCAGCGCAATGCTGCCGCCCTTGCCTCCGCTGCCGATATTGCCCTGGGCACTCCACTGGCCTGCATCGACAATGGCCCGGCCGCTGGCTTCGATCTGCCCACCGCTTTGGCCATCGGCCTTGAGCTGGCCGGTCTGCACAATGGCTCCGCCTTCGGCACTCAGCCTGATGCTGCCGCCCTGGGCATGCAGGCTGCCGGCCTCTATCAACCCGGTCTGGTTCACCACTGCATTGCCCAGGTTGGCCGCTGCCTTGGCGCTGAGCAGCACATGACCGCCCTCCACCACAATGGCGCCGCCGTTGGCAATCTGCGCATTCAGCGCACCCTGGCTCACTTGCATCTGCACCGGACCACCAAAGTCCAGCGTCACGGCCTGGCCTGCACCCAGCAGCACATTGCCGCCAGGGGCCTTGATCTGCCCATCGTTGACGATGCGGGCCGCCACCAGGGCCACATGGCCACCCTGGGTCGCTTCAATCTTTCCCTGGTTGATGATGGCCTGGGTGCTGTTGCCACTGAGCTGGTAGCGCCCTGCCATAAAGTCTTCATCGCTGAGCTTGAGCGTGCTGGCCACCAGCCCACCCACATTCACCTGGGCCGTGGGGCTGAAGACCACGCCATTGGGATTGAGCAAGAAGACCTGGCCATTGGCCCGCCAGGCGCCCTGGATGGAGCTCACATCCGCACCCAGTACCCGGTTCAGCGCCACAGCACTGGCCGAGGGCTGGTTGAACTGCACGCTGTGGCCTGCGCCGATATTGAAGCTTTGCCAGTTGGTGACCAGGCGATCCGAGCCCTGGTTGACGGTGAGCTGCGTGCCGCTTTGGCTGATCTGCCCACTGCCTGCAACCACCTGCCCGCCCGTAGGCAGAGCCTGGGCCATGACCACGCCCACACCGGCAAGGGCCGCAACCAGCACGCTGAGCCTGGCGATCCAGCCCACTGGCGCCACGGAAGCCACTTCGGACTGTGCCCCACCCGATGCGGAACCTGATACAGAAGCTGTCTCGGGAACCACCACCACGCATTGCTGTGCATGGCTCCAGATGGTGCGGTAGATGTGGTTCATGCGATTTTCCTGTTTCAAAGTGCAGAAATCACAAGAAATCGTAACCACGCCGAATCCGAGAAGGCTTTACTTATTCCCCGTCCTTATGTAGTCCTCTCCTCACATAAGCTGTCGTCTGATGCCGCCCCAGTGGACAAAGCCTATGGCCACGGCCTTCGGAGTCCAGCGCATCAGCCCCGTGAATGGAAAAAATCTGCAAAAACTACGGACACCCCAAAACGAGCGATCGCTCTGTGCATGCGGCTCGAGCTGCGAGGTCTGAGGGGGCAGTCCCGCCCATTGGAAACAGAGTGGATAAGCGCCGCTCTGCCGTCACCACACTGCGGATGTATTTTTTTCGTACGGCAAAAACAAAAATGCCCGCTATAAAGCGGGCATTGTCTGCAACAAGCTCTGGTGGTGCTTGCCTGATGTTTGGTAGGCGCGATTGGACTCGAACCAACGACCCCCACCATGTCAAGGTGGTGCTCTAACCAGCTGAGCTACGCGCCTGTCGTTGAAGCTGCAATTGTAGCAGGCCTATTTGAGGCTTTTGCGCTCGTCGCACATTTTTTGTCCGCAGCGCTCTGGCTTCCTCCTCCTCAACCACCATCCACCACAGACGCATCCACAATGTCCGCTGCTTTTTTTGTCAGAACTATGCAATTTACCCAACCCGGAATCTTGGCTCCGCTACCCACGGTGGGCCGGTATGTGTTTTTCTCTGTACGCGGCAATGCCCCTGCCTTGCATACTGCACTGAGTCAGCTGCGTGTGCATGCCGATGGCCTGCACACGGTGGTGGCCATCGGCCCGGCCCTGGTGCAAGCCCTGGCCAGCGAAGTGCCCGGCCTGCGCCCCTTTCCTGCGCTGCTGGGCGTGGCACCTGCACATTCCGAGCACACTGACTCTGCCCTGTGCCTGTGGCTGCGCGGCGAGGAGCGCGGCGAGCTGCTGCTGTCCACCCGCCGCCTGGTGGAGCTGTTGGCACCGGCTTTTGCGTTGGAGCGTGTGGTCGACGCCTTCCGCCACGGCCATGGCCCCAACGGCTATGGCCGCGACCTGACAGGCTATGAGGATGGCACCGAAAACCCGGTGGATGCGCAGGCCGTCGCCGCTGCCTGCCTGCATTGCAGCACCATGGGACTGCATGGCTCCAGTTTTCTGGCACTACAGCAGTGGGAGCACAACATGCCCGCCTTTCATGCGCTGCCGCCCCAGGCACGTGACCATGCGATAGGTCGGCGACTCAGCGACAACGAGGAGTTGGACGAAGCGCCGGAATCGGCCCATGTCAAACGCACGGCCCAGGAAAGCTTCAGCCCCGAAGCCTTTGTGCTGCGCCGCTCCATGCCGTGGTGGGAGAGCGCTGCCGATGGCAAAGACCGCATGGGCCTGATGTTTGCGGCCTTTGGCCATTCACTGGATGCGTTTGAGGTGCAGTGGCGCCGCATGCTGGGTCTGGACGATGGCCTGGCCGACGCCCTGTTCCAGTTCTCGCAGCCCCGCACCGGCAGCTACTACTGGTGCCCGCCCCTGCAGCAAGGTCAGCTGGATTTGCGCTTACTCGGGGTGTGAAACAGCTGGCACTGTGATTGGCTGCGCGAGACTATGAGGACGCAGCAGCGCTGATTGCCCATCTGGTGATTCAGGGCCTGCAATCCCAGTCCGGCGCCCCTGCTCCGCACGCCCAAACAAGGCAGGCCGCAGAGGCGGTGAAGGCCCAAGGCCGCCGTCGCAGCTAAAGCCCTCAGCTGCGCCAGAAACAGCACTGCCGCGACCCAGCGCGGCAGTGGCAAAAAACTGCGAACAGAGCACGAGCCGCAGGTGAAAGCGCAATGCGCTCCACCCTGGTCGCTGGTCGTTGCCGCGCTCAGACCTCGAGCATGCGCACCCCTTTTTTGACCTTGAAGGCCAGCAAGACCATGAGCAGGCCCAGCACCACCGCATACAGGGCCAGTACCCACAGCATGGCCATCATGCCGGCCCCGGGCTGGGCCAGCACAAAACCGCCGAACAACACCGACAGGGCGCCGCCCAGCACCAGCAGCCACTCCCCCCGGATTTCCTTGCGCAGACGCAGGGCCGCAATGATTTGCATCACACCGGAGACCAAGGCCCAGGCGGCGATGTAAATCGTCATCACCAGGGCTGTCACGGCGGGTGCCACCACGGTCAACACCCCCACCACCACGCCCACCAGGCCCCACAGCAGCAGCACCCACCAATGGCCGCTCAGGCCCCGGCCACGGATGGCCGCGTACATGCCCAGCACACCGTCGGCAAAGGTAAAAACGCCAAAGGTCAGCATCAGCGCCACCAGCGAAACCCCGGGCTGGGCAAAGGTCAGCACACCAAATGCAATGGCCACCAGGCCGCGCAGCAGCAGCACCCACCAGGTGCGATGAAGAAGGGTGGACAGCGGATTTCGAGCCATAAAGTATTCCTTGCAAAGCGGGGGCAAACCATGCCCTCAGGCCCCTGACATTGCCCCCGGCACCAGCCAGCGCTTGTAGGCTGAGTGCCCAAGTCATTCGCACAAGAGGCCGTTTTTGATGCAAGTCAAGCACCCACCTCCCTTTGCCTGAGCGAGCCCGGCGCAAGCGAGCCGGCCCCCGCTCAGGTGTGTGAGGTGTGCGAGCTTTGCAAGGCCCACAGGCCGGCATGGTGGCCGCGGACAAAGGCCTCTTCCAGCACCGAGTAGCCCGCCCAGTCGCTGTGGGCAAACACCAGGCGCTCGGATTGCGCCAGCGGCAGGCGCTGCACGCGCTCTCCATTCCAGAGCTGCCTATGCTCGCCGCCACTGCTTTGCAAGGCGATTTGGCTGAGAAATTGCTGATCTCCCGGCCGAGGGATGGCCATGGCATGGCCGTAGCGGGTGATTTCCATGCGCGTGACGCGGGCCAGCAAATCGGCATGGGGCTGGCCCAGGCTGGCCACAATGCGGTCGCGCCAAAAAGTCCAGGCTTGCTGCAGCTGCTGGCGCCCATCTGGCCAGTCGCCCAGGGCCTGGTAGTAGCTCAGCACCGTGGGCTGGCGGCGCAGCCGGTCCAGGCGTTGATGGCCGGCGTCTACATAGCCCAGGCCACCGGCATTCGGGTCTTGGTAGAGCACATTGTCCCAGGCGGGTTCAGCTCCAGGGTAGTCCGCCAAAGGGCGGTCCAGGTGCAGATTGGCCACCAGCCAGGGTGCCCAATCCAGCCGGCCCGCCAGGGCCTGCACAAAGCCCGGAGCGTTGCGCAGCACGCGTGCGGCAATCCAGCTGGGCAGGGCCACCACGCAACGTGCGGCCAGCCAGCGCACATGCTGCTGGGCCGCATGGTCATAAGCATCCACCTGCACACCGTGGCGCTGCACGGTGATGGCCAGCACGCTGCAGCCGGTGCGCTGCTGCACATGGCCCAGGCGCTGCAGCAGTTGCTGCACCAGCCAGCCATTGCCCTGGGCCCAGGTCAGCACCTGGTCGCTGCCCTCTTCGCCCTGTGGCGCATCGCCGCTGCGGCGCGGCGCATGAAAGCCGCGCCGGCTGGCAAAGTAGTGCACGCCGGCCCAGGCCGAGACGCGGGCAATGCCGGCACCAAAATCGTCGCGGCAGCAGTAGTCGAGGTACCACAGCAAATAGGGGTCATCTATGCCCTGGCTGGCCAGCCACCGATCAAAGCGCTGCCCATCCAAGGCTGCATGCGATGCGGCCAGCGCACCGCCCTGCCAGCAGCGCGCTGCCGGCAGCGAAAAGCGTGCAGCCGCCGATGCGGCGCGCACCAGCTGCTCCCATTGTTGGTATTGCTGCAGCGTGCGCGAGCCCACACCGTCCACGGGCAGCAGGCCTTCGCTCCACTGGCCGTTGCGGTAGTGGCGCTCCTGCGGGCTGTGACAAAGATGGCGCTCGTCGTACTGCCAGCGCCCGGCCACGCGGCTGCGCAGGCCCAGCTCCTGTAGCCAGTCCTGCACCTCGGGCGCGTCGTTGCTGGGCAGCGGCAGATAGTGCGCGCCCAGCGGGCAAGGCACACCTGCCACGCTGCCGCCCCGGCTGTTGCCACCCATGGCGTCCTGGGTGTCCAGCAGCACGGCGGCCACGCCTTGCTGGTCCAGCACCCGCGCGGCCGCCAGGCCGGCAATACCGCCGCCTGCTATCACCACCGGCACACGCTCCACCACGGCAGGTGCGGGCAGCTCCAGCCCCTGGGCCAGGCGCTGCCAAAACGGCCGCAGGCTGTGACCGCGCTCCATGGCATTGCCGATGTAGCCGCCGGCCAGGTCTTGCAACTTGGGAGCAGAAGGCGTGCAACCCGCCAGGGCCAGCGTGCCGGCCCCCATGGCCTGCATCCATTGGCGGCGTTGCAGCACGGGGTTCACATCCCAGCTCAATGCGCCACCTTGCCCCATTCCTGCTCGTAGGTATGCACCAGCACCTGGTTGGAGAGGCGGTTCACCTCGGCCGGCACGCGGTCCATGTCCAGCGGGAAATTCACCATCTGCGCCAGCGTGGGCAGGGTCAGAAAACGCAGGCCCTCCGGCAGCGCCTGCGGCATGCGCCAGGGCCGGCGACTGGCCAGCACAAAGCCCCATTCGCCAAAGCTGGGCACATGCACGTGGTAAGGCGTGGCGCTCAACCCCACGGACTCAATCGTCTGCACCACGGTCCAGAAACTCTGGCGCGCAATCAGCGGCGAGGTAGTCTGCACCACGGCATAGCCGCTGGCGGCCAGGCGCTGGTTCAGCAGCGCATAAAAGCTGTTGGTGAACAACTTGCCAATGGCGAAGTTGGTGGGATCGGGAAAGTCCACGATGACCACGTCAAACACCTCGGCGGTTTGCTGCAGCCACTGGAAAGCATCGGTGTTGACGATGGACACGCGCGGGTCGTTCAGCGCGCCGCCATTCAATGCCGTCATCAAGGGGTTGTGGGCAAACAGATCCGTCATGGCCGGGTCCAGTTCCACCAAGGTGACGGCCTGCACACCGGGATACTTCAGCACCTCGCGCACGGCCATACCGTCACCACCACCCAGCACCGCAATCTTTTTGGGAGCACCATGTGCTGCCATGGCGGGGTGTACCAGGGCTTCGTGGTAGCGGTACTCATCGCTTTGCGCAAACTGCAAATTGCCGTTGAGATACAGGCGCGCGCCCTGGCGGCCCTGGGTGACCACGATGCGCTGGTAAGAGGTGCTGCTGCTGAGCACGATGCGGTCCTGGTAGAAATGGTCGTCCGCCATGCGCGTCAGCTGCTCGGCCCCGGCAATGCCCGCCCCCAGCGCCAGCAGCACGGCCGCGCAACTCCAGGCATGGGCGCGGAAATTGCGCAGCTCGTAGCGAAACAGCCACAGCGCCCACACGGCCACGGCCGCATTCATAAAACCGAACAACAGGCCGGTGCGCACCAGGCCCAGCTGCGGCACCAGCACCAGCGGAAACGCCAGCGACACGGCCAGCGCACCCAAATAGTCGAAGGTGAGCACCTGCGAGACCAGGTCCTTGAGCGAGGCATTGCGCTTCAAGATGCGCATCACCAGCGGAATCTCCAGCCCCACCAGCGTGCCTACCAGCAGCACCATGCCATAAAGCAAAAAGCGAAACGCCCCCGGCACATAGGCATTGGCCAAGAACAAGGCTGCCGGCAGCGCCCCGCCAATCAAGGCCACCAACAGCTCCACGCGCAGAAAATGCGCCGGCAACTGGTCTTCAAAATAGCGCGACAGCCAGGAGCCAATGCCCATGGCAAACAAATAGGTGCCGATGATGGTGGAGAACTGCAGCACCGAGTCGCCCAGCAAATAGGACGCCAGTGCCCCCGCCGCCAGCTCATACAGCAGGCCGCAGGCCGCAATCACAAACACGCTGGCCAGCAGCGCCACATCCAAAGGCCTGGCCCCCGCCCCCGCGCGCTGGGTTTCAGCCTTCACATTCACCACATCTTCCATGGACTCTTTCCATCTCGCTCCGCACCAGAACCGCCTCGTGCTGACAGCCCCTCACCCCCTCCCTCTCCCCGAAGGGGCGAGGGAGTAAAGCCCATGGCACAGCACACAAAACCAGCGCGCCTTGACAGCGCTTTTCCTCGACTGCTTGCCAAGCCCTCTTTCGCCAGCAGACAGCGAGCAAGGGCCGCCCCGCCGCGAGGCTGTCGTCCCCCAGTGGGGGAAGGCGCGCAGCGCCTCAGGGGGCGTCAATGAATCGCAGCCGCAACGATGATGCTGATGCCCAAACACATGGCAGCCACCACCATGGCCAGGGCCTTGTTGTGCTTTTCCACAATCTCGGCCCACATGTCCACGGGCGTGATCTTGTCGATGATGATGAAGCACAGCCAAAACACCACCACGCCCACCAGCGCATAGATGATGGAGCCGAAAAAAGCCTGGGGATTGAACCAGTCGAAGTGCATGGCAAGTTCTCCTTGTCTGCCTGCGGATGCAGGGGTTTATTTGTGGCTGCCACCCGAGGTGAAGCCGCCGTAGGAGCCGCTGCTGGAGCGGCTATAGGTGCAATTGGGATCGGTGCGCGGGTCACAGTCCGGGCTGGAAATACAGGCCCGCAGAAACGGCAGCAGGAACAGCAGCACAAACAGCCAGAACAAGATGGTGCCCAGGCTGAACTTGCTGCCGGACAGCGGGCCAGCCTGCGACCGGTCCTTGAGCTTGCCCACGCCAAAGGCCTGGGCAAGGGTCTCGGCCGACATCTGCTGGCCATGCGTCCAGGTGATTTCGCCTTGGTCGGTTTCCTGTGCCAGCGAAGAGCGCTTGCCCTGGTTTACATAGTCCACATTGCGGGTGGTCTGCCCCTGGCGTACCGGCCAGTAAAACTCGCCCTCGGCATAGTTGGTTTCAGCCTGGTAGGTGGACTCGCGCGCGTACTGGCGGCGCAAATACGTGGCCGTGCCACCGGTCTTGGAGAGCTTGGGTACGCCATTGATGACGCGCGCCAGGCTCCAGCCATCTTCGCTGTCCACCAAAAAGGCAAAGCCTGCCTTGCGGTGGTAGATCAGGTATTCATCCCAGGTGAAGGTCTCATCGTCCTCTTCATCCAGCGTGCGGCCGGTGCGCCGCTGAAAGCCCACCACCTGCCAGACAGCCCCTTCAAGCTGGCCTTCGCTACCCAGGGGAATCTGGGGCTTTACCCGGCGGCGCTGCTCGGCGTACTGCAATGCCTGGCCCAGGCCGGCCGACAAATCCACCAGACTGCCGCAACTGGGGCAGCCCAGGGTCTTGGTGCTGTCAAAGCGCAGCTCCAGAGCCGCCGCACAGCGCGGGCAGTTGAAATGCTGGCCCTGCTCGCGCTGCAGGGCTGCGGCCTCGCGCAGGCCCTGCATCTGCAGCGACTCCAGTTGCACGCCCATGCCCAGGCTGCAGCTGGGCTGCTTGCTGCTGAAGTCCACGGACCACACCCGTTCCTGGGTGTCACGCAACTCCACCAACTTGAAGCTGCGCCCCAACTGCGGCAGCTCGGCCAGTTGCCCCTGGGCTGCGGCCACCTGGGCGTTTTGCACGCTGGTGACGGTGAATTCGTCCGCCCCCACCTGCACCGCACGGCCCAGCTTCCAATCGCGGGCCACAAAATTCTTCAGCTGCAGGCCCTGGGGCTTCCAGGGGCGAGACAGCACCCAGCTGCCGTTGTCCTCGCTCAGCCAGCCCGGCTCGCCGCCCTGAAAGTCCAGCACCCATTCATTCCAGGCACCGGCATCGCTGCGCATCTGCAAACGCCCCACCACGGTAAAGGGCATGGCGACGCCGCTGGGGTCCGGTGCCTGGCCGGAGGCACCAATCTGCAAGGGGCTGTAGTCCTCAAAGACTTCGGCCATCTTGCCCACGCGCTCCAGCACCTCACCACGCCGTGCCACCGTGCTGCGGCAATAGGTGCACACGGCAAATGCCGCTTGCGCGCTGGTGAAATGCACGGGCGCGCCGCAGCCAGGACAGGGCGCGCTGTAATCGCGCTGCGATGGGCTGGAAGCCATGTATGCGTGGTTCTGAAAACTATGAAAAACAGAGCACCCTGCGCGCACCACCTGCGTAGTGCCTACCGCCAGGGCATGAAAGCAGCCGCAGTATAGGCGCTCGGCGCTACGCTTTCAGGAGCCGGGCTCTGGCAGCCGCGCCCCATGCCTGCACAAAAAAGCACACAACAAAAAAGCCTTCCATCTTTCAATGGAAGGCTTTTTGTTTTTGGTAGGCGCGATTGGACTCGAACCAACGACCCCCACCATGTCAAGGTGGTGCTCTAACCAGCTGAGCTACGCGCCTGTGTTTGTTCGAGAACGCGATTCTAGCACGGTTTTCAACGTCTTCTGGCAGAACGCACGCCAGGCACACCGGAAACAATGCCCAGCACCTTGTTCAGCCGCACCGAGTCGGAGACCTCCACGGTGAACGTCATCCAGGCCGTGCCCTTGATGGACTGGGTCTGCACCCCGATCACATTGGTTTTTTCACGGGCGAAGACTTCCGAGATATCCCGCAGCAGGCCCTGGCGGTCCGAAGCTTCCACCGCCACATCCACCGGGTAAACCGCCGAGCTGACCGCTGCCTTGGGTTGACCCCAGGCCACATCGATGACCCGCTCCTCATAGCGTGCGGCCATTTCGCGGAAGTTGCTGCAGTCACAGCGGTGCACGCTGACGCCCTTGCCACGCGTGACAAAGCCGCGGATATCGTCCGGTGGCGCAGGCTTGCAGCACTTGGCCAGCTGGGTCATCAGCGAATCCACGCCCACCACCAGCACACCGCCTTTTTGCGATTCGCTGCGCGGCTTGCGCACCACCTGCTGAATGTCTTCCTCGGCGGCCACGGGCTCGGGTGGCGGACGCAGCACGATCTCGATGTTGCGCAGTGAATACTCGTCCTTGCCCACCACTTCAAACATGGCGTCGGCCGACTTGAAGCCCAGCTGCACCGCCAGCTCGTCGAGCTTGATGGCGGTCTTGCCCTCGCGCTGCAGCAGTTTTTCCACGGCCTCGCGGCCACGGGTCACGGTCTCGTGCGTGGCCTGAGCATTGAACCAGGCCCGCACCTTGGCCTTGGCCCGGTTGCTGGTGAGATAGCCCAGGTCGGAGTTGAGCCAGTCGCGCGAGGGGCGACCTTCCTTGACGGTGGTGATCTCCACGGTCTGGCCGCTTTGCAGCGGCGTGTTCAGCGGCACCATGGCGCCATCGACCCGCGCACCGCGGCAGCGGTGGCCCAGGCTGGTGTGCACCGAGTAGGCAAAGTCCACCGGCGTGGCCCCCTGGGGCAGCTCGATCACGGCCGCATCAGGCGTGAGCACATAGATGCGGTCGTCAAACAGATTGCGGTGGGCCGGTCCCTCAGACAAGTCCTTGCCCCAGGCCAGCAGCTGGCGCAGCACGGCGATCTTGGCGTCGTACTCGCTGGTGGCCGACACGCCGGCATAGCCCTTGGTGCCGGCCTCTTTGTAGGCCCAGTGCGCGGCCACGCCATGCTCGGCATGGTCGTGCATGGCCTGGGTGCGAATCTGGATTTCAATGGCCCGCCCCTGCGCATCGCGCACCACGGTGTGCAGCGACTGGTAGCCATTGGGTTTGGGCTTGGCGATGTAGTCGTCAAACTCCGACTCTATGGGCTCGAAATGCTCATGCACCCAGGACAAGGCGGTGTAGCAGTCCTTGACATTGGGCACCACCACACGCAGCGCGCGGATGTCGAACACCTGGTCAAAGTTCAGCGACTTGCCCCGCATCTTTTTGACGATGCTGTAGATATGCTTGGGCCGCCCCTGCACCGTGGCGCTGATGCTGTAGGCACGCAGCTCGGACTCCAGCCGCGTGCGCAGCTGCTCCATGTAGATCTCGCGCTCGGCCCGTTTTTCGTCCAGGTTCTTGGCGATCTGGCGGTAGGTGTCGGGCTCCAGAAAGCGAAAGGACAGATCCTCCAGCTCCCATTTGAGCTGCCAGATGCCCAGGCGATTGGCCAGGGGCGCAAACACATGCAGCGCCTCACGCGCCAGTGCGGGCGAAACCGGGCATTTGCTGGCCGCGTAATAGCGCAGCGTCTGCAGGCGCGAAGCCAGGCGCAGCAGCACCACGCGCACATCGCGCGAGAAACCCAGCAGCATCTTGCGCACGGTTTCGGCCTGGGTGGCCGGATCGTCCACACGCAGGGCGCTGCTGGCATCGCGCGCCTGCTGCTGGACCTGCATCAGCTTGGTGGTTTCCACCGCCAGCAGGGCAAAGTTGGCACCAAAAGCCTTGGTCAGCACCTCTTGCGGCTTGTTCAGATGCAAGCTGGCATAGACCAGATAGACCGCAGCCTGCATGGTCTCCGAGCCGCCAATGCCATACAAAATGGCCGCCACGGCATCGGCATGGGCCAGGGTGTTTTCACCCGTGCCCAGCACCTCGCCAGACAGCAAGGGCTCGGCAAAAGCGCGGGCACGCACCAGGGCGTTGGCCTGGTCCGGCATGGATTGCGCGGCCGCCGCGATCAGCGCTGGCGTCATAGGCACCAGCCCCCCGGTGGGCGAGCCTGCCTCCACGGTAGTGGGCGGCAAAGAGGTCACGCTTCGCATCAGCGCCCCTCCTGACCGGCCCGGCCTTGCAGTTGTTGTTCTTGTGTCATTCCCTGCCCAATACAAAATCTCGCACGACCTGAACCTGATCGGCTGCGACCAAGGTGGGGGCATGTCCCACATTTTCAAGCGTGACACATTGCGCCCGGGGACCACGCTGCTGCATGGCCTGTGCCGTGGCCGCCGTCAACAGATCGGATTGCGCACCATGCAGCAACAGCGTCTTGGCCTTGATCTGGTCATACAGCTGCCAAATCAGGGCCTCGCCCCGGGCCGCATCTTGCTCGGTCATGGCACGCAGCGCCACACCAATGGCGGGGTCGTAGTGCAAACCCAATCCCCCTTCTGGCAAGGGCTTGAGCATGGGCGCTGTCAGCGCCAGCCATTGGGCATCGGTATGCGGACCAAAACCGGCTGAAATCACGCGCAGCGAGGCAGCTGCCTGCTCCAGATTGTCGAAATGCACCGGCTGCCCCACATAGCTGGCAATGCGCTGCAAGGCCGCCCACTCCAGCGAGGGGCCCACATCATTGAGCACCAGGCGGCGAATCGGCGCCGGCAGCGGCAGCTGGGGCTGGCCTGCCAGACCCATACCTATGAGCCCACCCATGCTGGTACCCACCCAGTCCAGCGTGGTGATAGGGCCTTGCTGCTGCAGTTGCTGGAGCAGCAGCAACATATCCATGGCGTACTGTGGCACGGCGTAATGCAGCGGATCGGCCAGCCATTCGCTCTGGCCACGTCCGGCCACATCCGGGCAAATCACGCGCGCATGGGACGCAAGCGCCCTGGCCAGCACATCAAAGTCCCTCCCTTGCCGCGTCAGCCCGTGCACACACACCACCACATGCGGGTGTGCGGGGTTGCCCGTGGCATTCCATTCCCAATACGCCATGCGGTGGTCGCTGCGTACGGAGCCTGTGGATGCCTGCTGGGCAGCGCCGGGGCAGGTTACGTAGTTCAGCGTAGGTTCAATCATGCAAACGGACTTTCCGAGGCGCACCCCATAATGGAAGTTTGATCATCGTAATAGATTCGGAGGTGCTTCATGCTCAAAGGAAAAACCGCACTGGTGACGGGCTCCACCAGCGGAATCGGCCTGGGAATTGCCCAGGCGCTGGCACGGCAAGGCGCCCATGTGGTGCTCAATGGCTTTGGCGAAACCGAAGGCCCCATGGCCGCCGTGCGTGAAGCCGGCAAAGCCCATGGCGTGCGCGTGGCCCACCATGGCGCCGACATGAGCAAAGCCGAAGACATCGAGGCCATGATGGCCTTCGCTACCAAGGAGTTCGGCCAGGTGGACATTCTGGTCAACAACGCCGGCATCCAGCATGTGGCCAATGTGCAGGATTTCCCGGTGGACAAGTGGAATGCCATCATTGCCATCAACCTCAGCAGCGCTTTCCACACCACGCGCCTGGCCTTGCCCGCCATGCAAAAGGCCAACTGGGGCCGCATCATCAACGTGGCCTCCGTCCACGGCCTGGTGGGCTCGGCCCAGAAGTCGGCCTATGTGGCCGCCAAGCACGGCATCGTGGGCCTGACCAAGGTCACCGCCCTGGAAAACGCCACCACCGGCGTCACCTGCAATGCGATCTGCCCCGGCTGGGTGCTGACGCCTCTGGTGCAAAAGCAAGTCGATGCCAAGGCCCAGGCCCAGGGCATCTCGAACGCCGAAGCCACCAAGCAGCTGCTGGGTGAAAAAGAGCCCTCCATGCAGTTCACCACTCCCGAGGAACTGGGCGAGCTGGCCGTGTTCTTCTGCTCCCCCGCCGCCAACAATGTGCGCGGCGTGGCCTGGAATATGGATGGCGGCTGGGCTGCGCAATAAGCCCCCTGCCCTTTAAAGCCCAAAGCCCTGCGACCTCTGCCCAGGGCTTTTTTCATGCGCAATGGATGGCCAAAACAGGTATGCAATGCCCAGGCCGTATAAAACTGGTGCGCCCCAAGCCAGAGACACCACGCAAGGGTCGCCCCGCTACGCCCATGGGTCTCCATGGTGCAGCAAAGACTTCGGCGTACCCAAACCCTATAAAACTGGCGTGCCCCATCCCAGAGACACCGCGCAAGGGCCGCCCGCCGCGCTGGTGTCGTCCCCCTGCCCGCGAGCGCAGCGAGCGAAGAGCGGGGGGAAGGCGCCGCAGGCGACTCAGGGGGATCAAATCACTGCAACTGCACCGACCCCGAAACCTGCACTTCCACCTGGGTCTTGCCGGCTTCCACAGCCAGGGGCGCAGCCTCACCGGCATCTGCGGCCATGGCAGACTTGAACATGGCGCCCTGCGCCATATAGGGGCGCATGCCGATTTCATTGCTGTTCACCGACACCTCCCGCAGGCTATAGCTGCGGAAACCAAAGGCCTTGCTCAGACTGGCCGCCTTGGCCTGGAACTGGCTGATGGCCTGCTGCTGGGCTTCGCCCTCCACCTTGGCACGGCCCTCCTTGGACAGGCCAAACGCCACCTGGCTCACCTGCATGCCCTGCACCTTGGTGGCCTGGCTGGTGATGCGGTCAAAGTCCTTGCCTTCCAGCACCAGCTGCGCCCGCCCTTGCCAGCCCGTCAGCTTGCCATCCTTGCTGCTGGTACGCGGCGCCACCGTGAAGCCCTGGGTACGCACCTCCATGGCATCGCTTTTCACCTGGGGGCGGACCGTGGCCAGCGCCGCATCCACCACCTGCTGCAAGCGTTTTTGCACGGCAGCGGCATTGCTGCCTTCTTCGGTAGCGGTCAAGGTGAGCATCAGCAAGTCCTGCGTGACTTCCACCGAGCCCGATGCCGAGAGTTGCACCACATTCTGTGGCGCGGCCTGCACCACGGTCTGCGCCATGGCACTGACACTCCACACGCCGGCCACCAAGGCCAATGCCACACCCATGCCACGACATACTGCTTTACGTTGCATCACCACTCCTCCAAGGAAAAATACGTTTTTGACAGGCACTTTCTGTGCTGCACTGCGGTATTCGCCGACCATACCACCGTCAAGCGGGAGTCCCTGCGTTACGTCAAACCACACTTGCTCTGTAGGGCAACACTTGTAACACTTAGTCAGGGTGCCGCCAAAAAACGGTTTTTGAGGCTCCAAGATGGTCAAAATTGGCTCTGTTACAAATTGGACTAGGACTAGGGATACCCATGGCCTCTACGAACAACCGTACCGACAAGATTCTTGTGGTGGATGACGATGCCCGCATCCGTGATCTGCTGCGCCGTTATCTCACCCAAGAGGGCTTTGAGATCATGATCGCCGAAGACGGCAAGGCGCTGAACCGCATCTTGCTGCGAGAGACCGTCGACCTGATCGTGCTCGACCTGATGATGCCCGGCGAAGATGGCCTGTCCATCTGCCGCCGCCTGCGCTCGGCCAACGACCGCACCCCCATCATCATGCTGACCGCCAAGGGCGAGGATGTGGACCGCATCGTCGGCCTGGAAGTCGGTGCAGATGATTACCTGGGCAAGCCCTTCAACCCCCGTGAGCTGCTGGCCCGCATCCATGCCGTGCTGCGCCGCCGCCCGCCGGTGGAAGCCCCGGGCGCACCTTCGGGTGACAACGAGGTGGTCAATTTCGGCCCCTTCACCTTCGACCTGGGCACCCGTGTGCTGCAAAAGAATGGCGAAGAACTGGCACTGACCACGGGCGAATTCGCCATGCTCAAGGCCTTGGTGCGCCACCCGCGCCAGCCCTTGTCGCGTGAAAAGCTGGCCTTGCTGGCGCGTGGTCGCGAATTCGAGCCATTTGACCGCAGCCTGGACGTGCAGGTGTCTCGCCTGCGCAAGCTGATCGAAGAAGATGCGGCGGCACCCCGCTACATCCAAACAGTCTGGGGCGTAGGTTACGTCTTCGTACCAGATGGGGCGAATTGAGCCCAGTAAGATAGACCGTTGTCCGATACCGGCTGCCAGTCACCGCGCGACCCGCGGTGGCTGGCGTCGCCACGGCCCGACGAAGGCTTTCTGATCATGCGTGCTTTTACCGCCAGCCCTTCCTCCTCCAGCGCCTCTGCGGCCGCTGGCAGCACGGAACACCGCCCTTCTGCAGGAGCTGCGCGCTCGCGCATGGGGCTGAATCTGTTCTGGCGCACCTTTTTTCTGCTGGCCCTGCTGTTGGTCGGCTGCATTCTGGCCTGGCTGCAGACGCTGCGGGCTTTCGAGTTCGAGCCCCGTACCCTGCACACCGCGCAGCAGGTGGCCTCACTGGTCAACCTCAGCCGCGCCGCCCTGGTGCACTCCGACGCCATCAACCGCATCTCGCTGATCAAGACCATGGCCGACCAGGAAGGCGTGCGCATTTTGCCGCGCGAGCCTGACGATCATTACGAAGCGATGGACCACACGCCGCTGAGCCTGCGGCTGACCGAGGAGCTGACCCATCGCCTGGGCCCGGGCACCATTGTGGCCCGCAGCGTCAACGGCGAACCCGGGCTGTGGGTGGGCTTTTCCATCAACGGCGACCGCAACTGGCTGCTGATGGACCGCTCACGCTTCAGCCCGGCCGGTGGCCGCACTTGGCTGGTGTGGCTGATCACGGCCGGCATCCTCTCGCTGGCCGGCGCCGCCGTGATTGCGCGTCTGATCAACCAGCCGCTCAAGCAGCTCAGCGATGCCGCCAACCGCGTGCGCGACGGGGATTTCGAAGCCAGCCAGCTCGACGAGCAGGCCGTGACCAGCGAAATCCGCGAGGTCAACATCGGCTTCAACCGCATGGCGCAAAAGCTCGCCAAGCTGGAGCAGGAGCGCGCCGTGATGCTGGCGGGCATCTCGCACGACCTGCGCACGCCGCTGGCCCGTCTGCGCCTGGAGACCGAAATGAGCGTCACCGACGACGTCGCGCGCGACCACATGGTGGCCGACATCGTGCAGCTCGACGCCACCATAGACAAATTCCTGGACTACGCCCGTCCCGACCATGTGACCCTGTCCACCGTCAACCTGCATGCCGTGGTGTCGTCCTGCGTTTATGCGGTGCAAGACCACCGCGAGCTGCAGATCAATATGTCCGTGCCCGAAGACGTCTATGTGCTGGCCGACGAGGTGGAGCTGGCCCGCGTCATCTCCAACCTGCTGGAAAACGCGCGCCGCTACGGCAAGACGCCGGACACCGACACCACCTTGGTCGACATCAGCTTCAAACAGCGCGAAGACTGGGTCGTCATACGCCTGCGCGACCACGGCACCGGCGTACCGCCCGAGCAGCTGTCCACGCTGATCCAGCCCTTCTTCCGCGGCGATTCCGCCCGCACGGCCGCCGCTGGCGCAGGCCTGGGCCTGTCCATCGTGGACAAAACCGTGCAGCGCATGGGCGGCGCGCTATCGCTGTCCAATGCACAGGGCGGCGGCCTGGCAGCCCATGTGCAGCTGCAGTGCGCCGTCCATGCCTCGGAAGCCGATGCCCCCCAGCGTCTGCAGCGCCCCTTGATCAAGCGCCAACTCCCTCCGCGTGCCCACAGCGCAGACCGCCGCCTCGAGGAAGACCTGCTGGACGACTGAGCTGGACAACTGAGCGAACGGCTGAACCAGCCAGCCGGCCACTTCGCGGGGCAGGCTAGGCTGTACTGCAGGCCCTCAGCTGCGGAACAACAGCGCGGCTGCACGCGCCTCCATGGCCTGCAGCTGGCCCACAGGCCCCAGCTTCTCGGCCGTCTTGGCCTTCACATTCACCTGGTCCAGCGCCACGCCCAGGGCCTGGGCAATGCGCTCGCGCATGGCCGGAATATGCGGCGCCAGCTTGGGCGCCTGGGCCACCACGGTGCTGTCCACATTGCCAATCTCCCAGCCCGCCGCACGCACACGCCGTGCGGCCTCGGCCAGCAAGCGCACCGAATCGGCGCCCTTGAACTCGGGATCGGTGTCCGGAAAATGCCGGCCTATGTCCCCCAGAGCGGCGCCGCCCAGCAAGGCGTCGGTAATGGCATGCAGCAGCACATCGGCATCCGAGTGGCCCAGCAGGCCGGTCACATGGGGAATCTCCACCCCGCCGATGATGAGCTTGCGCCCCGGCACCAGGGCATGGGTGTCCCAGCCTTCACCAATACGAAAATTCATAGCACTCTCCGCAGGTGGCACAAGCACCAACTGCCTAAATAAAGCTTGATTCAGAAAAACGGATTACCCTGGACCGCCGGCGGCTCACGCCGGCCCTGAAAGCGCTCCGTGGTGGCGCCCTGCTTGCGCTGCGACAGCACCGCCGCAGCCAGCGCAAAGTCGTCCGGATAGGTCACCTTGAAATTTTGCGCCCCACCGGGCACCAGCTTGGGCCGCAGTCCCATGGCCTCCATGGCGCTGGCCTCATCGGTCACCGCCGAGCCGCTGCGACCCAAGGCATCCAGCAGCGGGCCTATGCGGAACATCTGCGGTGTCTGCGCCAGCCATTTGTCGCTACGGTCCACCGTGGCCGCCACACGCACACCCGAAGGGCCGGTGACAGCGGTTTTCAGCGTATCCGGCAGCTTGTGCGCCAACAGGCCGCCCACGGCATCGTCCTGGCAGGCCTCGATCAGCGTGCGAATTTGCTGCGGCGTGATCAGACAGCGCGCCGCATCATGCACCAGCACCCAGTCATGCTGGGCCGCTCCCATGGCCAGCAAGGCCTTGAGCCCGCCCTGCACCGTGTCGGCGCGGGTCGCACCGCCGCAGGGCACGACCGAACAGCCCGCCACCGGGTGGTTCTGTAAAAACACATCGCCAGGGGCCACGGCCACCAGCGTGCCCGCCAGGCCGGCCGTGCCGGCAAAGGCCGCCAGCGTGTGCAGCACCATGGGCTGCCCCGCCACCAACTGGTATTGCTTGGGCAACTCGGGCGCCGGGCTGCCCGGGGCAATCGCCCGCAATCCCATGCCAGCACAAGGCACCAGCCCCCAAAAACGCCCCGTAAGGCCATGGGGCGGATGGGGGACAGCGGAAGGAGCAAGCAAGTCGGTCATGGTCGGCATTCTAGAATCGGGAATTCCCTGTCGCGGACTTCTCTGTGGTTAACGGCGCTGCTGCGTGCATGCACCGCCCCTTCTCCCCCATGCAACTGCCTTCTCTCTCGCCCGGTAAACGCTTCACCCTCCCCCGCCCCGTGGGCAGTGCCGATGCACTGCAACTGGCCCATCTGGCCCAGCGGGAAAAGGCGGCGGGCCGCATCACCGCCATCGTCACCGCCGATGCGGGTGACGCCCAGCGGCTGATCGACGAGATGGCATTTTTCGCCCCCGAGCTGCGCTGCGCCCTGTTCCCCGACTGGGAAACCCTGCCCTACGACACCTTCTCGCCCCACCAGGACCTGATCAGCGAGCGCCTGGCCACGCTGTGGCGCATTCGCAGCCGTGACCATGAGCATGGCGCCGACGTGGTGCTGGTGCCCGCCACCACGGCCTTGTACCGGCTGGCACCGCCCGCTTTCCTGGCCGGCTACACCTTTCACTTCAAACAAGGCCAGAAGCTGGATGAGGCCAAGCTCAAGGCCCAGCTGACCCTGGCCGGCTACCAGCATGTCTCCCAGGTGGTCAGCCACGGCGAATACGCGGTGCGCGGCGGCCTGATCGACCTGTTCCCCATGGGCTCGCCCGTGCCCTACCGGGTCGACCTGTTCGACAACGAGATCGACTCCATACGCACTTTTGACCCCGACAGCCAGCGCAGCCTCTACCCCGTGCCCGAGGTCCGCCTGCTGCCCGGGCGCGAATTCCCCATGGACGAGGACGCGCGCGCCAAGTTCCGCCACCGCTGGCGCGAGCTGCTGGAGGGCGACCCCACGCGCAGCCGCATCTACAAGGACATGGGCAACGGCGTGGCCACCGCCGGTATCGAGTACTACCTGCCGCTGTTCTTTGACGAGACGGCCACCGTCTTCGACTACCTGGGTGATGACGCCACCCTGGTGCTGCATGGCGATCTGGAGCCGGCATTTCAGCGCTTTTGGACCGACACCCGCGAGCGTTTTCGCCTGGTGCAGGGCGACCCCGAGCGCCCTGCCCTGCCGCCGGAAACCCTGTTCCTGAATGCCGAGCAGTTCTACACCACGGCCAAGCCCTATCCCCAGCTGGCCTTGCGCCCCGGTGTGGACGATGTGGCCGACAGCGCCGTCTTCCAGCAACTGCCACCGCTGGCCGTGGTGCGCGGCGCCGAAGAACCGCTGTCCCGCTTGCAAGCCCATATTGCCCAGGCAGCCCGCCGCGTGCTGGTGCTGGCCGAAAGCGATGGTCGCCGCGAAAGCCTGCTGGATTTTCTGCGTGCCTCGGGCGTCAACCCGCCGGCTTTTGATTCGCTGGCCGAGTTCCAGGGCGACACCGGCGAGCACCTGGGCATTGCCACCTCCAATCTGGCCCAGGGCTTTGCCTGGGTGGAAGAAGGTATTGATTTCGTCACCGAGACCGAGTTGTTCGAAACCACGGGCAGCACACGCCGGCGCAAAAAGCAGGAGCAGGTCAGCGATGTCGATGCGCTGATCAAAGACCTGTCCGAGCTCAAAGTGGGTGATCCCGTCGTCCATGCCCAGCACGGCATTGGCCGCTATCACGGCCTGATCAACATGGACGTGGGCCAGAAAAACCCCGATGGCACACCGGCGCTGCAGGAGTTTTTGCACCTGGAATACGCCAAGGATGCGGTGCTGTACGTGCCCGTCAGCCAGTTGCACCAGATCAGCCGCTACACCGGCGTGACGCCCGAATCCGCGCCTCTGCACAGCCTGGGCAGCGGCCAGTGGGAAAAGGCCAAGCGCAAGGCGGCCGAGCAGGTGCGCGATGCGGCGGCCGAGCTGCTCAACATCTACGCCCGCCGCGCCGCACGCCAAGGCCATGCCTTCCGCTACAGCGCCCAGGATTACGAGCAGTTCGCCCAGGACTTCGGCTTTGAAGAAACCGCCGACCAAAAGGCCGCCATCCACGCAGTGGTGCACGACATGATCAGCCCCCAGCCCATGGACCGCCTGGTCTGTGGCGATGTGGGCTTTGGCAAGACCGAGGTGGCGCTGCGTGCCGCCTTTGTGGCCGCCATGGGTGGCAAGCAGGTGGCGTTTCTGGCGCCCACCACGCTGCTGGCCGAGCAGCATTACCAGACCCTGGTGGACCGTTTTTCCAAATGGCCGGTCAAGGTGGCGGAGATGAGCCGTTTTCGCTCCACCAAGGAGATCAACGCCGCCCTCAAGGGCATTGAAGACGGTTCGGTGGACATTGTGGTGGGCACGCACAAGCTGCTGTCCGAGAAGACCAAATTCCACAACCTGGGCCTGCTCATCATCGACGAGGAGCACCGCTTTGGCGTGCGCCACAAAGAGGCCATGAAGGCCATGCGCGCCGAGGTCGATGTGCTCACGCTCACCGCCACCCCCATTCCCCGCACCATGGGCATGGCACTGGAAGGCCTGCGCGATCTGAGCGTGATTGCCACCGCACCCCAGCGCCGCCTGGCCATCAAGACCTTTGTGCGCAGCGAGAGCAATGGCGTGATCCGCGAGGCCGTGCTGCGTGAATTGAAGCGCGGCGGCCAAGTCTACTTTCTGCACAACGAGGTGGAGACCATTGAAAACCGCCGCCAAAAGCTGGAAGAAATCCTGCCCGAGGCGCGCATTGCCGTAGCCCACGGCCAGATGCCCGAGCGCGAGCTGGAGCGCGTGATGCGCGACTTTGTGGCCCAGCGCTTCAACATCTTGCTGTGCTCCACCATCATCGAAACCGGCATCGACGTGCCCACGGCCAACACCATTGTGATGAGCCGGGCCGACAAATTCGGCCTGGCCCAGTTGCACCAGCTGCGTGGCCGTGTGGGCCGCAGCCACCACCAGGCCTATGCCTATTTGATGGTGCCCGACCTGGACAGCCTGACCAAACAGGCCCAACAGCGCCTGGAGGCCATACAGCAAATGGAAGAGCTGGGCAGCGGCTTTTACCTGGCCATGCATGACCTGGAAATCCGCGGTGCCGGCGAGGTGCTGGGCGAAAACCAGAGCGGCAACATGATGGAGATCGGCTTCCAGCTCTACAACGAGATGCTGGCCGAGGCCGTGCGCAGCCTGAAAAACGGCAAAGAGCCCGACCTGCTCTCTCCGCTGTCCGCCTCCACCGACATCAATCTGCACGCCCCCGCCCTGCTGCCCAATGACTACTGCGGCGATGTGCACCTGCGCCTGTCCTTCTACAAAAAGCTGGCCACAGCCAAGACCACCGACCAGATCGACAATCTGCTGGAGGAAATCGTCGACCGCTTTGGCAAGCTGCCCGCCCAGGCCCAGACCCTCATCGACACCCACCGCCTGCGCGTGCTCTCCGAGCCCTATGGCGTGCTCAAGGTGGATGCGGCGCCCGGCGTGATCAGCATCACCTTCAAGCCCAACCCGCCGATAGACCCCATGCAGATCATTCACCTGATCCAGAAGAACAAGCACATCAAGCTGGCCGGCAACGACAAGCTGCGCATAGAACGCACGCTGGAAGACCCCAAGGCCCGCGCCCAACTGGTGCGCGATGTACTGAAGAGTCTGGGCCAGCCGCTGCGCGCCGAAGCGGGCGCTGCAGCCTGATCCCCCACCGCAGCCACTGCAAAGAGACACCGCATGTTTGAAGCCGCTCTGGAAACCGTGGTGGCCCTGATCGCCCTGGGCGTGGCTGCCACCATGCGCCCCTGGCAGCAGTTGGTGGACCGCCAACTGCCCGGGCGCGATGCCCCGCGCCTGGCCTCGCCGCTGTGGACGCCGCTGCTCTTCACCCTGGTGGTACTGCCCTGGCTGTGGGCCCTGCCCACGCTGCACAAAATGCCGCTGCAGCTGCAATGGTCCGGTGCCTGCCTGGTCATGCTGATGCTGGGCTGGCCGCTGGCCATGCCCACGTTGGCCCTGGTGGGCGCCCTTGCCTGGCTGCTCTCGCCCGGACTGGACGCGGCCGAGGCGCTGCGCCTGGTGGTCTGGCACGGCATGCTGCCCGCCACACTGGGCGTGCTGTGGGGCGGGCTGCTGCGCCGGCTGCTGGGCACCCGGGTCTTTGTCTACATCTTTGGCCGTGGATTTGTCGGCACCGTGCTCAGCCTGTTTATGGCCAGCATGCTCTCGGCCGCCATGGGCCACGAGTTGCCCGGCGTCAACGAAGACCTGTCAGCAATCGCCCGCTGGCTGATGGCCTGGGGCGATGCCGTGGTCACCGGCATGGCCTGTGCCATCTGCGTGGCCTACCGCCCGCAATGGCTGGCCACCTGGTCCGACGACTTATATCTTTATGGAAAAACCCACTGATATGCAGGCCCCATCAGCGACAGGCGCTATCAAAAGTGGGGCCTCCGTGCTGCGCAGCACTTTGACCGTTGCGCATGGCCCCGCTCTGCTCCACGGCAGTGTGCTGAGCCAAGCCCCCCAACAACCACCGCGCCTGCTGTCGCTGCATGGTGGTGGCCAGACCGACCACCGCCGCATGGACTATCTGCTCGCACCGCTGGCCGCTGCGGGCTGGAGCAGCGCGGCATTCGACCATATAGGCCACGGCACCACCGGCGGCAGCCTGTTGGGCTCCAGCCTGAGCGACCGGCAGGCCCAGGCCCGCAGCGTGGTCACGGCCCTGGGCCTGCAGCGGCCCGCAGCGCTGATGGCCTCCAGCATGGGCGGCCATACGGCCTGCTGCCTGCTGGATGTGCTGCAGCCGCAAGCGCTGATTCTGTACTGCCCTGCAGCCTATGTCAGCGCGGCAGAAGACCAGCCCTTTGGCCCGGCTTTTCAGCACACGCTGCGCACCAGCACCGACTTTGCGGCCTCGCCCGCCTTTGCCGCCCTGCGCCGCTTTCGCGGCCATGTGCTGCTGGTCTGGGGCGAGCATGAGCAGGTCATACCGCCAGCGGTGCAACAGCTCTATGCCGACAGCGCCAGCGCTGCGGCCAGTCTGGACATCGTGCGCCTGCCCGGCGCCGACCACCGCCTGCACCTGTGGCTGCAGCAGCAAGCCGAGCAGGCGGCGGCGCTGCAGCAACGCATCACCCAGCTGCTGCGCACCGCCACCACCCGCCACAGCGAGGGATAATGCAGCCCCTGCGCCGCGCCCCATGGCCTGCGCCACACCGCCTCCTTCCGCATCCAACTGCCCTGTTTCCCCATGAGCGCTGCCACCGAATTTGCCCCCGGCCTGACGATACAGAACACCCACGCACCGCAAAAGCTCAGCGACTACCGGCTGATTGCGTTCGATATGGACTCGACGCTGATCACCATCGAGTGCATCGATGAGATTGCCGACGCCACGGGCAAAAAGGCCGAGGTGGCCGCCATCACCGAAGCCACCATGCGCGGCGAGATTGCGGACTTCAAGGACAGCCTGCGCCAGCGCGTGGGCAAGCTCGCCGGTGTGACCGAGGCCGACATGGCCCGCGTGCTGGCCGAGCGACTGCAGCTGTCGCCCGGCGCCAAGGAGCTGGTGCAGGCCGCACAGGCTGCAGGCCTGAAGGTGTTGCTGGTCTCCGGCGGCTTTACCTACTTTGCCGAACATGTGCGCAGCCTGCTGGGCATCGACTTTGTGCGCGCCAATGTGCTGGAGATGGAGGGCGGGGTGCTCACCGGCGGCCTGGTGGAACAGCCCTGGGGCGATATCTGCGACGGTGCCGAAAAACGCCGCACCCTGCTGGAAGTGGCGTCGCTGCTGGGTATCGAGCCTAGCCAATGCATTGCCGTGGGCGACGGCAGCAACGACATCCCCATGATGCAGGCGGCCGGCCTGTCCGTGGCCTACCACGCCAAGCCACGCGTGCGGGCCGAGGCCAAGGTCTGCATCAACCAGGGTGGCCTGGACCGGCTGCTGGAAGTATTGCAGTAAGCCCCAAGCTCCCACATGCAAAAAGGCTGGCCGCGTAAGCGACCAGCCTTTTTGATTGGAGCGGCAGCGCTCAGAGCGTGTCTGCCATGGGCTTCCAGCCGCCACCAGCGGCAGCCTCAAACATGGGAATATGGCCCAGCGCCTTCACGCGCGCTTGCCATTGCGGGCCCAGTTCGGCCAGCACCTTGCGCCATTGGTGGCCTTCGCTCAGCACCACGGTCAGGCCCACCACCTGGGCGCCGGCGCGTTCCAAAAGGCGTATGGCCGATAGCGCGCTGACGCCGGTGTTGATCACATCATCCACCAACACCACGCGCTTGCCGCGCACACGCTCGACCAGGGCCGGGTCCAGGTAAACACGCTTGCCCTTGGTGCTGGTGCCCGAGGTGGCGGCTTCGCTCAAATCCTCGTCATACCAAAACTTGCGCGAATGGCCCAGGGCCACGTAATCGGCCATGCCAAGGCCACGCGCCACCAGGCGCGCATAGTCCAGGCCCATGGTGGGCACGGCGGCAATCACCTCGGGCTGCAGGCTGGCTGCGGCCTGCGTCATCAGCGGCGCCAGCGCGTCTTCCACGGTGAAGCTGGTCTGGTTGGACATCAGCAGCGCAATCGCCTTGTCTCCCGTAGGCAGCACGCGCAACGGCAGCTCCAGCGTGCTGCCATCGGACAAGGGCACGGTGTAGCTGCGAGAGAAAACAGGGCCTGCGCCTGGCAGCGCGCGCGACGCTGCGGCCGAGCGCCAGTGCGCCGCGTAAGACGGCAACAGGTCTTGAGAAGAGAGACTCATGATCGGGGCAAAAGAAAACACGGAATGTGGTGCACCGGGCGGTGCACCAGTGCACAGGTCAACGCGGCAAATTGCCGATCACGCCTTCCACCAGCCAGTTCATCTGCAGCTTGTCGGCATCGGGCAGCTCGGCTCCGCTGATGCGCACCTTGCCGCTTTGGTCACGCACGGTGCCGGCGAACACGGGCTGCTTGCCCGAAGCGATGTCCTTGCCGCGCTGCTCCACGGCCTTGCGCACATTGGCCGGCAGCTTGGCGCTGAAATGGTCGTAATGGATGGCGCCATCCTTCATGCCCAGCCACACATTGCCCGGCTTCCAGGTACCAGCCAGCACCTCGCCCACCACCTTGCTGTAGTAGCCGCTCCAGTCCAGACGGGCTGCGGCCAGTTGCTGGGCACCTCCCCACTGGCTCATATCGGTATCCCAGCCAAAACCGTAAGCGCCGCGCTCCTTGGCCACCTGCAGCGGTGCGGGAGAGTCGGTGTTTTGCATCAGCACGTCTGCGCCCTGGTTGATCAGGGTCTTGGCGGCTTCGGCTTCCTTGGGCGGATCGTAGAAGGTGTTCACCCACAGCAGCCGCGTTTGCACCTTGGGGTTGACGGCGCGTGCGCACAGCGTGAAGGCATTGATGTTGCGCACAATTTCAGGGATGGGCACCGGCGCCACCACACCGATGGTGTTGCTCTTGCTCATATGGCCGGCGATGGTGCCGTTCAGGCAGGCGCCTTCATAGGTGCGAATGTCGTACAGGCCCAGATTGGGTGCGCCCTTGAAGCCGGTGGCATGCTCGAAAGCCACCTTGGGAAAGTCGCGCGCCACGCGGTGCATGCCGTTCATGAAGGGAAAGGCACCGCCAAAAATCACCTTGGCGCCTTGCGCTGCCAGGTCACGGGTCACGCGCTCGGCATCGTTTTCGGCCACGTTCTCGACAAAAATGGTTTCCACCTTGTTGCCGAATTTTTTCTGTACTTCCTGGCGGGCCAGCTCATGGGCATGCGACCAGCCCGCGCCGCCGGCCGGGCCTATGTACATAAAGCCCACTTTCATGGGATCTGCCGCCTGGGCCGATGCCATGGCAACCACACCGCCCAGGGCAACTGCCGTGGGGACAAAAAAAGCACAAAGGGAACGCATAGGAGATGGGAGACAGAAGAGATGGCCTGCCTGTGAGGCAAAGCCGTTGATGCTGTTACTGCGGAGTTTCACTATTCAATTTTGCATATAAAAGGTATCCGCTTTTACAGATCAGGATATCTTTTTTGCGTTATGGGGCCAGAGAACCCGAGATGGACAGGCAGCAGCATGCGCCTTTGTTCTTAGGAACTATCCGACACCTTGTGTCACAGACCCTCGCTAGACTGGACAAGGTCTTTTCACACCTCTCTGCAAAGGTTTTCCCCATGAGCACATTGAAAATTGGCGTGATCGTTGGCAGCAACAGCAAGCAATCCATCAACCGGCAGTTGGCACAAGGCTTGGTGCATCTGGCCAAGGGCCGGGCCGACTTCGAGTTCCTCGATATCGCCATGCTGCCGCTGTACAACCGCGACTTTGATGGCACACCGGCAGCCCAACCCTTTGAAGAATTCAAGGCCAAGGTGCGCGGCTGCAATGGCCTGCTGTTTGTGACGCCCGAGCACAACCGCTCCGTGCCTGCTGTGCTCAAAAATGCCATTGACGGCGCAAGCCGCCCCTACGGTGACTCGGCCTGGGGCGGTATTCCCGCAGCCATCATCGGCACCTCGCCCGGCGGCCCGGCCACCAGCATGGCGCAGCAGCATTTGCGCAATGTGTTTGTCTTCACCGACATGCCCACCATGCAGCAGCCCGAAGGCTTTATCCGCTGGACCGAGGGCCTGATTGACGCCAACGGCCAGGTAGGCAGCGCCAGCAAGGAGTTCTTGAGCAAGTACATGGACAAGTTCCTGGCCTGGGTACAGCTGCACCAAGCGCGCTGACCCGCGCCTCAGCGCGCGCCAAACCGCCCCTTTTGTGGGCGGTTTTTTTACATCTGCACAGCCGCTCCACCTTGAAAACCATAGCTACATCTGCATATGTACCGGACATTTCCCTGGAGTTCACTGCAAAAAAGCACCCGCTGCGCCTGTGGCTTGCGATACATTTAGAATGACAGCTGCGGCCCTATAACACCCTACTCCTCGCGCCGTCTCGTCTTGTTCTGAAGCCAGCCTCTGCGCTGCCCCTTCGGGACGCCCTCACCACCCTGCATATCCCCCAGGCCTGTGCCAGCACGTACAGGCTCGGCAGCTTGGCATTGCCGGACCACTTTGATTGGATTTCCTCGTGAAGACTTCGTACCGTTCCACTGTTTCCGTGATCGCCCTGGCCGTTGCAGCGCTGTCTGTGCCCACGCTGGCACAGGCCAAGCGCATGGGCGGCGGCAAGAGCGTGCGCCCTGCCAGCATCGGTAGCGCGCCTGCCAAGCCGGCCACACCTGCCGCCCCCGCTGCCAAGAGCACCACGCCCGCACCTGCTACGGCCGCAGCACCTGCGGCAGCGCCCGCCGCGGCAGCAGCCCCGGCTGGCTCCAGCATGATGGGCACCATGGCAGGTGCGGCCGTCGGTGCTGTGGCTGGCACCATGGCCGGCAATGCCATTGCCGGCGCCATGAGTGGCCCTGCCGACAAGGATGCAGAAGCCAAGGCCAAGGCCGCCGCAGAAGCCAAGGCAGCGGAAGCTGAAGCCGCCGAACTGCAGAAAAAGCTGGATGACGCCAAGGCCAAGGCCGCTGCTGCCCACGCAGCCTCCAAGTAAAAACCTGGCCTGAAAAGCGCTGGCGCTGAGGCTGGCGCACCGGCTTTCCAACGCCCCGCATGCGCCACGCGCTGCGGGGCGTTCTTCATGGTCGTGGCCGAACCGGGGCTGCCATTCTTCATTCGCCCCATTTTTCTATTTCCCCGCCAACACCGGGTGCACTGTGCAGCCGTCTTCGCCAGGCAAACAGGCATTCATAGCAAGCACCAACACACCCACCACCACCTTCTGCCACTGCATCACCGGATTCGGGTACCCGAAAATCCTCTGTCTGGAACGGATTCTGCTTTGTATGGTGTTCAACAGGTTTCATGTTGACCCAACACAAAGGAGGCTCCATGACAGCAAGTCACCCCACTGGTGTGGCACAAGATCTCGCCCCAGCTCCCGCCACAGGCAAACTGCAAGGGAATCTGGGCGTCGCAGGCGTTGCATTCATGGTGCTTGCCGCAGCAGCTCCATTGACCGTGATTGGCGGGAATATTCCACTCGGTATCGGTCTGGGCAATGGCCCAGGCGCACCCATGGGTTTTGTGATTGCCTCGGCCGTGCTGCTGCTGTTTTCCATTGGCTTTGTGGCCATGACGCCGCATGTCAGCGAGGCTGGTGCTTTCTTCTCCTATGTCAGCAAAGGCCTGGGAGAGCGCGCCGGCATGGGCATTGCCCTGGTCGCGCTGATCACCTACACGGCGATTCAAGTCGGCATTTATGGCTATATGGGTTGGGCAGTGAATGACACTGTCAAAACCTACGGCGGCCCCGATATACCCTGGCCTGTTTATGCCTTTTTGACGCTGGCGGTGGTGGCCTGCCTCGGATACCGGCATATCAATCTGAGCGCCAGGGTGCTGGGCATTGCACTGGCCTGTGAAGTCCTGGTCGTGCTGGCCATGAGCGCCATGATTTTTGCCACAGGAGGCGCTGCTGGCGTCAACGTGGAATCGTTCAAGCCCTCGGTGTTCCTCCACGGCTCACTCGGTGTGGCCGTGCTGTTCGGACTCACGGGCTTTATCGGCTTTGAGGCCACGGCCGTCTTTCGGGACGAGGCCCATGACCCGGCGCGTACCATTCCCCGCGCAACCTATTGGTCGGTCCTGCTGCTGGGCAGCTTTTATGCCGTGGCTTGCTGGGCACTGGTCATCGCGCAAGGGGCCGACCACATCAAGGAGGTTGCCAACAACACGCTGGCTGGCAAAGGAAATCTGCTGCTGGACAGTGCCCAGGCCTATCTGGGCATGGTGGGCCGCGATATCGTGAATGTGCTGCTGATCTCCAGCTTGTTTGCCTGCGTGCTTTCGTTTCACAACGTGCTGGCGCGCTACCAGTATGTGCTGTCACGCAAACGGCTTTTGCCCGAAGCCCTGGGGCGCGTGCATGCGCGGCATGAGTCACCCCATCTGTCCTCCATCGTCCAGACGCTAACGGCTGCTGTCATCTTGGCCATCTTCGCCGCCTTGCATCTGGACCCTCTGGTCAGCGTGTTTGGCTCCATGGCGGGCGTTGCCACGGTGGGCATGGTGTTGCTGCTCTCTGCGACATCGGCGGCTGTCTATGTGTTTTTCTCACGCCACCGCGAGCTGGCCGGAGGGCGCCGATTCCGCAGCCGCATCGCCCCGGCGCTGGCATTTGTCGGCCTGCTCGGTTGCGCTGTGCTGGTGCTCTCCAACTTCACCTTGCTCACCGGCGGCAGTGTGGCCGTGAGCCTGGTGCTGGCGGCGCTGCCTTTCCTGGCCTTGCTCGTGGGCATGGCCCGGGGGCAGCGCCCGCTGCGCCCATGAAGATGGCGCAGACCACTCTCTCTGATAGGAGCTTGCGCATGCACTGTACGGATACGGCACTGACACCCTTGCTTGGACATGCACCGCTGGCGCACCCTGCGCCACGTGCCCGCGACATCGGCCTGCGCTTTGCGGGTGCAACAGGGGCATGGAACGCCATCACCGATGTGCCGGGGGTGGAGCTTGGCTGCGTCACCTTGCTGGGAGAGAGCAAAGACGGCAAGGCCATCCGCACCGGCGTCACGGCCATACTGCCGCGCGGGCAGCAAGCGCTGGGCCAGTCCTGCGCCGCAGGCCTGCATTCGCTCAATGGCAACGGTGAGCTGACCGGTAGCGCATGGATAGAAGAAAGCGGCAGCCTAGGCATGCCCATTCTGATCACCAACACCCATTCCGTAGGTGCTTGCCACCATGGTGGTTTGCAATGGGTCCTGGGCAAGCAGCCAGCGCTGGGCCGGCAATGGCTGTTGCCCGTGGTCGGCGAGACCTGGGATGGCTATTTGAACGACATCAACGGCCAGCATGTCCTGCCCGAGCATGCAGCCTTGGCGCTGGAGTCTGCCTGTACAGGCCCGGTTCCCGAAGGGTCGGCAGGTGGCGGCACCGGCATGAACTGCTATGCCTTCAAAGCAGGCAATGGCACGGCCTCGCGACAAGTCAGCTTTGGAGCGCACCGTTTCACGGTGGGCGTTTTTCTGCAGGCCAACTTCGGCGCCCGGCGAGAGCTGCGCATAGGCGGTGTCGATGTCGGTGCTGCCCTGTCCGCAGACAACCCCTTGGAAGCGCATTTCTCCGCTGCCCCCGCAGGAGCGGGTTCCTGCATCGCCATCGTGGCCACCGATGCGCCTTTGCTCCCCCTACAATGCAAAGCCCTGGCCCGGCGGGTAGGCCTGGGCATCGCCCGCACGGGCACCTGCGGCTCACATTTTTCCGGGGATTTGTTCATGGCATTTTCCACTGCGAATGCGGGAGCGCTGGACAGCCGCTTCCCGGATGGCACGGCCTCGGACGCGGTGCTGAAGTCCATGCAGTTTCTCCCCTGGGGCCATATGGATGCCCTCTATACCGCAGTGGTGGAGGCCACCGAGGAGGCCGTCATCAATGCGCTGCTGGCAGGCCGCACCATGGTGGGCCTGGACGGCCATCGCAGCCCCGCAATCCCGCACCACGAGCTGCTGCAGCTGCTGACGCGCTAGCACCTGGCACGGCAAACCACGCATGCCCTTTTCCCGGGAACCCGATGCCAGTGCAAGCTGCACAGCGCCAATCCCCCTGTTCGAAGCAGCGGCCCAGGCCACCCGCTGTTGCGGGAGCGTGGATTTCTGGCCCGCTTTTTTCCGGCTGCTGCGCACGCACCTGGCGTTTGAGAACGCCCTGGTGGCCTGGTACTTTCCTCGGCAAGCACCCATGGTGGTGACCGAGTTCGACTGGGTGGCCCCAGGCGCTGAGTCGCCCGTCCCGCGCTACCTCCAAGGCATGTATCGCCTGGACCCGTTTTTCCAGGCGTTTGAGAACGGGCTGGGGCCAGGGCTGCACCGCTTGAGCGATGTGGCGCCAGACCGTTTCCGCCAGACCGACTACTACGCCAACTACTTCCGGGAGGCCGTGGGGCAGGACGAATTTCAACTCGTGTGCCCCGCAGATGGCGGCTTGCTCTCCGTGTCCTTGGGCTCCAGCCAGCACTATCCGGCTGCGGCATCCCATGCGCTGATCCCCATGCTCCCGTGGCTGATCGCCATCTTGGAGCGCCACGCCAGTGGCTGCCCCCCTTGGGGTGAAGCACAGCCGCCTGCAAGCCCAGCACACGCCACGCCGCTTCGCGATGCGCTGGAGCGCTTTGGCCAGCAGCTGCTATCGCCACGCGAAGCCGAAGTCGCTCGCCTGATCCTTCAGGGGCATTCCTTGCAGTCCATGGCCAACCGATTGCATATCTCCAGCGAGACCGTCAAAAGCCACCGACGCCACGTCTACGCCAAGCTGGATGTGCGCAGCCCCTCCGAACTGTTTTCACTGTTCACCGCAGAGCTGGGGTCTGCAGCGTCTGGCCCTGATTAAGCACCACGAGCCTGGCTGCCCTTGCTACCCTGCCCGCTCTGCCCCTGGCGCAGTGGTTCGAGCAAATGCGACAGACCGTTGTGATCCAGCTCGTGCATCAGCGCCAGCAACTGGCCCAGCCGCCCTGCAGGAAAGCCCTCGCGTGCAAACCAGGCCAGATAGTTGCCCGGCAGGTCTGCCAGCAGCATGTCTTTGTGCTTGCCAAAAGGCATGCGCATGTGCACCAGCGCCTCGAGATCTTCAGGCTGCACAGCTGCCTCCTGCCGTATTTTGCATAAAAACCACTTTTTTTATAACCAAAACCAAAAACCTGCTGTTTGCGCGCAGCAGACGTACTAGACTAGCCCGCAGCCAGCGCCTGTCACATCGCCATGTGCGCATGCCGGCCCCCGTAGCCGATTGTCCCCTTGCTAAGGAACGCAGACCACCATGTTGAAGAAGACATTTACCGCCGTCGCCATTGCCGCCCTGGCCCTGTCCGCCCAGGCCGCCGATGTGCTGAAGGTCGCCGCCACCGCCGTGCCCCACGCCGAGATCCTGAACTTCGTCAAGCCCAAGCTCAAGGCTGAAGGCCTGGACCTGCAGATCAAGGAATTCAGCGACTACGTGCAGCCCAATGCCGCCGTGGAAGACAAGCAACTGGATGCCAACTTCTTCCAGCACCAGCCCTATCTGGACAGCTACAACAAGGACCGCAAGAGCTCCTTGGTAATGGTGCCTAACGGCAAGATCCACGTGGAGCCCTTTGGCGCCTACTCCCAAAAGATCAAGAACATCAAGGACTTGAAGGACGGCGCGACCGTGGCTATCCCCAACGACCCCTCCAACGGTGGCCGTGCCCTGCTGCTGCTGGCCAAGCAAGGCCTGATTGCGCTGAAAGACCCGAACAGCCTCACCGCAACGGCGCTGGATGTGGTCAAGAACCCGAAGAAGCTGAAGTTCAAGGAACTGGAAGCCCCCTTGCTGCCACGCGCTCTGGGCGATGTGGACCTGGCGTTGATCAACACCAACTACGCCATTGAAGCCAAGCTCAACCCCACCAAGGATGCGCTGTTCATCGAAGGTGCGGACTCGCCCTATACCAATATTGTTGCGGCACGCAAGGACCGCGCCAACGATCCCAATATCGCCAAGCTGATCAAGGCCCTGCACAGCGCCGAGGTGAAGCAGTTCATCCTGGAAAAATACAAGGGTGCAGTCGTTCCGGCCTTCTGATCGGCCCACGCCACTGCACTGCCAAGGCGCCGCTGGTCGGCGCCTTTTTCATGCCTGCAGCGCGCAGGCACTGCATGCACTCCGACCGTCGCTGTCGGACCACGCTGGTCGCACACCCCATGGTGCCTGCCACCAAAGCCCGCTGTAATGCAGGCCTGACGCGTACATTTAGCGCAGATCAACCCTGTTGTCAGTATGCGGTCTGCCCTGTTTCACATCTCGATACAGGCTGGCATGATGCTGCGACGCTGCATGTACAACCGTTGTGCCTTGCTGTGCAACCGGGATTTTCCAACCAGATACCGCACCATCCATGAGCCATACCGAAGCGCCCACCACCCCTTCTTTGGACAAGGCCATCACAGAGGGGCAGAACGAAGTCACCCGTCCCAAGACCCTGGAAGTGTTTGAAAAAAAGCACGGAGAAGATCTGGGCAAGCACCTGATCAACTTCCGCGGCGATATCGCCGAGAAGTTCAACTACGACAAGATATTGCCGCTGTCACACGCCAAGGCGATAGGCAATGTGGTCTACATCCAGGGAAAGAGCAGCAAAACCGGCCAGGAAGCCTGCTACCAGATCATGGCCAACCAATGGGGACTGCTGGAAGTGCTGGCAAAGCTGGACTGAACCCGGCCCAGCTCGACAAACCCCGGCTCAAGCCAAGCCGCTATCCAGCCCCTGCCACACCCACAGGGCCAGGCCCAGCATCATCGCAGCCGTCAGGCCATCAAGCAGGCGCCAGGCCCGGGGTTGGGCAAACCAGTGCTTCAGCCGCCGGCCCAGAGCCATCAGGCTGGTAAACCAGACCATGCTGGCGCTGGCAGCACCGGCCACAAAAAACCACTTGAGCTCGCCCTCTTGGCGTGCGCCGATAGAGCCCACCAGCAACACCGTGTCCAGATAGACATGGGGGTTGAACAAGGTGATGAGCACCAATGTGCCCACCACGCGCCACAGGCTGCGTCGGCTCTCTCCTGCCATATCGGCCTGGGTTGAGCCTCCGGCCCAAACCGCCCTGCGCAGCGCCATCAGGCCGTAGACCAGCATAAAGACCACACCTCCCAGACCCAGGGTGTAAGCCCAGTCCGGACGCTGATCCAGCAGCCGCGCCATACCCGCCACACCCACGCCAATCAGCAGCGCATCGCTGAACACACACCAGGCCACACAGGCGCGCACATGGCGCTCCTGCACCGCCTGGCGCAGCACATAAAGATTCTGCGCACCGATGGAGACAATGAGTGAGAGGCAGACCGTGAAGCCGGCCAGCCATGCTGTGAAGAGGTTGCTGTGTGCCATAACCCCTTGATTGTCTGTGGCGCACTTGATTTAGTAAAATTAAACTATCTGAACAATCTTAAATTAATCTAAATGCTGGACTACGCTGGACTCGAGGCCCTGGCCGCCGTGCTGCGCGAGGGCAGCTTTGACCGCGCCGCGCGCAAGCTGCACGTCACCCCTTCCGCCATTTCACAGCGCGTCAAGCAGCTGGAAGAGCGTGTGGGCCAGGTGCTGGTGTTGCGCGGTCAGCCCTGTACAGGCACCGAGGCCGGCCGGCGCCTGGTGCTGCATGTGGAACAGGTGGCCCTGCTGGAAAACGAGCTGCGTCGCCACAATCCCGAGCTGGTACCCGAAGGCCAGGTGCCCCGCCCCACGCTCAAGCTGGCCGTGAATGCCGACTCGCTCAACAGCTGGTTTGTGGATGCCATGGAGGCTTTTACGCGCGACGGCAACGAGCTGCTGGACATCAGCATTGACGACCAGGACCACACGGCCAAGCGCATCAAGGAAGGCGAGGTGATGGCGGCCATCACCGCATCTTCCAGTCACATCACCGGTTGCAACACCTGGCCGCTGGGCCGCATGCGCTATGTGGCAGCAGCCAGTCCGGAGTTCATTGCCCGCCATTTCTCCGATGGCATCACCAAGGAAGCCATGGCCGAGGCCCCCATGCTGGCCTATGGCCGCAAGGACGGCATGCAGGACAAATGGCTGCTGCAGCAAGGCCTGGCCTCACGCACGGCACCGCCGCGCCACTGGCTGCCCTCAGCCCATGCTTTTGTGCGCGCCTGCGAAGCCAGCGTGGGCTGGAGCATGCAGCCCACGGTTCTGATCCAGCGCTATCTGGATGCGGGCACCCTGGTCGAGCTGTGCCCCGGCAGCGATATGGTGGTGGACCTGTACTGGGCCCATGCCCGCAATGCCCAGGCCGGACTGGAGCGGCTGACCCAATGCATGATCCAGGCCGCACGCAACTGGCTGGACCCCATGCCTGCGGCAACGGACTGATTCCACCACGAGGCCAATCCCTCAAAAAAATAGCTACCCAAGCAGCACTGGTGTGCTGCGGCAGCTATCAATTTTTTCGTCCTGAACTCAGGACTTCGCCGGAGGATGTGCGGAGCCATGCATCTCCAGCACATGGAAGTTCAGCAACTGGGTGGCCAGCACCGTCTCCCACATAAAGCCGCCCAGGGCTGCCAAAAAGCTCAGCACGCCCAGCAAAAAGCTGATCACGGCAAACAGCTGCTCTTCCACGCCCCAGGCCTGACCCAGGAACAAAAAGACAATGGTCAGGCCGATCAAAAAGCCGCACAGCGTCAGCAGGCCAATGCTGACATTGGCAATATGCCCACGCCGGCGCAGATACAAAAGCTCGGTCAGTCCGCGCTCTATGGTCTGTGCTTCCTGGCTGCTCCGCACCAGATCCTCCACCACGCGGGCACGGTCAATGATGCGGGCCAGGCGCCCAGCCACGGCGCCGATCATGCCGGCCACCGCCGTCAGCAAAAACACTGGGGCCACAGCCAGCTGCACGCTGTGGGTGGCAGTAGCCATATCGATGACGACGCTCATACAAATGGGGCGAATGCGATTGAAGCTGCGCATTGTCACCGCTTTGCACCTGCGCTGCGCTGTGCCGGCGAAATGGACGAGAAATCTTCACTGCTTGCGCCAGCACAAAACGCACACCGCGTGGTGTTGACGTGGCGCAAATCGGCCCTGCGCGCGCGGGGCGATAGTGCTGACATCCCCTCGATTCAGAAAGGCTTTTGCTATGAAGATGCTGGTTGACCTTTTCTCCACAGACTATGGCCTGATGAGCCTGGCAGTGATTGTGATCATTCTGATCATGGCCGTGTATTTCACCATTCTCTTCCTGGGGAAGATCAAATCCGGCCCCACCGCGCACGACCCGACTGCGCAGCCCACCACACACAAATAACCAGAAGCTCGCTCGTTTCGTTGTTGCACTCAAGCCCGCAGCCTGCGGGCTTTTTTGCGTGCGCACCTCGCCTCTCTCGGCTCAGCGACGTGGCAGCAGAGGGTAAGCCGGATCGGTATAGCCCGGCGTGGATGGATGGCCCGGCGCCACCAAGGCATCCACCATGGCCTCTTCTTCGGGCGTGATTGTGGTCTCCTGCGCAGGCAGATAGTCCTGCCACTGGGCCAGCGTGCGCGGCCCCGCAATCACCGCACTCACGGCCCGGTGCTGCAGCACCCAGGCCGTGGCCCATTGCACCAGGCTCACCCCTCGGGCCTCGGCATGGGCCTTGAGCTGCTGGGCGATCTGCAACGACGCATCGCGGAACTCGGTTTCATGGATGCGCCGGTCTCCCCTCCCCGCCCGTGTGCCGGCCTCCGGTGCCTGGCCCGGCAGATATTTGCCAGTCAGCACACCACGCGCCACCGGGCTGTAGGGCACCACACCCAGGCCATGGAATTCGCAGGCTGGCAGGATCTCGACCTCGGGCATGCGGTTGAGCAGGTTGTAATAAGGCTGGCACACCACAGGCCCGGCCATGTTCAGGCGGCGTGCGCCATGCACCAGCTCTGCAATGCGCCAGGCCCGGAAATTGGACACTCCCCAATAGCGCAACTTCCCAGCCCGCACCAAATCGTCCAGCGCACGCAAGGGCTCTTCTAGGTCCATGCCGTTGTAGTCGCGGTGCAGATAAAGAATGTCCAGGTGATCGGTCTGCAAGCGCTGCAGGCTGGCCTCCACCTCCTGCACCATCCATTTGCGCGAGTAATGGCCTTGGTTGGGCGCATCGCCCATTTTGTTGCCCAGCTTGCTGGCCAAGACCCAGTCATTGCGCTGCCCCGCCAGCAACTGGCCCAGCATATGTTCACTCGCACCCCGGGTGTAGACATCGGCGGTATCGATGAAATTCACGCCTTGTGCCTTGGCATGCGCCACGATCTCTCCAGCCTCCCGGGCCTCTGTCTGGTCTCCAAACATCATGGCCCCCAGACACAGCCTGGAGACTTGCAGATTGCTTTGACCCAGCCGACGGTAATGCATGGTGAACTCCCTAGACTGCACGCGAGGCACAAAGCCCTCACTATGCCTGCAAGCCCTCTCCAGCCCTGTCGCCATGGGAGCCCTGACCATCGCAAGAATCCTGAAAACATAGCTGTCTGCGCAATAGCCACGGGCTTTAGCACCCGTTTTCACTCCAACCCACACAGACAGGAATGGGCATAAAAAAACCTGCCATGCATGCGCATGGCAGGTTTTTCGTTGTTGGTGCCTCGGACCGGAATCGAACCGGTACGCCCGTTTAAAGGCGGCGGATTTTAAGTCCGATGTGTCTACCAATTTCACCACCGAGGCCAAAACGGATTCTGCAAGACGTCCGAGCTTTGGGGCACCAAGACGCTGCGCGCTGAAATCCGAAAAGGACTGCATTATGGGCCAAGTTGGCTTGCATCCGGGCCTATGCACCGCTTTCCTTGCGCGAATCCGACGAACCAATGCCCGGTAACCCTCGCTACGCCCCAGCTCCGTGCAGCCATCGCCAGCTCCTGACGCTGGTATGAAGTTTGCTCTGCTCTTTCTGAAGTCCCTGATTTCATGACTTCCCTCGGGCCTTCGCCCCCCACGCCCGCCCCGGATCAAAGGGCAGCGCTGGGGGCCAGTCCCACCACAGGCCCATGTACTCACTGGATTGGTGCAATGAAATGCCGGTGCCCGCCACAGCGCACGCCTTGCCCAGAACGATCAACCGACCGAGCCACCATGACCTCTACCGCTTTCTGGACCCTCGCCGACTGGCAGTCGGCCTATGCGCAAGGCGCCAGCACCACCGCGTTACTCACCCCCTTGCTGTCCTGCCTGGATGCCCACGATCCGGCCTGGATCTCTTTGCTATCAGCCCATGGCTTGCAAACACGTTTGACCCAGCTGGCCCAGCAACTGGACGCTGCAGGTGGCGAGCTGTCTCAACTACCGCTCTATGGCGTGCCGATAGCGGTCAAGGACAACATCGATGTGGCGGACCTGCCCACCAGTTGCGCCTGCCCGGAGTTCGCCTACCAGCCAGAGCACAACGCCCATGTGGTGGAGCGTCTGGAGGCCGCAGGTGCCGTGGTGCTGGGCAAAACCAATCTCGACCAGTTCGCTACCGGCCTGGTGGGCACCCGCTCCCCTTATGGCGCAGTGCCCAATGCCTTCAACCCTGCCTATATCAGCGGCGGCTCCAGCTCGGGCTCGGCCTCGGTGGTGGCGCGCGGCCTGGTCCCTTTGGCCCTGGGCACGGACACCGCCGGCTCGGGCCGGGTGCCTGCAGGGCACAACAATCTGGTGGGGCTCAAGCCCACACGCGGCCTGGTCAGCAACCGTGGCCTGGTGCCGGCCTGCCGCTCGCTGGACTGCATCAGCGTGCTGGCCTTGAGCGTGGACGATGCCGATACCGCCTTGCAAGCCATGGCAGGTTTTGATGCCGACGATGCCTACGCACGCCGCGCGCCGGCACGGCCCAGCCCTTGGCCAGCCAGGCCGGTGCTGGGCATTCCCAGCTCCCCCGAATGGTTTGGGGATACACAAGCCGAGCAGGTGTACACCCAGGCCTTGCAGCAGCTGGAACACATGGGGGTGGTGCTGCAGCCAATGGACTTCACACCGCTGTTCGAAGTGGCTGCCCTGCTGTATGAAGGCCCTTGGGTAGGCGAGCGCTACGCAGCCCTCTCCTCTGTGCTGCAAACCCGCCCCGAAGTGGTGCACCCCGTGGTGCGCAGCATCATCGAAAAGGCAGAACACTTCAGCGCCGCAGACACCTTCCAGGCCGAATACCGCCGCATGGAACTGGCCCGCCAGGCCGAGGCGCTGATGCAAGGGCTGGATGGCCTGATCGTGCCCACAGCCCCCAGCATCTACACCATTGCACAGCTGCAAGCCGACCCGGTGGCGCTGAACGCCCGCATGGGGCGCTATACCAATTTTGTGAACCTGCTGGACTGGAGCGCGGTGGCCCTGCCAGCCGGCATGCGTGGCGACGGCCTGCCCGCCGGCATTACCTTGATTGCACCAGCCTGGCACGAGGCCAGGCTGCTGGCGTTTGGCCGGCAATGGCAGGCTGCCCAGCCGTGGAAGCGGGGCGCCTCGCAGCAATCACTCCCCACCACCATGGCCGTGCCGGCGGCCATGCCCGACAACCCTGAGCACATCACCATCGCTGTGGTGGGTGCCCACCTGTCTGGCATGCCTTTGAACACGCAGCTGACCGAGCGTGGCGCCATATTGCAGGAAAGCACGCAGACCAGCGCCGCCTACCGTCTCTACGCCCTGCCCGGCACGGTGCCCCCCAAACCCGGCCTGCTGCGCACCGGCAATGGGGCCTCTATTACCGTGGAGTTGTGGAGCATGCCCATGGCGCACTACGGCAGCTTCGTCGCCCTCATCCCCTCCCCTTTGGGCATAGGCCGTGTGGAGCTGAGCGATGGCCGATGCGTGCAGGGCTTTGTCTGCGAACCCTGGGCCACACAAGGCGCCGAGGACATCACCGCACTGGGAGGCTGGCGCGCTTATATGACCCGCAGCTAACGCCCCCTGCGCTTCCATTTTTCTAGCGGCCTGTGCTGCAGGCCAGGCCGCTGCATTGCCTGGAGTCCATGCCATGTTCCATACCGTTTTGATTGCCAACCGTGGCGAAATCGCCGTGCGCATTGCGCACACCCTGAAAAAAATGGGCATACGCTGCGTGGCCGTATATGCCGATGCAGACCGCGACAGCCTGCATGTGAGCGCCGCCGATGTGGCCGTGGCCTTGAACCCTGGCGGCAGCAGTGCACCAGCAGAAAGTTATCTGTGTGGCGAGCGCATCCTGGAGATTGCGCATGAGACCGGCGCCCAGGCGGTGATTCCCGGCTATGGTTTTTTGTCCGAGAACCAGGGCTTTGCCGAGCAATGCGCGGCAGCGGGCATCGTCTTCATAGGCCCCACGCCCGATCAGTTGCAGCGCTTCGGCCTCAAACACAGTTCGCGCGAGATCGCCCAGGCGGCCGGGGTGCCACTCACACCCGGCACAGGCCTGCTGCACAGCCTGCAAGAGGCCAAGGACGCAGCCCTGCGCATAGGCTATCCGGTGATGCTCAAAAGCACGGCCGGCGGCGGCGGCATAGGCCTCTCGCGCTGCGACAACGAGAGCGAACTAGAGAACGCCTACGCATCCGTGCAGCGCCTGGGCCAGAGCTTTTTCAAGGACAGCGGCGTGTTCATGGAGCGATTTGTGGCCGATGCCCGCCATATCGAGGTGCAGATCTTTGGCGACGGCCTGGGCCATGTGGTGGCCCTGGGCGAGCGCGACTGCTCGGTGCAACGCCGCAACCAGAAGGTGGTGGAGGAAACCCCCGCCCCCCATCTGCCCCCCGCCACCCGTACCGCCTTGCTGCAGGCCGCGGTCAAGCTGGGCCAGGCCGTGAACTATGTGTCAGCCGGCACCGTGGAATTCATCTACGACAGCGCGCGTGACGCTTTTTACTTTCTGGAGGTCAACACCCGGCTCCAGGTAGAGCACCCCATCACCGAAGCCGTTACCGGCCTGGACCTGGTGGAATGGATGGTGCGCATTGCCGCAGGCGAGCCCCCTGATTTCCATGCACTGCCCCAGCCCGAAGGTACGGCCATTGAGGTGCGCATTTACGCTGAAAACCCAGTACGCGGCTTTCAACCCGCGCCCGGTGTGCTGAGCCATGTGCAGTTTCCCGAAGGCGTGCGTGTGGACACCTGGGTGCAGACTGGCACCGAGGTCTCACCCCACTACGACCCCATGCTGGCTAAACTCATTGCCCATGGCGCCGACCGCGAGGAAGCCCGCCGCAAGCTCTTGATGGCACTGGAGCTGACCCAGCTGCATGGCAGTGCCAGCAATCTGGACTATCTGCGCAGCATTTTGCAAAGCCCGGAGTTTGTGGCTGGCACCGTATCCACACGCTTTTTAGACCGCTACGCCTATGCCTCGCCCGTGATCGAGGTGCTGGAAGCCGGCACCTACACCACGGTGCAGGACTACCCCGGCCGCACAGGCTATTGGGACATTGGCGTGCCCCCATCCGGCCCCATGGACGACTATGCCTTCCGCCTGGCCAATCGCATCGTGGGCAACCACGAAGCTGCAGCCGGACTGGAGTGCACGCTACAAGGCCCTGCACTGAAATTCCACGGCGACGCCGTGATTGCGCTGACGGGTGCCCCTGCACTGGCCACGCTGGACAACGGCGACCCTTTGCCCTGGTGGCGCCCCATTGCCGTGCGCGCCAGCCAGGTGCTACGCATAGGCAAGGCCAGCAGCGGCTGCCGCAGCTATCTGGCCGTGCGGCGCGGCATCGACGTGCCCGACTATCTGGGCAGCAAGTCCACTTTTGTACTGGGCCAGTTTGGTGGCCATGCAGGCCGCACGCTGCGCGCAGGCGATGTGCTGCCCATCAGCCGGCCCGAGCTGGCGGCCTGCAACACCCCAGCGCCCTGCCATGTACCGGCCACCGCACCGCAGGCGCTGGTGCCCAGCTACGGCAGGCACTGGGAGATTGGCGTGCTGTATGGCCCCCATGGGGCACCGGATTTTTTCACCGAAGCCAGCATGGACAAGTTCTTCAGCAGCGACTACCAGGTGCACCACAACTCCAACCGCCTGGGCGTGAGGCTGGTGGGCCCTCAACCGGAATGGACACGCAGCGACGGCGGCGAGGCAGGCCTGCACCCCTCCAATGTGCACGACTGCGTTTATGCCATCGGCAGCATCAACTTCACGGGCGACACGCCGGTGATTCTGACCTGCGACGGCCCCAGCCTGGGCGGCTTTGTCTGCGCGGCCACCATTGCCAAGGCCGAGCTGTGGAAGGTGGGCCAGGTCAAACCCGGCGACACCATACGCTTTCACCGTATTGGCTTTGATGAAGCCCTGGCGCTGGAGACCGCGCAGGACGAGGCCATACGGCTGCTGCGGCCGCTGTCGGTGCTGCCTGCGCTGTCGGCAGCAAGATCCTTTGCATCAGCCAGCGCTCTCGGCACCAACCCATCGGAATGCGTGCTGGCCGAGCTGCCCGCCGAGCACCAGCGCCCGGCTGTGATTTACCGCCAGGCTGGCGACAAATACCTTTTGCTGGAATACGGCCCCCATGTGCTGGACCTGCGCTTGCGCCTGCGCGTGCACCTGCTGATGGAGGCCATCCACGCCGCCAGGCTGGATGGGGTACAAGAGCTTTCCCCCGGCGTGCGCTCTCTGCAAATTCACTATGACAGCCGCGTCATCCACCAGTCCGCCTTACTGGCCGAGCTGATGGCACTGGAGCAGCGACTCCCCGATGTGGAAGGCGTGAAAGTGCCCAGCCGCATCGTGCACCTGCCCCTGGCATTTGAAGACTCTGCCACCTTGGGCGCAGTCACCCGCTACATGGAAACCGTGAAGGACCAAGCCCCCTGGCTGCCCAACAATGTGGACTTTATCCAGCGCATCAACGGCCTGCCGCAGCGCGAGGATGTGCAGCGCACCATCTTCGACGCCAGCTATCTGGTCATGGGCCTAGGCGATGTCTACCTGGGCGCGCCCTGCGCCGTGCCGTTGGACCCGCGCCACCGCTTGCGGACCTCCAAGTACAACCCGGCCCGCACCTATACGGCTGAAGGCACGGTAGGCATTGGCGGCGTGTATATGTGCATCTATGGCATGGACTCACCCGGCGGCTACCAGCTTGTGGGCCGCACGGTGCCGATCTGGAACAAGTTTCTCAGCAACCGCCAGTTCGGCGCCCAGCCCTGGCTGCTGCGCTTTTTCGATCAGGTGCGCTTCTACCCGGCCAGTGAAGCCGAGCTGGACCGCTTTCGCGCTGACTTCCGCGCAGGGCGCGCCAGCATTCACATCGAAGACTGTGTCTTCGATCTGGCTGCACACGAGCGAAACCTGGCCCAAGATGCCGATGCCATCACGGCTTTCCAACAGCGGCAACAAAGCGCTTACGCCGCTGAAGTGGCCTTGTGGCAAGGCGACAGCACAAGCAGCACTGCCGAACAAGCCCAGCCCATGCTGCAAGCCGCCAGTGACAAGGCCGTGCTGGCCGATATCTCGGGCAGTGTCTGGAAACTAATGGTCGAGGTGGGCCAGGCCGTGGAGCCCGGACAAACGCTGGCAATTTTGGAGGCCATGAAGATGGAGTTCCCCATCTGCGCGCTGCAGGCCGGCACCGTGACCGCTGTGCATTGCCAGTCTGGCAAGACCGTGGCGGCAGGCCAAGCCTTGCTGGAGATTGAGGTGCAGGGGATGTGAGAGTCTGACAGACCAGACAGGCATGAAAAAAGGAGCACTAGGCTCCTTTTTCTGCGCCACAGCATGCAGCCGTGGACTTGTATCTGGAGCGGGAAATCGGGTTCGAACCGACGACCTATACCTTGGCAAGGTATCGCTCTACCAACTGAGCTATTCCCGCGTTTCTATCGAAGCCTTGCATTCTATAACGAAGCAACGCTGCGATGGAATGAATTGTAGCGTAATTTTTTGACCGCTTTTTTCAAAAGCGGCCAAAAAACTCAATGCTTCACTGCTCCAGACGGATCTGCTGCTTTTTCGCCCTTGTCCGCAGGTGCTGCTGCTGCCGCTTCTTCTTCGGTCAGGGGCACGGGCATGCGCTCCAGCGCCACCTTGAGCACCTGGTCAATCCACTTGACGGGAATGATCTCCAGACCGCTTTTGACGTTGTCCGGAATCTCCTGCAGGTCTTTGACGTTCTCTTCAGGAATCAGCGCCGTCTTGATGCCGCCACGCAGGGCCGCCAGCAGCTTTTCCTTCAGGCCGCCAATGGCAGTGACCTCACCACGCAAGGTGATCTCGCCCGTCATGGCCACATCGCTGCGCACGGGAATACCGGTCAACGCCGACACCAGGGCCGTGGTCATGGCTGCGCCAGCGCTGGGGCCGTCCTTGGGCGTGGCGCCATCGGGCACGTGGATGTGCACATCGCGCTTTTCGAACAGCTCGTCCTTGATGCCCAGCAGCTTGGCACGGCTGCGCACCACGGTACGTGCGGCTTCCACCGATTCCTTCATCACATCGCCCAGCGAACCGGTGCGCAATGTATTGCCCTTGCCAGGCATCACAGCCGCTTCAATGGTCAGCAGATCGCCGCCCACCTCAGTCCAGGCCAGGCCCACGACCTGGCCGACCTGGTTTTGCTGCTCGGCACGGCCGTAGGTGTATTTGCGCACACCCAGATAGTCAGGCAGGTTGTCGGCAGTGACCACCACCAACGGCTCCAGTTTCTTGAGCTGAATGCCCTTGATGACCTTGCGGCAAATCTTGGACAGCTCGCGTTCCAGCGAGCGCACACCGGCTTCGCGGGTGTAGTAGCGCACGATGTCGCGGATGGCGGATTCCTCCACCTTCAGCTCGCCTTCGCGCACGCCGTTGTTGGTCAGTTGCTTGGGCAACAGATAGCGCACGGCGATATTGGTCTTTTCGTCCTCGGTGTAGCCGGACAGGCGAATCACTTCCATGCGGTCCAGCAGGGCCGAGGGAATATTCATAGAGTTGGACGTGGCCACGAACATCACGTCCGACAGGTCGAAGTCCACCTCCACGTAGTGGTCGCCAAACGTATGGTTTTGCTCGGGGTCCAACACCTCCAGCAATGCGCTCGAGGGATCGCCACGGAAGTCCATGCCCAGCTTGTCGATCTCATCCAGCAGGAACAGCGGGTTGCGCGCCCCCACTTTCTCCAGGCTCTGCAGCACCTTGCCCGGCATGGCACCGATATAGGTACGGCGGTGGCCGCGGATTTCTGCCTCGTCACGCATGCCACCCAGGGCCATGCGCACGTATTTGCGGCCGGTGGCCTTGGCAATCGACTGACCCAGCGAGGTCTTGCCCACGCCAGGAGGGCCCACCAGGCACAGAATGGGCGCCTTGACCTTGTCCACACGCTGCTGCACCGCGAGGTATTCCAGAATGCGGTCCTTGACCTTTTCCAGGCCGAAGTGGTCGGCGTTGAGCACCTCCTCGGCATTGGCCAGGTCGTGCTTGATCTTGGTCTTTTTGCTCCAGGGCAGGCCGGTGAGCACATCGATGTAGTTGCGCACCACGGTGGCTTCGGCCGACATGGGCGACATCAGCTTGAGCTTTTTCAGCTCGGACTCGGCCTTTTTGCGGGCTGCCACCGGCATCTTGGCCAGCTTGATCTTTTTCTCGATCTCTTCCAGATCGGCACCGTCTTCGCCCTCACCCAGCTCTTTCTGGATGGCCTTGACCTGCTCGTTCAGGTAGAAGTCGCGCTGGTTCTTCTCCATCTGGCGCTTGACGCGGCCACGGATGCGCTTGTCCACATTCAGGATGTCGACCTCGCGCTCCAGCTGCTCGAACAGATTGTCCAGGCGCTCCTTCACATCGGCCAGGCCCAGCACCTGCTGCTTGTTCTCCAGCTTCAGCGGGAGATGGGCTGCAATGGTGTCAGCTAGGCGGCCGGGCGAATCGATGCCCGAGATCGAACTCAGAATCTCTGAAGGAATCTTCTTGTTGAGCTTGACGTACTGGTCGAACTGCTGGGTCACGGCCCGGCGCAGGGCTTCCACTTCGCTAGAGGGCGCAGCATCTTCCGGCTCCACCTGAGCACGGGGGGTGCTGGTGAAGTGGGTCTCATGGTCGGTAATGCTCTCCACCAGGGCACGCTGCTGGCCTTCCACCAGCACCTTCACCGTGCCATCGGGCAGCTTGAGCATTTGCAAGATGGTGGAAATGCAGCCCACCTCGAACATATCGTCGGCCGAGGGCTCATCCTTGGAAGCGGTCTTTTGGGCCACCAGCATGATGCGGCGATCGCCCTCCATGGCCAGCTCCAGGGCCTTGATGCTCTTGGGACGCCCCACAAACAGCGGAATCACCATGTGGGGGAACACCACGACGTCGCGTAGCGGCAGCAGCGGCAGGTCGACAGGTGTATCGGCAGCGGGAGTAGTACCTGACATGGTATTCCTCAGTAATGCTGCAGACGCTTGTCTGCAGCGGATATCGGAGAGTCGGGCTGCAGGCGTTCGTCTGCAGCCCTTTCAAACAAGCCTGTGGCGCACAAGCAGTACACCACAGTTCAGCTGCCCATCAGGCCGTTTTGGCCGCTTCGCGATAGACCAGCAGCGGCGCCTTGCCGTCTTCGATGGTGGCTTCCTCCATCACCACCTTGGCCACGTTGTCCAGGTTGGGTAGATCGAACATGGTGCCAATCAGCGCTTGTTCAAGGATGGAGCGCAAACCACGGGCGCCGGTCTTGCGTGCCAGGGCCTTGCGTGCAATGGCCTTGAGCGCACCGGGACGAATTTCCAGCTCCACGCCTTCCATGCCCAGCAGCTTGCTGTACTGCTTGACCAGGGCGTTCTTGGGCTCGGTCAGGATTTGCACCAGCGCGTCTTCGTTCAGCTCGGCCAGCGCCGTCATCACCGGCATACGACCCACCAGCTCGGGGATCAGGCCGAACTTGATCAAGTCCTCGGGCTCGATTTCCTGGAACACCTCGGACAGCGAGCGTTGCTTCTTGCTCTTGACCGTGGCGCCAAAGCCGATGCCAGAGGCTTCGGTGCGGTTCTCGATGACTTTTTCCAGGCCGGCAAATGCGCCGCCGCAGATGAACAGGATGTTGGTCGTGTCGATCTGCAAAAAGTCTTGGTTGGGGTGCTTGCGCCCGCCTTGCGGCGGCACGCTGGCCATGGTGCCTTCGATCAGCTTGAGCAGGGCCTGCTGCACGCCTTCGCCTGACACGTCACGGGTGATGCTGGGGTTGTCCGACTTGCGCGAAATCTTGTCGATTTCATCGATGTAGACAATGCCGCGCTGCGCACGCTCGATCTCGTAGTTGCAGCTTTGCAGCAGCTTCTGGACGATGTTCTCCACGTCCTCACCTACGTAGCCGGCTTCGGTCAGCGTGGTGGCATCGGCCATCACAAAGGGCACGTCTAGCTGGCGTGCCAGAGTCTGTGCCAGCAGCGTCTTGCCCGAGCCCGTGGGGCCCACCAGCAAGATGTTGCTCTTGGACAGCTCGACCTCATCCTTGCCAGCCTTGTCCTTGTGGCGCAGGCGCTTGTAGTGGTTGTAGACGGCCACCGCCAGGGTGCGCTTGGCCTGGTCCTGGCCAATCACGTAATTGTCCAGATTGGCCTTGATTTCTGCCGGCGTGGGCAGATCGCCTCGGGCTTCACGGGCGGCATTACCGGGCAACTCGTCACGAATGATCTCGTTGCACAGATCGATGCACTCGTCGCAGATAAAGACGGACGGCCCAGCAATCAGCTTCTTCACCTCATGCTGGCTTTTGCCGCAGAAGGTGCAGTAGAGGTTTTTCTCGCTGGAAGTGCCTTTTTTCTCGGCCATGGGGGCAGTGCCTTGTTACAAAGAAGAGGAAAAACAATGATACCAACAGGAAAAACGGCGCACCCCGTGTGGGATAGCGCCGCACTCCCTCGGCTTCGCAGTGCTTAGGAGCGCCGTGCAATCACCTGGTCCACCAGACCATAGTCCTTGGCTTCATCAGCGCTCAGGAAATAGTCACGCTCGGTGTCGCGCTGGATTTTCTCCAGCGACTGGCCGGTGCGTTCTGCCAGGATGTTGTTCAGCTGCTCGCGGGTCTTGAGGATCTCGCGGGCATGGATCTCGATCTCCGTGGCCTGACCCTGCATGCCGCCCAGCGGCTGGTGGATCATGACCTTGGAGTTGGGCAGCGCAAAGCGCTTGCCCTTGGCACCCGCTGCCAGCAGGAAAGCACCCATGCTGGCGGCCATGCCGGTACACAGCGTGGACACATCCGGCTTGATGAAGTTCATGGTATCGAAGATCGCCATGCCGGCGCTCACCGAACCACCGGGCGAGTTGATGTAGAACGAAATGTCCTTGTCCGGGTTTTCGCTTTCCAGGAACAGCAGCTGCGCCACTACCAGGTTGGCCGTTTGGTCATTCACCGGGCCCACCAGGAAGATCACGCGCTCCTTCAGCAGGCGCGAATAGATGTCGTACGACCGCTCACCGCGGCCGGACTGCTCGATCACCATGGGGACCATGCCCAAACCTTGTGTATCCAATGCGCTCATAGATTCTCTCCTGTCAATTTCAGCACTTTAGCCTAGCCAAGAAATGAAATGGGGCTTGTGCCGCAAAGCACAAGCCCCGGTGATGAAAAGCCTAACAGAGGAGCTGCTGCAGTTTTGCAGCAAACATCCACTCCGTCAGGTCAAAGCCACTCAGGCCTGACCCATCAGCTCATCAAACGACACAGCCTTGTCGCTCACCTTGGCCTTGCCCAGCACGAACTCGGTCACGTTGTTTTCGATCACCACGGCTTCGACTTCAGCCAGACGTTGGCGGTCGCCGAAGTACCAGCGCACCACGTCTTCGGGCTTCTCGTAGGAAGCAGCCAGCTCGTCCACATGGGCCTTGAGCTGCTCGGGCGTGGCTTCCAGCTTGTTGGCCTTGACCAGCTCGGCCACCACCAGGCCCAGACGCACGCGGCGCTCGGCTTGGGGCAGGAAGATGTCTTCAGGGATTTCGGCCTTGGCCGCATCCTTGATGCCGCGCTGCTGCAGGTCGGCGCGCGCGCCTTCCAGCAGACGGCCCACTTCGGCTTGCACCGAAGCCTTGGGCAGTTCCAGCTCGGCCACGGACACCAGGGCGTCCATGGCAGCTTGCTTGTTGCGAGCCTGCACGCGGAACTTCACTTCGCGCTCCAGGTTCTTCTTGATGTCGGCGCGCAGGCCTTCCACCGTACCGTCGGCAATGCCCAGCGACTTGACGAAAGCCTCGTCCACGGCAGGCAGATTGGCCGCTTCGATCTTCTTCACGGTCACCAGGAAGTCGGCGGTCTTGCCGGCCACATCCTTGCCGTGGTAGTCCTCAGGGAAAGCCAGGGGGAAGGTCTTGGACTCGCCAGCCTTCATGCCACGCACGGCGTCTTCGAATTCCTTGAGCATCTGGCCTTCGCCAACCAGGAACTGGAAGTCTTCAGCCTTGCCGCCGGCAAAGGTTTCTCCGTCGATCTTGCCCTCGAAGTCCACGGTCACGCGGTCACCGTCCACAGCAGCTTCGGCAGCGGGACGCTGGGCAAAGGTGCGACGCTGCTTGCGCAGAATGTCCACGGTCTTGTCGATGGCTTCGTCGTTCACTTCCGCAGTCAGCTTTTCGACAGCGGCAGCAGCCAGATCACCGATCTTCACTTCGGGGAAGACTTCGAAGATGGCGTCGAACTGGGCTTCGCCTTCAGCGGCAGCGCCTTCCTTCTCGGAAATGCGGGGCTGGCCGGCCACACGCAGGCCAGCTTCGTTCACGGCCTTGGCAAAGGCCTCGCCCACCTTGTCGTTCAGCACTTCGTACTGCACGGAGTAGCCATAGCGCTGGGCGACCACATTCATGGGCACCTTGCCAGGACGGAAACCATCCATCTTCACCGTGCGTGCCACCTTCTTCAGACGCGAATCGACTTCGGTCTGGATTGCGGCGAGGGGCAGGCTCAGCGTGATCTTGCGCTCGAGCTTCTCAAGGGTTTCAACAGTAACGGCCATGATGGTTCCTAAATCTCGGGGAAAGCGTGGACCGTGCCGGCTGCAGTACAGCCTGCACCGTCTTGCGCAAAGTCTCACATGGATGGTGCGCGGAGCCGGACTCGGCACACCAGAAAATTCAAATACTTAGCTGGTGTTTGCGGGATTTGCGCGGGATGAACCGACGCTGCCGCTTGCGCACTCAATCCAGCATTATATCCAGCGGACAACAGCTGAATCCTTCTTCAACTTTGGATTCCCTGGTTTTGAACACAAACCCGGAGATACATCCCCATGGCCAGCATGCGGCACATCCATGAGGTTGCCTGGTGGTTGCCTCCCCGAGCGTGCGACCACCAGCAGCCCTTGGGTCCCCTACACAGGCGATCCACAGAAGGCCCGGCACCCCATCATTGGCTACAGTCAGTCACAATAGTGAAGTTAAAAAGATTGTGATTGACACGCAATCTGCAATTTGCCGCTCCGCAGCCAGTTCATGAATGCCCCGCCTTCTCTCCAACATAACAATAACTTCGATTTCCTGCGGACCGTAGCTGCGACTCTTGTGCTCTTCAGTCATCAATTCTCGCTACTCGGATTGCCTGACCCGAGGATTCTTCCCCGCATCAGCCTTGGCCACCTTGCTGTGTGCATCTTTTTCGTAATCAGCGGCTTCCTTGTTACGCAGAGCTGGGAGCGGGATCCCAATGCACTGCGTTTTGCTAAGCGCCGAATACTTCGGGTTTGGCCGGGGCTAATTGCAGTGACTGTTCTCTCCGCCCTCGTGCTCGGGCCACTGGTCACAAGCCTCCCTGCATATGACTACTTCCGAGCGGACGGTACGCTGGCTTATTTCAAGACTCTGCTGCTGAACATCAAGTACAAGTTACCGGGCGTGTTCACAGAGAACCCATACCCTAATGCCGTCAACGGCTCGCTGTGGACGATCCCATTGGAAGTGCGCTGGTACATAGTGATCCTCATCGCTGGTGTAATCGGCGCCCTCAAAATACGTGTACTCGCCCTGATCGCCTTGATGACCCTTGCCGTTTACTACCTGGGCATCTACGGAGCCGAAACAAACCCCAATCCAAAGTACTTTCAGGAGTTGGGCTTGTTCATGCTGTACGGCGCTTGCCTGCACTTGTACCGCGAGAAGTGGGCACGACGGCCCCTTGTGTTCTTGCTGGTTATCGCATGTGCGGCTTTGACTGCTGTGGCGCTGGGACATCCATTTGTTGGCCTGTGGCTAGCTCTGCCATATATGGTCATAGCATTCGGAACTGCCTCGACCCCAGTCTTACGGCGATTCGGCCGCTTTGGCGACCTCTCTTATGGAATCTACATTTACGCGTTCCCGGTACAACAAACCATCATTTGGTGGCTCGGGCCTCAGCCGTTCGCAGTATTACTGTCAGTGAGCATCGTCATCGTCGTTGCCATGGCTTATGCATCCTGGCACCTCATCGAGAGCCCTGCCCTACGCCTCAAGCCTTCACGCGCACCTGTAGGTACACCACCTGCTACTCGCCCAAAGCGAGACCTTATGACCTCGTCATAGAGCCCCGAATTCGAGCAAAAATCAAAAAGGCCTCTTTGCGGATGACGTCCGCCAAGAGGCCTTTTCTCAGGAGCTCGAACTCACCCAAGTGCAGCAAGTACGAAGCATCTGCCCTTGTTCTACCCACCGCGACATAGACCGCGTCAGACCTGAATATTCGCGCAGTAACCGTCAAGACTCTGTGCACACCATCCCGACCGCTAAGCCAGAGCTATCTGTCCATTAAGTCGATGATGCGGACACAGGTGCTGTCACACAGCAAAAATCGTTTGCCCACTTGTAGTTACAAAACTATACTGTATATATACACAGTATTAAGAGGGCATGCATGCCATCCAAGAACTCATCAAATGAGCAACTACAGAACGAAATTGACGATGCTTGCACATCCGTGGGGGCGCTGTGCGACCTGCTCGCGGCCGCTCAGCATGCGCAAGTCAGTGCAGCATCAATCCATGCCCTGTTGTGGCCAGTAGCCCGAAAGCTGGACGTGGCGGCCGGCGCAGTTGCCGACCTAGCCGCAATTGCCAAATCTTCGTAATTTCCCGTAATAAGAATGCTGTCTGAAATGCCATGCAGCGCTAAGACTGACGCCGTTTCTACCTGGCCGACCTTCTCGTAATTTGCGCCCTACGAAGCGGGGAGGCGCGGCGGGGGCGATGTGGCGCGCCGCAGGGTCGAGGCTCGGGGGTCTGGACGAGGCGGCCGGAGAGGGCAAAAAGTGCCGCCAAAGGCCGGCACCGGCGCTGTGAGGCGCGAGCGTGCGACGGGCAGGGCCAGCAGGCGACGGGCGCAAAAAAGGGCGCCTATGCGCCCTGGTGGGTTGTGTTCAATCGCTGGTCAGCTCTTGGATTTGCTCTTGGTTTTAGGTTCGTAGGGTTTGAAGCTCACCAGCTCATCTCCCACCCAGTCGTTGAAGGTCTGGAACAGCGTCTGCAGCGGCTCTATCTCGTTTTGCATGAACACGTCAAGTGCCTGATTGGCATTGCCAAAGCCGCCTGTGTTGTTAGGGATGATGCCCAGCAGGCCGGGCGGCACGCGGTGGGCCGCCAATACATCCTCTTTGCTGGCGTTTTTGATAGCGCTGAAATCATCCTTGGCCGCCACCTCGCTGACAGGAATCAACTTGAGGCCATCCGACTTTCCGCCAGGCGCATGCACAAACAGGTTGCGGAAGTTGCCCGGTCCCTTGCTGCGGCGCAGTTGTTCGCGCAGCTTGTCCACATCGGTCGTAGTCACCGTATTTTCGGATAGGTACATGATGAATCCCGCATGGCTGCCGTTTTCGTAATAGCGACGGCGGAACATCGTTGCCGACTCGTTGAGCAAGGCCGATTGCAAAGCGCTGAGGTACTCGGGCAGGCCGTACAGCTCCTGGTTGATATCGGGCTCACGCAGGTGGAACACAGACCCCGCCGCGAATTCGTGCTGCTCGCTCCAGTTGGGCACGTAGAAATAGCGGTTGTCCTTGCCTCGGCGCGTGTACTTGCTGAGCGCGTGATCAAAGCGAAGGGTGCGGCGGGTAATAGCCTTGCGGGCTTCAAGGTAGCCATTGCCGAACACCAGAAAGTCCAAGGCCCAGGCCTTGAACGTCTCGCGTGACAGCAGTGGATGCGGGATAAAGCTGGCGGCCAACAGGTTGCGCTTGAGGTAGATCGCAGACCCATGGTGCGGCGAAGCGCGAAAGGCTCCGGCCAGGCCTTCCAAGGGGAATGGTGGCTCATACCAACGGCCATTGAACATGGCTTCCACATAGTCCAGCAGGCGCAGCCGGCTGATGGGCTCGGGCTAGCCAAAGCTAAAAACCTCTGTTTGCCCTGCAGCTGCGGCCTGCTCGATGTTGGTGGGCTCGGTCGCTGTCGTCATTCGTAAATCTCCACGGAAGAATTGCCACCGAGGACATCCCCGGCCAGTGTTTCGTTGTCCAAGCAATGCATCACGGCCCACGCAAGGTCTGCGTGGCCAATGTCGTCAGACCGGCCGGAGTGGTAGGTCACATGCCGCTGGCTGGGGGTGAGCACCTTTTTGATGGCCATAAAGGCGGCTGCCACATCGGTGCAGTCCGCGTCCATCTCCAGCCGGCCCTTGGTGATGACCTGCTTGGCCTTGAGCACCAGGCGGGACTTAAGCGCCAGGTCATAGCGGTAAGCCTTGGCCTGGGGGTAGAACTTGGTGACGTTCTGGTAGACCCCTTCACCCATGCCGGTGGTGTCGATCCCAATGAACGTCACCGTGTATTTCTGCGTGATGCTGCGGATGTACTCGGCCTGAGCCTCAAAATCCGCGCCCTGGAACTGCTGGCGGTGCAGCAGGCGGAACTTGCCCCCCGACACCTTGGGTGGCGCAATCACCACCAGGGCCGCCCGGTCGCCCGTGTACGCGGGGTCATAGCCCACCCACACCGGCTGAAATGCAAACGGGCGCTGGGCCAGGGGCTTGAAGTCGTCGGCCCACACCTCCCAGCTATCCACCATGCATTTCTGCATCATCTGCAGGGTGAACATCGAATTGCTGTCGTCAATAAACTCGCACCCAAACAGGTTGGCAAATTCATCGTCTGGGTACTCGTCCTGCAGCTCGGCCAGGTCGAAAAGGTTACAGCCCTGGGCGAGTGCATCCTCAATGGTCACGATGTGGCGAAAGCGCCCATCAATGCAACGCATGCCTGCAGCCAGCGCTTTGTGGCTCAGATCAATATGGGTGTGTTTGCTTTTATCGCGCCCCCGGTTGCGATCCTCGCCGGTCCAGAACGGGTAGCCCTCATGGCTCTTGGCCGAGGGGGTGGAAAAGTAGGTCTTGCGCCAGTGCTTGTGCGTGGCCATGGCACTGGCCACCTTGTTCAACTCCTTGAAGTTGCCCGTCCAAAAGAACTCGTCAAAGTAGAAATCGCCGCTGCGGCCCTGGGCCGTCTTGGCATTGGTGCCCAAAAAGTGCAGCTCAGCGTTGTTCCACAACACCATCGGGTCACCGCTCAAGTCCACCCCAACTTCCCGCGCAAAGGCGATCATGTAGTTTTTGAACTGGTGGGCCTGGGCCTTGGAGGCAGAAAGAAAAATCTGATTGCGCCCCTCGAGGACGGCGCGTATCAGCGCCTCCCGCGCAAAGTAGTAGGTGGCACCAATCTGGCGTGACTTGAGCAGAATGCGCGTGCGCTCCTTCTGCGCCTCAAACCAGCGGTTTTGGTAGACAAAGTTCCCGGCATGGAACAGCTCCACCAGCTGGTCAATCTGCTCTTGCGTGAACTCGTTGCGCTTGGGCTTGCGCTTCGGGGCGGCGTTGCGGCGGGCAATGGCGAGGTTTAGATCGCCCTCCTTGCCGGTATCTTGGTAGCGCTCAATGCGTGCGGTGCGCTCCAGTTGCCGGCCCAGCAAATCTATTTCTTTGAAGTCTCCGCCGGTTTTCTCGTCCTTCATGATGAGCTGCACCATGCGCAGCTCTAGCGCCCCATTCACGCGCTCCAGCGGGGCCGCTTCGTCCCACTTCTCAGCATCGCGCCAGCCGTAAAGCGTGGACGGCGGCAGGCCCAGCTTTTCGGCAATCAGCTTGACCCGCCAGCCCTGCCAATACAGGTGCCGTGCCACCGTGCGCGGCTGGGAGTCAGTGGTCAGCGCTGCAGCCTGGTGCTGGGCTGCATCTTCATGTGCCAGGGCAAGCACCAGGGCGCCAAAGTCGGGCGCTGGTGCGGTGTCTTTGGTCTGGGCGAGCGCATCCCCTGCGCGGTTCTTTTGTTGCATGTGGGCAGTTTTCCCGCCGGCGCACGCCTCAACCAGCACTCAAAAACGTACCAACTGCAGCCACAACGCACACCAATTGAGATGGGAGCGCACGGCGGACACCATGGGAACTCACCACCGACACATCGGCAATCAACCCCGTGAGGACCACCGCCACCATGTCCAAGAAAACCCGCTTTTTCCGTGTCGCCGTCGAAGGCGCCACCTCTGATGGCCGCGCCATTGAACGCGAATGGCTGGAGCAAGTCGCCCAGAGCTACGACCCGAAGGTCTACGGCGCCCGCATCAACATCGAGCACATCCGGGGCATGAGCCCCAGCAGCGAATTCCGCGCCTATGGCGACGTGCTGGCCGTCAAAACCGAAGAAGTGGAAATTGGCGGCAAAAAGAAGCTGGCCCTGTATGCCCAGATCGATGCCACCGACGAACTGGTGGCGATGAACAAAAAGCGCCAAAAGCTCTATTCCTCGCTGGAGATTCGCCCCAACTTTGGCGACACCGGCGGTTTTTACCTCACTGGCTTGGCCGTCACAGACAACCCCGCCAGCCTGGGCACGGAAATGCTGGCCTTTGCCGCGCAAAACCCCGACGCCAGCCCGTTCAAGGCCCGCAAGGACCAGCCCGATGACCTGTTCACCGTGGCCGAGCCCGTCACCCTGGAGTTTGAAGACGACGAAAGCGCCGGCGCCTTGGCCAAGTTCAGGGCATCGCTGTCGGCGGCCGTCGCCAAGTTCACCGGCAAGGCGGGCACCGACGATGCCCGTTTCGAGGCCGTGGCCGACTCCATGCAAGAAATGGGCAACAGCTTTTCCGCCCACGCAGAAAAGGTTGAAGGGCAGCTCTCCAAAGCAGGTCAGGACGTGGCCGCCCTGCGTGCCGACATTGAAAAGCTGCAGCAGCAGTACAGCCAGCTGGACAACACCGAGCAGTTCACCCGCCGCCCCGTGGCCAGCGGTGGCGACGACCAACTGCAAGCCAGCTTCTAAGCCGCGCACGCCCTCCCCTCTGCATACCCCATCAATCCAAAGGAACCATTCATGCGCAACGAAAGCCGCCAGGTTTACAACCAATATCTGGCCCGCGTGGCCCTGCTCTCCGGCATCAACGCCGCAGACGTGACCAAAACCTTTTCTGTGGAGCCCAGCGTCCAGCAGAAGCTGGAAACCGCCATGCAGGAGTCCAGCGCCTTCCTGGGCAAGATCAACGTCACACCCGTGGATGAACTGCAAGGCGCCAAGCTGGGTCTGTCCCTCTCCGGCCCCATTGCCAGCCGCACCAACACCACCGCCAAGGATCGTCAGACCCGTGACCTCACCAGCCTGGCAGAACGTGGCTATCACTGCCACCAGACCGACTACGACACCCACCTGAACTACGCCAAGATCGATGCCTGGGCCAAATTCCCGGACTTCCAAATCCGCGTTGCAAAAATGCTGGTGGAGCGCCAGGCGCTGGACCGCATGTGCATTGGCTTCAACGGCACATCCATCGCTGCAGACACCGACATCGTGGCCAACCCGCTGCTGCAAGACGTGAACAAGGGCTGGCTGCAAAAGATGCGCGAAGAGGCGCCCGAACGCGTTCTGGGTAAAGGCGTGGGCGGAGGAAAGCTGCTGATCGGCGCAGCTGCAGGCGTCGACTACAAGAACATCGACGCGGCCGTATTCGATGCCCGCGAGCTGCTGGACCCCTGGCACCGCAACAACCCGAATCTGGTCTGCATCCTGGGTAGCAAGCTGCTGCATGACAAGTACTTCCCGCTGGTCAACACCTCCCAGGCACCCACTGAAACCCTGGCGGCCGACATTGTCATCAGCCAAAAGCGCGTGGGTGGTCTGCAGGCCGTGCAAGTGCCGTTCTTCCCCGAGAACGCCATGCTCATCACCACATTCGACAACCTGTCCATCTACTGGCAGCGCGGTGGCCGCCGCCGCCACATCGTGGAGAACCCCAAGCGCAACCGCGTGGAGGACTACCAGTCCAGCAACGACGACTACGTGGTCGAAGACCTGGGCCTGGCCGTGCTGCTCGAAAACATCGAGCTGACCGACGCCTAAGCCGCACGGGCCGCCGCGGCCTTGTGGCTGGCGGCCCGCCCTATCTACCTACACCCGGAAACGACCATGGCACTCACCCCCGCCCAGCGTCACCGCGCCCGCGTGATGGCCGAAAAGGCCCAGGCGGCCAGCCCCTTTGGTATCGAACTGCAGGGCAGCGAATACGAACTCATGCTGGCCAAGCTGGCCACCGACAAGCGCACCCTCAAAAAACTGGAATCCGTCCAGCTCAAGCGCCAGGCCAAGGCACAGCTGCTGCCCGAATACCTGCCCTGGATTGAGGGCGCCATCACCAAGGGCCAGGGCGGGCGGGATGATGTGTTCACCACCACCATGGTCTGGGCCATCGACGCCGGCGCCTACGGCCTGGCCCTGCGCATGGCGGCCTACGCGCTGCAGCACAAGCTGCCGCTGCCTGACCAATACCAGCGCGGCACCGCCGCCCTGCTGCTGGATGAATTTTCAGACGCCTACCTGCGCGGCCAGTGGCAGCCACTGCGCCCAGGCACCGACGACCAAGGCCTGTCCGCCCTGGTGGCCGACGCCACCCACCCCGCCGAACAGCTGACCGCCGTGGCCGGCCTCACGCAAGGGCTGGATGCCCCGGACCAGGCCCGCGCCAAGCTGTTCAAGGCCACCGCCTACGCCATGCTGGGCAAAGTCCAGACCGCCGAAGAACCCAAGCTGGATGATTTGACACCCGAATCCTTGGGCGACGTGTTGGCCCTGCTGGTGCAAGCCCTGCACCTTGACGCCCAGTCCGGTGTGAAAAAAGACATTGAGCGCATAGAACGCAAGCAGCGCGCCATGGCAGCCCAGGCCAAGGCTGCAGAGCAGCCCGCCGAGCAGGCGCCCGCTGCCACCGCAGCGGCCGCACCAGCCAAGCGCGCCACGGCGGCAACCACCACAGCCGCCAGCCGCAGCAAGCCTGCAGCCCGCCCGGCAGCAGTCAAACCCCGCGCCGCCAAGACCTGACACCACCAAGCACCCCCAGTGCCGGGCGGCTCGCAGGGCCACGCGAAGGCTTCGGCCTCCACGCAACGCCCTGCGACCACCGCCCACCACTGCAAGCCACACCATGCTCACGCCGCCCATCATCGTTTCCGACCCACCAGGCCAGCCAGCCCCACAGGGCCAGCTGGCAGCAGGGGCTTTCTGGCCCGTTATCGACCTGACAGCCCTGCGCATTGCCGTGGCAATTGATAGCTCGGTCACGGTCCAGCGCCTGGAACACGCCACCACCGAAGCCCTGGCCACCGTCATTGACCAACTGACCGAATGGGCCACAGCGCACCAGGCCGCAGGTGCTGACAGCCTGGCCGCCGTGCCGGCCATGGCCATCAACGGCACCAGCGTGCAAGTGCTGCGGTTTCAGCGTGCGGTCTATGCCTACGCCAAAGCCAACATCACCGAGCGCTACGCCGCTGACGACGCCACAGGCCGCGCCGAGCGTGGCGAAGAAAGCCGCCGCACCCAGGCCGAGGAATACCGGCGCGACGGTCTGTATGCCGTGCGCGACATCCTGGGCGTGCCGCGCATGACTTCGGAGCTGATCTAGCCATGCCCATCACCGTGCGCGCACAGCAAGGCGACACCGTAGACCAGCTGTGCCTGCGGCACCTTGGCATCACGGCCGGCGTGACCGAAGCCACCTATGCCCTCAATCCCGGCCTGGCAGCACTGGGGCCCACGCTCCCGCTGGGCCAGCGCGTGCTGTTGCCAGACAAGCCCACCGCTGCCGCCGCCAGCAAAACCGTCTCCCTTTGGGACTGACCCTTTCACCTTTCTCTGTAGGCCTTGCTCCACCATGTCTGATCCCACTTCCGCCGCTGGCACCTTCGCCGGCTACAAACTCGCCCTGCTCTCCCTGCCCGTCGTGGCCAGCCTGCTTGCCTTCTGGCTGGGCCTGCGCTTTGTGCCGCTGCGCACCGCTGACCCGCGTGGCGACCTGCTCAACCGCGTGCTGGCCTGCCTGGTCAGCGGCTTTGTGCTGGGCATTCCCACCTTGGTGATGCTCATGCTTCACTGGCCTGGAGTCTTCGAGGCCGGGGTGCGGCTGGCCATGGTGGCCGGTATGCCTGGCATTGCGGGATTTTTTGTCATCACCGGCTGCGTGATGGTTGTGTGCTCCATCCCTGGCCCGTGGATCGTGGCGGCCGTCTTCCTTTGGCTCAAACGCAGCGAGGGCAAAACCATCACCGAAATCGCCCAAGACTTGCGCGACGATGTGGGCGCCCTGCGCCGCCCATCCGCCGGCAAAAGCGAAAACGCAGGGGGCCAGCTGTGAGCGCTACGGACTACATCAATGACCTGATCGAGCGCGAAGGCGGCTACGTCTACGACCCCAAAGACTCGGGCGGTGAAACCAAATACGGCATCACCCTGGCCACCGCCCGCGCCTACGGTTACACCGGCGCCATGCGCGAGCTGCCGCACAGCACGGCCCAAAACATCTACCTGCGCCGCTACTGGGTGGAGCCCGGTTTCCACCGGGTCAATGAAATCTATCCCGCCCTGGCACCAAGCCTGCTGGACTTCGGCGTGCTCGCTGGGCAATCCACGGCATCCAAACACCTGCAACGCGTGCTGAATGTGCTCAACCGCGAACAAGCCGACTACCCCGACGTGGTGGTAGACGGCCGCATCGGCACCCTCACCCTGGCGGCCCTGCGCAGCTTCCTGGCCAAGCGCGGGCGCGAAGGCGCCGGCGTACTGTTCGGCATGGTGGCCGCCCAGCAGTCCAACTACCTGCTGGAACTGGCAGAGCGCCGCCCCAAGGATGAACGCTTTCAATACGGCTGGCAGCTCAACCGCGCCCTGGGTGAAATCCTGGGCGGCAAAAACTTTCTGCCCGCATGAACGCCGCCGCCGTCCTCTCTTTGCTGGCCCGCCTGACCCTGCCCCTGGTGGTGCTGGCGGCCCTCTACGGGGTAGACCAGCGCGCCGAGCAGCGCGGCCGGCTGACCGCCCAGGCCCAGCAGCAAAGCGATGCCATGGGTCAACTGGCCCGCAGCATCCGCGAAAGCGGCCAATTGGCCGGCGTGCTGGGCCAGTTCATCGAGCAGCACCAACAGGAGCAAACCCATGCACAGCAAGCCATTGACCGCCTTGGCGCTGATCTGCGCAGCGGCACTATCCGCCTGCACGTCCGCACCGTCCCCGCAGTACAGCCCGCCGCCAGCGCCGACAGTGCCGCCCCTGGGTCTGGCCAAACGCACGCCCAACTTGACCCAGCGGATGCTGACGCGCTTCTCCGCATCACCGCCGATGGTGACGACGCCATCCGCGACCTCAACAGCTGCATCGACCGCTACAACGCCGTCCAAGCCGCAACCAATGGCGCCGGCCGCCACCCAGTCCCATGAATAAGCTGGACTCCCTGCGCACCTATCTGCGCGGCGCCATCCCAGCGCTGCACGCAGACCCCCAGCAGCTCAAAGTGTTTGTGGAGTCGGGCCGCATGGTCGGCCGCAGCGGCGGCAGCCTGTCCTTTGAGTACCGTTTTACCTTGCGCCTGGTGCTACTGGACTTTGCTGGCAGCCTGGACCTGCTGGCCGTGCCGCTGATGGCCTGGCTCAACCTCTACCAACCAGACCTGCTGCAAAACAAGGAATCCGCAGCCAAGGGCGTGCGCTTTGAGGCCGAGCCCCTGGCCAACGACAAAATGGACGTGGTGGTAGAGCTGGACCTCACCGAAATGGTGGTCGTCAATGAAGACAAGGACGGCAACGGCCGCACGCGCCTGACCGCCACCCACAAGGGGGAAGTGCTGCACCCGCTACCCTATGCCCAAGGGGACTACACCCTCTACCTCGGCGACAAAATCGGCGCAGAGTGGCACCTCACACAGGGCATCCAGTAAATGGCCGACACCCTGGACGATCTGGCCACCTGGGCCACCCCGCTGCTGCAGAGCCTGGCCCAGGCCAGCCGCAGGGCCGCCCTGCAAGAGGTTGCCAAATACCTGCGCACCAGCCAGGCTGCCCGCATTGCGTCCCAGCGCAACCCTGACGGCTCGCCCTATGAGCCACGCCGCCCGCGTGAGCAGTTGGCCAAGCGCAGCGGCGCTATTCGCCGGGGCATGTTTGCCGGCCTGCGCAAAGCGCGCTACATGCAACGGCGTGCCACCAGCGACATGGCCATGGTGGGCATTCGCCCCAGCGTTGCCAATGTGGCCGCAGTCCATCAGTACGGCCTGCGTGCAAAGGTAGACCGCAACATGGCCCGCAGCCCCGTGGTGCGCTATGCGCGGCGTGAGCTGCTGGGCTACACCACAGCCGACATGCAGGCAGTGGAAAAAATCATCCTTCGCCACACCATGCCCGGCTGATCTGCACCCATAGCGTGCCTGCGGCAGACACAACGGGGTCTGCTCGCCATCCAAGCCATGGACTTGCAAAGTTGGGCCATGTCCTCGGCTGACCCTATCCAAGCAATTTCAGAGCTGCAGCGCCTGCTGCACAACGTCGTGCGCGTGGGCACTATCGAATCCGTAGACCATGGCGGCCCTGGCAAGCCCGCCCTGGTCCGCGTTGCCATCGGTGAACTCACCACCGACTGGCGCCCCTACCATGAATGCCGCGCCGGCGGCACCACCACATGGAACCCGCCCACCGTGGGCGAGCAAGCCACCGTGCTATCGCCCAGTGGCGACCTGGCCGCCGCCGTGGTGCTGGTCGGGCTCAACAGCAGCGGTGCGCAAGCCCCCAGCAACGACCCCAACAAAACAATCACCCGCTACCCCGATGGCGCCTTGGTGGAATACGACCACGGCGCCCACACGCTGGAGGCCACCTTGCCGGGCGGCGGCACTGCCACGCTGGTCGTGCCTGGCAGCGTCACTATCGACACACCGCAAGTCACCATGACGGGGCACTGCCTCGTCAAGGGTTCGCTGGTCTACCAGGGCGGCATGCTGGGCAGCGGTGTAGCCGAGGGCGCTAAAAGCTCCGCAGAAATCACCGGCCTGTTGCGTGTCAGCGATGACGTGGTGGCGGCAGGGGTTAGCCTGGTGCGCCACCCCCACGGCGGTGTTCAGCCAGGCAGTGGCAACTCGGGCGGCCCGATTGGGGGCGCGGAATGATGAACGCCAACACCGGGCGCTGCATCGGCTACACCGAGCACATCAGCCAGTCGATTGCCGACATCCTCACCACCCCTATCGGCTCGCGCCTCATGCGCCGCCGTTACGGCAGTTTCATTCCTGCGCTGATAGACCAGCCCATGACGCCCGCCAACATCCTGCGGCTGCAGGCGGCAACGGCCCAGGCCATCATGAAATACGAACCCCGCACCCGCCTGCGCCGCGCCGTGCTGTCCTTTGACGCCAGCGGCCGGGTGCTCATGCAGATTGAGCGCCAGGACCGCAAGCAATCCACCAGCGTGCAGCAGTCCATCGTCATCGGGGGTGCTGCAGCATGAGTAGCGCCCAGATCATCGACATGAGCAAGCTGCCCGCCCCGGCCGTGGTGGTAGTGCCAGACTTTGAAGTCATCCTTGCCGAGCTGAAAGCGGGTTTCATTGCAGCAATGCCTGCAGAGCTGCAGCCAGATGTAGTCGCCACGCTGGCCCTGGAGTCCGAACCCCTGACAAAGTGGATGGAACACCTGGCCGGCCGGCTGGTGGTGGAGCGCAGCAACCGCAATGACAGCGCGCACGCCGTCATGCTGGCCTATTCGCAAAAATCAGACCTCGACCAACTGGCCGTGTTCTTCGGGGTGCAGCGCCTGGTCATCACCCCGGCAAACCCCGCCGCCATTCCGCCGGTGGATGCGGTGATGGAGGATGACGAATCCTTCCGCGCTCGCATCCAAATGGCGCCACGCGGATACAGCGTGGCCGGCCCCATTGGCGCCTATGTGTTCCATGCCAAGACGGCAGACGGCCAGGTGCTGGACGCCGCAGCCACCAGCCCAAGCTCGGGCACCGTCGTGGTGTCTGTGCTGGCACGGGAGGGCAGCGGGGAGCCAAGCGCCGCCCTGTTGGCCAAGGTCGCAGCGGCCGTCAATGCCGAAGATGTGCGCCCACTCACCGATGAAGTGTTAGTGCAGGCCGCAGGCATCGTGCCCTACCAAATTGCTGGCAAGGTCTACACCCTGCCAGGGCCTGATTCATCAAGCGTGCTCGCCACCGCGCTGCAGCGTGTCAACGCCTATGCCGACGCCATGCACCGCATTGGCCGGCGCCCTACGATTTCCGGCATCTATGCTGCCTTGCACATCGAGGGGGTGGACCGGGTAGAGCTGACCAGCCCCACTGCTGACGTGGCCGTGGGCGAAACCCAGGCCAGCTGGTGTACCAGCATCAGCGTCACGCATGGGGGCACCATTGGCTAATTCCCTTCTGCCACCAAACGCAACACCGTTGGATCGTGCGGCCGAGGCCGTCATGACCAAGCACCTGGCTGCCATTCCGCAGCCCCATCGTTCGCTGTGGAACCCCGACACCTGCCCCATCAAGCTGCTGCCCTGGCTGGCCTGGTCCATGGGGGTGGAAGCCTGGCGCACAGAGTGGCCGGAGCACATCAAACGCGCCATCGTGCGCAACGCCATTCAGGTGCAGCGGCAGCGCGGCACCCTCAAAAGCGTGCGCGACACCGTGGCCAGCTTCGGGGGTTCCATCAGCATCAGGGAGTGGTGGCAAACCTTGCCCAAGGGGCCGCCGCATACGTTTGAGCTGGTTTTCACCATGTCGGGCCAAGACGGCGAGCAGGCCAGCGCGACCTTTGTACAGGACGTTATGGCCGAAGTTGCCCGCGTCAAACCGCTGCGCTCGCACTTCACATTCATTCAAGGGCTTAGCGCCCAGGCATCAACCAAGCTCGCGTGCGTGGGCAGGCCCGTGGCATATGCCCGGCTTGACATGAACGTGGGCTGAGAGCTGCAACACCATGGCCATCATCTTCAAACTCACAGCAGCCGGGCGCCAGGCGCTTATCAACGCCGCACAAGACGGCACCCAGGCGCGGCGCATTGTCAGCGTCGGCGTCACTGCCACCGCCTTCACACCCACTGAATCGATTGCGGCCATCCCCGGCGAAATCAAGCGCATCGAAACGGTGGCCGGCGATGTGGTGGCAAAAGACACCATCCACGTCACCGTCCGTGATGACGGGAGCCAGGCCTACACCGTGCGCGGCCTGGGCCTGTATCTGGACAACGGCGTGCTGCTGGGCGCCTACAGCCAGGCCGCCGTGATTCTGGAAAAGTCCGTTGCCTCCATCTTTCTGCTGTCCACAGACTTGCGCGTGCTGGACGGCAGCGTAGACATCAGCACACTGCAGTTCGGTGAAACCAACTTCATCAACCCGCCGGCTACCGTTGAACGCCAGGGTGTTGTGCAACTGGCCACCGAGGCCATTGCCAATGCGCTGGAAGATGCCACCCGCGCCCTGACGGCAGCCAGCGTCAAGGCTTTGTTTGCAGCCCGGGTGCTGGTGACGCGAAAAATCACGGCCGGCACGGGCCTGACTGGCGGCGGCAGCTTGGAATCTGATCGAACGATTGCGCTTGCAAACACGGCCGTCACGGCGGGCAGCTACGGCGGTGCAGCGGCCGTACCCACCTTCACCGTGGACGCGCAGGGTCGGCTCACGGCGGCCGGCTCCGTGGCGGCGGCCCCGCCATGGGGCAGCGTCACCGGCAAGCCCACCACCCTGGCCGGTTACGGCATCACCGATGCCGCCCTGGCTGCGCGCACCATCGCGGCGGGAACGGGCCTGACGGGTGGCGGCAATCTCACAGCCAATCGCACCGTCGCACTGGCAGACACGAGCGTCACGGCCGGCAGCTACGGCGGTGCGGCGGCTGTGCCCACCTTCACCGTGGATGCGCAAGGTCGGCTCACGGCGGCCGGCTCCGTGGCGGCTGCCCCACCCTGGGGCAGCGTCACCGGCACGCCCACCACCCTGGCCGGTTACGGCATCACCGATGCCGCACTGGCTGCGCGCACCATCGCGGCCGGAACAGGCCTGACGGGTGGCGGCAATCTCACAGCCAATCGCACCATTGCATTGGCAAACACGGCGGTCACGGCTGGGAACTATGGCGGTGCGGCAGCCGTGCCCACCTTTACCGTGGATGCACAAGGCCGGCTCACGGCGGCCGGCTCCGTGGCGGCGGCCCCGCCATGGGGCAACGTCACCGGCACGCCCACCACCCTGGCCGGTTACGGCATCACCGATGCAGCACTGGCGGCGCGCACCATCGCGGCGGGAACAGGCCTGACAGGTGGCGGCAATCTCACAGCAAATCGCACCATTGCATTGGCAAACACGGCTGTCACGGCTGGGAGCTATGGCGGTGCAGCAGCCGTTCCAACCTTCACCGTGGATGCACAGGGCCGGCTCACGGCGGCCGGCTCCGTGGCGGCGGCCCCGCCATGGGGGAGCATCACCGGCAAGCCCACCACACTGGCCGGCTACGGCATCACCGACGCGGCGAAAAACGACCACACCCATGGGGGAGCCACGCAAGCCGTTGCAGGATTCATGTCCGCTGCGGACAAGAAGAAACTCGATGGGATTGCCGCCGAGGCCAACAAATACGCCCACCCCACTGGCGACGGCAACCAGCACGTGCCGGCCACGGGAACGGGAAACGCCGGTAAGGCACTAGTGGCCGGGGCTACAGCGGGCTCCATGTCGTGGCAAGCGATTGTGTCCCTCGGTGTCGGCCAGAAATGGCAGAACATGAAAGCTAGCCGTGCCCTAAATACAAACTACGTTAACTCCACAGGCAGAGCCATTCAGGTGTTTGTGGAGTGTCAGGGGAATGCGCCTGCTATCAATATGCTTATTGATGGAGAGCAAGTCGGGTACGCGCACAACGACACAAACAACACAACGATTGGGATTTCTGGGCCTGTAGTACCTCCGGGCTCTACTTACTCAATGTCTATCGTGTCAGGAGCAGTAAGCAATGTGCTGTTTTGGAGCGAATTGCGATGATGAAATACTACAAAGACAGCGCAACTGGTGGCGTGTATGCATTCGAGGGGGATGGATCTCAAGATGGGTACATCACGCAAAGCATGCGAGCTATGAGCGCTGCAGAGATCCATGCTCATCTGAACCCGCCGTCAGCCCCTGAGCCCGTCCCGCAAACAATCAGCCGCGCGCAAGGGCGACTGGTGCTTTATCGAGCAGGCTTGTGGGCCAGTGTGCTGGCCTATGTTGCTGGCATCACAGACCCTGCAGAGCAGTTTGAGGCGGATGCGGCGCTGAATCACACAACAGACTGGCAGCGCTCCAGCCCATTCCTGGGTCGGGCTGCCATGGCGCTGGGCCTGAGTGACCAGCAGTTGGATAATCTTTTTCGAGATGCGGCAGCCATCGCGCCATAAACAGTCAAGTTAAAGGCCACATCACACTGTTGCTGGCCAGCAAACGGAGCCTGCATAACGTGCCAGCCGCAGCCACAGCGGCCGCTGCTGGTAGTGCAGCGCTTGGGCGCGGAGCATTGGGGTATCCCATCCACAGGAACCCTGCCCCATGGCTGCAACCGAATACCACCACGGCGTCCGCGTCATTGAAGTCAATGGCGTAGGCGCCGCCATCCGCGTCGTCTCCACGGCCGTTATTGGCCTGGTCGCCACCGCCCCGCTGGCTGACCCCGACGCCTTCCCCCTCAACACCCCGGTGCTGCTCACCAACCCGGCCGGCAGCATTGGCAAGGCCGGCAAAGAAGGCACGCTTGCGCGTGCCTTGACCGCCATGGGTGCCCAGTCCCGTGCCGTCACCATCGTTGTGCGTGTGGAAGAAGGGGCCAGCCAGGCAGAAACCACCTCCAACATCATCGGCACCGTGCTGCCAACCGGCCAGCGCACAGGCTTGCAAGCCCTGCTGTCGGCAGAATCGGAGCTGGGCGTCAAGCCCCGCATCCTGGGCGTGCCAGAGTTGGACACCCAAGAGGTGGCAAACAGCCTGGCATCCGTGGCCCAGTCGCTGCGGGCCTTTGCTTATGTTGCGGCACGCAATGTTGCCGGTGGTTATGCGCAAACCAAAGAAGAGGCAACCGCCTACCGCAAAGAATTCGGCCAGCGTGAGCTGATGGTGCTGTGGCCCAACTTCCTGGCCTGGGACAACAGCGCCGGCGAAGACGGCAAGGGCGGCGCCGTGACCATGGGCGCCACCGCCTATGCCATGGGCCTGCGCGCCAAGCTCGACCAAGAGGTGGGCTGGCACAAGAACATCAGCAACGCCGTCATCAACGGCCCGCAAGGCATCACCGTGCCGGTGTTCTTCGACCTGCAAAACCCCGCCAGCGATGCCGGCTACCTCAACGCCCAAGAGGTCACAACCATCATCCGCCGCAGTGGATACCGCTTTTGGGGTTCGCGCACCTGTGAGGTGCAAGGCGGCAAGTTCGCATTCGAGAACTACACCCGCACCGCCCAGGTGCTGGCCGACACCATTGCCGATGCGCATTTTGTTTTCGTAGACAAGCCCATGCACCCCAGCTTGGTCAAAGACATGCTGGGCTACATCAACAAGCGCTTTGGCGACTTGGTGAAGTCCGGTTACCTGATTGGTGCCAAGGCCTACTTTGACCCCGACCGCAACAGCAAAGAAGACCTGGCCGCTGGCCGCCTGCTCATCAGCTACGACTACACCCCCGTGCCGCCGCTGGAAAACCTGATTTTTGAGCAGTCCATCACCGATGACTACCTGGCCGACTTCGCAGCTGCCATTCAGGCCTGACCCATCTTTTACTTAGGAGCCCTGCACCATGGCACTGCCCCACAAACTCAAGAACTTCAACCTCTTTGGCGACGGCAACGTATGGCGTTCGCTGATCGACTCCGTCACCCTGCCCAAGCTCACCCGCAAGGTGGAAGAGTGGCGCGGCGGCGGAATGATTGGCCCTATCGAAGTTGACCTGGGCCTGGAAAAAATCGAAATGTCTTTCAAGGCCGGAGGCTTTCTGCTGGATGCCTACCGCTCCTTCGGCACCAAATCCCACAACGGCAACCAGTGGCGCTTTGCCGGTGCTTATGAAGACGACAGCACGGGCAACGTGATGGCCGTAGAAGTCTTGGTGCAAGGCCGCTTGCGCGAGATTGACCCCGGCGATGCCAAGGCCGGCGACGACACCGAGCACAACTTTGCCATCAGCTGCAGCTACTACAAGCTGATGGTGGACGGTGGTGACGTGATCGAAATCGACTTACCCGGCCTGGTCTTCAACGTCCAGGGCCAAGACGTGATGTCGCTGATCCGCCGCGCCATCGGCATGTAAGCCGCCCTGCCCCTATCCCTCTCTCTTTCACATCATCACGGCGCCAGGCCACCCCCTGGCGTCACCTGAATCACAAGGACCACACCATGCCCGCAAACAAAGAAACCGCCGCCAACACCACGGCCGCAGTCACCACCGCAGACGCCGCGCCTGCTGCGCCGGAAAACACTGTCACCCTGGACTTTCCGCTCAAGCGCGGTGAGGGTGAAGTCAACAGCATCACCCTGCGCAAACCCATGGCCGGCGAGTTGCGCGGCATCAAGCTGACCGACCTGCTCACCCTGGAAGTGGGCGCCGTCAAGCTGCTGCTGCCCCGCGTCAGCACCCCTACCCTGCTACCGCATGAAGTGGACAAGCTGGACCCTGCCGACTTCACAGAACTGGCTACGACGGTGGCGGGTTTTTTCGTCCGCAAGAGTACCCGCGAGGCATTGCTGAATGCGTAGAGGACGCCATGGCGGACATTGCCATGGCCTTCCACTGGCGGCCGGCGGACATGCATTCAATGGCTCTTGATGAACTCATGGAATGGCGCGAGCGCGCGCGCATCCGGCAGCAATAGAAAGTTTGCGCCCTATGGCAGATACCCGCCTGCAGCTCATTCTGGAGCTGAAAGACAAGGTCATGGCCCCGCTTCGGGGCATTCAGGCAAGCAGTCAAGAGGCGTCCCGCGCCCTGTCTGAAACCCGTGCCAAGCTGCGGCAGTTGGAAGGCCAGCAGGAGGCGCTGCAGCGTTTTGACAAAGGCGCCCAGTCCTTGAGTGCGGCGGGCAACCAGCTCAAGGTGCTTCGCCAAAACATGCAGGCTCTGCAAGCCACTGGCCAGGGCGGCGGCTCGCAGGCCGCCAAGCTGCAGCGCGAGATAGAAGCGCAAACCGTCAAATACGACAAGCAAAAAGCCAGCGTGATGCAGCTGCGCTCCAGCCTGACCAATATGGGTATCACTAGTGTCAGTGCGGCACAGCAGCGCATGGGCACAGACATTGCCGCCGCCACGGCCAAAATCGATGCGCAAAAAGCCGCACTACGTGGGCTTGAGGATCAGCGCAAGCGCGTGGCTGCCGTGAAAAACGCCCGCCAGGCCAACGTAGACAGCCGCGCCCAGGCCCGTGGTGCGCTATTCGACGGCGTGGCCATGGCCGCCACGCTGGGTGCGCCGCTCAAAATGGCGGTGGACTTTGAAAGCTCCATGGCCGACGTAGCCAAGGTCATGGACTTTGGCGACGACAAAAACGGTCTGGAGAAAATGAGCAAGTCCGCCCTGGACTTGTCAAAGCGGCTGCCAATGGCCGCAAAAGACATTGCCCAAATCATGGCCCTGGGTGGGCAGTCCGGGCTAAGCCTGGGCGAGATTGTGGGAAATGGCAAAGACGTTGGCTTTGCTGAGCACGCCGTAAAGATGGGCACAGCATTCGGCATGTCGGCAGAAGATGCCGGCAACGCCATGGCCAAGATGAAATCGGCCTTTGGCATGTCCATCGCAGACGTGGCCACGCTGACCGACAAAGTCAACCTGCTGGGCAACACCGGCGCCGCCAGTGAAAAGCAGATTCTGAACATCCTGACCCGCGTGGGTCCGCTGGGGGCTGTTGCTGGGGTTGCATCTGGGCAAATTGCGGCCATGGGCTCCACTTTGGCGGGCATGGGCGTGCAAGAAGAGGTAGCCGCGACTGGCATCCAAAACTTCATGCTGGCATTGACGCGGGGAGCGAGTGCCAGCAAAAAACAGCGCGCAATGCTCAAGAGCCTGGGGCTTGACTGCACCAAGGTGGCCAAGTCCATGCAGACCGATGCCACCGGAACCATGATGAAGGTTCTGCAAAGCGTCAAGATGCTTCCCAAGTATGAGCAGGCCGCCGCGCTGGAGGAGCTGTTTGGTAGGGAGTCCATCAAGGCCATTGCACCGCTGCTGACCCAGTTGGACAGCCTCAAAGAGAACTTCAACAAGGTGGGCGACGCCAGCCGCTATGCGGGCGCCGTCAACGACGAATACGCCACCCGCGCAGCCACCACGGCCAACCAGCTGCAGCTGGCAAAAAACCAAATAGCCACATTCAGCATCCACCTGGGCAACATCATGCTGCCCGCGCTGAATGACACCCTTAAGGCCTTGACGCCGTGGATGGAGCGCATCACCGCGCTAGCCCAGGCCTACCCTGGCATCACGCGAGCCATCGTCATGGGCACCGCAGCCCTGGTGCTGTTCAAGATTGCAGCCATTGCAGGCACCTACGCTTTCACCTTTCTGCGTGGCTCGCTGCTCACGGCGCAAGCTGCCGTCATGGGCATGCGCACGGCCATGCCGGCATTGGCTGCTGGGCTAAAAGGCACGCAACTGGCAGCCGTTGGCATTGGCAAGGTTATTCCGGGGGCACTCGCCCGCATTGGGGGGATGCTCAAAGGGCTGCCGGGCTCGATGTGGGCCTTGGGCAAGTCTGCTTGGGGTGCCTTCTCTGTAGCCGGTAGCTCCATCAAAACCGCCACGCTGCGGCTGTGGGCCTACGTTGGCGCGCAAAAAGCTGCAGCCTTGGCCGGTGCCCGCCGTGGTGCTGCGGGCATTGGTGCCTATGCCGCCAAGCGCGGACCTGCAGGCATTGCAGTGGATGCTGCAAAAGGCCTAAAGGGTATGGGCCTGGCCGCTGTGCAAGCCGGCGTGGGCGCCGTCACAGGCTCATTCAAGGGCTTGCTTGGCATCGTCAAACTGGTCAGTCGCGCCATGTTCATGAACCCCATGGGCCTGGTCATCACCGTCATGGCAGGGGCTGCGCTGCTGGTCATCAAATACTGGCAGCCCATCAGCGCCTTCTTTGCCGGCTTCTTGCAAGGCCTCACCCAAGGGCTGGCCCCGCTGGGCGGCATGTTTTCTGGCGCCTTTGGTGTGCTGGGCAGCATGCTGGCGCCCCTGCGCCCGCTGTGGGATGGGCTTGTGGCCACCTTCTCGGCGGTATGGGGCTGGATAAGCAAGTTGCTGGGGCCGTTTGAGGCCACAAAACAAAGCCTGGACTCTGCCACCCAAGCTGGACAGGGATTTGGCGCCTGGCTGGCCTCGCTGGTGGTGCTGGCTGCCGAACTGGTGGGCAAGTTCTTCAACCTGGGGCGCGACATTGTGTCCGGGCTGATTGGCGGCATCACCAGCATGATTGGTGCCGTGGGCGAAACCATATCCAACCTGGCCGGCTCCACCATTGGCTGGTTTAAGGAAAAGCTGGGAATCCACTCCCCCAGCCGGGTATTCATGGCGGCCGGCGTCAACGTGGGCGAAGGTGCGGCCATCGGCATCGACAGCACGCAGGCCATGGTGCGCAAGTCTGCGGCTGGCATGGTGGCTGCGGCATCCATGGCATTGCCCGCCATGGGTATGGATGCGCCAGGCATGCCGGCAGCAGCGGCCGTGGCCATAGACAAACGCCCGCCACTTTCTGCCTCGGCCGCGTCACGGCCGGCGCCCATCGTGCAGGGTGACACCATCACCATCCAGATTCATGCCGCGCCAGGCATGGACGCACTGGCCATTGGCCGTGCGGTAGAGGATGTGCTGCGCAGGCGCGAACAAGAAAAGGCCGCCCGCATGCAATCGGCCTTTGTTGACTGGAGCTGATCGCTATGCAGATGCTTTGCCTGGGGCTGTTTGTTTTCAGCCTCGACACCCTGTCCTATCAAGAGCTGCAGCGCCGCACGGCCTGGAAGCATCCCACCCAGTCCCTGGTGGGGGCGCGTGATGCCTCGCAATTCCTGGGCGTGGGCGAGGACACCATCACCCTGTCCGGCAGCATGGTGCCGGAGTTCGCCGGCAACGTGGCCAGCCTGGACGAATTGCGCCGCATGGGCAATACCGGAAATGCGTGGGTGTTGGTAGAGGGCACGGGCACCGTGTATGGCGCCTACGTCATCACCGACCTGCAGGAAACGAAATCCATGTTCTATGTGAACGGGACGGCCCGCAAGATTGAATTCGCGCTCAGTCTGCGCCGTGTGGACCAGGACGATGACGACGAACCACCCCGCGAAGAAATGGGCGATCTGGAAGAACCCGACGCCGTAGCAATGGACTAAACAGCACCATGGGAGACACAACAAGCACCACGGCCACCATCCGCGCCGGCCTGCCACGGGTCGCGGCGGCCACGGGTGAAGGCCCCCGCTTTGACCATTTGCGCCCTGTGTGGCGCGTGACGGTAAAGGGGCAAGACATTTCAGGCCGCATTGCGCCGCGCCTGGTCAGCCTCAGCATCACCGACAACCGCGACGGCGAAGCGGACGAGGTGGAAATTGTCATCAGCGACCACGACGGCGCCGTAGAGCTGCCCGACACGGGCGACACTCTCACCGTGGCCATTGGCTGGCAGTTTGATAGCAGCAGGCCGCAGCCACAGCAGCCGCCTGCAGAAGATGCCAAGGAAAAAGAGAAAGAGCCAGAGCAGCCCAATATTGCAGGCTTTCCCCTGGGTCTTATCGACAAAGGCAGCTACACCATTCAAGCAGTGGAATACAGCGGCTCACCCGACACCATCACCCTGCGTGCCCGCGCCGCCAACCTGCTGGACGAACTGCGCACCGTGAAGGACCGCAGCTGGCATAAAACCACCGTGGGCACCATCGTGCGCAGCATTGCGGCGCAGAATCAGCTCAAGGTCAGCGTCGACAAGGAAATCGAAGCACGCAAGGTGCCGCATGCCGATCAGGCGCATGAATCGGACGCATCGTTCCTGCGCCGCCTGGGCCGGCAAATGGACTGCCTGTGCAACATCAAAAACGGCACCCTGCTTTTCAGTCAGGCGCGCAAGGCGCGCACCCCCAGCGGCAAGGTGCTGCCCACGGTGGTTATCGTGCGTGGCGACGGCGACCAGCACCGCTGGGCCAGGGCAGACCGCGATTCATACAGCGGCGCCAAAGCCTTCTACAACAACATCAAGCGCGGCACGCGCAGCAGCGTGATTGCCGGCCTGGCTGGCCGCGCCAAAACACTGCGCCAAACCTTTGCCAGCGAGGCTGACGCCCTGGCCGCTGCCCGTGCAGAGTGGCTGCGCATTCAGCGCGGCATCTACTCATTTGAAATGACGCTTGCCTATGGCCGGGCCGACCTCATGCCCCAGCGCCCAGTGGTTGTGAGGGGCTACAAAAAACAGATCGATGAAACCGAATGGATTGTGGTGGGTGTGCGCCATAGCCTGGGCAGCAGCGGCTACACCAGCCAGATGACGCTGGAGACCAAGCAGGCCGAGGGCGGGGATGAGGTTCTTTCAGCAAGATTTTGAGATCCTGGAGGGGCCGCACGCATGGTGTCGTGATCGGTTGCCATGCAGCATCGTCGCCGTTGTGCACACGTATGCACACCACATGGCCATGCGGCCAGGTAGGTTCATTTGCAAGGCTATGGCCACAATTTACGATGGCGGCTACACTCGTGGCCAATCACACACAAACTCCATGAAAGCTGTATCCCTTTTTACCGGCTGCGGCGGCTCTGACGCTGGCCTTGTAGCTACAGGTTTTGAAGTGGTCATGGCCAACGACATTCTTCCTTACGCTAAGGATGTGTACCTGGCGAACCACCCGAAGACCGAGTACATCGTCAAAGATGTAAGCACAATCAAAACCTTCCCCCAAGCTGATCTCTTAGCAGGTTGCTACCCATGCCAAGGCTTCAGCCAGGGCGGGCAGCGTAACCCCGACCACAAGTACAACACCCTGTACCGGGAATTCGCTCGAGCGCTGAACCAGGTCAAGCCCAAGGCATTCATTGTGGAGAACGTCTCCGGCATGGTTCGTAAGAACTTTGCGCACCTAGTGGAAGATCAAATAAAAGTCTTCACCGAAGCCGGCTACAAGGTCAAATTTGAGGTGCTCAATGCGGCGGACTTTGGCGTAGCGCAGGAGCGTCGCCGCATCCTCATCGTTGGTATTCGCAACGATATTGATGTGGAATACCGCTTCCCAGATCCAACCCATGGCGAGGGCTGCGCCAACCCCAAGGTGACGATACGCGATGCCATCGGAGACTTGCCCGAGTGGCCTGAAGGCGAGTTCTACGCGCGTGACTTCCATTGGTACTACCTGTCCCGTGATCGTCGCAATGACTGGGATGAAACCTCGCGCACTATTGTGGCTAACCCTCGCCACATGCCACTGCACCCCATGAGCCCAAAAATGGTGAAGGTGGAGCATAACGTCTGGAAGTTCGAGACAGAAGGTCGCGCCCGCCGTTTCACCTATCTGGAAGCCGCACGCCTGCAGGGCTTTGCCAAGGATTTCAAGTTTCCTGATACGGAAAGAGCAAGCCTGGATATGAAATATAAAGTGGCGGGTAATGCTGTTCCACCACCGCTATTTGAGGCTGTCGCTCGAAATTTACCCAAGAATATCTGGTAAACCTACGCCACAGTCAAAGGAAGGCAATCTTCAAACCCTCTAAACCACTCTGACTCTAGAATTTCGGTGCAATCATCAGAAATCAAAACAAGATTCAGAATTCTTCCGCGATCTAAGACAACGGTTCCCGTCACCTTACTTCCTTGTACCCACTCCCCTGTGGAAAGCCGGTAACTTAAAGGGATGAAAGTGAAATGCAGTGGATCATGTGTTAGTTGGTAAAAAGCGCGTAACGTATCGGGATGGCCCTCAAATCTTTTTGAGGGCCATTCTTTTTCTCTTGCAGCACATTGCCCCAATGCCGCAATTGTTCCAGAGGCTCCATCTTCAAAAGGGTAAGCAGCGACTATGTCTATAGTTGCATCGCCAGATGAGCTTTGCTTATCGCACTCAACCTCATTGATGCTAAGCGCATGTAAATCTTTACCTAGAATTTTTAATGCTTCACGCAGATCCGTTGAGTAAAATTTTTTTCGATCGTCTGAATTTGCATCAAAAACCCTAACATTTGCTTTATTAGGTAACCCCTGCCTCAAAGCAAATGCGCTCAAATAAGAAAATCCTTTTGCCCATGCAGCTCTCCGCGTTCCAACAAACGAACGTAATCTTGAGCATGCAAGAAGAAATCTATAAATCCTGCCACCCTCTGTAATTTCACTCGATGGCCTTATCGTTTGACCATCAACATCGAATGGATAAGCATCCCCAAAAAAATTATCCCGATAAATCAATATTTTCCAAGCATCTTCCATTGCGACTGAAATACGATCATTTTTTTCAGCATCAGCAACATCTTCTTCCTCTTCGCGTTCAGCATCATCCGCTTCTTCAGCATGAATCTGTGAGGCTGAAATCAATGCTTCTGCACTCTGCTTTGAAAGATGTGTGCAGCCATCGTAGCCAACAACCAATAGAAGCTCTATTAAGTCCGCCATTAAATGCGGAACTCTTCGATGAACAGGGCCAACATTAAAACTCATCGCTAGAAATCTTCTTATCTTGGATCGTTTTCCCAATCAAATTGATTTTTTCTCGAAGCTGCTTTGCCAGCATATACAACTCCTGCTCATAATCAACATTCGCAACAAATCCAACAGCTCGAGTCAAAACATTTTCCGCTTCATACAAAAGCTCTTTCAACTCTTCAGAGGCTCCTTTAGTTAGTCGATACGCATATGAAAGCGTGCTTCCAGACCTAAATGCCTCAAGTGCATGCTTTGTGCCAACCACCGCTGAAAGCTGTCTTAGATTTCGACTTTCCCCGACGCGAGTTTGGCCTTTTTCATCTTTCTTATAAAGCCAATCGGCCATGTCTCTTATATTTTTTTCTTTAAGAGCCGAAGAATTGTTTATGGGATGATTCGGTAATGCATCCTCATCATCTTCAGTAGAGCGTGAAACGCCAAGATAAATCCCGATTTTTTCATCTGCTACCGCAGTAGAGAGAACTGCGAAGCGAATACTTTTCTCAGAAAGATCAGGGATTTGAAAAAAATCGTTATCCCTTATTACTCGATATACAGCTAATGCATCAAGATTGCGATGAATGTGGTCTTTTCGACTTCCAATAATTCTTGCAACCTCAGCATACCTTATTTCTGGCGGAGATTTTGAATCCGTTCCTTCGTAGATCTGCTCTATATATCGTGCTTTGGCCAATGGCTCCCACTGTTTAACACCAGTAATATGCCTAAACCCCAAATAAGGAAGCACTTCTTCCCGACTTTTTCTAACTATTACGGGTATCTTGGGAGGCTTATGAAGCGCACTTTCAGATATTGAAACTATTCTACCTGCTGGTTTATCAACCAAGTATGGATTACTGAGCAAGCGTACAGCCGTTAATCTTCTATTCCCTTCAACAACGACCAGTTTATCATTTTCTCTAATTGCAACGACGGGCTCTCCTTCAAAAAAGCCATTTTGTGCAATCGCCTGCATCAAATCTTCAATCGCCGTACTTTCCGCAATAAAAGTCATCATTGACTTTTCATCGCGCAAAACACTTTCAGGCATTCGCGGGTTGGCAGAATCAAGAGATAACTCTCCAATCTCAATAAAACTGATTGGTGAATCATTTATCACTGTGCCAATTGCTTGCTTTGGCGCGGTTTTAGCTGGCATTTTTTCCTCTACGGTTATTACACGGCGCTAAGTTGGTCTTACTTTGGTTTCAAAGCGTCCGCCATTGCAACTAAGGCCTTACGCCCCTGCTCCGTCCCATGCCGCCACGCCTGCAGCAGCTCTCGCTCAGCGGGCGCTAATGTGGATTCAGACTGACCAGCACGTTGGCCAGTCACCACGTAAAGAACGTCAACGCCGAGATTGGCCATCACGCCGAGAGCGGCGGCAGAGGGGGTCTGCTCGCCCTTCTCCCAATTGGATAGCGTGCCTCTGTTGATGGCGCATGCGTCCGCAAAAGCAACCTGCGCGTACGCGATGCGTAGGCGTTCTTCTTTTAAGCGCTCGCCAATGTGTTGAAAATTTTCGACAACCATCTATTGACATGCCGAAAATATTCGGCAATGATCCTGCTTACGTTGTAACAATCCAGCACTCAATAGTACATGACCAAGTCCACCGACTCCCAAGACGCACGGCAGCCGTGCGTGCGTCTTGCCCGCAATCTACTGGGCCGGCCTGAGCGGCTGTTCTATCTGTGCGAGGGAGCGGGCGCGCGCCGCTACGTGTGGAGCACGCAGCGGCAGCCTTGCGAGTTCTCAGTAGCTGACGCCGTTGGCCTCGCACCACTCTTGAAACTCCGAGTCAAGGAACTCCTCTCCGAAGGCGTCCTGACCAGCTCCGACGGGGGCGAGAAACACCATGAATCCGTCGGGGGAGGATTCCTCGTCTTCGGGGTCATGGGTGGAAAACACATCCTCTACGAAGAATTTCTCGCCACGTTTGGTGGTGAACACCTGCCCGACTGATGGTTGTTTCATTGAAGCCCTTTTCATTCTTTCAATACTTGTAACAAATCGAGGCATCGTACATGACCACCGCTGCGCACCCTCTGCATCGCCCTAGCCGCCTCACTGGCGAGCTAGGCAAGATCCAGCACGAACGCCCCATCCCGCTGCGTCTTCCTAAGGCTGACACCCAGCGCGCCCATGAAGCTGCGGACAGTCTGGAGCTCTCCGCCTCAGCCTACGCTCGGTTGCTGTTTCGCCTGGGCGATCAATTGCACCGCCGTACTGGCATGCTGCAGCTACCTGATTATTTGATGGACCGCATCGCAGCTGACGTGTTGGCCTGGACTGTGGAGTCCGCCCAGGCTGCGCGGGGTTAACGGGTGGGCATGCAAGATATTTCTCTCTCTGGCGTGCATTCTGATGCGCCGCGCCGCCACGTCTATGTCGGTGGCAAGCTGGTCGCAAAGGTCAAGACAACTGACAAGCCTGCCAGCAAAGCCTTGCAGGCCTGTAACACCGAGTTCCGCGCCAATACAAAGCGCGCAGCAACTGCCATCCGCATCGAGTGCCCGCACTGCCAGTGGCCCAGCGTGGTGCGCAGCAGCCGCCCTGTGACCAAGCTGACCCGTGAATATGCATACAGCTGCACCAACTACGAATGCGGCCACACCTTTGTGGCCCACATGGAAATCAAGCACACCGTATCGCCCAGCGCCACGCCAGACCCATCGGTAAACCTGCCCGTATCCACCCATGTGCGCCGCGATCTTGTACGCGCCCAAATGGACCATGCACGGCCTGCCGACCACCACACCGAAAACACGGCGCCCGTCACGGGTGACTTGTTCCAGTCAGAAGGGGGCCCGCTGACTGATACCACCAGCGCCTAGCGCGCTTCTCCCCTTTCCATTTCCCGTATCCGACAGAGCCTGTTTTCAGGCGCTGCGGGGATTTTTACGCCCAAAAAACCGTGGAGCCCTGTTTATGAGCCGCTACCGCATCACACACATTGACCGTCACCACCAGTGCCGCCGCATGCGCGTGCTGGCAGGCAACCGCCTGCAGGCCTTGGCCGAGGTGGAGGGCAAATTCGGCCATGGCTGGTTTGTGGCTGCTGTACGCCTGGGGGTGTCGGCATGAATATGGCCGATATCAGCCTGGGTGAGTTTGCTGCGCTGATGGAGCGTGCACGGCGCGGTGAAGAGCCGGCAGGCACCGTGGTGCTGGAGCGCCAACCGGTGCCACCCGTGGCGGAACACCTGCGCGGCCTCTCGCCAGAGCAGTGCCGTGCGCGCCTGCGGGAAGAGAAAAACAAGTACATACACGGCATCACCCGTGGCCGTTGGAGCGACGCGGAAAGCCGCGAGTGGTACGCCATGGACTTGGGGCACCGGGTGTGCCTGCTGATTCTTGCAGGCGTGGGTGATGACTTTGGCGAGCTCTCTGCGCTGGCTGACCGTGCCTGGTTGGAAATGCCGCCGCCCGAGCGTGAGGCCATCAAGCAGCAGGTGCGCACCATGCGTGACGCCATGACCAAGGTTTGCAGCCTGGCAGGACGGTAAACATGGCCCGCAAGCTCCCAACCCATAGCCTGGCCGACTGGCAACGCAACAAGCCCCAGGCCTGGCATGTGACCCGTGCGCTGGATGCGCTGCGCCGCGCAGTGCCTGCCAAATGGCGCGCCGCCCTGGATGCTGCAGGCCTGGGCCAGATAGAGAGCGACGGCCCGGAGTGGCTGAACGCCTACGATGCACTGCAGGCCGTAGAAAAGTTTGATGCGGACTTTGGCCAGGCCAGCCGCTGGGAGCTTGACGATGCGCAAATCTGCGGCATGGCCAAACGCCTGGCCTATGAGGTTGGCACGCTGGACGCCTGCGCGCTGCGCGAAGGTCTGAACCTCCAAGAGCGGGTGGACAGCATTTACATGCTGATCCGCGCCGTGGGCGTGCGGGAGCATGGGCCGCTAGCTGGTGAAGCGGGTATCAAGCGCACGCTGGAGGCTGCCTGGTGGCGCCGGGTGTTGCGCCGGCATGTGGCCCGCGTGGTAGAGGCCGGCGAAATCCGCCTGGGCTTGGTGAACCGCCGCGACGGCGGCTATGTGAGCAACAAGGGATTGCAGCGCCGTGCCGAGCAAGTGTTGCGCAATGCGGCCACGCTCAAGCGCACGCTGTACCGCAATGAGGCCGGCCAGGTGTTCAACCTGGGCGAGCTGTCTGCCCTGTCCAACTCCAACCCGGTGATTCGTGGCGGTGAGCTGATGACGCGCATCCGTGGCGCCGAAGAATATGCCGACCACCGCCAGCACATAGGCCTGTTCTTGACGCTGACCACGCCCAGCCGGTTCCACCCGGTAAAGCTGGTCAACGGTGGCAAGCTGCCTGTGCCAAACAAGCGCTATGACGGCCGCAGCACACCGCGTGATGCGCAGGCATGGTTGTGCAAGAACTGGGCGCGCTTTCGCTCTCACCTGGGCCGCCGTGGCGTTCAGCTCTATGGCATTCGCGTGGCTGAGCCCCACCACGACGCGACGCCTCATTGGCACGCCATGGTGTGGGTGGAAGATGAGGAGCAGCTGCAGAAAACAGTGGCTGGCCTGCACCGTTACTGGCTGAGCGATGACGGTGACGAGCCAGGGGCAGGAGCCAACCGCATCAACATCAAGCGCCTGGTGGGCGGCGGTGCCGCCGGCTATGTGGCCAAGTACATCGCCAAGAGCGTGGGCCATGCCGCCCTGGCCGACCATCTGGACGTGGTGCAAGGCGAACTGTTTGACGTGGAAACCTGCGACATGCCGGGCCACCGCCGGGTGGACGCCTGGGCCGCCACCTGGGGAATCCGGCAATTCCAGGCCATTGGCATGCCTGCCGTGACGGTGTGGCGTGAGCTGCGCCGTGTGACCGAAGACCAGGCCGAAGACATTCGCATCGGCCGCGATGGAGATATGAGCACCTGGCGCGCCTGGGTGGCCTGCCACCGCTGGGGCAAAACGCCCGGAACGATTGAGGGCGGCGGCGTGAGTCGTGCGGACTGGTGCCGTTTTATGGAAGCCATGGGCGGCCACTGCCGCAAGCGTGGGCAATGGCATATGGGCCTTGCACGCCGCAGGGTGCCACTGGGCACCACCAATGCCTATGGCGAAGAAGTAACGCAAGGCCCTGTGGTGGGTTTGGAAACCCAGCAAGGACGCTGGCTGGTCAGCCGCCGCATGGCCTGGCGCCCCGTAGTGCAAGAGGCCTTGGGCGCAGCCCCTGCCGCCGCTGATGCCCCTGTGCTGGCTGGTGCCGCCCCCGAGCCGGAGCAAGGCGCAGACCGGGCGCCGCTGGCGCCCGCTTGGACTCGTTTCAATAACTGTACGGCGCGCAAGAGCGACGCCCTCCTCCGGCAGATTTTTGGACGCGGCCGGCACGAAAAAGAGGACTGGACACCCGGTTCTCCGACCCGATCAGACGCCGAATGGCGCGCCCTCGGCACCAACCCCACCCCGTTTTACTGACCTGACCACCGCAGGAGGCCCCACCCATGCCCGCAAAACGTGCTGCACGCGCCGCAGCAAGCCGGAAAAGCGAAGAAACGCGCTTCGTGCCCATGAAGCGCACCGAGCCAAGCAAACACGCCACGGACCAAAAAGCCGGCTTCAAGTACGCCAATGCCGTGAGCACCGACATACGCAAGCGCTTTGCTGTCGTGCGCCGCCAGCTGACCCTGGCCCAGCGCGCCGCAGATGACGCCCAGACCCAGCTGGACCTGGGCGCTGGCGCCCAGGTGCTGCCGTTCAAAGCCGCCAGCAACGCATAGCGCTATCAATTAAATAGCAATCAAGACAAAAGCAAAAAGGAGGAATTCACATGCAAACCGCACACAACGTCCAAACACTCAAGAGCTACCGCGCCCACCTGGTCCCCAGCGACTGGGATGCGGCGAACCTTGAAAGCCTGGCCGACGCCGGCCTGCTGCCCACCATCCGCGTCAAAGCGGCAAACGCCACCCATGCCGAAGCCCTGGCCCACATCGCCAGCGGCAAAGGCGTGTTGCGCGTGGAGCGCATCGAGGCCCAGGGCTGAGCGATGACCGAACAAGAAAAAGGAGGCAATCCAATGCCAAACAACGGCCAATCAGCACAAGACGCTATCAAAAATGATTGCGCAGCACGCATCCTGCCCTATGTCATCAAGTACCTGGAGAAAGAAAAAGCCGCTGTGACTGCGGAGCTGGAAACCATGGCGGTAGATGCCTGGCTCAACGCACGCGGACGCGCCCTGGCCAACCGCGAACAAGAGCTGCACATCACGCTGACCGTGCTGCATGGTCTGGCTCCAAAGCCGATGCAGATCGAGGAGCCTGCGCTGTGAACCACAAACAAAGAAAAGCTGCGCGCCGCCGTGCCGCACAGATCCGGCGGAATGCCGAAGCGCTTGAACGGACCTGCTTCGAGCAGATCCGCTTAACCGAAGCGTTCCGCAGGGTCCAAGTGTTGTCCGCGCTGAAGTTGCTTCAACACCTGGCCGAAGAGCTGGAGCTGAGCACGGCCATTCAACAGTCTGCCCAACAAACCAAACACTGAGAGGCGCACCCCATGTACATGATGATCTTCCGCGCCGTGCTGATGCCGGCCATGGTGTTCCTGAGCTTCTTCACCGGGTGGCGCATGGCCCACCGCGTGATCCTGGACGAATGCCAGCGCCTGGGCGGCTTCTTCGTCCGCCAGGGCGAATTCCACTGCATGAGCACGCTGCAGATGTGGCTCATGCACGAAAGCCCGCACCAGCGCGTCTACATCGCCGGGCCCATGTCCGGCATTGATGACCTGAACTACCCGGCTTTCAACGAAACCGCCGCCCGCCTGCGTAACAAGGGCTGGCATGTGGAAAACCCAGCCGAGAACCCGGCCCCGCATGTAGAGGCCAGCTGCCACTGGACGGCCTATATGCGCATGGGCATCAGCCAGCTCATGACATGCCACGCCATCTACCTGCTGCCAGGCTGGCAGCAGTCCAAGGGCGCAAGCCTGGAATACCTGATCGCCCAGCGCCTGGGCCTGAAAGTGATGCACCACCACCAGCAGGAAGACGTGCTGCAAGGATGGCTGAGCGACGTGATGGAGAGCACGCCGCCCATGAAGCCAGCCGCCGCTGCGCCGGCGCCTGTGTTGCCTGACGCCATCCCTATCGCCGCTCCCGTGGCAACACCGGGAAAAGAGATCAAGCCCAACGAATTTCAAGACCACATCTACGCATAAAGCTATGAATACAGGAGTAAATCAGATGAACGCCACCGCCATCACCCAAGACCGCCAAGCCATGGCCAGCAGCGTGCCCCGCCTGGACACCGCCGACATTGCCGCCCTGCTGGGCGTAACCCGCGAGCACGCTACCGACCGCATCACCAAGCGCCCGGACTTCCCCAAGCCCTATATCAACGTGAGCCGCCGCCTGCGCTTCTGGCGCACCAGCGAGGTACATGCGTGGATGCAACAAGGGGGTGCATAGAACGCCAACCAGAAAGGGCGGCACACACGGTACAGAGCAGCAGACACATCAAGTGTCAGGGCTGCTCAAAAATGTGCGGGCTTGGCTTCGGGCTCCAGCAAAGATTTGTTCTGCCAGTTGTGCTTGTACACTGGGATGCAGGTTGGCGCTGACCTTGTCGACAGCAGCATCAAGCCCCTCCACCATGGCCACCATGGCTTCCCAAAGGCCTGCGATGCGGGTGAAGTCAGCCAAGGCCTTCCAGTGGCGGCGCTGTATCTTCTGCAGGTGATAGTGCCGGCTTTTTGCCCCAGGAATTGCCATGGCCATCTTGGCTTTTTGCCGCTCTATCTTGCCGTGCCCATGGCCGATAACAGGCCAGGCCGAAAGCACGTCATACAGCGGCGTGAGCTGATAACCGCCACCCGGCTGGATGAAGATGGAGAAATTTTTGGCATGCCCATCAATGGCAGCCAATAGCCAAAATGCCAGTTGTGCCATCACAAAGCGGGCACTGTCCGCCGCCGGCTCTTGGCTCTCAGCCAACACTTGTAAGCACTCGATAATGCCTGGGCCGCCATCGGATTCGTATTTTTTGCGACTGGCGACTCCTTTGGCCTGGCACAGATCTTCTTGCGGGAGGCGTGCAATCCACCCGGCCGGGCTCCAAGCGCGGTCAAACCGCTCTACACACAGCACCGTGTGCGTGCCGAAAGTATCGATCGTGCTGTTGGCAACAGGAAAGCCCATAGCATCCAGCAATTGGTTGCACAGCCACTCGTTTTGCACGGACTGGGTAAAGTCAAGATCAGACCTTGGCACCATACCGATCTGGGGCTTGAGAATGTGGGTGGTGGGCGTGGCGCCTTGGGGTAGATACCACTGCTCGCCAAGTTTCAATAGCGCTGTTTTCTCTTGGGCGCCTGCAATGGACAAGCGGAAATCTGCTTCCGCTTCAAGGTTGCCGAAAGCGTTGCCCAAACCCGCTAAATGTTCTGCGACCGCCTGTTCGTCTAGCGGAATGCATTGCACTTGGTCAAAGCCTATGGGTTGCTCGCCCTCTGGTAGAAGCTGCACAGCGCCCACACAGTCACGGCCGATGGCTTCCAGTAAAGCAAATGCACCGGGGCTACGTAAGCTGAAACGCCGGTGGATGCGCTTTCGTATGTCTGCGTTGTCAGGCAGCAGGTTGTCGAAGAAGTTTTCAACAACCTGCCCTGAAACTTGCAAATCAGGGGTGAATGGCAGGGACAGCGATAAAGGCCGCGCATGAGGGCTGCCCAGCCATGCAGCGTCATACGATAGCTTATGCCCCCCTGTGCGAGTCACTTCCCACAGCCCCACCCGCTCGCCGTTCATCCAAATGCTGAGTGCAGGCATTACCAGCTACCTTTGGGTTTTTTGTTTTGCCAGTTGAGAGAGAGCAGCTGAGGCTTAAACGCCAAGGACTTCGGCGCTTGATCTAGTCCATCTGTCTCATGAGCCTGGGCTGTCCGTGGCGAAGAAGCGGTGGGCTCAGTACCACCATCGGACTGCACACTTTCTTGCCCCAAGGTAATGTGGCTCTGCCCGGAATTTTTCGCTCTGACTACAAGCTCAGCATCTAAGAGCTTGAGGATCGCCAAAAACTGACCAACGCTGATCGCGGCAGGATCTTTTTCAATCGCGGCCACGCGTGATTGGGACACCTGAAGCAAAGCCGCGAGTTCTTTTTGACTCATACCTGCGGCCTTGCGCAGAGACTTGAGATGCAGCCCAACCTGCCCAGGAAATGTCAGCGCAAAGTCCATGACTCACCTCTAAAAATAATGCATGGGTGATATTTTCACAAAATCACTTTAAAGTGATATTTGCAATATACCATCCAGGGGTAATGTCACAACCTTGCTGCAATGTCCTCGGCACTCTCACGGTAGTAGGTATTGAACAGCTCGTTGATGTTCACATGCCCGCTGATGCGCGCCAGTGTCATCACATCCACCCGCTTGCTCAGCAGCGTCAACGACGTGGCACGCAGGTCATGAAAGCGTAGACCCTCCACCATGGTGCGGTCGCGTAGCTTGCGGTAGAGGGCGTCCCGGCTGGCATCGCTGATGGTGAAATAGCGGTCGCGCCCTTCCCGCACCGCCTGGGCCTCCAGTACGCGCAGCAAGCGCACGGCGCGGCTGGTGAGTGGCACGCGGCGGGCACCCACGGCGGCTTCGGTCTTGTGGTGCGGCAGCTCATAGACCTTGCGGCGCAGGTCTGCCGTGCTGCGGGACAGCTTCAAGATTTCACCGCTGCGCATGGCGGTGTGCAGCGAAATCATCAGCGCCCACCCTGTCTCCTGCATGGCGGTCTTGGGCGGCACGCGTAGCGATACACCAGCCGAGCGCAAGATGCGGCGAATCTCCATCCAGCGGCTGACCCGGCGCCGCGCATAGGACGGCGCGGGCAGCATGATTTCCTTCCAGGGGCTGCTGCCCGCCCACTTCCACTGCTTGATGGCCAGCGTCCAGATGGGCCGGAACTGCTGGGCCTGGCGCAGCACGCTGGAGCCGGTGACCTGCTGCAGCCGGGCATCCCGCCACTGAGCCAGGTCGTCACCCGTGATCTGGTGAAACACCTTGTTGGCCAGCTCGGGAAAGTCGCGCAGCCAGGCGTCAAAGCGCAGGTTGTCCGCCCGTGCGGTGCTGACAGGCTTCTTGTCGGTCACTTCCTTGCGGTAGCGCTCCACCGCTTCGGCCAGCGTGCGCTGCGGATAGTCGCCGCGGGCACCGGCCAGGATGGCGGCCTCTTCTGCCACGGCCCACATCTGGGCCTCGGCCTTGGTCGCCCGCGTGGCCGTCTTGCGTATGCCGGCACGTTCCACCTCGGCGCGCCAGCCGTTCTTTACTTTTCTCAGGTAAGCCATGTTCCTCCCTCACACCTCCCGCATTCGCATGAAATCCCGCGCGGGATCGAGAACGGGAACTGCGCGGGATGGGCATGTAGTTTTGCCCAATTTTGCGCTGGATTCGGTAGGTCTGCTTACGACAAAAAACGCAAGAAAAAAGCCCGTTCTCAGAGGAGAGAACGGGCTTATGAGGGGTTCGCTTGGAACAAGCTGTTTTAGTTCGTGGTGCGCGGAGCCGGACTCGAACCGGCACGGTGTTGCCACCGTCAGGACCTAAACCTGGTGCGTCTACCAATTTCGCCACCCGCGCGGTCTCTATAACTACAAAGCCGGCAGGCTCGCTGCCGGCTTGTACGTTAGGGGTCAACCTTGGATTTTAGCGTGGATTCTTCGGGTGCCATGAATTTTCACTTTCAAACCTTCAAATTTGTCCGCCGTGCTCCACGCCGGGCTTGCGTACACGGAACCATGCGGCGTACATCGCAGGCAAAGCCAGCAGCGTGAGCACCGTGGCAACCACCAGGCCGCCCATGATGGCCACGGCCATAGGCCCCCAGAACACACTGCGCGACAACGGAATCATGGCCAGCACAGCGGCGGCGGCCGTCAGCACAATGGGCCGCAGGCGACGCACGGCGGCTTCCACGATGGCGTCCCAGGCAGGCACGCCCCGGGCGCGGTCCAGCTCGATCTGGTCGATCAGGATCACCGAGTTGCGTTGGATCATGCCCATCAGTGCAATCACGCCCAGCAGGGCCACAAAGCCGAAGGGCCGGTTGAGCAGCAGCAGCGCCGCGGCCACGCCGGCAATCCCCAGCGGGCCGGTCAGGAACACCAGCATGGCACGGCTGAAGCTGTGCAGCTGCAGCATCAGCAACGTGAAGGTGAGAAAGAGCATCACCGGCACGCCGGCGGCAATCGAGGCCGAGCCCTTGGAGCTTTCTTCCACCGCGCCCGCCACTTCGATGCGGTAGTCCGTGGCACCCTGGGCATGCCACTGCGCCTCCAATTGGCGCAGCTGGGGCAGCAACGCGGCTGTCACGGTGGCGCCTTGCAGACCTTCGCGCACATCGCCCTGCACGGTGATGGCGTAGTTGCGCCCTTCACGCCACAGCACGCCCGGTTCCCAGCCCATGACGGGCTTGGCAATCTGCGTCAGCGGAATGGATTTGCCGCTGGCCGTGGGCAGATAGGCATTGGCCACCTGGGAGATGGCATCACGCTCATCCTCTGGCACGCGCAGCACGATGTCGATCAGCTTATCGCCCTCACGGTACTGGCCCACGGCGGCGCCGCTGAAGCGGATCTTGGCGGCCTGGGCAATGGACTGGCTGCTCACCCCCAGGGCACGCGCCTTGTCCTGGTCGACCTCCAGGCGCATGACCTTGACGGACTCGTTCCAGTTGTCATTCACGCCACGCATATCGGTGCTGGCACGCAGCATCTCCTTGACGGCATCGGCCCGCTGGCGCAACAGCGCCGGGTCCGACCCTATGACGCGGAACTGCACCGGATAGGCCACAGGCGGGCCGCTGGGCAGCAGCTTGACGCGCCCGCGCACCTCGGGGAATTCCTGAGCCAGCATGGCCGGGAAGGCCTTCATCAGCCGGTCGCGTTGCGCCAAGTCCTTGGCCAGCACGATGAACTGCGAGACATTGCTCTGCGGGAACACCTGGTCCAGCGGCAGATAAAAGCGCGGCACACCTGTGCCCACCCATACCGCCACGTTCTCCACACCGTCGAGCTGCATGAAGCGCTGTTCCATGCGCTGCACCACGGCCTCGTTGGCAGCAAAGGCCGTGCCCTCGGGGAACCAGGCGTCCACCAGGATTTCGGGGCGGTTGGAGTCGGGAAAGAACTGCTGCTGCACCCGCGTCATGCCCACAATCCCCAGCGCAAACACCAGGGCGGTGGCGCCAATCGTCAACCAGCGGTGCTGCACGCACCAGTACACCGCCAGGCGAAAGCGGTTGTAGAACGGGCTGTCGAACACCTCATGCGGGTGGTTCATGATGCCCGGGTGGTTTTCGTGCTTGGGCTGTTTGAGGAACAGCGTGCCCAGATAGGGCACAAAGTACACCGAGGCCAGCCAGCTCAGCACCAGGGCCACCACCGTCACCGCAAAAATAGCGAAGGTGTATTCCCCGGTCATGGACTTGGCCATGCCAATGGGCAAAAAGCCGGCGGCCGTGATCAGCGTACCCGTCAGCATGGGCTTGGCCGTGATCTCGTAGGCAAAGGTGGCCGAGCGCAGCTTGTCATAGCCCTCTTCCATTTTGCGCACCATCATCTCCACCGCGATGATGGCGTCATCCACCAGCAGGCCCAGGGCAATGATGAGCGAGCCCAGCGAGACCTTGTGCAGCCCAATGCCCCAGTACCACATGGCCAAAAAGGTGGCTGCCAGTACCAGCGGAATCGTCACCCCCACCACCAGGCCGGGCCGTGGGTCTATATACCAACGCCGCCACCACCGGGTGGCTTCGGCGCGCTTGTGCAGCCCCAGGCTGACAAAGCTCACGGCCAGCACCACCACCACGGCCTCGATCAGCACCTTGATGAATTCATTCACCGACTCGGACACCGCACGCGGCTGGTCTTGCACATTGGCCAGCTGCATGCCCGCCGGCAGCGTGGACGCGATACGGTCCACCGCCGCGCGCAAGCCCTTGCCCAGGCGGATGATGTCCCCGCCCTTGGTCATGGAAATTCCCAGGGCGATGGTTTCCTGGCCTTCAAAGCGCACCTTGGTGCTGGGCGGGTCCACATAGCCACGCGTGATCTCGGCAATATCGCCCAGGCGCAGCTGGGCGCCTGATGCACCGCGAATCGGCATGGCCCGCAAATCCTCGAGGGCGGTGAACTGCCCTCCCACGCGCACCTGCACCTGCTCGTCCGGCGTCTGCAACACGCCTGCACCCTCGATGGCGTTTTGCTGGCCCAGCTGGCCCAGCACCTGGTTCATGTCCAGACCCAGCTGGGACAAGCGCCGCTGCGACAGTGCAATGAACAACTTCTCGTCCTGCGCGCCAAACAACTCCACCTTGGCCACATCGGGCACGCGCAGCAGCTGCTGGCGCACCTCGTCGGCCACGGTCTTGAGCTCGGCATAGCTAAAGCCCTCGCCCTGCAGGGCGTAGATCACGCCATACACATCGCCGAACTCGTCATTGAAAAACGGCCCTTGCACGCCCTGGGGCAAGGTGTGGCGCATATCGCTCACTTTTTTGCGCACTGTATACCAGAGCTGGGGGACCTCGCCGGGGCGCGAGTTGTCCCGCAGCTGGAAGATGACCTGGGACTCCCCCGGCTTGGAATAGCTGCGAATCTTGTCCGCATAGGGCACATCCTGCAGCGTGCGCTCTATCTTGTCGGTCAGCTGCTCGGCCACCTGCTGGGCCGTGGCACCGGGCCAGTAGGTGCGAATCACCATGGCGCGGAAGGTAAAGGGCGGGTCCTCGTCCTGCCCCAGCTGGAAATACGCCGCCCCGCCCAGCAGCAGGATGACGATCAGCAGATAGCGGGTCAGCGGAATATGCTCCAGCGCCCAGCGCGAGAGATTGAAGCCGGCTTTCGGTTCCTGGCGTGCCATGGTCAGCGCCCCTGCTGCGCTGGCGCGTCGGCCTGCTTTGCTGCGCCAGCTTCGGCTTTGGTAGCAACGTCCGCTTTACCAGTCTGCGTTACAGGCTGTTTTGCTGCGTATTTATCCTGGTAGATGGTCACATGCTGGCCCTCGGTCAGCACATGCACGCCGGCTGCCACCACCTGCATGCCCGGCTGCAGTCCTTGGGCAATCACGGCCTGGTTGCCATCGGCCGAGGCCACGGTCACCGCCTGGCTACGCACCACCTGGGCCTGCGGGTCATACACCCACACGGCAGACTGGCCGCCTTGTTCGCGCACGGCTGCCGTCGGCAGCTTGAGCAACATATTCCCTTCTGCGCCCATGCCCACGGGCAAGGCATACACGGTGGCGCCCAGGGGCGGCGCATCGCCCGCCAGCGCCACCTTTACGGCATAGGTGCGGGTCACCGGGTCGGCCGCAGCCGCCACCTCGCGCACCTGGCCTTGCAGCAGCGCCCCCCCATCCGCCCAGGGGCGCACCTGCACGGCCTGGCCGATATGCATCTGGCTGCGCTTGTCCTCTGGCACGGCCAGCAGCACATCGCGCGGGCCGTCCTGAGCAATGCGCACCACGGGCGTGCCTGCGGTCACCACCTGGCCAGGCTCGGCGTCCACCGCCGTCACCACACCGGCCACATCGGCCACCAGGCGGGTGTAGCCGCTTTGATTCGACTGGGACGCGGCATTCGCCTTGGCCTGGTCCAGCTGGGCCTGGGCAGAGCGAAAGGCCGCAGAGCGCCGGTCGAGCTCAGCGCCGCTGATGAAGTTTTTGTCCTTCAGCGCCTGGTAGCGCGCCAGATCGGCTGCAGCCAGATCGCGCTGGGTGCTGGCCGCAGCCACTTGCGCCTGTGCCGCCTGGGCCGCCAGCGCGTAGTCGCTGCCATCGAGCTGAGCCAGCAACTGGCCTGCCTGCACATGCTGGCCCACATCCACCTGGCGCTGCACCAGCTTGCCGGCCACACGAAAGCCCAACCGCGACTCGGTACGCGCGCGCACCTCGCCAGCGTACTCCAGCGCCGCCGTGGCATTGGAGGCCCCCACGGTGACCAGCTTCACCGCACGCACCGGCTCTTCGGCCGCAGGCTTGCGCGAGCAGCCCGCCACCGTCAACACCATCGTCACACCCACCAGCACACCGGCCCACGGCGTGCGCACCCAAGCGCCAGGCTTCATCACCATTCCCACCCTCAGTTACTGACTAGCTGGTTATTAAAAGATTCGGCATATTAACCGCAGCAGGGCGACAATCCACCGCGTGAAGTCCACTACCTCTGTCACGGCCACCAAGGCCGCACCTTCCCAGGCCGCTCCGGTCACGCATTACGAGAACTTTCCGGTCGCCTCCATCCTCTGCCCGCCCGCGCTGCGCCCGCCCATTGCAGCGCTCTACCACTTTGCCCGCACCGCAGACGACCTGGCCGACGAAGGTGATGCAACCACAGCCCAACGCCTGGCCGATCTGGCTGCCTACCGCCAGGCATTGCATGCCGCTGCCGCAGGCGATGCGCCCGACCCGCGCTGGGCCCACATTTTTGGCCCACTGCAGCATGCCATCCAGCAGCACCAACTGCCTGTGGCATTGATGGACGATTTGCTCAGTGCCTTTGCCCAGGATGTGGACTTCAATGCCCGCACCGCCAGCTATGCCGACCGTGAGCAGTTGCTGGACTACTGCCGCCGCTCCGCCAACCCCGTGGGCCGGCTGCTGCTGCATCTGTATGGCGTGCAGGATGCGACCAGCCTGCAGCGCAGCGACGCCATTTGCAGCGCCCTGCAGCTGATCAATTTCTGGCAAGACCTGAGCGTGGACCTGCCGCGCGGCCGCCACTATCTCACCGATGCCGACTGCGCCCGCTTTGGCGTGCAGCGCAGCGATCTGCTGCAACCCCAGACCACAGTCGCCTGCCGCGCCCTGGTGATGGACTGCGCCGCCTGGGCACGCCAGCTGATGCAGCAAGGCGCCCCCCTGGTGCACCAGCTGCCCGGGCGCGCAGGCTGGGAGCTGCGCCTGGTGGTGCAAGGCGGGCTGCGCATTCTGGAAAAGGTGGAGGCCCTGCAGGGCGAAAGCCTGTTGCAGCGCCCCACTGTAGGCAAGGCCGATCTGCCGCGCATGCTCTGGAAAGCATTAAGGATGTCCCCCCCCTGAGTCGCCTTCGGCGCCTTCCCCCCACTCTTCGCTCGCTACGCTCGCGGGCAGGGGAACGCTGCCAGCGCTGCGGGGGCGGCCCTTGCGCGGCAGCCCTGGCCTGGGCCGCGCCCGTTTTACACACCTGGGCCTGAGGTGGAGTTTGGCTGCATGCAAGCCATCCCCATGGGCACATCGCGCCCCCGCTCTCGCTTCGCCGCAGGCAGTACCAGTTTTACGGCTACGCCCCCAAGCTGGCCGCTATGGCGGGAAAAGCCTTCCAGAGCTTATGGATGCGCATAAGCCCCCTCACAATCCATAGCAAACCCCATCGCTGACTTAAGTAACCACCCTGCTTGCGAGCAGCCGGCTGCTGGCGCATGCTGGTCAGCGGTCCACCCTCATTTTCGCGCTCCAGGCCTACGAGGTATTTCCATGCATGTCAGCGTGTTTGACCTGTTCAAGATCGGCATAGGCCCCTCCAGCTCCCACACCGTGGGCCCCATGGTGGCGGCCCAGGATTTCGCCCTGGGACTGCAATCCCGGGGTCTGCTGCCCCGGGTCGACAGCGTGACCGTGGAGCTGTTTGGTTCCCTGGCTGCTACCGGCATAGGCCATGCCACCGACACCGCCGTGCTGCTGGGCCTGGCAGGCCACAGCCCCGAGACCGTGCCCACCGATGCGGCCCGGGCTCTGGAGGCACAAGTGGCCCTCCACAGCCAGTTGCCGCTGCTGGGCATCCACCCCACGCGCTTTGTCACCCAGCGCCAGATGCTGCTGCGGCGCAAAAGCCTGCCGCGCCACCCCAATGCCCTACGGCTGTTGGCGCAGGATGCCACGGGCCAGTTGCTGCACGAAGCCTGCTATTACTCGGTAGGCGGCGGCTTTGTGGAAGATGAGGCCGGCCAGCGCATAGGCACACCCCCTGGCCCACCGCTGCAAGATGGCATGGCCGCCGTGCCCTACCCTTACGCCAATGCCATGCAGCTGCTGAGCCACTGCCAGGCCCAGCAACTCTCCATTGACGCGTTGGCCTGGGCCAACGAATGCGCCCAGCGCGAGCCTGCCGCCGTGGCCACCGGACTGGACCTGATCTGGCAGACCATGGATGCCGCCATTGCACGCGGCTGCAACACCGAAGGCCTGCTGCCCGGCCCGCTGCGCCTGCCCCGGCGCGCTGGTGCTTTGATGGCCAGCCTCAAGGCCCAGGCCGGCGAGCGCCCGCCCGATCCGCTGGCCGCCATGGACTGGGTGAATCTTTACGCCATGGCGGTGAACGAGGAAAACGCCGCCGGCGGCCGCGTGGTGACCGCCCCCACCAATGGCGCAGCCGGTGTGATTCCGGCCGTGCTGCGCTACTACCAGCGCTTTATTCCGGGCGCCAATGCCGCCGGCATACGCCGTTTTTTGCTGGCGGCTGGCGCGATTGGCGCCATCTACAAGCTCAACGCCTCGTTGTCCGGGGCCGAAGTGGGCTGCCAGGGCGAGGTGGGCGTGGCCTGCTCCATGGCTGCAGCCGGCCTGGCCACGGTGCTGGGTGGCACGCCGGCCCAGGTGGAAAATGCGGCCGAAATCGGCATGGAACACAATCTGGGCATGACCTGCGACCCGGTCGGCGGCCAGGTGCAAATCCCCTGCATAGAACGCAATGCCATGGGCGCCGTCAAAGCCATCAACGCCGCGCGCATGGCCCTGCTGGGCGATGGCACGCATTTTGTCTCGCTGGACCAGGTGATCCGCACCATGGTGCAGACCGGCGCCGATATGAAGAGCAAGTACAAAGAGACTTCACGCGGCGGCTTGGCGGTGAATGTGGTGGAGTGTTAGCGCCCCCCCTGAGCCGCTACGCGGCTTCCCCCCAGGGGGACGACAGCCTCGCGGCGGGGCGGCCCTTGCTCGCTGTCTGCTGACTTGAGCTGCGCCGGTTTTATACGGTTTGTGCGCTGGCAAATATTTGCAGTGAGGAAGAAGTCCTCGTCGGCACAGATTGCCTGCTCTTGGGTCAAAACACCCTGAAGCGCAGGCACAGAGCGCCGCGGCAGCTACTTTTTCAAGAGCTCCCGCCTACCCGGTGCCGCAGCCTCACGCCAGCGCGGGCGTATCCACGGGCTGGGCCGACAGCGCCGACCTGCCCAAGCTCGTCGGTCCGCGCGGTGCGGCCACCGGTACAGGCCGGGCTGCAGCAGCACTGCCATCCAGCACAAAGCGCGAGGCCATGGCGGCCAGTTGGCGTGCCTGTTCCTGCAACGAGGACGAGGCGGCCGAGGTCTCTTCCACCAGGGCGGCGTTTTGCTGGGTCACATCGTCCAGATTGGTGACGGCGCTGTTGATCTGTGCCAGGCCGCGCGATTGCTCGCGGCTGGCTTCGGCGATCTCGCCCACGATGTCGGCCACGCGCTGGATGCCGGTGACGATGTCCTGCATGGTGGCACCGGTGCGGTGCACCTGCTCGCTGCCCACACGCACCCGGTCCACCGAGGCGGTGATCAGCGTCTTCACCTCCTTGGCCGCTTCCGCGCTGCGGCCCGCCAGCGAGCGCACCTCGCCGGCCACCACGGCAAAGCCCCGGCCTTGCTCACCCGCACGTGCGGCTTCCACGGCGGCATTCAGCGCCAGGATATTGGTCTGGAAGGCAATGCCATCGATGACGGCAATGATGTCTTCGATCTTGCGCGAGGAGGCATTGATGTCCTCCATGGTCTGCACCACCTGGCCCACCATCTCGCCGCCACGCTGGGCTACATCGGTAGCGGTGGAAGCCAGTTCGCTGGCGCGCATGGCGCTGTCGGCATTGTGTTGCACGGTGCTGGACAGCTCCTCGGTCGCAGCAGCCGTCTGCTCCAGCGAGCTGGCCTGCTGCTCGGTGCGGGCCGACAAATCCTGCGTGCCCGCAGCCACCTGGGTGGAGGCGCCGGCAATGGCTTCGGCGCCATTGCGCACCTGGGCAATGATTTGGTGCAAATGGGTGCGCATGGCCTCCATCTGCCCCAGCAGTGCGGAGATTTCATCGCGGCCGCTGCTGTGGATATGTTGCGAGATATCGCCCTCGGCAATCGCCTGGGATGCGGCCTGGGCCTGGGCAAATCCCTGGCGCATGCGACGCAGCAGCGAGACTGACAGCAGCGAGGCCGGCACACCGCCCAGCACAATGGCCACCACAAACACCAGCAAGCCCATGTGGTAGTGCTGTTCGGCCTCCTGGTAGGCCACATCGGCCTTGCTCACCTGCAGCCCCTTGAAGGCACCCACCAGGCCCACCAGCATGTCGCCCTCTTCACGGCCGGTGGCCAAAAAGCGCTGCATCAGCCCGGGGGAAAAATCACCGGCAGCCATGGCGGCAATGTATTCGCCCATCTTGGCCGTCCAGGCGTCTTCCGCCCGCACCACCTCGTCCAGCATGGCTTTTTCCTGCGGGTCCTGGGTCTTGGCCAGCAGCTCTTTTTGCATTTGCACGCCGCGCTCCAGATTGCCCTTGACCGTGTCCAGGTGGTCGGTCACAGGGTGGTCGTGCAAGGCGGCCAACGGGCTGTCGGGCGCATGCTGGTAAGCCAGCAGCAACTGGTTGCGACTGTGCAGCGCGGTCTCGGTCAGTGCATCAGACAGCAAGATGCGCTGCAGCGACTCCTCATGCAGGCTGCGCAGGCTGTCACGCGCAGACACCAGGCCATACCAACTCATGCCGATCACGGCGACCAAAGAGAGCCAATAAGCCACAAACACCAGCCGGTAGCGCTGGGTCAGTTTCAGCGCATTGAAATTCAGCATGCCTCGCCGTCCTCATGAGCAAAAAATCGATATCCCTCCATGGTAGGAGGAATGCCCTCGCTTACGCAGGGGGCGACGTGGGCATCCAACACTCACTTGATCCACATCAAGCAGGCATCTCAGAGCCCGCATGCGGCGGCGCCCTTTGGACATGGGACAATGCCGCCCCTATGACACCGGAACAGTACGTCCAGCAAAAAGCCGCAGCCTCGGGCAGCAGCTTCTATTACGCCTTTATGTTTTTGCCGGCAGCGCGCCGCGCTGCCATCACGGCGTTCTATGGTTTTTGCCGCGAGGTGGACGATGTGGTGGACGAGGTGCACGACGCCGGTGTCGCCGCCACCAAACTGGCCTGGTGGCGCAAGGAAGTGAGCCAGGCCTTTGCCGGCCAGCCCAGCCACCCCACCTTGCAGGCGCTGATGCCCCATGCCCAGGCCTTTGGCATAGAGGCGCGCCACCTGCTGGCCGTGGTCGAAGGCTGCGAGATGGACCTGGAGCAGACCCGCTACCTGGACTACCCCGGCCTGCAGCGCTACTGCCATCTGGTGGCCGGCGTGGTGGGCGAGGTGGCAGCGCGCATCTTTGGCCAGACCAGCGAGCAAACCACCGCCTACGCCCACAAGCTGGGCCTGGCGTTTCAGCTCACCAACATCATCCGCGATGTGGGCGAGGACGCGCTGCGCGGCCGCATCTACCTGCCCATCAGCGAGCTGCAGCAGTTCGATGTCAAGGCCCACGAGATCACCAAGCGCGAGTACTCCGAGCGCTTCACTGCGCTGATGCGCTTTCAGGCCGCACGCGCTCACCAGCTCTACGACGAGGCCTTTGCGCTGCTGCCCGATGCCGACCGCCGCGCCCAGAAACCCGGCCTGATGATGGCCAGCATCTACCGCACACTGCTGCGTGAAATCGAGGCTGCCGACTTCCAGGTGCTGCACCAGCGCATCGCGCTGACGCCGCTGCGCAAGCTGTGGCTGGCCTGGAAGATGCAGGCCCTGGGCCGTATGTAAGCCCATGCAGGCCACTGCTTCACAGCGCATTGCCGTCATCGGCGGCGGCTGGGCCGGCATGGCGGCTGCCGTGGCCCTGGTGCAGCGTGGCCACCAGGTGAGTTTGTGGGAAACCGCCCGCCACTGGGGCGGCCGCGCCCGGGCGCTGAGCCTGCGCGATGCCACAGGCCAAAGACTGACCGTGGACAACGGCCAGCACATTCTGATTGGCGCCTACAGCGCCTGCCTGGAGCTGATGCGCACCGTGGGCGTGGACCCCGGGCAAGCCTTGCTGCGCCTGCCACTGGATTTGCGCCATGCCGATGGCAGCGGCCTGCAACTGCCCGACCTGTCTCCGCCCTGGGATGCAGTGCTGGGCATTGCCCGCGCCAAGGGCTGGAGCTTGGCAGAGAAATACGCCTTGCTGGCCCGCGCTGCGCGCTGGAAGCGCTCTCATTTTCGCTGCAATGCCCAAGACACCGTGGCCGACATCTGCCAGGGCCTGCCCCAGCGCCTGTTGCAAGATTTCATTGACCCGCTGTGCATCTCGGCCCTGAACCTGCCCGCCGCGCAAGCCAGCGGCGTGGTGTTTTTGCGCATACTGCACGACAGCCTTTTTGCCGGGCGCGGTGGCTCTGACCTCTTGATTCCCTGCACCGATCTGGGCCAGCTGTTTCCCTGCGCCGCAGCCGCCTGGCTGCAGCAACAAGGTGTCCAGTTGCACCTGGGCCAGCGTGTACACCAGTTGCAGGCCTGCGGCGCCGATGCGCAACAAGGCTGGCAGGTCGACGGCCAGGCCTTTGACGGCGTGGTGCTGGCCACCACCAGCGCCGAAGCGGCGCGCCTGGCCTTGACGGCCGCCCCCGGACTGCACGGCACGCGCAGCGCCTGCGAACACTGGGCCGGCCTGGCCGATGCCCTGCCCTATACCGCTATTGCCACGGTCTATGCCCAGCAACTGGCGGCCCAGGTTCGCCCACTGCCCGCCCCCATGGTGGCTTTGCATACCAGCGCCCAGGCGCCGGCTCAGTTCGCCTTTGACAAAGGCCAGCTGCAAGGCCCCGCCGGCCTGCTGGCCCTGGTGGTCAGCGCCAGCGATGCCTTGCCCGAGCAGGACCGCGCCCGCCTGCAAGCCCTGGTGCTGGAGCAGGCCCGCACGCAGCTGGGCCTGGGCCCACTGCAAGCATTGCGCACCGTGGTGGAAAAGCGCGCCACCTTTGCCTGCACGCCCGATGTGCAGCGCCCCCTGGCCCATGTGGCACCGCGCCTGTGGGCCTGTGGCGACTATGTGCAAGGTCCCTACCCCGCGACCTTGGAAGGTGCGGTGCGCAGCGGGCTGGAGATGGCCCGGGCGTTTGAAACCTAGCCCCAGCCGTCTGGCAGCCATCGGGTATCTCCCAGGTCTGCGGGACAGGTGTTTGACAGATTGGCCCACGAAGATGGCGGCTTTGCGCAGGCTGCACAGACCTAGCGCTGCCCCAACTTTCCAAAGACTCTGCCATGGCGTCACCTTTCCAAGATTCCACCACCTTCTCTCTCCACCGTCGCCAGTTACTGGCCGCCGGCGCCGGTCTGGGCCTGGCCTCTGCCATGCCGTCTCTGCACGCCCAAAGTGGCTGGCCCAGCAAGTCCATTCGCTTTGTGGTGCCGTTTGCGCCCGGTGGCAGCTCGGAAATCATTGCCCGTTCCACAGCAGCCGAGCTCAGCAAAAGCCTGGGCCACAGCGTGTATGTGGACAACAAGCCTGGCGCAGCCGGCAACATTGCCATGAGCGAGGTGGCTCGCGCCGACGACCAGCACATCGTGATCCTGGGCCATATCGGCACGCTGGCGGTGAATCCCTATATCTTTCCCAAGCTGCCCTACGATCCAAACAAGGATTTTCGCCCCGTCAGCCTGCTGGCCAAGGTGCCCAGCCTGTATGTGGTGCACCCGGACTTTCCGGCCAAGAATCTGCGGGAATTTGTGGCCTATGTCCGCGCCAACCCGGGCAAGTTCAGCTACGGCTCGGCCGGCAATGGCAGCGCCGGGCACCTGGCTTTTGAATACCTGAAGGCCACAGCCAATCTCTACATGCTGCATGTGCCCTACAAGGGCACCGGCCCGATGATGACCGACTTGCTCTCTGGCCGGCTTGACGCGGCCTCGGTCGGCGCCTCGGCCCTGCTGCCCTTTATCAAAAGCGGCAAGCTGCGCTGCATTGCTACCGGCTCCACCCAGCGCCTGGCCCAGTTGCCCGATGTGCCCACCGTGGCCGAGCAAGGCTTTGCCGGCTTCGAGATGACGCAGTGGTACGGCATGCTGGCCCCGGCCACTATGCAAGCCGCCCATGTGGAGCGCCTGGCCGCCGAATGCAAAAAAGCCGTGCAAGCGCCAGACGCTCTGAAGCGCCTGCAAGGCGATGCAGCTGACCCCATCGGAGGCACACCGGCAGAATTTGCCCGCTTTATTGCGGCCGAGCAGGCGCGCTGGAAGCAGGTGCTGCTGCGGGCACAGGTGAAACCGGACTGATTGCCCCCCCTGAGTCGCCTTCGGCGCCTTCCCCCCAGGGGGGACGACAGCCTCGCTGCGGGGCGCGGCCCTTGCTCGCTGTCCCTGACCTTGGTCGCGCCAGTTTTACGAGACTGAGGGCCAGCCTTGCATCTGTGGTCAGGACAACTATTCACTTGGGGGCGATATGCGCCTTCTCAGGGGCATGGCAAGCCTTGCAAGCGGTACGCCTCAAACACTATGGAGTGCAAGCCGGAGCGGGCCTGAGAAGGTCAACTTGAAACTGAGTCGCCACCACAACGCCGAGACAGCGCTTCAGGCTAGGCGCTGGCTCGCAGACAGTACTTTGGTACGGCAAGGGCCGGCAACACCGCATGAAGCGCTGTATCGGCGCCTCCAAACGACTGACGCACCCACCATGTGGAAGTTCAGCGCTCCATCCACCACTGGATGATGATCTTGGCCAGATAGCCCACAAAGCCCACGCCCAGCCCCAGAAAAATCACAAAGGTGCCGAACTTGCCGGCCTTGGAGTCTCTGGCCAGCCGCCAGATGATGAACACCATAAAGGCGATGAAGGCCCCCACCCCGTAGGTGAGAAAAAATTCGGCCAGCTGCTCTTCCGTATAACCAAAGATCACGACGTTCTTCTTTTCACAAAACCCTGCCCTCCTGTGCAGAGGCAGACAGATCACGCGCAGCAAACGCGGATGCATCCACCAAATCCCGGTAGGCATGCCAGCTGGCATGGCCCAACATCGGCATCACGGCCACCAGACCGATCAACAACGACGCCAGCCCCAGCAGGGTAAACAACACAATCCATCCCGCCCACCAGGCCATGGCCAGGGGGTTCTCCATCACCACCAACCAGCTGGTGAGCACCGCCTGGTAGACGCTGATGCGCCTGTCCAGCAGCAGCGGCATGGCCACCACGCTGGAGGCAAAAATCGGCGCCGCCAGCACACTGCCCAAGGCCAGCCACATGGCAAACAAGCGCCCATCCGGCGCCAGCACCACATGCACGATGAAATCCACCGGCGTGGCAATGCGCACCGGCGCATACAAGGTGATCAGCGAAGCCGACACCAGCACCCAGCCCGTGGCGGCCAGCGCCAACAACAGGCCAAAGCGCACCAGGCACCAATAGCCACCCGGATCGCTGCCTGCACCACTGCTACGCGCCTGCTGCCAGGCGGCCCAGGTGGTGCGCACGGTCCGCCAGGACACGGCCTCGCCGCGCTCCAGCGCACGGCTGATGGCATACAGGCTGGTGGCCAGCACCGGCCCGACAATCAAAAAACCCGAGAGCGCGCCCGCCATCAGCCAGAAGCGATTGTGCCCCAGCACCAAAATGCCCCAGCCGATCAACATCAAGAAAGCGCCATGTGCCAGGCTCAGCAGTGGCACGCGGCAGATGTCTTTCCATGCCAGGGCCAGCCATTCCAACGGTTGCAAGATGCGGATGGAGCGCACCGTGGGCAGTGGCACGGTGGCGGCGGGTGTCAGGATACCGGGCATAGGCGTTGCTCCTGTGGTGTGGCACAGGCACCGACCTTGGGCCTCCGGCAGGCTCGCTGGCCCCTGCCCTGCCCGCCCCGTTCAGCTCAGTGACCCGCCTTTTGCAGCAGCGCACACAGCTGGTGCAAATCGGTCACCGTGGCGTGGGGCGCCGGTCCCTGTGCAGGCCAGTCTACGCCCTGGCGATTGAGCCAGACCGCGTGCATACCCGCATCCAACGCGCCCGCGGCGTCCAGCAATGCGTCGTCTCCCACATGCAGCACTTGCTCCACCGCAACGCCTGCGGCCTGGGCTGCGGCCTGAAACATGCGCACATCGGGCTTGGCATAGCCCGTGCTGCCCACATTCAGGCTGGCGTGGAAAAACCGCCCCAGGCCAATGGTGTGCACATTGGCATTGCCGTTCGACAAGGCCACCACAGGCCAGCGTGCGGCCAGGAACTCCAGCGCCGGCAAGGCGTCGTCGTACAGATCAACTTTTTGGCGCTGGGCAAAGAACAGCGCGAAAGCGGGCTCAGCCAATGCGGGGTCATCACCGGCCTGGCGCAGTGCACGGCGTATGGATTCACGGCGCAGGCCGCTGAGGTCATGGCGCAGCTCGGGCTGCTCGCGCTCCACCGCCACACGGATGGCGCGCACGGCTTCGGTACTCCCCAGCATGGTGGCCGTGCGGGGTGCATGTTCGTCCAGCCACTGCAGCAGCACGGCTTCGGCCCGCGCAATTGCGGGCCATACAGGCCACAGGGTATCGTCCAAGTCCAGCGTAATGGCGCGTATCGCACTGAAATTTTGCATAGCGGCCGAGCATACTTCAGCACACACCACAACCCGGCGCAGCGGGGCCTGGTGCAGCGAATATGTCAGCATATGTCACAAAACCAAGCTATATGCCGGGCTGCAGCGCACAGCTGGGCTAGGAGCGCCGCAGGATTTGCCACAATTGGGTCATGCCCTCACGCTTTGCCCCCGAACCCACCTTGCCCGCAGAACAGCCCGAACGCCTGGCCGTGCTGCTGTGCAACCTCGGCACCCCCGATGCCCCGACCCCTTCGGCGGTGCGACGCTATCTGGCCCAGTTTCTGGCAGATGACCGCGTGGTGGAGATTCCCAAGCCGCTCTGGCAGCTGATTCTGCACGGCGTCATCCTGCGCAAACGCCCCAAGGAGTCGGCTGCCAAATACGCCACGGTCTGGGATGCAGAGCATGGCTCTCCCCTGCTGCACTGGACACGCCGCCAGGCCGAGCTGCTGCAGGAGTGGATGCAGGGCGCAGGCTATGACGTGCTGGTGAGCTACGCCATGCGCTATGGCAACCCCTCCATGGCCAAGCAACTCGATGCGCTCAAGGCCCAGGGCGCCACGCGCATTCTGATTCTGCCGCTGTACCCGCAGTACTCGGGCACCACCACGGCCAGCGTGTGCGACGCCGTGTACGACTGGGCCAAGACCCAGCGCCACATCCCCGAGCTGCGCTTTGTGCACCGCTACTACGATGACCCGGGCTATATCCAGGCCCTGGCCCAGCGTGTGGCCCAGCACTGGCAAACCCATGGCATGGGCCGCCACCTGGTGCTGAGCTTTCACGGTGTGCCCGAGCGCACCCGCGACCTGGGCGACCCCTACCAGGCCCAGTGCCTGGAAACCGCACGCCTGCTGGCCGAATGCCTGGGCCTGCCCCAGGAGCAGTTCACCATCACCTTCCAGTCGCGCTTTGGCAAGGCCAAGTGGCTAGAGCCCTATACCGAACCCACGCTGGTGGCCCTGGCCCAGGCCGGCATCCATGGTGTGGACGTGATCTGCCCGGGCTTCACCAGCGACTGCATCGAAACACTGGAAGAGATTGACCAGGAGGCGCGCGCCGCCTACCTGCAGGCCGGCGGCAAGCAGTTCCACTTCATTCCCTGCCTGAACGACACGCCGCACTGGATCGATGCGCTGCGCACTCTCACCATGCGCCACATGGCGGGCTGGCCCGTGCCGGCCTATGTGGCCCCTCCCGTGGCAGCGGTGCAGCAAGCAGCTCCAGCTGACACGGAAGCCGCAGCCATTGCGGCTTCCGACAGCGATAGCCCCTCCTCCTCCCAGGCCGGCTGAGGCCGGCGCTTACGGCGCTTGCGCCTCTTGTGCCTCCTGCACCCCCCGCCCTGCTCAGGCTGCGGGAGGCAAAATCCAAGCGGGATATTTCCGCAGCAACTGCCCAGCCGCTGCACGCACGGCCTCCTGGGCCTGCTCGCTGATGGGGGGCAGGCTAGAACCCTTGCGTTTGACGATGCCGACCGAGCGGATGGGCCCATCTTCAATCCGGCACAAACGCATGCCCTTCAGATCCAGCAGGGGCAGCACGCCCAGATAGGGCTGGATGGCAATACCCACGCCCTGGCGTACAAAGCCTGCCGCCGTGGTCACCTGATCGAATGAGAGCTTGGGCCTGAACACAATGCCACGCTGCAAAAAGGCGGCGCTGACATATTCCTTGGCCGTGCTGGCATCGGTGCCGCTGATCAGGGGCAGCTCCAGCAACTCCTCCATCTGCATCACCGGCCGCACCTGTTCGGTCCAGGCTGCCGGGGCGAGCAGCGCAAAGCGGTCGCGCATGATTTCTTCGTAGGCAAGCTCAGGGTGCGAAGGCGCGGCCGAAGCCAGTGCAAAGTCCACCTGGTAGTTCAGCAAACGCTGGATGGTGGAGGCATTGGTACCGTCATAAATAGTGAAGCGCGTGCCCGCCACCTGGGCCTCCAGCTTGGCGCAGACCTGGGGCAGCAGGGCATGGGCCATGGAGGGAATCGCAGCAATGGGAATGTGGTGGGCCTCTTTTTCCACCAGGCTTTGCATATGCTGCAGGCCGCTGTCGAACTCCCCGACCACGCGCCGGGCCAGACTGGTCATGCGCTCACCCGCCGGCGTCAGCCGCACCGAGCGCGTGGTGCGCTCGAAGAGCGTCACATTCAGCTCGTCCTCCAGGTCTTTCACCGCCTTGCTCAGCGATGGCTGGGTGACAAAAAACTGCTCTGCCGTGCGGCTGAAATTCAGCGATTCGGCCAGTGCCAAAAAGATGCGCAGTTGGCGCGGCGTCACATTCACATCAACTCCCTAACTGGATATTTCGCTTGGCCTGCCACCGCGTTTCCCGCAGGGACGCATGGCACTTAATTAATTCTTTTAGTCTATCAATATATAGAAATAAAGAATTTCAAGAATTAATAACCTCTCCCTAGAATTTCCAGCAAGGCGGCGAAACACACCGCTTTCACACACAAATGGAGACCTAGCGGAATGTTGAAGTTGACAGACAAAGTGGCCCTGGTGATGGGCTGTGGATCGGTGGCACAGGGCTGGGGCAATGGCCGCGCCATGGCGGTGTTGATGGCCCGCCAGGGCGCGAAAATCTTCGGCACCGACCTGAACCTGGCGAATGCCGAGGACACCCGCCAGATCATCGAGGCCGAGGGCCATAGCGCCACCATCATGCAATGCGACTCCACCCGGGCCGAAGCGGTGGAGCAGGCCGTCAAAGCCTGCATGGCCCAGCACGGGCGCATCGACATTCTGGTCAACAACGTCGGCCTGTCCCAGCCGGGTGGCCCCGTGGACATGAGCGAAGCCACCTGGGATGCGCAGTTCGAGATCAATCTGAAGGGCGCATTCCTTGCCTGCAAGCATGTGCTGCCTATCATGCGCCAGCAGGGTGCAGGCTCGGTCATCAATGTCTCGTCCGTGGCCGGCATGCGCTATGTGGGCAAGCCCCAGGTGGCTTATGCGGCGGCCAAGGCAGCGCTGATCCAGTTCACCAAGACCACGGCCGTCATCCATGCTGCCGAAGGCATACGCCTGAACTGCGTGGTGCCGGGGCTGATGCAAACCCCGCTGCTGGACAACCTGGTGCAGAAATACGCCCAAGGCGACAGCGAAGGTTTTCTGGCCCGCCGCAACAACCAGGTCCCCATGAAATACATGGGCAGCGCCTGGGACACGGCCCATGCCGCGCTGTTTCTGGCCGCCGACGAAAGCCGCTATGTGACCGGCACCGAGATTGTGGTGGACGGCGGCCTGATTGCCTGCACGCCCTAAACCTTCGCATCTGCACAACCCAGATACAGACCCAGAGCGGGCCACCACGGCCCCGGGGTTCTGCTGCCCACAAAAAGACCCCCAGAGTCCGGGCACGGAACCCCTTCCCCCACCACCCCAAAGCCCCAGGAGACAACCATGGCCTTTTTGAACCGCCGCGCCTTTCACGCAGCCCTCTTCACCCTCTGCGCCAGCGCCAGCACATGGGCAGGCGCACAAGCCTACCCCCAGCACCCCATCCGCATGATCGTGCCCTTTGCCCCCGGCGGCGCCGTGGACCAGACGGCCCGCATCATCGGCACGGCGCTGGGTGACAAGCTGGGCCAGCCCATCGTCATCGAAAACCGCCCCGGCGCCGGCGGCTCCATAGGCGCCACCGAAACCGCCCGCGCCAAGCCCGATGGCTACACGCTGATGCTGGCCCTGGATACCCAGGCAGCCAACTACCAGATCATGAAGGGCCTGCGCTACGACACCTTCAAGTCTTTTGACTACCTCAACCTGCTGGTGACTACGCCCCAGGTGCTGGTGGCCAAGGGCGATCTGCCGGTGAAGACTCTGGAAGACCTGATTGCCTACATCAAGGCCCACCCGGGCACCACCTATGGCACATCGGGCCTGGCCTCGGCCGGGCATATCAACAGCGCCCAGATGGCACTGGCCCGCAACCTCCAGACCACCCACGCACCCTACAAGGGCGCCGCGCCCATGATCACCGACCTGCTGGGCGGGCATCTGGACTTTGCCTTCGCCGGCGTCTCCGTGCTGCACCCCCATATCCAGTCCGGCAAGGTGCGGGCGCTGGCCGTGGGCTCCTCGCAGCGCTCGGCCATGCTGCCTGGCGTGCCCACCATGAGCGAATCCATTCCCGGCCTGGAGTACCCCACCTGGGTCGGCCTGACCGCCCCCAGCGGCATGCCGGCCGAGGTCCGCAGCAAGATTCTGGCGGCCACCAACGAAGTCATGCGTGACCCGGACATCGTCAAGCGCTTTACCCAAAGCGGCTTCGATGTGGTGAACAGCACGCCGGAGGCATTCAAGGCGCGGCTGGAAAAAGACGCCGCCACGCTGAAAGAGCTGATCCAGAAAAAAGTGGTGACCACCGACCCGGCCTGATGCCAGGCCGCCACCTGCCTCGGCCCTGTGCTGCATCTCCTGCAGGCGCCGGGCAGGTAGCACTGGCACCAACACCTTCACCGCCCCCTGCGCCTCCCAAGGCCCTCTCCCCTCTCTCCCGCCCCAGCGAGTCACACCATGTTTATTTCCGTCAATCCTTTCTCGGGCGCACAGCTCGGCCGCTATCCACTGGATACCCCGCAGGCCGTTGAACACAAGCTGCAGCAAGCGGCACAGGCCCAGAAAGCCTGGGGCCAGACTGCGCTGCCACAGCGCTGCGCCCTGCTCGTCCAGGTGGCCCAGGTCTTGCGCGCCAACCAGGCACGCTATGCCGAGATGATCAGCCTGGAAATGGGCAAGCCGCTGCTGGAAGCCGAGGCCGAAATCGAAAAATCCGCCTGGACCTGCGAGTTCTACGCCCAGGCAGCGCCGGGCTATCTGGCCGACATGCCCGTGGCCAGCAATGCGGCGGACAGCCGCGTGGTGTTCGACCCGCTGGGCGTGGTGCTGGCCGTCATGCCCTGGAACTACCCCTTCTGGCAATTCATCCGCTTTGCCGCCCCGGCGCTGGCCGCCGGCAATGCGGCCCTGCTCAAGCACGCCAACAATGTGCCGCAATGCGCACTGGCCCTGGCCGAAGTCTTCGAACAGGCCGGCGCGCCCCAGGGCCTGGTGGCCACCTTGATGGTGGAGGCATCATCGGTCGCGGGGATTCTGGCCGACCCGCGCGTGGCCGCAGTCACGCTGACCGGCTCCACCGCCGTGGGCAAGCTGGTGGCCGCACAGGCCGGCAGCCTGATGAAAAAACAGGTGCTGGAGCTGGGCGGCTCCGATCCTTTCATTGTGCTGGCCGATGCGGATGTCGAAGCCGCTGCCGCAGCTGCGGTCAAGGCGCGCTTTTCCAACACCGGCCAAAGCTGTATTTCCGCCAAGCGCTTTATTGTCGAGGCCAGCGTGGCAGACCGTTTTGTCGCCGCATTTTGCGCAGGTGCCAGCCAGCTCCAACTCGGCAACCCGCTGGACCGCAGCACCACCATGGGCCCGCTGGCCAGACTGAATCTGCGTGACGATCTGCACTCCCAGGTGCAGCGCAGCGTGCAGGCCGGTGCCCGCATTGCACTGGGCGGCCACCCCATAGACGGGCCCGGTTTTTTCTACGCCCCCACCATCCTCGACCATGTCACCCCGGACATGGCCGTCGGCATGGAAGAAACCTTTGGCCCCGCTGCCGCCGTGATCCGCGTGGCCAGTGCCGAAGCCGCCATTGAAGTGGCCAATGCCACGGAATTCGGCCTGGGCGCCGCGCTGTGGACCAGCGATATGGCACGTGCCCAGCAACTGGCCCGCCGCATTGAAGCCGGCGCCGTGTTCATCAACGGCCTGGTGGCCTCCGACGCTCGTCTGCCCTTTGGCGGTATCAAGCAATCCGGCTATGGCCGCGAGCTGGGTGAGTTCGGCATTCGCGAATTCACCAACATCAAAACCGTCTGGGCCGGCCCGGCGCGCTAAGCCTTTTACTTTTATGAACCCACACGGAATATCGAAGAGCCAAAGATGCCAGCCGGAGTGGGCATAAAAAGCCCTGCTGCACGTTGGATCGCCCCCACAACGCCCAGACAGCGTTTCAGGCTAGGGGCCAGCCCACAGTCAGTACGCCTGTACGGCAAGGGCGGGCAACAACGCATGAAGCGCTGTGTGGGCGCCTTGAAACGGGGCACTCACCTATCCCAAATCGACCCCACTCTGCGTCCCGAGATTCCATCACCCACCTTTACTTCCAGAAATCACACCATGATCAAAACCCCATCCAACGCCGTGCTGCTGCAAACCGCTCACATCAAAACCCATGACCGTGGCGGCGGCGCCAGCACCATGCCCCTGGTGGGCAAAAGCCAGGGGGCCACGGCCTTTATCACCGGCTACACCCAGTTTGGCGGCGGTGCCGAGATTCCCTTTCACCACCACAACGCCGAAGAAAGCGTGGTGTTGATCGAGGGCGAGGCCATCTTCGACATCGACGGGCAGTCCATCCCCGTGCAAAAAGGCGACGCCACCTTTATCCCGCCCAATGTGCCCCACCGCTTTCGCAATGCCTCGGCCACCGAGCCCATGAAGATTCTGTGGATTTATGGCTCGCCCGATGCCACGCGCACGCTGGTGGACAGCGGCGACACCCGCCCCATCGCGGCAGAACACAAGAGCTGAAGTTGAGGGAGAGCCAAATGGTTGTCGAGATCGCGGATTTCAAGGTCGCACCCGAGGAGCAAGCCCTTTTTTGCGAACAGCTGCAGCGCGGTGTGCGGGAGGTGCTTTCACAAGCACAGGGCTATCTGGGCCACCGCGTGCTGGCCTGTAGCGAAACACCCAGCCGCGTGGTGCTGATGGTGGACTGGCGCAGCCTGGAAGACCACACCGTGGGCTTCAGGCAGTCCCCCGCCTTTGCACAGTGGCGGGCCATCATCAGCCCCTTTTTCGCCGCCGCCCCGCAGGTGGAGCATTTTGTGGCTAGCGCCAACTAGGCTCCCGCCGGGAACCGGGCAGTACCCGTGCCTCTTGCAGGCCTGCCCTTGGCAGCGCCTGCAAGCCTGGAGGCAATTGCCTAGAATCCCGGTCAGTGCACCACCGCCGTGCGCCTGCGCAAGCGCCACGCTTGTGTCTTTCTTCGGGCTCTGTCTGTTCTGACCCTAGCCCCCGTGCTTTCCCTGGTCTTGTCTTTGTCTGCCGGCTCTGCCCCGGCAGCATGTGCTTTTTGTAGAGGCGTCAAGAACGCCCCTCGGCACCCGACACAAGGAAAAGCACAACAATGAATACCTCCACCACCGCTGGCCCCAGCCAGCCCACCGAAGTCACAGGCTATAGCTGGAAGGCCCTGGCCGGCTCGGCCGTTGGCTATGCCATGGACGGCTTTGACCTGCTGATCCTGGGTTTTATGCTCACCGCGATTTCGGCCGATCTGCAGCTCACGCCCGGCCAGGCCGGCTCGCTGGTGACCTGGACGCTGATTGGCGCCGTGGCAGGCGGCATCTTCTTCGGCGCGCTGTCGGACCGCTATGGCCGCATCCGCGTACTGACCTGGACCATCATGCTGTTCGCTGTGTTCACCGGCCTGTGCGCCTTTGCCCAAGGGTATTGGGACTTGCTCATCTACCGCACCATTGCCGGCATCGGCCTGGGTGGTGAGTTCGGCATTGGCATGGCACTGGCAGCCGAGGCCTGGCCGGCCCGCCACCGTGCCCGCGTGTCCTCCTATGTGGCCCTGGGCTGGCAGGTGGGCGTGCTGGCCGCAGCCCTGCTGACCCCGCTGCTGCTGCCCCTGATCGGCTGGCGCGGCATGTTTTTGGTGGGCGTGATTCCCGCCGTGGTGGCCTGGGTGATTCGCAACAAGCTGCACGAGCCCGAGGTGTTCACGCGCAAGCCCGCAGCCGCCAAGGGCGAGCGCTTTGCCGCCTTCAAACTGCTGGTCAAGGACAAGGCCACGACCAAAACCAGCCTGGGCGTGATCGTGCTGACCTCGGTACAGAACTTTGGCTACTACGGCATCATGATCTGGATGCCCAGCTTTCTGTCCAAGCAGCTGGGCTTTGGCCTGACCAAGTCCGCCATGTGGACCGCCGTCACCATCGTCGGCATGATGACCGGCATCTGGGTCTTTGGCCACCTGGCTGACCGCATAGGCCGCAAGCCCAGCTTTCTGATCTTTCAGCTGGGCTCGGTCATCATGGTGCTGCTGTACTCCCAGCTGCAAGACCCCACGGCCATGCTCTGGGCCGGTGCCGTGCTGGGCATGTTTGTCAACGGCATGATGGGTGGCTATGGCGCCGTCATGAGCGAGGCCTACCCCACCGAGGCCCGCGCCACCGCGCAAAACGTGCTGTTCAATATCGGCCGCGCCGTGGGCGGCTTTGGCCCGGTGGTGGTGGGTGCCATCGCCATGGGCTATGGTTTTCAGGTGGCGATTGCGCTGCTGGCGGCCCTGTATGTCATCGACATGATTGCCACGCTGTGGCTGATCCCCGAATTAAAAGGCCGGGAACTCTCCTAAACACGGGGCAGCAACCTCATTTGGAGGCGGCCATACAGCGCTTGAGGCTTTGTTGCGCGCCCTTGCCGTATCGGCATACTGTCAGCGGGCACGCGCCGCGCCTGAAGCGCTGTCTGGCCGTTGGGATTTTGCTTGAGCGCCCACTGCGCGGCAAAGGCCCACTCCGGCAGGCATTCACATCTGGCTCTTTGATCAGGCTTTTTGCAATGCCCTTGCCGGCATATGCATAGAACAAATAGTTCATTGAAGCCTGGCAATCGGGGTCAGAAAATAACGGCTTTCCCTCGCTATGACCCGCAGCGCCAACCAGCGCTGCGGCAGATGCCATGAACCAGAAACTGATTGCTGCGGCCCTGCTGTTTTCCAGCAGCGGCTGGGCGCTGGCGGCGCAGCCGCTGCTGACACCCGCTGCCTTGTCGCCTTTGCTCAAAGACCCCCAGTTGCGCGTTATCGATATCCGCGACGCCAAGGGCTTTGCTGCGGCCCATATCCCCGGCGCGGTGAACGCACCCTATGCCCAGTGGCGCGGCCCGGCCAGCAACCCCGGCGAGCTGCCGGACCAGGCCAAGCTGGTGGCCCTGGTGCAATCGCTGGGCTTGACGGCCCAGACCCACGCTGTGGTGGTCTCCACCGGCAAGGACGCCACCGACTTTGGCGCCATGGCCCGCGTGTACTGGACACTCAAATCCCTGGGGCTGACCGAGCTGTCCATCGTCAACGGCGGCATGCAGGCCTGGGATGCGGCCAAGCTGCCCACCTCGACCGCGCCGGTGCAGATCGCTCCCAGCAGCTACGCACCCAGCTTTGATGCGCGCTGGCTGGCCACGCGCGACGAGGTGCAGCAGCATGTGAAGCTGAGCAATGCCGTGCTGGTCGATTCGCGCCCCGATGCCTTCTACCAGGGCAAGACCCAGGCGCCTGCCGCCAAACTGGCCGGCACCCTGCCCGGCGCCGTGCAGCTGGACTTCAACCAGTGGTTTGTGCCCGGCAGCTCCACTTTTGTGGAGACGGCCCAGGCCAAGCAGGTGGCGGCCCGCATCCAGCATGGCCCGGACATGGTGGCCTTTTGCAACACCGGCCACTGGGCCGCCACGGACTGGTTTGGCCTGAGTGAGGTGGCGGGTCTGCCGAATGTGCGCCTGTATGCCGGCTCCATGGTGGACTGGACCCAATCCCCCGATATGCCCGCCATGCAAAACATGCCCGGCCGGGGCGAACAATTGCTGCGTGCCACCAAGCAATGGTGGGAAAAAAAGCTGAACTGAGCCCCAAAAAATATGAGCACCTATCGCTCATACACAGCCAATTTCCACCATAAAACACTTGGATATCGTGAGCTGATGCGCTGATATCGCTCACTTTTTTCGCAAGACCTTTTTGCTTATGAAACGACTTCCTCTGGCCGCCTTGATGGCTATTTTCTTTGCCTGGTTGCTGTGGACCGTGTCCCTGCGCCAGGCTGCGCTGTTTGCCGTGGGCATAGGCCTGGGCGCCGTGCTGGCAGGCCAGCGCTTTGGCTTTACCACCGGCTGGCGCATGCTGGTGGAAGACAAAGACCCCGCCGGCGTTTTCGGCCAGCTCTTGCTGCTGGCCCTGGCCGCCGCCATGGCCATGCCGCTGCTGGGCCATTTCCCTGAGCTCACGGCCGCCCTGGGCCCACCCAGCATCAGCCTGCTGGTGGGCGCTTTTGTGTTTGGCCTGTGCATGCAGATCGCTGACGGCTGCGGCAGCGGCACGCTGTACAAGGCCGGCATGGGCATACCGATGAACACCGCCATCTTGCCGCTGTTTGCCATAGGCAGCTTTGTAGGCAGCCTGCACCTGGGCTGGTGGCTGGACCTGGGCCGCACCGCGCCCGTGGGCCTGGTCACGGCCTGGGGTTGGGAGCGGGCCCTGGCCGCCACGCTGGCAGGTCTTGCCGTGGTTGCCGTGGGCGTGGGCCTGTACTGCAAGCGCAGCAATCTGCAAGCGGGCATCGCCCCCAAGCCTTTGCTGGTGCGCAAATGGGTGCTGGGCGCCGTGCTGCTGGCCCTGCTGGCCACCGTAAACCTGGTGGTGGCCGGCCAGCCCTGGGGCGTGGTCTACGGCTTTGGCCTGTGGGCGGCAAAAATAGCCAACGCCACGGGCACGGTGGACCTGGCCAGCAACTGGTTCTGGAGCCAGCCCGGCAACGCCGCACGCCTTTCCGAAACCGTGCTGCTGGATGTGACCAGCATCACCAACATCGGCATTCTGGCCGGCGCGCTGTGGGTCAGCGCCGGCAAGCCCGCCGCCGCCAAGCCCTTGACGGGCAAGCAATGGGCCGTGGCCCTGGTGGCCGGCCTGGTGCTGGGCTATAGCTCGCGCCTGGCATTCGGCTGCAATGTGGGCGCCATGTTCTCCGGCATTTCCACAGGCTCCATCCATGGCTGGATCTGGGTGCCACTGGCTTTTGCCGGCACGATTTTCGGCCTGCGCATACGCCGCCATTTCGGCTTTTAAAACAAGGAAAACGCCATGACACAGCAAACCCTTTTGCGCTCGGCTTTCTGGATCATTCTGGTCGCTTTCATTGCCTGGGACTACAGCCATTCCAAGCCCGTGGACCTGCGCTTTGAAGCGCCCTTGATTGCGGCAGGCTCCGGCCAGGCCGTGCAAGGCGGCCACTGCTCCATGCCGGACTGATACGGCGGCAGCCTTCGGCACAGCCACCCTCTCCATCCCATGCCCAGCCCCGCACGCGGGGCTTTTTTCATGCCCCCTCCCCTACCAAGGCACGTGGGCAGGCGCCGGCTCCGGGTGCGATGGGAAGTGTGGCAACACCTCTTCGGCCAGCTCCTGAATCACCTCGGCCGCAGGCCGCTGTGAAAACTGTATACCCAGGGCCGCGTGGTTGACACCCGCCGCCTGCCATTCCTGCAGCAAGGCCAGCAGTCCCTTGCGCCCGGTGCGCAGCACAAAACCGCCACGCAGCGGCGTGCGCGGGTGGTCAGGGTCATCGACCAGGTCCAGCCATTCATTGCTCATGTGCGGACGAAAGCCGCCACCGGGAATCCGCTCGCGCCAGGCGCGGATCTTCTCGGCCAGGCGCTGGGGGCCTTGCGGGGTATGGGTGGCATCCGGGTAGGTGAGCCAGCCATCCGCATACTCGGCTACCCAGTCCAGTGACTGCCCCGATGCACCGGTGACCATCAGCGGAATCGCGCCGCTCACGGGCTTGGGCAGTAGCTCGGCGTCCTGAAAGCGCCCCAGCGGCGAATCAATGGACAGGCTGCCGCCTTGCATGAGCTGGCGAAAATACGCCACGGCCTGGGCAAACCTGGCTCCGCGCTCCCCATGTTCCAGGCCATAGGCCGGGAATTCCACAGGCCTGTCGCCCGAGGCAATGCCCATCACCAGGCGCCCGCCCGAGAGCTGGTCTATGGTGCTTGCGGCCTTGGCCAGGTCGATGGGGTGGCGCAGCGAGAACACCGCGCTGCCGGTGGCCAGGGCCACCTGCCGGGTCCTGGCGGCCAGAAAAGCCAGATAGGTGAAGGGATCGAAGACCTGGCCGGCATCGCCGAACTGGGGGTCGAACAAGGGCACGTCACGCACCCAGACTGCCGCAAAGCCTTGCCGGTCTATGGTTTCGACCAGCTGCGCCTGGCCGGCCAGCACGCCCATATCGCCGGCAAAAAAGCGCAGGGGCAGAAAAATCCCCAGGGTCAGCCGGTCGGGGGCAAACATGCGCCGGTAGCCGGGGTGGTTGTGGAATGCAGAAAACGACGCGCCCTTGGTGGCCGCAGACAGCTGTGGGTGGTGCATGGCTACGCCCTTTATGCGCCGGTGGCCGGCTCGGGCAAGACTACGCCACGGCGCACGGCCGGACGCTGGGCCACACGCGCATGCCAGGCGCTGAGATGCACATGGCCGCTGAAGTCGAAATCGACGATGCGGGCGATATGCATCCAGCCGAAATGGGCGATATCGGCAATGGAGTAGTCCGCGCCGGCCAGGTAGGGACGGCCGTCGGCCAGATGGCGGTCGAGCACTGCCCAGGCCTGCTCCGTCAGCTCACGGTAGCGCGCGATGGCCGCTGCATTCCCCGGGTTGGCAAACAGCTCGAAATGTACGCGCTGACCCATGATGGGGCCCACGCTGGAGGCATGGAACTGCAGCCATTTGATGGCCTCCCAACGGCCTGCCGGGTGCTGGGGCAGCAGGCGGCCGGTCTTCTCTGCCAGGTACAGCAGGATGGCTGCCGACTCGAACAAGGTGATGCCGCTGTCCTCATCGCGGATCACGGGGATGCGGCCATGCGGGTTCAGGGCCAAGAAATCCGGCTGCCGGTGCGCCCCATCGGCAATGCGCACATGGTGCAACTGGTAGGGCAACGCCAGCTCTTCCAGGGCGATGCTGGCCTTGAAGCCATTGGGAGAGCTGTCGGTGTAGAGGTGAATCATGGCTTTCTTTCATGCTCCAGCGTCCGCCATCAAAATAAGCATGGCTAAATTCTCAAGACATCTGGAAAATGCATTTTGCTCACTGGTACCTGATAAGGGAAACGATTAAATCTCTCCAGAATATTTAGAAAATCTAAACCATGAACCCTGTCTTTCCCCTGCTGGCCCTGCGCGCTTTCACCGAGGTGGGGCGCCACGGCAGCATCAAACATGCCGCAGAGGCCCTGGGCGTGACCTCTGGCGCCGTCAGCCAGCAAATACGGCTGCTGGAAGAGCGCGTGGGCTTGCCACTTTTTGTGCGCAGCCGCCAGCGCATGGGCCTGACCGAGGCCGGCGCCCGTGTGCATCCGGGCCTGGTCATGGCCTTCGACCAGATAGCCAACGCCTTGCACACCTTGGAGGCAGCGCGCGCCAGGCCCAGCCTCACCATCAGCACGCAGCCTTCTTTTGCTGCCTCCTGGCTGGTGCCCAGGCTGGGGCGCTTCACCCGCCGGTATCCGGAAATCGAGGTCCGCGTCGAGGCCTCGTCCGCCCTGGTCGATCTGCAGCGCGAGCGGGTGGACATCGCCCTACGCCATGGCCTGGGCCAGTACCCCGGCCTGCAGGCCCAGGCCTTGATGGCCCCGGTGCTGCTGCCCGTGGCCAGTCCTGGCCTGCTGGCCAGCATGGGGCCAGTCCACACCCCGGCCGACTGCCTGGCCTACCCCCTGCTCCAGGATGCAGACCGCGCCGACTGGGCGCTGTGGCTGGCCGCCCATGGTGAGGCCGACGACCCGCGCGCCGAACGCGGCACGGCGTTTGAGGACGACTATTTGCTGATACGGGCGGCCGTGGCCGGTCAGGGCCTGGCCCTGGTTCCCCGGGAATATGCCCACGAGGAGATCACCGCAGGCCGCCTGGTGCAGGTGCTGGACAAGCCCTGGCCCGCACGCTTTGCCTACTACCTGGTGACGCTGCCCCAGGCCATGCAGCGCCCGGAGGTTCAGGCCTTTGCCGACTGGATATCCGAAGAGGCACGCAGCGCCGGGGGCTGAGAACATGTTCAAAGCCCCTGTCGTCGCGGTTGGCGCAGCAAGCTATCGCCGCATAACAAGGCCGATACTGTCAAAAAACTGACAATCAAATAGCACCCACACACTCTGAAAAGCAGAGCATCAAGTGCTTTATTTATCAGTATTTCAAAGATGATTGATATGCATTCCCTATCGCTTTGCGCACTTCCAGGGATAGCGCAAATGTTTCAATAAGTGAATCGACTGACAAAATTTAACAACTCTCTGCCTCACAGCATGGACAGCCCTCGCGCTGTTCTGCGGTCTGTCATCTCCCCCCTCTGGAAATTCGCATGAAACAAGTCAGCATCCGCGCCCGCCTGTGGCGTCTGGTGAGCGCGCTATTGGTATTGCTAGTGGCCTCGGCCCTGGCGCTGATGTGGCAGCTGCAGGTGGCCAACCAGCGCCTGTCCACCATCTACAACGACCGGGTGCTGCCCATGCAACAGCTGAAAGTCGTGGCCGATGGCTACTCGGTCAAGCTCATCGAGGTGGCCACCAAGGTGTTTGTGCAGCAAATCCTGCCCGAACAAGGCCAGCACATGCTGGAGGAGCAACGCGCACGCATGGGCCAGGCATGGGATGCCTATCTGGCCCACCCGCTGCTGGACAGCGAAAAAGAGCTGGTGCACCGCATTGAATCGCTGAAGGAAGCCTCCCAGCCGCGCCTCAAGGAGCTGGACAATGTGCTGGCCAATTACGACATGGACCGCATGGGTGCTTTCATCGAGTACCGGCTCTTTCCCACCGTGACGCCGCTGGCCAAGGCCTTTGACGAGCTGATTGCCATTCAGACCGCTGAAGCGCAGACCCAGTACGAAACCGCCCACGACGATTACGAACGCCTGCAGCTGATCAGCGCCGGCGTGCTGCTAGCTGCCGTGCTGCTGAGCCTGCTTGCCGCACGCCGGCTGATACGCGCCATCATCCAGCCGCTGGACCAGGCGGTGCAGATTGCAGAAACCGTGGCCCAGGGCGACCTGACGGCCCGCATAGGCAGCCACGGCAACGATGAGGTCGGCCGTCTGCTGGCCGCACTGCAGACCATGAATGGCAATCTGGCCCAGGTGGTGGGGCGCATCCGCAGCGGCAGCGAATCGATTGCCACCGGCGCCTCGCAGATCACCATGGGCAATAACGACCTGTCGCAGCGCACCGAAACCCAGGCCTCCAGCCTGCAAGAAACCGCTGCCTCCATGGAGCAGCTGACGGCCACCGTGCGCCACAACACCGATGCAGCGGCCCAGGCCTCCAGCCTGGCCGTGCGCGCGGCCGACACGGCCCGCCAGGGCGGCGACGCCATGCGCCAGGTGACGGAGACCATGCAGACCATCTCCACCAGCTCGGGCAAGATTGCAGACATCATCGGCGTCATCGACGGCATTGCCTTCCAGACCAATATCCTGGCGCTGAACGCCGCCGTGGAAGCGGCCCGCGCCGGCGAGCAAGGCCGTGGTTTTGCCGTGGTGGCCTCGGAAGTGCGTTCTCTGGCCGGCCGCAGTGCAGAGGCAGCCAAGGAAATCAAGCTGCTGATCCAGCAAAGCGTGGACCAGGTGGGCGACGGCGCCCGGCTGGTGGACGACACCGGCCAGACCATCCAGGCCATCGTGGAGCAGGTGCACCAGGTTTCCTCGTTGATCAACGAAATCAACAGTGCCAGCCAGGAGCAGGCCCGTGGCATTGCCCAGGTCAGCGACGCTGTCTCGCAGCTGGACCAGGTGACCCAGCAAAACGCTGCCCTGGTGGAGGAAAGCGCCGCCGCTGCCGCCAGCCTGAACCAGCAGGCCGAGACGCTGACGCAGATGGTGTCCGTCTTCACCCTGAACGACTATGCCGTCCGCGAGAGCTTGGAGGGTGTGCAGCCCCCATCGCTGGCGCCTGCTGCCTTGTCTGGCACCCGGGTGGAGAGCAAGGCCCTGCCTCACGCCAGCACCGCGCGCATTGCGGCTGAGGTCTAAACCACGCGACCTACCCACAGCCCAGCACGGTCCATCACGGCGACCTATCAGGCGCCTCAATCGACCGTACGCCGCACCAGGGGAGTGCCATGCGCTCCCTTTTTCATTGCCCGCCCTGCTGGCACTGCCTGGATGCAGGCCGCTCAAAAGCCTGTCAACCCTGGGGCGGAAAACCATGGCCCCTGGCCATGCCCACCAGGCCCCAGGCCAGCGCCACCATCACCAGGGCCGCCCAGGGCAGTGCCGTGATGCTGACCCACTGCAGCAGCAATCCACCGGCCAGGCCGCCTGCCGCAATCGCCAGATTCCAGGCGGTGACCAACAAGGACTGCGCCACATCAGCGCCCTCACCAGCGACCCGGGCGGATGCGGTCTGCAGCAAAGGTGCAGCCCCGCCAAAGCTCAGCCCCCACACAGCAACTGCCAGGTACACCGCAGCAGCATGCTCCCCGGCCAGCCCCAACAGCAGGACCGACACGGCAAACCCCGCCAGCGCCAGCAGACTGAGCCGACGCAGCATGCGGTCAATCCACAAACCGCTGAGGCCCAGACCCACCATGGATGCCAGACCAAACACCAGCAATACCGCCCCCACCTGCTCTGCCAGGCCGGCCACGGCCACCAGCGGCATCACATAGGTGTAGAGCATGTTGTGGGCCAGCACCCACAGCACCAGCACGCCCAGCACCGTGCGCACGCCGGCCGTGCGCCACACTTGGCGCAACGGCTTGCGCTGCTGTGCGGCCTGACCGGGAAAGTCCTGCACTTGCCAGGCTACCCAGGCCATCACCAGCAGGGTCAACAACGAAATGGCCACAAAACTGGCCCGCCAGCCCAGCGTAGCGCCCAGCCACGCCCCCACAGGCACGCCCAGCGCCATGGCCAGCGGTGCGCCCACGCCGGAAATCGCCAGTGCCCGCCCGGCAAGATGGGGCGGCACCATGCGCCGTGCATAACCCGCAAGCATCCCCCAGATCAGCCCGGTGGCCATGCCCGCCAGCAAGCGGCTCACCAGAACCAGGCCATAGCTGCTGCTCCACGCTGTGACGCTGTTGAACACCAAAATGGCCGACAGCGCTGCCAGCAACAGCGGCCGGCGGCGCCAGCCCAGGGTGGCAGCCGTGAGTGGTACCGCAGCCACCAAGGCCCCCACGGCATAGGCCGTGACCAGCTGCCCTGCCTGGGTGGGCGTGATCTGCAAATCGGCGCTGATGGGCAGCAGCATGCCGGCGGGCAGGATTTCGGTCATCAACGCCAGAAAGCCTGCCATGGCCAAGGCCAGCAAGGCAGCCCATGGCAGCGGACTGGAAACGGGTGGAACGGGGAGAACAGGGGGAACAGAAACCGCCGCAGATGCAGCGGCGGTGCAGGAAGAAGGGGTCGTCATCGGAATTCCTCAACCCGCGGCCACCATGGCCATCGGGAGTGGCTGGCAGTGTGGACCTGGCTTCATTAAAGAAAAACAGGCTACAGTTCCAAATTCTTTGGACTCCAAAGTCATCAATCTACAAAGGGCGTAGGCCATGGAGCACTTGGGTGCGCTGCAGGTTTTTGTGCGTGCCGGTGAGGCGCGCAGCTTCACGGCGGCAGGGCAACAGCTGGGGATTTCGGCTTCTGCCGTCAGCAAGGCCATCGTGCGGCTGGAGGAGCGCCTGGGCGTGCGCCTGTTCCACCGCTCCACACGCACCATCCACCTGACGCCCGAGGGCACATTGTTTCTGGAGCGCTGCCGCCGCATCCTGTGCGAAGTCGAGGCGGCAGAGGCCGAGCTACAGCACACGCAGGCCACGCCCAGCGGCCGGCTGCGCATCAGCCTGCCTTCGGTGGGCAGCTTGTTCATGCCTTTGCTGGGCGCGTTTCAGCGGCTGTACCCGGACATCACACTCGATATCGACTATTCCGACCGGCTGGTGGATGTGATCGAGGAAGGTTTTGACGCCGTGATTCGCTCCGGCGCGCCCAGCGACTCCCGCCTGACCGCACGGCGCCTGGGCGGCTGCCGCCGGGTGTTGATCGGCAGCCCTGCCTATTTCGCCCAAGCCGGCACACCCGAGCGCCCCGAGGACTTGGCCCGCCACGCCTGCCTGCTCTACCGTTTTCCCAGCACCGGCAAGCTCGATGTGTGGCCGGTGCTGCGTGGCAGCGCCCTCTCTGCCCAGGAGCTGCCCGTGGGCATGGTGACCAACACCTTGGACCCACAACTGAGCTTTGCGGAACAGGGCTTTGGCATTGCCTGCCTGCCCGAGTTGGCCGTGCATGCCCCGCTGCAGCAAGGCCGGCTGGTCACGGTGCTGGACGCCTACAACCAGGAGCAAATGGTGTTTTATGTGCTGTGGCCCGCCAGCCGCCAGCTCTCGCCCAAGATCCGCGCCTTTGTGGACTTTGTCGCGGCGCGCCTGTTCCGCCCCTGGCCTGAGGGCGTGGGCACACCGGCCAGTGGTTGCGACCACAGCAGCACCCCCACATGAAAAAAGGGAGCGCCATGCGCTCCCTTTTGCTGGACTTGCACCCAAGCTAGGCCGGGGCATTCCCTCCATGCAGCGCCATACGGCGCTCGGCCCAATGTTTGAGGGCACGCGGCACGATGAGCACGGACAGCACGATGATGATCAGCGTCAGCGACATGGGGCGCTGCAGGAAGATGGCAAAACTGCCTTCGCCAATGGCCACGGCATTGCGCATCTGGGCCTCGGCCAGGGGGCCCAGAATCATGCCCACCACCACCGGCGCGGTGGGGAAGTCAAAGCGGCGCATCAGAACACCCAGCAGGCCTATGCCATACAGCAGGAACAAATCGAACGTGCTCTGGCGCATGCCATAGGCACCCACGGTGGCGAAGATCAAAATGCCGGCATACAGCTGGGGGCGCGGCACTTTCAAGAGCCTCACCCACATGCCCACCATGGGCAGATTCAGCACCAGCAGCATCACGTTGCCGATGTACAGCGACGCGATCAGCGCCCACACCAGAGCAGCCGAGCTGGTGAACAGCTGGGGCCCGGGGTTGATGCCGTAGTTCTGAAAGGCGCCCAGCAGCACGGCCGTGGTGTTGCTGGTGGGGATGCCCAGGGTCAGCAGCGGAATCAGGGCCGCCGTCACCGTAGCATTGTTGGCGGCCTCGGGGCCGGCCACACCTTCGATGGCGCCCTGCTTGCCGAACTCTTCCTTGTTCTCACCCTTGGCCAGCTTTTTCTCGGTGGCATAGCTCAAAAAGGTGGGGATCTCGGTACCGCCGGCGGGAATGCAGCCAAAGGGCGTGCCGATGATGGTGCCGCGAATCCAGGCTGGCCAGGAGCGCTTCCAGTCGCGCGCCGTCATATGCACCCGGGTCAGCTTGTTCTGCGACTCCTCCACCTTGCCTTCGAACAGTGCCGCATACAGCACCTCGGCCACGGCAAACAGGCCCACGGCCACTAGCACGATGTCGATGCCATCGAGCAGCTCCATGCGGTCGGCCGTGTAGCGGGCCGAGCCCGAGATCTGGTCCATGCCCACGCAGCCCAGGGCCAGGCCCAGGAACAGCGCCGTCATGCCGCGCAGACTGCTTTGACCCAGCACCGCGCTCACCGTGGTGAAGGCCAGCACCATCAGCATGAAGTATTCGGGCGGGCCCAGCTTGACGGCAAAGTCGGCCACCGTGGGCGCGAACAGCGTCACGATCACCGTGGCAATCGTGCCGGCCACAAAAGAGCCTATGGCCGAGGTGGCCAGGGCCGCACCGGCGCGGCCGCTCTTGGCCATTTTGTTGCCCTCCATGGCCGTGACCATGGAGGCCGTCTCGCCCGGGGTGTTCAGCAAAATCGAGGTGGTGGAGCCACCATACATGGCGCCGTAGTAGATGCCGGCAAAGAAGATCATCGAGGCCGTGATCTCCACCTTGGCGGTGATGGGCAGCAGCATGGCCACGGCCACGGCCGGGCCTATGCCGGGCAGCACACCCACGGCCGTGCCCAAGGCACAGCCCAGCAGCGCCCACAGCAAATTGATGGGTGTGGCGGCGGTGGCAAAGCCCGCCATCAGTGCGTCAAACAGTTCCATTACAGCCACCCCGTCTCGGTCAGGCCCGGCAGGTTGATGGCCAGGAATTGGGTAAAGGCCCAGAACACCGGCGCGGCAATCATGAGGCCAACCACAGCGTCCTTGAGCAAGGTCTTGGGCGTCAGCGTATGCGCCTGGTGGGCCGCGCGGCGCAGGCCTTGCACGGCAAGCAAATAGCACAGGCTGCAGCTGATGATGAAGCCCAGGTGCTCGATCAAGCCGGCATTGAGCAACATGCCCGCCGACACCCAGACAAAGGCGCCGATATCGGCACGGCCCGAGCCACCACCGGAGCCGGCATGGCGATAGCCACCGGTTTTCGCCTCCCAGATCAGCCACAGGCCACAAATGCCCAGCACCACCGCGCACAGCCAGGGCACAAAGGCAGGGCCTACGCCGCCATAGCCGGCATCACCGGCAATATGCGTAGCGCCCCAGGCCATGCCGGCAGCCAGTAACACCACGGCAGCGCCCACAATGGCCTGCCATTTCGCAGAAGGAATGACGCCCTCGGGCGTCGAGTCGGCAGACAGCATCTCGGTGCCTGCAGCAGTTGGTTCAGTCATCCATGTCTCCCGATCAGGAGGGTGCAGGAGGCGATTGGCAAGCCAACAAGCCTCTCACGCAGACGCAGAGCGCATCAGCCGCTCCGCTTATGAAAGCACCGCAAGCGGTGCATGTGTAAAGTCAGTGGCCCTGAAACCGACGCAGCCTCGGCCCCCTATACCAGGGCACCGGCGCGGCTCAGGGGGTGTTCAAGTTCAAACCATGCCCGAACGGGTCATGGTGTCCCGCAGGCTGGCAAAGTCCTTGTCCACAAAGCTGGCGAAGGCGTCGCCGGCCAGCCATGCAGGCGTCCAGCCATTCTTTTCCAGGGCTTCGGCCCAGGCCTTGCTCTTGGTGGCTTTTTCCACCTTGGCGATCAGCTCGTCGCGCTGGGCCTTGCTGATGCCGGGGCCGGCATACACGCCGCGCCAGTTGCCGATGGACACGTCAATGCCCTGCTCCTTGAGCGTGGCCACATTGGGCAAGTCCTTGAGTCGCTCTTCCGAGGTCACGCCCACGGGCTTCATCTTGCCAGTGGAGATGTACTCGGCGAACTCGCTGTAGCCGCTGCCGCCAATGGTCACATTGCCGCCCAGGATGGCGGAGATGGCTTCCCCGCCCCCACGGAAGGCCACGTAGTTGATCTTGGCCGGGTCCACGCCCACGGCGCGGGCAATCATGGCCGCAGCAATGTGCTCGGTGGAGCCGCGCGAGCCGCCGCCCCATTTGATGGAACCAGGGTCTTTCTTGAGCTGTGCAATCACCTCGGCCATGCTCTTGTAGGGCGAGTTGGCAGGCAGCACAAACACGTTGTATTCGCTGGTCAGGCGCGCCAGCGGCGTGGCCTGGGCCAGGGTCACCGGCGGCTTGCCGGTAATGATGCCGCCCAGCATCACGGCGCCCATCACCATCAGCGCATTGGCGTCGCCCTTGCTGCCGTTGACGAACTGCGCCAGGCCGATGGCGCCGGCGGCACCGCCCTTGTTGTCATAAGTCACGGTCGAAGCCACACCGGCATCGATCAAGGCCTTGCCCAGCGCGCGGCCCGTGGTGTCCCAGCCACCACCGGGGTTGGCCGGCAGCATCATCTTCATGGCCACGGAAGCGTGGGCCGACAAGGGCAGGCTGCTGGCAGCGGCCAATGCCATCATGGACTTGAGAAAGGTGTCGCGTCGCATGGGTGTCTCCTTCTGAACTTATGGATACGCCTCCTGCCAGACCATGCGCAGCATGGCCCGCAGGAAGTCTGCCGATCATGCAGCGCCAGCCTGTCAAACCGCTGTCCACCAATCTCCGTGAAAACCCCAGGTCGACATGGGGCAAGCCCTGCTTGCGCAGTGCTAAGGTGCTGCGCCATGCAGATACTGCTTGTCGAAGATGATCCCAGCATGCAGGCCACGCTGCAGCGCGCCCTGCTGCGCCGTGGCATGCAGGTGCAACTGGTGGGCGATGGCTTGCAGGCCTTGCAGCGCTGGCAGGCCCAGCCACCTGACGCCCTGGTGCTGGACCTGAGCCTGCCCGGCCTGGACGGGCTGGAGGTGCTGGCCCAGGGCCGCGCTCTGGGGCTTGCCACGCCGGTGCTGGTGCTCACCGCCCGCAGCACCGTGGGCGACCGCGTGCTGGGTCTGAATGCCGGTGCCGACGACTACCTGCCCAAACCCTTTGATCTGGATGAGCTGGAAGCACGGCTGCGCGCCCTGTTGCGCCGTAGCAGCACTGCCCTTGCGCCCTCGGGGGCCGACACCAGCGTGCAGCTGGGCCATATGCGCTATGAACGCGACAGCGGCGCTGTTTACCACCTGGGCGAGCCCATGGACTTCACGCCGCGCGAGCGTGCACTGATGCAGGCCCTGCTGGCACGCCCCGGCCAGGCCGTGGCCAAGGAGCGGCTGTATGCCCTGGTGTTCCCCGGCGAGGTCACCGTGCAGTACGAGGCGATTGAAGTGGTGGTCTACCGCCTGCGCAAAAAGCTGGCGGGCACCGGGGTCGACCTGGTAACACTGCGCGGCCTGGGTTATCTGCTCAAGCAAAGCCAGAGTTGAGGCCATGCCCACTCCCACACCGCAACCGCTTTCGCACCAGGTTCCGCCACAGCTGGAGCGGTCGCTGCTGCTGTGGCACCGCTTGTGGCCACCCGCGCCCTGGTCGCTGCGGCGCCAGTTGCTGGTGGGCATTTTGCTGCCCGTGCTGCTGTCGATTGCCTTCAACACCGTCAGCCTGTACCGGGAGTCGCTGCAGTCGCTGCACACCGCCTACGACCGCACCTTGCTGGCTTCTGCCAAGAGCATCAGCGAGCAGCTGGATGTGGACGGCTACGACGCACATGCCCAGCTGCGCTCCATCGTGCCCTACTCGGCACTGGAGATCTTCGAGGCCGACAACCAAAGCCGCATGTTTTACCGCGTCTCCACACTGGATGGGGAGCTGGTGTCCGGCTTTGCCGAGCTGCCGTTCTGGCGCGGCCAGATTCCCACGCGCCCACCCTATGCCGCGCTGGTGGACTTTTATGATGCCGAATTCCGCGGTCAGCCCGTGCGCGTAGCCGTGCTGCTGCAGCCCGTGGCCAGCGCCACCGGCCGCAGCATGGCCGTGATCCAGGTGGCCGAGACCCTGGAGCTGCGCCGCACCCTGGCCCTGCGCCTGCTGGCCGATACGCTGTGGCGCCAGGCCCTGCTGGTGCTGGTGGTGATGCTCACCGTGCTGCTGGTGGTACAGCGGGTGACGCGCCCGGTGCGCCGCATCAGCCAGTCCATGGCCCAACGCCCCCAGGCCGACCTCCACCCGCTGGACGCATCCGCCGCCCCACGTGAGCTGCAACCTCTGCTGGAGGCCACCAACCAGGTCATGGCACGCCTGAGCCGCTTGCTACAGCACCAAAAGCGCTTTGTGCGCGATGCGGCCCACCAGCTGCGCACGCCGCTGGCCGTGCTCAAAACCCAGGTGCAGTCGGCGCGCCGCGGCGATATGCCGCCGGCCGAAGCCCTGGCCGAAATCGAAACCACGGTAGACCGCGCCACGCAGCTGGCCAACCAGATGCTGGCCCTGGCCAAGGTGGAGCAGTTGCGCCAGGACCCGGCCCCCACCGAGCCGGTCTCCTGGGATGCCATCGTGCGCGAAGTGGCGCTGGACCTGGCCCCGTTGGTGGCCGACAAGGCCCTGGATTTTGAGCTGCAGGCCGACGCCCCGGTCTGGGTGCAAGCGCCGGCCTGGATGCTGCGCGAGCTGGTGCGCAATCTGCTGCACAACGCCATACGCCACGCCCCTGCGGGCAGCCCGCTGCGCGTGCAACTGCAACCGGCGGTGCCCTCGACCTCCCCGCAGGACAGCCCGGCCATGGCACGGCTGTGTATCGCCGACAGCGGCCCCGGGCTGAGCGCCGAGCTGCAAACGCGTTTATTCCGCCCTTTTTCTGCGGGCGACGGCCATCGCGGCTCCGGCCTGGGGCTGGCCATCTGCCAGGAGATTGTCCAGGCCCTGCAGGGCCGGCTGCAGCTGCACAACCGCCATGCGCCAGGCAGCGTCACCACCCTTGGCCTGGATGCCGAAGTGCGGCTGCCCCAGGCATCGCCGCAAGCGTAGCCGCCGACATACATTCAACATACAAACCGGCCCGGGCGCAGGCACAATGGCGGCCATATGAGCGATTTGCTTTCCATGCGACTGGATAAATGGCTGTGGTGCGCGCGCTTTTACAAAACGCGCAGCCTGGCTGTGGAAGAAATTGGCAAAGGACGCGTCAGCGTCAACAATGCGCCCACCAAACCTGCACGCGAGGTACGGATCGGAGACAGCATTGCACTACGCCAGGGGCCGCTGCCACGCACCGTGGTCATCAAGGCCTTGAGCGGCATGCGCGGGCCAGCCCCCATTGCCCAGCAGCTGTATGAAGAGACGGCGGAAAGCCTGGCCGAGCGCCTGCGCCTGGCCGAGGAGCGTCGCCTGGCGCCCGAGCCTGCCGACAGCATTGCCAGCCTGCGCGATGGCCGCCCCACCAAACGCGACCGCCGCCAGATCGACCAGGCCCGCAGCGGCTGGGGAGATCGCTGGAGTGCCTCGCTCGATGATGTCTAGCGCAGCTTTTCTGTAAGCCCTCAGTGCTCGGCTTTGCATAGCAGCTTGTGCTGATCTGTTCAGTGCTGCAGCGCATTTCCCTCAGAAACCCGGCGCCATGCCGGGCTGCCTGATTTCGGTTCCAATGGCCGCTGTTTTTCGGTCAACCCGGGCCCTGCGCCCCTTGGAAATTCGTGAAATCCGGTTCGATATGGGCACGCACTGCACGTGCTCTCACCTGCGTCAGCGCCCTGGCGCTGGCAGCTTCTCTCCACGCCAAAGCCCCTCCCAGTCTCGGCACCACAGCCGCAGCACCTGCGGCCACTACTGCGACGGCTGCAACTGCGGGCTTTGCCGACTGCCCGGAGTTCTTTGCCAATGGCAAGCCTCCAGCGATTGCCCCCCGGCCCACCCTGCGTGCGCTGTGCTATGACGCGTTTGCCGTGCTGCACAGCGGCAGCACCAAGACCCCGGTCTATGTGGCCCAGCGCATGAACCGCGCCCTGGTCGACGAGGCCAATGAAAAGCGTACCAACCGCTTCTACGCCGATGCCCGCCTGCCCCGCGCAGAACGCGCCGAGCTGGAGGACTACAAACGCTCCGGCTACTCGCGTGGCCATATGGCACCGGCGGGCGATATGCCCACGGCCCAGGCCATGGCACAAAGCTTTTCACTGGCCAATATGGTGCCCCAGTCCATGGCCCAAAACAGCGGTCCCTGGGCCCGCATTGAGCAGGACACGCGCCGCTACGCCCACCGTGCACGCGGTGATGTCTACATCATCACCGGCCCGGTGTTCCAGGGCGAAGCCGGCACCATAGGCGCCAACCAGGTGCATGTGCCCTCGCACCTGTTCAAGCTGGTGTATGACGCCCAGACCCAGCGCGCCTGGGTGCACTGGCAGGCGAATGCCGACGATGCGACGGTGACGCGCCCCATCAGCTATCAAGAGCTCGTCCGCCGCACCGGCATCGAGTTTCTCCCCGGCCTGCAAGTGCATTGATGTCTTGTACTTGGTGAGCGCCTCGTTTGGAGGCGCCCATACAGCGCTTCATGCTTTGTTGCTCGCCCTTGCCGTACAGGCGTACTGTCAGCGGGCGAGACGCCGCGCCCGAAGTGCTGTCTGGGCGTTGGGGCGCTCAATCGGAGCCCCGCTGTGCTGCGCACGCTCGCTCCAGCTGACATAAAGGCAGCAACTCCGTAGTACGGCATGTCGCATGCTGAGCCCCCCATTCGCCAGGGACACCGCGCAAGGGCCTATGCCGACCGCACAGCGCCTCAGGGAGTGGTTTTTGTCGAAACGCCCGCGGAGCCAAAGCTCGCCATCTCGCGCAGCACGGCGCAGGCTGAAACGAGCAGCGGCCAGACCGTGGCCGCCCCCGAGCCTTCGCCCAGGCGCATCTGCCAGTCCAGCAGCGGCTCGGCGCCCAGGGCTTGCAGCAGCAGCGTGTGGCCGGGCTCACCCGAGCGGTGGGCGTAAACACAGCGCTCCAGCACTGCGGGGCGCAAACGGCTGGCGACCAGCACGGCAGCCGAGGTGATGAAACCGTCCACCACAATCACCCGGCGCTCCACGGCAGCCTGCAGCACGGCGCCCACCATGGTGGCCACCTCCAGCCCGCCCATGGCGGCCAGCACGGCCAGTGGTTCGTTCACATCGGCATGGTGCGCAAGCACGCCGCGCAATACCTCCACCTTGCGGCGCAGGCCTTCGGCGTCCAGGCCTGTGCCCATGCCGCTAACGCTGGCCACATCGAGTTGCGCCAGGCGTGCCAGCAGCAGCGAGGCACATGAGGTGTTGCCAATGCCCATTTCGCCTAGTAGCAAGGCATTGCCGGGCAGCTGTTTGACCAGGGCCATGCCGTTGCGAATGGCCATGTGGCACTCCGCTTCCGTCATGGCCGGGCCGGTGCTGCAGTCGTGCGTGCCGTAGGCCACCTTGCGCCGCCACAGGCGCGGCTCGCCCGGTTTGGGCAGCTTGTCTTCGGGGTCTTGCTCGCGCCGCGCTATATCGCGCGCCACACCGCAGTCCACGATGTTGAGGTGAATACCCTGGGTGCGCGAGAGCACGCTCACTGCCGCGCCGCCGGCCAGAAAGTTCTCCACCATCTGCCAGGTCACATCCTGGGGATAGGCCGACACACCGCGCGCTGCCAGCCCATGGTCGGCGGCAAACACCACCATTTGCGGGGCCTGCAGCACAGGCTGCTCCGTACCCAGAATGCAGGCCAGCCTTAAGGCCAGGCGCTCGAGCTGGCCCAGCGATCCCACGGGCTTGGTCTTGTCATCCAGCAGATGCTGAACATGCCGGGTGAAGGCCTCGTCCTGGATGGAGTCCACGGTGGGGAGAAAGTCGTGCATAGCCAAAAACGGGAGGCAGCCGTCCACGCTTTCACGGCAGGCTGCGCTCCAAAGTGGAGAAAACCCCGAGTATCCGCCTGCCCGTCCGGCTCCGGGCAGATACCTGGGCAATTCGCCACCCTCAGCCACCCTCACCCTGCTTTTCTGCACCAACTTGAATAATTCATGCACCAAATTCAAGTTACTTGACAAAAGATCAAGTGGCTTGAAAAATCAACTTCACCGCGCTCCCTGCGGTTTGCCCTGCCGTGATTTCATGTATTCACCTGAATGCGAGGAAACAAGCTATGACGCTGACACGACGTGGTTTCATCTCCAAAGGATCAACGCTAGGAGCCAGCACGGTGCTGCTCGACAGCATGGCCGCACGCCTTGCCTGGGCCAAGAGCGGGCAGACCCTGGTCTTTGCCGCAGCCGGCACCGTGACCAGCAGTTGGGACCCCAGCTCGCACACGGTGGCCCCACAGATCACGGCCGAAGGATTTCTGTATGGGCATTTGACCAAATGCCCGATGCGGCCCGGCAATGCTGGCGAAATCCTTCCGGACCTGGCTACCAGCTGGAAGCTCGTAGACAAATTCACCCTGGAATACACGCTGCGCCAGGGCGTCCGCTTTCACGACGGCAAGGAGTTCTCGGCCGAAGATGTGAAAGCCACGTTCGAATACGCCTCCCAGCCCGGGCGGCCGGCCTCGGCCTGGTACCCAGGCCAGGTGGATGTGGAAATCGTGGACCGCCACAAGATCCGGCTGAAGACACAGAAATACGGCTACCCGGCCTTGAACTTCTGGTATCTGGTGGGCTTTTTGCCCATCTTGTCGGCCAAGGATGTGGCCGACCCCGCCAGCTTGAAGCGGCGCCCCAACGGCACAGGCCCCTACCGCTATGTAGAGACCAAGGGCGACCAGATCCTCTTCCAGGCCTTTGACAACTACCACGAGGGCAAGCCCGCCATCGAGCATCTGGTCTGGGCCTATGTGCCCGATGCCAATACCCGGGTGCTGGGCCTGCTCAACGGGCAGTACCACCTCGCAGAGCGGCTGGAGCCGGAGCAATATGCCTCGCTCAAGCAGAACCCGCGCATCACCACCGACCGCAGCCTCTCCAGCGAAAACAAATACCTGCACTTTCGCTGCAACAAGCCGCCGTTCAATGATGTGCGTCTGCGACTCGCCGCCGTGCATGCCATCGACCGCTCCCAGGTTCTGGCCGTGGTGGGCGATGCCGGGCAAAGCGCCAACTGCCACCTCTCCCCCGTCAAATTCGGCTATGCCAACCTGGCCGGCTACCCCAAGTTCGACCCCGCGCTGTCGCAAAAACTGCTGGCTGCCGCCGGCTTTCCCAAGGGCAAGGGGCTGCCGGAAATTGAGTACATCACCTCGGTGGGCTTTTATCCCAAGACGCGCGAATACGGCGAGCTCATCACCGGCATGCTGCAGGAGCAAGGCTTTCCGGTCAGGCTCACCACGCTGGAGCCGGCCGCATGGGAAGAGCGCCTGTACCGGCGTGCCGACGGCCAGGGCCCTGGCCACATCATCGATGTGGGCTGGATCACAGGCTCTCCCGAGCCGGACCTGGTGCTGCGCCCCAACTACCACTCCAAATTCGCACTGGTCAATGGCATCACAGACCCGCAGCTCGACGCCTCGCTGGACAAGGAGCGCAATGCCGACACGGTCGAGGCCCGGCTACAAATTCTGCAGCAAGAAACGCTGCCGCTGATTGCAAGCAAGGCCCCCAGCCTGTCCCTGTTCTCATCGGTTTTCTTGCGCGCCATGACCAAGAGCCTGCAGGGCGTCAGCTTCTACCCCAACGGCCCCATCGATCTGAGCAAGGCGCGCTTCGTCTAAGCCCCAAGCGGCCCGCACGCCACTCCTATCCTGAACCACCACGGCCTGGCACATGCAAACAGCCGGGGTGGGGCTTGTTCACGCTTTGCGCAAGGCCTTGTCATGACATTTGCCATCGAGTTCTTTGCACGCCGCATCAGCCAAGGCCTGGTGATTGTCTTGCTGGTGGCCTTTGCCATCTTCACCCTGCTGCGCGTGGTGCCGGGAGACCCTTTGCGCATCATCCTGGGCCCGATGACGCCGGCCAGCGTGCTGGAGGAAACCGCCAAGCAGCTGGGCCTGCGCGACCCCATACCACTGCAGTTCACGCGCTTTCTCGGCGAAGTGGCCTCCGGGGATTTCGGGCACTCCTTCATACGTGGCACCCAAGGCGGCAGTTCCAGCGGCTCCCAGGACAGCAGCGCCAGCATGGACCAGGCCAACCGCGCGCCCGTGGCCCAGCTGATCGCCACAGCCCTGCCCTATTCGCTGCAGCTGGCTGCACTGGGCATATTTTTCGCATTGATTGTTGCCGTCCCCATTGGACTCGGCGCCGGCCTGAATGCCGGACGCTGGCCGGATCGCATCGGCCTTTATCTCAGCTCGGTTTTCGTCTCGCTGCCCAATATCTGGGTGGGGGTGGTGCTCATTTATTTGCTGTCCGCCAAAACAGGGCTGCTGCCAGCGATTGGCTACCAGGGGTTTGGCTACACCATCATTCCGGCCATGGTGCTAGCCATCGAGCTGGCCCCGGTCATGATCCGCTCCATCTCGGTCTCCGTGGCGGCCAACCTGGGCGAGCCCTATTTCGATGCAGGCCTGCTACGCGGCCTGTCTTATCGGACCATGGTCGGCCGGCATGTGCTGCGCAATGCAGCCATCCCTTTGCTGAATCTCTTTGGCGCGCAAATGATCGGCATGCTGCTGGGCGGGCTGTTTGTGGTGGAGTACATCTTCAGCTACCCCGGCATAGGCTTGCTCACCATCAACGCCGTCTTCCAGCGGGACTTTCCCATCATCCAGGCTATTGCCATCCTCGCCAGCGGCGCCTTGGTGTCCATCAACATGCTGGTGGACTACCTCTGCACCAGCCTGGATAGGCGACTGCAGTTTTGATGGAGGAGACGGTCATGCCCAAGCCTCAGCATTCCGTATGGCATTCCGGCATCCACATGCGTGTGGTGCAAAGTGCATGGCAGCACGCAGAGATGAAACTGGCTTTCGCGCTCTTTGCCGCACTGGCTCTGCTCGCCGTTTTGGGCCCCTGGCTCATGGACGCCTCGGCCACCCGCATGAATGTGGCGCAACGCTTTCTGCCACCGGCCTTCATGGAAGGCGGCTCGCTGCAACACCTGATGGGCACGGACCAACTGGGGCGCGATCTGCTGCTGCGCTCCCTCATCGGTCTGCGCAATGCCTTTGCCATCGGTGTGCTCAGCGTCATCGGCATGTTTGTGCTGGGTTGCAGCATCGGCATTGTCTCGGGCTACCGCGGCGGTTGGGTGGATGTGGCGCTGATGCGTTTGACCGATGTGCAGATGTCCATTCCCGTCGTGATTCTGGCCATCACCATTTTGGGCATGTCGCGCCCCACGGCCTTGTCGGTGATTGCGGTGCTGATTCTCTCGAACTGGCCTGTGTATGCCCGTGTGGCCCGCAGCGTGACGCTGGCAGAACGCCAGAAAGAGTATGTGCGTGCGGCCCGCATCCTGGGCGCTTCCGAGCTGCGCATCATGGCCAGGCATATTGCCCCCAGCGTGCTGCCATCCATGGCCTTTGTAGCGGTGCTGGATGTGGCGCGCATGATGATTTTTGAAGCCATCTTCGGCTTCATCGGCATAGGCATACAGCCGCCAACGCCCACGTTCGGCACCATCATCTCCTCGGGCACCCAGTACCTGCTGAATGCCTGGTGGATCACCATCGTTCCTGGCGTTCTGCTGGCGCTGACATTGAGCAGCCTGAACCTCATGGGCGGATTTCTGGAGCGCGCGCGCAACCAGGCCCTCCGGGGGACCGCATGATGGGCGCTGCACTCCACGCTGCTGCAGCACTACCGGTGCTGGAGGTCGAGGGCCTGAGCGTTGCGCTGCACAGCCATGGGGGCAACCGCCCCATTCTCACGGACATCCACTTCTCGCTGGCCGCGAATGCCGTGCTGGGCATCATCGGCGAGAGCGAGTCCGGCAAGACGGTGCTGTCCAAGGCCTTGCTGAACGCCCTGCGCGCACCGCTGCAAATCGTGGGCGGGCAGGTGCGCTATCGCGGCACCGATGTGCTGCGGTGCTCGCCCGCCGAGATGCGCCAGCTGCGGGGCAGCGAAATCGCCTACATAGGCGCCAATCCGGGCAGCGCACTCGACCCCACGCTGCCGGTGGGGCTGCAGATCCAGGAAAAGCTGCTGGCCGTCTCACCGGGCATGGACAGGCATACCGCCAGGCGCCGCGTGATCGAGGTGCTGGATGCCGTGCGCATTCCTTCTGCCGCCAAACGCTTTGGCGAGTACCCCTTCCAGTTCAGCGGCGGAATGATGCAGCGCGCCATGATTGTGGATGCCCTGGTCTCCAACCCGCACCTGCTCATTGCCGACAACATCACCCAGTCGCTCGATGTGACCGTGGCAGCCCAGATCCTGCATTTGCTCAAGGAGCTGCAGCAAGACTTTCAGACAGCCATTGTCTTTGTCTCTTCGCTGCTGGGCACGGTGCGCGACATGGCCGACCAGGTCATCGTGCTCGACAAGGGCTGCATCGTGGAGCGGTCCTCTGTTGCCCAGTTGGTGGCCCAGCCCCAGCATGCCTACACACGCATGCTGCTGGCACGGGTGCCCCGAATCTGGGGCGTGCAGGCACCATCGCACATGCCACCGCGCATGCCACCGCGCATGCCACCGCAAACACCACCGCAGGCGGCCTTGGACATGCCCCTGCTGGAGGTGCGCTCCCTCGTCAAAAACTATGCGGTGCGCAATCACAGCGCGCTGTTTGCCACCCAGAAAGTGCAGGCGGTGCGCGACATCTCGCTCACCGTGCGAAAGGGCGAGAGCGTTGGCATCATCGGCGAATCGGGCTGTGGCAAGTCCACGCTGTCCCGGCTGCTCAGCAGCCTGGAGCCCGCCGACAGCGGCGCCGTGTACTTTGAAGGCAGGGCATTGGACGCTTTGCGTGGCCGCGCACGGCTGCAGATGCGGCGGCGCTTTCAGCTGCTGCTGCAAGACCCCTACAACGCCATCGCCCCCCACGCCACCATAGGGCAGACGATCTCGGAGCCGCTGCGCATTCATTCGGCGCTGCGCGGCCAGGCGCTGCGCCAACGGGTGGAGGCGCAAATGGCCGAGGTGGGGCTGCCCCCCGAACTGTTCGACAGCCTGCCAGTGGGACTCAGCGCCGGGCAGCGCCAGCGGGTCAACATCGCGCGCGCGCTGGTCCTCGAGCCGGAGCTGCTGATTCTGGATGAGACCTTGTCGGCCCTCGATCAGGTGGAGCAGGCCAAGCTGCTGGATCTTTTTCAAAGCCTGCAAGCGCGGCGCGGCATCACCTATGTCTACATCTCTCACGACCTGGCCATGGTCCGGCGCGTGTGCTCGCGCATTGCCGTCATGTACCTGGGCCGGATTGTGGAGCTGGCAGACAACGCCACCTTGTTCAACCGCTCCAGCCACCCTTACACACGCGCCCTGCTCAGCGCCGCGCCCACCATCGAAGCCAAGCCTTACCGGACGGAAACCTATCTTCTGGAAGGCGAGCCGCCCGACCCCATACAGATTCCCCCGGGCTGCAGCTTTCGCACGCGCTGCCCTTTTGCCATGGCCCGGTGTGCGGAGGTGGACCCTGCGCTGCGCCCCGTCCAGGGCGCAGGCCTGGTCGCCTGCCACCTGGATGCCGCCCGCATGCCGGGTGTGGAGCACCTGCCCGGCTCAGAGCCACGCTCGGCCTTGCAGGCAGACACACCGCCCATGGGCTGAAACGTTTTTTCAACAGGGAGTATGTGATGCGACTTCAGGGAAAACGGGCGCTGCTCATTGGCGCCGCCACCGGCATAGGCCGCGCCTGCGCAGAGGATTTTGCGCGCCACGGTGCACGCATCGCCATCGCCGACATCAACCGCGCAGGCCTGCGCGAGGCCGTGGGGCTGGTGAACGCGCAAGGCGCCCAGGCCCACGGCCTGGACTGTGATGTGTGTGATGAGGCATCGGTGCACGACGCCGTGCACGAGGCTGAGCGCCTGCTCGGAGGGCTGGACACCCTGGTCTTTCTTGCCGGCCTGATGCGTGTGGGCAAGGTCGATGCTTTCGAAGCCGAGACCTGGGAACGGATTTTTGCGGTCAATGCCCGCGGCACTTTTTTGGCCGCCAAATACGGGGCACCCGCGCTGCGGCGTGCGGGGGGCGGCAGCATCACCACCACGGCCTCACTCGCCGGACTGCGCGGTGCGCCCGGCATGACGGCCTATGCCGCGGCCAAAGGCGCTGTGATTGCCTTCACCACGGCCTTGGCCCAGGAGCTGGCGCCCGACAACATCCGGGTCAACGCCGTGCTGCCCGGATGGATTGATACGCCATTCAACGGCCCGGCCATAGACTATATGGGCGGCGACGCGTTACATTCTGAAATCGTTCGCCGCGCCATCCCGCTGGGACGGCAAGGTGTTCCGTCGGAAGTCTCTCCCATGTATGTGTTTCTGGCCTCCGAAGAAGCCAGGTACATCACTGCCAAGGCCATGATGGTGGATGGGGGAATGGCCCACTGAAAACGTGGCGGATAGGCCCTGGGTCTGGCACCGCCAGGGCCTATCGCATATCCAGCCAGATTGAGCAGTATGGACAGAGTCAAGAAAAGTGTTGCGCCAGCCGATCCCGCCCTCGATGAATCCCGCAGAAGACTCGGCGTCAAACTCAAGCTCGCCAGACAAGCCAAGAACCTGACATTGCGCAAGCTGGCCGAGCAGAGCCAATGCTCCGAGAGTCTGCTGTCCAAGATCGAGAACGGCAAGGCCCTGCCCTCCTTGTCCCTGGTGCACCGCCTGGTGCGGGTGCTGGAGTCGAACGTGTCCTGGCTGTTCGATGAAACCGAACCCGATGACGGCCCCGTCTACCCCGCAGGCAAACGCCCGCTGATTCCGCTGGAGCGCAAACGTGGCGCAGGCGGGGTGACCTTTGAGCGCATCATTCCCTTCAAGGGTGGGCATTTGCTGGAATGCACCATCCACCACATCGAGGTCGGCGGCCAGAGCGGCGCCGCCATTTCCCATGAGGGCGAAGAGGTGGGCTATGTGCTGTGCGGCCATGCCGAGCTGATTCTGGATGGCGTCAGCTACGAGCTCAAGGCAGGGGACGCCTTCTCCTTTCGCTCCCATCTGCCGCATTCCTACCGCAATATTGGCAAGGAACGCGCCAGCATCTACTGGGTCTGCACGCCGCCCACGTTTTAGACGGTCGGGCGGTAAATCCTGGCGAGCCCCACAGCGAACGACTCCCCCAGAAGAGTGATCGTGTGAAGTGGGAAGGTGCGCGAGCCCAAGCTCGATGCACCGGCCTCTGCAGGTTGTTATTTCGCAACCGGCATCGGCTCGCTGTACTCCATCAACGTACCGCCGCCTTGCACCGAACCTGTGACCTGGCTGTTGCGCACACGCTGTTCACAGCTGCTGCGATCTGCGTCCGTCTTGAACACTTGGCAGCGTGACAGGGCATTGTGTTCATACTGGCTGGGCCCCTGCCCATCATCCAGCAGCCCCTGTTTGGCGGCCTGATGCGCGGCGGCAGTTTCGCGGTCTTGCGGTGTACTGGCGGACTGGGCTTTGCGCGCAGGGGTATGACTGTGCTGCGACTTGGTACCGGCCGCAGGGAACGAAGCCGGTGCGGCAGTCTGTGCCAGCGCCCAACTTGCCAAAGTCAAGGCCACAGTGCCTGCCACGGTCTGCAACGTACGCAATCCAAAGTGCTTCATTTATCAGTTCCTTGAATGAAAAAATTAAGCCTTGGATCTTTGCATGGCACTGCTTACGACTGGGCTCCTGCCTGCCGCCTACGGCACCGCTCGGCCACCCTCGCCGTCCGCACGGTTCTTGCCTGCCAGCTGCACAAGCCACTACTCCACGCCTGCACCGGTCAGGTGCACAGCGGGGGGCTGCATTACCTCTCTATGCCGGACAACCACTCCCATGCGGTGTCTGCCAGGGCTGCAGCAGCAGACCCACTCGGTCTTGAAACGGCCCACAGAGGATAAGAAAATCGCCTCCACCCGGAAGGCAGAGGCGATGGCATGGCGCGCCTTGCACAACCCAGTCAGCCTGGGTGGATGGAACGGCTCGCATTCAGAGCCTTTAATACGACCCAGCAAACCGTAGGTTTGCGATCGAGACGAGGTGCGAGGCCGCAGGCACTACACCTCGTACGACAAGGCTGAGCAACGACGTATCGAGGCTTGTGTGAGCGGTGCTTACTGCGACACCGGCACCTGTTCGGTGTACTCCATCAACATGCCGCCACCTTCCACGGAGCCGCTGACATGACCATGGCGCATGCGCTGCTCGCAGCTGTGGCGGTCGCTATCGGCCTTGAACACCTGGCAGCGGGCCAGGGCATTGTGCTCGTACTGGTTGGCACTTTGCGTCCTGCCCAACTGCCCCTGGCGCTCGGCCTGGCGTGCAGCCGCTGCTTCACGCGTCTGGGGGTTGGCCATGTGCTGGCGGTGATCGGCCTTGCGCGGCTGGGCATGGCGTGGCTTGGCATGCCGGGGTTGGGCATGGGGCGCTGGGTGCATGGGGGTGGCCTGGGCATTGACCGCAGGGGGCGATGCCGGCGCAGAAGGTGCTGCAGGGGCATCGCTGCTCTGCGCCAGAGACCAACCCGCCAAGGTCAGGGCCACGGCGCCTACCGTGGTCTGCAAGGAACGCAATCCAAAGTGCTTCATTTGGCAACTCCATTACCGTGAGTGGATAACAGAGATAGCTTGCCGTCTTTGTTGCACTACGCTATCGGCCCACCCCTGCAGCCCCTGCAGGCGGCCACCTACAGCGCAGTTTCGCTGCTCGGCTGCACAAACCATTGCGCCACACCTTGGGCCAGGCGTTCAAACACCTGGTCCAGGCTGGGCGCGGCCTGGCCGAACAGTGCATGGATCACGCTGGCGTTCTCAAACAGGCCATGCACATAGGTGCCGATGACGGCCTGGTTGCTGCCCTGCCACCACATGCCGGGCAACAGCTCTTGCGCAGGGTCTGCCGCACCGGCTTGCATATCGGCCCGCAGCTGGGTCTGACCGTGGTGGATTTCATAGCCCTGTACCACCACACCGCCCAGGGCCTGCCAGGGCGGCAGCAGATCGGGCAGCGTCAATGTGGTGGGCTGCACGGTCTTGTCCTGGGCAAACAGCGTGGCCAGCGGCAGCAGGCCCAGGCCGGCGGCATTGCCGTCCACGCCATGCAGATCGATCAAGGCCTCGCCCAGCATTTGCAGACCGCCGCAAATGCCCAGCACGCGTTTGCCGGCCTGGGCATGGGCCACCACGGCGGCATCCAGCCCCTGGCTGCGCATCCAGGCCAGATCGGCCGCCGTGGCCTTGCTGCCGGGCAGGATGACCCAGTCCGCATCCGCCAGCTGCGCGGGCGAGCGCGCCCACACCAGGCGCAGGCCGGGCACTTGCAGCAAGGGCTGGAATTCATCGAGGTTGCTGATGCGCGGATAGGCCAGCACCGCCACCGTGGTGTGCACGGCCTGGCCACTCCCTTGGCTGCCACGGTCGTCAAACACCCCGTCTTCCTCGGGCAGACCATGGGCCCATTGCATGGGAATACAGGCCACCGTGGGCACGCCGGTCTTGTCCTGCAACATCTGCGGCGCGGGCGCCAGCAAACGGGTATCGCCACGGAATTTGTTCAGCACAAAGCCCTGGATCAAGGCCTGCTCCTCCGGCGGCAGCAGGGCCCAGGTGCCATACAAATGGGCGAATGCTCCGCCCCGGTCGATATCGGCCACCAGCAGGCAATGCGCCGCGCAGTGTTTGGCTACGCGCATATTCACCACATCGCTGGCATGCAGATTGATCTCGGCCGGCGAGCCCGCGCCCTCGATCACCACCACATCGTTTTCAGCCCGCAAATCGTCCAGGGCCTGGGCAATCTGCGGCCAGACCCGAGCACTGCGGCCGCGCCAGGGCATTTGGGACAGGGCTTCATCCACCTGCCCGAAGAGCACCACCTGGCTGCGCGTGTCGGCCTCGGGCTTGAGCAGCAGCGGGTTCATGCGCACATCGGGCGTGCAGCCCGCAGCCAGGGCCTGCAGATACTGGGCCGTACCGATCTCGCCCCATTGCCCGTCGGGCGTGGCCACCACGCGGGCGTTGTTGCTCATGTTCTGCGCCTTGAAGGGCGCGACCTTGTAGCCCTGCGCCCGGTACCAGGCGCACAAGGCTGTGGCCACCCAGCTTTTGCCGGCGCCGCTGCTGGTGCCCAGCACCATTACGCACAGCGCGGGGCGCTGGCCGGCCTGGGGCCTGGGCAGTTGAATGTGCGGATTCATGTTCTCGTTCTCTTCAATCATTCCAGGCGGCCTGCAGAGCGACCTGTGATAGCGGTGGCAGCACGCCCAGGCGCACATGGCCTGGTAGTCCAAAACTGGCGCAGTCACGCAGTTTGATGCCCTGGACACGCAATGCAGTCAGGCGCTGCGCCATCGCGGCTTCACTCAAGGGCAAGTGCGCCACAAAATAATTTGCCTGGTGGCCGGGCAACACCTGCCAGCCCAGGCACGCACACAGCGTCAGTTGCTGCGCCTTCCAGGCCCGCAGTTGTTCCAGGCTCTGCGCCAGCCATTGCTGCACCTCGGCCGTAACCCAGGCTTGCAGCATGGCCACGCCATGCGCGCCCACCACCCAGGACGGCGCCAGCGCGCGCAGCGCCTGCATCTCGGCCTGTGACACATGCAGGGGTGCTATGGCATAGGCCGCGCGCACCCCCGTCATGCCCAGGGCTTTGTTGGGCGTCCACAGCTGCCACAGCCCATCCAGATGGCGCGCAGGTGCCTGACCTTCCAGCCACAGCGGGCGGTAAGCACAGTCCAGCACATGCCAGGAACATGCCCCCTCACCCCTGCCCTCTCCCCTACCCTCTCCCTGAAGGAGAGGGGGAAAACCTTCAACCTCAAGCTGTCCCAAGGGACTGGAGGGTTCACACCACCAGTGCAGATCCGCGTCGCCACGCCCCAGCCGCTCCAGGCCCCAGACCGCTGCGGCCTGGGCATAGTCGCCATAGTGGTGCGCTGGCAGGCTGATGGCACGGGCACCGCTGCGCAGCGCATGCTGGGTGAGGCGGTGAATCAGCTCGCTGCTGCTGCCGCCTATGAGCAAACGCTCCACCGCCACGCCGTGAAACTCTGCCAACTGGGCACGCAGATCTGTATACAGCGGATCGGGGTATTGCGCAGCATGGGCGGCCTGCAGCGTGGCCTCCGCCGCAGGGCAAGGCCCGCAGGCATTGCGGTTGGTCGAGAAATCATGGGCTGGCACGCCCAGTGCGTCCGTGCCGCCATGCAGCTTATCCGCCATGGGCGCTTGCCCTCCACATCCACAGTGCAATCAAAACAAGAGCTAACAGTGCAAGAACCACCTGCACTACAAGTACTTTCGATGCCAAAGCCACGGCACGCAGCAGGTCGGCAGATTCCGGCGCCCTGCCCTCAGGGTTGAGCTGGTAGACATCGGGCTTGGACAGGCGCACCCCCAAGGCCCTGGCCATGGCCCCCATGGGCCAGCCACCATTGGGCGATGGGGTGACGGCAGCATCGCGCCGCAGGCCCTGCCAATTCATGCCACCGGCCAGCAACGCCAACCAGGCTGCGGTGATGCGGGCCGGCAACCAGCTCAACACATCATCGGCCCGGGCGGCCCATTTGCCGGCCCATTGCCAGTGGCGGCGCTGATCGCCCTGGCCGCGCCAGCCGGGGTAGCCCCACATGGCATCGGCCGTGTTCGCCAATCGGTACAGCGCCGCGCCCGGCAGGCCGGCCACGGCAAACCAGAACAGCGGGGCGATCACGGAGTCATTCAAATTCTCGGCCAGGGTTTCGATGGCGCTTTCGCGCACCGTGGCGGCATCGAGCTGCGTGGTGTCGCGGCTCACCAACCAGGAGAGGCGCTCGCGTCCTGCGGGCAGCGACTGCTGCAATGCGGCCTCCACGGCCAGCACCTCTTCTTTCAGCATGCGCCAGGACAGCAGCGGTTTGAGCAACACGCCCACGAGCAGGCCTGGCAGCCACCAGGGCTCGTAGGGCAGCAGGAACAAGACCATCCAGTACGCAATAAAAACCAGAGCAGCCAGTGCACACCACAGCAGCGCTGCAAGCACAAAACGCTGGTAATCCCGCGCAACTTCTTCGCGCGCGGCCACGCGCTGGCCCAGCCAGCCCAGGGCCTTGCCCATATAGACCACGGGGTGCAGCCACAGCGGGGGCTCGCCCCACAGCCTGTCCAAGGCCAAGGCCACCACCACGGCCAGCAACGCGCACAGTCCGCGCTGCGCCCACAGCAGCTGGGCCGCCAGCTCGGGTGCGGTCCAGGCCTTGTACCACCATGCCAGCGGGCTGAAAGACCAGGCCAGCAACTCCCACAAGGTAATCACCGTCATGCTTGCTTAGGCACCATGCTGCTTGCCAGCAGGCGGCGGTGCGATGCGTGAAGCGTCCCACAGGTCATCCATCAGCATGTCTTGCAGCGGCGCGCGGCTGGCCCATTTTTCCTGCTGCAGCATGGGTTCGGCGTAATAGCCATCCACCGGCCCCAGGCACAGCACACCCAGCGGATGGGCACCTGCTGGCATCTGCAGCAGCTCCGCCAGCGCCTGGGGATCGAAGATGGACACCCAGCCCATGCCCAGGCCTTCGGCACGCGCGGCCAGCCACAGGTTCTGGATGGCGCAGCCACTGCTGGCAATGTCCATCTCAGGCAGGGTGCGGCGGCCAAAGATATGGGCCTCGCGTCCCGGGGGCATGGCCACCACCAGCACCTCGGCCGCATCCAAAACGCCTTGCACCTTGAGCTGCATAAAGTCTTCTTCACGCGCGCCCAAGGCCCGGGCCGTGCGCACGCGCTCTTCCTCTACCAGACCATGGATGGCCTGGCGCAGCGCGGCATTCTTGATGCGAATAAAGCGCCAGGGCTGCATAAACCCCACGCTGGGCGCATGGTGCGCGGCGCGCAGCAGGCGCAGCAGCACCGCCTCGTCCACCACACCACCCGCGAAATGGCGCATGTCGCGGCGTTCATAAATGGCGCGGTAGACCGCCGCGCGCTCGGCCTCGGTAAAAGGCGTGGAGGGAATGGTGGTAGCAGAAGGGGAAAGCTCGGGCTCGGACATGGCTGCCATTGTCGGCCAATCCCCGCACCACCCACCTCGGCGTATCAAAGAAAGCGTGATCTTTTCACGCATAAAAAAAGACCTCCGAAGAGGTCTTTGCTGTAAGGCGACGGACTGTGAACAACAGCCCGGCGCGCTTTGCCTGGCTTAGCTGCCCAGGTGCATGGTGAAACGTGCGCCGTTGTTCAGCTCGCACTGGCCTGTGCCCAGCGCTTCGGAGTTCATCTGATAGGTGCACTTCATCCAGCCACCGCGGCTGCCCACGCCGTTGGCCATGCCGCCGCGGCTGCTGCCGGGATTGCGCGTGGCTTCGCCGGTATAGGTTTCACCGGCCACATTGGCGGTGAAGATGCCGCGACCATGCAGATCATTGGTCACCGTGCCTTGCACTGCGCCGTATTTGGCGGCCAGGTCGTTGGCAGGATACATGCGGGCATTGAAAGTGACCGTGCTCGGTGCAGGCTGCTGCGCGCTGGCAGCGGCCGCTGCGGGCGACTGCACGGGGCCACCCACCGTGGGCTGCATGGGAACCACATAGCAAGCGCTGAGCAGGCTGCTGAGCGCCAATACGCCTGCAGCTTGGGCTGCACGAAGACGGTGACGGGTCACGAACGCAATACTGGTATGCATAGAAGATTCAAAGAAAGCAGGCACATACCTGCGTGCCGCGCAGTCTAAGCGAACTTCTTTTTATTACAAACAAATGCATCCGTGATTCATACCGCTGACATGCAACTGTGACTGCTCGAACATGGTCAAGAATGGTCAATCCTCGATGCCGCGCTGGGCCGGGATACCAGCCTGAAAAGCGTGCTTGATCAGCTTCATCTCGGTCACGGTGTCGGCCAGGTCTATGAGCTCCTGCGGGCAGCGGCGACCGGTGAGGCAGACATGGACCTCCTTGGGCCTGGCCTTCAAGGTTTCCACCACGGACTCCAGCGGCAGCCAGCCATAGATCAGCGGGTAGGTGATCTCGTCGAGCACCACCAGAAAGTACTCGCCCGACAAAATGGCAGCTCTGGCCTTTTCCCAGCCATCACGCGCCAACTGGGCGGAATGTTCCAGGTCACGGCTCTTCCAGCTGAAACCGTCGCCCAGGCCTTCGATGGGCAGGCCCACCTGGTCGGCCAGGCGATGCTCGCCAAAACGTGCCGTGGGCACCTTCATGAACTGGAACACCTTGACGGCCTTGCCCCGGCCCGTGGCGCGGAAGGCCAGGCCGAAAGCGGCCGTGCTCTTGCCCTTGCCATCGCCGGTGTTGACGATGACCAGGCCACGGCGTTCGCCCTCGGGCTTTTCATAGGGCTTTTCGGAAGGAGGCGTTTCGATTTGCATAGGGAGAGTGATTCAGCAGATTCAAAAAAACGGGCCACCACAGCGGCCCGCGCGGTATCCAAAAAATGTGCTTAGCCCGCTTGGTAAACGCGGCGCTCCACCAGCGCACTGCCCTGCAGGCGCTGCCAGTATTTGGCCAGGGCCAGCACACCCAGGTCGATCAGGGGCTCCAGCAGCACCACCGTCATATAGGCCGCGCCAAAACGGCTGATGTCGGCCAGATTCGCCGCGCCTGCGCCCTGGCCGTACATAGCCCAGAAGCCCACCCACAGCACAATGCCGCCCTGGTAGGCCACCGACAGCTTGAAGGTTTGGGCATAGCTCAGGTCCACATAGGCCATTTGCGCGGGAATCACGCGCCGCGCCAGGGCGGCGGTGGCAAACAGCGGCACCAGCAAGGTGGTCACATTCATGCCGTACTGGGGCAGGTCTTGCGGCGCAAAAAACAGGCTTTGCACCAGCAGGCCGGCAGCCAGGCCAATGGCAGCCGGGGCCGCGCCCAAAATCAGCAGCAAGGTGGTGCCCAAGATCAGATGCACCTCGGACACGCCCACCGGGTGGTGGGGAAACACCTCAAAAAACACAAACACCAGCGCAGCTGCCAGGGCCGAGCGCAGCAGCAAGGCCTGTGGCCCGCTCTGCCGCGCCATGGTCCAGGCCAGTTTGGCCGTATAGGCCAGGGCGGCGGTGGCCGTGGCGTAGCTCAGCAGTATCTTGCTTCCATCTACCAGACCCGGTTCGATATGCATGGCGGGCTTCCTTCCTCAGTGGGGCATTGCGGGCAATGCGGGTTGAAAAATTCAATGCACAAGTTCAGCAGTTCAGCGCAGCTCCGTGCTTCAGCGTGGCAGCGCCATCCACAGGTCTTCCACCTGGCAAATGCGGATGCGGTGGTCAAACACCGCCTCCAGCGCAGCATGGGTGGCAGGGTCTTGGCAGGCACCATGGTGTACCACCCGGCCATTTGCCATCACCACCATATCGTCAGCCATCAAGGCGAATGACAACTCATGTAACACGCTGACCACGGTGCCGCCTTGGGCCACCAGGGCGCGCACGGACTGCATCCAGTCGGTCTGGTGCGGCGGGTCCAGATTGGCCAGGGGCTCATCCATCAACAACACCTGGGCCTGCACCGCCAGCGCCCGGGCCAGCAGCACGCGCTGGCGCTCGCCGCCCGAAAGCTCGACCACCGGCCGATGGCGCCATTCCCAGGCATGGGTGGCGCGCAGGCAGCGCTCCACCACGGCATGGTCTTCACTGGTCGGTGCTGCCAACCAGGCCTGGTGGGGCAAGCGGCCCAGCAAGGCCACATCCAGCACGGTCAGGTCTTCGGTCACCACCTCGCCTTGGCCCAACCAGGCCAGGGTTTGGGCCCGCTGCTTGCGCGGCCAGGCCGCAAGCGGCCGCCCCAACAACTCCACCTTGCCTTGCAGATGCGAGGCCGGCCACAGTCCTCCCAATACCTTGAGCAGGCTGGACTTGCCCGCGCCATTGGGGCCGACGATGCTGGTCCAACGCCCTTGTGCAAACTGCACGGACAGGCCATGCAATATGGAGGTGGAATGGACGCTGACGCAAATGCCATGTGCTTGCATCGCTATGGTTTTTGGAGCTTCCACGGCAGTCATTTCCGCCCTCCGATACCGGTGCTGCGGTGCATGCGCCACAGCAGATAGCTGCCGCCCAGGGCGGCGGTGAGCACGCCCACGGGCAGCTCCTGCGGCGCCACCAGCCAGCGCGCCAGAATGTCGGCTGCCAGCAGCAGCACGCCACCCATGGCAGCCGCCAGCAGGGTGCTGCGGCCATGACCCACACGCACCAGGCTGCGCACCAGATGCGGTGCAGCCAGGCCCACAAAGGCAATCAAACCGGTTTGCGCCACCGAGGTGCCGGTGGCCAGCGCCAGCACGGCCACCAGACCATAGCGCAGCTGGGTCAGCGGCAGGCCCAGGCTGGTGGCCGTGGCCTCGCCCAGGCTCAGGCCATCGAGCACGCGGGAGCAGACCCAGGTCACCAGCCCGCACAGCAGCAGCACGGCCGCCATCAACGCACAACTTTCCCAGCCCACAAAGGCCGAGGTGCCCAGCGTGAAGGCCTGCATGGCCTGCAAAATATCGGGGTGGCGCAGTTCCAGCAGATCGCGCACAGCGCCCAGTACCACGCCCACAATCACCCCGGCCAGCAGCAGGCGCAGCGTGTTTTGCACATTACGCGCCAGCACCACGGTGAGGCCCACGGCACAGGCCGCACCGGCAAAGGCCATGCCCGTCATGCCCAGGCGGTAAACCAGGCTCAGGCTGGTGATGGACGAGCCCATCAGCACCAGGCCCAGGGCGCTGCCCAGGGAGGCGCCCGAGGCGCTGCCCAGCAGATACGGGTCGGCCAGGGGGTTGCGAAAAAGCCCTTGCGCCACGGCACCTGCCAAGCCCAGCAACGCCCCCGCCAGCCAGGCACCCATGGAGCGCGGCAATCGGATGTCCATCACGATCTGCCAGGATGTGGCGTCATCGCGCATGCGCAGCACACTTTCCCAGCCGGTGCTGCCCACGCTGGCCCCCAGGGCCAGAAACAGCAAGGTCAGCACGGCCAGCAAGAGGGCCAGCACGGCGCTGCGGCGCCGGCCCGGCGAGCGATCCAGATGGTCCAGATGGGGGGCCTGCATTACCGCCCTCCCTGCGCTTTGTGCTGTGCTTTGTGCTGCGTCTTGCGCGGGGCCTTGTCGATCAGGCACTGGGCAATCAAATGCGCGGCCTCGGCCATGCGCGGGCCGGGCCGCACAATGGTGTAGGACTGCTGGTCATTGAAGACGCACAAATGCCCGCCCTTGATGGCCTTCAAACTGTTCCAGCCCGGGTAAGCCGTGGCCGCCTGCATGCTGCGGTTGCCCAGCAAGATCACATCGGGCTGGGCACGCAGCAAGAACTCGGGGCTCAGGCGTGGGAATGGGCCCAGGTCGGCGGGCACCACATTGTCCACGCCCAGCAAGGTCAATGTCTCACCGATGAAGGACTGCGGCCCGGCCGCATAAGGCCCACGGCTGACCTCAAAATACACCCGGCTGTGCTTGACCTCGGCCGGAATGCGCTGCGCCGCATCGGCCACACCAGCCTGCAACGCGCGCCACACGCGCTCCGCGCCTTGCTCGGGTGCCACGCCCAGCAACTGGCCCAACTGGCCCAGCACCTTGTGCACGCCGGCCTGCGACTTCACCTCCAAAGCCGCCACCTTGATGCCCAGGGCCTCCAAGCGCTCCGCTGCTTTGGAGGCATGGGACAGCAGCACCAGATCGGGCTTGAGCGCCACCACCGATTCCACGCTGGGGTCCAGCCCCCCGCCCACCACGGGCAGCTTTTTGATGGATACCGGCCAGTCGGAATAGCGGTCCACCCCCACCAGGCGATCACACAGACCCAGGGCACAGGTGCTTTCGGTCAGCGAAGGCAACAGGCTGACGATGCGCTGCGGCGGTTTGGCCAGGGCAATGGTTTTGCCACGGTCATCGGTGATGGGCTGGGGCGCCAACCGGGCCGACTCGGCCAGCACCGGGATGGCTGCTGCGCGTTCGGCCGCCGACGGTGCGGACGGGACTTGGGCCACCGCAGGTGCCGCCGCCATGGCCACACCCAGCCACAGCGCGGCCAGGACACCGCGGCGGGGCGTAAAAACAGGGAATTGAACTTTCATTTCAGTTGCAGCGGTAGGCCCGCCGCCATCAAGGTGGCGCGGCTGCATGCACGGGCCACGTCCTGGTTCAAGACACCGAGGGCATCCACAAAGGCACGCACCTCGCGGCCCAGGGGGATCACGCCCAGGCCGATTTCATTGCCCACCACCACCACGGGGCCGGGGCAGCGTGGGATAACTTCCAGAAAGAGAGCACGCTGCACGCTCCAGTCCTGCGTTACAGCGGGATTGGATGCAGAAGGTACGGCATCCTCCATGGGCATCATCCAATTCGTCAGCCACAGCGTCAGGCAGTCCACCACCACCAGACACTGCGGGCTGCTATGGGTCTGCAAGGCCTGGGCCAGCAGCCGCGGCGCTTCCACCGTTTGCATGCCGGGCACGCGCTCGGCGCGCTCGACCTGGTGGCGGGCAATGCGGGCGCGCATTTCATCGTCCCAGGCCTGGCCGGTGGCCAGATAGACAGCCTGGCGGCCGGGTGCGGCATCCATCCAGTCCCGTGCAGCCTGCTCGGCACGGCGGGTCTTTCCACTTTTCTGGCCGCCCAGGATCAGCTCTTGCCAGGGTGCAGCGGGAGTAAATGTCAAAGGTGCCAAGGCAGCCATGGCCGCCGCTGTCGATGGGGTGGAGGAGCTCATATGCACGCGTCTGAATTATGAAAGTGCGCCTGCGGTGGACGCAGGCTTGCAGGCAGCACCTGCATCTCCGGCATCCCCCCAGCGCAGTGGCTCGGCGCCGAACAGCGCCGCCACGGCACGTGGGTGCGAGGCAAACCAGGCGTGGAAATAGCTGGCATGCACGCTGCCATGCTGGTAGACGGCCTCACCCTTGCCTGCCTCTGCCATCTGGCGCGCCCGGCTGGTGCGCGCCACTTCGGGGGCCATGCAATCAAAGCGCGAATAGTGGAAGGTGTGGCCGCGCAACACACCGCCTTGCAGCACGCATTGCTGCATGCCCAGGCCGGCCAGCTTGCTTTGCATTTGCCCAGCACCGGGCAAGATGCCCCACAGCGGCTGGGCCTGGCCATCCACATCGCTGATCTGCTGGCCCAGCGCCAGCATGCCGCCGCACTCGGCCCACACGGGCTTGCCCACTGCCACATGGACTTGCAGGTCAGCCTGCAGCCCGGTATTGGCGGCCAGCGCGGCCGCATGCAACTCGGGGTAGCCACCGGGCAGCCAGAGGGCATCACAGGGTGGCAGGCCTTCGCCCGCCAGCGGTGAGAAAAACACCAGATTGGCCCCCATGGCCACCAAGCAGTCCAGATTGGCCGGGTAGATAAAGCTGAAAGCTGCATCACTGGCCACGGCAATGGTGCGGCCCTGCAACCAGGGCAGGGGGGCCTCCGGGGCAGCGGCCGGCGCCGCAAACTCCACGCCAAAGCGTTGCCAATCCTCCCAGCCCATGTGCCCTAGCGGGGTGTCGGCCAACTGGTCGGCAGCGGTGTTCAGGCGCGCCATGGCATCAGGCAGCTCATGGGCCGCCACCAGGCCCAGATGGCGCTCGGGCAGCAGTTGCCCATGCTTGCCCTGGCCCAGGGGTGGCAAAGCACCCAGCCACAGTGCGGGCGTGCGCAAGCTGGTCTGCAGCATATGTGCATGCATGGCGCTGGCCACGCGGTTGGCCAGCACACCGGCCCAGGGCACGCCCACCTGGTATTGCTGCATGCCCAGCACCAGGGCGCCAAAGCTGCCGGCCATGGCTGCGGCATCGACCACCAGCAGCACCGGTATGCCCAGGTGCTCGGCCAGATCGGCCGCCGTGGGGCTGCCGTCAAACAAGCCCATCACACCTTCGATGAGGATGACATCGGCCTGCGCCGCCGCGGCATGCAGCCGGGCCCGCACCTCGTCCATGCCCACCATCCAGCCGTCCAGGTTGTGCACTGGCGCGCCGCTGGCCAACTGGTGCCAATAGGGGTCGAGAAAGTCCGGCCCGCACTTGAACACACGCACCCGCCGGCCCTGGCGTGTATGCCAGCGCGCCAGCGCCGCCGTGACGGTGGTCTTGCCCTGGCCGGAGGCCGGAGCGGCAATCAGCAGGGCTACGCAGCGGTGCGATGGGGGAGTGATGGTCTCAGTCAACATGCATGCTTTCCTTGTCTGGCCTGCCTCGCTCAAATGGGCAGCAGAGCAGACCTTGCCGGCTTATTGCGGCATCCATTTGAGGCCCACCCAGAAGGTGCGCCCTGCCGTCGCGTAGTCTTTGGCCAGGGTGTAGTCCTTGTCCATCAGGTTGTCGAGGCGTGCGGTGAGCGTGAAGTCCCTGGCGATCTGCCGGGATGCGGACAGATTGAACAAGGTGTAGCCACCCAAGGTCATCACCTTGTCATCCTTGCCGTTATAGCGGCGGCTGGCAGCCTGCATTTCAGCACCCAGAGTCCACTCCTTGATGGAGGCATCCACACCCAGAGTGGCAAAGCGGCGCGAGCGGCGCTCCAGCAGCTTGCCCGTCTCTTCGTTCTTGGGGTTCTGAAAGTCCACCGAGCCATACCACTTCAGCATGCCGGTGCGATAAGCACCAGCGATGGTAATACCCTGCAGCAAGGCCCGATCCACGTTCACATAGCAAGACGACATGCCGCAACTGCCCAGCCCCTTTTGGTAGGACACCAGGTTCTTCAGCTTGTTGTGATAAAGCGTGACGCCAAGATGATTGCCCTGCTGCGCCCAGCGCAACCCGACTTCCTTGTTCCGACTCTCTTCTGGTGCCAGTGCAGGATCACCATAGGCCGAGAAGCGCTGGTACAGACTGGGCACACGAAAGCCCGTCGACGCAGAGGCTGTGACACGCCACTGCGGTGCGAAATCCCAGCCATAACCCACGCCACCGGTGTTCTTGCGCCCAAAGTCGCTGTCATCGTCGCTGCGGGCATTGAGCTGCACGGTGTGGGCGCCATATTTGGCGCCATAGCCTGCAGCAATACCGGTCTGGTCGCGCTCTTTGCGGTTGGTATTCTTCAGCCCGGTGTTCTCCAGCGCATCTTCACGCCGCTCCAGCGCCAGACTCAGTTGGCCTGGACCTAGCTTCCACTCGTTTTGCAGCAGCACGGTACGCAACCGCGTTTCTGCTTCGTAGAAGCTGGTGCCCGTGGTCTGGTAACGGTTCGTGGATTCGCTTACGGACAGATTGGTGCGAAAACCCTCAGTCCACTGCGCAGCCCAGGTCAAGCCATAGGCGTCAAGCTTGCGAATCGCACGGTCGTCTTGGGTGGACTTGGTAGCGTCATAGCCTGCGTCCGACTTGCTGGTCAACGCTGTCAGGTCCAAACGGTGTGCGCGGCTGAGCTGCAACCCCACTCGCGCATTGGCCGATTTGCGGGTGTAGCCATCACGGTCTTCGTTGTGTGCACCGTCGGTCTTGGAGTCAAAGCCTTTGCTCTCTGCATAGGAGACCCCCAAAGCGTAGTCAACCAGGCCATGTGCGCCACTGAGCCCGGCCTCCCCTTTTCGGCTGCCATACGTTCCAGCGCCCACACCAATAAAGGGGTGCACCCCGTCTTCGCCACGTTTGGTAAAAATCTGTACAACACCGGCCAAAGCATCCGAGCCATATACGGCACCAGCCGGGCCACGCAGCACTTCAATACGATCAATCAAATCTACGGGCAAGGATTCCCACTGGGCACCACCGGATCCGTTTTGTGCATCCACCCGGATGCCGTCGATGTAGACGGCCGTGTGCTGTTTGCTGGCGCCTCGGAGGTACAAAGTGGTGTCGGTGCCCGGGCCGCCATTGCGGGTGATCTGCACACCAGGCAGCTTGGCCATCACGTCCTCCAGGGAACGCCCAGCCTGTTGGTTCAGTTGGTCACGATCCACCACCGTGATGTCCGCCACCACATCGGCCAGGCGCTGCTCGCTGCGCGTGGCCGACACCACCACATCATCCAGATTGGCGGCATGCGCGCTTGCGGCTGCCACTGCCGTCAAGCCCACGGCCATGCGGGCGGCATGTGCGGCCAGCGACGAAGCAACGCCCACGCGCTGCCAAGAAAACGAATGCATTGGAGAAATCAAAAGAGTCCGCCCGCGCCAGCCTCCCCGCCAGCAGTGGACAACCACATGCCCTGCCAAAGCGGGCACACCTGTGTTGGCCGGTATCCGGGCTGGTCCTCCACACCATCGCCTTCCCACATGCTTGTTCAAGGCACGCAGTGGCTGTGTTGAATGGCGGGGGTGCAGCAGATGCACCAAGGACTCACCGTTGCGGGGGCAGCGCAGGCTGGGCATGTGAGCGCCTCACACGGCCTTCCTGCTTCCCGTTGAACTGCCACGCGTGAACCGCGCGGCGAGCACCAACAAGGTGCGATTCTAAAGAGTACGGGCACGGGTGCACGACAAGCAGCGAGATGACAACAGCCAGGTGCAACGCGAAGTCCTGGCATATGGCTTGTAGGCCAAGACCGCATTCGCACATCACGCCCCCCGAACGGCAAGCTCATGTATGGGAAATTCCAACTTGTTGCAAGCGCAAAAGCCTACAATCGCTACCCTCTATGTCCATGACCTCACAGCCCTCTCTGATCGAGCCGCTGGCAGAGCGTGTCGATCGCCTGCTGGTACGGCATGCGGAGCTTCAGCGCACCAATACCCTGTTGGCCGAACAAGTCGCCGCCCTGACCCAGGAGCGCGACTCACTGCGTTCACGCCTGCACGCTGCCCGCTCCCGTGTCGATGCATTGATTGCACGCTTGCCGGTCAACCAAGAGGCGTCATGAGCCAAATCGAAGCACGCATTCTTCAGCAAGACTATCTGCTGACCTGCCCCGACGGCCAGGAAACTCTGCTGCTGGCAGCCGTGGACCGCGTCGACGCGGACATGGAGCGCATACGCAACACCGGTAAAGTGCGCTCGCGCGAGCGCGTGGGCGTGTTAGTTGCCGTCAACCTGGCTTTTGAAAACGCCACCCTGAGCGAACGGGTACAGGCATTGGAGCAAGAGCTGGCATCCAGGCTCACCGCCGCGCCCAGCGCACCTTTGGAGGCCGAAGCCCTGCCCAGCAGCGAGGACATGCTGGCACTGCAGTCCCAGCGAGAGCAGGAAATGCAGCAAGCCCAGCAGCTGATTGCCCGTATCGAGACCGCTCTGGACACCGAAAACCGGCTGCTGTGAGCCCGCCTGTTCGGTGCAACACAGACATTGGCTGCACCACGGCCACAAGCGCAGTAAAATAGACCCGTCTGCAAGACCGCTACGCTTTATATTTCCTTGAACCAATGCTCATTGAGCACGGGCTTGGTACATTGCCATGGCAAGCGTGATCGTCTCGCGTCAGATGAACCCAGGACATGGCTGCCCTCGCCCACCTGAACCCCCGGTTCAGGATGACGGCGTGGTGGTTTTTGCAGACACCTTTCGGCCCAGCTTCTGCACCTGCGCTGGTGCGGCCACAGCAACACCAGGCTGCATCGTCCCCACATCCATTCCCGCTGTCTGCGCTCGCAGCATGGCCAGCACCGTGGCGCTTTCCACGCCCGGCGCACACAAAAACCCCTGGTAAAAACCGCAGCCCATGCTTTGCAGGGTTTCGCGCTGCGCCTGGGTTTCCACGCCTTCGGCGACGATCTCCACATCCAGCGCCCGCCCCAGGCTGACCACCGCTTCCACGATGGCTTTGTCGCTGGCGTCTTGCGGCAGGCCACGCACAAACGACTGATCCACCTTCAGCTTGCTGATGGGCATGCGCTTGAGGTAGGCGAGGTTGGAGTAGCCGGTGCCGAAATCATCAATCACCAGCTGCACACCCAGCGCGGCCAGTTGCTCGATGCACTGGACAATCACCGGCTCTTTCTGCAGCAGCATGGACTCGGTCAGCTCCAGCTCCAGCCAGCAGGCCGGCAGGCTATAGGTGCCGAGCAAGCCCGCTACACGCGCGGCAAAGTCGGGCTGGAGCAATTCCAGCGAGGAGACATTCACCGACATCTTGATGGCCACCCCCTGCTTGAGCCAGCGCGCAGCCTCGCGAATGGATTGCTCCAGCACCCAGGAGCCCATCTTGACGATAAAGCCCGATTCCTCGGCCAAGGGAATGAACACTGCCGGCGACACCACGCCCAGCTGTGGATCGGTCCAGCGCAGCAAAGCCTCGCAGGCCACGATGCGGCCCGAGGCCATTTCCACCTGCGGCTGGTAGACCACGCGCAGCGCTTCATGACTCAAGGCCTGGCGCAGCGCATGCTCCATTTGCATACGCCCCAGCAGGCCGGTGGACATGGCCGGCTCGTAAAAGCCGTAATTGCCCTTGCCATTGGCCTTGACGCGGTACATGGCCGTGTCGGCTTGCTTGATCAACTCGTCCAGGCTGCGACCATGGTCCGGGTACTGTGCCATGCCGATGCTGCACTGCACGGAAAATCCCAGGCCATCGAGTCCAAAGGGCTCGCGCATCACATCCTGAATGCGCTTGGCTACCCGCTCGGAATTCGGCATCTGGCAGTGGTGCAGATAGAGCACGAACTCATCACCCCCCAGGCGGCACAACACATCATGTGGGCGCAAGCAGGACTGCAGGCGTTGCGCCACCAGTTGCAGCACGCGGTCACCAAACTGGTGGCCCAGCGAATCATTGATGATCTTGAACCGGTCCAGATCCAGAAACAGAATCGCAAAGCTGCTCTCTGGCGCCTCGGCAATCGCCCGCTCCACATGCTGCCCCAGGAACAGTCGATTGGGCAGGCCGGTCAGGGCGTCGCTGAAGGCCAGTTGCTCGATCTGCTGCTGTGCAGCCTGCTGCTGGGTCAGGTCCCGCATAAAGCCCACGCTTTGCTGCAGCTTGCCCTGCTCGTCGCGTGAAGCGATCCAGGACAGGCGTACGGCGCACAGGCTGCCATTGGAGCGCTGCAAGGTGCGATTGCCCTCCCAGTACCCCACATGACCCCAAGCGCGTATGACCTCTTCCTGCCAGCCCTGCTCGCAGTAATCAAAGAGCTCCGTGGCACGCGTTCCTTCAGGCAGGCCTGCGCCCAGCAGCAAAGTGCAAGCCGGGTTGGTCTTGACGATGGCGCCATTGGCATCGGCGATGAAGATCGCATCCAGGCTGCTTTCAAACACCTGGGCCGCAACCCGCAATCCGTTCTGGATTTCGGTGGCCTGCGTGATGTCTCTGAAGGAAAAAATACGCCCCGCAGGCACGCCATGGCGCAGCAGCGGCACGCTGCGCCGCTCCACCACACGCCCATCGCGCAGCTGCAAGGCGTCGCAGGCATGCAGCAGCGGCTGCTGCCCCAACTGCTCCAGCAGACGGTCATAGTCCTGAGGCTTTAGCACCTGGCTGCGCAAAAATGCCAGCACGGCACCGTCATTGCGCTCCAAAAGCAATGCGTTGGGCATGGTCCAGATTTCTGCCAGCTTGTGGTTGAAGGCACGGATTTGGCCATCAGCCCCACACACCAGCATGCCGTCCGCTGCCGAATCCAGGGTCGCCCGCAACTCGGCCAGCAGGCTTTCCAGCTCGCGCTCGGTAGCATCTTGTTCGCTGCGATCCAGCAAGGTCCAGATCAACCAGTCAGCACCATGGGCATCCTGAATCTGGCGAATGCATTGCTCCACCGGAATCACCCGGCCACTGGCATGCAGCACCTGGGTATGGGTGCGCTGCCCCTGGGCCACATCCGCCAGGTCATTCCAGCGGTAGACGTCTTGCGGGGCCGCTGCCAGATCGCGCACATGGCTGCCCAGCAACTGCTCACGCGACAGACCCACCAGTTGCTGGGCCGCTCGGTTGGCATACACCACCGTGAGCGATGAGGGTGCCACCACCCAGACCGCCTCGCTCATCCAGTCAAAGGCCTGGCACCAGGCTTGCAAGGGATGGGTACTCACAATGCCTCTCCCTGCTGAACCATTAGCGGGACGGCGCGCTCAAAGAAATAGCACACGCGCTTGCGCGGCAAAAGATAGTCCAGCACCTCGCGCGGCAGCTGCGCAGGCCGCAGACTGCGCTTGATTACCACACCGGGAAGTTGGGACAGCGCCACCGGCTGGGCATTGTCTTGCGCCACCTCGGCCTGATATAGCAGCACATGGGGCTTGAGCGGCTGCGCACTGTCTACCGCCACCACCATGCCATAGCGCTCATCGCTCAGCTGCACCACAGAGCCTGGCGGATACACCCCCAGCACCCGCACAAACAGCTCTACAAACTCACGTGCAAAGCCGCCACGGCGCTGGGCAAACAACACCGAAAGCGCCTCGTGTGGCGTCATGGCCGAGGCCAGCCCCACCGGGTTGCACAGCTTGTCATAGCAGTTGGTCAAGGCCAGGATCTGTCCCTCTACCGTCAGGTCTTCCTGCAGCAGGTGCAGCGGAAAACCGCTACCGTCCGCAGCCTCGTGGTGCTGGGCAATAGTTGTCAGCGCCCGCGCCGAAAGCCCCATGCGCTGGGCATAAGCCACCGAAGCACCCACATGGGCCTCATAACTCTGGCGCTGGGCATCCGTGAGGCTGGGCAGGTTTTCTGCGCAGCGCGGATCGATATCGAGCTTGCCCACATCGTGAAGCAAGGCCGCTAGACCCAAATCCATCAACGATGCGGCATCCAGGCCTTGTGCCTTGCCCAGCAGCAGAGACAAAACGGTCACATTGATGGGGTGAGCACCTTGGCGCTCACCGACACTTTCAGACAGCAGCCGTATGGTGGTCTGTGAGCTGTCCAGCAGCTCGGTGATGTAGTCCCCCACCAGGCGCAAACTGGTCTGCAGGGCTTGCTCAGGCGCCCGTACCACCTCGTCCAGCACCTTGCGGTAGCCATCGGCTGCTACCGTGAAACGCTGATTGCACACCTGCAGGGCAGCCCGCTCCGTGCGTGCCGAAGCAAGACCTTCTCCTGGCTCTTGTTGCTGGAATTGCGCACCCACCTCTTCAGCCCTGACAGGCATCAACATGGCGCTCGGTATGCGCAGGGGTTGCAGATTTGTACCCTCACCATCTGCAATTGCAATGGAAAGTAAAACAGCTGAAATCTCCGCATCGCTCTTGGCAGGAAAACAACGTATGGAGCGTATTCCCAGGGATTGCAGCGCCTGAATCTGCTCCTGGCTGCTGATGCGAAAACTGCTGATCGGAAAAGGATGACGCAGCCAGCCTATGTCCAGCTGGATATACATGCCTATGCAGACATCCTGAATGTCAATGAAAAGGGATTGCGTCACATCGTCTCCGCCACCCAAAATGGCCGGCGCATCAACCCAAACGCCTCATTATGACGACAGACAAGGTCACATTCGTCTGTAGGCGCTCAACTTATCCAAGCAATCCATTGTGAGGCACCCCGTGCCCCGCTGGTATTAGCGACACCACTGAGAGGGCTGTACCACCACATCCATCCACAGCGCCCAAGCAGATACTGCCACCAGCATACCGCCCGCCACCCGCATGCCCCAGGACTCACGCCACTGTGGCAGCAGGCTGATGCGGCGCCACAACCAGGGCCCGGCAGCCAGCCACAGACCGGTGCCAACACCAAAGGCCAGCATGCTGGCCGCACCCAGCCACACGCTACCGGCCAATGCGGCCACCAAGACCCCTGAGTACAGCAGACCACAGGGTAGAAAAGCCCACAGACAGCCCGTCAGCCAGCTACCACCAGGCAGGCGCAGCCAGCGCTGCACCACCGACCACAGCCTGCGACCACCCTGCTCCAGCCATGCGGGTTGCCGCGCCTGCAGCAACAGCAGCAACCCCCAGGCGAGTGCAGCCAGGTGCAACATCACCCACAGCGGATGCAATGCCGTGGTGCGATCGGAAAACCATGCCACACGCTCCATGGCGTATGCGGCCACTCCGCCCAAGGCCGCGTAGCCCAGCAAGCGCCCGCTGTGAAATGCCAGCCAGCGCATGGACTGCCCGGATGACCTGGGCGCCGGCCCTCCTTCCACATGCAGCGGAATGCGGGCTGCAGCCGGCGTAGCATCCAAACCCGTCACCGCCGCACAGGGCGCGGCGCACATAGCAAGACAATGGGGCCCACCTACGAGCCCCATGAAAAATGCTGTTCCCAACAACGATAGCCACATGGGCTAGATGATCCGGGAAAAACGCGCCCGGTTCTTGCCGGCCTGCAAATGCCGGTCAAACACCATGGCCACTCCGCGCACAAAGAACCAGCCCTTGGAGGTGACACGCACGCCGTCGCTGCGTATTTCCACCAGTCCCTGCTGGGCCTGTGACTCCAGCAGCTCCAGCTCATTGGCGAAGTAGCTCTGGAAGTCCAGCAGCCATGCCTGGCTCATGGGCTCGAACAACACCTCGCCCTGGCACATCAGCGCCATGATGACGGCGCGGCGTACCAGGTCATCGCGGCTCAAGGCCAGGCCACGCACCACAGGCAGTTGGCCCTGATCGAGGAAGTCGTAGTACTCCTCCAGCGTCTTGGCGTTCTGGCTGTAGGTCACCCCCACACGGCCGATGGCCGAAACACCGAGTGCAATCAGATCGCAATCCGGTTGGGTGCTATAGCCCTGGAAGTTACGGTGCAGCCGCCCCTGGCGCTTGGCAATGGCCAGGGCGTCATCAGGCAGGGCAAAGTGGTCCATGCCCACATAGACATAGCCGGCCTGCATAAAGGCATCGATGGAGCGCGACAGCATGGACAGTTTGTCCCCGGCCTGCGGCAACTCCTCGGTCACGATGCGGCGCTGCGGCTTGAAGCGCTCGGGCAGATGCGCATAGGCATACAGGGCAATGCGATCGGGGCGCAATGCGGCCACCTGCTCCAGCGTCCGGTCGAAAGACTCGGCTGTTTGCCGTGGCAGCCCATAAATCAGGTCCACATTGATCGACTGGAAGCCGATGTCGCGTGCGGCCTGCACCAGCTCGAACACCTGCTCTGCAGGCTGCTCACGGTGCACGGCTTTCTGGACATCGGGATCGAAATCCTGGACGCCGAAACTCAGACGGTTAAAGCCCAGCCGCGCCAGGTGCAGCAGGCGCTCGCGCGTCACCGTGCGTGGATCGATCTCGATCGAGTATTCACCTACAGCCTCGAAGGAGAATTTCGCTCGAAGCATCGTCATCAGCTGAGACAACTCGCTGTCAGACAAGAACGTGGGCGTGCCGCCACCTATGTGCAACTGGCTGACAGACTGCCCCTCACCACAATGTGCGACTTGCAGCGCCACCTCTTTTTCCAGGTACTGCAAATAGGTCTGCGCACGCTCGTGGTGCTTGGTGATGATCTTGTTGCAGGCGCAGTAGTAGCACAGCGATGCGCAAAACGGCACGTGCACATACAGCGACATGGGCAGCGCCTTGGCGACCGAATTGAGTTTGCGTTGTTGCAAGGCCAGCTCGTAATCTCCCGCGCCAAAGGCTTCGATGAATCGATCGGCCGTGGGATAGGAGGTATAACGGGGCCCAGACACGTCATAGCGACGCAATAGCTCTGGCGTTACAGCGGTCATTGTGTGAATTCCTTGTGTGCTGACTGCACTGTGCACCAGGGGAGACAACACACGCTTGACACCGATCAAGATACAAGCAAACTACACCTGCGACAATTTGATTCAAATCATTCGCGTCAATCCCCTTCCACCCTTAGCCTCTCCCCTCTCCGCTCCACATCCCGACAATCCTTCAGCATTACGTCCGATGGCCCGTTCCGCGGGATCCCAAGGCGTCATAAACATGACCCCCCCCCCCATCAAAGTTACCTGCTCCAATTGCAACCTGCGCGAACTGTGCATGCCCAGCGGCCTCAACGAGCAGCAGCTGCAACGTATTGATGAAATTGTGGCCACACGCCGCAAAGTAAAACGTGGAAGCACTCTGTTCCGCAACGGCGAGACCTTCACCTCCCTCTACGCCATACGCACCGGTTTCTTCAAAACCTGCGTGGCCACCGAAGATGGACGCGACCAGGTCACCGGCTTCCAAATGGCTGGCGAAATCATCGGCCTGGACGGCATCGTGCATGACCACCACACCTGCGATGCCGTGGCACTGGAAGACGCCGAAGTCTGCGTCATGCCTTTCGATCGCCTGGAAGATCTCTCGCGCGAAGTCACCGCCCTGCAATCCCATGTGCACAAGGTGATGAGCCGCGAAATCGTGCGCGAGCATGGTGTGATGCTGCTGCTGGGCAGCATGCGTGCCGAAGAGCGCCTGGCAGCCTTTGTGCTGAACCTGGTGCAGCGCCTGCATGCACGCGGCTTCTCCTCCTCCGAGCTGGTGCTGCGCATGACGCGCGAAGAGATCGGCAGCTACCTGGGGCTGAAGCTGGAGACCGTCAGCCGCACCTTCTCCAAATTCGTCGAAGAAGGCCTGGTCGAAGTCAAGCAGCGCCATGTGCGCATTCTGGACACCGAAGGGCTCAAGCGCATCGTCAACAGCCAGCACGAGTGCGCCTAATCGACATCACACATGCCCCCAAATACAAAGGCCTCCATCCGGAGGCTTTTGTATTTGGGGCCGGCTTGCCGTAGCGTTATGCGGATGCCGATGACGCGCCGTTGACTTCCTGGGGCGACAGCGCCAGCAAACAGGTCATGGCCGAAGCCATGATGGTGACGCCCCAGAACACAAAGAAAGCGGCGGTACAGACCCCCAGGCGCGATGTCTGGGCACAGTCAGCAAACCGAGGCAGATCCAGTGGATCGACAAAGGCAAAAACCAACATTTCCATCACCCCGGCGGCCAGAAAGGCAGGCCAAACAATCCACATCCAGCGACGCAACAGCATGGGACTCTCCTTGTTGAGGGATACGTCTTGCCATTGTCCCCAAGCTGGGCGTGGACGCCCTAGCAGATACCCTAGACATAAAAAAAGCCTGCATCACTGCAGGCTTTTCAGGTCAACGCGTCAAAACCTTATTTGCTGCCCCGCAGCAAAGCCTTGAGAGCGCTTTGCAGACGCTGGGCGTCGCTGTCGCTGCGTGCAGCGGTCAGCACCGCGGCCACATCCTGCTCCCAGGTGGTACGTGGGTCCGCAGCCTTGCGGTTGGTCAGCAGTTGCAGCTGCAGTGCGCGGCGGGCAGACAGCTGATCGGCCGGCGTAGGCACATCGGCCGCCATTTCCAGGCGCAGCAGCGACTCGGCTGCATTGCCCTTGGCAGCGCCCGAGACCGCAGCCTGCCAGTTGTTGCGCGTCGCATTGCTGAGCTTGCCCAACTCCTGCGCTGCAGGCAGCAAAGCGCCATCACGCTGGCCCCAGGCATCCATCAGCTGGGTCAGCGCCTCGCCATGGGCCTGGGCCGTCAGCTTGCGCAGTGCCGACTGTGCATGCTCCACCGCATCGCGCTGGGCACGGAAAGCGGCATCTCCCAGACGCGGGCCACGGGGTGCGCGGTCTGCACGCTCGAAACGGTCACCACGATCGCCTCCACGCTCCGGGCGGCCTGGCTTGCGTGCAGCAGGCGCAGGAGTGGTTTCCTTGCGCATGCCGGGGCGGTCGTCACCACGCACGGCCTTGACCGGGCGGGCCACAGCCGGTGCGGGCGCGGCCGCCGCAGCCTCGTCGCCGGCGGCCGGCTGTTCAGCACCGACTGCCCCAGCATCTGCAACAGCAGCAGCCGGTGCATTGCGCACCGCTTCTTCCAGTGCAGCCAGGGCTGCACGGATTTTCTGGACGTCGCCATCGGCATTGGCCGCTTCCAGCTGCTGAGATGCTTCCAGAACGGCACGGTCATGGACGCTCAATGTGGCGGGGTTCACGGCGGCACGGCCACGCTCACCGCGCTCGCCACGCTCCACAGACTTGCGGCTGAAGGCCTCATCCAGCGGCTTGCGGAAAGCATCCCACAGCTTTTGTTCCTGGCGGCGGTCCACAGGCACTTCCTGGGCTTCGGCCTGCCAGCGCTGCTGCAACGCCTTGATGGCGGCGATCTGCAAGGCCGGAGCATTGCCCAGGGCCTGCGCCTCTTCAATCATGGCGTGGCGGCGCTGCAAGCTGGCCTGCTGGGCCTTTTGCAGCGGAGCTTCTGCTTCACCCATGGCCTGGCGCCATTGCTGCTGCAGCTCGGCATACAGCTTCTCGCCCACATGGCCGCCTTCGCGCCAGCGTTCGGCAAACTGACGCAGGCTGCGGGCCATGCTCTTCCAGTCCTGGCTGTCCTTGACCGACTGGCCCCAGGCACGCAGCTCTTCAATCAAGGCAGAGCGGGAGGCCTTGTGCTCAGCCGACTCGCTGCGCAGCTTGTCCAGCCAGCCTTCCACTACCTTGTAGGCAGTGTTGCAGGCCTCGTCAAACTGCTTCCACAGACCGTGGTTGGGTGCGGCACCCTGGTCCAGCTGCTTCCACTGCTCGCGCAGCTGACGCAGCGATTCCTGCACCTTGCGGCCGCCCAGGGTCTGGCCTTCGGGGCGCTCCAGCAAGGCCTTGGCCTTGGCTACCAGGGCTTCGCGCTCGGCATCCACGGCCTGGGGCTTCCAGCCACGGGCATCACCGGCCTGCACCAGGAGGGCATCCATTTGCTGCAGCACATCGGCGTCCAGCGCGCGGCCGTGCTGGCGCAAAGCAGCACGCAAACCGGCGATGGCGGCGGTCTTGTCTTCGCTGCCTTCCAGCAGCGCTTGCAGGGCCTGAGCGGCCTGCAGTACCACGGCGGCTGCCTTGATGGGGGCCTCGCCCTTGGCTGGTTTGGCGGCAGGCGCCTCTGCGGCCAGCTCGGTCGGCAGGCCACGGCCCACACGGATTTCATCAGCCCACACGGGCACGGTGGGCAAGGCGGCTTCGGCATTCTCGGCAGCGGCCTGGGTAGCGGCCAATGCGGAGCTGAAAGCCTCCCACACCACGTTCAGCTGCTCGCGCGAGCCGGTCAGCTGCTGTGCCAGACGGGCATCCAGGCTAGGCCAGGCGGCGTCTTCGGTCAGCGCCTGGGCCTGTTCTTGCCAGCGTGCCACGTCGGTGCTCAAGGCCTGCTGCACGGCGGCAGCGTCTTTCCACGACTTGGTAGACAGCACTTCGATGCGCTGGGACAGCAGCACGGCGGCTTCTTTTTGCACTTGCACGCGGTGCTGCAGGTCTTCGGCGGCCTTGATGCGCTCGGCCAACTGGGCCTTGTAGCCCGCCAGCGGCTCGCGCGACAGCGGTGCACCGGCCTTGGCGGCTTCACGCTGCCAGGCAGCGGCGTCAGCCATGTTCAAGGTGGGCTGGGCCAGCAGGGCCTGGGCTTTTTCCACCCATTCCACGGCAATGGCGTCCTGGTCCTTGGCGCGGCGCAGCTCGTCCAGGCGCTCGCGTACCACACGGGCAGCGCCCTTGTCGCGCACATTCATTTCCTTGAGCACTTCCTGCAGCACATCCAGCGCAGGCGCAGTGGCCAGCCATTCACGCAGGCGGGCTGCACGGTCACCCGATGTTTCTGCAGAAAAAGCACCGCCAGTCACCGCATCCAACGGGTGGGCCTCGGGGGTTTTGGCCGGGGTCGGGTTCACTTCTGGGGCTTCAGACATTTTTCTGCTTCAAAAAAAGTTGGTTCATGTTTATGTGAATGCCCCGCACGCTTTCCGCGTACGGGGCCTGAGAACGGGGCCGAGCGTGCGCAGGGAGCTGGCGCGGCCAAGACGGGTATTTTCCCCTTTATTGCCGCACAGCCCCAGCGAATCACTGAACTGCCAGACTCAACTGGGCTTTTGCCTCGGCATCCTTGCCATCTGCCTTGGAATTCCCCAGGAACAAACGGGCCATATCAATGCCTTGTTCTGCCAGGTAGCTGCGCACAGCCATGGCCCGCGCCACAGCCAGCTCCTGCATGGCAGTCGCCGGCAACGGCAGCTGTTCGACCAGCAGCTTGCGCATCTCGTCGGGCGGCAAGGCCTTGCTCAACCCCACCATGTTGCGGGGCTTGTCGATGGAGGCCTTGCGGTAGATGGACTTGAGGCGGCTTTCGCGCTCCTTGTCGCTCAGCACCGCATCATATTCACCGTCTTTGCCGCGTTGGGCAATCTGGGCCTCCAGCCGTGCGGCCTGCCAACCCTGGGCATCGAGCTTGGTGGAGGCACTGCCGGCCACCGTGAGCTTGAGCGCAGGCTTGTCCTTGAGCGACTTGGCAATCTTCTCCAGCTGCGTCTTGGCCGCCGCATCCAGCGTGGCAACCCCGGCGGGGAACTTCACATCACCGCCGCCGCCCTGGTCATCTCCGCTGAACATGCCGGCCAACAACGAGAACGGCGCGGTGACGGCCTTGAGGATCAGGTTGCCAATGACCTTGAAGATCACCGGGCCGAGACGGAACTGCGGGTCGTTGAGCGAGCCGCTGATCGGCAGGTCGATATCGATCACCCCGTTGCGGTCAGCCAACAGTGCCACGGCCAGTTTGACCGGCAACGAGGCCGGAGCGCCCTGCACCGCGTCGCCAAAGGTCAGCTGGTGCAGCACCAGATTGTTGCTGGCCGTGAGCATGCCGTCGGGCTTGACCTCGTAGTGCACATCCACGCTGAGCTTGCCGCGCTCAATGCCGTGACCGGCGTATTTGACGGCATAGGGGGTCAGCGGCGGCAGCTCCAGGTCGCGCACCTTGGCGGTGATGTCCAGCGCCAGCGGCTTCACCAGCGGATTGAGCTTGCCCGACACATCCAGGCTGGCCGTGGATTGGGCCAGGCCTTTGAGCACCAGATCGGCCATCTCGGGCGGCTGCCCCGCAGCCGGCGCCACCGATGAGAAAGCGCTGAGCGAGCCGGAGAGCTGGGTCAGATCGGCTGTGTAGTTGGGCTGGATGAAGAAGTCCGAGAACTTGATAGTTCCATCAGACAGCTCCACAGGCCCCACAACAATGCGCGGCGCCATGGGATCGGGCGCTACATCTGCAGGAGCAAGCTGTGCAGATGCTGTGTTGCTTTCAGATGGTTTCGCATCTGCATTTGGCTGTGCATCTGCAGCAGCTGCTGCGCTTTCGGGAGCACCTGCCAAATCCTGCAGATTCAGACGGCCATTGGGCTGCACCACCACCCGGGCAAAAAAGCTGCGCAGCGCGGTTTTTTGCACCTGCACCGACAGCGGCTTGCCCGGCTGCATGTCCACGGCCAGACCGCTCAGCTGCAGCTGTTTCCAGCGCAGCAGGTCTTCCCCGGCTTCCATGGTGGTTTTCTCGGCCGTGCCCGTGCGGTGCACGGTTTGCACATAGACATCTTGCAAGCCGGCCTGGCCTTGGACCAGAACCTGGGGGCCCTTGCCCTGGTCGGCATAGCGCACCCGGCCGTCAAAGCCGGCATAGGCAGAGCGCAGACGCATATTGGCCACGCCATCCAGATAGCTTTCAAACAGGTGCAGCGGCAAGCGCTTGGCCTTGAACTTGCCTTCTGCCGCCAGGTGCGGCGCCATCTGCAGCTGGCCGTTGAAGTCCAGCTGACCATCGTTCTTGCCTGCGCGCAGCAGGCCGCGGGCATTGACCGCCTGCACACGGGTCTGCAACTTGACCACAATGGGCTGCTTGCCCAGGCGGCTGTCCAGGCCCTGCACGTCCAGATTCAGCCCGCTCAGGCCCATGCGCACCGGGCGCACGGTCTGGCCGTCTTCCAGCAACACCACACCATCGCGAATACGGGTGTGCTGCGCCAGCACGGCCCAGGCCGGCTCGGCCGTACGGGGTGCGGCCTGGGCGCCTCGGCTGGCCGCCACCTGCTGCACCGGAGCCTTGCGCAGCCAGGACTCGTACATCCACTGGCCCTTGGCGTCACGCGACAACTTGATCTGGGGTGCATCCAGCTGCAGCAGCTCGGTATGCACCGTGCGCTGCGTCATATCGATGCGGGCGTTTTCCACCGTCAGCTGCTTCCAGGCCGCCAGCGGGGCTTTTTCTTCACCCAAGTTCAGATTGCGCACGGACAGCTGCGGCACCACGGCCGCCAGGTGGCCTCGGTCCCATGCCAGCCCGGCCACGCCATCGGCACGCGCGCGCAACACCGGTTGCAGAAATTGCGAGACGTAGGCGCGGCCCACTTCAAACGGCACGCCATCCAATTCCAGACCCAACTGGCCGCGCTCCAGCGTGCCATGGCCAGACAGGCGCGCATGGGAGGCACCTTCGTAACCGGCCAGGGCCAGACGGCCCTGAAACTGGCTGTCCGCCAGCATGGGCCAGGTCACATGGCTGCCCGACAGGTTCAGATCGCGCACCGCCACCTCGGCAGCCGGGCGCACCGTGGCATCGCTCCAGCTGATATGGCCTTGCTGCACCTCCCAGTTGGCGACCTCGATCTTCCAGGGCGTGGGCGCTGCGGGTGCAGGCGTCGCCGCTTCGGCCTCAGGCTTTGCAGCGGCCGCGGCATCAACTACCGGTTCAGCCTGTGCTGGCGCCTTGGGCTGCTCCGGAAACTGCAGCAACTGGCCTTTGGCATCCAGCCGCAAAGCCAGCGAGGGCTTTTGCAGGCTGACACGCCCCAGCAAGACCCGCCCTGTCAGCGGTTGCACATCGGCCAGGTCAATATCCAGCGCCTCCCACTGCAGCCAGTCCTGGCCGGCCAGGTCCTGCAGCTTGGCGGCTTCGGCACGCACATGGCCGCTCAGGCGCACCATGGCATCGGTCTGCTGTTCAAACGCCACATCCACCTTGGCCTGCAGCACAGCGTCTTGCAGCTTGAGCGGCAGGCTGGCGGGCCAATACGGCAGATAGGGCTTGAGATCCAGGTCCTTCACCGTCAGCGTGGCCGAGGTCTTGCGGTCCTGGGCAAACGGCGTGCTCTGGGCCTCGCTGGCAAAACGGCTGCCATTGAGATCAAACGACAGCTCCGGCGCCACATGCACCTGGCGCTTGGAGGGCAGGCTGCTGACAAAGGGCAGCTTCAGCTGCAAATCCTTGAGCAGATGCTCGGCCCCTGCCACCTCGTCCTTGAAGGCCAGTTGACCATCGCTGATCTCGATGTTGTACAGCGCAAAGCGCGGCAGCTCGCTGCTGCTTTCCTCGGGCTTATCGCTTTGGAGCTTTTCGAGAATGTCCTGAATATCCAGCTTGCCAGGGGCGAGCTGGGTCAGACGGATATGCGGAGAGTCCACCTGGATGGCATCCGCCACAGGCCCCCAGCGCAGTAGAGAAGACAGCTCTGCATCTATATATATGCGCCCTATGGAAACCTGGGGCTCGCTTTGGCCATCGGCCCCTGCCAGCGCCACATCGCGCAGCGTCAACTCCATGGACCAGGGCGAGAACTCCACCTTGCCTACGGACAACGGTCTGCCCAGCGCCTTCGAGCCCTGTTTCTCTAGGAGTTGCCGAGCGGCCCAGGGAAAGCTCAACCACGCCAGCACCCACAACGCCAGCACAGCCGCCAAGACCCAAGCCAAGCTGCGCCACAGCTTTGCGCTGCGCCAAATTTGCACCTGCATATTGGTATGCACCCTTTTTCTGATGAATCTACGGATATCTTGCCAGCCGTGATTGCAACAGAAATTAGGCCTGTGTATGCGAACCCGTGCAAAAACGAGAAAGCCCGGAGCCAGCTGCACCGGCTCCGGGCTTCACGGTTGGCACCAGGCGCAACCGTTGTGGGTCATGGGGAGAGAACCGTCCCGCATGCCCGGAAGCAATGATTGCTCCCATAAGCGCCTTCCACCTCTTCATCGGTCTGGCACCTTTGCGGTGCTGACCATCCAAACGTGCAGAGGCTTGGGCAGACGTCTGCCACAGCAGACAACTCCACTGTAATCACGCCCATCGGCAAAATCAATTGTTTCTTGTGCTTTTTCCCACGCACTTCATAGCAAACACTCACTAAGTAAATTCCCTAGCGTTTTTGTAAGCAAGGGCCTGCCCCAACGCCAAAATCATGGTTGTACGTACAGTGTCTTTAGATTTTTTTATAATTAAACTTCAAAAACATAGTGTTGACCTTGTATTTAGCACGCCTCTAGAATCCGCCCACTTTTGTTTTTAGTCATGGTTTTGACGTTTTTTGCTGCTTTCTGATCGCGCCTTTTTCGCGATCCTCCCGCGCTCCCCCATGCAAGGACCGCAGCACCACCCCACGGGGTGCCGGCCCCAAAGCGCCAGGTTTTTCCAGGCCGCTGCCGGGCAGACACCACATGAAAGGAATGCTATGCCTGCATCACTACAGGTAGTTTCCGGACTGCGTACGTTCATCAAGGACGTCGCCGACGGATTCATTGAAATCACCCACAGCAGTTTTGCCCTGCTCGGACTGGCCGTGGCCTTTGTGGCCATCTTGCTGGTCAGCCGCCCTGATCTTCGCCATTCCGGCGAGGCCCAGCTGCGCGACTGGCTGCAAGAACGCCAGGTCGCCATGGTCGGCTCGCCAATCGAGCCGGCTGCCGTGGAACGTGCCACCGCCACCAACCCCAAGGAACTGCCCAAGGAGCAGGCCGCTGTGGCTTTCTGGTTGAGCAAGAAATACCGCGTGGCTCCCGAGCCACTGGCTGCCCTGGTGTCCGAGGCCTATGAACTTGGCCAACGCAACCAGCTCGACCCCACGCTGATCCTGGCCATCATGGCCATCGAGTCCAGCTTCAACCCCTTTGCGCAAAGCTCCGTCGGCGCCCAAGGTCTGATGCAAGTCATGACCCGTGTGCACACCGACAAGTACGAGCATTTCGGCGGCCAGCTGGCCGCCTTTGACCCCGTCAGCAATCTGCGCGTGGGCGTCAAGGTGCTCAAGGAGTGCATTGCCCGCGCCGGTTCGTTGGAAGGTGGCCTGCGCTACTACGTGGGCGCAGCCAATCTGGAAAGCGATGGTGGCTACGCTGCCAAGGTGCTGGCCGAACACCAGCGCATCCGCCAGATCGCGGGCCGCCCGGTTCAAACCGTGCGCCCACCTGTGGTCCAGGCCAAGCAGGACAACGCAACCAGCACCGTCGCTGCTGCCGATATGCCAGCCGACGCCAAGGCTGCCCTCAACTGATTCCGTTTTTCCCCTTCTTCAGCCGGCGGCCTGCCGGCTTTTTTGTGGGCTGCAGGCAGACACTGCCGCCATTCGCGAAGCATTCGGCACGCCCCTATTACCAACCGCCCAGCCGCCCTCAGCTACACTAAGGGGGTACGCAACTGGCGATAGGCGCAGACTTTGGGCTGCCGCTGACGTGGAAACCGGCAGACTGCAAGGTCTGTGAACCACCGGGGAGCGTACCGCTGAGAGCCGCCGCCATGGCGGCTTGCAAGTGTTTCAGCCGTTCGCCTGGGCAGCCCTTGGCCTCAAGGGAATAGCTAGTTCATAGGACTGCCATGTTTCAACGCACCGACACCGTCGAAAAAGTCGACCCCGAACTGTTTGCCGCCATCCAGGCTGAAAACCATCGCCAGCAAGAACACATCGAGCTGATCGCCAGCGAGAACTACTGCTCGCCCGCCGTCATGGAAGCCCAGGGCTCCCAACTGACCAACAAATACGCCGAAGGCTATCCAGGCAAGCGTTACTACGGTGGCTGCGAGCATGTGGACGTGGTCGAGCAACTGGCCATAGACCGCATCAAGAAGATCTTTGGTGCCGAAGCCGCCAACGTGCAGCCCAACTCCGGCTCCCAGGCCAACCAGGCCGTGCTGATGGCCTTTGCCAAGCCCGGTGACACCATCATGGGCATGAGCCTGGCCGAAGGCGGTCACCTGACCCATGGCATGCCGCTGAACATGTCGGGCAAGTGGTTCAACGTGGTCTCCTACGGCCTGAACGCCGATGAAGCCATCGACTACGACAAGATGGAAGCCCAGGCCCGCGAGCACAAGCCCCGCATCATCGTGGCCGGTGCCTCGGCCTACGCTCTGCACATCGACTTTGCGCGCTTTGCCAAAATCGCCAAGGAAGTCGGCGCCATCTTCTGGGTGGACATGGCCCACTACGCCGGCCTGATTGCCGCCGGCGTCTACCCCAACCCCGTGCCCCATGCCGACGTGGTCACCACCACCACGCACAAGAGCCTGCGCGGCCCCCGTGGCGGCGTCATCTTGATGAAGGCCGAGCACGAAAAGGCCCTGAACAGCGCCATCTTCCCCGGCCTGCAAGGCGGCCCGCTGATGCATGTCATCGCCGGCAAGGCTGTGGCCTTCAAGGAAGCCCTGAGCCCCGAGTTCAAGGCCTACCAGGAACAGGTGGTGAAGAACGCCAAGGTCATGGCTGAAACCCTGATCGCCCGCGGTCTGCGCATCGTCTCCGGCCGCACCGAAAGCCACGTCATGCTGGTGGACCTGCGTGCCAAGGGCATCACCGGCAAGGCCGCCGAAGCCGCCCTGGGTGCCGCCCACATCACCATCAACAAGAACTCCATCCCCAACGACCCGGAAAAGCCCATGGTCACCAGCGGCATCCGCGTGGGCACGCCCGCCATGACCACCCGCGGCTTCAAGGAAGAGGAAACCCGCATCACCGCCAACCTGGTGGCCGATGTCCTGGAGAACCCGAACGACGAAGCCACGCTGGCCGCTGTGCGCGCCAAGGTGGCCGAGCTGACCGCCAAGTTCCCGGTCTACAGCAAGTAAAGCCTCGCAGACGCCCCGCCGATGAAGTGCCCTTTTTGCAGCCACCCGGATACCCAGGTTGTGGAGACCCGCGTGGCCGAGGATGGCAGCTTCATCCGGCGGCGGCGCCAGTGCGGCGATTGCAGCAAACGCTTTACCACCTACGAGCGGGCTGACGTGAGTTTTCCCGCCGTGGTGAAAAAAGACGGCCGCCGCATCGATTACGACCGCAGCAAGCTGCAAGGTTCCTTCCGCCTGGCGCTGCGCAAGCGCCCGGTGCCGGCTGGTCAGGTCGATGCGGCCATGGAGCGCATCGAAGAACAGTTGCTGACCTCTGGCGTGCGCGAGCTGCCCTCCAGCCGCATTGGCGAGCTGGTGATGAATGAATTGAAAAAACTGGACAAGGTGGCCTACATCCGCTTTGCCAGCGTCTACCGCAGCTTTGAAGACATCGAAGACTTCAAGCACCTGGTGGACGAGGTGCGCAACTAAGCACTACGGCCCGCGTTCTCTGCCCGGCGCGGACGCCTCCATCAAAAAGAGAGCACATGGTGCTTTCGCCATCTGCATCTCCCATAGTTATCACCCTGCATCTGAGGCTGCATCAGCACAGACTGCTCTGTATTTTGCTGCGCGGCAGCGACCTGCTGTTCCGCTGCTGGGACACTGTCACCCACCGCTACACCTAGGCAACCCGGGCGTCGGCACGTAGCATGGCGGCCTGCACCATGGACATCGACAGCACCTCCCTCAAAACCGCCCTCACCCTCTACGCCCCTGGCGTGGTGTTTGCCAATGTGCTGCTGCAGCAACTGGGCCTGCCGCTGCCGGTGCTGCCCACGCTGCTGCTGGCCGGCAGCCTCGCGGCCAGTCTGCCGCGCCTGGCCGCATTGCTGGCACTGGCCGTGTGTGCAGCCATGCTGGCCGACAGAGCTTGGTATTTGGTGGGACGGCGCTTTGGCACGCGTGTACTGGCCTGGATGTGCAAGCTCTCCATCAACCCCGGCAGCTGCATCAGCCAGACCGCCGACCGCTTTGGTCGCTGGGGCGCCTGGTCGCTGCTGCTGGCCAAATTCATCCCTGGTTTTTCGGCCGTGGCCGCACCGCTGGCCGGCGTGCTGCGCATGCCGGTGCCCCGCTTCACGCTGGCGGCTGCCAGTGGCGCCGCATTGTGGGCCGGCCTGGCCCTGAGCACGGGCTGGTTGCTGCGCCACCAGGTGGACCGGGCCTTGGCCCTGCTGCAAACCCATGGCCCGCTCCTGGCCATGACCGCAGCCCTGCTGCTGGCACTGTGGCTGGGCAGCAAGCTCTGGCGCCGCCAGCTGTTTTTGCGACTGGCAGCCATGCCCTCGGTCACCGCTGCGCAATGGCTGCAGGCCCAGAGCTGGGAGCAGCCTCCGCGCCTGCTGGACCTGCGCGGCCCGGCGTTGATTGCCGAGTTGGGCGCCATTGCCAACGCCCAGGCCGTGAGCCTGGCCCAGCTCCCCCGCCTGGTGCGCCCCTGGCCGCGCGACACCCACATCATCACCCTGTGCGCCTGCCCGCACGACGCCACAGCCGCCCGCGCAGCCCAGCGTTTGCGGCGCCTGGGCTTTGCCCATGCCTGCCATTTGCAAGGCGGCTTTGATGCCTGGAAGACCTTGCAGCTTGCAGAAACAGCTGCGCTGCAGGCCCAGTTGCAGACCGCTTGAAGAACCCTGGCGCCACACAGCACAACGCCCCAAAGGCCTGTGCCTGTGGGGCGTTGAAGCGATGAATTGCTGCAGTGCAGTGGTTTGGCTTGCTTACACAGCGGATGCGGGAATGGGTGCCAGGCCCGAATTCACATCACCGCATTGCGCACGGTGGCGCAAGGCATGGTCCATGACCACCAGGGCCAGCAAGGCTTCGGCAATGGGTGCAGCGCGAATGCCCACGCAAGGGTCGTGACGGCCCTTGGTGATGACTTCCGTGCTCTGGCCGTGCACATCGATGGACTCACGCGGCGTGATGATGGAGCTGGTGGGCTTGACGGCAATGCGCACCTCCAGGTCCTGGCCGGTACTGATGCCGCCCACAATGCCGCCGGCGTTGTTGCTGCGAAACCCCTCGGGGCTGAGCGAGTCGCCATGGGTGGTGCCGCGCTGGGCCACGCTGTCCCAGCCCGCGCCAACCTCCACGGCCTTGACGGCGTTCAGGCCCATCATGGCGTAGGCGATGTCGGCGTCCAGGCGGTCATACAAGGGCTGCCCCAGACCCACAGGCATGCCGCTGGCCTGGATACGCAGCGCAGCGCCGCAGGAGTCACCGGACTTGCGCAGCTGCTCCATGTACTCCTCGTAGCGGCTCACATCCGCCACGGGGGCAAAGAAGGGGTTGTGGGGCACATGCTCCCAGCTCTCGAATGGGATCTCCAGCTCGCCGACCTGGCTCATGCAGGCACGAAATTCGGTACCGAACTTTTCCTTCAGCCACTTTTTGGCCACTGCGCCTGCCGCCACCGTGGGCGCGGTCAGCCGCGCCGAGGAGCGCCCCCCACCACGCGGATCGCGAATGCCGTATTTTTGAAAATAGGCATAGTCCGCATGGCCGGGTCTAAAGCTCTGGGCAATGTTGGAGTAATCTTTGCTGCGTTGGTCGGTATTGCGAATCAGCAGCGCAATCGGCGTGCCCGTGGTCTTGCCTTCGTACACACCGGAGAGAATTTCCACCGCATCGGGCTCGTTGCGCTGGGTCACAAACTTGCTGGTGCCAGGGCGGCGGCGGTCCAGGTCACGCTGAATGTCCACCTCCGTCAATTCCATGCCCGGAGGGCAGCCGTCAATTACACAGCCAATGGCCGGACCGTGGGATTCACCGAAATTGGTAACCGTAAAAACTGTGCCGAAGGTATTGCCGCTCATAGGCCGCAATTATGCCCTTCCGCCCGATGTACCGCGCAGCGGTGCAGAACATGGTTAGGATTTGAAACTCTCTGTTGCCATTCACTGCCCGCATGACCTCTCACCCAGCGCCTCGAGACGGCCGCGCTCTGCACCAAGCCCTGGACAGCAGCGATGCAGCATGGATAGTCACCGACACCCAATGCCGCACCAGCCAAGTCAACGCCGGTTTTGAACGCCTCTTCGGTTGGTCCCGCCAAACCGTGCTGGGCCAGCGCCCGCTGCAACTGCTGCTGGGAGAGGCGCAGGACGGCCTCCTCCCACCGCATATCCAGCAGGCACTCACACGCCACGGTCGCTTTGCCGGCGACATACAGCTACGCCACCGCGACGGACACCAGCTGTGGGTGGCCGCCATCATCAACCGCATGCCTGATGAAGGTGAAGTGATGGTGCTGACCGACATCACCTTCTCCGAGCGCCTGCATGCTTTGCAAAAACAGGCACTGGAAGACGTGGCCCAGGAGCGCCCACTCAACCAGCTGCTGCACCGCCTGTGTGAGGAAATCGAGCGCATCGCCCCCGAGCTGACCATGGGCGTGCTGCAGGTGGACGAGCAAGGCCATCTCCACCCGCTGGCCTGCCCCAGCCTGACACCCGAGGCGCTGGAGCGACTGGACAATCTGCCCATAGGCCCGGATATGGGTGCCTGCGGCACGGCCGCCTTTCTGGCCCGAGCTTCGGCCGAAGACGATCTGCAGCACAGTGCCCCCCATCTGCAAAGCCTGAACCAATGCCTGCTGCAAGCAGGGCTGAAAGCCTGCTGGGCAGCGCCCATCTTCAATCGAGAGCGCCAGGTCACCGGCGTGCTGGCCCTGTACTTTCGCGAGCCGCGCGGCCCCAACACCCAGCACCTGCGCATGGCCCAGACCTGCATACACCTGTGCACCGTGGCCATGGAACGCGAGCATTCACGGGCTCGCATACACCAGCTGGCCTATTACGATGCACTGACCCAGTTGCCCAACCGCAGCATGTTCCACCGCAGCGCCACCGATGCCCTGCATGCGGCCCAAGGCCGCAGCGGCGCCCTGCTGTTTGTGGACCTGGACCGTTTCAAGCTGGTTAACGACAGCCAGGGCCATGCCGCAGGCGATGCCCTGCTCTGCGAAGTCGCCCAGCGCATACGCGCTGCGGCCCGCCCCGGCGATGTGCTGGGCCGGCTGTCCAGCGACGAATTCGCCCTGCTGCTGCCCCAATGCACGGCGGCCGAGGCAGAAGCCGTGGCCCAGCGCCTGCTCGACCGCATTGCAGAACCCTTCATCATTGGTGATGCCGTCAATATTCCGCACGCTAGCGTGGGCGTCTGCACCTACCCTGAAGACGGTACCGACATCAACACCTTGCTGCGCCATGCCGACCAGGCCATGTATGTGGCCAAGCAGCATGGCCGTCAGCGCTGGCAGCGTTTTTCCCCCGAGATCAACCAGTTCGCCCAGGACCGTGTGGCCATGGAACACGCGCTGCGCGAGGCCCTGCACAACGGCGAGCTACAGCTGCACTACCAGCCCCAGGTGCTCAGCCATGCCCCCGAGCAATTGCACGGCGTGGAAGCGCTTGCGCGCTGGCAGCATCCGGATTGGGGTTATGTCTCGCCCATGCGCTTTATTGCCGTGGCCGAAGACGCAGGCATGATCCAGGACTTCACCCTGTGGTTGCTGGAAACTGCCTGCCAACAGCTGGCGCTGTGGCGCAGCCAGCAAGTGCAGGTACCGCAAGTGGCCGTCAATCTGTCCACCAAGAATTTCCACGACCCTGGGTTTGCCCAGTCGGTGGCCAACACCTTGCAGCGCCATGGCCTGGTCGCCAAGGATCTGGTGCTGGAAATCACCGAAAGCGTGATGCTCAACGCCAGCCCCGCCACGCTGGCCAATCTGCATGCCTTGCACAGCCAGGGTCTGCAGCTGTCATTGGATGACTTTGGCACCGGCTATTCCAGCCTGAGCTATTTGCACCGGCTGCCGATTTCCGAAATCAAGCTGGACAAAAGCTTTGTGCAAGACCTGGGCAACAGCGTGGCCGCCGAGGCCCTGATCCGCTCCGTACTCAGCATTGCGCGCAGCCTGCATATGACCGTGGTGGCCGAAGGGGTCGAAACCGCCGAGCAGCGCCAATGGCTGCAGCAGCAAGACTGCCCGGTGCTGCAAGGCTATCTGTTCTGTCGCCCCCTGCCCCCTCAAGACCTGCCGGGTTGGATACACAGCCACCGCGCGCGCCAGCCCTCCAGTCAGGTGAATGCCTTGCATACCAGCTGACGCCGGCATAAGAACGTGTTCTAAAGCGCACACCACATGGGTGTGTCCGCTTTGTGCATGACGCGCTGCGCTGCACGGGGCATGAAAAAACCTCCCGAAGGAGGTTTTTTCATGCCTGGCCTGAGGCCTGTTCACTCTCGCTTTCGCGGTCCGGCCAGTCGCGGATATAGGCCTTGAGCATGCGGTTCTCGAAATTCTGACTGTCCACCACGGCCTTGGCCACGTCGTAAAAGCTGATCACGCCCTTGACCTGGCCCATTTCGATGACGGGCATATAGCGGGCATGGCGCTCCAGCATCATGCGGCGCACCTCGTCCATCTCGGTTTCCAGCGTGCAGGTCAGCGGTGCGTCATCCATGGCGCTGCGCACCTGCAGCGTGCCCACGCTGCCCCCGTTCTTGACCACGGCCTGTATCACCTCGCGGAAGGTCAGCATGCCCACCACCTCGTCGTGCTCCATCACCACCAGCGAGCCGATGTCCTTGTCGGCCATGATGTCCACTGCACGGGCCAGGGGCTCATTGGGGGTCACTGCATACAAGGTGCTGCCCTTGACGCGCAGTATGTCGCTCACTTTCATGTCGGGTGTCTCCGGTGGTTCTTGCCAATGCCTGTGGCCCGCCTGCGGGCCTTACAGCCAAATATAGCAGGGCATGGGCTGTCGATTCCTGTCACGGTGTACCGCCGACGTCACTGAAGCGCGTGCTTTTTGACACAAACCATGTCAGCATCGCCCTCCGCGCCGTGCTCGCATGCTCCGGCTTTTGCAGCGCACGCCCGAAGGCCGCCCCCGGCCCGCTTTTGACGAGAACTTTCGGAGACCACAAGATGCCCGGTTACGCCGATCCCGGCTTTGACACCCTGAGCCTGCACGCAGGCGCCCAGCCCGACCCCGCCACCGGCGCCCGCGCCGTGCCCATCCATTTGACGACGTCCTTCGTCTTCGAATCCAGCGACCACGCGGCCAGCCTGTTCAATCTGGAACGCCCCGGCCATGTCTACAGCCGCATCTCCAACCCCACCAATGCCGTGCTGGAGCAGCGCATCTCCGCACTGGAAGGCGGCGTAGGCGCGATTGCCGTGGCCAGCGGCCAGGCCGCGCTGCACCTGTCGATTGCCACGCTGATGGGTGCGGGCAGCCACATCGTGGCCAGCACCGCGCTCTATGGCGGCTCGCAAAACCTGCTGCACTACACCATGCGGCGCTTTGGCATCGAGACCACGTTTGTGAAGCCTGGCGATGTCGATGGCTGGCGCGCCGCCGTGCGCCCCAACACCAAGTTGTTCTTTGGCGAGACCGTGGGCAACCCCGGCCTGGACGTGCTGGATATTCCCACCGTCTCTTCAATAGCCCACGAAGCCGGTGTGCCGCTGCTGGTGGACTCCACCCTCACCTCGCCCTGGCTGATCAAGCCCTTTGCGCATGGCGCCGACATCGTCTACCACTCCGCCACCAAATTCCTCTCGGGCCACGGCACGGTGATTGGCGGCATCGTGGTCGACGGCGGCAGCTTCGACTGGGAAAAGTCCGGCAAATTTCCCGAGCTGACCGAGCCCTACGACGGCTTCCACAACATGGTGTTCAGCGAAGAGAGCACTACCGGCGCTTTTTTGCTGCGCGCCCGCCGCGAAGGCCTGCGCGACTTTGGCGCCTGCATGAGCCCGCACAGCGCATGGCTGATTCTGCAAGGCATTGAGACGCTGCCGCTGCGCATGGAACGCCATATGAAAAACACCGAGAAGGTGGTGCAGTTCCTGGCCAGCCACCCGCTGGTAAGCCGTGTGGGCCACCCCATGCTGGAGACGCATTCCTCGTATGCCCTGGCGAAAAAACTGCTGCCCCGTGGCGCGGGTTCAGTGTTCAGTTTTGACATTGCCGGCAACCGCAACCAAGGCAAGAAGTTCATCGAAACGCTGAAGGTCTTCAGCCACCTGGCCAATGTGGGCGACTGCCGCTCCCTGGTGATTCACCCGGCCAGCACCACCCACTTCCGCATGAGCGACGAGGCCCTGTCGCAGGCCGGCATCAGCCAGGGCACGATTCGCCTGTCCATTGGCCTGGAAGATGCCGATGACCTCATCGACGACCTGAAACGCGCACTCAAGGCGGCGGAGAAGGCCGCGTGAGCGCATCGGGTTCTGCGACACCACAAGCTGCCATGCCAGACAGTGCATTAATGCCCACAGACTTGGACTGGAAGCGCCTGGAGCAGACCTTGTTCCAAGCCTATTGGAATGATGCCCAGGCGTTTTTGAAAGCCCATCCGGACCAGCATGTCTACGCCTTTGCTCTGACGGAGATGTACCGCGAGCTCGACGGCCCCATCTATCTGCCGGTGCTCGCCGCCAACAGCGAAGAAGCCTATGCCGAGCTCGCAACCGATGAGGGAGACAGACCCGATCATCTAGGTCATCTCCGCTGGAATCCACCTGACTGGGGCTGGGCTTTTCTGGGTGAAGACCAGCGCAGCCCGGAGGTCACGGCAGCAGAGCACATGCTGATTGCAGAAGCCACGCGCGGCAGCGAAGCCCATTGGAAGCGCACTGAGGCCAAGCTGCTCAAACTGCTGGTCAAAATCAGCAAGGCTTTGATGAAGGCGGCCAAGCAGTCCGAATGGCACGCGCAGCTCACCACCGACTTCATCGTCTGGCTGAGCTTGCAAGACGATGCAGAAGGTGTGGACATTGCGCGCCAATGCCTTGGCACTACGCGGTTTGTACATCTGTTCACCGCCCATGATGCCGAGGCCTTGGAGCGCCGCCGCGTGGCCGCCATGCCGGCCGATATGCAGCTGCGCTACCACCTGGCCTGCCTCCAGGGTCTGCCACAAGAAAGCCTGGGCCTGAGCCGCGAGCGCGCCACCAGCTTGCGCGAAGAAGCTCAGGACGCACTGCATGGTTTGGATGGCGCGGCCGTCAGCCACGCTCTGCTGCCCCTGTTGGAACAGCCTAATCAGCAATGGCGTGCGGCCATGATGCTGGCCCAGATAGCCTATGTGGACGGCGACGTGATCCAGGCACTGCGCACCCAGGTGCTCAAACCGGTGAAAAACCATCTGGAAGAAGCCGGCCGCAGCTGGTGCGCCAGAGCCTTGGCGGCCCTGGGCGACAGCAGCTGGCTGCTGGGGCAGCTGACCAGCCCCAGCGGGCTCACACCCGAGCGGGTTGCCACAGGCATTGCCCACCTCTATCACTCCTGGAACAGCAAGCCCCATACAACGCCGCTGGCGCTGGACTATGGCCCGCTGGAGCAAGCGCTACAACATGGCGCCCTTCAGAAGGCACTGGAGGACGAGCTTTCCCCCGGCTGTGGCTACTGCATTTTGCGCAACAGCGATATCGACAACGCCTTGCGCGGCCTGCACTCACCCCACGCCTTAGTGCGCACCCATGCGGCCGCCATCATGGGAGAGCGCGGCTTGGGGGCGCATGCAGGCAAGCGCCTGACCGCCGCGCTCGCACACGCCGTCAGACACGATGTCGATCACAACGTGCGCTTTCAATCCATGCTCTCGCTACACGACTGGAAAAAAACTGGTTGTGCCTATCAAGACGATGTCCAGCATGCCGCGCTCCACGACCCGCATGACGCGGTCCGAGAAGCCGCTACGCGGTGGCTGCAAGCATTTGGCGAAGGACTGGGCCAGACGCCATGAATATCCGCTCGTTTGCCCTCACAGATACGGAAGCCGTCGTCCAGCTCTGGCGTGACTGTGCGCTGGTCCGCCCCTGGAACAATCCCTACAAAGACATAGAGCGCAAGCTCAGCGTCACACCGGAGCTGTTCCTGGTGGGCACGGACGACGGAGGCACGCTGATGGCCAGCATCATGGTGGGCTATGACGGCCACCGGGGTTGGATCAACTACCTGGCTGTACACCCAGACCACCAGCGCCAAGGCCACGCCAGCCGCCTGATGCAGGAAGCCGAGGCGCTACTGACCGCACGCGGCTGCCCCAAGCTGAGCCTGCAAATCCGCGCCGGCAACGAAGCCGTCATCGCCTTCTACGCCTGCCTGGGCTACACCGACGACCACACCGTAGCGCTGGGCAAGCGGCTGATTGCAGACCACTGAGCCACACACCAATTCGGAGACAGATATGAAAATCCAAGTTCAAGGCGCAGACATCTACGCTTACACCGGCGGCAAGGCCTTTGACGCCACTAAACCCACGGCCATCTTCATCCACGGCGTGCTGTGCGACCACAGCGTCTGGGCCCTGCAAAGCCGCTATCTGGCCAACCATGGCTGGAATGTGCTGGCCGTGGACTTGCCCGGTCATTGCAAAAGCGGCGGGGCCGCGCCCAAGTCGGTGGAAGAAGCAGCAGCCTTTATCGCCCAGTTGATGGATGCTGCAGGCCTCGCCCAGGCTGCGCTGATAGGCCACAGCTGGGGCAGCCTGATTGCCATGGAGGCAGCCGCGCATCTGAAGGAGCGCATCAGCCATTTGGTGCTGGTGGGCACAGCCTTCCCCATGAAGGTGGCGCCCGCCATGCTGGATGCCGCGCTGAACCAGCCGGAAAAAGCCATTGCCATGGTCAACACCTTCTCACGCGCCACGCTGTCACCGCCCAATGGCGCGGGCAGCTGGGTGTTTGGCGCCGGCATGGCCCTGGGCCGCCGCGTGCTGGCCAGCAACCGCGACGTCAATCTGCTGCACACCGGCTTTCTGGCCTGCGACAGCTATGCCGGCGGCGAAGCCGCCATGGCGGCCCTCACCTGCCCGGTATTGTTTGTGCTGGGCGAGCAAGACCAGATGACACCGCCCAAGGCGGCCAGGGGCTTGATTGATGCCGCCAAAGCCGCGGGCAAACAGCCCAAGGTGCAGATGATTCCCAATGGCCACAACCAGATGACGGAGTCGCCGGACGCGACGCTGTTTGCGATTTATGGGTTTCTGACACCCCCCTGAGGCACTGCGTGCCTTCCCCCCCGCTCTCGCACCGCTACGCGTTGCGGGCAGGGGGACGACAGCGGAGCGTAAGGGGCGGCGCGGCCGGCGTAGGCCCTTGCTCGCTGTCCCTGGCCTGAGGGCGTGCCAGTTTTGTACACAGTCATGCCCGCGAAAGTCAAAAAACAACCACCTGGTCCAACGCAGGATCAAGGCTTGCGCGGCAGGTTTTGCTTGAGCGTATAGCGGCCGGTTTTGGCGTTCACCAGCAGCTCAAAACGAAAGCGCTGCTCGTCATGGCCGTTTTCGGCCTCGCCCAGCACGCGCACGCGGCCTTCGCCGGCGGGGATGCAGCGCAGTCCACGCAGGCTGATCTCGGCATGGTCGTTGTTGAATTCGGCAATGCTCAGGCCTTGCTCCACGGCCCAGTGCGCGCCATGGTCTTCGCTGCGCACCCAGTCCACAAACAGCATGTCCTGGCCATAGAGCTGGGCTTGTATGACGCGGAACTCGCCATGCCCCTCCCCCTTGCTCCAGCTGCCGCAGCTCATGATCTGGCGGATGCTGGCCGGGTGGTAGTCCCAGATCTCTTCATAGCCCACCACACGGCCCAAGGCCTGGGCCTGCAAGGCCGACAGCAGAAAAAACAGCAGGGCCGCGATTTTGGAAGTCATGCTGCGCAGTGTAAGAGCGACGCCCACAGCCTCTGATAATGGCGTGTTCAGATGCTTTCCCATCGCCCATGCACACCGGCCTCTCTTGCTCCAACCCACTTGCTGACATCGTCCAGCACGCCACGGCCATCCGGCTCACCGGCCTGCAGCCACGCCGCACCTTGAACCTGGCCGACAAAAAATCCGATTGGAAAGCAGCCCTTGCCACCTTGCGGCGCTTTGCCGCCAGCCCCGGCTATCAGGCGCCTCTGCAGCTGCAGGCCCATGCCGCGCTGGAGAACTACTGGCAATGGCAGGCCGCCGGGCAAGAGGCCTGCCACTTGCTGGTCTACGGCATCGACCTGGGCCTGCCCGCCGCCACGCTGCGCCCGCTCTATCTGGGCACGGCAGCGCTGTGGCGCGATGCGGCCAGCGTGGCCGAGCATGCCCGCCAAAGCATGGCCCAGGCCACAGCTGCGCCCTATGGCGTGCCCGCTCCCATTGCCACGCGCACGTCCGACTACCGCTATGCCGTGTTGCTGACCAGCCTGGCCGTGCTGCTGGATGCGCCCGAGGCCATTGCCGCCCTGGTGGAACACACGCTGGGCTTGGACACCGACCGCCTACTCGACTATCTCAGTGCCGCGGCATTGGAGCTGGAGCAGGCCAGCGACGATTTATTTCACCGCCGCCCCTATGGCGCACTGGCTGCGTTTTTCGACCAGTTGGGCGACGCCCTGCCCGACCCTTTGGTGGGCTATGTGCAAAGCCAGTACAGCGACTTTCACCGTCTCTCGCCCAAGCAGCAGAAAAAAGGCGGACCCTGGCTGGGCACCTGGTACTGGGCACTGGAAGTGGCGGCGCTGTCCGCTCTTTACGGCTGGGACGATGCGGCACTGCGTGCCAGCCCTCACTACCCGGCCGACCTGGTGGATTTTGTGCGGGAGCGCCAAGCCCAGAGCGGCCTATAACAGACTAAAAGCACTCACTCCACGGCCTGCAGAAACTGCGCAATGCGCGCCACCATGCGCTCAGGCTGCTCGCGGTGGGGCACATGGCCGCCACCGGCCACAATCTCCTGCTCCACCGGCCCGGGCACCCAGGCCGCGATATTGCGGGGGTGGGCCAGCGAGCCGTATTCGTCCTGCTCGCCATGGATGGCCAGCACCGGGCAGCGCACCTGGCGCAGCGCGGCCTCCAGGCTGTAGTCGGCAAAGGCCGGCGACAACCAGGAGTCCACCCAGGCCGACAGCACCCAGGCCGCCTTGTCGCCGTGGTATCTGGCCAGGCGCTCCAACTGGCCGGGCTGGGCAAACTGCTCGCGTGCCACGCGAATACCCTCCAAGGTGCGCTCTTCGACAAAGGTCTGGGCTGACGCGGTCACCAAGGCCGCACATTGCTGCGGATAGGCTGCGGCCACATGGGCCGCCATGCCACCGCCCACGCTGTGGCCCAGGGCCACAAAGCGCTCCATGCCCATGCCCTGACAGACCTGCGCAAAAGTCTCGGCCTCACGGGCCACGAAATCGGGAGCCAAGGGGCCGGGCGCGGCATCGGACAGGCCAAAGCCCAGCCGGTCGTAAGCCACCACCGTGCGCTGCGTGGCCTCGGCCAATTGTGCTGGAAAGTCACGCCACAGCGCCACCGAACCCAGTGAGTCGTGCAGCAACACCACGGGTGCACGATCCAAAGCAGCGGTCTGGATCGGCAGCCAACGCTGCGCCTGCAACTGCCCCTGGGCCGTGGGAATGCGAAAGGTGTGAACGTTCTCGGTCATAAGACGGAAAAGACAGAAGCCATCACGACGCCCCTAGGCATTGCCCCGCTGGTGCTGCCCCATGGTCCGCCGTATAAAAAGTGCGGGGGCGGCCCAAGGCCGCCCCCGTTTTCACCAGCATAGCCTTGCCAGGAGCCATGCCATGTCCGATGCATCCTCACACCCCCATACCGCCGTCCCCGGCGTGACAGAAGCGATCGATCCACGCAGCTTGCGCAGCTTTGCCGAGTTCTACCCCTTCTACCTGAGCGAGCACAGCAACAGCAGTTGCCGGCGCCTGCATTTTCTGGGCTCCAGCCTGGGCCTGCTGTGCCTGGCCGCCGCCCTGTGGTGGCGCCAGCCCTGGTTGGTGCTGCTGGGCCTGGTGCTGGGCTATGGCTGCGCCTGGATAGGCCACTTCGGCTTTGAGCACAACCGCCCCGCCAGCTTCAAGCGCCCGCTCTACAGCTTTATGGGGGACTGGCGCATGTATGCGGATATGTGGCGGGGAAAAGTTGGGTTTTGACTCCCCCTGAGCCGCTGCGCGTCTTCCCCCTCTCTGGCGCTACGCGCTGGAGGGGGACGGCACCGGTGCTGCGGGGCGGCCCTTGCACGGTGCCCTGGCGTAGGACATGCCAGTTTTATGCTCCCTGAGCTTACTTTGGTCGCAGGCGATATGCCGGCCATCCCCGTGGGCACGGCAAGCCATCCATCTCACACACAAGCAGCGGGGCGGCGCCAGTTTCATAGGCTCGCGCGCTACGTTATGGGGTGCGGCATTCAAAAAAAGATGAGCACCTGATGCCCATCAACCGCGCATCTCAGGCCATGAATGGCCTGAGATGCTTTCTCCACCTGCACAGCACGCTCACTTTTTGCTGAGCGCGCTGAGGCCTCTTACGCGCTGGGGGCGGGTGTGCCCACTTCGTCGCCGGGCAGGTTGCTGGGGATTTTGGGCAGGGCGGCACGCAGCAGGGCGCTGTCCCAGCCGGCGCCAGTCCATAGTGGGGCGGTGCTGTCGCTGCGCACCAGCAGCAGTTGCTCCAGCAGCGGCTCCAGCAAGGTGGTGTCGGGGTCGGCCAGCAGCACATAGCGCGGCTCGCCTTCTTCCAGATAGGCGGTGCCGCCATCGGGCATGGCACCCACCCAGCGCATGGTGGTGAGCGCGGCCAGGGCCGGCTCCAGCTGCAAGCGGTCCACCCGCAGCCGCTTGGCCAGTGCCTGGCAGGGCATGCCGCGCTGGAGCTGGCCGCGCAACGGCTCGAGGGCGGCGATGATTTCCAGCGCCAGCTCGAAATTCCAGCCCTGGTCATCGGCCTTGCGCCCCATGCCGGTGAGCAAGCTGGGCAGATAGGCCGCGACCACGGCGCCCAGCAAGAAGATCACCCAGCAGACATAAATCCAGATCAGCAAAATCGGCAGCGTGGCAAACGTGCCGTAAATCACCGAATAAGTGGGCACTGCCACCAGATACAGGCCCAGCACTTTTTTGGACAAGGCCATGCCCAGAGCCACAAACAGGCCACCGGCCCAGGCATGGGGCCAGCGCACCGGCGTGTTGGGCACATAGTGGTAGAGCGCGGCCATGGCGGTGGACAGCAGCAGGAATTCCACCGAGTTAAAAGCCCATTGCACGGGCTCGGGCAGCGCTGCCACCAAGCCCTTGGAGGCCGACAGCACGTACGAGGTGGTGGCAATGCTCACCCCCATCAGCAGCGGCCCCAGCGTCAGCACCGCCCAATACACCAGCAGGCGCTGGCCCAGCGGGCGCAGGCGCTGCACGCGCCAGATGTTATTCAGCGTGCGGTCCATGGTGAGGATCAGGCTGATCACCGTCACCACCAAAAAGCCCAGGCCCACCACGCCCAGCTGGCTGGCCTTGGAGGCGAACTGCATCAGATAGCCCATGACCTGGGCCGCGATTTCGCCGGGGATGAGGTTCTCCACCAACCAGCTCTGCAACGTGTTCTCCAGCCGCGCAAAACTGGGAAAGGCGGTGAACACCGACAGCAGCACGGTGAAGAAGGGCACCAGCGCCAGCAGCGTGGTGAAAGTGAGGCTGCTGGCCGTCAGGCCCAGGTTGTCCTGGGCGAAGCGGCGTTGCAGCGTGGCGAGCGTGTTGCGCCAGGGAAAGACTTTGAGCGTTTCGCGCAAATGGCGCAGACGCATGCGAGCACGGTGAAGGGTCAAGGGCATGGCCTATATGATGCCAGCCCCATGCAGTCCTTCCCCCAACAACAACCCGATGGTCCCGTGGCAGTCACCCGGTGGCTGGCCGTGGGCAGCGTGCTGGCCCTGATTGTGCTGAGCCTGGCCTGGGAGCTGTGGCTGGCGCCGCTGCGCCCCGGCGGCTCCTGGCTGGTGCTCAAGGCCTTGCCGCTGTGCCTGCCGCTGGCCGGCCTGCTCAAGCGCCGCATGTACACCTACCGCTGGGTCAGCCTGGTGATCTGGCTGTACTTCACCGAAGGCGTGGTGCGCGCCTGGAGCGACAAGGCTCCCAGCAATCTGCTGGCCCTGGTGGAAATCGCGCTGTGCCTGGTGCTGTTTGTGGCCTGTGCCGCCCATGTACGACTGCGCCAGCGCGCGGCCAAAGCGGCAACAACAGCAACCGCTTAAGCATTCAAAGCCTTGCGGCTTTGTAGGCGCCGGTTTGCGAGACGGCCATACGGCGCTTGATGCTTTGTTGCGCGCCCTTGCCGTGCAAAAGCACTGTTCTGCGGGCGCGCGCCGCGCCTGAAGCGCCGTCTGGCCGTTGTGGTGTGGGGTGAGAGCCCTCTACACCGCGCAAGCCCACTCTTGCCGACACCGTCAAACATAGCGCCACTTCAAGGCTCAGCCCAGCTCCATGCCTTCATAACTTGCCAGCTGCTGCACCTGCGCGGCCAGCGCATCAAACAGCAGTTGCGCAGCCGGTGACAGCGCGCGGCGCGGACGCTGGATCAGCAAGGTGCGGCGCAGAATGCGCGGCGCCTGCAGCACGCGAAAGCCCAGATCGCCCCGCGACGGGTGCATGGCAGTGAGCGCAGGCACCAGGCTCACGCCCAGGCCCAGGCGCACGGCATCAAACAGCAGGGCCGGATTGGACACACGCAGCGGGGTTTGCAGCACATTCGCCGGCATGCCGGGTGCCGTGGCCAGCAACTGGCTGATGGCGGTGTCCGTGGTCAAGCCCACAAAGGGCAGATGGGCCAAATCGGCCGCCACCAGTTGTGCGACCTGCAGCAGCGGCTCGTCGGCCCGCGCCACCAGGCCTATGGCGTCGCTGACCAGGGGCTGGGTCTGCAAATCGCCGCCCGCGGGGTGGGCCGCGCCAATGCCAAAGTCCACCAGGCCGGCCTGCACGCGCTGGGCAATGCCTTCGGCGCTGTCTTCCACCAGTTCCACCTCAATGCCGGGGTGCTGGGCCCGCAGCTGGGGCAGTGTCGGCAACAGCAGCACGGCCAGCACCGAAGGGGCGGCCGCAATCCGCACCCGGCCACGGCGCAGCGCTGCCAGGTCACCCAACTGCTGCACGCCCTGCTCCAGCACCTCAAAGGCCTGGCGCACATCCTGCAAAAAGGCCTGACCGGCCGCCGTCAGCCCCACGGTGCGCGTGGTGCGGTCAAACAGGCGCATGCCCAGTGCTTCTTCCAACTGGCGTATGGACTCGGACAGGGCCGACTGCGTGATACACAGCTCGCGCGCCGCCGGGGCAAACGCGCCCTGGCGTGCCACCTCGTCAAAGGCGCGCAGCTGGCGCAGGCTGAGATTGTTCGGAAAAACCGGCATAACTAAGCAATTTATTTCGATTGTCCCGCAGTCTGCCATGGCCTACGCTTGCGGTTTGGTTTGCGTCTTCCGCAGCCCTAGCGGCTGTGGGCTTAGGATGCACACCGTTTTCCCCTCTCCCACCGACTTTTGCCATGACTTCCTCTGCCCTGCTCGATACCCTGCGCGCCACCGTTGGCGCCGCCCATGTGCTGACCGAGGGCGACCTGAGCGCCTATGAACAGGACTGGCGCAATCGCGTGCACGGCAAGTCCCTGGCCGTGGTGCGCCCTGCCACTACGGCCGAGGTGGCCGCCGTGGTCAAGGCCTGCGCGGCGGCCAAAGTGTCCATCGTGCCCCAGGGTGGCAACACCGGCCTTTCCGTAGGCTCCACGCCCGACGACAGCGGCCGGCAGGTCGTGCTCAGCCTGACGCGCCTGAACCAGGTGCGCCATATGGACCGCGACAACCTCACCTTCACGGTGGAGGCCGGCTGCATTCTGCAAAACCTGCAAGACGTGGCGGACAAGGCCGGCCTGCTGTTTCCGCTGTCGCTGGCGGCCGAGGGCAGCTGCACCATTGGTGGCAATCTGGGCACCAATGCCGGCGGCACCCAGGTGGTGCGCTATGGTAATACCCGCGAGCTGTGCCTGGGCCTGGAAGTGGTCACACCCCAGGGCGACATCTGGGACGGCCTCAAGGGCCTGCGCAAGGACAACACCGGCTATGACCTGCGCGATCTGTTTATCGGCAGCGAGGGCACGCTGGGCATCATCACCGCGGCCACCATGAAGCTCTTCCCCCAGCCTGCAGCCCAGCTCACGGCCTTTGCCGCCGTGCCCAGCATGGAAGCCGCCGTGCGCCTGCTGGGCCTGGCCCACCAGCATCTGGGAGCGGGCCTAACGGGCTTTGAGGTCATGGGCCAGTTTGCGCTCTCCCTGGTGGTCAAACACATGCCGCAGCTGCGCGTACCTTTTACCGACAACGCCGATGCGCCTTACTGCGTGCTGCTGGAAAACAGCGACAGCGAATCGGAGCAGCATGCCCGCGAGCGCTTCGAGCATTTGCTGGAGCTGGCATTTGAAGACGGCTGTGTGCTGGATGCCGTGGTGGCCGAAAGCCTGTCCCAGGCCCACGATCTCTGGCATATCCGCGAAAGCATTCCGCTGGCCCAGGCCGAGGAAGGCCTGAACATCAAGCACGATATTTCGATTGCTGCCTCGCGCATTCCGGCCTTTGTGGAACATGCCGACGCCCTGCTGCAGCGCGAAATTCCCGGCGTGCGCCTGGTCAACTTCGGCCACCTGGGCGACGGCAATCTGCACTACAACGTGCAAGTACCCGAGGGCGAAGACGGCAAAACGTTTTTGCGCGACAAGGAGGCCCTGGTCAACCATCTGGTGTATGAGGCAGTGGCCGAATTCGGCGGTTCGTTCTCGGCCGAGCATGGCGTGGGCGCACTCAAGGCAGACAAGCTGGAGAAATACCAGTCACCCGTGGCCCTGGGCATGATGCGGGCCATCAAAAACGCACTGGACCCGCTGGGGATGATGAACCCGGGTTGTGTTCTGAAATAACCCCCCTGTGCCGCTTCGCGGCTTCCCCGTAGCCCGGCGCCCCCGCTCTCGCGTCGCTGCGCTCGCGGGCAGGGGGACGGCAGCCTAAGCATAGGGGCGGTGTGGCCGGCGTAGGCCCTTGCTCGCGGCCCCTGGCGAAAGAGGTCTGGGTATGCACCGGGGCCAAGCTAACAACTCTGCTGTGGCCGGGGTGCTGGGGCCCCTGACCTACGCAGCACAGTGGGCGCTGAACCGCCCTCCACAACGGTCAGGCAGCGCTTGAGGCGCGGCGTCTCGCCCGCTGACAGTACTGCGGTACGGCAAGGGCGAGCAACAAAGCATCAAGCGCTGTATGGCCGCCGCAAAACGGTCAGCGAGCCAAGCATCAAGAAAGACACCGTCAGCGCGCTTACTTCTTCATGTCTTTGTGGTTGCTTTGCATGGCCTGCACATCGCTGGGCCAGGCCACGGTGGCCGTGGCGGGGTCGCTCTTGTCCTGTTCCTGGCCGGCATGGGCCAGCCACACACGCACAGCGTTCTGGGCCAGGTCAACCACCACGGCAGCTTGCTCGTCGCCGCCTTCGTGCGGCTTGTTGCCGGTGACAAACAGCAGATCGCCTTCCTGCGTCAGCGGGCCCGAGGTGCCCAGATTGGTCAGCAGCACTTGGTAATCCGCCCCCATCAAAGCCTGCAGGCGCTGTGACAGCGGGCCTTGGTGCAGAAAATCTGCGCCGGCATCGCTGGGATATTTACCCACCTGGGCACGCAGATTCTCCAGCGATACAGCGGCCACTGCTGCAAGCTCGGTCGCAGGAGCCGGTGCTGCGTCCGCCGCGGCAGCGGGTGCGGCTGGTGCAGGGGGCTGTGCCTTGTCGCAAGCTGTCAGTAGACCGCCGGCCAATACCACGGCAGCCCAAGTTCCACGCTTTACCCATGCATTCTTGCTCTGCAACATATAACCTCCTTGGAAAAAGGAAAGCATAGCAACGGGAGCTCTTCGACACTGCATTTCAAGGTGTTTTTATCGGCCTTCTTCCTGTAGGCCAAACGCCTGCTTTGCCCTGGAAGCGTGTTCACGATCTCTACGCCGGCGCATGCACAAAAATAGCGCCGCTCCGCAATGGGACAGTGCGGGTCGAGGGTTTCGGGCATGCCACTGAAGTGCGTGGGGCGGCATGGGATACGATTTCGCCCTAGCTTTGTTACCTTGGGCCCATGAAACAGTACCTCGACCTCGTTCAGAACATCTTTGACAACGGCAGTTGGCAAGACAACCGCACGGGCGTCCGCACCCTCAGCCTGCCGGGCGCCATGCTGCGCTTTGATCTGCAGCAGGGTTTTCCTGCGGTGACCACCAAGAAGCTGGCCTTCAAATCGGTGGTGGGCGAGCTGACGGGCTTTTTGCGTGCCTACCGCAGCGCAGCCGATTTCCGTGCCCTGGGCTGCAAGGTCTGGGACCAGAACGCCAACGAGAACGCCCAGTGGCTGGCCAACCCCTACCGACTGCAGGAAGACGATCTGGGCTCGGTCTATGGCGTGCAATGGCGCCAATGGCCGGCCTACAAGCTGATCGACCCGCAAGCGCCCAAGGGCCAGGCCCAGATTGCCGATGCCATCAGCCGCGGTTTTGCGCAGATTGGCGCCGTGGATGGCACTGACGGCCAGCCCTCGGGCGTGCTGCTGTACAAGGCGGTGGACCAGTTGCGCCAATGCCTGGACACCTTGATCAAAGACCCGGGCAACCGCCGCATTCTGTTCCACGGCTGGAACTGGGCCCAGCTCGACGAGATGGCCCTGCCCCCCTGCCATTTGCTCTACCAGTTTCTGGCCAACCCCAGCAAGAAGGAAATCTCGCTGTGCCTGTACATCCGTTCCAACGATGTGGGCCTGGGCACGCCTTTCAACCTGGCCGAAGGCGCGGCCCTGCTGCACCTGGTGGGCCGGCTGACGGGCTATACGCCGCGCTGGTTCACCTACTTCATAGGCGACGCCCACATCTACGAAAACCATGTGGACATGCTGCAGGAGCAGCTGACGCGCACGCCCTATGAGATGCCCAAGCTCATCTTGTCGGACCGCATTCCCGACTACGCCGTCACCGGCAAGTACGAGCCTGAGTGGCTGGAAAAGGTCGAGCCTTCGGACTTTGCGCTGGAGGGCTACCAGCACCACGCCCACATCACGGCGCCCATGGCGGTGTGATACCGGCCGGCCCAGGGCCAGGCCCTGGGCACCTGCTCCCGCCACCATTTGCGGCATTGCCTCTTCACGCCTCTCCCGCCTGAAAGCCTATGGATTTTCGACAGCTGCGCCAATTTGTCGTGCTCGCCTCCGAGCTGAACTTTCGCAAGGCGGCAGAGCGTTTGCACATGACCCAGCCGCCCCTGAGCATTGCCATCAAGCGGCTGGAGGAAGACCTGGAAGTCAAGCTGTTCGAGCGCGACCGCCAGGGCGTGCGGTTGACGCCCGCCGGCATGGTGTTTCTCGGCGAGGCCCAGCGGCTGATTGAGGGTGCGGACAACGCCGTCAAGGCCACCCAGGATGCAGACAAGGGCCAGATCGGTACGCTCAGGGTGTCCGTGGTGCCCAGCGCCTCTTTGGAGCTGCTGCCGGATATCTTGGAGCGCTTTGCCCAGCGTTTTCCATCGATTCGCCTGCGCCTTTCCAGCGGCAGCTCGGTCAGCAGCGTGGGCGAGGTGCAGCGCGGCGAAATCGACGCTGCCTTGCTGGTGCCACCCGCGTTTGGACTGCCCTCGGTAGCGTTTTTTCCGCTGTGCAAGCCGCGCCTGGTGCTGGCCCTGGCAAGCAGCCACCCCATGGCCCAGGCCGGTACGGCCAGGCTCAGCCAGCTCCAGGGCGAGCCCCTGGTCTCGCTGGCGCATTCGGACAGCCCTGGCTTTGCCGGCGAAATCATGCGCCTGTGCCAGCTGGAGGGCTTGGCGCCCAAGGCGCTGTACGAGTCTTCACACGCTCTCATCACCCTGCCCTTGGTGGCGGCTGGGCAAGGGATTGCCATCGTGCCGGAGTCCTACCGGCGCATTCAACTGGACAAGCTCCGCTACCTGGAGCTGACCGACTCCGCCGGCGAGCCGCTGCGCTACCCCATTGCCATGGCGGCCCTGGAGCACTGCAACAACCCTGCCGTGCGCTGGCTGGTAGAGGTGGCGCAGCAGGTGCTGGGCCAGGCCCCACCTGCCACACCGTCTGCCACACCACCTACCGCGCCACAGAGCTAAGCCAGCGCAGGCACTGGCTTGGGCTCTGACATCAGCGCGTGGGTTTCAAAATGGCGGCCCACTTGGCCTGCTCTTGTTTGACCCGTGCCTGAAAGGCCTCCTGCGAGGTATCGACAGGCTCGCTGCCGCGCGAGAAGACCTTGTCTTTGGCCACATCGCTGCGTGCCACCTGGGTGATGGCAGCGTTCAGGCGCTGCAGCACCGCATCGGGCGTGCCCGCCGGCGCGGCAATGCCCGACAGCGATCCGCCTTCTATGCTTTTGCCCAGCACCTCTTTCACGGTGGGAATGTCGGGCTGGTCCGGCAGCCGCCGTGCAGATGTCACGGCAAAGGCGCGGATCTGCCGGCTCTTGATGAAAGACTGGGAGGTGGCAGCCGAGATGGCGGTGGCATCGGCCGTTCCCCCCATCACCGCCGTCAGCGACTCCGTGCCGCTCTTGTAGGGCACATGCAGCCACTTCGTATGGGTGGCCTGCTGCAGCAGCTGCAGGATTTGGTAGTTGTCCGAGCCCTCACCCGCCGTGGCAAAGCTGATTTTCTCCTCGCCCTTGGCGGCGGCATCGATCACGGCCTGCAAGCTGGTGTAGGGGCTGTTGGCGCTGACGGCCAAAATATTGGGCGTGTTCGCCAGCATGGCGATATAGCTGAAGTCCCGCGAGGGGTTGTAGGGCAGCTGGGGATAGATATGCGGGTTCACCGCGAATATCCCGTTGGTGACCACCAGCAAGGTATAGCCATCGGGCTTGGACTTGGCGACCATGCCGGCCGCAATCGAGCCCCCGGCCCCGGGGCGGTTTTCCACAATCACGGGCTGGCCCAGCTGCTTGCTGATGCCATCGGCAAACACCCGGGCGGTGGTGTCGGTCACGCCACCGGCCCCAAAGGGCACGATGAGGCGCAAGGGCTGCTGCGGCCAGGTCTCGGCGGCCAGGCTGCCCCAGCTGGCGGCGCCCAGCAAAACAGCCATGGCGGCGCGGCGGGGGATGCAGTGGGTGCGGTGGGTGAACTTCATTGTGTGGTCTCCATTTCAACAATTGTCTTTTGCAGCGCTACACGCTGCTGGGCCTCCAGCGGCAGCAGCGGCGCACGCAGATGGCCTGCATCCACGCCCCGGATCTCCAGGCCGGCAGACACTGCACGCGGCAGGCCGTAGTCCAGCATCTGGTTGAGCAAGGGCTCCTGGCGGCTGAGCCACAGGGCAGCCCCCTCCCAGTCCCCGGCCACCACGCAGCGGTAGAAATTCAGCACCTGGGCCGCGCACACATTCGGCGCGGCGGTGCACCAGCCCTTGGCGCCGGCAGCAAACCCGCTCTGGGCCATTTTGCTGACGCCGACAAAAATATCGACCCGGTCCCCACAGGCTTTGCGCAATGCCGGTATTTTTTCGGGATTGGGGCTGGCCTCTTTCACCATGGTGATATTCGGTATACTGGTGATTTTCTGCAGCAATGGCACCGACATATCCCAACCCGTGGTAAATGGGTTGTTGTACGCCATAATGGGAATGGAAACCGATTCAGCCACGGTTTGAAAATACCGCAGCAGCTCGTTTTCGGTGAGCTGCCAATAGGTGCTGGGCAGCAGCTGCAGGGCGGCGGCGCCTTGGGCCTCGGCAAACCGGGCGTGGCGAATGGTGTGCGCCGTGCTCAGGCTGGAGATGCCCACCAGCACGGGCACACGCCCTGCAGCGGCCTGCACCGTGGTGCTGACCACCTCGTCCCGCTCCGCATCGCTGAGATAGGGCAGGCAACCCACACTGCCCAAAGGCGCCACGCCATGCACGCCGGCATCGATCAGCCGATTTACATGCGCTGCCAGCAAGGCATTATCAATCTCGCCATTGGCCTTGCAAGGGCTCAGCAGATAACCAACGATTCCGGTGATTTTCATGGTATTCCTCAGAAATTGCTGGCAGCGTAATCGGAGGAATCCAGACAGGCCAATATTATCGATAGCAGTGCTTGATATATTTGACGCACACAGGTCTCAGCCTGCCTGGCTGCCACAACCCAGAGAAGGGCCAAGAGCCGCCCGCAGCGTCAGGCTTTGGCAACGACCCAGCGCCCCAGCCCGTCCTCGGCGAAAATCCAGGCCAGTCTGCGACGCAGGAGCCCGGCTCCGCGCTATCGCAACCAGAGCAGTCTGTGCGCTCCCCGCTGGTTTTTTGGGCATAAAACACTCCAAAAACATGGCCGCATATGCTCTGGCCGCTCCTGTTTTTTGCCTGCGAGTCCGCCCATGTCCCTGACCGTGAACCTGATCTATGCCCGCGCCGCCAATGGCGTCATTGGCAAGGACAACGCCATGCCCTGGCATCTGCCCGAGGACCTGGCCCACTTCAAGGCGCTGACCCAGGGCCACCCCGTCATCATGGGCCGCAAGACCTGGGATTCGCTGCCCCCGCGCTTTCGCCCGCTGCCGGGACGTACCAATATCGTGGTCACCCGCCAGGCCGACTGGCAGCCCGACACGCAAGCCAACCCGGCCAATGCCAGCACCGTGTGCGCAGCCAGCCTGGAAGCGGCTCTGCAAGAGGCGGCTCGCCATGACAGCAGCGTGTGGGTCATGGGCGGCGCGCAAATCTACGCCCAGGCCCTGCCCCTGGCCCAGCGCGTGGAAGTGACCATCATCCACCAGGACTTTGAAGGCGATGCCCACGCCCCCACGCTGGGCGAGGAGTGGGTGGAGGCCACGCGCAGCGACCATGTGAGCGCCAAGGGCCTGGCCTATAGCTTTGTCAGCTACACCCGCCAGGGCTGACCCTGCCGCGCCCGGCTGCATGGCATTCCTGTCGCTTGCGGGCCTGCAGACCCAAGCAACACAGTGTTATGCTGCATAGCAACATTTCCTAACACCTTCGTTTTCCGCAGCGCCCCATGAGTTTGATCGCCCCACTCCCAGCCGGCCCACTGGATGTCGTGGGCGATATCCATGGTGAACTCACCGCCCTGCGTGAGCTGCTGCGCCACCTGGGTTATGACCGCTGGGGCGTGCACCCCGAGGGCCGCAAGCTGGTGTTTGTGGGCGACTTCTGCGACCGCGGCCCCGACAGCCCGGCCGTGCTGGAATGGGTACAGAACCTGGTCCAGGCCGGCCATGCCTATGCGATCTTGGGCAACCACGAAATCAATCTGCTGCGCGAAGACCCGAAAGATGGCTCGGGCTGGTACTTTGACGTGCGCTACCAGAGCGACCAGGTCAAATACGCTCCCTTCAACCGCCCTGCCGAAGGCCAGCGCCAGCGCATTGTGGAGTTTCTGTCCACCCTGCCCCTGGGGCTGGAGCGCGAAGATCTGCGCATCATCCACGCTGCCTGGGTCCAGCCCCAGGTGGAAGCTGCCCGCGCCATGCCAGCCGGCCAGGTGCGCCACGAATACGACCGCTGGGAGCTGGAAGCCTCCCGCATCGCCCGCGATAGCTGCATTGCCGCACGCATGCAGCAAGAGCGCCACGACTGGCCCCACAGCCTGGAAGACCACGCACAAAAGCCACCACTGCTGCCCGCCCATGCCGACAACGAGCTGAACAAGGGCATGGTCAACCCCCTCAAGGTGCTGACCACCGGCGTGGAACGCGCGGCCCAGGCCCCGTTTTACGCCGGCGGCAAATGGCGTTTTGTGGAACGCGTGGCCTGGTGGAACCAGTATGACGAGGGCGTGCCCGTCATCGTTGGCCATTACTGGCGCCGCCTGCATCCGCCGGAAAAGCCCGTGCACGGCAAGCAGGAGGAAGAGCTGTTCGGCAGCACCGCCCCCACGGCCTGGCACGGCCTGCAGCGCAATGTGTTTTGCGTGGACTACTCCGTTGGCGGCCGCTGGGTGGCCCGCCGCGCCGGTGAGCCGCTGCAAGCCCGCTTCAAACTGGCCGCCCTGCGCTGGCCCGAGCGCCAACTGGTGTTTGATGACGGCACCCAGCGGCCCACGCTGGAGTTTCAGGCGACAGCCCGGGCAAACTGAGCCTGTACCAGGCTGCCGCGCGGTAGCTGGGCACACACACCGCCGTCAAAGCGCGGAGCCCCTTTCACAGACCCCGCCCAAGCCTCCCACACCCCTCCCTCGGCCGGCCTTGGCCCAAAGCTCCATGCCGTGGACTGCACAGGGCCCGGGCATCTTGCCGGCAGCGCCCCTGGGGAGCACCTCTTTGCTTGAACCCTGCGCACCCAGCCACAGAACGGCATAAGACCTTCTTTGTGCCGAAAAACACACCATGCACAGGTGTGTGCTGGGCTTTTCTATGTTGATTTTTTGTCAATGGCATGAGTCTGCAATCAATGAATTGCATGAGATTGCATGCAATTCATGCAGGAATGACCACTTAAATCAATATACACCCCTACATATCCAAAAATACTTGATGATATTTTCGATACTTTATCTGAATATTATTCAATTCTGCTAAAAATCCTAGACAGGGTTAGTCCCAGTGCATGGAGAATGGACGAAATAATAATATCCCAAAGCATATTAAATATTTTTTATTATTTCATGATTAGATATCAAAATATTCACCCTATTCCTCTTGTGATCTTGGCTTATTTCACAACGAATTTCGCTTTTTTATCTGTATTCTTTTTATATGAACAACTGGGTGTGGATGCCCGCGGTGTAATGTGGCTTACAGAATCTCATAAAAAATTCCCTTGGCTAACTGGATTTTTCGTAGTTCTCTTGGCTCCATGGCTTGAAACATTGATTTTTCAACATGCAATCAAACGATTGCTTATCTGGAGAAAAATCACCAATTCAAGTATCTATATTTTTACTTCATCCATATTTTTTGGCATGGCACATGGCTCTAAGCTAGAATTTTTACCGGCATTCATGGGAGGCCTCATCTTGGCCACAGTTTATCAACTACGATTCAATCCACCAGGAAGACCATTTTTCTACACATGGATGGTTCATTTTATGAATAATGGCATTGCTTTTTTGGTGTGGAAAAGCAATATCTAATTAAAGTAGATTTAAAGAATTTCCTTGAAATTTACTTTTATTTAATAAGCAGCTATTTAACAAAAATATTACGCTCTACCGTTTTAATCCCATGGAGGTTTTATGGTGAAGTCAGCAAGCAACGCAAACACAGCCGCCACACAACCGTCTGCCGAAGGCAATCCCAAATCACAGCAACCAACAACAGGCAAATGGAATATCCTTCCATTTCATAAAATAAAAAATCTTTTATTAAGAATAAACAATATCCATCCATTGCTTCTTGTGCTGCTGGCTTACATTGCTGCCATTACGCTTAACGTAATAACACTTCTCATATATCAAGAACTTAAAATGGATACAAGCAATATTTTAAAGCCAAACAAAGAGTGGCTAAAAAAATCGCTATGGGCCACAAGTTTTTTATCAATCATATTATCTCCTTGGTTCGAGACCATTGTTTTCCAACATGTCATCAAGAAATTACTGAACATGTTCAACATCATGCATTGGAGTTTTTATATTTTTATTTCCTCAGCTCTGTTTGGCATGGCTCATGGGCTGGATCGAGCTTTCTTTCTAGCATTTAATATCGGACTAATGCTGGGTGCAGTTTATCAAATAAGAGACCGACCACAGGGGAATCCTTTCTATTACACATGGCTGCTTCACTCGCTCAATAACGGTATTGCCGTCGGGGTGACAGTCTATAATTTATAAGCAGCTAGATCACCCACTCTGTATGATTTATGGATTCAAATTTTTAAAAATTTCTGGCACCTGACCAAGACATATCTGCGGTATTCAGCCTTGGCTGTAGATTCAAATAATGGTCAGAACTTCGGATAGGGTCTTACGTGGCATAAACCACGGTAGCTCCATGTTCGAGAGGCTTTATACCCACCTCATTCACATCAAAGCTGTGCAGGACTCAAAATAGGCACAGCCCCTAGCGCTCCCGTGTAGAGAACCTCTGCACAGCGAAGACGCTGGCCAGCACCGTCACCAGCCCCAACAAGGCAACCCCTGTCATAGACTGGCCTAGCAAAGCCCAGCCCAGCACCACGGCCGACAGCGGACTGAGCAGGCCCAGTGATGCCACGGCCACCGTGGGCAGACGGGCGACACCACGGAACCAGAGTGCATAGGCAAGCAAGGCGCCGGCTAGGCAGAGATAGGCATAGGCAGCCCATTGCGTGGGGGTAAGCGCAGGCAAGGGTGCATCCACCCACCATGCCACCGGCAGCAGCATCAGGCCGCCCAGCAGCAGTTGCCAGCCCGTCAGCGCCAGCACAGGCAAATCCATGCGCCAGCGGCGCGTGAGCCAGACACCACAGGCCATGCAGGCTGCACCTAAGAGTGCTGCAGCCACGCCCACGGGCTCGAACACGGTTTGCGGCGACAGCAGCAGCACGGCCATGCCACACACACCCAGCACCGCAAACCACAGGGTTGCACGGCCTGGAGCACGGCGATCGGCCACCCAGGCCAGCACCATCACCAGCAAGGGCTGGATGGCACCCAGCACCGCGGCCAGGCCACCCGGCAAACGATAGGCCGCCACAAACAGCAGCGCCTGAAACACACCGATGTTGAGGGCACTGAGCACCAGCAGCCGCCACCAGGCATTTTGCTTTGGCATGTGCCGCGTGATCAGCAGCAACAACAGACCTGCAGGCAACACCCGAATCAAGGCAGCGGTAAAGGGCCGATCCGGGGGGAGAAGTTCCGAGGTCACGATATAGGTAGAGCCCCAGATGGCGGGGGCCAGCGCCGTCAGCAAGACGTCGCGCCAATAGAGCAAGGTGTGGGGTGCGGCCATATGTTATCTTCAATTCAAGATAACTACATTGTTGGAGCAAATTATCTTGAAGTCAAGACAAACACCTGTTCCAAGCCCGGCTCCAAACGCTAGCCCCACACCCGATGCCGTGGACGCCATCCTGGAACAATGGCGCCGTGAGCGCCCAGACCTGGACGTAAGCCCCATGGCCCCCATAGGCCGCATCAAGCGTTGCGCCGCATTGCTGGAGCAGCAGTTGGAGTCTGGGTTTTCGGAGTTCGGCCTGAGCCTGTGGGAGTTCGACATGCTGGCCGCGCTGCGCCGCTCCGGTGCACCCTACTGCCTCAGCCCTACCGCGCTGTTTTCCATGTTGATGGTGACCTCGGGCACCATGACCCACAGGCTCAAACGACTGGAAAGCTGCGGCTGGGTGCAGCGCATACCCAACGCCCAGGACGCACGCAGCAGCCTGGTGCAGCTCACGGATAAAGGCTTGGCGCTGATCGATCGTGCAGTCGAAGTGCACGTCGAAAACGAACGCAGCATGCTGTCGGCCATGCCAGCCGATGCGCTGGAACAGCTGGATGCCCAGCTTGCGGTGCTGCTGCGGGCGCTGGAGGGGCCCGCAACCTGAGCCTGGCTGCCCAGGCCAGAACAGGCAGAGGAAGGCCTCAGCCCGCGGCCTTGCCCGACAGCGTGGCATCAATCTGCACCAGCACATGCAGCGCAGCCTGGTGCCGCTCCAGGGCACGCTCGTTCCACTGGTGCTCAGCCAGGGGCTGAACGCTGCATTCACCCGGCAGTGGCAGGCCGCCATCCATCAAGGCGTGCAGGCGCGGCACAAACACCCATTGCAGCCATTCTTCGATCTGCAAGGTGTCAAACATAAACGGCATGGTGGATGCCATGGCCTGCTCGCTGGGTGGCAGTGCACCCCACAGGCCGGCGTCGCGCAGCGCAGCTTCCAGTTGCTGAAGTTGCGTACGCAGCTGCTGGTGCTGGGTGTTGAAGGTGGTGTTTTCGCTCATGGTTGGTATTGTGCGAACTTTTGCATCCCTCGCAGCCTGTGGGGCATCCACAGCCAGCACGGCACTGGGCACCCGGCTTGCTACGATCAGGCATTCCCTGGCGCAGCAGGCTGCGCCGGCTCTGCGCGCCTTGATGCGCCCTCTCTGTATTTTTTGGATGACGTCATGCAAATTGCCACGTGGAACGTGAACTCCCTCTCGGTGCGTCTGCCCCAAGTCCTGGCCTGGCTGGAAGCCAACCCCGTCGATGCCCTGGGCTTGCAGGAGCTCAAGCTCAGCGACGACAAATTCCCGTTTGATGCCTTGCAGGCTGCCGGCTACCACGCCGTGGCCCATGGCCAGAAAACCTATAACGGCGTGGCCTGGCTCACCCGCAGCCCGGTGCGTGATGTGGTGCGCAATATTCCGTGCCTGGATGACCCCCAGGCCCGCGCCATTGCGGCCACGCTGGACACGCCGCAAGGGCCGCTGCGTGTGATCAACTGCTATTTCGTCAACGGACAAGCGCCAGGCACCGACAAGTTCGCCTACAAGATGCAATGGCTGCAGGCCTTGCATGACTGGGTGAAGGCCGAGATGGCCCAATATCCGCAACTGGTGCTGGTGGGCGATTTCAATGTGGCGCCTGAGGATCGGGACTCCTTCGACCCTGTGGGCCTCAAAGACACCATCCACCACACGGTGGAAGAGCGCGCACATTTCCAGGCCCTGCTGGACCTGGGGCTGAGCGATGCCTTTCGCATGTTCGAGCAGCCGGAGAAAAGCTTTTCCTGGTGGGATTACCGCATGCTGGGTTTTCAGAAGAACCGCGGCTTGCGTATCGACCATATCCTGGTCAGCGATGCGCTGCGCCAGCGCACCACGGCCTGCCGCATTGACCGCGCACCCCGCAAGAACCCGCAGCCCAGCGACCACACACCCGTGGTGGTGGAGCTGGCCGACTGAGCGGCCAAGCCCCTGCGCGCGCGGGCGCTAGACCTCGGAGCGATGCGACCAGTGCTGGCGCATCCACTGCAGCTTGTCATGGTGCAGCTGGAGCTGGTGGGCCTGGCGCTGTAACAGCTGCTGCGGCTCTGGCTGCAGCGCCAGGGCCAACAATGCCTGGTAAGCCGCCAGCAATCGCGCCTCCAGTTGCGCGCCGTGGTGCAGCAAATGGTCGCTGTCCGTCTCTCGCAAGCAAAGCAGCAAGCGCATACGCCCTTGCTGCATGCATGCGCCCAGGTGGCGCAACGGCGCCCGCCAATCCCATGCCGGGCCTGAAGGCAAGGCCTTGGCCTGCTCGGCCAGCATGTGTGCATGGCGCTCCACCACCTGGTAAACAAACGCCGTAGAGGCAGGCTCTGCCCTGCGCAGCAGCCAATGCATATCGCCCGAGGCCTGCAGCAATTGCAGGCGCAAGCTGCCTATCAGCCGGCCGACCAGGGCCGTATCGCCCGTAATTCCCGTAACGCGTCCATGCTGCAGATATGCCTGCCCGCGTATCCAGGCTGCCTCGGTCGCTGCACGCACCTGGCTCCACGGCAGCAAGCTACCGGTGTCTTCAGACTGCCAATCATGCTCCAGCGCACTTTCCAGCACAGCGAAATCGGTAGCGGCATAGTGGAACGCAGCCTGCCACCCCAGGGCATAGGCGGGGCGATACTGGTCATAGCTGCGGCCCGGTGCGTAATACGGCTCGTGGCTGAATGCCGCATGCCAGAAGGCATCTTCCCGCTGCGCCAGCTTGCCTGAGCGCAGCCGATGGAGCACAGAAGGCATGAGGGCATGGCGCTTGGCTGCCACCGGTGCTGGTGAGGCATGCCCGAAGCGCAGCGATGCACGCTCGGGCGCTTCCCCTCCTGCACGCAGACTGTGGGGGGCATGCTCCGTCATACGACTCGACGGAAACCAAACAAACGATAAAAGGGCTTTGCCCATGCAGCAACGACTCCCAGCGCGGAAAACAAGAAAGCCGCTATTGTGAAAAATCGTCTAATACCCTGAAGTCAGCATGCGCTTGCACCCCATGTAGGACATACCGCTGCAAGGACAGATGGCGAACAAAAGAGTAACGCATGGTAATTTTTTGTATGAACTTTTTGCATCTGCCACCTGCTTTTAAGCCTCGTCAGTGTCCTCCAGGCCCAGTTCCTGGATTTTGCGGGTGATGGTGTTGCGCCCTATGCCCAAGCGCTGGGCCGCTTCCATGCGGCGGCCGTGGGTTACATCCAACGCAGCCCGGATCAGCTGCGACTCCACACGGCGCGTTAACATGTCCCAGACATCGGTACGGCCTGCCGCCAGCAACTGCGTAGCCTCCTCTGCCAGGCCCTGGTCCCACAGCGCAGCAGCAGCTTGCGCGGCCACGGCCTCCACATCTGGCATGCCATAGGGTGCCACCACGGGCGCCACGCTGCTGAGCGCAGACGACGCCACCACAGCGTGTTCTGCCGCAGCCGGGGTTGCCGCTATCGCAGGTGCGGCAGATGCTGCGGGCAGGTGCAGCACCTCGGGCGGCAGGTCTTGCACGGAGATCACCTGGGATGGCGCCATTACCGTCAGCCAGTGGCAAATATTCTCCAACTGGCGGACATTGCCGGGAAAACCGAACTGCATCAGTTTTTGTAGCGCTTCTGGCGCTATACGCTTGGGCTCCACTCCTAGTTGCTTGGCACTTTTTTGCAGAAAATGGCGTGCCAGCATGGGAATGTCTTCGGCACGCTCGCGCAGCGAGGGCAGGCGCAGGCGGATCACATTCAGGCGATGGTACAAATCCTCTCGAAAGCCCCCATCCCGCACGCGCTGTTCCAGGTCCTGGTGGGTAGCGGCAATCACCCGCACATGGGTTTTGACGGCGGAGTGCCCGCCCACGCGGTAGAAATGCCCGTCCGACAGCACGCGCAGCAAACGCGTCTGCAGCTCGAAAGGCATGTCGCCGATTTCATCCAGGAACAAGGTCCCGCCCTCGGCCTGCTCAAAGCGGCCGCGCCGCTGCGTTTGCGCGCCGGTAAAAGCGCCGCGCTCATGACCGAACAGCTCGGACTCCAGCAAATCCCTGGGAATGGCTGCCGTGTTGATGGCCACGAACGGGCCGCTGGCCACGGGCGAGTGGCGGTGCAAAGCCCGCGCCACCAGTTCCTTGCCGGCGCCGGATTCGCCAGTGATCAACACCGTCACCTGGCTTTGGCTCAAGCGGCCTATGGCACGGAAAACATCCTGCATGGCAGGGGCCTGGCCCAGCATCTCCGGCACGGCGGACTGGCCTTCTTCGCTGACCAGCTCGCGGTTGTTTTCTTCTGCCGCGCGCCGGATCAGCGCCACGGCCTTGGGCAGATCAAAGGGCTTGGGCAGGTATTCAAAGGCCCCGCTTTGGAAGGCGGAGACCGCGCTGTCCAGATCAGAGTAGGCCGTCATGATGATGACGGGCAGCTCGGGGTCTTGCGCCCTCACCTGCTCCAGCAATTGCAGGCCGGTGCCGCCAGGCATGCGGATGTCGCTGACCAGCACCTGCGGGCCCTGGCGCTCCGGGTCGCCCGGGGGCAATGCGTCCAGGGCCTCCAGCACCTCACGCGGATTGGTGAAGCTGCGTGTGGACAGGCTGTCGCGTGCCAAGGCCTTTTCCAGGACGAAGCGGATCGAGGGGTCGTCATCTACTATCCAGATCGGCTTCATGTTGGCTAAACCCTTCTCTCTATGTGAATACCAGGACCTCAAGGCAGCGGGATGAGGATGCGGAAATCGGTGCGCCCTGGGCTGCTGTCGCACTCGATCAGTCCATGGTGACGCTGCACAAAAGTCTGTGCCAGCGGCAAGCCCAGACCCGATCCCCCATCCCGGCCTGTCACCAGCGGATAAAAAATCCGCTCCTTGATGTGCTCAGGCACGCCCGGTCCGTTGTCAATCACATGCAATTCCAATGCCAGCTTATAGCGCTGGCGACCAATCGTTACTTGTCGGGCCACCCGGGTTCGCAGCGTAATCTGGGCATGTCCCTGGGTAATCTGCTCCGACAGTACCTGGGCCGCGTTTTGCACAATGTTCAGCAAGGCCTGAATGAGTTGGGCTCGGTCCCCCCGAAATTCGGGAATGGAAATATCGTAATCACGCTGAATGCGCAGGCCCTGCGGGTACTCCACCAGCACCAGGGAGCGCACGCGCTCGCAAACCTCGTGGATGTTGACGTCGCCCACCAGGTGCGGATGGCGGTGCGGGGCCAGCAGCCTGTCCACCAGGCTTTGCAGCCGATCGGCCTCGTGGATGATGACCTGGGTGTATTCCTTGAGCTCGCGGCTATCCAGCTCCATCTCCAGCAGCTGGGCCGCGCCGCGTATGCCTCCCAGCGGGTTTTTGATTTCATGGGCCAGATTACGCACCAGCTCCTTGTTGGCTGCCGCTTGCTCCACCAGGCGCTCCTCGCGGTCCTGGCGCACTTGCTGGTCCAGCACCCACAGCTCCAGCAGCACCTCGCCGCTGTCCTCCAGCGGGCTGACGGTGACATGCACCGCCAACGGCTCTTGCACCGGCCGCACCAGGCTGGTGTCAAAACGCATGGCGGCGTAGTCCAGCCCCTTGCCGCCGGCCAGGGCGCTGTCCAGCAATGCGGGCTGGGCAAAAAAGAAGGAAAAACGTCCCCCTTCCAGCATGCGCCGCGACATGCCCAAGGTGGTCTCCAGCGCGGCATTCGCAAACACCACCGCCCCCTGGCGGTTCAGCACCACTGCCAAAGTCGACAGCATGTCCAGCGAGACAAAGCGCTCAGCATTCGATTGCATAAATGTCATGCAGCTGCCAAGCAAGCCCAATGCCTGGCCTGGGTTGGTTCATATCAAAACAAGAGCATGGTGCGCCCATTGGGAGCGCGCGGAGCTTCATTATCCGCAGGAATCACGGCAGGCGGTTCAGTTCACGTTGAATGCTGGCGATATCGCCTTGCTGGCGTGCCATATCGGCCTGGAGTGCATCCACCCGTTGCAGATAGCCCTGGGGATTGCGCAGCTCCAAGGCCGAGCGCTGCGGGTTGCCGTCGTTGTACTCTGCCTGCAGCCTGGCCAGCTCCGCCTGTGCCTTGCCCAGCTCCGCCTGCAAAATAGCCCTGGCGTCGCTGTCACGGGCGCGCTGGGCCTCATTCGGCCGTGGAGAGATTGGGGCTGGCGACGGAGTTGCAGCACGGCTGCCGCCACCCGCACCATGGACGATGGTGAGCTGCCCGCCCTGCACCAGCTTGCAGTCCCGCTCCTTGGCGCTGCGGGCCTGGTTGGTGTATTCATTGCCGCAGCGATAGATGTTTTGCGCAACCGCTGCTGCGCTGGCACCCCAGCACACAGCCAGCCACAGCACCCGGCCGGTTTTCTGCCCCATACCGCCCTCCTTGCAAGACAGCCAGGGGGCCGCCGTGTAGGCCATGCTCGCATGGAAGCCCTGCTGCAGAACGCAAGAAAGGCGGCCAAGGCCGCCTTTCATCCATGGGCTGCAGGCGTGATGGACGCCTGCCAAACCCTGCGCTCTTACAGCGAGTAGTACATATCGTATTCCACAGGGTGCACGGCCTGGCGGAAACGGGTCACCTCGCCCATCTTCAGCTCGATGTAGGCGTCGATCATGGCGTCGCTGAACACGCCGCCCTTGGTCAGGAAGGCACGGTCGGCGTCCAGGGCTTCCAGAGCCTGATCCAGGCTGTGGCAGACGGTGGGCACCAGCTTGTCTTCTTCCGGAGGCAGGTGGTAGAGGTCCTTGGTGGCGGCTTCACCGGGATGGATCTTGTTTTCCACACCGTCCAGGCCGGCCATCAGCAGCGCGGCAAAACCCAGGTAGGGGTTCATCAGCGGATCGGGGAAACGGGCTTCCACACGGCGGCCCTTGGGATTGCTCACGTAAGGGATACGGATGGAGGCCGAGCGATTCTTGGCCGAGTAAGCCAGCTTCACCGGGGCTTCAAAGCCGGGCACCAGGCGCTTGTACGAGTTGGTTCCGGGGTTGGTGATGGCGTTCAGGGCACGGGCGTGCTTGATGATGCCGCCGATGTAGTACAGCGCGAAGTCGGACAGACCGGCATAGCCGTCGCCGGCGAACAGGTTTTTGCCATCCTTCCACACGGACTGGTGCACGTGCATACCGGAGCCGTTGTCACCCGAGTAAGGCTTGGGCATGAAGGTCGCGGTCTTGCCGTAGGTGTTAGCCACGTTCCAGATCACGTACTTTTGCAGCTGCGTCCAGTCGGCACGCTCCACCAGGGTGGAGAAACGGGTGCCCAGCTCGTTCTGGCCGGCGCCGCCCACTTCGTGGTGGAACACCTCGACGGGGATGCCCAGGGATTCCAGAACCAGCGACATTTCGGCGCGCATGTCCTGGGTGCTGTCCACGGGAGGCACGGGGAAATAGCCGCCCTTGGTACGTGGACGGTGGCCACGGTTGCCGGTTTCGAACTTGGTGCCGCTGTTCCAGGGGGCTTCGTATTCTTCGATTTCGAAGAAGGGGTTGTGGGGCTCGGTGCCCCAACGCACGCCGTCGAAGATGAAGAACTCGGGCTCGGGACCGAAGAAGGCGGTGTCGCCCAGGCCGGAGGCCTTCAGATAGGCTTCGGCGCGCTTGGCCACCGAGCGGGGATCGCGGTCATAGGCCTTGCCGTCACCGGGCTCGATCACATCGCACTGCAGGATCAGCGTGGTCTCTTCAAAGAAGGGGTCGATGTTGGCGGTGTTGGGATCGGGCATCAAGAGCATGTCCGACGCTTCAATGCCCTTCCAGCCAGCGACCGAGGAGCCGTCGAAGGCGTGGCCCGACGTGAACTTGTCCTCATCAAAGTGCGACAGGGGCACGGTCACGTGCTGTTCCTTGCCACGGGTATCGGTGAAGCGCAGGTCGACAAACTTGACCTCGTTTTCCTCCACCATGTTCATCACGTCTGCAACGGTCTTAGCCATCAGGTCTCTCCTGGAAAAGCGCTTGGTAAATGTACGGGGGATGTAAAGCAGAATGCATGCCAGCTTGCGCCACCACCTGGCTCGGCTGGCGGGGCACCACTGTCGGCCCAAATATCACCAAATCGGTGCAAATCTGTACGCCTCTTGCAATGCGAATTGATATGCACCATTTTGGTGCAATTGCGCATCAAAACAGTGCATTCGGCAAACTTGTTCAGGGCCGACATCCACAGCCCGTGAGTGTAGCGGGGCAGGCCATGGTTTTTTCACTGCCGCCACCGGATTCAGCGATTCCTCCACCAAGCTCAGTGGGCCGTATGGATTTGCGCCTCTTGCTGGCGCAGCTGTGCCAGTGCGGCCAGACAGAAATGTGCAAACCACAGCGAGGAAAACACAAACACCAGGGCGTAAATCCAGATGGCCAGCGGCACCAGCACCCAGAACAAGGCCACAAACACCACGCCCGAAGCCCACACCACGCTGGGCGCCGCCCCCAGCACCCCGCACACCACGCCCATGCACAACAGCGACATGCGATGGCGGGCAAACAATGTCTGGCGCTCGGCCTGACTGGCATGCTCGGCCAGCGCATCAAAGGCCATGACGCGGTAGGTCAGCCAGCCCCAGATCAGCGGTGGCAGCACCAACACCAGCGGCGGAATCAGCCACAGCGGCATGCTGAGCACCAACGCCAGCAAGGCCGCCAACGTGGAGCCCATGGCCCAGCCCAGCGCCCGCCACCAGGGCCCTCCCTGCTTGCGTTCCAGCTCCGGGAAACGCCGCTGCGCCACCCACTCCACCAGTTGTGGCGTCATGCACAGCGACACCAGCAGCAAGGCCAGCAGCACCAGCACGGCCGTACTCACCAAGACCAGCAACACTGCCGCGAACAGGTCTACACCCCAGCCCCAGCCTTGCTGCTGCAACCAGCTCCACATGCCACCCAGCCAGCTCACGCCTTCCAGGGCCTGCACCGTCCAGAGCAAAGCAGGCTGCCACAGCCACCAGGACAGCAGCACGGCCAGCAAGGCCATCAGCAACAAAGGCAGCAGCGACCAGGCAATGACCTTGCGATGCAGGCACTGGCCCAGGGCCTGCGCCAAAGAGGTGAGCAGCAGATTCATGGCCGCGAGCATAGCGCCAGCCAGCCTCTGGCCAGTAGGCTCAGGCCCGGTTCACCAAACGCAGCAGGCCTTTCCACTGCTGGGACCAAAAGCCTCGGCCATAGTCACGCAGCTGGCCCTGGGCATTGGGCTGGACCTGGTCACGCACACCCGTGGGATCCCAGCGCAGCTCGAAATTGGCCGTGCCCCACAACATGTCCCACCAGGGTAGCAACACGCCAAAGTTGTTGCCCCGGGCCTTGCGGTTGCGCACCGAAGCATGGGCCTCGTGGCCTATGCCTATGGTGTGGTGGCGGCGATGAAAACGCGGGCTGACCCACAGGCGCTCGCCCACACTGCCAAACCACAGGCGCAAATTGGCATGCTGGAAACTCTCGCTCAACTGGGTCAGCGCCACCAGGGCCACAAACTGCGCCGGCTGCACGCCAATCAGCTGGGCCACGATGACGATGATGCTGTCGCGCACCACGTCATCGAGCAGGTGGTTGCGGTTGTCGCTCCACATGGTCATCTGCCGCTGCGAGTGGTGCAGCGCATGCAGCTTCCACCACCAACCCCAGCTGTGCTGGCCCCGGTGAATCCAGTAATCCACTAGATCAAACACCAGCAGATAGAGGATGAAGCTGACCCAGGCCACATCGGTCACACCCGGCCACAGGTCTTCCAGCTGCAAGCTGGGCATGCCCCAGACATGCAGGCGCCCGAACAGGGCATCCCAGACCGGGTCCAGCGTAAAGAACAGGCCCAGGCGGAACAGGCCCAGGCGGTGCACCAGGGTGTAGAGCACATCCACACGCACGGACTGGTGGTCGCTCACCGCTTCCACTGGCCGCCAGCGCTGCAACGGCCCTATCAACCCCACCAGCACCACCAGCTGAATCAACCCCACCAGCAACCAGCCGGTGGCATCAAAGGCGTCCTCCATCCAACTGGCCATGCCCAGGTGGTAGAGCGCCGGTTGAACCACGCCCTCATACAGGCCTTGTTGGGCCTGGCCAAACCATTGGGACAATGTCTCCCACACCATGTCATTCCTTCACTGCCGCAGCGCCCGCATGGGCTTGCACCCAGGCGCGCAGGTCGGGGTGCGCGTCCAGGGTGCGAAAACAAAATCCCTTGGCCTGCAGGCCCACGATCAGGGGCTCGAGCACGGCGGGTGCCCAGGGGTCTTTGCGCGACCAAATGCCCAGATGAGCCAGCAGCACATCGCCAGGGCGTATGCGCGCCAGCGCCTGTTGCAGCAGGGCCTGGTTGCTGAATTTTTCGCTGGGCAGCTCATCGCCCAGAAAGCCTGCGGGTGACCAGCCCACATGCTTGAAACCACAGGCCTCGGCCGCTTGCAGCAGCTGGGGCGAGGTCTTGCCACCCGGCGCCCGCCACAGCGGCAGCGGCGCCTGGCCCGTGGTCTGGCGCAACCAGTCGCTGGACTTGCGGATTTCCGCGCAGTACTGGGCCGCGCTCATGGTGGTGGTCTGGTCTTTGTCAGCCCCTTGCGAGGGCCGCACGCGAAACGCAGGGGCCGTGGCCGTACCTTGGTCACCACGCCAATAGACATGGTCCCAGGTGTGGCTGGCAAAGCGGTGGCCTTCCTTGGCCCTGGCCTGCCACCAGGGTGCCCAGTGCCGGCCCAGACTGCCATCACCTTGCTGTGTAGCCTCGTTGGCAACAAAAAAAGTGACCCGCACCTGGTGGCGGCGCAGCACGTCGGCCACCAGATCGGCCACGCCCATATGGCCGGTGTCAAAGGTCAGGTAGACCGGCTTATCGCAGTCTTGTGCATTATTTGGGGCTGCAGCGCTTGCCACGCCTGCATAGGCAGCTATGCAAAGCGTAGCCGCAGCCAAGATGCCCAGTCGGTAGGTGGCCATGCACCCTCCTCTCGCAACCCGGTTTCAACGTGGCGAATGCGCCAGCGTCCACACACCGTGGGGGGACTTGCCCACATTGACCTGGCGGACCACTTTTTTCTCCACCATGTCGATGACGCTGAGCTTGCGCGCCCAGCGCGAGGACAGGTAGATGTAGCGGCGGTCTGTGGTCACGTCCATGCAGTCAGGGCCGCCCGGTGCCGGGTAGTTGTCTACCACGGTGTGGCTGACCATATCGATCTTGCTGATGGTGTTGGCCACGCGGTTGCTCACCAGCAGGTGGCGGCCATCGCCCAGGGCGCGGAAGGCATGTGCCCCCTTGGCCGTGGTGATCTTGCCCACGCGCTTGGCCGGTGTGGCCGCAGCGCCCGGGGTGATGCTGAACACCTCCACGCCGTCGCTGCCGGTCAGGCCGATGAAGATGAATTTGCCATCCGGGCTGCCATACAGATCGGCCGGCATGGTGCCCGTGGGCACGCGCCACAGCAGCTTTTGCGTGGCGATGTCGATGGCCACCAGCTCGTCGCTGTCCTGCATGGTGGAGTAGATGGTGGTGCTCTTGGCGTCTATCCACAGGTGGCTGGGCGTCTTGCCGGTGCTGATGCGCTGCACCAGCTGCGGGTTGCTGCCATCCCAGCGGTAGATGTCCACGTGGTTCAGGCGGTTGGCCGCGGTGATGAACCACTTCATGTCCGGCGAAAAACGCAGGTGATAGGGATCGACAATATCGCGCACCGTGCGCTGGATGGCGGCGGTGCGGGGGTCGACAAAGGTCAGCGAATCGCCCGTGGCATTGGCCACGATGATGGATTTCTCATCCGGCGTCAGATACAGGTGATGGGGCTCCTTGCCCGTGGGCAGGCGCGCCGTTTCGGTCCAGGTGCTGGGATCGATGACGCTGATGGTGGCATCCAGCGAATTGAGCACGAACACCGGCGGCGGCTTGGCGCCTGCAGCCGCCGCTGGCGCCGGTGTGGCCGCAGCCGCAGGAGCCGGTGTGGACGGAGATGCGGCCATGGCAGCGGGAGAAGCGATTGCACCCAGCAGCCACGACAGGCTTTGACGTTTGGAACGAGAGACCACCACAGAGACACCACTTTCAAAAATGAGTTCGCAGTGTATGCCTGCTGTTACGTGTTGCACACAAGCTTGAATACATGGCCCGGGCATCGCGCATTTTCACGACAGTGCCGCATGCCATATGGTGCGCCACAAGCGTCTGTTGCGCCATCTATCGCCCTGTAGCTGCAGCAAAGAAGTGAGCGCGCAGTCTGGATTTACAGCTATAAATTAAAGAGCATTCATTGCCGCCCCAGAATGACTTTCAAAGCCTTTATTGGCTTAAATCACCAACACACCAGCACAGATTGCTCACTTTTTGATATACGCAGCATGCAAGCCAATGCGCTGGAGATTGCTGCGGGCACAAAAAAAGCCCCTTGCGGGGCTTTGGCGATAGGGCCTGAATGGAGCCTGAAGCTCAGACCTTCCACTTCTCCAGCAGCTTGGCCGGAGTCAGATTGTCGTAGTTCTCGAACGGCTGGTGAATCCAGGGATTCGTAGGCAGGTCTTCCACCGAGTAGTCGGCATGGAAGGTGGACAAGCCCTTGGTCCAGACCACGGCGGTGCGCAGTTCGGTGATGGGGGGGTAGTTGTCCTTGAGCATCTTGACCACGGCATTCAGTGTCACGCCGGAGTCGGCCAGGTCGTCGACCAGCAGCACGCGGCCGGCGATCTCACCCTTGGGCGTGGCGATGAAGCGGCCAATGTCCAGATGGCCACGCACCGTACCGGCTTCTGCGCGGTAGGAGCTGGTGGACATGATGGCCAGCGGCTTGTCAAAAATGCGGCTCAGAATGTCACCGGGGCGCAGACCGCCACGGGCCAGGCACAAGATGGTGTCGAATTCCCAGCCGGACTGGTGGATCTTGATGGCCAGCTTTTCGATCAGGCCGTGGTATTCGTCGTAGCTGACGTACAGGTGCTTGCCGTCTTCGGTCAACATAGGGGATAGCTCCGTATTTCGCTTGTCACGCGTTGTCAAAAGGGGTGAGATGGCTCACACCGCTTCAGGCAGCGCTGTAGGGGTTGTGCATCAGAATGGTGTGGTCGCGGTCGGGGCTGGTGGACACCATGGCGATGGGCACGCCGGTCACTTCCTGGATGCGGTCCAGATAGCGGCGGGCATTCACCGGCAACTTGTCGTACTCGGTCACACCCACGGTGGAATCAGTCCAGCCGGGAATGGATTCGTAGATGGGCTTGCAGCGCTCGATATCGTCCGCACCCAGAGGCAGCAGGTCGATCTTCTCGCCATCGAGCTCATAGCCCACGCACAGCTGCAGCTCTTCGATGCCGTCCAGCACGTCCAGCTTGGTGATGCACAGGCCCGACAGGCCGTTGATCTGGGCCGAGCGCTTGAGCAGCGCGGCATCAAACCAGCCGCAGCGGCGCGAACGGCCAGTGGTCACGCCCTTTTCAGCGCCCACGGTGCTCATCACATAGCCGGGGGTGCCGGGCTTTTCCCATTCCAGCTCGGTGGGGAAAGGGCCGCCGCCCACGCGGGTGCAGTAGGCCTTGGTGATGCCCAGCACATAGTGCAGCATGCCTGGGCCCACGCCTGCGCCGGCGGCGGCATTGCCGGCCACGCAGTTGGACGAGGTCACATAGGGGTAGGTGCCGTGGTCCACATCCAGCAGCGTGCCTTGCGCGCCTTCGAACAGCAGATTGCCGCCCTGGGCATGAGCATCGTTGAGCTCGCGCGAAACGTCGGCAATCATGGGTTTCAGCAGCTCTGCATGGCGCATGGCCTCGTTGTACACCACGTCGAACTGCACTTCACCATTCTTCAGATACGGTGCCAGCGCAGCGGGGAACTCCAGCTTTTGCGAGCCCAGCACGTTCACCAGAATGTGGTTGTGCAGATTCAGCAGCTCGCGCAGCTTGGTGGCAAAGCGCTCGGGGTGCTTCAAGTCCTGCACGCGCAGCGCGCGGCGGGCGATCTTGTCTTCATAGGCTGGGCCAATGCCCTTACCGGTGGTGCCGATTTTTTGCACGCCGCCTTGTTCGCGGGCCGCTTCGCGGGCCAGGTCCAGCGCCTGGTGGAAGGGCAGGATCAGCGGGCAGGCTTCGGACACGCGCAGGCGATCACGCACCTGCACGCCGGCCTTTTCCAGGCCTTCGATTTCTTCAAACAGCTTGCCCACGGCCAGCACCACACCGTTGCCGATGTAGCACTTCACGCCGGGACGCATGATGCCGCTGGGAATCAGGTGCAGCGCGGTCTTCACGCCATTGATCACCAGGGTGTGGCCCGCGTTGTGGCCGCCTTGGAAGCGGACCACGCCCTGGGCGCTTTCGGTCAGCCAGTCCACCAGCTTGCCCTTGCCCTCGTCACCCCATTGGGTGCCGACCACGACCACATTGCGACCTTTGCTTGCTTTCATCTCTATATCCATTGAAATTGGAAAAAACGCCTCAGATGGCTTGTACGACCCATTGCCCGGCACGCAGCACAAGCTCCCGATCGCAGTGGAATTCATCAACTTCGCTCTCATGGCCCGGCAACACGCAGACCACGGTCTCACCCTGGGCACGCAGGGCCGCAATGGCCTGTGCCAGGCTGGCATCGCTGGCACCCCAGGGTGCACGCACGGCGGCCTTCAGCGGCCGGCTGGGCACCACGGCCACCAGCTGTTTGACATCGAGCGAGAAACCGGCCGCAGGACGGTTGCGGCCAAACACGGCCCCCACCTCGTCGTAGCGGCCTCCGCGCACCAGCGCATCGCTGGCACCCGGCACATACACCGTATAGCGCGTGCCGCTGTAGTAGTCATAGCCACGCATATCGGCCAGATCGACCGTCACCTGCACACCCTGGGGCAGCTGGGCCGCAAACCATTTCAGGTGCTGGATCACATGCTGGGTGCCGGGCACACGGGCCAGCACGCGCTCGGCCTCGTCCAGCACGCTAACATCGCCATACAGCTGCAGCAAGGCCTGCAGGCCTTCGCGCGACGCCTGGGGGAAGTTGCGGGTGATGGCCGCCAGACTGGAAGCATCCTTGGCCGCCAGCGCCGTGTAGACGCGCTGCAGCTCGCTGGGGTCCACCATCACGCCCGCCAGCAGGCTGCGCACAATGCGCACATCGGCCAGATCCAGGATGAAGTGCCCCACCTGGGCGCTGTGCAGACAGGCCAGTGCCAGCTGCAGGGCTTCGAGATCGGCTTCCGGGCCGGCATGGCCGTAAATTTCCGCACCGAACTGCAGGGGCTCTCGCGTGGCGCGGGGACGGTCCGGCGTGGTGTGCAGCACAGGGCCGCAGTAGCACAAACGGGTGACGCCCTGGCGGTTGAGCAAGTGGGCATCAATGCGCGCCACCTGCTGTGTGGTGTCGGCACGCAGGCCCAGCGTGCGGCCGGACAGCGGGTCCACGAATTTGAAGGTTTGCAGGCTGACAGCCTCGCCCGAGCCGGTCAGCAAGGACTCCAGGTACTCCAGCAGCGGCGGCATGACCAGCTCATACCCGTAGCTGCGGGCGGTATCGAGCAGGCCTCGACGCAATTCCTCGATGTGCCGAGCCTCGGAAGGCAAAACATCGGCGATGTGATCCGGCAGGACCCAAGCAGACATGGAAAAAAGGGAGAGGCTGTTAAAAAGGCGATTCTACCGGCTATCGCAGCGAGCACCTATAAGCAGCGCCCGCAAGGCCCAGTCCGTACGCGAGTTATTGCAGCAACAGCAGCAGGAGCAGGCCAACTGCGATACCCAGCAAACCGAAAAAACGCAGCTGGCCGTCGCGCAGGGCCAGCATCTGGGTAAAGGCGCGGCGCCAGGCCGCAGGAAACAAAAAGGGGCCCAGCCCCTCGATGACCAGCACCCAGGCCAATGCCATCCACAGCGAATCTGTCATGGAGATGGATTCCATGGGATGGTCCTTGGCGAGGGTCTGGGTGGTGCGACCTCAGCGCGCGCTGCCGCTGCTGCGCATGGCCTTGAAGAAGTCGGACGATGGGTCCACCACCATCACATCGCTCTTCTTGTTGAAGCTGGCCTTGTAGGCCTCCAGGCTGCGATAGAACTGCGCGAACTGGGGGTCGCGGCCAAAGGCTTCGCCGTAGATGCGTGCGGCCTCGGCATCGCCCTGGCCCTTGATGATTTGCGCATCACGGTAGGCGTTGGCAATAGTGATGTCACGCTGGCGGTCGGCTTCGGCGCGGATTTTTTCACCCTCAGCCACACCCTTCGAACGCAGCTCATTGGCCACGCGCTTGCGCTCGGCTTCCATGCGGCGATAGACCGATTCGGTAATGGTTTCGGCGTAGTCCACGCGGGTGATACGTACGTCCACAACATCCACCCCCCAGGGCTTCTCACCCCTCACGGCCTTCAAGACATCGCTTTTGACATCACTCATCAGCTGCTCACGCTGACTGGAGAGCAGATCACTCAAACCACTGCGATTGATCTTTTCCTGGAAGGCATTGCGCACCACGCGGTTGAGCTGCATGGACCCGGCCGTCTCATCCAGACCCACGTTGCGGATGTACTCCTGCGGGTCGGAAATGCGCCAGCGCACATACCAGTCAATCACCACACGCTGCTTTTCCTTGGTCAGCATGGGTTCGGTGTCGGTGCTGCTCAGCGTCAGCAGGCGCTTGTCGATGTAGCGCACATTCTGGAACGGCGGCGGCAGCTTCCAGTTCAAGCCGGGCTCGGTGATCACTTCCTTGATCTGGCCCAGGGCATAGACCACGCCAAACTGGCGCTGGTCCACCACAAAGAGCATGGAACTCAGCAGGGCCAGCAGCACCAGCAAAGAGGAGACAAAAAATCCTATGCGGTTCACGAATCGCTCCTAGCGGGACTCACGTTCACGCGAGCGGTTGGCATCGCGGGCACGGGGGTCAATGGTGAGGGTGGACGGCGGGGCGACCGAAGGCGTCGCAGGTGCGGCAGCTGTATCAGAGGCGGCAGCGCCAGCACTCTGGCTCACGCCTTGCATGATTTTGTCCAGCGGCAAATACAGCAGATTCGAGCCCTGGCGTGATTCCACCAGCACCTTGGTCACATTGCTATAGACCTGTTGCATGGTCTCGGTGTAGAGGCGGTCACGGGTGACCTGGGGCTCTTTTTTGTACTCGGCCAGCAGCGAGCTGAAGCGCTGGGCATCACCCTGGGCCTGGGCTGTCAGGCGAGCCTTGTAGGCCTCGGCTTCTTCCTTCAAGCGCGAAGCCGTACCGGTGGCACGCGGCACCACATCGTTGGCATAGGCCTCGGCTTCATTTTTGGCTCGCACCCCTTCCTGGCCGGCCTTAAGCACATCGTCAAAAGCGGGTTGCACCTGCTCTGGAGGACGTACGCCGCCTTGCTGCAGATTGATACCCACCACTTCCACGCCAACCTTGTAGCGATCCAGGATATCTTGCATCAGCTTGCGCACGCTGGGAGCGATCTGGTCACGCTCTTCGGCCAGAGCCGAGTCCATGCGCATCTTGCCCACCACCTCACGCACAGCGGTTTCGGCAGCCTGCACCACGGCTTCCGCCGGATTCTTGCTCTCGAACAGCCAGGCGCGCGCGTCTTTCAGACGGTATTGCACGGCGAACTTGATCTCGACGATGTTCTCATCTGCCGTCAGCATGGCCGACTCGCGCAGGCCCGTGCTCTTGATGATGGTGTCGCGCCCCACATCCGCCGAGCGAATCTGCGACACATAGACCAGCTCATGGTTTTGCACCGGGTAAGGCAGACGCCAGTTAAAGCCAGCGCCCACGGTGGAGTGGTATTTGCCGAACTGGGTGATGACGGCCTGCTGGCCTTCTTGCACGATGAAAAAGCCCGTGCCCAACCAGATCAGCACCGCCACACCGGCAATCAGGCCCACACCCATGCCCGCATTCTTCATATCGGGAGGTGTGGCACCACCGTTGCGCCCGGCACCACCACCTGCAGGCGGCTTGCCGCCGAACAGGCCGGAGAGCTTGCGGTTGAAGTCCTTCCAGATCTCGTCGAGATCCGGGGGCTGCGCACCGCTGTTGCGCGGATCACGGCCACGCGGCGGCTGTTGTGTCGGCGGCGGCTCGGGACGGTCTTGCTCGGGGCGAGGGGCATTGCCATCGTCGGAGCGTTCCTCCCCTCCTCGGCCCCAACGGGGATCGTTCAGGTTGAACATTCCCCGCAGACGCTCTGGCAACACCGCCCACCGGGGGGCGCGATTCATGAAATTCATGCGAAAAGTCTCAATTTTAAAAAGACACAGTTGTGCAGCATTGTGCCCAAGCCGGAGCGCCAACTACTTACAAATCGGCACCATCGTCTGGGGTCATATCCTCCTGGGGCACGGCGCGCGCCAGCACGGTATCGGCCAGCAGCTGCCGCAAGGCAGACAGCCCCTCACCCGAGCGTGCGCTCACGAATACCCGCGGCACTGCCACACTATCGACTTCGTAGCAGTCCAGTAGTTCCGCTGGACGCTGCCCGGGCTCCAGTGCATCCAATTTATTGAACACCAGCACCTGGGGAATATCCTGGGCGCCGATTTCACCCAGCACCTTGCGCACCTGCTCCATTTGCTCTGGAAAGGCGGGGTTGGAGGCGTCCACCACATGCAGCAGCAGGTCTGCATCCACGGCTTCTTGCAGCGTGGCCTGGAACGCATCCACCAGCCCGTGGGGCAGATCCCGGATGAAACCCACCGTGTCGGACAGCGACACCGAGGTGGAGGCCTCCGTCAAATACAGCTGACGCGTAGTGGTATCCAGTGTGGCAAACAACTGGTCGGCCGCATAGGCCCGTGCCTTGACCAGCGCATTGAACAAGGTGGACTTGCCGGCGTTGGTATAGCCCACCAGGGAGATATTGAACACATCGCGGCGCTCGCGCTGGCGGCGCTGGGTGGCGCGCTGCTTTTTGACTTTTTGCAGCCGCTCCTTGGTGCGCTTGATGGCATCCGCAATCATGCGGCGGTCCAGCTCGATCTGCTTTTCACCTGGTCCGCCACGGCCACCGATACCGCCGGCCTGGCGCTCCAAGTGGGTCCAGCGCCGCACCAGTCGGGTGGCGATGTACTGCAGACGTGCCAGCTCCACCTGCAGCTTGCCTTCATGGCTGCGGGCGCGTTGGGCAAAGATTTCCAGGATCAGCAGCGTGCGGTCGTTGACCGGCATCTCCAGGGCACGCTCCAGATTGCGCTGCTGCGCAGGACTGAGGGCCTGGTCGAACAAGACCTCTTTGGCGCCATGCATCTGGGCCAGCATGCGGATTTCATCCGCCTTGCCGCTGCCCACAAAGAGCGCGGCATCCGGCACTTTGCGCTTGCAGACGAGACGCGCCACGGGATCCAGACCGGCAGTCTGTGCCAGCAATCCCAACTCTTCCAGCTCTTGGTCGAAATGGGGCAGACCGAAGTCCACACCCACCAGCACCACCGGTGCGGCAACTGTTTGCGAGTGATCAGCCATGGAGACCTCGCTGTACAGCCAACCGGACACCGCCCTGCGGCTGGCGCAGGGAGATGAACACAAAAAACGAACTCAAGCGGCAGGGGCTTCGTTGGTGTCGGCAGTGGAGAAGTTCACAGCGCGACCGGGAACAATGGTGGAAATGGCGTGCTTGTACACCATCTGTGTGACCGTGTTGCGCAGCAGCACCACGTACTGATCGAAAGACTCGATCTGGCCTTGCAGCTTGATGCCGTTGACCAGGTAGATGGACACCGGCACATGCTCGCGGCGCAGTGCGTTCAGGAAAGGATCTTGCAGGAGTTGGCCTTTGTTGCTCACGATATTCTCCGTGTTCGGAAATGTTGTTGTAAACCTACACCTTAACACAGCCCCGCCATGCCAACCTGGCATGGGGTTAGGCGGGGCAGCACAGGAGTTAGCTGCCGCTCTTGTCGGCGAAAGGATTTTGCGAGGTCTTCATCTCGATGCGCAAGGGCGTTCCAACCAGATTGAACTCCTTGCGGAATCGCCCTTCCAGAAAGCGCTTGTAAGCCTCTGTGACATGCTCCAGGGAGTTGCCGTGGATCACGATCACCGGAGGGTTCATGCCGCCTTGGTGGGCATAACGCATCTTGGGGCGGTAAGCCCCCACCTTTTTGGGTGTTTGGTACTGCACCGCCTCCAGCAGCAGGCGCGTGAGCACCGGCGTGGGCATCTTGCAGGTCGCGGACTTGTGCGCCTGGGTCAGCGAGGTCCACAGCGGACCCAGACCCTGGCGCTTTTGCGCGGAGATGAAATGCAGCGGCGCAAACTTCAAAAACGACAAGCGTGTTTCGATGGAACGCTCCAGCATCTGGCGCTGGTAGTCATCCACCGCATCCCATTTGTTGACGGCAATCACCACGGCCCGGCCGCTTTCCAGCACATAGCCGGCGATATGGGCGTCCTGGTCGGTCACGCCTTGCGTGGCATCGATCAGCAGCAGCACCACATTGGCGCCTTCAATGGCTTGCAGCGTCTTGACCACCGAGAACTTCTCGATGGCCTCGAACACCTTGCCCTTGCGGCGCAGGCCGGCCGTGTCGATGAGCTCGAACTTCTGGCCATTGCGCTCAAAAGGCACCGAGATGGCATCGCGCGTGGTGCCTGGCATGTCAAACGCCACCAGGCGCTCCTCACCCAGCCAGGTGTTGATCAGCGTGGACTTGCCCACATTCGGGCGCCCTGCCACCGCCAGGCGGATGGGAGCTTTCTCCACATCGTCCAGCGTTTCGTCTTCGGGCTCTGGCAGCTGCAATTGGTCCAGCGCCATTTCCACCAGACTGCGCACACCCTGGCCATGGGCAGCCGAAACGGCCACCACATCGCCCAGACCCAATTCATAGAACTCGGTCAGCTGCACGCCTTCACGCATGCCTTCGGCCTTGTTGGCCACCAGCAATGCAGGCTTGCCCAGGCGCCGCAGGTAGTTGGCGATCTCATGGTCCTGCGCCGAGACACCGGCGCGTGCATCCACGATGAACAGCACCACATCGGCCTCGGCCACGGCCTGGCGCGTTTGCTTGGCCATCTCACGGAAGATGCCTTTGGAGGCATCGGGCTCAAAGCCGCCCGTGTCGATCACGATGTATTCGTGCTTGCCCTGTTTGCCCTGGCCATAGTGGCGGTCACGCGTCAGGCCGGCGAAGTCGGCCACGATCGCATCCCGCGACTTGGTCATGCGGTTAAACAAGGTTGATTTGCCCACATTGGGCCGCCCTACAAGGGCAATTACTGGCTTCATTCCGAAGAAAACCTGTCAATCCGGCCGGAAGCCGTAAACGCCGCCCTTGCGCGTCACGACCACCAGCGTATCCGCGGCCACCACCGGTGTGGCGGCCACGCCCGATCCATCTGTTTGGAGGCGATTGAGGTGAGCGCCATCTTGCTTGGACAGCACATGCACCGTGCCCGTGTCCTCACCCAAAATGACCGAGCGCCCCAGCATCAGCGGCGCCGTCAGGCGACGGTGCTGCAAGCGCTCCACCGACCACAGCTTCTTGCCATCGGCAAGATTCCAGGCCTGCACCACGCCGTTGCTTTCTGCACCGGCCAGCAATTCTGCATCGCCTGCAACACCCACAGAGCCTCTGGCAGTTTGCGTCCACAGCACCTGGCCACGGGCAGCGTCTACGCAGCCCACGCTGGACTGGAAGGCGCGCATGCACAGCACATTACCCTGGGCCGTGGTGGGTCCCAAGAGGTCCACCATGCGCTCCACGTCGTTGGTGCCGCGCGAGCTGGCCATGGGCGCCTCCCACAACACCGAGCCATTGTCCGGCTGGTAGGCCACCAGTCGGCCAGCCATGCCGGCCAGCAAGGTGTTGCCATGGGCCTGCAGCACGCCAGGCTGGCGCAGCACCAGCGGCTCGCCCGTGCGCTGCTGCGACCACAGCAGCTGACCGCTGCGCGCATCAAATGCCGACAGCGTGCGGTCTGCCGCCACCACAAAAACGCGGGCACCGGCCACCAGCGGCGCGGTGTAAGCACCTGCGGACAGGCGTTTGCTCCACGCGGCCTTGCCGTCGATGATGCCCACCAACTCATTGGTCTTGGTGACCACGGCGGTGGTCACACCATCGCTGCCCACACCGGCCACCAGGGGCTTGCCCACGGCAGCGCGCCAGGCATCCTGGCCGTTGCGGGCGTTGATGGCCACCACGGTGCCGTCATCCGCCGCCACATACACGGTGTCGCCCAGCACATGCACGCTCAGGCTGACGTCATTGATGGCGCCCACGCGGGCTGTCCAGGCCTGGCGGATGTCCAGCTTGACCACATTCGGCCCCAGGTCCAGCGGCTTGGGCTTGCTGCCCGAGCCAAACCAGGCACAGCCTCCCAAAGCCGTCACCATGGCCGCGGCCACACACCAGCGGCCCACTGTCCAACCCATTTGTGCGCCTTGTACGCGCTGTGCCCGAATCTTCACTTTGCGGTCTCCGTGTTGCCGGCGGCGGCAGTGGTTGCAGTTGCTACGCCCAAGGCATTGAGCTTGAATTCCACCAGGCGGCGATAGTCCACCTGTTTGTCCAGCGCTTGGTAGGCACGTTGGTAGGCCTTCACGGCCTCCTCGGCCTTGCCTTGCAGCTGCAGCACATCGCCCTGGCGATCGGCCACGGCGCCTGCAAACTCAGCGGGGAAGCTCCCCGCCAGCAGGCGGCTGGCGCCGTCCAAATCCTTTTGCTCCATCAGCACCGCAGCCTGGCGCAGTTGGGCCACGGCCTTGAGGCCTGCGTCGCCAGCGTGCTCGCTCACCCAGGCCAGCGAAGCCTTGGCAGCGTCCAGTTGGCCGGCATCGGCCTGGGCCTTGGCAGCAGCCAGTGCGGCTTGGGCTGCTTGCTCGGTGCTGCCGTATTTGCTTTGGATATCGGCCAGCGACTGGGTGATGCGGCCTTCATCCTTGGCCTCGGCTGCAGCCTGTACAGCATCGGCCAGGGCCGAGGCCTGCACAGCCTGACGCTGCTGCCAGTACTGCCAGCCATTCCAGGCGGCAAAACCGCCGAAGACCACGACCAGCACGGCCGTAATGGGTGTACCCCAGCGGCTCCAGAAATGCTTGATCTGGTCGATCTGTTCTTGTTCTTCGAGGTCGAGATGCGTTGCCATGAAGGTTCCGTACTATCAGGTTAAGCGTTCGATTGTAGGTCGGCAGCCCATTGCGCCACTTCGGCCAGGGATTGCAGCTGTTGCTGACCCTCGCCATCGCGCAGCGATTTCACCGTCACCTTGCCTTGGGCCAGCTCGTCGGCACCGAAGATCAAAGCAAAACGCGCGCCCGATCCGTCGGCCTTTTTGAACTGCGACTTCATGGAGCCCATGCCTTCGGCACCTGCGGTGTGCATTTGCGCACGCACACCGGCCTCGCGCAGCTGCGTCAGCGTGTGCAGCACCACCGGCATGGCTGCGGCATCGGGCACGATGGCGTAGACATCCAGCACCGGCTCGGGGATGGGCGTGCCCAGTTCCTTGACCAGCTCCAGCACGCGCTCCACGCCCAAGGCCCAGCCCACGGCAGGCGCGGGCTTGCCGCCCACTTGCTCGATCAGATAGTCATAGCGGCCGCCGGCGCAGATGGTGCCTTGCGAGCCCAGCAAATCGGTCACGAACTCGAACACCGACAGGTTGTAGTAGTCCAGGCCGCGCACCAGGCGGGGGTTGACCGACCAGGGCACGCCGTTGGCATCCAGAATGGCTTTGAGGCCATTGAAGTGGGCCAGCGAAGCCTCGCCCAGATAGTCCAGCAGCTTGGGCGCGGCGTTCACCATGTCCTGCATGGCCGGGTTCTTGGTGTCCAGCACGCGCAAGGGGTTGGTGTACATGCGGCGCTTGGCCTCTTCGTCCATCACCTCGGTGTGCTGCTCCAGGTAGGAAATCAGTGCCTCGCGGTGGGCCTGGCGCTCTTCAGGCTGGCCCAGGCTGTTGATTTCCAGGCGCCACTGCGTAAGACCCAGGCGCTTCCACAGCGCCACGGCCAGCAAGATCAACTCGGCATCCACATCGGGGCCGGCAAAGCCCAGGGCCTCGGCGCCGATCTGGTGGAACTGGCGGTAGCGGCCGCGCTGTGGGCGCTCGTGGCGGAACATGGGTCCGATGTACCACATGCGCTTGCCGCCGTCATACAGCAGATTGTTCTCGATAGTGGCGCGCACCAGGCTGGCCGTGCCTTCGGGACGCAGCGTCAGGCGCTCGCCGTTGAGCTTGTCTTCAAAGGAGTACATCTCCTTTTCGACGATGTCGGTGACCTCGCCGATGCCGCGCACAAACAGCTGGGTGTGCTCCACGATGGGGGTGCGCACATTGCGGTAGGCAAAGCGGCCCATCAGGTCGCGCACCTGCTCCTCCAACCACTCCCAACGGGCGGACTCTCCGGGCAGGATGTCGTTCATGCCTTTGACGGCGCTCAGTTTTTCGGTCTTTGCCACTTCAACAATCTCTTTCGGGGTTCTGGGCTGGCTATGTAATTTTTATAGCAGCCCTAGCGCACTACACCAGCGGCTACAAAGCAATTCATGTGTAAATCATTGCTTGTAGCGCTGGTGTAGCTATGATTTTTTCGCCAGCGATTGTGCCAGCCGTTCAGCCCTGAGCACCATAACGGCGCTGAACGTAGTCCTGCACAATGGTCTGGAACTCCTGGGCAATGTGCTCGCCGCGCAGCGTCATGGCTTTTTCGCCATCAATGAACACCGGCGCTGCCGGTGCCTCGCCGTTGCCGGGCAGGCTGATGCCGATGTCGGCATGCTTGCTCTCACCCGGGCCATTGACGATGCAGCCCATGACGGCCACTTTCATGGCCTCCACGCCAGGGTACCGGGTGCGCCACACCGGCATTTCGCCACGCAAAAAGTCGTCGATTTGCTTGGCCAGCTCCTGGAAGGTGGTGCTGGTGGTGCGGCCGCAGCCCGGGCAGGCCGTGACACTGGGCACGAACACGCGCAGACCCAGAGCCTGCAGGATTTCGGAAGCCACCACCACTTCTTGCGTGCGGGCCTCACCCGGCTGCGGCGTGAGCGAGACGCGTATGGTGTCGCCAATGCCCTCTTGCAGCAGCACCGACAGCGCGGCCGCCGAAGCCACCGTGCCCTTGGTGCCCATGCCGGCTTCGGTCAGCCCCAGGTGCAGCGCATAGTCGCAGCGCTGGGCCAGGGCGCGGTAGACCGAGATCAAATCCTGCACACCGCTGACCTTGCAGGACAGGATGATGTTGTCAGGGTTCAGGCCGATGTTCTTGGCCAGCTCGGCCGAGCTGACGGCCGAGGTGATCAATGCCTCGTACATGACCTGGCGGGTTTCCCAGGGCTTAGCACGGCGGCTGTTCTGGTCCATCAGCTCGGCCATGATTTCCTGGTCCAGCGAGCCCCAGTTCACACCAATGCGCACCGCCTTGTCGTACTTGGCGGCGATCTCGATCATCTGGCCGAACTGCTTGTCTTTTTTGTCGCCCTTGCCCACGTTGCCGGGATTGATGCGGTATTTGGACAGGGCCTCGGCGCAGGCCGGGTAGTCGGCCAGCAGGCGGTGGCCGTTGTAGTGAAAGTCCCCCACCAGCGGCACGTATTCGCCCATGCGGTCGAGCTGCTCGCGGATATAGGGCACGGCGGCTGCCGCCTCGGGGGTGTTGACGGTGATGCGCACCATCTCCGAGCCGGCCTGGGCCAGTTGGCGCACCTGGATGGCGGTCTCCACGGCATCCACGGTGTCGGTATTGGTCATGGACTGCACGCGCACCGGCGCATCGCCACCCACGGTGACCACATTGTTACGCCACACCACGCGGGCCTGGCGCGATTTGCGCGGCAGCGCGCTGGCGATCGGAATCGGACCGCCGGCCTGCTGCTGCAAATTTTGCGAATCTTGCACTTCTTACTTCACCTCAAATCGGGCCACGTTCTCGCGGGCCACTGCCCCCAGATCGAACGCGGCGCCGCTCACTTGCACATCGACCCCGTCCGCGCGGCCAATCACCACCGACAGCGGCTTGGCTGCCTGGGTTTCAAAAAATTCACCGGCATTCAGGGTTTTCTGCTCCAGCACCTTGCCGCCGCCACGCACCTGAATCCAGGTGGCCACGCGGGCCTGAATGCGCAAGGTGGACGCACCAGCCGGCGCGGCCTCTGCGACTGCAGGGGCGGCTGCGGCCACAGGCGCAGCTTCCACCGCCATCGCGGGCGCCACGGCAGCGGCAGGCGCGACCGATGCTGGGGCTGTGGAAACCAGGCTGGCGGGCACCACGGCCGCTGCAGCCGGGCTGGCCACGGGCGCCGCATCGGCCACAGGCGCGGCTTCAGCAGGCACAGAAGCTGCAGCTTGTACGGCTGCTGCATCTGCTGCTGGCACCACATCCGTATCGGGAGCCGATACGGCGCTGGACACCGAGCCACCCATGGCCCGTTCCGAGCGCTCCTGCACCGAGGCAACCACGGCATCGCGCAGATCATGCTGCTGGGTGAAATACCAGGCACCGCCCCCGGCTGCGGCCAACAGTGCCAGCGCGGTCCACTTCCAGACACCGCCAGCATTCGGGGTGTCGTGCACCGAGCGCACGGCCTTGTCGCGGAAAGGCTCGTTGATACCCGGCCCCGGCGCGGTGAATTTCTGCGTGGCTGCCGACTTGGGCAACAGCGCCATCACGGGCGTCGCATCCACCTGCAAGGCCTTGCATATGCTCAGCGCCAGCGAGCGGGTGAACACCGCGTCCGGCAAGGTTTGCCAGTCATCCGCTTCCAAGGCCTGGAGCTTGGCGACTGGCACCTTGAGCACATCGGCCAAGGTGGACACATGCATGCCGGCCGTTTCACGGGCTTGGCGCAACAGACTGCCAGCAGTCTGGGGGGCTGGGGGCGTTTCAACGAGTTCTGTCACATCTGCTTCCTGGAGCTCAACCACTGAAAGCTCCTTGCTCATAACGTTGCCATTCTTTGGAGTCGGGATAGCGCCGCTGCAACTGGTCTGCCAGCTGGCGCATGGCCGCCGTATCGCCAACGGCCCGCTCCACACGGATACCCAGCCACAGCGATTCGGCATTGGCATATTCGCTCTTGTTCAGGCGCCGGAGATGAAAGCGCGCACGCTCCAAATCCTGGCGCCGAAACAGCAAATCCCCAAGATGGTAGGCGATCACGGGGTTGCCTGCATCCATTTCATAGGCTTTGAAGAAAGATTCTTCAGCCCCTGTCAGGTCACCCGAGCGGCGCTGGCACATGGCCTTGGCCATCACGGACCGGGCCTGCGCCCCATAGCGTGGGGTGGCCATGGCCCGCTCCAGCTCCGCAATCCCTTGCGCATACCGTCCCTGCTCGCACTGCAGCCAGCCGATATTGTGCAGGGTATTGGGTTCGTTCGGCTGCAAGACCAGGACCTGGTCAAAGCTGGCCTGCGCCGCCTTCCAGTCCTGCATGGCCATCAGAATCAGGCCTTGCAGGCCATAGGCCTCGGCATTGGATGGTTCGGCCGCCAGGGCCTGTGCGACCTCACTCAACGCCACCGGGTACTGCCCGGCTTGGTAGTAACCTGCTGCCAGCTCCAGGCGAATACGGGCGCGGCGATCCGATTCAGCGGCATGGGGTGCCAGCTTGGCTGGCGCTGCGGAGGACGGCGGCGTAGCAGGCGCGGTACATCCCGGCAACACCAGCGATACCAAAATTGCCGCACTCCATGCCATGGTCCGCCTGTGGCAGAAATCCCTGACAGCTCTGGAGTGCAAGCGCATATGACCTCGTGTGGTGTGCGGTTCTGCCTGTGTACGCTCTACCCGGCTACCGGCTTGAGCACAATCGTGCGCTGCTTGGCCATGCGCTCCGCTGCGCGGGTTCGGTCTTTCACATCCCCCGCCAATTGTCCACATGCGGCATCAATGTCATCACCGCGCGTCTTGCGCACCGTGGTCACAATCCCGGCATCGCTCAGGTACTTGGCAAACGCCGCCACACGTTCGTTGCTGGAGCGCAGCAGGCCCGAGGCGGGGAAGGGGTTGAAGGGAATCAGGTTCAGCTTGCACCAGGGCTTGCCATTGCCATAGCTGCGAATCTGCTCCACCAGTTGCTTGGCATGCTCAGGCTGGTCATTCACCCCGTCGAGCATGCAGTACTCAAAGGTAATGAAGTCGCGCGGCGCAAACTCCAGATAGCGCTGGCAGGCCTGGAGCAGCTCTTGCAACGGGTATTTTTTGTTCAGCGGCACCAGGTTGTCGCGCAGCGGATCGTTGGGCGCGTGCAGCGACACGGCCAGGGCCACGGCGCAGTCCTGGGACAGCCTGTCCATCATGGGCACCACGCCCGAGGTGGACACCGTGACGCGGCGACGCGACAGGCCATAGCCATGGTCGTCCAGCATGGCACGCAGCGCCGGCACCAGGGCGCTGTAGTTTTGCAGCGGCTCGCCCATGCCCATCATCACCACATTGGTGATGACACGGGTGTCGGTCTTCAGGTGCTGGCGCAGGAAATGCTCGGCAAACCACAGCTGGGCCAGGATTTCGCCGGTCGACAGATTGCGGCTAAAGCCCTGGTGACCGGTGGAGCAAAAACGGCAGCCCACGGCGCAACCCGCCTGGGAGGACACGCACAGCGTGCCGCGGTCGTCTTCGGGAATGAATACGGATTCAACGGCATTGCCGTCACCCACGTCAAACAGCCACTTGATGGTGCCGTCGCGGGATTCGTGCTGGGTGATCACAGGCAGCGGGCGAATTTCCGCCTCGCGCTGCAGCTTTTCACGCAGCGACTTGGCCAGATCCGTCATCTGGTCGAAGTCCTTCGCGCCACGCTGGTGAATCCAGCGGAACAGCTGGGTGGCACGGAAACGCTTTTCCCCCAGTTGCTCGCAATAAGCAACCAGCCCCTGGAGGTCGAAATCTAAAAGATTGGTGGTCATATCTGCATGCCCTGACCCCTGCATGGGCGAGACCCCCCATGCAGGGGGGCCGCCACAGCAGCAGCCTTGGCCAGCATGGGAGTCATGGAATTAACGTGCGTAGACGTTCATGCCGGGGAAGAAGAAAGCGATTTCCACTGCGGCAGTTTCGGGAGCGTCAGAACCGTGCACGGCGTTGGCATCGATGCTGTCGGCGAAGTCGGCGCGGATGGTGCCCTTCTCAGCCTTCTTGGGGTCGGTGGCGCCCATCAGTTCACGGTTCTTCAGGATGGCGTTTTCGCCTTCCAGGGCTTGGATCATCACGGGGCCGGAGATCATGAAGTCCACCAGGTCCTTGAAGAAAGGACGGGCAGCGTGCACGGCGTAGAACTGCTCGGCTTCGCCACGCGACAGGTGCACCAGCTTGGCAGCGGCGATCTTCAGGCCGGCATTTTCAAAACGCGAGTAGATCTGACCGATCACGTTCTTGGCAACTGCGTCGGGCTTGATGATGGAGAGGGTGCGTTCGATAGCCATTTGATTTTCCTAATCAGGTTTAGTTTGTTTTTTGCCACACCGGCAAAACCCGTAATTCTACCGGGGCGGCACAAATCCCTGGAGACTGCCGCCTCTTGAAAGCGATTTCGGCAGTCAAAAAGGGCATATACACCCCAAGCGCTGCACAAGCTCACACCAGGGCGCTGCGCCAGGGCCTACGCCGGCCGCACCGCCCCGCAGCGCCAGCGCCCCCCTCCGGCGAAGCCAGTGAGGGGGAAGACGCGCAGCGGCTCAGGGGGTGTTAACGCCCACCACGGCGACCACCGCCTGGACCCTTTTTCTGCGTGGCGCGGTAACGCTCCAGGCTGTCCCGACCGATATAACCGGCCGAGGTCTTCAAGGGATCAGGCTGCGAACTCTTTTTGGCGCGGATGGCACTGCTGCGCGCTGCGCTTTCATCACCGAACAGCGCCCCCAAACGGGCTGGGCGGTCACGCTCGGACGCACCACTGTCCTGGAAGCGGCGAGCCTCCTGCGGACGTGAGGCACCGGGGCCACCACGACGGCCACCCGCACGATCTGCACTGCCACGGCGTGCGCCGGCCACGCCATCACGCTGCACCGGCTTGGGTATGACGGCGCCTGCCGCCTGCATCAGCGCCTGGATGTCCTTGTCATCCAGCTCCAGCCAGGCACCGCGCTTGAGCCCCTTGGGCAGCATCATGGCGCCGTAGCGGATACGGATCAGGCGGCTGACCGCATGGCCCACGGCCTCGAACATGCGGCGCACCTCGCGGTTGCGACCTTCGGAGATGGTGACGCGATACCAGCAGTTGGCACCTTCGCCGCCGCCGTCTTCGATGGAGCCGAAAGCGGCTTCACCGTCTTCCAGCTGCACACCATCGAGCAGGCGCTGCTTTTCTTCCTTGCTGAGCGCCCCCAGCACGCGCACCGCGTATTCACGCTCCAGGCCGAAGCGCGGGTGCATCAGATTGTTGGCCAGGGCGCCGGAGCTGGTCAGCAGCAGCAGGCCTTCGGTGTTCAGGTCCAGACGCCCCACCGACTGCCACTTGCCGTTGTGCAGCTTGGGCAGCTTGCGAAACACCGTGGGACGGTTTTGCGGATCGTCGTGCGTCACCACTTCGCCCACGGGCTTGTGGTAGGCAATGACCCGGGCCGGTGGCGGTTCGATACGGAAGTGAATCGGCTTGCCATTGACCTTGATCTGGTCGCCAAACTGCACGCGCTGGCCCACGTGGGCCGGCTCGTTGTTGACCGAGATGCGGCCTTCGACAATCAGCTTCTCCATCTCCAGGCGCGAGCCCATGCCGGCCTGGGCCAGCACCTTGTGCAGCTTGGGCGACTGTGCTTCGGGCTGCAGCACGCGCTTGGTGGGCTCCAGGTCTTCACGCGCCTCATCGGCGTCGAGCACACCCGAGATCACGTCTTCAAAAGCATAGCCTTGCGCATCTTCCAGCGCCGCCTCTGCTGCGACTGCTGTTACTGCGACCTCGGTCAATGCTTCTGCCTCAGGGGCAGCTGCACGCGGCGCGCGCGGTGGACGCGATGCACGCGCACCGGCCGACGACGATTTTCCTGGGGCACGGCGCCCCTGGTTTTTGGAATTCATACGGTCCATTCCCTGCGCCACAACGCGCAGTCCTAGTGATCAAATGCGGCCCAGCCCGGCGATCCCGTCGCAGGCTGCGGCCCTGTCATTACCTGTCACGACTTACGCAAATTCGGTGAAGGTGAGTGCTTCGCCTTAAGGCACAAGCCATGCTCCATCCTGGTTTGCCTAAGTCCTACCTGTTTTTCCAGATCCAACTCTGGTTGGCATCGCCACCCGCATCGCCATCACCGTCGTCCTCGGCATCATCGCTTTCCGCCAGCGCTGGCAGCTCCGGAACATCTTCTGCGCCAGGCGCCTCCAGCTGCGCTGCTTGCTCTGGCTGCTCTGGCTGCTCTGGCTGCTCTGGCTGCTCTGGCTGCTCTGGCTGCTCTGGCTGCTCTGGCTGCTCTGGCTGCTCTGGCTGCTCTGGCTGCTCTGGCTGCTCTGGCT
>JAITLO010000042.1 GCA_031277855.1 Acidovorax sp. | reverse complement strand
GCCAAGCTGGACCTGCTGCCCATGGCCTTTACCAAGCAGGGCGGCATGTGGGTGTGGATAGATCCGCAGGCCAAGCTGCTGGTGCTCGATACCGGCGCCCAGGGCCGGGCCGACGAGGTTGTGACGCTGCTGGTGGAAGGCCTGCAGGGCTTTGGCGTGGCGCTGCTCGATACCCAGACCAGCCCGCAAGCCGCTATGGCGCATTGGCTGCTGACGCAAGAGGCCCCCGTGGGCTTTAGCGTGGACCGCGAGTGCGAGCTCAAGGCCGCCGATGAATCCAAGGCCGTGGTGCGCTATGCACGCCATCCGCTGGATATCGACGAGGTCAAGCAGCATGTGGAACAGGGCAAGCTGCCCACCAAGCTGGCCATGACCTGGGACGACCGCGTCAGCTTTGTGCTCAGCGACACGCTGCAGATCAAGAAGATCGCCTTTTTGGACAGCGTGCTGGACGAGGCCGGCGACGAGGGCGGTTTTGATACCGATGTGGCGATTGCCACCGGCGAGCTGGGCCGCTTGATTCCCGATTTGATCGAGGCCCTGGGCGGCGAAGGTCGCACCGAGCTGGGCCAGGATTTGCCAGCCTCACTGCCATCGGCCGCAACCCTGGCGGTGCGTGTGGCGGGCGGAAAATCGCAGGAAAAAGGGCAGGGCACGGTCACCGGGCCGGCAGAGGCACCCGTGGATAGCGCCCCTGACGAGGCGCCGTTTTAAACACCGTCAATGCAGGGCTGCGGTGCGGCGGGTTCGTTTGACCTGGTACATGGCGGCGTCTGCCTGCTCCAGCGCCTGCTCGGGCGTGGTGCGGGCTGGGTCTATGAACACCACACCGACGCTGGCGCCAGGGTAGTGCAGCAGCGAGGAGGGCAGGGCGATTTCGCACTGCGTAGCCCATTGCAGCCGCTGCTGCAGCTCGCCGGTTGCTTCCCTTGGGCTGGGCGCTTCGCCATGTTCGGGGCCTGTGCCCAGCACCACAAATTCGTCCCCTCCAAAGCGGGCTGCAAAATCGCTGCCGCGCAGCGCGGTACGCAGCTGGCGGCTGAGCGTGCACAGCAATTGGTCGCCGACCTCGTGACCATGGCTGTCGTTGATGGATTTGAAGCCGTCCAGATCAATAAAGGCCAGTAACAAGCAGCGTTCATTGCGTAGGGCACGGGCCCACATGCGTGGTAGCTCTTCGAGCAGGGCACGGCGGTTGGGCAGGCCGGTCAGGGCATCATGCAGTGCATGGGTGGCAAGCTCCTGGTTGCGCTGCTGCAGCTCTTGCAGCAGCAGTTCGCGCTCCACCTGCTGGCCTATCAGGCCGGCAAACAGTTGCAGCATTTCCATGGCATCGGCCTGTACCGCCTGCTCGGTGGTGCTGGCGGCGCACAGCGTGCCATAGAGCTGACCCTGGGGCATGCGTACCGGGGTGCTGAGGTAGGTGCGCAGGCCCAGGGTGCGTGCGGCCTCGGAGTCGCCCCAGCAGTCCGCCACATTGCCGGTATAGGACTGGCCGGATTCGAGCGCACGCCGGCACAAGGTGTCTTCCCATGGAACGGACAAGCCTTCAGGCATGCGCAGCTCCCCGGTATTGCAGACATAGAGCACCTGCTGCTGCGCTTGGGGTAGATCGATGCGGGTCAGGTAGGCCGACTCCAGCCGGGTTACCTGCTGCAGCATGGCCAGCAGCGGGCGGGTCAGGGCTTCGAGGGAGCGGGCTTGTACAAGTACATCACTCAGGCGAGGCAGCAAGGTTTCCATAGGACTGAAGTCTGGTCGCAAACAGCTACATGATAGGTCGACCCGCCGTTGGTCGGGCGGCGCTGCCTTGCGCTGCTGTGCAACACAGTGAGGAGGGGGGACGACAGATTTTTCTGTTTCCCCCTTCGTCAGAGGCCGAGGTAAAGGCCTTGGTGGACCGCTGCTGCAGGCTTAGACGCGCTCAAAAATGGCTGCAATACCCTGGCCGCCGCCTATGCACATGGTCACCAGTGCATAGCGGCCGCCGCTGCGGTGCAGCTCGTAAATGGCCTTGGTGGTGATGATGGCGCCGGTGGCACCCACGGGGTGGCCCAGGGAGATGCCCGAGCCATTGGGGTTGACCTTGGCCGGGTCCATGCCCAGCTCCTGAATCACGGCGCAGGCCTGGGCGGCAAAGGCCTCGTTGGCCTCGATCACGTCCATGTCCTGGATCTTGAGCCCGGTGCGGGCCAGCACTTTTTGCGTGGCGGGCACGGGGCCAATGCCCATATAGGCGGGCTCGACACCGGCGTGGGCATAGCCCACCAGGCGGGCCAGGGGCTTGATGCCCAGGGCCTGGACGCGGTCGCCTGCCACCAAGGTGACCGCGCCAGCGCCGTCGTTGATGCCCGAGGCATTGCCGGCCGTGACCGTGCCGTTTTCCTTCTTGAACGCGGGCTTCATGCCGGCCAGGGTTTCCAGCGTGGTCGCTGCGCGCACATGCTCGTCGGTATCGAACAGCACAACGCCCTTGCGGGTGGCGATCTCCACCGGAACAATCTGCTCCTTGAAGCGGCCGGCCGCTATGGCGGCGGCTGCGCGCTGCTGGCTGAGCACGGCCAGCTCGTCCTGCATCTGGCGACTGATTTTGTAGCGCTCGGCCACGTTCTCGGCGGTGATGCCCATGTGCAGCTTTTGCCAGGGGTCGTGCAAGATGCCCAGCATGTAGTCGATGCTCTTGGCATCGCCCATGCGTGCACCCCAGCGTGCGGCCTGGTCAAAATAGGGGCCACGGCTCATGGATTCCGAGCCCCCACCCACGGCCACATCGCAGTCACCCAGGGCAATGGCCTGGGCCGCAGACACAATGGCCTGCAGGCCGGAGCCGCAGAGGCGGTTGACGTTGAAGGCAGGGGTCTCGATGGGGCAACCGGCATCGACCGCTGCCACGCGCGACAGATAGGCGTCCTTGGTGTCGGTGGGAATCACATTGCCCATGACCACATGGCCCACGGCATCCGGCGCAATGCCGGCGCGGGTGATGGCGGCCTTCACCGCCGTGGTGGCCAGCTGGGTATTGGGCACATCCTTGAGGCTGCCGCCAAAGGTGCCAATGGCGGTACGCGCTGCGCTGGCGACAAAGATTTCACGGGTCATGCGGTTCTCCTTCAGTTGTGTCCCGCATTGGACACGCAAAGCCCTGGTCGCCCAGTCATGCGGGTGACGCGACAGACTCGCCGGAGTGATGGCTGGACCTCCATTCAAGGAGCGGCCAGATCATCCAGAATGGGGCAGTCCGGGCGCTCATCCCCTCGACAGCAAGACACCAGCGATTGCAGGCTGCGTTGCATGGCCTGCATGGCGGCTATGCGCTCACCCAGCTCGGCAATGTGTTGTTGGGCAATGTGTTTGACCTGGGCGCTGCTGCGTGCCTGATCGCGCCACAAGCCTAGCAACAGGGCGATTTCTTCGATGGAAAAACCCAGATCGCGCGAGCGGCGGATAAAGCGCAGCGTGTGCACATCGGCAGGACCGTATTGGCGGTAGCCGCTGTCGGTGCGTGCCACGGCAGGCAGCAGGCCCAGCGACTCGTAGTGACGCACCATGCGGGCAGAGACGCCGGCACGCCGTGCCGCGTCCCCGATGGGGACGGGCCAGTGTGCCGGGGCCATTGCCTCAGGCAGCGACTTGGTAGCCTTCTTCGGCGATGGCATGGCGCAGGGTCTCGCGTTCGGCGGTGCTCTCCACAACCACCTTGTTCTGGCTGCGGTCGATCTGGACCTTGGCGGCAGCGTCCACATCGTGCAAGGCATTGGTGACGGCGCGTTCGCAGTGGCCGCAGGTCATGCCGCTGACTTCAAATACATATTCCATGGTTGGGACTCCTTGAGAGAAAAAAGGCATTCATTGCCGATATGGGCACATGATGAAGCTTGACATGATGGCAGAGTCAAGCGATTGCAAATCGCCGCTTTGATGTTTCACGTGAAACGCTGCAACACAGGCTTTGTGCATCTGATGCGACAGCCACTGAAATCCAGTGCTTTCACGTCAGTTTCCCTGGTCTACGACAAGCCGATGTCTGGCAAACTTTGCTTTTCCATCCAGGCTTTGCATTTATTTGCATTCAAGGTCGACAAGCACTGTGCAAGCACTGGATTCATTGGTTGTTAGAGCTTGCGGAGGTTGTCGGTCATGAATGTTTTTGCGCTCATGCGGATGTTCACTATCAGGTTGCGCATGTTGGGTGCGATTGCCGTGGTGCTGCTGCTGCTGGGAATGCTGGGTGGCGCAGGCATGTGGGGCATGTTCCGCATCCAGTCCATGAGCCAGGACTTCCGCACCACCTCATACGAGAAAGTGCAGCATCTGTCGCAGCTGCGCGCCAGCCTGGGGCTTGTGCGTCAGTATGAGAAGGACATGATCATCCAGTACGAAAACCCGGAGCGGGTCACCAAGGCCAAGGCCCTGTGGGCCCAGGGACTGGAGCAGGTCAAGACCGTGGCCCAAAAGTTTGTGACCGAAGTCAGCGACGCCGATGACCCGGTGGTACAGGAGCTGATGCAGCGCATGGACAACTACCAGAAGATGTTCGAGCCGGTGGTGCGCCAGCTGGAAGCCAATGGCTATGACACTGCCACCATTGCCTACCGCATGGGAGGCAAGGCCATGGCCGAGCTGACCGAGGTGGAAACGCTGGTGCAGAAGCTGGCCCAGGTGCTGCAGGATGAGGCAGAAGCCGCTCAGCAACGTGAAATCACCGCAGCCGAGCAGACCAAGTGGCTGTTTCTGTTGTCCGTGGTGATCACGGTGCTGGTGGTGGCTCCGTTGACGCTGCTGAACATGGTGTCCATCTGCCGTCCGCTGGAAGCTGCACGCCGCATGGCCCTGGCCATTGCCGAGGGGGATTTGTCCCAACAGATTCAGGTCGAGGGCAAGGATGAGGTGGCCGATCTGCAAAACGCTTTGAAGAAGATGCGCCACAGCCTGAACCACATGGTGGGGCAGGTGAGCGATGCCAGCGGCAATATTGCGACGGCCAGCCAGGAAATCGCCACAGGGAATTCAGACCTGTCGTCGCGCACCGAGCAGACGGCGGGCAATCTGCAGCAAACCGTGGCCTCGTTGATGCAGCTGACCTCGACGGTGCAGCAGACGGCATCGTCCTCGCAGTTGGCCAATCAACTGGCCAGCTCGGCCAGCGATACGGCATCGCGTGGCGGTGCCATCGTGCAGCAGGCGGTACAGAGCATGCAGGACATCTCGGCTTCCAGCCGCAAGATTGGCGACATCATCGGCCTGATCGACTCCATTGCCTTTCAGACCAATATCCTGGCGCTGAATGCTGCGGTCGAAGCCGCCAGGGCAGGGGAGCAGGGCCGTGGTTTTGCTGTGGTGGCCGGTGAGGTGCGCTCCCTGGCTGGCCGCAGTGCCGAAGCAGCCAACGAGATCAAGCGCCTGATCCAGACCAGCGTGACCGCCGTGGATGGCGGGGTACGCCATGTGGAAGAGGCGGGCAAGACCATGCAGGAGATGGTCGATGGCGTGCGCCGTGTGGGCGACATCATTGGCGAGATCACGGCCGCTACCAGCGAGCAGTCGGCCGGCATTGGCCAGTTGAACCAGGCAGTGGGTGATATCGACCGCATGACCCAACAAAACGCGGCCCTGGTGGAACAGGCATCGGCCGCAGCCGACTCGCTGCGTGACCAGACCGCGCGCCTGTCCCAGGTGGTCAATCAGTTCCATCTGGACCAGGCGCTGCTGCATCAAGAGCATGCGCAAGACATGGGCGTTGCATCTTTTGCCGGCATACCTGCACCGCGCAGCCCTGCGCGTATGGCCACTACATCGGAACCCGCGTTGCTGAGCTGATGCCACGCGGCATAAAAAAAGGGCTTCCAGACGGAAGCCCTTTTTGTTGAGCAACACCAGGATGCAGGCCAACCCTGGTGCATCAAACGGACGCACCTTAAGCCAGGGCACCGCGCAAGGGCCGCCCCGCAGCGCCGGTGCCGTCCCCTTCCGGCGCGTAGCGCCAGAGAGGGGGAAGACGCGAAGCGGCTCAGGGGGAGTTTTATTTCAACAAACCCTCGGCACGCATGGCCGCTTGCACCGCAGGGCGGCCCGCCATGCGACGGCGGAAAGCCTGCAGATGGACCAGATCACCCAGATCCGGGCCCACCATCTGGGTCCAGTTGGAGACGGTGAAGAGATAGGCATCGGCCACAGAAAAGTCGGTGCCGGCCAGGTAGTCCTTGCCTGCCAGTTCCTGGTCAACCCACTCAAAACGCTTGCGCAGCTGGGCTTGCACCGTGGGTTTGTATTCGGCCGGAGTGGCGGGGTTGAACAGCGGGGAAAAGCCTTTGTGCAGCTCGGTGCCGATAAAGGTCAGCCATTCCTGCACGCGATAGCGGGCCATGGTGCCGGCAGCGGGAATCAGCTTTTTCTCTGGAACCTGGTCTGCCAGGTACTGCACGATGGCCGGGCCTTCGCGCAGGGTCTGGCCGTCGTCCAGCACCAGGAAGGGCACATAGCCCAGCGGATTGATGGTGTAGAAGTCCGTGCCATCCTGGAGCTTGTGGCTCTTGGTGCTGGCCAGGATGGCCTCATATGCCAGGCCGGATTCCTCCAGCACGATATGAGGGGACAGCGAACAGGCGCCGGGGCTGTAGTAGAGCTTCATGGTGTGTGACATGCCAGCAAGGGCAGGGGGTTGAACACGGGAACATGCTAACGAAGAGGCATTGTTTCACGTGAAACAGGCAGCGTAGCTGGGTCTAAAGCATTGATTTAGAAGGGGAGAAAGACAAGCTCTGCAAAGGGTGGGAAAATCGAAGGTTCGCCATAGCCCCCAACGCTTGCACGCTGTTTGCACTGATGTGCAGGTGGTGCTGGCTGCGAAATCAGGGCGCCTCTGCCGCCTGCGACGGAATTTGAACATGCTGTACCCCCAAGAATTTGATGTGATCGTCGTTGGCGGCGGTCACGCCGGCACTGAAGCCGCCCTGGCCGCCGCCCGCATGGGCTGCCAGACGCTGCTGCTGACACACAATATTGAAACCCTCGGCCAGATGAGCTGCAATCCGTCCATTGGCGGTATTGGCAAAGGCCATCTGGTCAAGGAAGTGGACGCCATGGGCGGTGCCATGGCACTGGCCACGGACAAGGGCGGCATCCAGTTCCGCATGCTCAACAGCTCCAAGGGCCCGGCCGTGCGCGCTACCCGCGCCCAGGCCGACCGGATTCTGTACAAGGCGGCGGTCCGTGAAATGCTGGAGAACCAGCCCAATCTGTGGCTGTTCCAGCAGGCCGTGGATGACCTGATGGTGGAGGGCGACCGCGTGGTGGGCGCCGTGACCCAGGTGGGTATCCGGTTCAAGGGCCGCACCGTGGTGCTGACGGCGGGCACCTTTTTGGATGGAAAAATCCACGTGGGCCTGGACAACTATGCCGCAGGCCGGGCGGGGGATCCGCCCGCCGTCACGCTGTCGGCTCGCCTGAAGGAGCTGAAGCTGCCCCAGGGCCGCCTCAAGACCGGCACACCGCCGCGCATTGATGGCCGCAGCATCGACTTCAGCCAGTGCACAGAGCAGCCCGGTGACGGTATGCCCGGTGGCATCAACGAAGGCCAGCTGCCGGTGTTCAGCTTCCGCGGCAATGCCGCCATGCACCCGCAGCAGCTGCCTTGCTGGATCACCCACACCAATGAGCGCACGCACGAGATCATCCGCAGCGGCTTTGACCGCAGCCCCATGTTCACCGGCAAGATCGAGGGCGTGGGCCCACGCTACTGCCCCAGCGTGGAAGACAAGATCAATCGCTTTGCCGACAAGGACAGCCACCAGATTTTTCTGGAGCCCGAGGGCCTGACCACGCACGAGTACTACCCCAACGGTATTTCCACCTCGCTGCCGTTCGACATCCAGTACGCCCTGGTGCGCTCCATGAAGGGACTGGAGAACGCCCACATCCTGCGTCCCGGCTATGCCATCGAGTACGACTACTTCGACCCGCGCGCGCTGAAGAGCAGCTTCGAGACGCGCCAGATCCAGGGTCTGTTCTTTGCGGGCCAGATCAATGGCACGACAGGCTATGAAGAGGCTGCGGCCCAGGGCATGTTTGCCGGCATCAACGCCGGCCTGCAGGCACGCGGCCAAGGCCCTTGGACGCCGCGCCGCGACGAGGCCTATCTGGGTGTGTTGGTGGACGACCTGATCACCAAGGGCGTGACCGAGCCCTACCGCATGTTCACCAGCCGCGCAGAGTTCCGTCTGCAGCTGCGTGAAGACAATGCCGATATGCGCCTGACCGAAATCGGTCGCCAATTGGGTGTGGTGGGGGACGAGCAGTGGGCACTGTTCAACCGCAAGCGCGATGCTGTTTCACGTGAAACAGAGCGCCTGAAAGCCACCTGGGTGAATCCGCGCAATCTGCCGGCCGCCGAGTCCGAGCGCGTGCTGGGCAAAAGCATTGAGCATGAATACAACCTGTTTGACCTGTTGCGTCGCCCCGGTGTGGAATACGCCGCGCTGATGGGCATGGACGGCGGTAAATACCAGGCTGCCGAAGTTGCACCCGAAGTTCTGGGTGAGCTGCACGATGCGGTGCTGGAGCAGGTGGAGATTGCGGCCAAATACTCCGGCTATATCGATCGCCAAAAAGACGAGGTGCAGCGCGCTGCACATTACGAGTCGTTGAAGCTGCCGACCGAGCTGGACTATATGCAGGTGGCTGCCTTGTCCATTGAGGTGCGCCAGACCTTGCAAAAACACCGTCCCGAAACCCTGGGCCAGGCCTCGCGGATTTCCGGCGTCACACCGGCGGCCATCTCGCTGCTGATGATTCACCTGAAGAAGGGCGGCTTCAAGGGCTTCACCCCCAGCCGAACGGCTGCCGAGGAGCCCCAGGCATGAGCGCAGCGAGCTTGCGCAGCCAGCTGGAGCAGGGCGCCCAACAGCTGGATCTGAACCTGAGTGTGGCCCAGCTGGATACTTTGATGGCCTTCCTGGATCTGCTGCAGAAGTGGAACAAGGTCTACAACCTGACGGCCGTACGTGATCCCCAGGAAATGCTGACCCACCACCTGCTGGACAGTCTGGCCGCCGTGCCGGCCCTACGTCGCCATGTGGCGGGTCTGGGCAAGCAGCCGGGCGAGCGCGTGGCCCAGCTGGATGTGGGCTCGGGCGGTGGACTGCCCGGCGTGGTGTTTGCCCTGTGCTGCCCCGAGGTGGATGTGCACTGCGTGGACACCGTGGCCAAGAAGGCGGCGTTTTTGCAGCAGGCCGCAGTCTCGCTGAAGCTGCCCAATCTCAAGGGCATCCATGCGCGGGTGGAAAGCCTGAACGGCCCTTACGACATCGTCAGCTGCCGGGCCTTTGCCTCGCTGATCGACTTCACCACCTGGTCACGTGCCGCCATCGCTGCGCAAGGCGTGTGGCTGGCCATGAAGGGCAAGCACCCGGACGAGGAAATAGCAGCCTTGGGTCAGGACGTGCAAGTGTTTCACGTGGAACCATTGCAGGTACCTGGTCTGGATGCCGAGCGTTGTATTGTGTGGATGAAACCTGTTTCAAAGACCAACTGAACGTGCATCCCTCATCACCCTCGCATAAACTGCGGGTTGTTCGATGGGGGTGAGGGCAGTCGCTGTTCACCGCGTGGGTGGAAAGCAAAGCCCCAGTTCTCATGGAAAGGCCAGGCAGGTGCTTGGCCTTTTCCCTTTGCGCACAGGCACTTGTATCGTTTCTGTGGCGCAAATGAATGTGTTTTTTACGGCTGGCAGTTGTTGCCGGCCCTAACTCTGCAGCATCTTCATGGCCAAAATCTTCTGTGTTGCCAACCAAAAAGGTGGCGTCGGCAAAACCACTTCGGCAGTGAATCTGGCCGCAGGCTTGGCCAAAATCGGCCAGCGCGTGCTGTTGGTGGACCTGGACCCCCAGGGCAATGCCACCATGGGCTCGGGCGTGGACAAGCGTGCGCTGGAGTTGACGGTCTACGATGTGTTGCTGGAAAACGCTTCCATCAAAGAGGCGGCGGTGCACTCCGAGCAGGTGGGCTATCACGTGCTGGGTGCCAACCGCGAACTCAGCGGGGCAGAGATTGAGCTGGTGTCGCTGGAGCGCCGCAACGAGCGCCTCAAAGGGGCGCTGAAAGCGGTCGATGGCGACTACGACTTTGTGCTGGTGGACTGCCCACCTTCGCTGTCCATGCTGACGCTGAATGGTCTGTGTGCAGCCCATGGCGTGGTCGTTCCCATGCAGTGCGAGTACTTTGCGCTCGAAGGCCTGACCGATCTGGTCAACACCATCAAGCAGGTGCATGCCAATATGAATCCGGATCTGGAAATCATCGGCCTGCTGCGCGTGATGTTCGACCCGCGCACCACGCTGCAGCAGCAGGTCAGTGACCAGCTCAAGGAGCATTTCGGCGACAAGGTGTTCGACACCGTCATCCCGCGCAATGTGCGCCTGGCAGAGGCCCCCAGCTATGGTGTGCCCGGCGTGGTGTTCGACCCTTCCGCCAAGGGCAGCAAGGCCTTTATCGCCTTTGCCAAGGAAATGGTGGCGCGCATCAAGAAGATGCGTCTCTGACCATGAACCAAACTGGCAGCAGGAGCAGCAGCAGTGCGCTCTGGCAGCTAGCAAAACGCAAGCAATGATCGTTATCGACCCTTCCCATATATGGTTGCTGCCGGGCTGGCAGGACTCGGATGCCGGCCACTGGCAAAGCCGCTGGCAGCGCCGCTATCGCTACCAGCGCCTGGAGCAGCACGACTGGCAGCGCCCGCTGCGGGGCGACTGGTCGGCGCGGCTGCAGGAGCAGCTGGTGGATGCCCCGGCGCCCGTGGTGCTGGTGGCCCACAGCTTGGGCTGCGTGCTTACCGCCTGGTGGGCCGCCCATTCCCCGCTGGCGCGCAGCAAGGTGCGTGCGGCTCTGCTGGTGGCCCCGGGCGATGTGGAGCAGCAGGATCTGCGCCAGCAGCTGCCAGGCTGGGCCCCGGTGGCGCTGCAGCCCCTGCCATTCCCCTCCGTGCTGGTGGGCAGCCAGAACGACCCGTATTGCACCGCTGAGCGTGCCCAGGCCTTTGCCAAGGCCTGGGGCAGCCAGTGGGTGGACGCAGGCCTTGCAGGCCACATCAACACCGCCAGCGGGCTGGGCGACTGGGACGCCGGCCATGCCCTGCTGCAGAACCTGATGAAAGACAACTAAACCATGGCAACCAAGAAACCCAAGGGCCTGGGACGCGGCCTGGAAGCCTTGCTGGGCCCCAAGGTGGATGACAAGACCGCACAAGCCGAGGCCGTGCAATCCGGTCTGCCCAGCAGCCTGAACCTGGACCAGATGGTGGCCGGCCAATACCAGCCGCGCACCCGCATGGACGAGGGCGCACTCTATGAGCTGGCCGAAAGCATCAAGGCCCAGGGCATCATGCAGCCCATTCTGGTGCGCCAGCTGGGCAAGGGCGAGCACGCCGGCAAGTACGAAATCATTGCCGGTGAGCGCCGTTTCCGGGCCTCCAAACTGGCCGGACTGGACAGCGTACCGGTGCTGGTGCGCGATGTGCCGGACGAGGCCGCCGCCGCCATGGCGCTGATCGAAAACATCCAGCGTGAAGACCTGAACCCGCTGGAAGAGGCCCAGGGCCTGGCGCGCCTGGTCAACGAGTTTGGCCTGACGCACGAACAGGCAGCAGCCTCGGTGGGCCGCAGCCGCTCGGCCGCGTCGAATCTGCTGCGTCTGCTGAATCTGGCCGAGCCGGTGCAGACCATGTTGATGGCCGGCGATATCGACATGGGCCATGCCCGTGCGCTGCTGGCCCTGGACAAGGCCGAACAGATCACCACCGGCAACCAGATCGCGGTGCGCAAGCTGTCCGTGCGCGAGGCCGAAAGCCTGGTCAAGCGCGTGACCGAAGAGGCCGACGGCACTGCCGCTGCCAAGGCCAAGAAGGTGGCCAAGTCCCGCGATGTGCAGCGTGTGGAAGAGGAGCTGTCCGATCTGCTGATGGCCCAGGTGGAGGTGCGCGTCAAAAAGCGCGTCAAGCGCCACGGCAAGGTGCAGGACATGGGCGAGGTGTCCATTCAGTTTGGCTCGCTGGACGAGCTCAACGGCCTGATCGAACGCCTGCGCGGTTGATTCGATTCCATCTCCGTGAAAAAAGCCTCCGTAGGGAGGCTTTTTTCATGGGCAACAGAGAGGGGCAGAGCGCTGCGACCACTCTGTTTGTTTCGTGATGTTTGTGTGCACTCTCTTGTGGGGGATTTGCTGGCCACAATCTGATACAGGCCCTCAGGGTTACTGCTGTGTTTTGCCAGCATATGGAGTGCTGGAATCGGTTCCACTTTATCGATTCCCTGTATTTCCACCACAGCCAAGCACGACATGACTCTTGCTGCCCTGACCAAGCCATCGACACAGCTGGCCCCTCCTGGCAACTCACCCATGCGAGGCCCCGAGTTCACCTGGGGCGTGGCCACTGCCTCTTACCAGATCGAGGGCGCAGCAGGTGCTGACGGCCGTTTGCCATCGATCTGGGATACCTATTGCGCCACACCCGGCAAGGTGCTCAACGGACATACGGGCGATGTGGCCTGCGACCACTACCACCGCTGGGCTTCTGATGTGGACCTGGTTGCCGAGCTGGGTGTGGATGCCTATCGGCTGTCCATTGCCTGGCCGCGCGTGATTGGCCTGGATGGGCAGCTCAACTACCAAGGGGTGGACTTTTATCGGCGCTTGCTCGATCGCCTGGCCGACAAGGGCGTACGGCGCTATGTCACGCTCTACCACTGGGATCTGCCCCAGCATCTGGAAGACCGTGGTGGCTGGCTGAACCGCGACACGGCCTACCGCTTTGCCGACTATGCCGACAAGATCAGCCGGGCCTTGCAGGGCCGCGTCACGGCCTGGTCTACATTGAATGAGCCCTGGTGCTCGGCCTATCTGGGATATAGCCATGGCCGCCATGCACCCGGGCATCGCCAGCCGCGTTATGCGCCCCAGGCCATGCACCATTTGCTGCTGGGCCATGGCCTGGCATTACCGGTGCTCAAAGCCAATGACCCCGGTGCGCAGCGCGGCATCGTGGTGAACGTTGGTCGTGGCGTGCCGGAAGACCCGCACAGCGCGGCCGACCGCGATGCCGCCCATTTGTTCGAGGTGCAGCAAAACGCCTGGGTGCTGGATGCTCTGCTGGAGGGGCGTTACCCGGACGAGCTGTTCCGCCTGTGGCCGGGCACCCAACCCCTGGTGCTGGAAGGCGATATGGAGCGGATCAGCCAACCTCTGGATCACCTGGGCATCAACTACTACTACCGCAGCACTCTGCGCAGCGATGGGGCGCATGGCTTTGTGGAGGTCCATCCGCCGGAGGTGGAACGTACCCAGATGGGGTGGGAAGTGGCGCCGCAAGCCTTCACCGAGTTGCTGCTTGGATTCCACCGCCGCTATGCCAACTTGCCACCGGTGGTGATCACCGAGAACGGCATGGCATCGGCCGACGCCGTGGTGGATGGCGTGGTGGACGACCCGCAGCGCATCTCCTATCTGCAGCGGCACTTCGCTGCCGTGCATGAGGCCATGGTGGCAGGTGTGGATGTGCGCGGCTATTTCATCTGGTCGCTGATGGACAACTTCGAGTGGGCCTATGGCTATGAAAGGCGCTTCGGTCTGGTCCATGTCGATTACGACACCCAGCAGCGCACGCTGAAAAAAAGTGCCCAAAGCCTGCAAGCCTTTTTGCACGAGCGCGCAGCCGCAGCACGTTGAACCTTACTCAAAGAATATTCATGGCGTTTTCTTCTCGTGCCGTTCTACCCGTGTGGCTGCTGGTGGCTGCCTGCTGGGCAGGCCACAGTGCTGCCCAGTCATCCGTCACCCTCTATGGAACGATAGATTTAAACCTGACCCGCACCAATAGCGGGACGTCGGTCAACCCCGGTGCCGGGCCCCGAGGGGTGACGGTCATGCACAGCGGGGCAGGGTCTAGGCTGGGTTTGCGGGGCCATGAAGACCTGGGAGGTGGCTTGTACCTTGGCTTTCATCTGGAGCACCGCTTCTATGCCGATACCGGCGAGCAGGACTCCCAAACCTTTTTCAAAGGGGTTTCTTCCCTGACCTTGGGCAGCACGCAATGGGGTGCGTTCTACATGGGACGCGTGGTGATTCCGGCCTTTGCCGTGAGCTGTGCCACAGAGCCGACCTGCTGGAGCTTTACCAGCGAACCAGGCCAAGCTTATGCATGGGCCAATTACAGCGGCAGCGTGGCTGCGGACAGCTCCAGTATCCGGCGCAACAACACTGTGGGCTATCGCTCGCCGAATCTGGGAGGCTGGAGTAGTGAAATAGCCTACACGGCCGGAGAAGGCCAGCGTACACCCACGGTGGGCTGGAATGTGCAGTACCGGAATGGGCCTGTTTATGCCGGCTTGGGCTACGACGGCGAGGATACGCAAACCCGTTTGTTTGTGGCAGGTGGGAGCTATGACTTCGGTGCAGTTCGCTCGCTGCTGACGCTGGCGGATGCCAAAGGGGGGGCGACAACGCCTGCTTATCGCGCGCAGTCCGCCAGCCTGTCCCTGGTGTTTCCCTTGTCCATGGGCCGTGTGTTTATGGGGGCTGGCCATTTGCAGGCCAGGGCCACACCTGCGGACAACGAGGTGCGCTCCACCAAGGTGTTTGTGGGTGGGGAATATGCCTTGAGCAAGAGAACCAAGTTCTATGCCAACGCCGGTATTGCCAAATCCACGGGGCTCACACGTTCCGATGCCTATGACGCGGGCATACGCCATGCGTTCTGACACGCTTTCTCTCCTTCCTCTTCAAGAGAGTACCATGCAGCGCATCTTTTTCTTATCCGGTCTTGCTTTGGCCCTGACAGCCGCTTGCAGCACGGTGCAGGCACAAAAGGCCGAGGTGACACATTGGTGGACTTCGGGAGGCGAATCGGCCGCCGTGCGTGAGCTGGCGACTGCCTACCAAAAAACAGGAGGCATCTGGGAGGATGCGGCCGTGGCTGGTGGTACGGCTTCGCGCGCTATTGCGGTCAACCGCATCGTGGGAGGCAACCCGCCCACGGCCGCGCTGTTCAATACCTCCAAGCAATACCATGAGCTGATCGCCGAAGGCATGTTGAACTCCATTGATGGCGTAGCGGCCAAGGAGGGCTGGGACAAGCTGCTGCCGCGTCCCATTCTGGACAGCATCCGTGTCAACGGCCATTTCTACGCGGTGCCGGTCAACATCCACAATCCGGGCTGGTTCTGGTATTCCAAAGCAGCGCTGCAAAAAGCCGGTATCACGGCAGAGCCCCGCAATATTGATGAGTTTTTTGCGGCGCTGGACAAGCTCAAGGCTGCGGGTCTGATTCCTATCGCCATAGGAGGGCAGGCCTGGCAAGAGATCGTCACCTTCAGCGCGTTGCTGATCAATGTGGCGGGCAAAGACACCTATTTGCGTTTTTACCAGGCGCATGATCCTGCTGTGGTGGATAGCGAACCGTTTCGGCGCACGCTGGCTGCCATGCGCAAGCTGCGGGGCTATGTGGATGGAGGCTCGCCAGGGCGCAACTGGAACGATGGCACGGCGCTGCTCATCAGCGGCAAGGCGGGCTACCAGATCATGGGGGACTGGGCCAAGGGCGAGTTTGCCAGTGCCAAGCAGCAACCAGGCAAGGACTATGGCTGCTTCATAGGTTTCACACCGACCACGCCCTACCAAATCGGAGGGGATGTGTTTATCTTCCCCAAGACTGTCGATGCCCAGATGGTCAAGGCGCAGCAAACCCTGGCATCCATCATGGTTGCGCCGTCCACACAGATCGCATTCAACAACAAAAAAGGCTCTATCCCCATCCGTACCGATGTGGACCTGAAGCAGCTCGATGTCTGTGCCCAGGCGGGTCTGACCGCGATGAAAGATCCCGCACGCCATCTGGCCGTGCCCGAGATGCTGATGGCTCCCGACATGTTCGGCAATGTGCAGGACGCGATCTCCAAGTTCTGGAACAGCAATACCTCGGTGGAGGCTGTCATCCATACGCTGCGCAAGGCGCTGGAACGCAACACATGAGAGAGAGGGCGCCAGCTTCATCGGCGGAGAGGGGGCCTAGCGCCATGGCGAACGGGCCGCGCCGCCGCCGTACTTCCTGGGCCGCCCATTTGGCGTTGCTGCCCATGGCACTGACGGTGCTGGGTGTCTACATAGGCTGTGTGCTGTGGTCGGTACGCATCTCCCTGTCCAGCTCGAAAATCCTGCCGCGCCATGACTTTGTGGGGCTGGCGCAGTATGTGCGGCTGTTCGATTCCGAGCGCTGGATGACCTCGCTGTTCAATGCCGCACTCTTCGGCCTGCTGTTCATCAGTCTGTGCTTGGTCATCGGTTTCTTGCTGGCCTGCTTCATCGATCAGCGTGTGCGTGGCGAAGACCTGTTGCGCACCATTTTTCTCTATCCCTATGCCATGTCCTTCATCGCCACGGGCCTGGTCTGGCAGTGGATGCTGAACCCCGAACTGGGCCTGCAATCTGCAGTGCGTGCATGGGGCTGGAGCAGCTTTCAGTTCGACTGGATAGTGTCGCAAGACAAGGTGATCTACACCATCGTCATCGCGGCCGTGTGGCAGGCATCGGGTCTGGTGATGGCCATCTTGCTGGCCGGCCTGCGCGGCATGGATGAGTCGCTGTGGCATGCCGCACGCATAGATGGTGTGCCGCGCTGGCGTTACTACCTCGGCATCGTGCTGCCGCAGCTTGGCCCGGCGATGAGCTCGGCCGCTGTGCTGTTGGCCATTGGCGTGGTCAAGGTGTTCGATGTGGTGGTGGCGATGACCCAGGGAGGGCCTGGGCAGGCCAGCGAGGTTCCAGCCAAGTTCATCATGGACCACCTTTTCTCGCGGGCCAATGTGGGCCTGGCTTCGGCAGCCAGCACGGTGATGCTGCTCACCGTGATCGTGCTGCTGGCTCCGCTGTGGTATGCGCGCAGCAGGGCCGCCGGCCAAGGAGTCCGTGCATGAACACTATTGCCGTGCCTGTGGCGCGCAACAGGCCTGCAGGAGCGCTTGCACGCCGCGTGCTGCAGCCCGGTCGCATAGGGCTGTATGTTTTTTTGCTGACGGCAGCCACATTCTTCTTGCTGCCGCTGTACATCATGGTGGTGACATCGCTCAAGCCCATGGAGGAAATCCGCCTGGGTCAGCTGTTTTCGCTGCCGCTGGCACCCACGCTGGAAGCCTGGAGCACAGCCTGGCATTCGGCCTGCACCGGACTGGAGTGCAGCGGCCTGCGTGTGGGCTTCTGGAACTCGGTGCTGATCACCGTGCCCAGTGTTTTGTTGTCCATTTTGCTGGGGGCCATCAATGGCTATGCCCTGGCGTTCTGGCCCGTGCGCTGGGCCGGTGCGCTGTTTGGTGTGCTGGTGTTCGGCAGCTTTGTGCCCTACCAGGTGGTGATGTATCCGCTGGTGCGCGGTTTTGCACTGGTGGGCTTGTTTGCTTCCCTGCCAGGGGTCGTGCTGATCCACACCTTGTTCGGCATGCCGGTGATGACGCTGCTGTTTCGCAACTATTTCAGCAGCCTGCCGGTGGAGTTGTTCAAGGCGGCACGTATTGATGGCGGGGGCTTTTGGCGCATTTTTTTCATGCTGATGCTGCCCATGGCGCTGCCCATTGCCGTGGTGGCCCTGATATTGCAGGTCACCGCGATCTGGAACGACTACATCCTGGGCCTGGTGTTTGCAGGGCGTGATTTTTTGCCCATGACCGTGCAGCTCAACAACATCATCAACACCACCACGGGTGAGCGTGCCTACAACGTGAACATGGCCGCGACCATTTTGACCTCGCTGGTGCCGCTGGCGGTGTACCTGGTTTCAGGCCGGTGGTTTGTGCGGGGGATTGCGGCGGGGGCGGTGAAGGGGTGACACGTTGTGTGCCTTCGCTCCCTTGGGGGGAGGTAAGACGCAGCGCTATGAATCCATCAATTGCAAGGAGTCAGCATGGCCCATGTGCATATCCGAGAGCTTGGTATCCGTTTGGGCGGGGTCGACATCATCGACAAGCTCGACCTGGACGTGGAGGAGGGGGAGTTCCTGGTACTGCTCGGTCCTTCGGGCTGTGGCAAGTCCACCTTGCTGCACAGCATTGCCGGGCTGATTGATGTGCAGGGCGGCCGTATGGCCATAGGGGGGACCGACGTGACATGGGCCGACCCCAAGGAACGGGGCATTGGCATGGTGTTTCAGAGCTATGCGCTGTATCCCACCATGACGGTGGAGCAGAACATGTCGTTTGGTTTGCGCATTGCCGGGGTCAAGCGCAGTGTGATTGCGCAGCGCGTCAAGCATGCGGCTGCCATGCTGCATCTGACCGAGCTTTTGCAGCGCAAGCCGTCACAGCTGTCGGGGGGGCAGCGGCAGCGCGTGGCCATAGGCAGGGCATTGGTGCGCGATGCGGGGGTGTATTTGTTCGATGAGCCCCTGTCCAATCTGGATGCCAAGCTGCGCGCGGATTTGCGGCGCGAGCTCAAGCAGCTGCACAAGGAGCTGGGCTCCACCATGGTCTATGTCACCCACGACCAGGTCGAGGCCATGACGCTGGCCAGTCGCATTGCCGTGATGCAGCAAGGGAGCATCCAGCAAATCGGTACGCCGCAGGAGGTGTATGCGCGTCCTGCCAACATGTTTGTGGCGGGCTTTCTGGGGGCGCCCAGCATGAACTTTATCGAGGGGCAGCTGATCGTCGATGGAAGCGTGTATTTCAGCTCCACGCAGCTGACGCTGGAGCTGGCCCACTATCACTTTGTCATGCCGCCACGCCATGGGCAGCCCGTGGTGCTGGGCGTTCGGCCTGAGACGCTGAATGTGCTGCCGGCAGAAAATCCGCATGCGGCGATGCTGGCCACTACGGCCCTGGTGGAACCCATGGGCGCCCACCAGATTGCCTGGCTCGATGTGGATGGTGTGTCCCTGGCGGTTCAGCTGGATGCCGATATCGCCCTGGCGGAGGGCGTGTGCATAGGGCTTGGCATGGATGACCGTGGCCTGTCGCTGTTTGACCGGGAGACCCAGATACGCCTTTGAACGGGTGCTGTCTTGAAGAACTTGGCTGGTTACCATCCAGACTTTCTGAGCAGGCGAGGACGAGATGGCAACCATCAAGGACGTGGCAAGGCTGGCTGGTGTGGGCGTGGGAACGGCTTCCCGCGCGATCTCCGGGCGTGGTGCCATCGCCCCGGATACGCTGGAGCGTGTGCAGACAGCAGCGCGCGCCCTGGCGTTCCGGCCCTCGGTGACTGCGCGTGCGCTGTCATTGAAGTCGGTGGGCATGCTAGGTGTTTATGTGCCCACGTTTACCGGCACTTTCTACGGCCCGATTCTGGCCGCCATCGACGCCGAACTGCGTGCGGTGCAGCGCCACATGGTGGCCGCCAGCGGGTGTGGCCAGGGCGATGCGCGCCAGCAGGCCTTGGATGGCGTGGACTTTCTGATGGAGCGGGAGTGCGACGGCATTGTCGTGCTCAGCAATGCGCTGCAGGAGGCCGATTTCATCGCACTGCAGCAGTGCGCAGGCCAGTTGGTGGTGCTGAACCGCGATATCGCTGCGCTGGCAGAGCAGTGCTTCACGGTAGACCATGTGGAGGCAGGGCGGCTGGCTGCACGGGCACTGCTGGAGCAGGGCCACCGCAGCATGGCGTTGATTGCCGGCCCGCAGCATGCACCCGACAATCTGGCCCGGGTGGCGGGCTTTGAGGGAGAGCTGGCCCGCCATGGTTTGCGCATTCAGGCCGCACACCGCTTTGAGGGGGACTTCAGCTTTGCGAGCGGCTGTGCAGGTGCTGCCCAATTGTTGGCCGCAGGTGACCGCGACTGCTCGGCGCTGTTTTGTGCCAATGACGAAATGGCCATTGGTGCCATCTCTCGCTTGTCTCAGGCGGGGCTGCAAGTGCCCCAGGATATATCGGTCATGGGCTTTGACGACAGCCCTGTGGCAGCCTATGGCGTGCCGCCGTTGACCACGGTGCAGGTGCCCATGCGCACCGTGGCCGTCAACGGCTGCCGCCATCTGATCAATCGCTGCTACGGTCTGGACTTGCCGGTGCTCCGCACCTTTCCTGCGCAGCTGGTGTGGCGCAGCTCCGTGGCTGCAGGGCCACACCCACCATTGCGCTGAGCACCCACAAAAAAACCTCCCGAAGGAGGTTTTTTGTGGGTGTCCCGAGGCCTTACTTGCCGACCTTGAGCTGGCCGCCGCGGCCCAGGCCGCCCTTGACTTCCTGTGCCTTGTAGTTGCGCAGCGAAATCACCATATTGTTGTAGGCGTCCATGAAGGCGGCCACGGTGGCCTTGCCTTCGGGCGTGCGCGAGAAGCCGCCCATGCCGGCTGCGGCACCACCACCCAGCGCACCCACGGCAGCGCCGAAGTTGGTGGAAGTGGCATTGCCTTCGGAGATGGAGATCTGCACGCCCGAGCGGATGTCGAACATGGACAGGGTCACCACCGACACCTTGCTTTGCATGGCTCCGCCAACCAGGGCGCCCACGCTGCCGAACAGGCCACCCACGCCGGCAGCCAGTTGGCCGGTGGCGTCGTTGTCGATGATGATGGCGGGTTCCATGTAGTAGTCAGCGGCCACGCGCTGGCCCTTTTGCTGCCTGGAGCCGGCACGGAACTCACCCGAGTTGCGCTGCTTGTCGGTGATGTTGGCCAGCTTGCTTTCGGTGCGGTTGTTGCCGATGGAGGTGATGACAAAGCAGTTGGACTGCTGCACGGCCAGGCGGATCAGGGGCTCAATGGAGGTGATCTTGGTGGCAGCGCCAAAGCTGGCATACCACTCCTTGCCACGGCCATCGTCCACGGCCAGCGTGCCCAGGGGGGCGTCGCAACGCTCCAGCGAGGGATTGGCGTTGACGCTGGTGGCACCGCCGGCAGCACCTGTGGCGGCCGTGGGCGCGTTGCCGGTGGTGATGGTGCCACCACCGGGGGTGACGCAGCCAGCCAGGCCCAGCGATGCAGCCAATGCAATCCAGCGGAGGGAAGAAGTAGTCTTGGACATAAACGGATAACTCGTAAAAAAGAGGCGATAGAAAACGGAATCGGCGGTCGCTTAACGCAGATACCAGCCGCTGGGTCCCCAGACCCAGTAATAGGGCACGCTGTAATACCAGCCGCCCCAGGATTTGCGGTAGGTGTCGCGGATTTGGTAGAGGCGTTGCTCGTCCTGCTTGGCGGCCTGGGCCTCCTTGAGCAGGCGTTGGGATTCTTTGTCACCACGGGCGGCGGCACGGTCCAGCCAGGACTCGGCTTCGCCGGGGTCGGCGCCCATTTCCTCTACACCGGTCAGGTACATGCGGCCCAGGGCCACTTGGGCGGGCAGATGGCCACCATCGCCCGACTTGCGAAGCCACTCAATGGCCTGGTAGCTGTTGCGTTCCACGCCGTCACCACGCAGCAGACGCATGCCCAGGTCATAGGCGGCCTTGGGATCGCGCTCTGCCAGCTGCGTCAAGGCCTGCATGCGGCGCTCGGCTTCGGCATCAACGGGCGTGCCCTGGAAGGTGGCGGTGCTGCGGTGCTGGTCTGCACAGGTATTGCCTTGGCAGATGCGAACGACTTCCGGACGGGTCACCTGGTCTGCCGGCGACTGTGCTGCACAGCCCAGCAATGCAAGCGTAAACAATGGACCGGTCCACAGAATCTGGCGCATAGTCTTCCCCTGATGGGTGAGTTTATGAACGAAACATGAAAAAACGACCGATGGTAGCAAAACGCTATTCACGGGTTCACCCTGTATTCAGCTTGCTGTACGCTGGTTGAAACATCGTGTTTCAATTGTTCGGCTGTGGCAGATGTGGTGCGTGGCAGGCAACACAGGCGATGGGGGAGCCCCAGCGTCGCAGTCGCACCCTCCGCTAACCTTGCCAAGACCTGTTTCCGCAGTTGCTATTGCACGCCATGTCCGCTTTTCTTCGTCTTCCATCCCTGATCTGGCCGCTGCCGGCTCTGCTGGCCTGGGCTGCGGCCTGGGCTGCCTTTTTGCTGCTGGGCCGTGTGCTGCCTGTCTGGCTGGCGCTGGCCGCTGGCTGCGTGTTGGGTACGGCGGCCAGCCTGCTGGGCAAGACCTGGTGGCGCCGCTGCATGATTGCACTGGGTTTTCCGCTGTCGCTGGCCGTGGTGGGCGCCGTGGGCCTGCCGGCCTGGGCCTGGTTGCTGCCACTGGCCTTGCTGCTGCTGGTCTATCCCTTGAATGCCTGGCGCGATGCGCCGGTGTTCCCCACGCCGGAGGGCGCGTTGCAGGAGCTGCCTGCCCACGCACCCCTGGCTGAAGGTGCCCGTGTGCTGGATGCGGGCTGCGGCATGGGCGATGGTCTGAAGGCCTTGCGTGCAGCCTATCCCCAGGCCCGGCTGGAAGGGGTGGAATGGAGCTGGCCGCTGCGCTGGCTCAGTGCCTGGCGCTGCCCCTGGGCTCAGGTGCGCCACGGTGATATCTGGGCAGAGGATTGGGGGGCCTATAACATGGTTTACCTGTTCCAACGCCCCGAAAGCATGTCGCGCGCGGCGCTCAAGGCCGCCGGTGAAATGCACAGCGGCAGCTGGCTGGTGAGCCTGGAGTTCCCCATTCCCGACCTGCCATCCCAGGCCAGCCTGGCGGCCGCAGGCCACACCTTGCATGTCTACCGCTTGCCCTTGTGGCCCGGGGCCGCCGAGGAAGCCCAGGCCGCGCTGGACCAGCCACCACCCACCCCCGCCGAACAGGCCTGGGCCGCCATCTACCCCCGCCGCGAGCCACCCAGACTCAAACACCGCGAGCCCCCACCCGCCCCCAAGCGCCGCCTCTGGGGCCTGCGCAAGTAAATGTGGTTTGCAATGGGGTGCCATGTGTAGAGGTCGCCATGCAGTGTTTCATGCTGGGTTGCCACTCTTCGCCGGCAGCGGTGCTATTCACGATGCGGGCACTATAAAACTGGCGCGATCCAAGTCAGGGACAGCGAGCAAGGGCCGCCCCGCAGCGAGGCTGTCGTCCCCCTGGGGGGAAGGCGCCGTAGGCGACTCAGGGGGGATTTTTGAACTCTGCATGCAATCCCAAAAACCGCGAAGGTGACATGCCCATGGTCTTGCGCACCATGGCGCTGAAGGCACTGGGCCCATAGCCCAGGGTGGCCGCAATATGCTGAATGGAATGCTTGTGCGCGGCCATGGCCACGGCCTTGGTCAGCACCACCTGCTGGCGCCACTGGGTAAAGCTGCAGTCCAGCTCCTGCTGGAACAAGCGGGCCACGGTGCGCGGGCTGGCGCCGCTGTCCTGGGCCCAGTCTTGTAGCGTGGCGTAGCGCGTGGGGTCGGCCAGCACCGCTTCGCACAGGCTGCGCAAGCGTTTGTCCTGTGGCAGGTTCACGCCCAGCTGCACGGCGCTGGCACGGCGCAGCTCATCGAGCAGCAGGGCACTGAGGTGGTGTTCGCGCCTGCATTGTTCGGCCGGCAGCGGCAGTTGTTCATCGCTTTCGGTAGACAGCTCGCGCACCACGGCCCGCAGCAACTCCGAGGCGTTGAGCACGCGGCAATGGCGCCAGGCCGCCTCGGCCTCGGGCGCCACATCCGGGCCACAGCGGCCATCGGGCTGGTGAAAGTACAGGGTGCGCAGATCGGCGCTGTCCACCATGGTCACGGCATGCGCCACGCCCGGGGGCACCCACAGCGCGCGCGAGGGCGGAACAATGTAAGTGCCCTGGGCCACGGTCAGGCGTATGGTGCCGGTGGTGGAAATGGCCAGCTGCGCCCAGGGATGCTGGTGGGGCTTGACCTGGGTGTCGGCCGCCAGCCAGCGGCATTTAGCACGCACCGGCCGCTGCGCTGTGGGCATAAACAAATGGGGGGCCAGGCTGTCCACATAGGTGGAGGCCTTGCCCACCTGCAGTGGCTTGGCGGCAATGCTTGGCATGTTTTCAACAGAAATTGGCTGTCTATCGTAATTCAGACGCGCCCGTCCTGCCTAAGATCACCTCCCTATGACTGCCTCCGCACCCACCTCGACCGGCGATTTGCGCCAGGACGCCCGCACCATAGGCCTGATCGGCCTGGCCCATGGTTCGTCACACTTCTTCCACCTGCTGCTGCCGCCGCTGTTTCCCTGGCTGATTGCCGACTTTGGCTATAGCTACTCGGAGCTGGGGGCCATGGTGTCGCTGTTCTTCATCGTCTCCGGCACGGGGCAGATGCTGTCCGGTTTTCTGGTGGACCGCGTGGGTGCGCGCCCCATTTTGTTTGCCGCCCTGTCCAGCTTTGTCGTCGCCGGGGTGGTGGCCAGCGTGGCGCAGAACTACGCCATGCTGCTGGCCGCCTCGTTTTTTGCAGGTCTTGGCAACGCGCCCTTTCACCCGGTGGACTTCACCATCCTCAACAAGCGCGTGTCGCCCAAACACATAGGCCATGCGTTCTCGGTGCACGGCCTGTCGGGCAATATCGGCTGGGCCATGGCACCGGTGTTCATGGCCGGCATCACCATGGCCACGGGCTCATGGCGTCTGGCCTGTCTGTCGGGTGCGGCATGGGCAGCGCTGGTGCTGGCCATCATGGTGCTCAACCGCCGCTGGCTGGATGACCGTGACCCGCAGGCCATTGGCAACCAGACCAAGCCTGCAGTGGCCCAGACCGGTGCAGCCAGCGCCAAGCCGGAGCACGCCATGGCCTTTTTGAAGCTGCCCTCGGTGTGGCTGTGCTTTTCGTTTTTCTTCTGGAGCACCTGCGCCATGAGCGCCATCCAGAACTCCGCCAGCCCGGCGCTGCATGCGGTGTATGACCTGCCGCTGAGTGTGACGACCTTTATCGTCACCGGCTATATGCTGTGCGGCGCCGTGGGCATGGTGATTGGCGGTTTTCTGGTGGGCCGCGTGCAGCGGCTGGAGAAGGTGATTTCGATCTGCATGCTGGGCTCCTCCGTGCTGCTGGCGCTGGTGGGCACGGGCTGGCTGCCGGGCATGGGGGCGCTGGTGGTGGCCTCCCTGGCGGGCCTGGGCACCGGCCTGGCCGGTCCCTCGCGCGATATGTTGATCAAGCGTGCCGCTCCCGAAGGCGCCACCGGCCGCGTGTATGGCACGGTGTACTCGGGCCTGGACCTGGGCTTTGCCCTGGCCGCACCGGTGTTTGGCTGGATGCTGGACCAGCATATGTACCTGGGCATTTTCTATGGCTCTGCCCTGGCCATGGCGCTGAGCGTGGTGTCGGCCGTGATCGTGGGTGATGGGGTGGAGAAGCGCAAAAAAGGAGCAATCACCACGCGTCCAGCTTGAGTTTGCGAGGTGTAGATAGCGAAGATCGAACCAGGGAGCGCGCAAGGCGCTCCCTTTTTGTTTGCGGCGCTATGCTGGGGCCATGAACTTGCAATTGCGTGCATGGGTGGAGTCGGACAGGGCAGCGCTGCGCTCGCTGTATGCCGCGTCGCGGGATATGGCCTTTCCCTGGTCGGCACCACACCCGGCGGAAGACTTTGACGCCCATACCGAGGGCGAGTGGGTGCTGGTGGCCTTGGTCGATGGTGTGCCCGTGGGCTTTGCCGCTATCTGGGAGCCTGACAGCTTTGTGCACCATGTGTTTGTCCACCCCGCATGGCTGCGGCAAGGCATAGGCCAGGCCCTGCTCGCGGCCTGCGTGCGCCATTGCACGGACCGGCCCACGCTCAAATGCCTGGTGGCCAATGCCCGCGCGCTGCAGTTCTACCAGGCCCAGGGGTGGACGGTGCGGGAGCAGGCCAGCGGCCCCGATGGCCCTTATCTGCTGCTGGCCGCGCCGTAAGCACTGAGAGCGTGTTCACGATCTCCTCGCAGCGCGCCAGTGTCTTCTGAGGCTGGCGCGGCATTTTTTCAGCCGATATGGGCGCCAAGGGTCTCGCGGGCTGTTAAGTTGTGGGGGCTTATGTCCGTGGAAATACGGGCATAGGCGCACTTTTCGAAGATTCCAAGGAGACATACATGCACCGCTTCCCCTCTCGCTCTGCCCTGCGCCGCAGCCTGACGCCGCTGGCACTGGCCTGCGGCCTGGCCACCACGGGTCTGGCCCATGCCGCACCCCAGGCCCAGTTGCACCAGCAGGCCCAGCAAGCGCAGGCCGCCTACCTGGACACGCTGCGTGACCTGGTGCACATCGAGTCCGGCAGCAAGGATGTGGAGGGCGTGAAGAAAATCGCCGACTATGTGGCCGGCAAGCTGCGTGCCCTGGGCGGCAAGGTGGAGGTGATTGCGCCCAGCGATGTCTACCGCCTGGACGACACGCCCGAGCAGGTCGGCCCCATGGTGCACGCCACCTTCCAGGGCAAGGGCAAGAGCCGCATCATGCTGATCGCCCATATGGACACCGTCTACCTGCCCGGCATGCTCAAGGACCAGCCCTTCCGCATCGATGGCGACAAGGCCTATGGCCTGGGCATTGCCGATGACAAACAAGGCGTGGCGCTGATTCTGCACGTGGTGGAGCTGCTGAAAAAACAAGGCATAGACGACTACGGCCAGCTCACCGTGCTCATCAACGGCGATGAAGAAATCAGCTCGCCCGGCGCGCGCAGCACCATCACCCGATTGGGGGCCGAGCAGGACGCCGTGTTCTCCTACGAAGGCGGCGGCAGCGACGGCGGTGTGCGCCTGGCCACCAGCGGCATTGGTGCAGCCTACCTCAAGGTGCAGGGCAAGGCCTCGCACGCCGGTGCCAAGCCCGAAGACGGCGTGAATGCGCTGTACGAGCTCTCGCACCAGCTGCTGCAGATGCAGGATTTGTCCAAGCCCGAGCAAGGCCTGAAGCTGAACTGGACCGTGGCCAAGGCCGGCACCAACCGCAATGTGATCCCCGCCGAAGCCACGGCACAGGCCGATGCACGCGCCCTCAAGGTGGCGGACTTTGGGGCGCTGGAGCAGGCCATGCAGGCCAAGGTGGGCAACAAGCTGCTGCCCGCCAGCAAGGTGGAGCTGAAGTTCGAAGTGCGCCGCCCGCCGCTGGAAGCCAGCGAGGCCGCGCGCAAGCTGGCCCTGCATGCCCAAAGCATTTACGACAAGGAGCTGCAGCTGTCCATGCGCGTGATGGACAAGGCCACCGGCGGCGGCACCGATGCCGCCTTTGCCGCGCTCAAGTCCAAGGGTGGGGTCATCGAAGGCTTTGGCCTGTCGGGCTACGGCGCCCACTCCAATGACGCCGAATATGTGCAGATCAACACCATTGTTCCGCGCCTGTACCTCTCGGTGCGCATGATCCAGGATCTGTCGCGCGGGGCCGTGAAATAAGGTCTGTGCTGCCGCAGCGGTGGCACAGCGCAAGGCTTTGCGAATCCTGGCATTCGCAAAGCTTTTTTTCTGGCCCCTGCGGGGGCGCATGCGGCGCCTTGTGGCACGCCGCTGCGTTTTTTACCGCGTGAGCGCGGGCAGGATCTGGCCCTCGCACATGCCCAGGCCAATGCGGCGAAAGCCCGGGCGTTCGCCATAGGCGCGCAGCTGCACGCTGTCGCCGTCCTGCAAAAAGCTGCGCTGCTCGCCATTGGGCAGGCTCAGCGGCTGTTTGCCCCCCATGCTCAGCTCCAGCAGCGAGCCGCCCTGGCCGGCCTCGGGGCCGGACTGGGTGCCCGAGCCCAGCAGGTCACCGGGCTGCAGATTGCAGCCGTTGATGGTGTGGTGGGCCACCAGCTGGGCCAGCGTCCAGTAGGAGTGGCGGAAGCTGGATTGCATCAGCCGCACATGGGGCTGGCCCTGGGCACGCATGGCAGCGGTCTGCAGCCAGACTTCCATCTGCAGATCCAGCCCGCCGCGCGCACGGTTGCCTGCGCTGTCCAGATAGGGCAGGGGCTGGGGGTCGCCTTCGGGGCGCACAAAGGGAATACGGAAGGGCTCCAGCGCCTCCAGCGTCACCACCCAGGGGCCCAGGGTGGAGGCAAAGTTCTTGGCCAGAAAAGGGCCTAGCGGCTGGTATTCCCAGGCCTGCACATCGCGGGCCGACCAGTCGTTGAACAGGCTGACGCCAAAGATATGCTCCTCGGCCTGCTCCATGGGCACGGGTGTGCCCAGGGCATTCGCCTGGCTGGTGAAGATACCCAGCTCCAGCTCATAGTCCAGGCGCTGCGAGGGGCGTAGCTGCGGAATGGCTTCATCCGGGCCCTTGGTCTGGCCCAGCGGGCGGCGCACGGCCTGGCCGCTGACCACGATGGAGGACGCGCGGCCGTGGTAGCCAATCGGCACCCACTGGTAGTTGGGCAGCAGCGGGTTGTCGGGGCGGAACAATTTGCCCACCGTGGTGGCGTGGTGTATGCCGGTGTAGAAGTCGGTGTAGTCGCCGATGCGGGCCGGCAGCGTGTATTCCACCTCGGCTTGGGCCAGCAAATGGGGCGCCCACTGTGCCTGCTGGGTCGCGCCGGCAGCAAGGCCGGCGAACAGCGCCTGGCGCAGGGCCTGACGTGCAGGCTTGCCCCGCGCCATCAATGCGTTCAGCGTGCCGTTTTCGGTGCCGGACAGGGCATCGGCTGCGGGCTGTGGCAGCAGGCCGGCATCGCGCAGGGCCAGCAGGTCCACCACCTGATCGCCAATAGCCGCGCCCGGCCGCCAGGCCTCGCCGCTGCCGGCGCGGCGACAAATAGCCAGCGGCAGGTTTTGCAGCGGAAAGTCGGCATCCAGCGCATTGGCCGAAGCCACCCAGCTTTGCTGCTGGGCGTCGTGGGTGTGGTCGATCAGGGGGGACATGAACAGCCTCTTGGAAAAATTACTCGGACACCATGTGCGCGGACTTGGCCACGGCACCCAGGCGCTCGTATTCACGCAGGGTCAGCGCCTGCAGCTCGGCCGCGCTGGAGCTGCGCGGTGTAAAGCCTGCCAGCGCCAGCTTGTCCTTGATGGCGGGGTCGGCCAGTGCTGCCACCAGGGCGGTATTCAGGCGCTGGACCACGGCGGCGGGCAGACCGGCCGGGCCGTAGACGCCAAACCAGGGCTCGACGTCATAACCGGGCAGGCCGGCCTCGGCCATGGTCGGCACGTTGGGCAGGGCGGGCGAACGCTGGCTGCCAGCCACCGCCAGGGCGCGCAGCTTGCCGGCCTGGATATGGGGCAGCGAGGCAGGCAGATTGTCGAAAGCCACATTCACCTGGCCACCCAGCAAATCGTTGAGCAGGGGCGTGCTGCCCTTGTAGGGCACATGCGACCAATCGGTCTTGCTCATCTGGGCAAACAGCACGCCGGCCAGGTGCATGGAGGTGCCGGCACCGGCCGTGGAATAGGCCTCGCCCGGGTGCTTGCGCGCATGCTCCAGCAGCTGGGCCACGGTCTTCACCGGGAAGGCGGGGTTGACCTCGAGCACGATGGTGGAGTTGCCCAGCAGGCTGATGGCGCTGAAGTCCTTGCGCGGATCGAAAGGCGTCTTGCGGTAGATATGGGGGTTGAGGGCATTGGTGGAGATGGCGCCCATGCCCACGGTATAGCCATCGGCTGCGGCCTTGGCCACGGCATCCATGCCGATATTGCCGCCCGCGCCGCCCCGGTTTTCGATGATGACGGGCTGGCCCAGCGACTGCGCCATGTGCGCGCCCACGGTGCGGGCCACCAGGTCGGTGGTGCCACCGGCCGTGTAGGGCACGATGAAGCGAATCGGCTTGGCTGGAAAGCCCTGCGCCCAAGCGGCCGAGGTGGTGGCCAAGGCCAGTGCGGCCGTGGCCATGAAAATGCGGCGGTTTGCCATAGTTGTCTCCCTGAGGCTTGTGGTTGTTGCCCCGCATTCTTCGCAAGAAGGCGCCGCCTACAATGGCTTTTTCCATCAGGTGGACAAACATGGCAACCGTGGTGCTGGAGCGCACGCTGCGCATCCTCGATCAGCTCTCGCGCTATGACGCGCGCGGCCAGTCGCTGTCGGAGCTGGCACGCCAGTCCGGTATTCCCCATGCCACGGTGCACCGGCTGCTGCAGGACTTGCTGGCCGCACGCCTGGTGGCCCGCGAGCCCGATGGCCGTGGCTATGTGCTGGGGCGGCTGGCCTTTGAATACGGCCTAGCCGCACGCAACCGCCACGATGTGGCCGGCCTCTTCATTCCCCACCTGGAGCGGTTGACGGCCGCCACCGGCTATGCCGCCTACCTGTTTGTGCGCAGTGGCACCGAGGCCGTGTGCTATGCCCACACCGCCACGCGCCGGCCCGATGCCCCACTCTCCGTGACCGTGGGCGGCCGCCGCCCGCTGGGCGTGGGCGCTGCCGGCCTGGCATTGTTGGCGGCGCAAGACGATGCCCTGGTGGAGCAGGCCCTGGCCCAACATGCCGAGGTGCTGGGCCGCTACGGCGGCCTGAGCGTGGAGCGGCTGCGCGAGCTGCTGACCCAGACCCGCAGCCTGGGCTATGCCCGCAGCGGTGGCTGCTTGAACACCAACACCGCCGCCGTGGGCCATACGGCCTGCGATGCGGCCGGCCAGGCCTTTGCTGCGGTGAGCCTGTCCACCACCCAGGCCAAGCTGACCCACCGCGAGGCAGGGCGTCTGGACGATGTGCTGCGCGCCGAGATTGCCGAGATCACGCCCAAGATTCACTTTGCATGGAGTGATAGTGAGGCGTTGAGGTAGGCACCCCCTGAGCGGCTACGCCGCTTCCCCCGCTCTCGCGTCGCTGCGCTCGCGGGCAGGGGACGGCACCAGCGCGGCGGGGCGGCCCTTGCGCGGTGCCCTGGTGTGGGCCGCTCCGGTGGCCCTTCCAAGCAACAGCACCCCATGCGGATGCTGCCCTGGTCTGTTGTGCGCTGGTTTTATGCGACAGGGTGGTCACAGCAAATTGCATAGCACTCGCTGCTAACCACAGCTGATTCTTGCTTGTGTTTGCGTTGTAAACCATTGCTGCATCTGCATGGACAGCTATCACTATTGCAGTTCTTGCGCAGCGCATCTTGGGACATGCCCGGGGGGTATCGAGTTGCGTCCGTAATTCGTCACCCATGCTGCCGTGATTGCCTCTAACATCGCGCCAGTTTTTTTACGGAGTACTCCACCATGGGAATGTTTTCCTGGACTGAAAAGTCCCCCGCCGTCCTGCAGGGCGGCGGCGTCATAGGCCCCGACGAGCGCCTGCCTTGGACCCAGACCGGTCTGATGGGCATTCAGCACGTGATCGCCATGTTCGGCTCCACCGTGCTGGCCCCCATTCTGATGGGCTTTGACCCCAACCTGGCCGTGTTCATGAGCGGCATTGGCACGTTGATCTTCTTCCTCATCACCGGGGGCAAGGTGCCCAGCTACCTGGGCTCGTCCTTTGCCTTCATTGGCGTGGTGATTGCCGCCACGGCCTATGCTGGCAAGGGACCGAACGCCAATATCGGCGTGGCCCTGGGCGGCATCATTGCCTGCGGTGCGGTGTATATGGTGATTGGCTTCATCGTCCAGGCGATTGGCACCAACTGGATCGAGCGCTTCATGCCTCCCGTGGTCACGGGCGCGGTGGTGGCCATCATCGGTCTGAACCTGGCAGCCATTCCCGTCAAGAACATGGCGGCCAACAACTTCGAGGCCTGGATGCAGGCCTTGACCTTTGTCTCCGTGGCCCTGGTGGCGGTGTTCACCAAGGGCATGTTGCAGCGTTTGCTGATTCTGGTCGGCCTGATCGTGGCCAGCATTCTGTATGGCGTGTTCACCAATGTGCTGGGTCTGGGCAAGCCCATTGACCTGAGCGGCGTGGCCAATGCTGCCTGGTTTGGCGTGCCTACTTTCCACGCGCCGGTGTTCAACGCCAATGCCATGCTGCTGATCGTGCCCGTGGTCATTATTTTGGTGGCCGAGAACCTGGGCCACATCAAGGCCGTGACGGCCATGACCGGCAAAAACCTGGACCAGTACATGGGCCGTGCCTTTATCGGCGACGGCGTGGCCACCATGGTCTCCGGCGCTGCTGGCGGCACCGGCGTGACCACCTATGCCGAGAACATCGGCGTGATGGCGGCCACCCGCATCTACTCCACGGCCGTGTTTTTCTGCGCCGCCGTGCTGGCCGTGCTGCTGGGTTTCTCGCCCAAATTCGGTGCGCTGATCCAGGCCATTCCGCTGCCGGTGATGGGGGGCGTTTCCATCGTGGTGTTCGGCCTGATTGCCGTGGCCGGAGCCAAGATCTGGGTGGACAACAAGGTGGACTTTTCCGACACCAAGAACCTGATCGTGGCCGCCATCACCCTGATTCTGGGCACGGGCGAGTTCACACTGAAGTTCGGTGACTTCGCCCTGGGCGGCATCGGGACCGCCACCTTTGGCGCCATCATCTTGTATGCCTTGCTGAACACCCAGCGCAAGGCGTAAACCGCTTTTTCGCACAGCGTGCCGGGACTTCCGGTAGACCCCAACCCGCAGGCAAAACCTGCGGGTTTTTTAATGCCCCATCGCCAAACAACCAGCGCGGCCCGCACAGTCATGCTGATTTATTGCGGTGCAGCATGAAATGCGGTAATTCTTGCGGGCGCTCACTCCCGTGGAATCCCAGCCCAATAGCCAGCCTGACGTCGTCTCATTGTTATTAAGCAAAAACCCTAGGGAGCGGGATAACGCTGATACCATTTCTGCTGGAGATATGAGTGTGTCCACAATCTTTCCACAAGCACAAAAAGACGTTGAACACGCTCACAGAGCCGCCCATGCAGGCGGCTTGTTTTTTGCAAAGTTGGAGAAACCACGATGACCCTGGCAGACCGCGTCCGCAACCCAGAATTCCAAACGCGCATCATGTCGGCAGAGGCCGCTGCGGCCCTGATTCCCCATGGTGCCAATGTCGGCATGAGCGGCTTTACCGGCGCCGGCTACCCCAAGGCCTTGCCCCAGGCCATTGCAGCCCGCGCCAAGGCCGAGCATGCCCAGGGCAAGCCCTACAAGATCAATGTCTGGACCGGAGCCTCCACCGCGGCTGAGTGCGACGGCGTGATGGCCGAGGCCCATGCCCTGGGCCAGCGCCTGCCCTTCAACACCGACCCCACGGCGCGCAAGGCCGTGAATGCGGGTGAGATCGACTTCATCGACATGCACCTGTCCCACGTGGCGCAACACGCGTGGTTTGGCTTTCTGGGCCCCATGCAGGTGGCCGTGGTCGAGGTGCTGGGTGTGACGGAAGACGGTCTCCTGATTCCCTCCACCGCCGTGGGCAATAACAAGACCTGGCTGGAGATTGCCGACAAGGTGATTCTGGAGATCAACACCAAGCCTCCCGCCAAGATGGAAGGCATGCACGACATCTACTACGGCACGGCCATCCCGCCGCGCCGCATGCCCATCAGCATGACCCATGCGGACGACCGCATCGGCCAGCCCTATCTGAAGGTGGACCCGGCCAAGGTGGTGGCCGTGGTGGAGACGCACAAGGGCGACCGCGACAATGTGTTTGCCGTGCCGGACGAGAACTCCGAAAAAATAGCAAGCTACATCATCGACTTTCTTGCCCACGAGATGAAGATGGGCCGCTTGCCCAAGGAAATGCTGCCCATACAGTCGGGCGTGGGCAATGTGGCGAATGCCGTGCTGGCCGGCCTGCTGACGGGCCCGTTCGAGAACCTGCTGGGCTTTACCGAGGTGCTGCAGGACGGCATGCTGGACCTGCTGCGCGCCGGCAAGATGAGCCGCGCCTCGGCGACCTCGATCTCGCTGTCCAGCAAGGCCTACCAGGACTTCGAGGAGAACATCGACTTCTACCGCGAGCGCATCATCCTGCGCCCGCAGGAGATCTCCAACCACCCCGAGCTGGTGCGCCGCCTGGGCATCATCGCCATGAACTCCATGATCGAGGCCGACATCTACGGCAACATCAACTCCACCCACCTGATGGGCTCGGCGATGATGAATGGCATTGGTGGCTCGGGCGACTTTGCCCGCAACGGCTATCTGTCCTTCTTCGTCACGCCCTCGGTGGCCAAGGACGGCGCCATCAGCTGCATCGTGCCCATGTGCTCGCATGTGGACCATACCGAGCACGACACGCAAATCATCGTCACCGAGCAGGGCCTGGCCGACCTGCGTGGCCTGTCGCCCAAGCAGCGTGCGCAAGTCGTCATCGACAAATGCGCCCACCCCGACTACCGCGATCAGCTGCAGGACTACTTCGACCGTGCCCGCAGCCAGGGGCCCCAGCACACGCCCCACATCCTCACCGAGGCTCTGTCCTGGCACCAGCGCTTTGTGGACAGCGGCGATATGCGCGCCTGAAACACCAGGGGGCCTGGCCACCAGTCCATGCCCGCTGGCGCAGCGTATATAGGCTGTCAATACGAAAAAACCGATACACCATTCGGGCTGAAAATTCACTGAAAAAAAGTGAAGATTACCAATCGTTAATTCGATGGTCATGTGCATGGCCAAAGCCTCCTCCTAGCATCGCCGGTTTGCGCGTGTGGAAAGGCTAGGTTCCTGTTCCCTCGCTGCTGCAACCCTCGAAAGATTGTTCATGCGTGACCAGGCCGTGCTCTTCCCCTCTGCCACCTTCCCCAAACTGCGGCTGCGCAGCACTGCTGCCCTGCTAGCGGCCGCCTTGTGTGCGCTGCCAGCCTTGAGCGAGACCACGCCCGTGGTCAAGGTTCAGCCTTCCGCCATGCGCATGCTGGAGGTGGCAGCCGTACAGGCGCCAGAAAAAGGCCAGGTGGTCTGGGCACCAGCCCATGTGGAATTCATGCCCGGTCAGCTCGATACCGTGGCCTCGCCGCTGCAGGCACGGGTGGTGACGCTGCATGTACAGCTGGGCCAGACCGTCAAGGCCGGCGCTCCGCTGGCCACCCTGGTCAGTGCCGAGGCCTTGCGCACCCGCCATGAGGTGCAGGCCGCACGCCTGGCCCTGGGTACGGCCCAGGCCGAATACAAGCGCCACCAGGACATGGTGGCCCGCGGCGTGGGCACCGAGGTGGAGCTGCGTGCTGCCCAGGCCCACTTCAAGGAAGCCGAGCAGGAGCTGGCCCGCGCCAACGGCACGGCCGCATTGCTGGGTGGTGACACCGGCGACCGCATTGTGCTGCGGGCACCGCGCGATGGCGTGGTGGCCCAGTTCCAGGCCAATCTGGGCATGCAGGTGGAGCAGGGCGCTGTGCTGTTTGCCGTGGGCAATAGCAAGTCGCTGGGCCTGGTGGCCAATGTGTTTGAAATGGACCTGCCCAATCTGAAGGTGGGCAGCACCGCCCGCGTGGAGCTGCCGGTGCGCACCGAGCCCGTGCAGGCCAAGGTGCTGCAGATCGGCGCCGTGGTGGACGCCGAGTCGCGCCGCGCGCCCATTTTGCTGTCGCTGCAAGGCGCCGATGTGCAGGACAACCTGCGCGCCGGCATGCAGGCCCGCGTGGGCATTGCCGTGGACAGGCCGCCCCAGATGATGGTGCCCATTGGCGCCGTGCTGATCAAGGACGAGAGCCGCACCGTGGTCTTTGTGCAGACCGCAGAGCACAGCTTTGAAGCCCGCCGCGTGGTGCTGGGCCTGCCGGTGCGCGGCTGGGTGCCGGTGATTTCCGGCCTCAAGGACGGCGAGCGCATCGTGGTGCGTGGCGCGCTGATGCTGGACGGCGCCGCCAGCCAGATGCTCTAAGAAAGGCTGGAAACGCCCATGTTGCGAGCATTTATCGACTTCGTCGTACACCGCCGTCTGGTGGCTCTCTGTGCCACCTTGCTGATTGCGATCTACGGCATCTACTCCTATCTGCACACGGCCATCGAGGCCTATCCGGATGTGACCAATGTGCAGGTTGGCATCATTGCCCAGGCTCCGGGCCTGGCCCCCGAAGAGGTGGAACGCCAGATCACCGTGCCGCTGGAGCGTGAGCTCAATGGCACGCCGGGCCTGGTCTCGCTGCGCTCGGAGAGCTACTTCGGTCTGTCCATGGTGAACCTGGTGTTCAACGATGACGCCGACAGCTTCCGCTCCCGCGCTGAAGTGGCCCAGCGCCTGCCCCAGGCCGATCTGCCCGATGGTGTGACGCCAGAGATGGCGCCCGACTACACCCCGCTGGGCAAGATTTACTACTACCGTTTGAAGAGCGACCGCCACACGCTGGACCAGCTGCGCACCGAGCAGGAATGGCACATCGTGCGCGTGCTCAAGCAGGTGCAGGGCGTGGCCGATGTGGTGAGCATCGGTGGCTTTGTGAAGGAATACCACATCGAGGTCGACCCGGACCGGCTGTACCGCCTGGGCCTGTCGCTGAACGATGTGACCGAGGCCCTGGAAAAATCCAACCGCAACGTGGGTGGCGGCCTGATGCGCCGTGGCGAGCAGTCGCTGATCATTCGCGGTATCGGCCTGCTGCGCTCGCCGCAGGAGATCAAGGACGTGGTGGTCGAGATGCGCGGTGGCGCACCGGTGACCATTGGCGATGTGGCCAACGTCAGCCAGTCCCACACACCGCGCCAGGGCTCGGTGGGCATGGACGACGAGAACGACGTGGTCCAGGGCATTGTGCTGCTCAAGCGCGGCGAAAACCCCTCGGTGGTGCTGGAGGGCATTCACGAGAAGGTGGAGCAGCTCAACGGCGGCCTGTTGCCCGAAGGCATGCACATGGAGGTCACCTATGACCGCGCCGACCTGGTGGGCCACACCCTGGCCACCGTGCAGCACAACCTGCTGTTTGGCGCCTGCCTGATCATTGCCGTGCTGTGGCTGGTGCTGCGCAGCATCCGTGGCTCGCTGATCGTGGCCTCGGTGATTCCGCTGTCGCTGCTGGTGGCCTTCATCGGCCTGCACCTGCTGGGCATGCCGGCGAATCTGATCTCCATGGGCGCCATTGACTTCGGCATCATGGTGGACGGCGCCGTGGTGCTGGCGGAAAACATCATCCGCAACGCACGCCTGCGCAAGCCCAGCAACCAGCGCGAGATGCGCGCCATCATCATCGACTCGGCCGTGGCCGTGGCCAAGCCCACGCTGTTCGCCATGGCCATCGTGATTGCCGCGCTGATCCCGGTGTTCTCGCTGGAAAGCATCGAGGGTCGCATCTTCCGCCCTCTGGCCATGACCTACAGCTTTGCCCTGCTGGGTGCGCTGCTGTTTGCCATGGGCCTGGTGCCGGCGCTGTGCGCGCTGCTGCTCAAGCCCAAGCATGTGACCGCGCCCGAGCCCGTGGTGTTCGAGCGCATGGACCATGGCTTCCAACGCTGGATTGGCCGCACCCTGGACAACATGGGACGCCGCCGTGGCGTGGTGCTGATCTCTGTCGCCATCTTGCTTGTCGCAGGGCTGTCGGCCACACGCCTGGGCACGGAATTCCTGCCCGAGCTGGATGAGGGCGACGCCTATGTGCTGGTGCAGATGCCGGCTTCCATCTCGCTGGAAAAAGGCCAGGAAGTGCTGGCCGAGGTGCGCCATATCGTGCGCCAGTTCCCCGAGGTGATCTCGGTCAGCTCCGAGCAGGGCCGCCCCGAATCGGGCACCGACAACGAGACGCTGAACATGGCCAAGGTGTTGATCCGCCTCAAGCCCATGCCTGCATGGCGCAAGGGCCTGACCAAGCCGGCGCTGATCGAGGAAATGCGCCAGCAACTCGGTGCCATTCCCGGCGTGGCCTTCAACTTCTCGCAACCTATCCGCGACAGCGTGGAGGAGTCCACCTCCGGCGCCCGTGGCCAGGTGGTGCTCAAGGTCTTTGGTCCCGAGATCGAGCAGCTGCGAACCATCCTGACGCAGACCATGGACCAGGTGCGCGGCATTGACGGTGTGGTGGACCTGGACCTGTACCGCGATGCCCCTGCGCCCCAGCTGCATGTGGAGTTCAACCGCGAAGCCCTGGCCCGCCACGGCATTGCCATGGACACCGCGCAGAAAACGCTGGAGCTGGCCGTGGCCGGCGACATCGCCACCACGCTGTGGGAAGGCGAGCATGGCGTGCCGGTGCGTGTGCGCCTGCCCTATGTGAACCGCATGGACGAGGCCAGCATGCGCGAGATTGCGATCCCCACGCCGAATGGTGGCTCGGTGCCGCTGCACGCCGTGGGCAGCATCAAGGTCAAGATCGGCAATGCCTCCATATTCCGCGAGAACAATGCCCGCTACATGGCCATGAAGTTCAACGTGGAAGGCCGCGACATCGGCTCGGTGGTCAAGGAAACCCTGGCCGCCTTCAAGGCCAACGTCAAGGTGCCCGAGGGCTACCAGGCCGTCTGGGGTGGCGAGTGGGAAAACCAGCAGCGTGCTGCCAAGCGCCTGCAGGTGGTGGTTCCGCTGTCGCTGCTGATCGTCTTCGCCCTGTTGTTCAGTGCGCTGGGCCAGGCCCGCAGCTCCTTGGTGATTCTGCTGTGTGCCCCGTTTGCCATGGTGGGCGGCATTGCCGCCCTGCACCTGACCGGTATCGAGCTGTCCATCAGCGCGGCCATTGGCTTTATCGCGCTGCTGGGCCAGGTGGCTCTGGCCGGCCTGCTGGTGATTTCCTCTGTGGAATCGCTGCGCCAACAAGGTGTGCCCATGATGGAGGCCCTGGTGCATGGCACGGCCGAGCGCATGCGCTCCGTGTTGCTGGTGGCCTTGCTGGCTTTGCTGGGCCTGCTGCCCATGGCTTTGTCCACCGGCGTGGGCAGCGAGACCCAGCGCCCCTTTGCCTCGGTGATCGTGGGTGGCATGCTGGTGCTGCCCGTCGTCGCGCTGGTGCTGCTGCCCGTGCTCTATGCCTGGCTGGGCCCCAAGACCCTGAAGAAACCGGATGAGTTGGATGAAAACCGTTAAATCAATTGCCGCCGCAGCGGCCCTGGTGGTGGCTGGCACATGCCTGGCCGGGCCTGTGGCCCAGGCCGAATCCATGGCCCAGCCTTCCGGCCCTTCGGCTGCCGCCTTGTCGGCGCGCGTATCGGGTGACAAGGCCTTGCCTGCCTCGCTGGGTCTGGTGGAGTTTTTGTCGCTGGTGCGCAGCCACCATCCGGCGCTGCGCGCCATGCCGCTGGTTCAGGGCATGGAGCAGGCCGATGTGCGCACTGCAGGCACCTGGCAAAACCCCAGCGTGCACTACTCCCGCAAGCCCGATGAAAAGGAATGGGGCATAGAGCAGCCCCTGCCCATCTTTGGCCAAATTGGCATGCGTACCGAGGCGGCGCGCCTGGCAGCGGCCACAGGCCAGGCCGAGCGTGCGGTGGAAACCCAGGAGGTGCTGAGCCAGGCTGCGCTGCGCTTTGCAGAGCTGCTCACGGCCCAGCAAAAACTGGCTGCCAAGCAGCAGGCCATGCAGCATCTGGAGCAAGCCGCCAAGGTGGTGCTGGGCCAGGTGGAGCTGGGCGCCCGCAGCAAGTACGACGGTGCCCGTGTGGAGCTGCAGCGTGCCCAGGTGCAGGCCCAGCTGGAACAGCAGGAGTCCGAAACCCTGGCCGCCCAGGCCGCACTGGCCGAGATGCTGGCCCAGCCCCAATGGTCGCCCAAGGCCATCGGCAGCCTGCTGCCGGCCAAGGCTGGGCAAGAGGAGCCATCGCTGGACAGCATGTGGCAGCAGGCCAGCGATCGCCTGCCCCAGCTGCAGGCAGCGCATGCCAAGGTGACGCAGACCGAGCAGCTGGTGCGCCAGCAGGCCCGCGAGGCCCTGCCCACACCCACGGTGGGTGTGGCCCGCATACGCAACCGTCCGGATGGCGATCGCTACAACCAGGTGGGCGTGTCGGTGGAGCTGCCGCTGTTTGACCGCAAGCAGGGCGCCATCGAGCGTGCACGCCTGGAATATGCCCAGGCCCAGCTGGAAGAAGAAACGGCCCAGCAACTGGCCCGCCAGCGCCTGCAGCAGGCCTATACCCAGCGCAATCTGCTGCGCAAGACCTTGCGCTCTTTTGAGTCGCGAGGCCTGACCCAGCTCGACCCGCTGCGCCAGATGGCCCAGGACTCTTACCGCCTGGGGCAAAGCTCCATTCTGGAGTGGCTGGACGCCATGGAATCCGTGGCCGACCACCAGCAGCAATACCTGGATCTGAGCCTGCGTGTGTGGCAGGCAGACTGGGAGCTGAACGCGGCCCGGGGGCAATTGCCCTTCTCGGCAGAGTGACCCAGTAAGGCGTTGGCCTGGCTCCCATGTCTATAGTAGGGAGCTTGTGTTTGCTTTGACTCTGCCATGCCACGCTTTCTGATCATCGAAGACGACCCCCAAAACGCCCGTTTTCTGGCCGAAGGCATGCGTGAGCTCCAGGCCGAGGTCTGCGTCTGCCCCGATGGGGTGGAGGGGCTGACCCAGGCCGTCACCGGCCACTGGGATGCCATCGTGCTGGACCGCATGCTGCCCGACGGCTTTGATGGCCTGAAAATTTTGCAGGCCTTGCGCAGCACCGGCGACACCACGCCGGTGCTGGTGCTCAGCGCCCTGTCCACCACCGACGAGCGTGTGCGCTGCCTCAAGGCCGGCTGCGACGACTATCTGACCAAGCCTTTTGCCTTCTCCGAGCTGCAGGCCCGGCTGGAGGCCTTGCTGCGCCGTGTCAGCAACCAGGCCCCCGAGCCCATGCTGGAGGTGGCGGACCTGAGGCTGAATCTGCTCAGCCGCCATGCCGAACGTGCGGGTCGTACCCTGCTGCTGCAGCCGCGCGAGTTCCGCTTGCTGGCTTTTCTGGCCCGCCACGTGGACCAGACCGTGACCCGCACCATGCTGCTGGAGTCGGTGTGGGACTACCGCTTTGACCCCCAGACGAATGTGATTGATGTGCACATCAGCCGCTTGCGCAACAAGGTGGACAAGGGCTTTTCCCTGCCTTTGATCCACACCGTGCGCGGTGTGGGCTATTGCCTTTCCACCCAGGCACCTGCTGCATGAGTGCGGCCACCCCCAAGGGGCGGCCCTGGCGTTCCATCGCCTTTCGCCTGGCTCTGTACTACGGTGTCCTGCTGCTGCTGACCATGGTGGTGGTGCTGGCCATCTTCTATGTGCAAATGGTGGGCGTGCTCAGCGCCCGTATCGACCAGCAGGCCAAGCAAGACCTCAAACGGCTGGAGGCCCATGCCCGGCATTACGGCGAGGCCTCGCTGCAGCAGGAAATCCGCAACCTGCTGAGCGATGGTGTCGACAGCCAGACCGAAATCGTCATCCTCACCGATGCCCAGGGCCATATGCTGGTGGGCAATGCCAGCATCCAGCCGCAGCGCAGCCTCTCCACCCTGGGGCTGCGTGAGCTGCAGGTGCAGCGCGATGGACGCACGCTCAGCGGCCGCGTGGCCGTGGCGCGGCTGGAAAGCAGCCATATGCTGATCGTGGGCAGCGATATGGAGGCGCTGCGCGATATCGAACAGCGCTTTATGCGTGCCAGTCTGTCGGCCGTGGTGATTGTGGTGATTCTGGCCCTGTCCGGCAGCGCCGGTTTCCGGCGCCTGGTGGATGAGCGCGCGGCCAGCATACGCCGCACCTTGCAGCAGGTGGCCGCAGGAGACATGGGCCAGCGCATTCCCCTGCCCAACCAGGATGACGAATTCACCCGGCTGGGCCGCGACATCAACAAAATGCTGGACCAGGTCGAGCATTTGATGGATGGGGTGCGCCATGTCTCCAACACCATTGCCCACAATCTGCGCACCCCGCTGACCCGGGTGCTGCTGCAGCTGCGCAGTGCCAGTCATTTGAGCGGTATCGAGCAGCAGCGCCTGCTGGAGCGTGCGGAGCAGGAGGTGCAAGACCTGGGCACGGTGTTTGAAAAACTGCTGCAGATTGCCGAACTGGAGACCGGCATGCGACGCCAGGAATTCACAGCCGTGGACCTGGAGGCCTTGCTGGCCGAGATCGAAGACCTGTACGCGCCGGTGGCCGAGGACGCCGAAGGGACGCTGCAGGTACAGCTGCAGGGCCAGCCCCGCGTGCTGGCCGATGCCGATCTGCTGGCTAGCGCCCTGGCCAATCTGGTGGAAAACGCCCTCAAATACGCCTGCCAGCAGGCCGGTGGCCGGATCACCATCACGGCGCAGGTGGATGGGCATACGGGTCTGGTCGATCTGCGCGTGCAGGACAACGGCCCTGGCGTGCCACCGGAGCGCATGTCCCAGCTCACCCAGCGCTTTTTCCGCGCCCATGAGCGCCTGCCTGGCCATGGCCTGGGCCTGTCCAGCGTGCAGGCCATTGTCAGCCTGCATGACGGCCTGCTGGACTTTGCCAATCTGCACCCCGGCTTTGAAGTGCGGCTGCAACTGCCTGCTGCTGCGTGATGGGGCGCCGCTGTCACGCAGTGGGCAGCCCGCCCGCGCCGCTGCGCGCATCATGCGGCTTCATATAGGAGACACAAGACATGGCCATCTGGAAAAAAGCCGCCACCGTGGAAGACATGAACGCCCGCAATGCAAATTGCGCCGTGGGCCATCTGGGCATAGAGATCATCGAAAAAGGGGATGACTACCTGGTTGGCCGGGTGCCTGTGGACGAGCGTACCAAGCAGCCTTTCGGCCTGCTGCATGGCGGCGTCAGCGTGGTGCTGGCAGAGACTCTGGGCTCGGTGGGGGCCTACCACGCCTGCCCCGAAGGCTATCTGGCCGTGGGCCTGGATATCAACGCCAACCACCTGCGCTCCGCCACCAGCGGCTGGGTTACCGGCACGGCCAAGCCGGTCCACATAGGCCGCACCACCCAGGTCTGGCAAATCGATATGTGCAACGAGGCCGGCGAGCTGACCTGTGTCTCGCGCATCACCATGGCCATCTTGCCTCCGCGCTGACTTGCTTGCGCCTCAGCTGCCTGGCAAAGGCTCCTTGGCGGCTTCCTGCAGCAGCCATTGCCTGAAGGCTTTTACCAAGGGGCTGCTGCGTTGTCCCTGCGGGCGCAGCAGCCAGTAACTGCGCGCGGTCTTCAGGGGCAGGCCAAAAGGCTGGACCAGGGCTCCATCGCTCACCTCCTGCTGCAGCAAAGGCCATTGGCCAATGGCCACACCCATGCCGTGTACAGCAGCCTGCCAGGTCAGCATGGAGGCATTGAACTCCATGCGTTCTGCCGTGGCAGCGTCGGCTTCCAAGCCATGGGTATGGAGCCAGTCGTCCCAGTCGCGTGCATGGTATTTGGACACCAGCAGTCGTTGGCCCAGCAAGGCGTTCAGAGGCTGGCCGGAGGCAGCCAGGCGCTGCAGCAGCACGGGGGCGCAAACGGGCTCCAGGTACTCGGGAAAGATCCGGTCCGCACGCAGCCCGCTTTGCCGCAGGACCTCGTCACCCGCAAGCTGTATGGCCAGGTCTACGGGATCACGGTCAAAGTTCACCGCAGGCACCAGGCGGTGGATGCGCACATCTTTGCCAGGGTGGCGAGCCAGGAACTGGGGCAGGCGCGGAATCAGCCATTTGGCCGAGAAGGTGGAATACGTGCCCACGCGCAACACCGCTTCATCGGGCTTGTGCCACAGCATTTCCGTGGCGGAAGCAATGGCGGCGAACGCCGGTACCACCTGGGCAGCGTAGCGCTGGCCGACCTCGGTCAGTGACACCCCCTGGCGCTCGCGCTTGAACAGCTCGACGCCGAAATACTGCTCCAGCGTTGCAATCTGGCGGCTCACGGCCGACTGGGTGACATGCAACTGGGCGGCGGCCACCGTCAGGCTGCCTGTGCGGGCCACCACTTCAAAAGTGTGCAGGGGATTGAGAGGGGGGATGCGCCGCGCCAAACCGTGATTCCAGTCGCTGGAGCTGCAAGCGCTGCAGCCCATTGCCAAGGTGAGTCGGTTCACCAGGCATGAGTTTTTCTCATACGCGGTGCCAAAACCGAAGTTTACCCCCCATGCCAAGCCTGACCACAATCATCACCAGTCTTACGTAAAAGCCTTTTTGCCGTGTTGCACGGCCTTGCACATGACCCACGCACTCCAACACTCCCCTGTCTTGCAAGCCTTGCTGGCGGCACTGCCCGCCGACCGCATACGCCTGGGCGATGCCATTGGTGCGCGCCACCACACGGACTGGACACGCATGGACCCGCAATGCCCGCTGGCCCTGCTGTTGCCGCGCAACACCGAAGAAGTCTCCACCATGCTGCGCATCTGCCATGCACACCGCCAGCCTGTGGTGGCCCAAGGTGGGTTGACCGGACTGGTCGGCGGCGCACATCCCCAGGCCCATGAAGTGGCACTGTCGCTGGAGCGCATGAATGCCATCGGCGAAGTGGATGTCAGCGGCGGCACGCTCACCGTGCAGGCCGGGGCGATTCTGGAGTCCGTGCAGCAGGCTGCCGAGGCTGCCGGTTTTTGCTGCGGGCTGGACATTGGCGCGCGCGGCTCTTGCACGCTGGGCGGCAACATCGCCACCAACGCCGGCGGCAATCGTGTGATCCGCTACGGCATGGCGCGCGACAACCTGCTTGGCCTGGAAGTGGTGCTGGCCGATGGCACGGTGGTGAGCTCGCTGAACAAGATGATCAAGAACAACAGCGGCTATGACCTCAAGCATTTGTTCATCGGCAGCGAAGGCACGCTGGGCATTGTGACCCAGGCCGTGTTGCGCCTGCACCCTTTGCCAAGTACCACGCAATGCGCCTTGCTGGCCTTGCCCGATCTGGATGCGGCCCTCAAGGTGTTGCGTGAAGCGCGTGCGCGCCTGGGCGGTAGCCTGTCGGCCTTTGAGGTGATGTGGCCCAATTTCTACGAGTTCGTCACCCGCTTGCCTGGCGTGGATTCGCCTTTGCAAGGCCAGCACGGCATGTATTTGCTGCTGGAAGCCCAGGGTGGCGACGAGGCCCAGGACGGGGCGCGTTTTGAGCAACTGCTGTCGCATTGCCTGGAGCAAGGCTGGCTGGCAGATGCCGCCATTGCCCAGTCCATGCAAGACCAGCAGCGCTTTTGGCATCTGCGTGATGCCGTGGCCGAGTTCCCCGTGCATCTGCCACACCGCTCCACCTTTGATGTGAGCTTTCCCCTGGATGGCATGGCCCAGGCGGTACAACAAGTCGAGGCCAGTGCCGAAGCCGCCTGGCCGGGCTGCACGCGCATGTACTTCGGGCATCTGGGTGACAACAACCTGCACATCGTCATCGATGTGCCGGGCACGCAAGGCTCCCATGCCCCGGCCATTGAGCAACTGGTCTATGACTGTGTGGGCGCCCTGCAGGGTGCGGTGTCGGCCGAACACGGCATTGGCCGCAAAAAGCGCCAACACCTTGCGGTGACGCGCAGCCCCGAGGAAATCGCCCTCATGCACACCCTCAAACAGGCCCTGGACCCGCTGGGCATTCTCAATCCCGGCAAGGTTTTGTAGGCCTTTTCCCGGACCTGCCGACAACGCCCTCGGAGCACTCTGGCGCTGAGCCAGCACCCATTTTTCTTACTACTACCCAGGAGACCTTTATGAAGCCCCAACTGTCGCGCCGCAAGCTGCTCACCGCACTCGGAATCGCCTCCCTGACGCTGGGCCCAGCGCTGGCACATGCCGATGCCTACCCCGCTCGCGCCGTCAAAATCGTGGTGCCGTTCACGCCCGGTGGCACGACCGACCTGGTGGCCCGTCTGGTAGCCCAGCAGCTGCAGGAACGCACGGGTGGTACCTTCATCGTGGAAAACAAGGCCGGCGCGGGTGGCAATATCGGTGCCGATGCCGTGGCCAAGTCGCCTGCGGATGGCTACACCCTGCTGCTGGTGTCCAGCAACATCCTGGCCATCAACCCCCTGGTCTACAAAAAGCTGCCCTTTGACCCTGCCACCGCATTTGCGCCCGTGAGCAATGTGGTCACGGTGACCAATGTCTTCCTGGCCAATCCCAACAACCGCCTGGGCATTCGCTCCATGGCCGATCTGCTGGCCGTGGCCAAGCAAAAGCAGTCTGCGGGCGGACTGAGCTTTGGCTCGACCGGCAATGCCTCGCTCACGCATTTGATTGGCTCGGTGTTCGGCACCACGGCCGGCGTCACCCTGCAACATGTGCCCTACAAGGGCTCGGCCCCCATGCTGCAAGCGCTGTATGGCGGCGAGATCGATTTCGCCATCGACAACCTGCCCGCACCGCTGCCCCACATCAGCGCTGACCGCCTGCTGCCGCTGGCGGTCACGGGCGCCAAGCGCAGCGCCCAGCTGCCCAAGGTGCCCACGGTGGCGGAGTCGGGCTTTCCCAATTTCAACCTGACCTCGTGGTTCGGTCTGCTGGCACCGGCCGGCACCGATGCCGCCATCGTGAACACGCTCAACCGCCACATCACCACCATCCTGGCGGACAAGACCGTGCAAGCCAAGTTGATCAGCATGGGCACGCAACCCGCACCGGGCTCGGCCGCTGAATTTGGCAGCTTCATCCGCAGCGAAATGGCGCGCTGGGCGCCCATCGTCAAGGACTCGGGCGCCAGCATCGACTGAGACTTCTGGAAAGCCACCCATGCAATTGCCAAGCAATCTTTTCAAGAAGGCCCTGCTGTCAGGTCAGCCCCAGATCGGCCTGTGGGCCGCACTGGCCAGTCCCTATGCCACCGAGATCCTCGCCACGGCCGATTTCGACTGGCTGCTGCTGGATGCAGAACATGCGCCCAACCATGTCCCCAGCGTGCTGAGCCAGCTGCAAAGCATGGCCGCTTATGGCACGCATGGCGTGGTGCGTCCGGTGTCGGCCGATGCGGCCCTGATCAAGCAGTATCTGGACATTGGTGCCCAGAGCCTGCTGGTGCCCATGATCGACTCGGCACAGCAGGCCATGGATGTGGTGGCTGCCACCCGCTACCCGCCCGAGGGCATCCGGGGCGTGGGTGCCTCCATTGCCCGTGCCTCGCGCTGGAATGCCGTGCCCGACTATTTGCAGCAGGCGCACAAGGAGTTGTGCGTGCTGGTGCAGGTGGAGTCGGTCACCGGCATGCAGGCGCTGGAATCCATCGCCGCTGTGGACGGCGTGGATGGCGTGTTCTTCGGCCCTGCCGATCTGTCGGCCTCCATGGGCTATCTGGGGCGCCCCACCGAGCCCGCGGTGCAGCAGGCGCTGGAGCAAGGCATTGCCACGGTGCGCGCCCTGGGCAAGGCGCCGGGCATTCTGGTTTCCGACCCGAAGCTGGCACGCCGTTACCTGGACCTGGGTGCGCAGTTTGTGGCGGTGGGTGTGGATACCTCGCTGCTGGCCCTGGCCGCGCGCCAGCTGTGCGCGCAGTTCAAGCACAGCGCGCCGGTGCCCAAGGGCGGCGCCGTCTACTGAGTTGCCATCACTGCCATGACTGCTTTCTCCATGACCGAACTTGTTTTGAAAGATGCGGGCCTGTTGCGCCAGCAAAACTACCTGGCTGGCGCCTGGATTGACTCCGACAACGGACAGACCCTGGCCGTGCACAACCCCGCCACGGGCGCATTGCTGGCCCAGGTGGCCAAGGCCCATGCCAGCGAAGCCGAGCGCGCCGTAGAGGCCGCCTACCAGGCCCTGCCTGCCTGGCGCAGCCGGACGGCAGATGAGCGTGCCGCCGTGCTGCGCCGCTGGCATGCGCTGCTGCTGGAGCACCAGGATGATCTGGCCCTGATCCTGACCAGCGAGCAAGGCAAGCCCCTGGATGAGGCGCGGGGCGAAATCGTCTATGCCGCGTCTTACATCGAGTGGTTTGCCGAAGAGGCACGCCGCATCTATGGCGAGATCATTCCTTCCCCCTGGAAAGACCGGCAACTGCTGGTGACCAAGGAGCCCGTGGGCGTGTGCGCTGCCATCACGCCCTGGAACTTCCCTGCCGCCATGATCACGCGCAAGCTGGCGCCCGCGCTGGCCGCAGGCTGCACCATGATCGTCAAGCCGGCCGAGCAAACCCCGCTGACGGCGCTGGCACTGGCCGAGCTGGCGCAGCGCGCAGGCTTGCCCGCCGGCGTGCTCAGCGTGCTGGCCGGTGACTCTCGCGCCATCGGTGGCGTGCTCACTTCCAGCGACAAGGTGCGCAAGCTCAGCTTCACCGGCTCCACCCAGGTGGGCCGTCTGCTGGCGGGCCAATGCGCGCCGACGCTGAAGAAAATGTCGCTGGAGCTGGGTGGCAACGCACCCTTCATCGTCTTTGACGACGCCGATCTGGACGAGGCCGTGGCCGGGGCCATGCTCTCCAAATACCGCAACAGCGGCCAGACCTGTGTGTGCACCAACCGCATCCTGGTGCAAGACGGCATTTACGACGCCTTTGTGCAGCGCCTGGCCCAGGCCGTGGCCCAGCTGCGCATGGGCGATGGCCGCCAGAGCGACACCCAGCTGGGCCCGCTGATTGATGCTGCAGCCTTGAACAAAGTGCAGGAGCTGGTGGCCGACGCAGTGGCCCAGGGGGCGCGCGTGGTCCAGGGCGGGCAGCGCCATGCTTTGGGCGGCAGCTTTTATGAAGCCACGGTGTTGGCAGACGTGCCTTTGCATGCCCGCATTGCACGCGAAGAGGTGTTTGGCCCTGTGGCCCCGGTGTTCCGTTTTACGAGCGAAGAAGAGGCGATTCGCATGGCCAACGACACCGAGTTCGGCCTGGCCGCTTACTTCTTTGCACGCGATGTGCGCCGTGTCTGGCGCGTCAGCGGCGCGCTGGAATACGGCATGGTCGGCATCAACACCGGCCTGATCAGCACGGCGGTGGCGCCCTTTGGTGGCATCAAGCAATCGGGCCAGGGCCGTGAAGGTTCGCACCACGGCATAGAGGACTATCTGCAGACCAAGTATTTGTGTATGGCCTGACAAGACGACATCGGCTGAAAAGCGCTTTTCACATTCAGCGCAGCAACACGCAGACGGCAGCTTGCGTGGGCGCCGCGCTCCAAATCCTGAAAAGCTTTTTTCAGCGCCCTATGCCACCCCATAGGCTTGCTGCGTCAGGGCCTGGGCCAGTATCCAGGCCGGGTCGATCAAGGTGGCGCCTTGGGCTTGTGGTGCCTGCGGGAGGGCCAGCGGGATTTCGGTGCAACCCATGATCACCGGCAGCTCGCCGTGCTGCTGGCGCATGTTCTCCAGCACATTGCCAAAGCATTGCGTGGCCAATGCCATATCGCCGCGCTTCACGCCCTCGTAAATGCCCTGCATCAGCTGCGCTATGCCTTGCGCATCGGGCACCAGGGGTGTGATGCCGCAGGACTGCAGCGCTGCGTCATACAAGCCTGTGCGGTAGGTGCCTGCCGTGGCCAGCACCACGGCCTGGCGCGCGCCCTGCCGTTGCAAATGGGCTGCGGTTTCCTGGGCGATATGCAGCACGGGCAGCTGGGGGAACAAGGCCTGCAGCTGGCCATGCCAGACATGGGCGGTGTTGCAGGCCACGGCCACGCTGCACACGCCCAAAGCGGCCAGGCGGCCCATGCCTTGCAGCATGTGCGGTGCGGGGTCTTGAACGCTGGGTGCAGCCTGACTCAAGGCCTGCGTACGGTCGGGAATCGGCAACTGCGCCAGCCAGTGCTCGGGGAAAGCCTGGTCGCGCACAGGTAGATCATGTGTCTGCAGATAGGCTGTGCAGGCCTGCACGAACAGGCGCACAAAATCGGCCCCGGCGGCTGGCCCCATGCCGCCCAGAATCCCCACGGGGCGCGGGGGAGCCATCACACCGGGGACCATGATCAGAACGCCGGCTTGTCGCTGAGTTCGGCCAGGTTCTTCTTCAGCGCATCGCCCATGGGCAGACCCAGCGCAGTGCCGGTGGGCGGGATGGGCTGCATAAACCACTTGTCATACAGCTTGGTGAATTCGCCGGACTTCATCATGCCGCCAATCACGCCATCGACCAGCTTCTTGAAGGCCGGGTCGTCCTTGCGCACCATGCAGGCATAGGGCTCGACCTGCAGCGAATCGCCCACCACCTCGAAGTCCTTGGCGTTCTTGGCGTTGGCAATCAGGCCGTAGAGCAGGATGTCGTCCATGGCGAAGGCTGCAGCGCGGCCGTTTTCCACCAGCAAAAAGCCATCGGCATGGTCCTTGGGCATGATGATGTTCATGCCCCAGTTGTTCTCGGCATTCGCCTTGCGCACCACCTGCAAATTGGTGGTGCCCGAGGTGATGGCCACGGTCTTGCCCTTGAGGTCGGCGTAGTTCTTCACGCCCGCGTCCTTCTTCACCACCAGACGCGTGCCGGTGTAGAAGTGGTTGATGGCAAAGTCCACATCCTTGCCGCGCGTGGTGTTGTTGGTGGTGGAGCCGCACTCCACATCGATGGTGCCATTCATCAGCAGCGGGATGCGGTTTTGCGAGGTCACGGCCTGCCAGTTCACCTTCAGATCGGGCTTGCCCACGGCTTTTTTCACCGCATCGGCAATGGCGTTGGAGATGTCCACCGTGATGCCCACGGGCTTGCCGCCATTCAGATAGCTGAAGGGCACGGAAGATTCGCGATAGGCCAGGGTGATCTGGCCGTTGTCCTTGGCCTTGGCCAGGGTGTCGGCATGGGCCGTGGCCAGGCTGGCGAGACCCAGAGCGGCGCAAAGCAAAGTGGTGTGGAATTGCATGGTGTCTCCCTTGATGGCTGCAAATGTGGAGACCAGTGTAGGAACAGCCAAGGCCTTTGGGGGATACCGATTGCAGCCTGGTCCATGCCCTGTTTTTATGGGATCACAGGGTTTTTACCAGGGCGCTGTAATTGATCACTCTGTGAAACATGGTCGCGTTGCGACTGAGCGACGCTCGAAGTTGGAGTGAATTCCATAACACTGGGGCATACCCTGTGTATCAATCGCCATGCGACGCCGTACCTGCGCAGACCTACAGTGCAAGCTCCCTATTGAAGATAGCGAAACATGCATGTTTGTGTGATTGGTGCCGGCGTGGTGGGCCTGGCCACTGCCTATTCTTTGCAGCAAGCGGGCCACCAGGTCACCGTGGTGGACCGCGCTGCGCAGGCCGCTGCAGGTGCCAGCGGCGGCAATGGTGCGCAGCTGAGCTATGCCTATGTCCAGCCCCTGGCCGAGCCCGGCATCTGGAAGCAGTTGCCCAAGCTGCTGCTGGCCGCAGATTCACCGCTCAAATTCCGCTTGCAGGCCGACCCCCAGCAATGGTCCTGGGGGTTGCAATTTCTGGGCGCCTGCAATGCCACCACCTCGGCGGCCAGCACCCAGGCCTTGCTGAACTTGGCGGCCGAGAGCCGCCAGGTGTTTGAAGCCATGCTGGCGCGCGAGTCACTGGACTGCGACCACCACACACCGGGCAAGCTGGTGCTCTACCCCACGCAAGCGGCGCTGGACAGCGCGGCGCGCCAGGTGGCGCTGCAGGCCCAACTGGGTGGCCCTGCGCAACAGGTGGTGGATGCGGCCGCCGTGGCCCGCCTGGAGCCGGCCCTGGGCCACTACGCACCGCGCATGGCGGGCGCCATTTACACGCCCAGCGAAAGCGCGGTCGACTGCCGCAAGCTCTGCGAGCAGCTGGCCCGGTTGCTGGCCCAGCGCGGCGCCCGGTTTTGCTACTTCACCACCGTCGAAGGCTATGAGGTGCAGGGCGGCACCATCACCGCGCTGCACAGCAACCAGGGGCGCATCACGGCCGATCACTTTGTGCTGGCCAGCGGCTGGGAAAGCGCGGCCCAGGCCCGCCGCTTAGGTCTGCATGTGCCGGTCTACCCGCTCAAGGGCTATAGCATCACCGTGGATGCAGCCCACACCCCGGCTGCCGCGCCCCGGATCAGCGTGACCGACACCACGCGCAAAGTGGTGTTCGCCCGCATAGGTGAACGGCTGCGCGTGGCCGGCATGGTGGAAATCGTGGGCCGCAACCAGCAAATCGATGCCAGCAAGATCGCCAGCCTGCAGCAGTCCACGCGCGAGGTCTTCCCCGATCTGCCCCTGGGCGCCGAAGTCCAGCCCTGGACCGGCATGCGCCCGGCCACGCCCACCGGCCTGCCCATCACCGGCCGAAAGCAGGGCGGCCCTGCCAACCTGTGGCTGCAAACAGGCCATGGCGCGCTGGGGCTGACGCTGGCTTTTGGCTCGGCCCAGCGCCTGGCGCAGCAGATGGAAAAGGTTTGATGAGTGCAGAACTGCAGAGCACCGGAGGGTGGTCTGCCGGAGTGGGCTCAAGCAGCACCGGCAGCCGCGACCAGGCCTCCACAACGCCCAGATGGCCCACTCACCCCGCCGCAAGGCTTTCGTTGAATTACGTGCCCAGCACTTCGCGCAAGGCCTTGCGCATCTCTTGCGTCATCGCCCGCGCCAGCACCGAGCTGGGGCGCTGCGCCAAGCGCAGCGCGTTGACCCCCACGGTCAGACGCGGCAACAGCGGCACCACATGCACCTTGTGGCGGTCGGCGACGGAGGCGGTGCAGCCGTCGACAATGGCCGCGCCCAGGCCGTATTCGGCCATGGACAGGGCCGCATGGTAGGTTTGCACAGTGACCACCGGCGACAGGCCCACGCCATGCTCGCGGCAGGCCTGGTTGATGCGCATGCCCAGCGGGTCTTTCACGTCCAGCGCCACCACCGGCAGATCGGCCAGATCGGCCAAGTCCATGCCCTCGGCGTGCACCTTGCGCGGGGGCAGCAGGCCCTTGGGCAAGATGCAGAACATGTCCACCTCGGCCAGGCTTTCATGCTCCAGCGCGGGCTGGCCCACGGAGCTGATGACAAAGCCCACATCGGCCTCCTGCAGCAGCAGGGCCGACACCACCTGCGGCGTGTGCAGGGCCTGCACATGGACCTGCACCTGCGGGTATTTCTGGCGCAGCCCGGCCACGGCGCGCGGCAGCACCTCGCGGCTCAGCGCAAACACGGTCAGCACCTGCAGGCGGTCGGTCACCTGGCCATGACGCAGGCTGGAGGCCAGGCGCTGTACCTCGTCCAGCTGGTCGAACAGCTTTTCGATATGGGGGAACAGCGCCATGGCCTCGTTGGTGGGCGTGAGCCGGCCGCGTGCGCGCTGGAACAGCGCAAAGCCCAGCTGCAACTCGGCATGCTGCAGCGTGCGGCTGACGGCGGGCTGGGTCACATTGATCAGCCGAGCGGCCGCGCTGACGCTGCCGGTCTGCATCACCGCGTTAAACACTTCGATATGCCGCAAGCGCATGCCAGGAAGTCTCCGGAGTGGGGGAAAAAAGAGAGCGGTTGCAGCGCCCAAGACAATGACTTCAACATGTTTTATGCCGGAGATTCAGGCGGCATAAGCAGATGCAGCTCTAGTTTTCGCTTTGGCGTGCCAGGCGCTCGCTCTTCCAGTACACATCGTCGCCGCCATCCACACGGTTCAGCACCCGGGCCAGCACAAACAGCAGATCGGACAGGCGATTGAGGTATTGGCGCGGTGCGGGGCGCATGGCCTCCACCTCCTGCAGTGCCACCACCTGGCGCTCGGCGCGGCGCGCCACGGTGCGGCAGACATGGGCCTGGGCCGCGGCGCGCGTGCCGGCGGGCAATATGAATTCCAAGAGCCGCGGCAGCCCCGCGTTGTAATGCTGCAAGGCCTGGTCCAGCTGCAGCAGGCCGTTTTCCTTGAGCAGCTCATAGCCGGGCATGGACAGCTCGCCGCCCAGGTTGAACAGCTGGTGCTGCACATCGACCAGCAGCTCGCGCACATCCTGCGGCAGGGGCTCGCACAGCAGCAGGCCGATGTGGGAATTGAGTTCGTCCACATCGCCCATGGCATGGGGGCGCAGGCTGTTTTTGGAGACACGGCTGTTGTCGCCCAGGCCGGTGGTGCCGTCATCTCCGGTTCTGGTAGCGATTTGTGTCAAACGGTTGCCCATGGCCTGCTCCTTGGTGGATGGGGAGGTAAACAAAGTTTTTTGTCCATTGTGCGTTACACATTCAGGCCGTCATGTGTACGCCAGAAACAGAGGGCAAAAAAACTGGTGTGCAGCGCTCCGGCACGGTGGAATGTGCTCCTTGTGTTGATGTTCAGAGGAGTTGGCAAGCCATGCAACCCACCCGTTTCCGTTCCCTGCATCGTTTCGATGCCCGCAGCCTGACGCTGTTCGCCAGCCTGACCATGGGCGGCACCCACGCCATCATGGCGCAAAGCATTTACCCCGTCCCGCCCACACCGCGCAGCATGCATGCCGCTGCCGCGTCCGCCGCACCGGAAACGCCTGTGTTGCAGGCGCGCTCGGCCACACCTTCGGCACCGGTCTCGGCCACGCCGACACCCGAGCAGGCTTTTGCGCGCGCCGATAGCAATGGTGATGGCCAGCTCACGCAGGGCGAGGCCGAGCGCTATCCCGCCGTGGCCGAGCGCTTTCGTGAATTTGATACCGACCGCAATGGCATGCTCTCGCGCGAGGAGTTCATCCAGGCCCTGAAGCAGCATTGAACGTCCTCGGACAATGGCCTCCTCAGACTGCTTGCGCCTTCGGGCAGGGTGGCCCCCGCCCTTGGCGCAGGCCGAGACACTGTGCCAGGTCTGACTGCCAGAGGGGCGGTGGTATTCTTTTGGGTTCAGAGCGGGTCGTGAGAAGGCTCTCGACACGCTCTCACAGGAGACCCCCACATGAACGCCCCCACCGCTGCAGCCTACCTGCAACCCCGTGCCATCCCGCAAGCCTTTCTGGATGCGCTGGTCGCCCGTTTTGGCAGCCGCTGCAGCCAGGCCCAGGCCGTGCGCGAGCAGCATGGCCGCGATGAAGGCTCCATCCAGGCACCGCCCCCGGTGGCCGTGGTCTATGCCGAAAGCACCCAGGACGTGGCCGACGCCGTGAAGCTGGCCGACCAGTACGAAGTGCCGGTGATTGCCTACGGCGCCGGCTCCTCGCTGGAAGGCCATTTGCTGGCCGTGCAGGGCGGCATCAGCATCGATGTGAGCCGCATGAACCAGGTGCTGCGCGTGAATGCCGAAGACATGACCGTCACCGTGCAGCCCGGCATCTTGCGCAAGCAGCTGAACGACGCCATCAAGGACCAGGGCCTGTTCTTCCCCATCGACCCCGGTGCCGACGCCTCCATCGGCGGCATGACGGCCACCCGCGCCAGCGGCACCAATGCCGTGCGCTACGGCACCATGCGCGAGAACGTGCTGGCGCTGGAAGTGGTGACGGCCCAGGGCAATGTGATTCGCACCGGCAACCGCGCCAAGAAAAGCGCGGCCGGCTATGACCTGACGCGCCTGATGGTGGGCAGCGAAGGGACGCTGGGCATCTTCACCGAAATCACGCTGCGCCTGTATCCGCTGCCCGAGGCGGTGAGCGCCGCCATCTGCTCCTTCCCCACGATTGCCGACGCCGTGCACACCGTGATCCAGACCATACAGATGGGTGTGCCCATTGCCCGCGTGGAGTTGGTGGATGCAGCCACCGTGGCTATGGTCAACAAGCACAGCAATCTCACGCTGCGCGAAGAGCCCATGCTGCTGATGGAATTCCACGGTAGCCCCAGCGGCGTGAAGGAACAGGCCGAGATGGTGCAAGACATTGCGGCCGAATTCCATGCCAAGGGCTTTGAATGGGCCGACACGCCCGAGGAGCGCACCCGCCTCTTCACCGCCCGCCACAACGCCTACTTTGCCGGCGTGCAAAGCCGCCCGGGCTGCCGCTCCATCACCACCGACACCTGCGTGCCCATCAGCCGTTTGGCTGACTGCCTGCTGGAGTCCATCGACGAGGTCAATGCCAGCGGCATTCCCTACTTCCTGGTGGGCCATGTGGGCGACGGCAACTTCCACTTCGGTTATCTGATCGACCCCGACAGCGCCGACGAACGCCAGCGTGCCGAAGACCTCAACCACCGCCTGGTGCGCCGTGCCATTGCCATGGAAGGCACTTGCACCGGCGAGCATGGCATTGGCATCCACAAGCAGGACTTTCTGCGCGAGGAATGCGGTGATGGCGCTATCGCCATGATGGCTGCCATCAAGCAGGCTCTGGACCCCAAGAACATCCTGAACCCGGGCAAGATCTTCGCGCTGTAAACCCCCAGCCCAGCAGGCGTTCAGGCCTGCTGGGGTCTGCCCCCGTCTGGGCGCCGCACCAGATAGCCAAACACCGGTGCTGTCAGGTACATGACCACCGAATACACCGCGGCAGGCAAGGCAAGCTGATAGCTGCCCAGCACGGTCAAAGCGATGAAGATGGCCAATGTCGAGTTGTGGATACCGATCTCGAAGGCCACGGCAATGCAGATCGGCTTGTCCAGCCTGCTGGCGCGGCTCAGGCCGTAGCCAGCCACCAGGCTGCACAGATTGAACAAGACCACGGCAGGCCCGATCTCGCCAAACGAAGCCGCCAGCGCGCGCCATTCCTTGCCCATGGCCAGCAAGGCCACGGCCGCCAGCACCAGCATGCTGAAGACCTTGACCGGCCGGTGCATGCGTGCAGCAAAGCCCGGTGCTTTTCGCGCCGTCAACATCCCCAGCGCGACGGGGATGAGCACCATGCCCACGACCTCCACCAGCTTGGTAAATTGCACGGGCACGATCTGGCCGGCCTCCGCGAAATAGGCAATGCTCCAGTTGATGATCAGGGGCATGCTCACCACGGACAGCACGGTGTTGAGTGCCGTCAGCGAGATGTTCATCGCCACATTGCCGCCGAAGATGTGGGAGAACAGATTGGCCGAGATGCCTCCGGGTGAGGCCGCAAGCAGCATCAGCCCCATGGCAAACACCGCAGGCAGTCCCAAGCCCGTCACCAGGCCAAAGCACAGCAGTGGCAATGCCGCGATTTGCAGACCCAGGGCCACGACCACAGCCCGTGGATAGCGCAGAAGGCGCGAAAAATCATCCCATGTCAGCGATAGACCCAGGCCGAACATCACCAGAGCCAGTACGCCGAACATCAAGGCATTCAACAGTTGGTTCTCGTCCATGCTTTGCTCCCAAAAAAAGGGGGTAGCCGCTATCTGAGTGGGCCTCCATGTCTGGAGACCGTGGAGGGAAAAGCGTTAAAGCGCGTAGCCGGGCGATTCGCGGTCCAGCTTGCGCAGCAGCGCGGGCCAGACAAAGGCCCCGCCCAGGCCCCCGGTCTGCACCTTGGATGCATGGGCCACGCCCTGCAAGATGGCCGGGTTCACCTGGGTCAGCTCCGTGCCTCCGGCCATAGCATCGATCTGGATCTTGCAGGCCGCTTCAAAGGTGTACATGGACAAGAACGCATCGGCAATGCTGCGCCCGCAGGTCAGCAGGCCGTGGTTGCGCAGCATCAGAAAATTGGCCTGGCCCAGGTCGGCCTGCAGCCGTGGCTGCTCGTCTTCGCGAAAGGCCACGCCCTCGTAGTCGTGGTAGGCCAGCGAGGCCAGTACGAACGTGCTTTGCTGGCTGATGGGCAGCACACCGTGTTTTTGTGCGCTCACGGCCACGCCGGCGCGGGTGTGGGTGTGCAGCACGCACTGCACGTCTTCGCGTGCCGCATGCACGGCGCTGTGGATCACAAAGCCCGCCGGGTTCACCGGGTAGGGCGAGTCCATCAGCTTGTTGCACTGCATGTCCACCTTGACCAGGGAGGAGGCCGTGATCTCATCGAACATCAGCCCGTAGGGGTTGATCAGAAAGTGATGCTCCGGCCCCGGCAGGCGCGCGCTGATGTGGGTGAAGACCAGATCGCTCCAGCCATACAGGGCTACCAGCCGGTAGCAGGCTGCCAGATCCACGCGCAGCTGCCATTCTTCGGGGCTGACATGTTGCTGCACGCTGGACGGGGCGGAGGTATCGGCCGTGGCCGACGGGGATGGGCACATGGGGGCTCCTTGGAGGTAAAGAAACACCGCCAATGTAGTGAGCACGCACCATCCACTGCTGTTGCGCAGCGGACAGTCAAGGGTAGGCCCTAGTGTCCTGTATCGGCCTGCGCGCGTTCGTGCAGATACTGGGTCAGCGTCTGGATGGCGCGGGTTTGAAAGCGCGTGGGCATGTAGAGCAAATACTTGTGCGTGGCCAGAAAGTCCAGGCTGCCCGTGGGCAGGTCCAGCGCCTGCAGCGCGCCCTGGGCAATGGATTCGCGCACCATGTAGTCGGGCACCAGGCCTATGCCCAGGCCTTGCAGCAAGGCCTCACGCAGAAAGTAGAAGTTGGGCGAGACCAGCCGCATGGACAGCGTGGCATCGCCCTGACCCAGGCTTTGCAGGCCAGCCATGCGCAGCTTTTGCTCCGTCAGGCCCGAGGCAATCAAGGGCAGGCGCAGCAGCTCCTGCAGCGTGCCAGGTCGCCCCCACAGCGCCAGACAGGCCGGCGTGGCGCAGGCCACGTATTGCACCGGCCCCAGATGGCGCGCCACCAGGTGTTCGGGTGGGTCATTCATCACGCGCACGGCGCAGTCCACGCGGTCCTCCATCAGGTCTTCGATGGCGTTGTCGAAGATCACTTCCAGCGCAATGCCGGGGTAGCTGCGCATGAAGTCGGTCAGCCAGGCCGCCATGGTCAGCTGGCCATAGCCGCTGGGTACGCTCAGCCGCACCCGGCCTTGCAGGGCCTGGCCCAGGGCGGCCACGGACTCATCGGCTGCCAGCAGCTCATGGCGAATGCTGCGCCCATGTTCGTACAGCCTGCGGCCCAGCTCCGTGGGCTCGATCTGGCGGGTGGTACGGCGCAGCAGCTGTTGGCCCAGGGCCCGTTCGAACTGGCTCAGCCGGTGGCTCACATTGGCCCGGCTCATGCCCAGGCGGGCTGCGGCGCGGCTCAGATTGCCGGCGTCGATGATCTCCACCAACAGGCCCAAGGCATTCACATCCATTGTCAACTTTCAATCAACATATATTTCAATTATCAGCACAATTGTCAAAATAATTAAACATATTGAGAATGGGCCGCTTGAATCCTTTGCCGCCCGCTTTGCGGACGGCCCAGCCCTGTAGACATGAGCAGCTCTTCCCCTCTCCAACCCCTGGCCGGCATTCGCGTGCTGGACCTCTCCCGCGTGCTGGCCGGACCCATGTGCGCCATGGCACTGGCCGACTTTGGCGCCGATGTGATCAAGGTCGAACACCCCGCACGCGGGGACGACACCCGCGACTGGGGCGTGCGCGTGGGTTCGCGCAACACCTCCTACTTCAACAGCGCCAACCGCAACAAGCGCTCCATCACGCTGGACCTGCAGTCCGAAGCCGGCCTCCAGCTGGCACGCGAGCTGGCCCAGCAATGCGATGTGGTGGTGCAGAACTTCAAGGTCGGTGGCGCGGAAAAACTGGGCCTGGGCTACGAGCAGTTGTCGGCCCTGAACCCGCGCCTGGTGTATTGCTCCATCTCCGGCTACAGCCGCAGCGGCAGCGAGGCCCAACGCCCCGGCTACGACCTGGTGGTGCAGGGCGAAAGCGGCATCATGGCCATGAATGGCGAGGCCGGCCAGGGCCCGCTGAAGTTCGGCGTGGCCGCGGTGGACATGTTCACCGGCATGTATTCCGCCCAGGCCATTTTGGCGGCCCTGCTGGAGCGTGAGCGCAGTGGCCGTGGCCACCATGTGCAGATGGCGCTGTATGACTGCGGGCTGATGATCACCAGCTACTACGGCATGGAAGCGTTGCTGAAAGCGGATGATCCACCCAAGTTCGGCAATGCCCACCCCTCCATCGTCCCCTACGGCGTGTTCGAGGCCGCCGATGGCCCTCTGGTGATCACCGTGGGCAACAACGGCCAGTTCGTGCGCTTTTGCAATGAAGTCATCCACCAGCCTGACTGGGCCACGGACGAACGCTTTGCCACCAATGTGGCCCGCTCCGCCCACCGGGCGACCCTGATGCCCTTGATTGAATCGGCGCTGCGCCGCTTTACCCGTGCCGAGCTGCTGGACAAGCTGCGTGCGGCCCAGATTCCCTGCGGCGAAGTGTTCGGCCTGCTGGAGGCCTTGCGCTCGGAGCGCACCCGCGAAGCCGGCCTGCTGCACGCGTTTGACGACAGCGAAGCCGGCCCCCAGGCCGTGCTGGCGCCGCCCTATGCCATGGACGGACAGCGCCTGCCCGTGCGCCGCCCGCCACCCCACCAAGGCCAGCACACCGACGAGGTATTGCAGGAGCTGCTGGGCATGGCACCCGATGCCCTGGCCGCGCTGCGCAGCCAACAGATCATCTGACCACCCTCTCACAACGACCAAACCAGAACACAGGAGACAAATCCATGCATTCCCTGCCCACCCACTTCACCCGCCGTCACACCCTGATTGCCTGCGCCGCCGCCCTGGTGGGTGGTCTGCTGGCACCGGCCCAGGCCGCAGCAGCCTGGCCCGAAAAAATGATCAAGCTGGTCGTGGCCTTCCCGCCCGGCGGCCCCACCGATATTGCGGCGCGCCTGGTGGCGCAAAGCCTGTCCGAGCGCCTGGGCCAGAACGTCATCACCGAAAACCGGGCCGGTGCTTCGGGCTCCATTGGTACGTCCACCTTCATCAAGTCCGTGCCCGACGGCTACACCCTGTCCATGTTCGGCATGCCTGCGCTCCTGGCGCCGGTGCTGTTCAACAACAATCTGTATGACGTGCGCAAGGATTTTCTGCCCGTGGCCACGGTGTATGACCTGCCCATGGCCATCATCGTCAACCCACGCGAGCTGCCCGATGTGAAGGACCTGCCCGGCTTGATCGCCCACGCCAAAAAGGCCAAGCCTTCGCTGAACTACACCAGCTCGGGCACGGGCAGCTTTGGCCACCTGTCCATGGAGCAGCTCAAGGACTTGGGCGGATTTGATATGCAGCATGTGGCCTACCGCGGCAGCGCCCCGGCCGTGACCGATTTGATTGGCGGCCAGATTTCGGTGATGTTTGCCGATGTGGTGGCTGCCTTGCCCCATATCCAGTCAGGCAAGCTGCGTGCCATTGCCGTCAGCTCCAACCAGGCCAAGCAACTGCTGCCGGGTGTGAAGTCGGTGGCGGAACAGGGCTTCCCGGGTTTTGATGCCGACACCTGGGGTGGCCTGATTGCCCCGCTGGGCACGCCCCAGGCCGTGGTGGACCGGCTCAACCAGGAGCTGAAAGTGGTGTTGGCCGACCCGGCGCTGCAGAAAAAACTGCTGGCAGCCGGTGCCATTGCCCGCTACCAGGATGGCGCGACCATGAAGCTGCGCCTGGCGAATGACTTTGCGCGTTGGAGCAAGATCGCCAACGACAAGGGCATCAGCGCGCAATAAGAGCAGCGGGTTGTCCTTCAAAGGCTTGCCATAGGCAAGCCTTTTTTGATGCCTCTGTCACCGGATCAACCCGCCAGCGTCAGGTTCAGGCGCTTGACGATTTCACGGTCGCGGGCCACTTCCTCGCTGGCGTAGCGCTGGTATTGCGCAGCGTTCATGTAGAGCACGGGCTGGTCGAGTTTTTCCAGCACTTGCAGCACCTTGGGGTCGTCCAGGGTGGCCTTGAAGGCGTCGTGCAGGCGCTGGCTGACCTGGGCATCCAGGCCCTTGGGGCCGACGATGCCGTAGCGGGCTTCCGAGACAATGCCATAGCCTGCCTCCGTCAGCGTGGGGGCATCCGGAAAGCGCTTGGCACGCTGGGTGCCATACACGGCCAGCAGCCGCATGCGGCCCGATGCCACATGGGGCGCCCAACCGCTGGAGTCGGACGCGGCCATGATGTGGCCCCCCATCAGGGAGTTGGCCAGGTCGGCCGAGCCCTTGTGCGGGATGTGCAGCAGGTCGATCTTCTGCTTGAGTGCCAGCTCGGCCACCACCATGTGGGGCGAGGTGGCCAGGCCGGTGGAGCCATAGCTGATCTGGCCGGGGCGCTTGCGCGCGTCTTCGACAAATTCCTGGATGGTTTTCCACGGTGCGTCATGGCGCACCACCAGGCCCATGGTGTAGCCCGTCAGGCCCACCACATAGCTGAAGTCCTGCAGCGGGTCCCAGGCGGTTTTCTGCATTTGCGGCAGGCGGAAGGTGGCCGGCGGCAGCTGGGTGATGGTGTAGCCGTCTGCCTTGGTGCTGGGCATGGCGGAGGCGCCTAGCGTGCCCCCTGCACCAGGGCGGTTGACGATGATGATGCTCTGGCCCAGATGGCGCGAGGCGCTCTCGGCAAAGGCGCGCAGCGTCACATCGGTGGAGCCGCCTGCCGGCCAGGGGCACAGCAAGGTGATGGCGCGGTCGGGGTAGCGCCCGTCCTGGGCAAAGGCTGCGGGTGCCAGCAGCGCGCCGGTGGCGGCCAGTGCCTGGTTCAGAAATTGACGGCGTTGCAAAGCCTGCATGGTTGTCTCCTTGAAAAAATAGGGTGGTCAGGACAGCACGGCGACACCGCTGCGCAGCCGTTGGTAGATGCGCTCGGGCGCCGGGTCGCCCGCTTGCCGAAAAGCGTCCACGTTCAAAATCGTCTGGGCCCATGGGCCGAAGGCGGCGCGAAAGTGCACGCTGCTTTTGAGCGACAGCACCTGGTAGTCGTCGGCCGAGACGCCTGTGCAGGCCAGCGCACCGGGGTCCAGTGCCTGTACCGGCTGGCTGGCCACGATGAGCTCCACCGCACCCCAGCGCAGCCGGGCCGTAGGGCCCTGGCGTACTTCACGGCCCAGCCACATGGCCCCGTTGCAGCGGTAGTGGCCGTCGCTCAGCGCCAGCACCTGCAGGGTGGCGGGCTGTGCCCTGCCGGGCAGCTCCACCACGATGTCGCAGCCCACGCCGGCGGCATGGGCCAGGCTGGCCCAATGCGGCAGATTGAGCGTGGCCACCAGGCTGCGGGGAATGGCTGCGTCATGCAGAGCACACAAAATGGCCAGGTTGTCGGCCGCGCAGCCTGCGCCCGGGTTGTCGGCCACATCCGCCAGAATGCTGCGCTCCTGGGGCCGCAAGCGGGCCACGGCCTCGCTGGGGGCCCACAGCGCTGGCATCAGCGCGCTGCGGTAGGACTGCAGCCGCTCCATCAGGCTGTGCAGCGCACGGTCTGCCATGTCCTGCTCCTCTTCTGGCGCATAGACCACCAGGCTGGGTCCGGTGTCGGGCGTGTCCGCCAGCACAAAGCCGCCGCAGAAGGCCACGTCCACGCCATAGCGTTGGGCCACGGCGCCGCAGTCCTGCATAAAGCTGCCCATGGCGCCATCTCCGGTGTACTGGCCGGCCAGGGGAATCAGAAACGGTGCCTGGGCCCAGGCATGGCAGCCGCGGCCATAGGCCCCCAGGCGTTCCCGCATGCGGCGTGCGGCGCGTTGGCCGGTCTCGAACATGTCGATATGCGGGTAGGTGCGGTAGGGCACCAGCACATCGGCATGCGCCACCATGGCGGGGCTGACATTGGCGTGAAAGTCCAGGGTGGCCACCAGCACGCACTGCGGGCCCAGGCTGGCGCGCAGCGCGGCCAGCAGCTCGCCTTCGCAGTCGAGGGCATCCTCGGCCACCATGGCGCCGTGGAATTCGATCAGCAGGCCATCCAGCGGCCCGGCCTGTGCCACGGCCTGCAATGCCTCGGACCGGATGCGCTGCCAGGCTGCAGACGCCACCATGGCCGAGGGCGCGGCCGAGGCACGGTACAGGGGCAGCAACTCCGGTGCCTCCGTGGCGGGCAGCTGTTCCAGCACCTCCAGCATGCCGCCCATGACGCTGCGCGTGCCGCGCATGGCCCACAGCGCATCGCCCTGCATCAGGGGCTCGCGGTCTGCGGGCTGGGCAAACGCGGCATAGCCGGTGCTGCCGGCTTCGAAGGTATTGGTTTCATGCACCACGCCCAGCAGGCCCACGCGGCGGCGTGGGGCATGGTGAGGCTGTGTTGCGTGCAACAGATGTTTCTCTGAACTCATATCAAGAAACAATAATATTCATCAAATTCAAAACATGCAACGAGTGTTGCAAGGTCGTCGCAAAAAGCCCTAAGCTCGGCCCATGGATTTGATGCACCACATCGCAGAAAAATTGCCCAGCCTCGGTGCGGCCGAGCAGCGCCTGGCGGAATTTGTCCGCGCCAACCCTCACAGCGTGGCCTTTGTGTCGGCCCGCACCCTGGCCGCGCAGGCCGGTGTCAGCCCTGCCACGGTGGTGCGTTTCTTTCCGCGCCTGGGCTATGCCTCCTATGCCGAGGCCCAGCAACAGTTGCAGACCACGCTGGCCGGACAGTACGAGGCACCGGGCCAGCGCCTGACAGGGGATGCAGCCCCACGGGGGGCCTTGTCCGTTGCCCAGCAGGCGCTGGAGCAGGACCTGCGCAACCTGCAGGCCATGACGCCCTTGTTGCAGTCCCCCGGCTTTGCACAGTTGCTGACCTGGCTGAGCACCTGCCAGGGCCGGGTGGCCGTGGTGGGCGGGCGCTACAGCCGTGGCCCGGCCCAGTTGCTGGCCAACCAGCTGGCCGTGGCCTTGCCCACGGAGCTGGTGGACCCCGAGCAAAGCGCCTCCGAACGCCTGCAGGACTATGGCGCGCAGGACCTGGTGCTGTGTCTGTCGGTGCGTCGCTATCTGCGCAGCACCTTGGAGATTGCGCGCTGGCTGCGTACCCGCGACGTGCCCGTGGTGGCTTTTACCGACGATGCTCTGGCACCGATCGCGCTGCACTGCGACCTGCCTCTGGTGCTGCCTACGCAGGGTGCTGCGCTGTTCGATTCCTATACGGCTTTTACCGCCATGGGCAATGCCCTGGTGGGCGAGCTCAGCCTGTCGCGCCGCGCCACGGTGGCGGCGCGTGCCCAGGCCCGTGAGCAACTGGATGCCCAGCTGGGCCTGTATCCCGGCAAGCCCCGCAGCTGACGGGCTTGCGCCGCTGTGTCAGCGGCCCAGGGGAGTGGACTTCAGCTGGGCCCGGATCATTTGCCAAGGGCTGCGACCCGTGAGCTGGGCCGCGATGGCGGCTTTCAGCGGCGGCAGATGGCGTGCGCCCTGCAGCACCACCTGGCGCACGATGCGGGGCAGGGGGCGGGCGTCGGTATAGAGCTTCACCACGGTGTTGGTGCCGGCAAAAATCGGGAAGGCGTGGCGGTGGTGGCCCTGGGCATAGGGTTGCAGCACGGCGGCATCGCCCCAGTCCTGGCCGGCCTGGCGTGCACCTTGCACCGCTGCGGTGAGGCGCTCCACACCGGCCAGCCCCAGGTTGAAGCCATGGGCCGTCACCGGGTGCATGCCCACGGCGGCATCGCCCAGCAGCGCCCAGCGCTGGCCGCTGAAGCGGTGGGCATAGGTGGCCACCAGGGGGTAGCTGTGGCGTTCACCCATCAGCTCCATGGGGCCGAGGCGGTCCTGGAATTCGCGCTGCACATGGGCCGCAAAGTCCGCGGGCTCCAGCTGCATCAGCTGCTGGGCGTCGGCCGAGTCGGTGGTGATCACGGCCGAGCACAGCAGCTCGCCGGTGTCGGGGTCAGGCTGCAGCGGCAAAATAGCCAGTGTGCGCTCGTAGCCAAAGCATTCGTGGGCAATGTCTTCGTGCGGCAGTGTGTGGCGCAGGCGGCAGACGATCACCGTGCGGCCAAAGTCCGTCATCTGGGCGCCTACGCCCAGCATGCGGCGCATGGCGGAAAAGCGGCTGTCAGCGGCCACCACCAGCGGGGCGGTGAGGGCTGGCGCTTCGCAGCGCGCGCCCTGGTCCTGGCGGGTGTAGCGCACCTCGGCGTGGCTGGGGTGGATAGTCACGCAGGTGACCTGGGCCTCGGTGATGATCTCCACCCCCGGCGTGCGGCTGGCCACTTCCCAGGCCGTGCGGCGCAGCGCGTGGTTGGGCACGATATGGCCGAGCTGGCCCAGGCCGCTGCCCGTGGCTTCGATGGCCAGCATGGGACGCTGGCCCACCGGGCCGTCGTGGATCTGGGCTTCGCAGATCTGGCCGCGCTCATGGGGCTGCAACAGCTCCCAGCTGCCCAGGCGCTGCAGCGTGTGCACGCTGGGGTGGGTCAGGGCGATCTCGCGGCCGTCGGGCTGGGGCTGCTGCAGCGCTGCAGCAGCCTGCTGCTCCAGCACCGTGACTTGCAGGCCGGCCTGGGCCAGGGAAATGGCAAGCGAAAGCCCCGCAGGGCCTGCGCCGACGATAAGGGCGTCTGTGTGCATGGACATGGGCATGGCAACGAAAAATCAATGCAACAAAGGAATCAACAAGCCCCACCACAGGTGTTGGGGGCGCCGGGCGATTGTGAACGCATCGACGCGGCCAGGGCTTGCACTGCCTCAAGTATGACAAGAACAGGCAAAGCGGCACGCCATGCTTTGTCAATTGGTGCTCCTAGCATGGCGACAATTTATGTGCCTGCCTACGCTGGGGGCATGGCTGCTACTCCCTCCTCTTCTTCTCGCCCTCCCTATATCCCCCAGATCCGTCGCTACCAGGAATGGCTGGCCCAGCAGCATGGTCTGCGCTTTGACAGCTATGACGCACTGTGGCGCTGGTCCACCACCGAGCTGGATGCGTTCTGGCAAAGCATCTGGGACTTTTTCCAGATCGAATCGCCCACGCCCCACAGCGCCGTGCTGGCACGCAACGTCATGCCCGGTGCCCAATGGTTTCCCGGTGCCCAGGTGAACTACGCACGCCAGGTGCTGCGCCATGTGCAGCCGGCCCACGCTGCCGGCATGCCGGCCGTGGTGGCCGAGAACGAACTCGGCCAGGTGAGCGAGCTCAGTTGGCCCGCGCTGCAGCAGCAGGTGGCGGCCCTTGCCCTGCACCTGCGCGCCCAGGGCGTGGGCCGGGGTGACCGTGTGGCAGCGTATTTGCCGAACATTCCCGAGGCCATGGTGGCCCTGCTGGCCGTGGCCAGTCTGGGGGCGGTGTGGAGCGTCTGCGCCCCCGATATGGGGACGGCCGCCGTGCTGGACCGTTTCCAGCAGATTGCGCCCAAGGTCTTGATTGCCGTGGATGGCGTGTACTACGCCGGCAAGCCGCTGGACCGCAGCAGCGTGGTGCAGGAATTGTGTGCCCAGCTGCCCACACTGCAACATGTGGTGGTGCTGCGCTCCCCCCATGCGGCCCAGCCGGTGGCGGACAGCGCCGACCTGGCCCAGGTGCTGGCGCGTGACGATGCCGCCACGGCGGCCTTCGAGCCCGAATGGCTGCCCTTTGACCACCCGCTGTGGATTGTCTATTCCAGCGGCACCACCGGCCTGCCCAAGCCCATCGTCCACGGCCATGGCGGCATGCTGCTGGTGGCCATGTGCCTCAAGGGCCTGCACAACGATGTAGGCCCCAGCTACGAGCCCAATAGCTGGGGCGAGCGCTTCCACTGGTACAGCTCCACCGGCTGGGTGATGTGGAATTCCCAGGTGGGAGGGTTGCTGGGAGGCACCACCTGTGTGATCTATGACGGCAGCCCCAGCGGCAGCAAGGCCCAGCCAGACTGGGGCGTGCTGTGGCGCTTTGCCGCCCGCCATGGGGTGAGCAACTTCGGTGCTGGCGCTGCTTTTTACAGCGGTTGCATGAAGGCCGGGGTGGACTTGTCGGCCTGCGGCGATCTGTCGCGTGTGCGCAGCCTGGGCAGCACGGGCTCGCCCCTGCCGGCCGATGTACAGCAATGGGGCACGGAACAGTTTGCCCAGCTGGGCTCGCCCGGCATGTGGTGGAACAACCTCTCTGGGGGCACCGATTTCTGCGGTGCCTTCATCGGCGGCAATCGCGAGCTGCCGCTGCGTGCGGGCGAGATGCAATGCCGCCAACTGGGTGCGGCCGTGGAGGCCTGGGATGAGCAGGGCCGCCCCGTGGTGGACGCCGTGGGCGAGCTGGTTTGCACCCAACCCTTGCCATCGATGCCGCTGTATTTCTGGGGCGATGCCGATGGCAGCCGTTATCTGAGCAGTTATTTCGACAGCTATGCCCCCGGCCATGGCCGCAAGCCCGGAGGGGGCGATGCCACTGCCGAAGCCGGCGCCGTGTGGCGCCATGGCGACTGGCTGCGCATCAGCGCCCATGGCGCTTGCACCATTTATGGCCGCAGCGATGCCACCATCAACCGCCATGGCCTGCGCATGGGCACCAGCGAAATCTACAGCGCCGTGGAGGCCTTGCCCGAGGTGCTGGACAGCCTGGTGGTGGACCTGGAATACCTGGGCAGGGAGAGCTTTATGCCCATGTTTGTGGTGCTGCGGGAAGGGCTGGTGCTGGACGACGGCCTGCGCCAACGCCTGGCGGATGCCATACGCACCGCGCTGTCGCCGCGCTTTGTGCCGGACGAGATCGTGCAGGTGGCCGAGGTGCCGCGCACGCTGACCGGCAAAAAGCAGGAGCTGCCCATCAAGAAAATGCTGCTGGGCCAGCCGCTGAACAAGGTGGTGAACCCCGACACCATGGCCAATGCGGCCTGCCTGCCCTGGTATGCCGACTACGCGCAACGCTATCTGGCGCGGCAGGCGCAGACCGTATAAGGTGGCGTGGTAACCCGCCCCGGCGCCGGCCATGGGCTGGCGCCGGTTACGTACCGTGACCGGCTGCGGAGCGTGCGGGGTACACTTTGTCGCTTTGAGATGGCGCCCTTACCACCCACTTCGTATCTGCACCCACCCCATGGCCGTTGAATCCGCCCGCTCCAGCTTCGACCTGAAAAGCGCCCAGTTGCCCGTGGTGGCCGTGGTCCTGAAGGACACCAACATCCGCGTGCTGGAGGCCGAACTGGCCGAACGCCTGGCTGCCGACCCCGACTTCTTTGACCACGATCCGGTGCTGATCGACCTGACCCAGGTGCGTGAAGCCATAGACCCCGTGGACTTTGTGGCCCTGCGCCAGGTGCTGCGCAGCCACCACACCCAGCCGGTGGCGGTGCGCGGCGGTTCGGTCGAGCAAATGGCGGCGGCACATGCCGTGGGCCTGATGGCTGCGCCCGATGCCATGCCCGCGCGCAGCGCACCGGCCGAGGTGCGTGAGGTGATACGCGAGGTGGAGGTGGTGCGCGAGATACCGGCACCCATGTCCGATGCCCTGGTGATTGACCGGCCGCTGCGCTCGGGCCAGCAGGTCTATGCGCGCAACACCGATGTGGTGGTGCTGGGCATGGTGAGCTATGGCGCCGAGGTGATCGCCGACGGCAATGTGCATGTCTACGCCCCGCTGCGCGGCCGTGCCGTGGCCGGTGCAAGGGGCAATACCGAGGCCCGCATCTTCAGCACCTGCATGGAGCCGCAGCTGCTGTCCATTGCCGGTATTTACCGCGCCATCGATTCCGCCTTGCCTGCCGATGTGGCCGGCAAGCCCGCCAAGGTTCGTCTTGAAGGAGAAAAGATCATCATCGAATCCCTGTAAGCTTCGGGGTAGATAGATTTTTTCGACGCTTTACAAGCAACCACGCATTCAGTCTCTAAGGAATAGTGCAAACATGGCCAAAATCGTCGTTGTGACCTCCGGCAAAGGTGGTGTGGGCAAGACCACCACCAGTGCAAGCTTTGCATCCGGCCTCGCCCTGCGTGGCCACAAGACGGCAGTGATCGACTTTGACGTCGGCCTGCGCAATCTGGACCTGATCATGGGTTGCGAACGCCGTGTGGTGTATGACCTGATCAACGTGATCCAGGGCGAAGCCAATCTGAACCAGGCCCTGATCAAGGACAAGCAGTGCGACAACCTGTTCGTGCTGGCCGCCTCGCAAACGCGCGACAAGGAAGCGCTGACGCAAGAAGGCGTGAAAAAAGTGCTGGACGATTTGATCGCCATGGACTTTGAATTCATTATTTGCGACTCGCCCGCCGGCATTGAAAGCGGCGCGCTGATGGCCATGCACTACGCCGACGAGGCGCTGGTGGTGACCAACCCTGAGGTCTCTTCGGTGCGCGACTCGGACCGTATTTTGGGCATGCTGAGCTCCAAGACCGACCGCGCCACCCGGGGCGAGAGCATCAAGGAGCATCTGCTGATCACGCGCTACAACCCCAACCGCGTGGAAGACGGCCAGATGCTGTCTCTGGAAGACATACAGGATATTTTGCGCATCGAACTGATCGGCGTGATCCCTGAATCCGAAACCGTGCTGCAAGCTTCCAACCAGGGCCTGCCGGCCATTCACATCCAGGGCAGTGACGTGTCCGAAGCCTATGGCGATGTGGTGGCTCGCTTTCTGGGCGAGGACAAGCCCATGCGCTTTACCGATGCGCAAAAGCCCGGTTTCTTCAAACGTATTTTTGGTGGGAGGTAAGCGCGCATGTCGCTGATTTCGATGCTGTTGGGCGAGAAGAAAAAGTCCGCCTCGGTCGCCAAGGAACGGCTGCAAATCATTCTGGCCCGCGAGCGCGTGGGCGGAGGCGCCAACCAGCCCGACTATTTGCCGGCGCTGCAAAAGGAGTTGATGGCCGTGATCTCCAAGTATGTGGACATCAACCCGAACGACATCAAGGTCCAGCTGGAACGCCAGGACAACCTGGAAGTGCTGGAAGTGAAGATCGAGCTGCCCGACGCCCAGCGCTGAACGCGGCAGGGCCCAGGCCACAAAAAAGCCTGATTCCGCAAGGAGTCAGGCTTTTTGTTTGTGGGCCAGGATATGGGCAGAGGGCTACCCATGGTGCCTTTTCAATCGGTGTACGGGGCTGCAGGCACGCCGTGCTGGGCATACATGTGGCCACCGTGGTAGAGCAGAGGCCGTGCACCCTGCAGGTGCTGGCAGTGCTGTACCTGGCCTACGAAGATGGTGTGATCGCCTTCGTCGTGGCGGTTGCGGTGTGTGCATTCAAACACGGCAGCGGCGCCGGTAATCAGCGGCACGCCCTGGGCATTGGGCTGCCAGTCCAGGCCAGCGAACTTGTCCACCCCACGTGTGGCAAAGCGCTGGGCCAGGGCCTGCTGCTCGGCCGCCAGCACATGGATGGCGTAGTGCGTGCACTGCTGGAAGATGGGCAGCGAGGCTGCGCGATGGCCCAGGCTCCACAGTACCAGCGGTGGCTCCAGCGAGACGGAGTTGAAGGAGCTGATCGTCAGCCCCACAGGGTGGCCTTGGGCATCGGCCGTGGTGACAATGGTCACGCCCGTGGCGAACTGGCCCAGGGCATGGCGGAAATCACGGGAGGTAAAGGCGGCGGAAGCGAGCAAGGGGCTGGTCGGTGGTGGCACAAACAAGGTTTTTGATGCCGGTCAAACGAACAGCACGCCTGCCATTATCGGTGGACTGTGCGGGCTTGCCCAATGTGGGCCACATGGCCCCGCTGCGGGTGCGGTTCCGCAGGGGATTCAGGCTGCACCTTGCAAGAACCCCGCCGCAGCCTGCACTGCCTCGGCATCGGCCTGCACCGCATCCGGTGCGCCGCCCTTGCCCCACAGCGCACCACCCCAGGGCATGGCCATGAATTCGGCGCACAGCTGGGCTGCATCGATGGAGGGCTGGGCCTTGCGGCGCTCGCCACCGGTGCTGATCAGAAACAAAGGTTTGCCGGCCATGCGGGCCTTGAAGTCCAGCCCCGGCACGCGCAGCCAGCCGCTCCAATGGTCCAGATAGGCCTTGATGGCCGTGGGCAGGCTGAACCAGTACACCGGGCAGACCAGCACCAGGTGGCTGGCATCCAGCGTGGCCTGCAGCAGCTCGGCCATGCGGCCCTCGGGAGGTGGATAAGTGCCGGGAGCGTTGTGGCGCACATCCACAAAGGGGGGAATCGGCTCCTGGGCCAGCTGAATCCAGGTTCGCTGCACCGTGTCCGGCAGGTGGCGGGCTGCTTCGCGGGCCAGCCATTCGGTGTTGCCCACAACATGGGGTTCGCGGGCCGAAGCGGTCAGAAAAAGATAGTGGTCTTGGCGCATGCGGCGATGGTAGCGTGGCCAAAACAGGAGCAGCTTCTGCTTTGGTTATGCCAGCTTGCGTAACAAACCACGGTGAAAGTGTGAAGGTTTGCCTGGTAGCTGCTACGCAAACCGGAGCAGGGGTTTAGAGCGTGTTTGCGATCTCCTCGCGGCGCGCCAGTGTCTTTGCGGGATGGGATACAAGGCGCGATACCGCAGCAATAGCCGCGCTATTGCGAGGATTCGCAACACAGTAGACCGCCCGCAAAGGCACTGGCCCGGAGGGTTGGAGCGAAATCGGGCGATTTCTTCGCGCTGGCTCTTGCTTGCACACGAGTGCAAGCTGCGCTCCATCGCCTCGAACTCATCCCGATTGCGTTCCAACGCGCCTGCGTAGAGATCGTAAACTCGCTCTTAGACCTCCAGCGGGCGCTGCTGCCAGGCCGCTGCATCGCGCTCCTGGCCCAGAAAGCCGAACTGCATGTCCGGACGCTCGCCGCAGACCAGGGCCGCCATGGCCTTGCCGGAGCCGGCGCCATGGGTCCAGCCCAGCGTGCCATGGCCGGCGTTCACCCACAGCTTGCCCACGCCGGTATGGCCTATGAAGGGGATGTTGGTGGGCGTTGCCGGGCGCAGGCCGCACCAGTACTGCGGGTTGCCGCCTTGCTCGGGGCTGCGGGTGTCGCAGACGCCGGGCAAGATGGTCTCAATGCGCTCGCTCAGCATGCGGCAGCGGGCCCGGGCGATGGGGCTGTCCAGCGACAGATCAAAGCCGCCCAGCTCTATGGTGCCGGCCACGCGCAACTCGTCGCCAAAGCGGCTCATGGCGATCTTGCGGGCATCGTCTATGCAGGACACAAAGGGCGCTGCATCGGGCTTGAGGATGCGGAAGGTGGCGCTATAGCCCTTGCCGGGGTAGATAGGCAGGTCCACCCCCACGGTGCGCAGCAGCGGCGCGCTGTAGGAGCCGCAGGCCACGACATAGGCATCGGCCGTCAGCGTCTGCTCGGGGCCTGGGCCATCGTCTCGCAGCGGGCGTACCGTCACGCCATGGATCTCATCGCTGCCATGGTCAAAGCGCACGATGTCGTGGCCGTAGAGAAACTGCGCACCGCGGGCTGCGCACAGCGCGGCCAACTGCTGGGTGAAGGCGCGGGCATCGCCGCTTTCATCACTGGGGGTGAAGGTGCCGCCAAAGATCTGGTCGCGGTAGGGCGTGAAGGCCGGCTCTATGCGCAGCAGCTCGTCGCGGCTGACCAGCTGGCGCTGCACGCCGTGCTGGCGCATGATGTCCACCGCCTCACCGGCTTCGTCAAAGGCCTGGGCGCTGGAGTAAAAATGCGCAATGCCGCGTTCCAGCCGGTGGTATTGGATGCCGGTCTCGGCCACCATCTGCTTGAGCGCGCTGTGGCTGTAGGCACCCAGGGCCACGATTTGCTGCACATTGCGGGCAAAGGCCTTGTCGTTGCACTGGCCCAGAAACTGCAGGGCCCAGCGCCATTGCTGCCAATCCAGCTGGGGGCGGAACAACAGGGGGGCCTGGGAGTCAAACATCCACTTCAGTGCCTTGAGCGGTGCCTCGCGGTTGGCCCAGGGTTCGCAATAGCTGACCGAGATCTGGCCGGCATTGGCAAAACTGGTTTCCAGTGCTGCATCGCTCTGGCGATCGATGACGACGACCTCATGGCCCCGTGAAAGCAGGTGCCATGCCGTGCTGATGCCGATGATGCCGGCGCCGAGAACAATGGTTTTCATAGCCGCGTAGTGTGGTTTGCCCGCTGGCTGTCACCAAGCCGGATTACATTCCATGTGCTTGCATCAGAACAGCTAATACAAAGCATATACACAGGGGGAGGAAACCCTATGCAGCATTGGGATCCGGTGGCCTTGGAATGCCTGGCCGCCATCGTGGAGTCCGGAGGCTTTGAAAAAGCCGCGCAGCGCCTGCACGTCACGCAGTCTGCCGTCTCGCAACGGCTGCGTGCGCTGGAGGAGCAGGTGGGCTCGGTGTTGGTGGTGCGCAGCCGCCCGCTGCGCCCCACGCGTGCCGGGCAGCTCTTGCTCAAGCATGCACAGCAGCTGCGCCTGCTGCGTGCCGATCTGGCGCGGGACATGCAGGAGCTGGCGCCGCACGCCGCAGGCTCCAGTGCAGAAGCCAGCATGGCAGTGGCGGTGAATGCCGACAGCATTGCCACCTGGGCGCTGGATGCTTTCACCCCGCTGGTACGCGATGGCCTGCCGCTGGAAGTGATTACCGACGACCAGGACTTCACCCAGGAGTGGCTGCGTTCGGGCGCGGTGCTGGGCTGTGTGACCACGCTGGGCCAGGCAATCCAAGGCTGCCAGGTCTTGCCCCTGGGGGCCATGCGCTATGTGGCGGTGGCGGCTCCGGACTATGCGGCGCGCCATCTGCCGCACGGCTTGCAGGCACACAATTTTCACCAGGTGCCGTTTCTGTGCTTTAACCGCAAAGACGATATGCAGGCCGAGTTTGTTGCGCGACTGCTGGGGTTGTCACGGGTGGTGCTGCAGAGCCTGTATCTGCCCAATTCGGAGGCTCAGGTGCGCGCCGTGGAGGCCGGCTGGGGTGTGGGGGTGTTGCCGGAATTGCTGGTGAGAGACCGTCTGACGCGCGGGCGCTTGGTGGATGTAGCCCCAGGTACCATGCTTTCGATCGATCTGTATTGGCATTGCTGGAATCTGGACTCAGGATTGCTGCGCCAGCTGACACAGGCTTTGCAAGCAGGCGCCAAAAGTACGCTGGAAGACAATCATTCATAAATTCAGGCCGGTATCTGACTGCTTTTTTCAGAGTGAAGTGTTACTTTGTGTGCATGTGATAAGAATTAATGAACGTGACCAACCGACAGCCCTTCAACCATGTTTCGTTTCGCGACATGATGCACCGGGCCCGCAAAGAAGCCATTTTGGAAGAGTGCACGCGCTTGCTCAGTGATCGTGGTTATGACGCCATGACGCTGGACCAGGTGGCCGAAGCTGCGGGCATGGCCAAGGCCGTGCTCTACAAACACTTCAAGGGCAAGGAAGACCTGTGCTGCGAAGTGATGGTGCGCGGCCTGGAGCGCGCGCAGGCGTTCCTGAACGGCCTGTCTCCGCGGCTGGAGTCCAGCCAGTGTCTGCAGGCCTTTGTGCGCTGGGTGTTGCAGGCACAGCTCAACTCCGATGCGCCACTGCTGCCGGAACGCAAGTCCGAGATTCGCCATGCACTGAAGGCCTCAGAGGCTTATCAGGTCGCCATGGCATGCCTGTGTGAGCGACTGGACGCCTGGATTGTCCAGGCTCAGGAGGATGGTCATATCCATGCCGACTGGCCGTTGCTGGTGGCCAGGCAAATGCTGCTGTCGCGGGCTGTAGACCCCATGGTGGACACCTTGCTGCAGACCCAGGCCTACACCCACGAAGAGGTGGTGGACTGGTGCGCACGTGCATGCATGGCCATGTTGCAAACATCGCCACAGGCAAGCCCATGGTCCTATGAGCCTAGCCTTGAAGAACGCCGCGTAGGTGATCGGCGCAACGGCCGTGCCATTCGGCAGCAAGGCTGAGGCATAAAAAAACCTGCCAGGGTCGGCAGGTTTTGCATGCAGGGCGGCGTGGGCTTAGCGAATCAGCAAGACCGGCACGCTGCAGTTGGCCAGAACCTGGGTGCTGACCGAACCCATGACCAGCTTGCCCAGTGCGCCCAGGCCGTGTGTGCCCATGACGACCAGGTCGTAATTGCCTTCCACGGCTTCCTTGGCAATGAGTTCGCCGGCGGGGCCGACTGCGGTGATGCGCTGGGGCTTGAGGCCGTGGCGCTCCAGAAACTCACACACCGGATCCAGCACCTTGGCCGCTTCTTCGGCGTAGTAGGCATCCACAGTGTCTTTGCCCAGCGCGGCGCGGGCGCGCGGAGGCAGGGCGGACTGCACCGAGATGGCGCTGTACGACTGGGCGCTGGCAATCAGTTCTTCATGGGTGGCCAGATAGGCCAGCATCTTCTTGGTGTAGGGGCTACCGTCGACGGCGAGCAGGATTTTCATGGGAGGGTCTCCAGGTTAACGTGCTCAGATTAGGCGGGCCGTCGCGTCTGCATCTTGACGTAAGTCATGTTTTTCGTGCGGCAGCCATCTCGAAGTGCCACCACGCTACAAACCGATGCTGCGTGCTGCCTGGAAAGATGCCTGCTCGCCCTTGCGGGCATAGCCCAGCGGGTTGGCGTGCACGCGGCAGCGCCAGCTGCTGCCGTCGGGGTGCAGGCCTTGAGCCAGGTAATCAATCGGCGTGTGCACATGGCCGTGCAGCCACAGCTGGGCTGCGGGCAGCAAATCGTCCAGCTGGCTGCAAAAGCCGGCGGTGCCTGCGGTGAGCCCATAGCGTGGGTCATGGCTGCGCAGGCTGGGGGCAAAGTGGGTGACTGCCACCGTGGGGCCGTCGTGGGCCTGGGCCAGCGTCTGGCGCAGCCAGTCATGGCACAGCAGGGCCTGGTCGCGCATGGGCTCGGCCAGAAAGTCCTGGCCGTGGCGTGTGCCACCGGTTTTTTGCAGATAGAAATTGGCTGCGCGAAAAGACTTCTCGCGCAGCTTGAGCAGCTGGCCCAGGTTACCGGCCTGCACCTGCTCATCGAGCAGGGCGATGGCGTCGAAATCCGTCCACAGCGTGGTGCCGACAAAGCGCACCCCATCCAGCACGGTGGTTTCACGCTCCAGCCAGATCAGCCCCAGGCGATCGCACAGGCGCTGCAGCCGCAGATGGGCCTCGTCCCAGTCCTGGGCATCGTACTCATGGTTGCCCGGCACAAAGATCACCGGGCAAGGCCAGCCTGCGTACTGGGGCAGGGGAGAAAACCGTTCCAGGCCAAAGTCATCACCCGGGAGCAGGCTGCCGCTTTGGTAGGAGCCTATGTCTCCGGCCAGCACCAGCACCTGGGCGTCGGGCGCCGGCTCGGGCTGGAATTGTGGGTGGACTTCCAAATGCAGGTCGGACAGAAGCTGGATGCGCATGGCGAGCTATTGTCGGCCATATGCAGCCTAGGCCGTGCTCACACCATGAGGGCGGGGTCTGCGGTGGCATCCAGGGCGCGATGGGCTGCCCGGCCCAGGGCCTGAACCATCCAGGGGTAGGCAATGTGGTTGGCGCCGCGCTTGTGCCACAGCGCGTCCACATGCACGGCCATCACTTCCAGTGGCAGCGGTGCAATGTGCAACTGCTCGGCCATGTGCGAGATGGGGACAAAGTGCCGGGGCATGACGGTCAGCAAATCGCTTTGCGCAACGACCCGGGCAGCGGTGCCGTACTGGTTCACGGTCAAGGCAATGCGGCGGTTGAGGCCCAGCGAGGCCAGGGCCTCGTCGATAAAGCCCCAGGCACGGCCCGAAAAGCTCACCAGGGCATGGCGGGCCGTGCAATAGCCTTCCAGTGTCAGCGGCCCTGCGGCCAGCGGGTGGTCGCGGCGCATGGCGGCCACGTATTCACCGTCGTACAGGCGCCGGCTTTCATAGGCCACCAGGGCTCCGGACTGGGCACGGGCGGTCAGATCGGCCAGCACGGCGGGAAAGTTGCCTATGGCCAGGTCGGCGTTGTCTTCGTCCAACAGTGCGCGGGGGTCGCGTGTGGTCAGCGGCAGGGTTCGCACCGTCACGCCGGGGGCCTCGGTCTCCAAAATTGCCACCAGGTAGGGCAGCAGCGTGGCGGCAGTGGCATCGGCCATGGCCAGGACCAGCGTGGTTTTGGCGGTGGCCGGATCAAAGCGCTCAGGCGCCAGGTTGTCGGCCAGGCTGGCCAGCGCCTCGCGCACCACGGGCCACAGGGTGTGGGCGCGGGGCGTGGGTTGAACGCCCTGGCCCTGGCGTACCAGCAGCTCGTCGCCCACGGCGTCGCGCAGGCGCCGCATGGCGTTGCTGACGGCGGGTTGGGTGATGGCTAACTTTTCGGCAGCGCGTGTCAGGCTGCGCTCGGCCATGACTTCATCAAAGACGCGCAGCAGGTTCAGGTCCAGGGTGCGGAAGTTGAGAGGTGTCATGGTCTAGTCATCACTGAAATGAATAATGTAGATTCAAAATATAAATTTGAGAACGCATGGGGTAAACCCTATAGTCTCTCTGTCGCCCGGCATTTCGCCACAAGCGCTGTCTACGGGGTATCAACGCCATGAGCCATTTCATCTACAACTCTTACTGTGTCGTGCACGCTGGTGCTGTGCGTGTGGCCCAGGTGCCCGAAGGCGTGCAGGCCCAACTGGCCCAGCAGCAGGCTGCCGAATCGGCCGAAATCGCAGAAGCCAAGGTGTCCGTGACCTTGCTGACCATGGCGGCCATCGCCATGCTGGCTGCGCTGGCCATTGGCGCGGGTGAAGATGCGGATCCGCTGGCCAGCATGGCATTGTGGGTGTCTGCCGGCCTGTCGCTGGTCTGGAGCCTGAGCCCCGTGCGTCATGTTGTTGAGCGCCTGGACTCCGCCCTGGGCCGCTGGCAACTGGCCCGCGAACGCGCTGCGGCTGACGAAGCCACCTGGAATGTGGCCCTGCAAGATGCGCGCTTGATGGCCGACCTGGCCCGTGCCATGGACCGCCAGGAACGCTGAACCTAGCGACCACCGCTCATATGCAAAAAGCCGCATCCTGGGATGCGGCTTTTTTGTTTTGGAAGAAGCAGAATGTATAGCATCATGTGCTTGTGGCATAAGCGTATGGGGCCCTTGCGCATGAGAATGGAGCACGCCGCATAAAACTGACACAGCCCTATCAGGGCACCGCGCAAGGGCCTATGCCGGCCGCACCGCCCCGCAGCGCTGGTGCCGTCCCCCTCCCGCGTAGCGAGAGAGGGGGAAGCGGCGCAGCCGCTCAGGGGGAGGCTTAAGCGGCCAGGCGTTGCTCTAACTGGGTTTTGGCATCCAGCAGCGCCTGGGGCAGGCCCTGGGCCAGTTGCTCGAAGTGGGCGCTGTGCAGTTGCAGCTCCTCGGCCCAGGCGGCCTTGTCGATGCTGGTCACGCTGGCAAACTGCTCGGCACTGAAGTCCAGGCCGGTCCAGTTGATTTCAGCGTAGTGAGGCGCCACGCCAAAGGCGGTTTGCTGGCCTTGGGCGCTGCCCTCGATGCGGTCGATCATCCACTTCAGCACACGCATGTTCTCGCCATAGCCGGGCCAGACAAACTTGCCTTCGGCGTTCTTGCGGAACCAGTTGGTGGTGAAGATCTTGGGCAACTGGGCGCCCTGGGCTTCGATCTTGGCACCCAGGTCCAGCCAGTGCTGGAAATAGGCGCTCATGTTGTAGCCGGCAAAGGGCAGCATGGCGAAGGGGTCGCGGCGCACCACGCCCTGGGCACCAAAGGCGGCGGCCGTGGTTTCGGAGCCCATGGTGGCGGCCATGTAGACGCCCTCGGTCCAGTTGCGGGCCTCGGTCACCAGCGGCACGGTGGTGGAGCGGCGGCCGCCAAAGATCATGGCGTCGATCTTCACGCCCTTGGGATCATCCCAGGCCTCGTCCAGCGCCGGGTTGTTGGTGGCGGCCACGGTGAAACGGGCATTGGGGTGGGCGGCCTTGGCGCCGGTTTCCTTGGCGATGGCGGGCGTCCAGTCCTGGCCCTTCCAGTCGATCAGGTGGTCGGGCAGCTTGCCCTGGTCTTTCTCCAGGCCTTCCCACCACACATCACCGTCGTCCGTCAGCGCCACGTTGGTGAAGATGACGTTCTTGTCCAGGCTCTTCATGCAGTTCGGGTTGGTGAGCAGATTGGTGCCCGGCGCCACGCCGAAATAGCCTGCCTCGGGGTTGATGGCGCGCAGGCTGCCATCGGCCTGGGGTTTGATCCAGGCAATGTCGTCGCCGATGGTGGTGACCTTCCAGCCTTCAAAGCCGGTGGGAGGCACCAGCATGGAGAAATTGGTCTTGCCGCAGGCGCTGGGGAAGGCCGCTGCCACGTGGTATTTCTTGCCCTCGGGGTTGGTCACGCCCAGGATCAGCATGTGCTCGGCCAGCCAGCCCTGGTCACGGCCCATGGTGGAGGCAATGCGCAGCGCAAAGCATTTCTTGCCCAGCAGGGCGTTGCCGCCGTAGCCCGAGCCATACGACCAGATCTCGCGTGTTTCCGGGTAGTGCACGATGTACTTGGTCGTGGGGTTGCAAGGCCAGCTGGTCTTGTCGGTCTCGCCAGCGGCCAGCGGTGCGCCCACGGTGTGCATGCAGGGCACGAACTCACCGTCTTCGCCGATCACGTCATACACCGCCTTGCCCATGCGTGTCATGACCCGCATGTTCACGGCCACATAGGCACTGTCGGACAGCTCGATGCCGATGTGGGCAATGGGCGAGCCCAGCGGGCCCATGGAGAACGGCACCACATACATGGTGCGGCCGGCCATGCAGCCATCAAACAGCGGTTGCAGCGTGGCGCGCATTTCATGGGGCGCCATCCAGTTGTTGGTCGGGCCTGCGTCTTCCTTCTTGGCCGAGCAGATATAGGTGCGGTCTTCCACGCGGGCCACGTCCGAAGGATCGGACCAGGCCAGATAGCTGCCGGGGCGCTTGGCGGGGTTGAGCTTCTTGAAGGTGCCGGCATCCACCAGTTGCTGGCACAGCGCGTCGTATTCCGCTTGCGAGCCATCGCACCAGTGAATCTTGGCGGGCTTGCACAGCGCGGCCATCTCGGCCACCCAGGCAATCAGCTTGGGGTTTTTGACGTAGGCAGGGGCTTGTACCTGCAGGGCCTGGGGGGCGTGGGCATTCATCGAAGGGTCTCCTGATTGTGATTCAACGTGCTTGCCGAACCAGACTCAAAAAAACGTGAGCAGGAGGGTGGTTGGGCAAGGGCGCTGACCTGCTGCATTGGCAGGAGCCGGCCTGCGGTGGGCGACCGGGAGAGCCATTCTAGGAAGGCGGCTGTAAAAAGCCAGTAGGGCGAAGGCAAAAACTATGCATCATATGCATCGATATATGTCTTGCGCATCAATGCCAGGCATCAAAAAAGCCCCTTGCGGGGCTGGTCTGGGCTGAGGTGCAAAGGCCTTGCTACGCCATGTTCACGGCGATAAAAGCCAGCAAAAACATCATGATGGCTCCCACCAAGGGGATCACATAGGGGATGTAGGGCACCACCGCTTCGGCGGCGTCGTCCGGGTCGATCTGGGGCTGGGCATCGTGGGCTGTGCTGTCATGGCTCATGCATTCACTCCTTGCTCGATGGCGCGGCGCACCACGTGCTCACCATTGTGAAAGCGCCCCTAGCCCCTTGGCTACAGGGTTATCCACGCTCAGCCACGCACGATGCGCAGCGCCCAAAACTGGCACAGGCCCAAGTCAGAGACACCGTGCAAGGGCCGCCCCGCAGCACCGGTGTCGTCCCCCTGCCCGCGAGCGCAGCTCGCGAAGAGCGGGGGGAAGGCGCGCAGCGACTCAGGGGGGTGTCTTACTCAAGCCCGTTCCGCCTGCATCCCCGCCGTGCGCAGCGCCTCCAGCACCTGCTCCACATGCTGTGGGTTGCGGGTTTGCAGCACAAAGTCGATTTCCACGTTCTGCGCGGCCAGCAGCGTGAAGGCGCGCTGGTGGTGCACCTCCTCGATATTGGCGCCGGCAGCGGCCACGGTGGCCGTGATCTGGGCCAGCACGCCGGGCACGTCGCGGGCGCTGACGCGTATGCGGGCCAGCCGGCCGGAGCGCACCATGCCGCGCTCGATGATGGCGGCCAGCAGCAGCGGATCGATATTGCCGCCCGACAGAATCAGGCCCACTTTCTGGCCCTGGAACTTGTCCCGGTGGCGTATCAGCGCCGCCAGGCCCGCCGCGCCCGCGCCTTCCACCAGGGTTTTTTCAATCTCCAGCAGCATCAGCACGGCTTGCTCGATATCGCCCTCGTCCACCAGCAGTAGCTCGTCCACCTGCTGGCGTACCACCTCGCGGGTGATCTGGCCTGCCGTGGCCACGGCAATGCCTTCGGCAATGGTGGACTGGCCCATAGGCAGCTCCGTGCCCTGCACAGCATTGACCATGGAGGGAAAGCGTTGCGTCTGCACGCCCACCACGCGGATACCAGGTTTGAGCGTCTTGGCCGCCGTGGCCACGCCGGCAATCAGGCCGCCGCCGCCCACGGCCACCACCAGGGTTTCCAGATCGGGCTGTGCGGCCAGCATTTCCATGGCCACCGTACCCTGGCCGGCGGCCACGGCCGCGTCGTCGAAGGGGTGCACAAAGGTGAGGTTCTGTTCCTCGGCCAGTTGGTAGGCATGCTGGCGTGCGGCCTCCAGCGTGTCGCCGTGCAACACCACTTCGGCGCCAAAGCCGCGTGTGCGCTCCACCTTCACACCGGGCGTGAAGCGCGGCATCACGATCACGGCACGCAAGCCCATGCGCTGCGCGTGGTAGGCCACACCCTGGGCGTGGTTGCCGGCGCTCATTGCAACCACGCCGCGGGCTTTTTCCTCGGCACTCAGCAGCTGCAATCGGTTGCTGGCGCCGCGCTCCTTGAACGAGGCGGTGAATTGCAGGTTCTCGAATTTGAGGAACACCTGGGCGCCCACGATCTGTGAAAGCGTTTGCGATTCAACACAGGGGGTTTGCAACACCTGGTCGCGCAGGCGGGCGGAGGCGGCTTGGATATCGGCGTAGGTCAGCATGGTGTAGCCATTGTGGCGCAGCCTCGCTGGGCTGCGCTGGCCAGGCCCGGCGGATGTTGCCTCTACGGTTTCTGACCCGGCACATGTCCGGGAATTGATTCTTATCTAAGATAAGAATCATTATCAATAACTTGCTGGATGGGGCATGGCTGTTTTCTCCGCTGCCCGCCCACCGCGCTGGATGGGCTTGGGCACTTTGCGTGCGAGCGACCTGGGTGCGCCCGCGCTCAGTTTTCTCGATGCCGAGGTCCCGGCCCAGCAGGTGTTGATGGCCGGCCATGTCCAGGCCTTGCAGTTGCAGCGCGGGCTGTGGCTGCATGGGGTGGAGGCCAGCGATCTGTGCACCATGCGCTCCAGCGTGCCGGCCGAGCCTGGCCTGCACCTGGTGGTACTGCTGGAAGGGCGGGTGGATGTGGCCTTTGGCGGGCAGGGCCTGCAAATGCAGGTGGACCCGCGTGCCGGCCCCCAGACTGGGGCCCGTGGGGCGGTGGTGCACTCACGCCCCGGCGATGCCTTTGTGCGCCGCTGGCAGCGCGGCAAATACGAACGCAAGCTCAGCCTGAGTGCCGAGTCTTGTTGGCTGGAGGCCCAGACCCTGGATGGGGCTGGTTTGCAGCTGCTGCGCCATTGGCAGCAACACCAGCAGTTGGTCATCCGCCCATGGCAACCCTCGGTGCGCGCCGTGGCCGTGGCGGAGCAAATCATCCAGCTGGCACGTGAAGGCAAGACGCCTGTGCTGCTGCTCAGCCGTGCGCTGGAGTTGGTGCACGAGGCCTTGCAGTCGCTGGTGGAAAACGGGCAGGCGCTGGACGCATCCGCAGCCCCACCGGTCTTGGGACTGCGTGAACACCAGCGCCTGATGCGTCTCAAGGCGGTGCTGGACAGCGAAACCGAGTGTTTTCGGCCCCTGGCCGATATTGCGCGCGACATTGGGCTCAGCCCCAGCGCGCTGCAGCGCCAGTTTCGCCAGGTGTTTGGCAGCAGCATGGATGAGTACCGCCGCGACCAGCGCCTGGAGCGCGCCTGGGCCCAGTTGGAGCAGACCGGGCGCAGCGTGTCCGAGGTCGCCCATGCGGCCGGCTATACCAGCGCGGCCAATTTTTCCACGGCCTTCAAGCGGCGCTATGGCATATCGCCGAAGTGGGTGCGGGGGAAGGTTTGACCCCCCCTGAGGCGCTTTGCGCCTTCCCCTGAAATAGGGAGACAAGGGGACGACAGCCTCGCTGCGGGGCGGTGCGGCCGGCGTAGGCCCTTGCTCGCTGTCTCTGGCTGAGGGCGTGCGGGTTTAGAGGTCGTGCTTGCTTGGATTTTGTGCAAAACGCAAATGAAAATCGTTTTCGATTGTGGCGCAAACATCTGCGCGGCTGGCGCAAACCACGGGGTGGGAGGGCGGTGCTGGAATCGACGGCTGTCATGCCGGGCCGTGGTGGCCTGGTGCATTCATGGCTCGGAGAGGGGCCATGCAACAGCGCGTGGAACAGCTATGCAAGCAAAGAAAAAAACGGCGGCGACAGCTGCCTGGGGTCTGAGGGTCGGAGCGGTGACCTTGGCGGGTGCCGCAACAGCGGCATGGGGGCAGCAGGCGCCGCAGGCCGATGCCCAACTGGAGGCCGTGGTGGTCACGGCCAGCGGGGTGCAGCAACGCATCAAGGATGCGCCGGCCTCGATCAGCGTGCTCACCCAGGAAGACCTGCAAAAGGGCAATTACCAGTCGGTGGCCGATGCCGTGCGCCATGTAGAGGGTGTGGCCGTGGTCGGTGACGGGCCCAACACCACGGACATCATGATCCGCGGCCTGCCCGGTGAATACACGCTGATTCTCATCGACGGCCAGCGCCAGAACACGCGCGAGACCATGAACCGTGGCACCACGGGCGTACAGGCCAATCTGCTGCCGCCGCTGTCGGCCATCGAGCGTATCGAAGTGGTGCGCGGCCCCATGTCTTCGCTCTATGGTGCCGATGCCATGGGCGGTGTGATCAACATCATCACCAAGAAAGTGCCTGCGCTCTGGAGCGGCAGCGTGGGTGGTTCCGTGACGCTGCAGGGCGACCATGACTATGGCAACACCCGCGCTGGCGAGTTCTGGCTGGGTGGCCCCATTCAAAACGATGTGCTGGGTCTGCAGGTTTGGGGCAAGACCGAAAACCGCAGCGAGGCCGGCAACCATTACCCGGCGGCCGACAGCGCCTTTGGCCGCGAAAACCGCAGCCTGGGCGCCAAGCTCACGGCGCGGCCCGACAGCCGCCAGGAAATCGTGTTCGATGTGGGCACGGAAGACACCACCACCGAAACCACGCCGGGCCGCTCCATCCTGCCCAGCCAGGACTGGAGCCGGGTGCGCCACACGCGCGAGCATTACGGCCTCACCCACAACGGGCGCTGGAGCTTTGGCCAGAGCAAGCTGTCGCTGTACCGCGAGGTGGGCAAGAACGAGAGCTGGCCCCAGGCCAAAAACTACAGCCAGCGCGAAGTGACCAACACCACCCTGGATGGCAACCTCACCCTGCCCGTGGCCAACCACTTGCTGCGCCTGGGTGGCCAGTACCAGCGCGTGGCCCTGGATGGCATTCGCAACGAGGCCACGGTGGGTGGCTACCCGGTCAACGTCAACAGCGTGACGCTGAACAACTATGCACTGTTCCTGGAAGACGACTGGATGCTGACCGAGCGCCTGACCCTCACCGGCGGCGTGCGCATGGACGATGACGAACGCCACGGCCGTCACTGGTCGCCGCGCCTGTATGGCGTCTACCACGCCAGCGATGCGCTCACGCTGCGCGGTGGTGTGACCTCGGGTTTCAAGGCCCCCTCCATACGCCAGAGCACGGCCGGCTATTGCATGAGCACGGGCGGTAACTCGGGCTTCCGCGGCCCGCTGTGCGGCAACCCCGACCTCAAGCCCGAAACCAGCACCACCCAGGAGCTGGGCCTGGGCTATGAATGGGCGCCGGCCAGCCGCTTCACGGCCACGCTGTTCAACACCAATTTCAAGAACAAGGTGGTGAGCTTTGACACCGGCAAGCCCGACCCCCTGAACCCCACGTCCGCCAACCACCTCTATGTCTACGACAACGTGGACAAGGTGCGCATACGCGGTCTGGAAATGGGCCTGCAGCTGCCACTGGCCAAGACCTTGAGCCTGAACGCCAACTACACCTACACCCAGTCGCGCCGCAAGGGCGGTACGGAGACGGCATTCGACGGTTCCTCTCTGGACGGCAAGCCGCTGGAGAAAACGCCCAAGCACATGCTCAACGCCCAGCTGGACTGGCAGGCCACGGAGCGCCTGACCACTTTTGCGCGCCTGAACTTCATGGGCAAGGCCTCTTATGCCGCCTTCCGCAATGGCGCGCGCGGCGTGCGCGAGCGTGGCAGCTCGGCCACGCTGGACCTGGGCGGCAGCTACCAACTGGTCAAGGATGTGTCGCTGCGCTTTGCCCTGCTCAACCTCACGGATCGCAAGGTGCCGGTGGACCTGCGCGAGCGCAACACCGGCCTGAGCGGCAACTGGATGGCGGATGAAGGCCGACGCCTGTGGGTGGGCGTCAACGCTAGCTTCTAAGTTCATCCCTGGTTATGGAGAAAGAATGGAAACCACATTGCTGAAAGCCCAGACCGTGGTGCTGCAGGAAAGTGCCGGGCAGGCCCTGGCGCATATCGTGGAGCACATGCAAGAGCATGACCTGGCCGTGCGCCAGGAGGGAGAGCTCTGGCTGGTGAATTACGAGCAGGGCCAGGGCATTCTGTGGCACGAAGCGGGTGGTGTGCATGCCATTGCCAAGGCCCCCAGCATGGAGGGGCTGCAGGACATGAAGCTCATGCTGGCCCACCTGATCCTGGAGGCCACGGGCGCTGCCGACGAATCGCTGGCATGGGAGGGTGATGGCGCCGCCCTGCAACGCCCGCCGGCCTTCAGGCTGCTCACGGTGCTGCAGGTACGTGACCTGAGCCCGCATATGCGGCGCGTGCGCTTTGGCTGCGACGACCTGGCGCGCTATGCCCAGGACGCCAACATCCATTGCAAACTGCTATTTCCCCAGCCGGGCGAGCAAGCGCCCGAATGGCCCACGCTGTCGGCCAGCGGCATGCTCAAGCTGCCCCAGGGCAGCAAGCGCCTGGACATGCGCACCTACACCATACGGGCCATCGATGGCGCTGCAGGCTGGCTGGATGTGGACTTTGTGCTGCACGCCGATGCCGGCCCCGGATCGGCCTGGGCCGCCAATGCCCAGCCAGGGCAGCTGGTGGGCATGAGCGGCCCCGGCGGCCGCACGGCCACAACTGCCGACTGGATGCTGCTGGCCGCTGACGACACCGGCCTGCCCGCCATGCTGCGCGTGGCCGCCAGCCTGCCGGCCCATGTCTGCGGCCATGTGTTTGCGGAAGTGCAGGATGGGCGCGACGAGCAAGCCGTTGTCGCTCCTCCAGGCCTGCAATGGCATTGGCTGCACCGCGGCCAGGCCAGGGCCGGCTCGCTGCTGCTGCCCGCCCTGCGCAGCGTGGCCTGGCCTGATCAAGGCCAAGGCCTCAGCCGCTTTGTCTGGGCCGCAGGCGAATTCGAGGCAGCCCAGTCCATACGCCAATGGGCGCGTGATGCATGCGGCCTGGCCAAGAACGAGCAACTGGTGGTGGCGTACTGGCGCCAGGGGATGAGCGAGGCGGAGTTCAAGCGCGCCGCCTGAGGCGCACAGCGCCTCAGGCAGGGGCTCAGAACTTGTAGTTCAACGTCAGCATGGCATTGCGTGGCGTGCCGTAGTGGCCCTGGCCGTCCAGATTGGCATAGTAGATCTTGTCGAACAGATTGTTCACATTGAGCTGCAGCGACAAGGCAGGGCTCACGGCGTAACGCGCCATCAGGCTGGCAACGGCATAGGACTTCTGGCGGTAGACCACCTCACCTGCCAGAGCGGTGTCTATGGTGGTCGAGGTGCTGCTCTCCCACATCACACCGCCGCCCAGGGTGAGCGCACTCCAGCTGTCAGGGAACTGGTAGGTGGTGAACAGCTGCAGCCGGGTGCGTGGGGCTGCGGTGTTCAGCCGCTCGCCCTCGGCGTTTCTGGCCTGGGTGTAGGCAATGCCGGCCGAGGCATTCCAGCCCCGGGCGAGCCGGCCGGACATCTGCGCCTCTATGCCGCGGCTGGTCGTGCCGTTGGCGCCCACATAGGCGTTGTCGGTGCTGCCGGGAACCAGCTTGCTGCCGTCCAGCACGGCCACATTGTCTTGTTGGATACGGAACACAGCCAGCGAGGTGTTGAGTGCGCCGTCGAAATGTTCACCCTTGATGCCGGCCTCATAGGCCTTGCCGATCACGGGGTCGAGGTAGCGGCCCTGCACGTCGCGATAGCTTTGTGGATTGAAAATGTCGGTATAGCTGGCGTAGAGCGAGAACGAAGGGCTGAGCGTGTAGATCAGCCCCGCATAGGGCGTGGTGACGTTGTGCTTGCGCTGCTCGGACAGCGAGGTGGACTTCCAGAGATTGTGGCGGCCGCCCACGATGAGCTTGAGCGTATCGGCCAGCGCAAAGCGTGCGGCGCCGTAGATGGCGGTCTGGTGGATGCGGTCGTCACCCACCAGGGTGCGCGCCGTCCATTGCGGCTCGGGATAGCTGCCGTCCCACTCGTAAAAATTGCCGGTGCCGGGCGTGTTGGCGCGGCCATGGCTGTTGGAGAGCCGACGCGACTGGTTGGCGGTGAAACCCACCACGGCCTCGTGCTGGCGGCCGGCCAGTGTGAAGGGGCCCGTGGCCTGGGCGCTCACATTGTTCTGCGTGAGCGTGTGCACGGAGTAGTTGGGCAGGGCGCGCACACCAGCGCCGGTGATGCGGTCGGGCTCGCCGAACAGGTACAGCAGCTTGGCATCGAAATCGCTGGAGCGGCGCTGGGCATCCAGTTTGAGGTTCCACTGGTTGTCGAACTGGTGCTCCAAGCCGGCAAAGTAGATGTCGCTGCTGGAGTTCCAATAGGTCCAATCGGCACTGGTGCTGGTGGAGCGGTCCCAGCGCGTGGGTGTGCCGTCGGTGAACATCAGCGGCAAGCCGCCCCAGGTCACATTTTGGGGGCGATTGGCCTGGTGCTCCACGCCGGCACGCAAGGTGGTGCGCGGGGCCAGGTCGGCCTCCACCGTGGCAAAGGCGGCCTGCTTGCGGTTGCTGTAGCGGGCCAGGTGGGAGTTGCGCTCTTCCAGCATCACGCCGGCGCGGGCGCGTACACGGCCATCCGCAGTCAGCGGAGTGGAAAGGTCCACGCTGCCCCGGTGGTGGCCCCAGCTGCCCCAGCCCAGGCTGGCTGTGCCGGTGAACTCTGTGCTGGAAGCGCGCTTGCGCACCAGGTTCACCGATGCAGAGGGCTCGCCCGCACCGGTGAGCATGCCGGTGGCACCGCGCACGACCTCGATGCGGTCATACAAAAACGGGTCGGCCGTAGAGGCGCCAAAAAAGTCATTGGCCACCGTGGTGGGCACGCCGTCGTATTGGTAATTGCTGACATAAAAGCCGCGTGCATACAGGTCGGTGCGCTCGCTGTCGGAGCTGAAGGCGATGATGCCGGTCACGCTTTTGAGGGCTTCGCCCAGCGTGGTCGGGTTCTCGTCATCCAGCTGCTGGCGGGTCAGCACGCTGACCGATTGCGGCGTCTCGCGCGGGGACAGCACCATGCCCAGTGCGGCCGATGTGGCCCGGGTGGCATAGGCGCCCGTGCCCTCGGTGCTGGCGCGCTGCTCGGGCGTGGCTGCGGCGGCCGTGACCCGCACCTCGCCCAGGCTGGTGCCGCTGGTTGCGGGGTGCACGGTGGCAAGGCGGCGTAGTGCATAGCTGCCGCTGGCATCGGACTGTGCCTCCAGATCGGTGCCGGCCAGCAGGGCCGCCAATGCCTGGGGCACGGTGTAGCGGCCGTTCAGTCCCTGGGTGTGTGCGCCTGCGGTGAGTGTGGGCGAGAAGGTGATCAGCACCCCGGATTCGCGCCCCAACTGGTTGAGCGCCCCCGCCAGCGGGCCGGCAGGAATGGCGTAGCTGCGGGCCTGTGCCTGCGCTGCTGCGGGCGCAGTTTGTGCCTGTGGTGCGCCGGCATACAGGGCCAGGCTGGCGCACAGCAGCTGCGCGGCAAAAGCGGTGCTGCGTGTGGCAGCACCGGTGGTGAAAAAGTGGCGGCTCATGCGGTGGTTCCCTCGGCGTGTCGTTGCATGGCGCACCGCGCAGATCGCAGCGGTGTGTCTGTTGGGCTTGACACGCAGGGCGGCACAAATGGCCTGATTTTTTAAAGAATTACATGGAAGTTGGCTGTATCGCGCATGGATAGAGCGCTTGTGGCTATGAATTTAAAAGCGATGATTCGGCCTCAGCCGCGCCGCACCACCGTCACCCACCAGCGGGTGCGGGTGTGGATGTCCACCGGCAGCGAGCGCGTGAGCGCGGCCAGCACGCGGTCGGTATCGGCCAAGGGGTAGGAGCCGGAAACGCGCAGCTGCGCCGCATCGGGCGCGCAGCGCAGCACACCGCTGCGGTAGCGGGACAGCTCTGCCAGAAATTCGGCCAGAGGCATGTCGTCGGCCACCAGCATGCCCTCGCTCCAGGCGGCACTGGCTTGCTGCAGGTCTTGCGTGGCGCCCACTTCCTGGGCCGTGAAATGGCTTTGCTCGCCTGCATCCAGCCGCAGGCTGCGCTGTGGGTGGTGGGCGGGCTGCAGCTCCACCGCACCCTGGAGCACGGCCACCGCCGTGCGGCCGTTCTGCTGGTGCACGGTGAAGCGCGTACCTATGGCGCGCACCAGGCCTTCTGCCGTGCGCACGCGCAAGGGGCGCGGCGCGCCGGTGGCGGCATCCGGTTGGTGATCGGGGGCGCTTTGCACCAGGATCTCGCCTGCGCGCAGCACGATCAGGCGTTCCGTGGCCGTGTAGCGCACATCCACGGCCGTAGCGGTGTTCAGCAGCACCCGCGTGCCGTCGGCCAGGACAGCCTCGTGCCGCTGCCCTGTGGTGGTGGACCAGTCGGCAGCCAGTTGCTGCCAGGCATAGCTGCCCAGATCACTGTGTTGCGCGGCCAGCAGGCCACCGGTGCCGGCAGACAGCAGCACAGCCAGTCGCACTGCATGGCGGCGGCCCATGCCGGGTGCGGTCAGCGTTTGCAGCGCCACCGGCGTGGGCAGGCCGCGCAGCTGTGCATCCACCTCGGCAATGCGCTGCCAGGCGCGGGCATGCTGTGGATCGGCCGCCAGCCAGGCCTGCCACTGCTGCTGGGTGTGTTGGGCTTCTGACGCGCTTGACGCCTCACCCAGCTCCAGCAACCAGTGCACGGCTTCACGTGCCACGGTGGGGGGTATGGCTTCAGTCGGCATGGAAATAACAGCGTTCTGCCGCAGCGGCCAGATGCCGGCGCACCGTGGTGCGTGAAAGATTCAGCTGCGTGGCGATCTGCTCTTGCGTCAGCTCCTCCAGCCGCCACAGCAAAAAAGCCTTGCGTGCCACCACGGGCAGGCCGTCCAGCAGGCGGTCTATGGCCACCAGGGTCTCGAGCACCATCAGGCGCACATCAGGGGGCGGGGCCGTGGGTTCGGGCTGCAGGGCCAGTGCATCCAGGTAGGCGCGTTCGATCTGGCGGCGGCGCAGGTGGTTGGCCAGCAGGCGCTGGGCAACCGTGGTGAGGTAGGCGCGGGGCTCTGCCAGTTGCTCCAGCGCCGGCCCACGCGCGGTCAGCAGCCGCAAAAAAGTGTTTTGCGCCAGATCGGCCGCATCCCAGGCGCAGCCCATCTTGCGGCGCAGCCTGGCCACCAGCCAGCTGTGGTGCTGCAAATACAGATCCTGGGTGGCTTGGGCGTGGGCAGAAGAGGGGGCGGACATGACGACTGTTGCAAATGCGAACGAATCGCATTCTATATGTCATATGTCCCAGGAGGCTAGAAATCGTAGCGGGCGCTGACGTTCAGGCTGCGTGGTGCGCCCCAGGTGTAGAACAGGCCCTGGCCGTTGAAGTTGGTCATGCCGGAGAAGTAGTGTTTGTCGAAAGCGTTGTTCACATTGGCGGCCACGCTCCAGTGGCGGTCGATCTGGTAGCGGGCCATCAGGTCCAGCAACCAGTAGGCATCCTGGCGCAAGGTGGTGGCGCCCCGGCTGGTGGAGATGGCGCTTTGCCAGCGCGTGGCGGCACCCACGGTCAGACCTTGCAGGGCCGAGTCGCGGAACTGGTAGGTGGTGCCCAGCTTGAACTGGTATTTGGGCGTGGTGCTGGCGGTGTTTAGCGTGCTGCTGTTCATCACCACGCCGCCCTGGGCCTGCCAGCCACGGGCCAGCTCGCCCGACAGCTCCAGCTCCCAGCCGCGTCGTGAGGCACCGCTGACCGCGCGCGAAATAGTTTCGCCATTGGGTGTCTGGCCCACGGTTTCGGCCGTGTTGTCGGTCTTCATCCAGAAGTAGGCGGCACTGGCGTTCAGGCGCTTGTCGAAGAACTCGCCCTTGGCGCCGATCTCGTAGGTCTTGCCTTCTTCCGGCGGCAGGGTGTGCTGGTTGGCATCCTTGGCGCTTTGGGCCTGGAAGATGCTGGCGTAGCTGGCATACAGCGACACATCGCGGGCCACATCCACCACCACGCCCGCATAGGGGGTGAGCACACCGCGTTCGTGCAGATCGTAGTTGTACCAGCTGACATCGGAGACGTCTTTCTGGTCGTAGTTGGTGGCACGTGCGCCGACGATGAGCTTGAGGGGATCGGCCAGGTTGAAGCGGCCTGCCGCATAGACGTAGTTGCGCTTGCGGCTGAACAGGTCGTTGGAGTAGCTCAGGCCGTCCATATCGGGCCTGGCCAGCATGCCGCCACCTTGCGCATAGTCCAGGCCGAGTGCGCCCAGCGTGGTGTTGCTGCCATCGCCGCGCAACAGCTTGATGCGGCTCTTGGAGGCGCCGGCACCCAGCAGCAGATCATGCTCACGGCCGAACAGCGTGAACGGCCCTTGCACATCCAGCTGCAGGCTTTGGTTGCGCGTGGTGTTGTTTTGATAGCGGCCGTAGCTCACCACGCCGGGAATGGCGTTGTTCATATAGCCCAGCAACTGGTCTGGCACTTCGATTTCTTCATGCACCAGCTGCAGCTTGGCCTTCCAGCCCTGGCCGAAGCTGTGCTCCACGCGGGAGAAAAGATTGATGCCTTTTTGCTCGTAGCCGGCCCAGCGTGCGCCGTTGTTGTAGGAGCGGGGCATCCAGCCCACGAAGGCGCCGGAGCCGGAATAAGCCTGTATGGGTGTGGTGGCGCTGGAGCCGCGCAGCGTGCGCTCCCGGTAGGTGAGGCCGGCGCTGACCAGGGTGTCCGGCGTCAGGTCGTATTCCAGCGTGCCATACAGCAGCCTGCCGCTGGAGCGCTCGAATTCGCGGAAGTTGTGGGCGCGCTTTTCCGATGCCACCAGGCGCCCGCGCAGACTGCCTTCGGCGTTCAGCGGGCCGGCGATGTCGGCATCGGCGCGGTAGCTGTCCCAGCTGCCGGCGCTGGCTTCCGCATGGGCCTGGAAATCCTTGGTGGGTCGCTTGCGGATCAGGTTGATGGTGGCGCCGTAGTTGCCGTCGCCATTCATGAGACCGGAGGCGCCCTTGAGCACTTCCACGCGGTCGATGTCGGCCAGGTCGTCCGCGCTGTAGAGCGTGTGGGTGTTAAAGCCCCAGCCACTGGAGAGTTGGCGTGCACCATCCACCTGCAGGTTGGCGGTGGTGCCGCGCACATTGAAGGTGGTCCATTGGCTCTGGCGGCTCACCGTCAGGCCCGGGGTTTGCTCCATCACATCGGTCAAGGTCTGCAGCTTGAAGTCCTCCATGCGCTGGCGGGTGAACACTGTGACGGACTGCGGTGTTTCGCGCAGCGTCAGCGCCAGGCCGGTGGCTGCCGCGCTGGGGCCGGCAGCGGTGTAGCGGCCCGTGCCGTCGGTGCTGCCGTCGCTGCGCTCGGCCTGGGCCTGCACCGTCACCTCCTGCAATGCGGGTGAGGTGGCAGATGGGGAGGCAGAGTGCGCGGCGGGTGCGGTCTGCAGCATATAGCCGCCGCCGGATGCTGCCACGGCTCGCAGGCCGGTGCCGGCCAGCAACTGGGCAAAGCCTTGCTCCACGTTGAACTGGCCCTGCAGGCCGCTGGTGCGCAGCGCCTGGGTTTGCTCCGGCGTGAAGGACAGCGACACACCGGACTGGCCGGCAAAGGCCGACAGGGCCGGGCCTAGCGGGCCAGGGGCGATCTGGTAGCTGCGGGCAGTGGCCGCAGCGGGTTGCTGGGCCTGGGCTGTGCTGGTGTAGCTGGCGCTGCCGGCCGCTAGGGCCAGCAGACAGTGCAGACAGGCCTGGGCGAGGGGGCGCAATGCGGGAGGGGTGGAGGATGCAGTCATGCGGTGGTTCAGGGCAGTCGGTGAAAAAGCGGCCTGTGAACCAGGCCATCTCTCTGTTGCCGAACCAGTGACAGGCAAAGTGCCAGATGGCTTGAAAAATAAATCAGCGCACGCGCAGCGACGGCCGCTTCATGCCTGCAAGGGGCCCACCATGACCCACCAGCGCGTGCGCTGGAGCACTGCCACCGGCAAGGTGGCGGCCAGCATGCGCAGCACCTGGTCGGTATCGGCCAGTTGGTAGGCGCCCGAGATGCGCAGCCCTGCCACGGCCGGGTCGCAGCGCAGCACGCCAGGCCGGTAGCGCGCCAGCTCGGTCAGAAAGTCGTCCAAGCGCATGCCATCGGCATAGAGCACGCCCTGTGCCCAGCCGGGCTCGCCGGCCGCCAGACTGGCCTCGTCGGGGTTGGGCTGCAACGGGCCCAAGGTGCTGGCTGTGAAGCGCAGGCCCTGGCCTGCAGAAACGATTTGCGGCGGCTCGAAGCCCATGGCAGGTGTGACTTCGACGCGGTGCTCCAGCACCTGCAATGCGGTGCTGGCATCGCCATCCCCCACGGCCTCGTGCAGGCGCACGGTAAACCGGGTGCCCAGGGCGCGCAGCCGGCCCTGGGGCGTGGCAACCAGAAAAGGCCGCTGCAGCGGATCGGGCGCGGTCTGTACCAGGATCTCGCCACGGCGCAGATGCACCAGGCGTTGCCTGGGGTTCCAGTCCAGGTCGACGGCGCTGGCGGTGTTGAGTGCCAGGCGGCTGCCATCGGGCAGGTCCAGATGCCGGCGCTCCCCCGTGGCGGTGGCGTAATCGGCGGCCCAGCCCTGCCAGGGGGCGTGGCGCCATCCCAGCCAGGCTGCTGGGGCGACCACGCCCAGCACGGCCAGGGTTTGCAGCAGGGCGCGGCGCTGCACGGCCGCGGTCTTGCGTGTCAGCACAGGCACGCCCAGTGCGGGTGGCACAGCACCGAACTGGCGCGCCAGGCGCTCGGCCTTTTGCCAGGCCTGTTCATGGGCGGGGTTGGCCGCACGCCAGCGGGCACAGGCCGCATGGTCTTGTGCCGCGACAGGGTCTGCGTGCAGGCGCACCAGCCACTGTGCGGCCTGGCGGATGACGGCGGGGTCCAGCGTGGGGTCTGGCATGGTCGTTAATCCATCAGCGTCAGGCACAGCTCGAAGCCCTGGGCCATATAGCGCTTGACGGTGCGTTCGCTCACCTTCAGTTGGGCAGCGATTTGTGCATAGCCCAGGCCTTGCAGCTGCGAGAGCACAAAGGCCTCTCTGGCCTTGGGTGCCAGGCGGCCCAGCATATCGTCGAGCTGTTGCAGGGTTTCGCGTATGGACAGGGTCTCCTCGGGGCTGGGCACCATGTCTTCGGGCAGGGCGGCCAGTGTGTCCAGCCAGGCCTGCTCCAGCGAACGGCGGCGCCAGTGGTCATGCAACAGCCCCCGGGCGATGGTGGTGAGGTAGGCACGCGGCTCGCGCAGCTCGGGTACGGCCTCGGGCCTTTGCAGCACGCGCACAAAGGTGTCGTGAGCCAGATCGGCCGCGCCATGGGGACAGTTCAGGCGGCGGCGCAGCAGCCCCAGCAACCAGCCGTGGTGGGCGGTGTACAAGACCTGTACCGGATCGGCCGGGGTCTGGCGGTGAGGGGTGGTGCCGGCAGGCATGGAGGGTGAAAATATTAAATGAGAATGCTTCGCATTTTACATATGGCATTCCATTTCCCCATACCCGCCGTGGATTGCTCCTGAATCAGAAGCTGAAAGAGCAGGCATAGCCTGCTCTTTCTACAGATACACACCCAGGCTGGCTGGGTGGGCAGTTATCAGAAAGTTTCCCAGTCTGCGTCCGAATTGCTGGGGGCTACAGGCGCCGGGGCGCTGGTGCTTGTCTTGGCCAGCTGACGGGAAGGGTTGGCAGGGCGGGCTACCACGGGTCGCGGGACAGCGCGGGGAGGGCTGGCTGCTGGGCTGCTGGCTGTGGATGCATGCACGGGTGTCGGCGCGGGGCGTGCGCTGGACTGCATGCTGGCGGCGGCGCGGCTGTCCAGCTGGAACACGGCCACGGCCTGCACCAGCTTCTCGGCCTGGGATTGGAGGTTGGAGGCTGCGGCGGCCGACTGTTCCACCAGGGCCGCGTTTTGCTGCGTGGTGTGGTCCATTTGCGTGACGGCCTCGCCCACCTGGGCCACGCCCTGGCTTTGTTCGCTGCTGGCGGCGCTGATCTCGCCCATGATGTCGGTCACGCGGCGTATGGCGCTGACCACCTCGGTCATGGTGGTGCCGGCCTGGTCCACCAGCTGTGTGCCTTGGTCCACCTGCTGCACGCTGGCTTCGATCAGGGCCTTGATTTCCTTGGCTGCATCGGCGCTGCGCCCGGCCAGGGAACGTACCTCGGAGGCCACCACGGCAAAGCCCCGGCCCTGCTCGCCGGCGCGGGCGGCCTCCACGGCGGCATTCAGCGCCAGGATATTGGTCTGGAAGGCGATGGAGTCGATCACACCGATGATGTCGGCAATGCGCTGGGAGCTGCTGTGTATGCCCTTCATGGTCTCCACCACGCGGTTCACCACATCCCCGCCCTCCACGGCCACATGGGAGGCACTGCTGGCCAGCTGGTTGGCCTGCTGGGCGTTGTCGGCATTCTGGCGCACGGTGGAGCTGAGTTGCTCCATGGAGGCCGCCGTCTGCTCCAGCGCACTGGCCTGCTGCTCGGTGCGGGAGCTCAGGTCATTGTTGCCCTGGGCGATTTCGGCACTGGCCGTGGCCACGCTTTCCGCGTTCTGGCGCACGGTGTAGACCACGCCGGTCAGGCTGTCGCGCATGGCCGACAGCGAGGTCAGCACGCGGGCCACCTCGGCCAGACCTCGCACCTCCACGTTCTGCGACAGATTGCCCTGGGCCATCAGGTCGGCGGCACGCCCTGCCATGTCCAGCGAGGCGGTGATCTGCCGGTACATATACCAAAGCACTCCCACCATGATGACCAGCACCAGGGCCGCCATGCTGCCCAGGGCCACAAACCACAGATTCTTTTCTGCGTCAGCGGCCGCCACGGCGCTGGAGGTGCGCTGGTCCAGCGCTATCAAGAACTCATCCACCGGCTTCATGATCTTGGCCTTGATGGCGTGGTAGTCGGGGCCATGCAGCATCTTGCGCGCCTCTTCCAGATTGGGCTCGCGCTTGACGGTGAACTTGCCCGTGCCATCGTCGTACAGGCCCTTGACCATGAACATGGCCGCAGTCTCGAGCTTGACCAGGGCGTTGGACTGGTCTTCCGCCTGTTTGAGCAGGCCGAATTCCTTTTCGGTGAAACCGGCCTTTTTCATCAGGTCGTTCAATGCCACCGGCTGGTCAAAGCCCTTGCCGGGGTCGATGTCGGCGGCACGGAAGTCCCAGTAGATTTTTTCGTACTGCTTGGGCCGGGGCTTGGTGCCATTGCGTATGTCCAGAATCTCCTGGTACTGCTGCTCCCAGCGCGGGTCACCGGTGACCACATAGGTGCGTGCCAGCCGGGTCAGATCGTCCGAGCTCTGGCGCATTTCATCGGCCAGCAGATAGGAGTTGTAGCGCGCGGTATGGGCCTGCGCCAGGTGGTGTGAAGCTTCGGAAAGCTGGTAGATGCAAAACCCGCTCACGGCCAGCACCAGGGCCATGGCCACCAGTGCAAAGGTGAAGAGTTTCTTGATGCTCGCCTGCATGGACTCCCCCTGTTTCGCGTTGTTACAACGAAAAAACAGTGTAGACCTGGGGAGACCATGGGAAGTAGGCCGTGACCGCGTGTGGATGCTGGCCGGACGGATGGACGGTAGCGGGCTGTTGTCGCAGACCTACAGGGGCAGGATGGCCGGCGGGCCTAGAGCAATTTGAACGCGTTCTTAGTGCGCACTGGCGGCAACCACCCGCAGCACCTCGCTGCCGTAGGCATCGAGTTTTTTGCTGCCTATGCCGCTGATATGGCCCAGGGCCTCCAGCGACTGTGGGCATTGCTCGGCAATGGCTGCCAGCGTGGCATCTTGGAAGATGACATAGGCCGGCAGATTGTGGGATTTGGCCACCTCGGAGCGCCAGGCCTTGAGGTTGATGAAGCGGGCCTGTGCATCCGGCCCCAGATTGGCTGCGGCGGCATTGGGCTGGCTGCCGCGCCGGCTCGTTCGGCTGCGTGGGGCTGCGGTGGTGGCGCGCAGCTGCACGGATTGTTCACCACGCAGCACGGCACGCGAGCCCGGGGTCAGGCACAGGGTGTCGAAGACATGGCCGCTGTTCTCGCTGGTCACCTTGTGCAGGCCCAAAGCACCCGTGGCCAGCAGCTGGCGCATCACGCCGCGCAGCTGGGGTTCGCTGTATTCCTTGCCGATGCCGAAGGTGGAAATCTTGTCGTGCAGAAACTGGCGCACCTTGTCCGTGTCCTTGCCGCGCAGCACGTCCATGATGTGGCCGGCGCCAAAGGTGAGCTGGCTCATTTCGTGCACGCGGTAAATGGTGGACAGCAGCTTGCGTGCCGCATCTGTGCCGTCCCACACCTGCGGTGGCTGCAGGCAGTTGTCACAATTACCGCATGTGGCCCCCACGCTCGGCACTTCGTGTCCTCGCTGCCCCCCGAGGGGGCCCCGGCTGCCTTGGGGCGGCCCGGCGGCATCCGGCGCAGCTCCGTAGGTTTCTCCGAAGTAGGAGAGCAGACGCACACGCCGACAGTCCGTGGCCTCGGCCAGCGACAGCAGAGCGTCCAGCTTGCCGCGCAGCACCACCTTGAATTCTTCTTCGGCATTGCCCTCGTCGATCATGCGGCGCTGGTTGACCACGTCGGACAGACCATAGGCCATCCAGGCATGGGCGGGCAGGCCATCGCGGCCGGCGCGGCCGGTTTCCTGGTAGTAGCCCTCGATGTTTTTGGGCATGTCCACATGGGCCACAAAGCGCACATCGGGCTTGTCAATGCCCATGCCAAAGGCGATGGTGGCCACCATCACCACACCGTCTTCGCGCAGAAACCGGTCCTGATGCTGCTGGCGCACTTCTGCGGGAAAGCCCGCGTGGTAGGGCAGGGCGTTGATGCCGGCCTGCTGCAGGATCTGGGCAATCTCTTCCACACGCCGGCGCGACTGGCAATACACCACGCCGGCCTCGTCGGCATGCTCGTTCTGGATAAAGCGCAGCAGCTGGTTGCTGACGTCTTTCTTCTCGACGATGGTGTAGCGGATATTGGGGCGGTCAAAGCTGCTGACGAATTGCCGGGCCTGCTCCAGGTGCAGGCGCTCCACGATGTCGGCCCGCGTCAAATCATCGGCCGTGGCGGTGAGTGCAATGCGCGGCACGCCGGCATAGCGCTCGTGCAGCACCGACAGGGCGCGGTATTCGGGGCGGAAGTCATGGCCCCACTGGCTGACGCAATGGGCCTCGTCGATGGCAAACAGGCTGAGCTGGCCCTGGGCATGCAAATCATCCAGCAGGCCCAGAAAGCGTGGCGTCACCAGGCGCTCCGGGGCGGCATACAACAGCGTCAGCTGACCGCTTTGCAGCTGCCATTCCACCTGCTGGGCCTGGTCATAGCTCAGCGAGGAATTGAGAAAGGCCGCATCCACCCCGGCCTCGTGCAGCGCACCCACCTGGTCGTGCATCAGCGCAATCAGTGGCGACACCACAATCGCCACGCCCTGGCCCGCACGCTGGCGCACAATGGCCGGCACCTGATAGCACAGGCTTTTGCCGCCGCCCGTGGGCATCAGCACCAGGGCGTCCCCGCCTGCAGCCACATGCTCGACGATGGCTGCCTGGGGGCCGCGGAAAGACTGGTAGCCAAAAACGTCGTGGAGAACGGACAGGGCAGCGGACAAGGGAAAACTCGAAAAAGTGAGCGCTTAGAGCAGGTGAAGATTGCTTGGGAGCCAGATAAGACTCACAAGTGAGGGGGCGGGTTGAGGCGCTGTGAACAGGTCGCCATGCAAGCGCCCTACAGCCGCTATTGTGCGCTGCATGGCGCTGTGGCCCATCTGCAGGGGCAATGCAGTGTTGCCCTGAGAGGCGCAATGAAATGGCCCCGGTGACGGCAATTGCCCACGCATAGCGTGACAATATGCCCATGCACTCTCCCATAGCCATCGCGTGACTGCGGAGGCTGTGTGCTGTTTGAAAAAGGTTTTTCCTCCATGTCCCACGACTCCTTTCTTTCCGCCCTGGTGCAGCAGCTGGGCGCGGATTGCGTGCACACCGGCTCCCAGGTGGAAGCGCGCTTTCACACCGACTGGAGCGGTCAGCCCCCCGTGGCACCGCTGGCCCTGGTGCGCCCGCGCAGCACCGAGGCCGTGGCCGCGCTGCTGCGTCTGTGCCACCAGCACCGCATTCCCGTGGTGCCTCAAGGCGGTTTGACGGGCCTGGCCGGCGCGGCCGTGCCCACGCCCGGTTGTGTGGCCCTGTCGCTGGAGCGCATGCAGACCATCGAAGACATCAACCCCCGCACCGCGCTGATGACGGTGCAGGCCGGTGCCACGCTGCAGTCTGTGCAAGAGGCGGCTTTGGCCGCCGGCATGGTGTTTGGCGTGGACCTGGGTGCGCGCGGCAGCTGCCAGATTGGGGGCAATGTCTCCACCAATGCCGGCGGCAACGGCGTGCTGCAGCACGGCATGATGCGCGAGCAGGTGCTGGGCCTGGAAGTGATGCTGGCCGATGGCACGCTGCTGCCCATGCTGCGCCCCATGCTGAAGAACAACACCGGCTACGACCTCAAGCAGTTCTTCATCGGTGCCGAAGGCACGCTAGGCGTCATCACCCGCGTGCTGCTGCGCCTGCGCCCCGCGCCGCAGGCCAAGGCCACGGCCCTGGTGGCCATGCCGGATTTCGATGCCGCACTGGCCGTTTTGCAGCGCATGCAGCGCCACTTTGGCAACAGCGTGGCCGCTTTCGAGCTGATGTGGAACAGCTTTGTGCAAGCCTCCGTCCGCTGGCAAAAACTGCAGCCGCCTTTTGCGCAAGCGCATCCGCTGCTGGCGCTGATCGATGTGGATGGTAAGGACGAAGCCAGCCTGCGCGCAGCCGTGGAAGAAGCCCTGGGCGAAGCCATGGAAGCCGGTGAGGTGGTGGATGCCGTCATCGCCCAGTCCCAGACCCAGGCCAAAACACTGTGGAAGCTGCGCGAAGCCCCGGCCGAGCTCAACACCCAGATGCACCCGCCCATCAACTTCGACGTCAGCCTGCCCCAGGCCGACATCGGCCGCTTTGCCGATGCGGTGCAGGCCGCTTTCGATGTGCGCTGGCCCGGCCACCACAGCCTGTTCTTCGGCCATGTGGGCGACGGCAATCTGCATGTCTCCACCGATGGCGCCACGGTGAACGGTGAATGCGAGGCCGTGGAAGCCGAGCTCTATCGCCTGGTGGGCGAGTTCCATGGCAGCGTCTCGGCCGAGCACGGCATAGGCCTGCACAAAAAGCCTTTTCTGCATGCCAGCCGCACGCCGCAGGAGCTGGCCGCCATGCGCGCCATCAAGGCCGCGCTGGACCCGCTGGGGCTGATGAACCCGGGCAAGGTTTTTGACTGAGCCATCGCCCGCTCTTCTTTGTTTGACATGCGCTGCGGCTTGGTCCGCAGCGCCCAGATTTCTTGGCCATGACCGTGAATCCCGCCGCCCTGGCACGCGCCGAAGTGCCCGCTCTGCCCGCCTACAACGCCGGCCTGTCCTCCGACACTGTGCGCGCCCGCTATGGCGTGGCCCATATCGCCCGACTGGGCAGCAATGAAAATCCCTACGGCCCCAGCCCGCGCGTGGTGGCCGCCATGGCCGATCTGGTGCGCCAGATTGCCTACTACCCCGACGCCAGCTGCAATGCGCTGCGCGAGGTGCTGGCCGTGCGCCATGGCGTGCAGCCCGAGCAGCTGGTGCTGGGCAATGGTTCGGAAGACATCATCCAGATGCTGTGCCAGGTCTTCACCGGCCGGGGCGATGTGGTGCTGACCCAGCGCCCCGCGTTTGGCCTGCACGAGATCTACCCGCGCATGATGGGCGCCACGGTGGAGCTGCTGGCGTTGACGGCCGACCTGGAATTTGACCTGGACGCCTGGTGCGCCGCCCTGCAACGCGCGCCCAAGCTGGCCTTTATTGCCAACCCGTCCAATCCCGTGGGCTGCATGTGGACGGCGGCGCAATTTGCCCAGCTGCTGCAGGCCGCATCACCCGACACCCTGCTGGTGGTGGACGAGGCCTATGTGGAATACGCCCAGCACAGCCCCGGCTACCCCGACACCCTGGCCCTGCTGCAAGGCTGTGGCAAGCCATGGATGGTGCTGCGCACCTTCTCCAAGGCCTGGGGCCTGGCCGGCCTGCGCGTGGGCTATGGCGTGGCGGGTGACGCCGCCACCATTGCCCTGCTGGACCGGGTGCGCACGCCCTTCAATGTGAACCAGGCCGCCCAGATTGCGGCACTGGCCGCGCTCAAGGACGAGGCCTATATGCGCCGCAGCGTGCAGGCCACCGTGATCGAGCGCGATGCCCTGGCCCAGCGCCTGCGTGCGGCCGGGCTGCGGGTGGCATCGTCGGCCACCAATTTTCTGTTCATGGACCTGGGCCAGGACGCGGCCCAGGTGGCCGAAGGCCTGCTGGCCCAGGGCATCATCACCAAGCCCTGGAAGGAGCCCGGCTTCACCCAGTTTTTGCGCGTGTCCGTGGGCTTACCGGAAGACAACAAGCGCTTTGCCCAGGCCCTGGCCAGCGTGCTGGGCCGGCCCATCTAGAAAGGCCTGCCATGATGGCCTCGCTGTTCGATGACCCGCCCCAGCCCGTGGAGCGGATTGCCATTGACGACGGGGCCTGGCTGCTGCGTGGCTGGGCGCAGGCCACGCAGGCACAGTGGCTGGCCGCCGTGCAGCAGGTGCTGGCGGCCCAGCCTTTTCGCAGCAGTCTCACACCCGGTGGCCGGCCCCTGTCGGTGCGCATGAGCAACTGCGGCGACTGGGGCTGGGTGACGGACCGCGCCGGCTACCGCTATAGCGCCACCAACCCCGACACCGGCCTGCCCTGGCCCGCCATGCCGGCATTTCTGCGGCAGCAGGCGGTGGATGCGGCCCTGGCTGCGGGCTACCCCGCTTACGCCCCCGATGCCTGTTTGGTCAACCAGTACCTGCCGGGCGCCAGAATGGGCCTGCACCGCGATGAAGACGAGGAGGATTGGCAGGCCCCCATCGTCTCCGTTTCGCTGGGCCTGCCCTGCACATTTTTGTGGGGCGGACTGGAGCGCAGCCAGCCGGTGCGCCGCCTCACACTGCTGCATGGCGATGTGTTGGTCTGGGGCGGTGCCACGCGCATGGCCTACCACGGCGTGCAGCCGCTGCAAGCGGGCCAGCATGCGCTGCTGGGGGCGCAGCGCTGGAATCTCACCTTTCGCATGGCACGCAGCACCTGGGCTTCGCCAGGTGCTGTGGCGCTCACTCCGCCGTAGGCATTGCATCGCCCAGCCAGCGCCTGGGGCCCGGCCCGTTCTGGGCGCAGAGGTCGCCGGGGTTGGCGAACATGCAGGTCTTCATCGACAGGCAGCCGCAGCCTATGCACTGGTTGAGGCCGTGGCGCAGGCGCTGCAGCTCGGCAATGCGCTCGTCCAGCCGTTTTTGCCACAGGCGCGACATCTTCTGCCAGTCCCCGCCTGTGGGCACATGGCGGTTGGGCAGGCTGGACAGCTGCTCGGCAATTTCCTCCAACGTAAAGCCCACGCGCTGGGCAAAAACAATGAAGGCAATGCGCCGCAAACAAGAGCGGTGGTAGCGCCGGTGGCCACTGCTGCTGCGCACGGCCTCGATCAAGCCCAGTGACTCGTAAAAGCGCAGGGCCGAAGCCTTGACGCCGCTGCGCTGGGCGACTTCGCCAATGGCGATCAAAGGATCATCCTCAATTTTCATAGCGGTATTCCTTTGCTGGTTTGACTTAAAGTTTACTTGAACTTGAAGAATTCGGGCATCGGTTTGCAGCAGTGCTGCAGTGGCCAAGGATTTCTTCGAGGAGTTTGAGATGAGGGTTTTGCACGTGCCGCTCAGGCACACCATGCTGACAGCGGCGCTGGCCGCTGCAGCGCTATTGGCAGGATGTGGACGTCAGGGAGTGGAGCAGGCCCATGCGGCCGCTGCTCCGCCAGCCGCGCCCGAGGTCTTGGTGGCCCAGGTCACCACCAGCAACACACGCGTGTGGGATGCCTTCAACGGCCGTGTAGAAGCTGTGCAGGCCGTGCAGCTGCGCCCGCGCGTCTCGGGCTATATCGAACGCGTGGCCTTCAGCGAAGGCCAGGACGTGGGCAAGGGCCAGCTGCTGTTCGTCATCGACCAGCGCCCCTACCGCGCGGCCCTGGCCAGCGCACAGGCACAGCTGGAACGCGCCCGTGCGGCCGCCGGCCTGGCACGCAACCAGGACGAGCGCGCACGCTCGCTGGTGGCCGGCCATGCCATCTCGCGCGAAGAGGCCGAGGCCCGTGCGGCCGAGCTGGCCCAGGCAGCGGCCCAGGTGCGCGCGGCCGAGGCCGCCTTGGAGACGGCGCGGTTGAACCTGGAGTTCACCGAGGTCCGTGCCCCGGTCGCCGGGCGTGCGGGCCGGGCTTTATTGACGGCAGGCAATATGGCCCAGGCCGACCAGAGCCTGCTGACCAGCCTGGTCTCGCAAGACCCGGTCTATGTGTACTTCGATGTCGATGAGCACAGCTATCTGCGCTATCAAAAGTTAAGCCACGAAAGTCGCAAGAGTGATGCGGCGCGTGCCGTGCGCGTGGGCCTGGCCGGAGAGGACGGCTTTGCGCATGAGGGCGTGCTGGACTTCACCGACAACCAGCTCAACGCCGACACCGGCAGCATGCGCTTGCGTGCCCGCCTGGCCAATCCCGAGCGCCGGCTGACACCGGGTCTTTTTGCGCGCGTGCAGCTGCAGGGCAGTGCAGGTCAGGAGGAGCTGCTGTTGATTGACGACAAGGCCGTGCTCACCGACCAGAGCCGCCAATACGCCTATGTGGTCGAGGCCGTTGAAGGAAAAGGTCATGTGGCCCAGCGGCGCGAGCTGAAGCTGGGGCGCATGGTCGACGGCAAGCGCGTGGTGGAGCAAGGCCTGAACGCGGGCGAGCAACTGGTGGTGGGCGGCCTGCAACGTATTTACTACCCTGGCATGGCGGTCAGCCCCAAGGCCGTGGCGCCTGCGGCCCCACAAGGCCAGCCTGAGCCCTCGGCAGCAGCCCAGGTTCAGGCACAGGTCCAGTGAAGCGGAGCAAAGCGATGGATTTCTCCAAATTTTTCATAGACCGGCCGATCTTTGCGATCGTGCTGTCCATCATCTTGTTCTCCGTGGGCCTGGTGGCGATTCCGCAACTGCCCGTGGGTGAGTATCCCGAGGTCGTTCCACCCAGCGTGGTGGTACGCGCCACCTACCCCGGCGCCAATCCCAAGGATGTGGCCGAGTCGGTGGCCGTGCCGCTGGAAGAGGCCATCAACGGCGTGGAAGGGCTGATGTACATGAAGTCCGTGGCCGCAGCCGATGGCAGCTTGCAGGTGGTGGCCACCTTCCGCCCCGGTGTGGATCCGGACACTGCCGCCGTGCGTGTGCAAAACCGTGTGAGCCAGGCGCAAAGTCGCTTGCCCGAGGAAGTGCGCCAGTACGGTGTGACCACGCAAAAGCAGTCGTCCACACCGCTGATGTTTGTGGGCCTGACCTCCCAGGACGGCAAGCACGACGCCCTGTACCTGCGCAACTATGTGACGCTCAAGGTCAAAGACCAGCTGGCCCGCATTCCCGGCATTGGCGATGTGGGCGTGTATGGCGCGGGCGATTACGCCATGCGCGTCTGGCTGGACCCGCACAAGGTGGCGGCACGCCAGCTTTCTGCTTCCGAGGTGATTGCCGCCATTCGCGAGCAGAACATCCAGGTCTCGGCCGGCCAGCTGGGGGCCGAGCCCAATCCCCAGGGAGCGGACAAGCTGCAGTCCATCCATGTGCGCGGCCGTTTGAAGACGCCCGAGGAGTTTGGCGACATCGTGCTCAAAAGCGGTGCCGACGGCCAGGTGGTGCGCCTGGCCGATGTGGCGCGTGTGGAGCTGGGTGCCAGCGACTACACGCTGCGTTCCTGGAGCGATGACAAAAACATGGTGGCCCTGGGCATTTACCTCTCGCCCGGTGCCAATGCCCTGGCCGTGGCCGAGCAGGTGTATGCGGCCATGGAGCGCTTTTCGACCGACCTGCCCGAGGGCGTGGTCTTCGAGTCGGTCTGGGACCCCACGGTGTTTGTGCGCGACTCCATCAAGGCCGTGCAGACCACGCTGATCGAGGCCGTGATTCTGGTGGTGCTGGTGGTCATCGTCTTTTTGCAGACCTGGCGCGCCTCCATCATTCCGCTGCTGGCCGTGCCGGTGTCCATCATCGGCACCTTTGCGGGGCTGTATCTGCTGGATTACTCCATCAACACCCTCACGCTGTTCGGCATGGTGTTGGCCATAGGCATTGTGGTGGACGACGCCATCGTGGTGGTGGAGAACGTGGAGCGTTTCATCGCCGCCGGCCACACTCCACGCGAGGCTGCCCACCTGGCCATGCGCGAGGTATCGGGCCCCATCATTGCCATCGGCCTGGTGCTGTGCGCGGTCTTTGTGCCTATGGCGTTTCTGAGCGGTGTCACCGGGCAGTTCTACAAGCAGTTCGCGGTGACGATTGCGATCTCCACCGTGATCTCCACCATCAACTCGCTGACCTTGTCGCCGGCCCTGGCCGCCAAGTTGCTGCAGCCCCATGGTGCCCCCCGCGATGCGCTGGCGCGTGGCCTGGACAAGGCCCTGGGCTGGTTCTTCCGTCCCTTCAACCGCTTTTTTGACCGCAGTGCCCAGGGTTACCAGACCACGGTAGGCCGTTCGCTGCGCCGGCGCGGCCTGGTGTTTGTGGTCTATGCAGGCCTGCTGGCCGGCACGGCGCTGCTGTTCCAGGCCGTGCCTGGCGGCTTTATTCCGCTGCAGGACAAGCTCTATCTCTTCGGCGGCGCCAAGCTGCCCGAGGGGGCTTCGCTGGCCCGTACCGATGCGGTCACGCGCCAGATGGTGGAGGCCGCCAAGAGCGTGGAAGGCGTGGACAAGATCGCGGCATTCGCGGGCTTCAATGCCCTGCAGGCCACGACCACGTCCAACCTCACCAGTTCCTACATCATGCTCAAGCCCTTTGGCGAGCGCACGCGCAGCGCCCAGGACATCAATGCCGAGCTCTCTGCCAAGTTTGCGCAGATCGAGGGTGGCTTTGCCTATGCGCTGATGCCGCCGCCCATACAGGGCCTGGGCAATGGTTCGGGCTATTCGCTGTTCCTGCAGGACAAGGCCGGCCTGGGCTATGCCGCCCTGCAGCAGGCACTCTCGGCCTTCCAGGCCGAGGTGGCCAAGACGCCGGGCATGACTTACCCGGTCAGCAGCTACCAGTCCAATATCCCGCAGCTGGAAGTCAAGGTGGACCGCACCAAGGCCAAGGCCCAGGGCGTGGCCTTGACCGATCTGTTCCAGACGCTGCAGGCCTATCTGGGCTCGGTCTATGTCAATGACTTCAACGCCTTTGGCCGCGTCTGGCGCGTGATGCTGCAGGCCGATGCCGACTACCGCCAGACCGTGGAAGACATTGCCCAGCTGCGCACACGCAATGCCAGGGGCGAGATGGTGGCCATCGGCTCCATGGTCACCGTGGAGCCCAGCTTTGGCCCCGACCCCGTGCTGCGCTACAACGGCTTTGCGGCCGCCGACTTGATCGGTGACTCCGACCCGCGTCTGCTGTCCTCAGCCGAGGTGCTGACCCGGCTGCAGGAGATTGCCGACCGCACGTTGCCGCGCGGCATCGAGCTGGCCTGGACCGATCTGAGCTACCAGCAGGTGGAGCAGAGCAATGCCGCGGCTGTGGTTTTTGTGATCGCCGTGATGCTGGTGTTTCTGGTTCTGGCTGCGTTGTATGAAAGCTGGACGCTGCCGCTGGCCGTGATCCTCATCGTGCCGGTGTGTATCTGCGCGGCGCTGTTCGGCGTCTGGCTGGCCGGGGGGGACAACAACGTCTTCGTCCAGGTGGGACTGGTGGTGCTGATGGGCCTGGCCTGCAAGAACGCGATCTTGATCGTGGAATTTGCCCGCGAGCTGGAGATGCAGGGCACGGACATGGTTACCGCCGCCTTGCATGCCTGCCGCCTGCGGCTGCGCCCCATTGTCATGACCTCCATCGCCTTTATTGCCGGCGCCGTGCCGCTGCTGATGGGCAGCGGCGCTGGCAGCGAGGTGCGAGCCGCCACGGGCGTAACGGTGTTCTCCGGCATGCTGGGCGTGACCTTGTTCGGCCTGTTCCTCACGCCGGTGTTTTATGTGGCGCTGCGCAAGCTGTCGGGCCGTCCACTCGTGGTCCACAAGGCAGCTGTGCCCGCTGTTGTTTCGGAGGTCCAGCATGGCTGAGATACGTCGACTTCTTTCCCGCCATGCCGTGAGCATGGCCTGTGCCACCCTGATCGCGGGCTGCGCCGTGGGTCCGGATTTCCAGACGCCGGCATTGCCGGAGACCGGTGCGCATTTTGTGCGCGATGCGTCGCAGGCAGAGCTTCGTCATGCCGTTGCAGACCCGGCTTTCTGGCGTCAGTTCCACGATGCTGAACTGACGCGGCTGGTGGAGCAGGCCTTGCAGGCCAACCAGGATCTGCGCCAGGCCATGGCCCGGTTGGATGGCGCCCAGGCCTTGCTGCGCCAGGCACGTTTTGACCAGATCCCCACGCTGACCGCATCGGCGGCGGGGACGCAGCAAAAACGCAGCGAAAGCGAGGTCGGTCCCAGCGGGTCGCGCAGCCAGCGCAGCTACAGCGCAGGCTTGCAGGCCAGCTGGGAGATCGATGTCTTTGGCCGCGTGCGCCGCAATATCGAGGCCCATGGTGCCGATCTGCAAGCCGAGGCGGCAGACCTGGCAGCACTGCAGCTGGCGATTGCCGCCCAGGTCACGGCCAGCTATGCGGATCTGCGTGGCTGGCAGCAAAGGCTGGCACTGGCCCATGCGAATGCGGACAGCCAGGAGCAGACCCTGCAACTGGTGCAGCTGCGGCTGGCGCTGGGACGTGACACCCATCTCGATCTGGCGCGGACACAGGCCCTGCTGGAGGCCACGCGCGCGCGCATTCCCGCGCTGCAGGCCCAGATCGCCGTGGCCCAGCACCGCCTGGCCGTGCTCACGGGCCAGCAGCCCGGCGCCCTGGTGGCACAGCTGGATGTGGCGGCTCCCTTGCCCGCGCTGCCAGCCGTGATCGATGCCGGCACACCGGCCGATCTGCTGCGCCGTCGCCCCGATGTGGCCGCGGCCGAGGCCAGGCTGCATGCGGCCACGGCGCGCATAGGCGTGGCCACGGCCGATCTGTTCCCGCGCCTGTCGCTGGGCGGGCTGCTGGGCAGCACGGCCCTGGGCAGTGGCAGCCTGTTCGAAGGCGCCAGCGCCACCAGCCAGGTGTTCCTGGGTGTGGACTGGTCGTTTCTGGACGTGGGCCGGGTGCGGGCCCGCATTGCCGCCAGCGAGGCCGGTGGCGCGGCCGCGCTGGCCGGCTACCAGCAGACCGTGCTGCTGGCGCTGGAAGACACGGAAAACGCCCTGGTGCGCCTGCAGCGCACGCGCGAGGAAGACCGGCATCTGGCCCAGGCTGCGGCGCAGCGCGAACTGGCCGAGCAACTGGCCCAGCGCCGCTACCAGGCCGGCACCATCGGTTTGTATGAGTTGCTGGATGCCCAGCGCGATCTGTATGCGGCCCAGGATGCAGCCGCCGACAGCCGTACGCGTGGCCTGCGTGCGGCCGTGGGCCTGTACCAGGCACTGGCGGGAGGGTGGCAGGGCGCGGAGAAAACGTAAACACGCGCTCGGCTTCCTCCAAGGCGGCATAGGCCGCCTTTTTTATGCCCACCCCGGTGTAAACCACGATTTGCACAAAATTTTCCTATTCGATAATTTTCTTATCGGAAAAAATAGGATGAAGGCAAATGGAACAGCAGGTGGTGGATTTCGCTGTGGTGGGTGCGGGCATGGCCGGGGCGTCGGTGGCATACCGTTTGGCGCAGGCAGGTGCTTCGGTGCTGGTGTTGGAACGCGAGAGCCAACCTGGCTACCACGCCACGGGCCGCTCGGCAGCCATGTTCATGGAGAGCTATGGCACGCAGCAGATACGGGCGCTGACGCGCGCCAGCCGCGCCTTCTACAGCGCACCCCCGCAAGGATTTTGCGAACATGCGCTGCTGCAGCCGCGCAGCGTGCTGTATGTGGGTGCCGAGGGGCAGGAAGCGCTGCTGGCAGATGCTTTGGCCATGTACCAGGGCGAAGGCCTGCGTGCCGAGCGCCTGGATGCGCAGAGCGCCTGCGCGCTGGCGCCCTGCCTGGAGGCCAGCCAGCTGATAGGTGCGGTGCACGATATGGATGCCATGGACATCGACGTGGCCGAGCTGCACCAGGGCTTTTTGCGCGGCATGGCACAGGCCGGCGCCCGGCTGCGCTGCAGTGCGGTGCTCCACAAGGCCGAGCGCAATCATGAAGGCCTGTGGACCTTGACTTTGGGGAGTGGTGAAGCCGTGCAGGCCCGCGCCGTGGTGAATGCTGCGGGCGCCTGGGCTGACGAAGTGGCCCGGGTGTGCGGAGCCCAGGCCCTGGGCATACAGCCCCGGCGCCGCTCCGCCTTTACCTTTGCCGCGCCCGAAGGTGCGGCCGTGCAGGACTGGCCCGCCGTCATCGGCGTGGACGAGAGCTTTTACTTCAAGCCCGATGCGGGCCAGTTGCTGGGCTCGCCCGCCAATGCCGACCCCGTGGAGCCGCACGACGTGGTGGCCGAGGAGCTGGATGTGGCCACCGGCATTTACCGCATCGAATCCATGACCAGCCTGCGCATACACAGGCCGCGCCATGTCTGGGCAGGGCTGCGCAGCTTTGCGCCGGACGATGACTTTGTCATGGGCTGGGACGCGCAATGCCAGGGCTTTTTCTGGCTGGCAGGCCAGGGCGGCTATGGCATCCAGACGGCGGCCGGCGCCTCCGAGGCCGCCTGCGCCCTGCTGCTGGGCCGGGCGCTGCCCGAAGCCCTGTTAGCCCAGGGCGTGGATGCCGCACAGCTCAGCCCGGCGCGCTTTGCCAGTTCGGCCAGCCCGGCCAGCGCGCAGGCCTGAACCACTTTTGCACACCATCTAAAAAACCAAAGGAGACAGCAGATGCATGCGTTCAAGGAGATATGCAAGATCGCCGGGGCTTTTGTCGGCGTCATCGTAGGCGCGGGCTTTGCCTCGGGCCAGGAAATTTTGCAGTTCTTTGCCAGCTTCGGCGGCCAGGGCCTGCTGGGCTGTGTGGTGGCGGGCCTGGCATTTGTGTTTCTGTCCATGGCGTTTTCCACCATGGGCCAGCGCCTGCGGGCCGAGTCGCACAAAGAGGTGGTGCAAGCCCTGTTGGGAAAGCATGTGGGCATGGTTTTTGACGTGCTGATCACCTTCTTCTTGTTTGCCATCACCGTGGTCATGCTGGCCGGGGCGGGCTCGCTGCTGCACCAGTGGCTGGGCATTTCCGAGGTCTGGGGTAGCGTGCTGGCCACGGTGGCCACGGCGCTGATCGTCTGCCTGGATGTGAGCCGCGTCATCGCCTTTATTGGTGCGGTCACGCCGCTGCTGATGTTCATGACCGTGGTGGTGGCCGGCTATGTGCTGAGTACGCCCCACGCCGATGTGGCCACGCTGCAGGCGGCTGCGGAACAGCAGCCCAAGGGCGCAGGCCATTGGCTGGTGGCGGCCCTGCTCTATGTCTCCTACAACGTGGTGGCGGGCATGCCTTTTCTGGTCATCATGGGCGGCCAGGCCAGCTCGCGCCGTGTCGCCCTGTGGGGCGGTGTGCTGGGTGGCTTGCTGCTGGGCTTGCTGATGCTGCTGATTGCCGCCGCCATGTACTGGCGCATGGACACCCTGGGCGGCCTGTCCATGCCCATGCTGTCGCTGGCCACACAGATTTCGCCCTGGCTGGGCCATCTGATGTCCCTGGTCATCTTCGGCATGATTTTGAACACCGCCGTGGGCATGCTCTATGCCTTCATGGCCCGCATCGTGCCGGTGGCCACGCCCAAGTTCCGCTGGGGCACGGCCCTGGCCTCGGTGCTGGCCCTGGGCGGCAGCTTTGTGGGCTTTATCGCCCTGGTGGGCATGGTCTACCCCATCTACGGCTACATAGGCTTTGCGCTCATGGCCTGTGCCTTGCTGGGCTGGCTGCGTCTGGGCCGCACCCAGGCGGTTCCCGGGCGGGCTTGAGCGAAGGGGCGGAGGCGCAAGCGGGCGAGAGGGCAGGGATGCAGGGGCAGCAACAGGCCCTAGAATCTCCGCATCACAAGCCCCGCCACGCCCCGCATGCCAGGCCCTGGTTCTCGCCCATCGCCCAAACAGATTCTTGCCGCCGTGCTGCCCGGCGCGGCAGGCGCAGCCCCTTCTTCCTCCCCCGTGGGCAAACAGGAGGTCGGGGCCAAGCTGCGCAAGGAGCGCAAGCAGCGCGGCATGACCTTGCAGCAGCTGGCCGAGCGCAGCGGGCTGGCCGTGTCCACCATCTCCAAGGCCGAGCGCGGCGCAATGGCGCTGAGCTACGAAAAAATGCTCAAGCTGGGCGCGGCCCTGGACATCGACATGACCCGCTTGTTCATGGGCACCGATGCGGCAGTGCCGCCCGCAGGCAGCCGACCCACCGTGGTCAAGGACTGCTTTGACGATGTGCAGCGCTACGAGACCGACCAGTATGTCTACAGCGTGCTGTGCGGCGCCTACCCGGACAAGAAGATGCAGCCGCTGATGGCGGTGATCAATGCCCGCGAGGCCACTGATTTCTCCGAAACCATACGCCACCCGGGCCAGGAATTCGTCATCGTGCTCTCGGGGCGGGTGCGCATTCTGTTTGAGAACGGCGAGACGCTGGAGCTGGGTCGTCACGAGGCCGCCTACTTCGACAGCGGCATAGGCCATGTGTATGTCAGCCTGAGCAAGCAGCCGGCGCAGGTGGTGAGTGTTTGTAGTTAATCCCCCCTGAGGCGCTACGCGCCTTCCCCCCGCTCTCGCATCGCTACGCTCGCGGGCAGGGGGACGACACCAGCGCGGCGGGGCGGCCCTTGCGCGGTGTCTCTGGTTTGGGGCAGTGCCGGTTTTAAGCACACCTTCGACCTTTGAAGGCTGTGTGCTGCGTGACGGTGACACCACAGCAAGCCATGGCTGGGCAGGGTCTGTGCGGAGTTCCTACAATCTCGGGCCATGAGCCTGCCCACCTATACCCGCGCCAAAGAACTGCCTGCCACCCTGGCCCAACGCCTCGTCATTCTGGACGGCGCCATGGGCACCATGATCCAGCGTTTCAAGCTGGGCGAGGCCCAGTACCGGGGCGAGGGCTATAGCGGCCCGGATGGTGCAGGCCAGCGCTTTGCGGACTTTCCCCGCGATGTGAAGGGCAACAACGAGTTGCTGTCCATCACCCGCCCGGATGTGATCCGCGACATCCACGAGAAATACCTGGCTGCCGGTGCCGATCTGATCGAGACCAACACCTTTGGCGCCACCACGGTGGCGCAAGATGACTACGGCATGGCCGATCTGGCGCGCGAGATGAATCTGCAAAGCGCCCGCCTGGCGCGCGCGGCCTGCGACAAATACAGCGTGAACGGCCGCATCTGCTATGTGGCCGGCGCCCTGGGCCCCACGCCCAAGACGGCCTCCATCAGCCCCGATGTGAACGACCCCGGGGCCCGCAATGTGACCTTCGAGCAGCTGCGCCAGGCCTATTTTGAGCAGACCGTGGCCTTGATCGAGGGCGGGGCCGATGTGATTTTGGTGGAAACCATCTTCGACACCCTCAATGCCAAGGCCGCACTGTTTGCCGTGGACGAGGCATTTGAGGCCACGGGCGAGCGCCTGCCCATCATGATCAGCGGCACGGTGACCGACGCCTCGGGCCGCATCCTGAGCGGCCAGACCGTGACCGCCTTCTGGCACAGCGTGCGCCACAGCAATCCGCTGTCCGTGGGCCTGAACTGCGCCCTGGGCGCCACGCTGATGCGTCCCTACATCCAGGAGCTGGCCAAGGCCGCGCCGGACACCTTCATCAGCTGCTACCCCAATGCCGGCCTGCCCAATCCCATGAGCGATACCGGCTTTGACGAGACGCCGGATGTCACCAGCCGCCTGGTGCACGAGTTCGCGGCCGAGGGCCTGGTCAACATCGTCGGCGGCTGCTGCGGCACCACGCCCGACCATATCGGTGCCATTGCCCGTGCCGTGGGTGCCACGCCCACGCGCAGGCTGTTCTATCCAGAAAACGCGTAACACCCCCCTGAGGCGCTGCGCGCCTTCCCCCCGCTCTTCGCGAGCTACGCTCGCGGGCAGGGGGACGCTGCCCGCGCTGCGGGGCGGCCCTTGCGCGGCAGCCCTGATGTGGAGGCGTGCCCGTTTGAAGCGATGTGTGCGGAGCACAACACAAGGAATGGTGGACGCACAAGCGGAGCGGATTGAAGATAAAAAAGCGCTGAAACACAGAACCACAGGGCTTGTAAAGCTCCTTTTTGCAGAGCAAATTCCCATCTGCCGAAGATGGCGCCTGCTGCCTGGTGCGCCGCTTTCCCCTACAGTCGCACCGTGAGCCATACCTTGCCCCCTTCCATGCCCAGTACCGCTGCGCCGGTAGCGTCTTCCGTGCCTGTGGCAGGCGGAGCAAGCGCGGTGGCGGGCGCAACGCCGACGGCTGCGACGGCTGCCGTGTTCAGCGTGCCCGGGGTCTCCAGCGTGGCCACTGCGGCCCAGGTGGCACCGATTCTGGCGGCGGCCCAGGCGGCACTGGCCAGCCAGGTGAATCTCTCGCCCCAGGCGCAGCAGGCCATCAAGGCCGAGGCCTTTGCCCAATTGGTGGCACAGCTGGTGCAGCAAATCCAGGGCAGTGCCGTGCAGCAACCAAGCAATTGGCCGGTAGCCGGGGTGACGCCCCAGTGGCAGGCCTTGCTCCAGGCCCTGGTGCAGCAGGCTTCGGCCGGCCAGCCCCTGCCGCAGCAACTGGTCAGTGCCCAGGCCTGGCCTACTGCCCTGGTGCAGGCCGTGTTGCAAGGCCCGGGGAGCGGGGCACAGCCCCCGGCTGCTGCCGGTGCAGCACCACCGCCTTTGCTCTCTGCCCCGCCTGCCTCCGCCCTGGCGGCCCAGGCCGCTGCCGTGGCCGCCGACAACGCACCTGCCGGCACGCTACGCCCCGCTCTGCCGCCGCTGCAGAACTGGGTGGTACAGCAAGGGGTGCTGCAAGGGCCGGACGGTGACCGCGCCTTCACGTTGACGCTGCGTGTGCCCGTGGCCTGGGCCCAGGCGCAAAGCGTGCTGGGCCAGGCACTGGGGGCACCGGCAGCGGGTGCAGCCCTGCCCGGCAGTGCGGCCGGTGCCGGGCCTGGTTCATCGGGAGCGCTGCTGCTGCCCTATGGCAGCAGCGTGCAGAGCTTGGCCAACACCAGCTTTGGTCTGGTGTTGCAGCCCCAGGGCCTGCCGGCGGCACAGGCCCAGGCCATGCGCACCAGCGCTGTGCTGCAACTGGAGTTTCAACCACTGCCCAATGCGGCGGCCAGTGCAGCCCAGCAGTCGGTGGCTGCGGCCCTGCTGCCCGCCGGCATGCTGCCGCAAGAGGCCTACCAGGCCCTGCTGGCGCGTGGCGGCGATCCCTGGCTGCACATGGCACAGCAGCAGGCCAGCGGCCAGCTGCCGCGTGATCGCCAACACCATGGCGAGGGCCAGCAATGCGAGCGTGCCGGCTGCCAGTACCAGGGCCGGGCCGAATGCGCACAGCCGTTTTGCGCCGAGATGAACAGCATCTGGGCGGCGGATAGGGCGGGGAGGCGGTAAACACCCCCCTGAGGCACTGCGTGCCTTCCCCCCGCTCTCGCTTCGCTGCGCTCGCGGGCAGGGGGACGACAGCATCGCTGCGGGGCGGCCCTTGCTCGCTGTCTCTGGTGGGGGCTAGCGCTGCCCCAGTTTTTCTAAAAACTGCCGGTGAACTGGTAGCGCGAGGCAGGGTGCCACAGCGCTGAGACCGAGGCGACCTGGCCTTGCGAGTGGGTGCGTCGGCGCAGCACCAGGCAGGGTTCCTGGGCCTCCATGCGTAGCAGCTCGGCCATTTCCGGGTTGGGCATGCCGGCCTCGATGGAGAACTCCACCGCTTGCAGCGGCGCCACGCGCATCAGGTAGGCGTTGGGGGTCTGGCTGGCAAAGTCCTGGGACAGGTAGTCGGGCGCCACGGCGGGGTTGACGTAGCGATCTTCCAGCTGGATGGGCAGGTCGTTCTCGTAGTGCACGACCACTGAATGGAACAGGGTCTGGGGCAGCTCCTGCTTGAATTCACGCATCAGCGCGGGCTCGGCCTTGCAGCGTTCCAGCCGCTGCAGCTCACCGCGGTGCACATGGCCGCGTGCCGCGATCTCGTCCGCAATATTGCGCAGCTGCACCAGGGTGGACTGGTATTTGTGCTGGGCCACAAACGTGCCCGACCCCTGCACCCGCGTCAGCGTCTGGTCGTCGCTGAGTTCGCGCAGCGCGCGGTTCACCGTCATACGTGCCACACCGAACTGCTTGGCCAGCGCGGCCTCGCTGGGGATGGCCTGGCCCTGCTGCCACTGCCCGCTGTGAATTTGCTGCAGCACATAGTCCTTGATGCGCTGGAACGCAGGGGCTGTGGCAGAGGGCGATGGGTCAGGGAGGGGAGGGGGACGCATAGGGTTTGTCAGGAGCAGAAAGTGGTCGCGGGCAATTGACGTTGCCCGCAAGTGAATCACAGAATTGGTATAGACAACTTATCGATTATCGATTGTTTGTTGTATGTAACAGTTTGACCCGGACAGGCCTATCGCCTGCGTCGCACAGACAAGCTGGACCGCTTTGCCACCTTTCTCTGATGGACACCACCATGAACGCCAACGACGCCATCCTCCACACCGATCCCCGTTACGACGCCAGCCGTGTGATCCGTGCCCCCCGTGGCAATACCCTGCATTGCAAGAACTGGCTGGCCGAGGCCGCCTACCGCATGCTGCAAAACAATCTGGACCCCGATGTGGCCGAGAACCCCAAGGCCCTGGTGGTCTACGGAGGCATTGGCCGAGCAGCGCGCAACTGGGCCTGCTTTGATGAAATCCTGGCCCAGCTGAAAAAGCTGGAGGCCGATGAGTCGCTGCTGATCCAGTCCGGCAAGCCCGTGGGCGTGTTCAAGACCCATGCCGATGCACCGCGCGTGCTGCTGGCCAACTCCAATCTGGTGCCCAAGTGGGCCACCTGGGAGAAGTTCAACGAGCTGGACCAGAAGGGCTTGTTCATGTACGGCCAGATGACGGCGGGCAGCTGGATTTACATCGGCAGCCAGGGCATTGTGCAAGGCACGTTCGAGACCTTTGTTGAAGCCGGTCGCCAGCACTACAACAACGACCTGACCGGTAAATGGATTCTCACCGCCGGCCTGGGCGGCATGGGTGGCGCCCAGCCTCTGGCTGCCACGCTGGCCGGTGCCTGCTCGTTGAACATCGAGTGCAAGCAAAGCTCCATCGACTTCCGCCTGCGCACCCGCTATGTGGACAAGCAGGCCAAGGACATTGACGACGCGCTGGCCCTGATCCAGCACCACACCGCCCGTGGCGAGGCGGTCTCCATCGCCCTGCTGGGCAATGCTGCCGAGGTGCTGCCCGAGCTGGTCAAACGCGCCAAGGCTGAGGGCCCCCGCCCCGACATCGTGACCGACCAGACATCGGCCCATGACCTGGTCAACGGCTATCTGCCCGTGGGCTGGACCGTGGCGCAATGGGAGGCCGCAGCGGCCGACCCTGCCCAGCACGCCAGGCTTACCAAGGCCGCAGCCCAAAGCTGTGCCCAGCATGTGCAAGCCATGCTGGACTTCCAGGCCATGGGCATTCCCACGGTGGACTACGGCAACAACATCCGCCAGGTGGCCCTGGATGAAGGCGTGAAAAACGCCTTCGACTTTCCCGGTTTTGTGCCGGCCTACATCCGCCCGCTGTTCTGCGAAGGCAAGGGTCCGTTCCGTTGGGTGGCCCTGTCCGGCGACCCCGAAGATATTTACAAGACCGACGCCAAGATCAAGGAATTATTTCCTGAGAATAAGCACACACATCGCTGGCTGGATATGGCCCGCGAGCGTATTGCTTTTCAAGGCCTGCCTTCGCGCATCTGCTGGTTGGGTCTGGGCGAGCGCCACAAGGCCGCATTGGCCTTCAATGAAATGGTGAAAAACGGCGAGCTCAAAGCACCCATCGTCATCGGCCGCGACCACCTGGACTGTGGCTCCGTGGCCAGCCCCAACCGTGAGACCGAAGCCATGAAGGACGGCACCGATGCCGTCTCCGACTGGCCGCTCTTGAACGCCCTGCTTAACACCGCAGGTGGTGCCACCTGGGTCAGCCTGCACCACGGTGGTGGCGTGGGCATGGGCTACTCCCAGCATTCGGGCGTGGTCATCGTCGCCGATGGCACGGATGAAGCCGCCGCCCGCCTGGGCCGTGTGCTGTGGAACGACCCGGCCACCGGTGTGATGCGCCATGCCGATGCGGGCTATGACATTGCCGTGCAAGCCTCCAAGCGCCATGGCTTGAATCTGCCGATGGTGAGGGCTTGAGATGCACCCCCTGAGCCGCTTCGCGTCTTCCCCCTCTCTGGCGCTGCGCGCCGGAGGGGGACGGCACCAGCGCTTCGGGGCGGCCCTTGCGCGGTGCCCTGGCATGGGCCGCGCTGGTTTTCGCGTCTGTTGGCTTGGATTGCGTCCGTGTGACGCGTTGGGTTCTCTCTGTCTTGCTCCCTCGCCCCTTTGGGGAGAGGGTGGGGGTGAGGGGCCTGCCAAGCACAGCGCCATAGAGGGCTGACATATCCATTGCTGAGCGGCCTCTGCCGCAGCGAATTTCTCCATACCGCGCCGCATGGGCGGCGCCCAAGGAATCAATATGAACAATCTGCACATTCACCCCGGACAGCTGAGCCTGGCCGATCTGCGCCACTGCTATGCCCACCCCGTGAAGCTCACGCTGGACGTCAGTGCCGGCGCAGGCATTGATGCCTCCGTGGCCTGCGTGGAGGCCATCATTGCCGAGGGCCGTACGGCCTATGGCATCAACACCGGTTTTGGTCTGCTGGCCTCGACCAAGATCGCCCCCGAAGACCTGGCCAAGCTGCAGCGCTCGCTGGTGCTGTCCCACGCCGCCGGTGTGGGTGAGCCTTTGGATGACGCCATGGTGCGTTTGATCATGGTGCTCAAGATCAACAGCCTGGCGCGCGGCATTTCCGGTATTCGCCGCGTCGTTATCGACCATTTGATCGCCCTGGTGAATGCCGGGGTCTATCCGCATATTCCGCTCAAGGGTTCGGTGGGTGCATCGGGTGATCTGGCGCCGCTGGCCCATATGTCGCTGGTGCTGCTGGGCGAGAGCCAGGCTCGCTATCGCGGTGACTGGCTGCCCGCCAAGGAGGCGTTGGCCAAGGCCGGGCTCCAGCCTTTGACGCTGGCGGCCAAGGAAGGCCTGGCCTTGCTCAATGGCACCCAGGTGTCCACGGCCTATGCGCTGCGCGGCCTGTTCGAGGCCGAGGACCTGATGGCCGCCGGCCTGGTGTGCGGCAGCCTCAGCGTGGAAGCGCTGCTGGGCTCGCGCCTGCCTTTTGATGCACGCATTCATGCGGCGCGGGGGCAGAAGGGCCAGATCGATGCAGCAGCGGCTTACCGTGACCTGCTGACGGCCCACAGCGAAGTGGGGCAATCGCATGAACGTTGTGAAAAAGTGCAAGACCCCTATTCCCTGCGCTGCCAGCCCCAGGTCATGGGCGCATGCTTGACCCAGCTGCGCCAGGCCGCCGAGGTGCTGGCGGTGGAGTCCAACGCCGTGTCCGACAACCCGCTGGTGTTTGCCGAGCAGGGCGATGTGGTCTCTGGCGGCAATTTCCACGCAGAGCCGGTGGCCATGGCTGCCGACAACCTGGCACTGGCGCTGGCCGAAATCGGTGCGCTGTCGGAGCGCCGCATCTCGCTGATGATGGACAAGCATATGTCGCAGCTGCCGCCGTTTCTGGTGGACAACGGCGGCGTCAACTCCGGCTTCATGATCGCCCAGGTCACGGCAGCGGCCCTGGCCTGCGACAACATCTCCCTGGCCCACCCTGCCAGCGTGACCAGCCTGCCCACATCGGCCAACCAGGAAGACCATGTCTCCATGGCACCCAATGCCGGCAAGCGCCTGTGGGCCATGGCCGAGAACGTGCGCGGCATTCTGGCCATCGAGTGGCTGGGGGCCTGCCAGGGGCTGGACTTCCGCAAGGGCCTGAAGACCTCGCCCAAGCTGGAAACCGCCCGCAGCCTGTTGCGCGCCAGCGTCCCCTACTACCAGGAGGACCGCTTTTTTGCCCCGGACATCGAAGTTGCCAGCACCCTGCTCGCCAGCGGCCAGCTGAATGCCTTGGTCCCAGCCGGGCTGCTTCCCAGCCATTGAGAGCCAGCGTGTGACGACATGCCCGGGCGCAGGCATGCGCTGAACCCGGGCGCTGCTGCCACGAAAAAAACCAACACAAGGAGACAACGTGGGAAACGCCTTGCATAGAAAACTGGGAGCCAGACACATCAACTTTCTGGCATTGGGCTCGGCCATTGGTACGGGGTTGTTCTATGGCGCTGCGGAGGCCATCAAGCAGGCCGGGCCATCGGTCATCCTGGCCTACATCATCGGTGGCATGGCCATCTATATGGTGATGCGCGCCCTGGGGGAAATGGTGGTGCGTGAGCCGGTCTCCAGCTCCTTTGGCCACTACTCCGCCGAGTACCTCAGCCCCCTGGCCGGCTTTCTGACCGGATGGACCTATGTGCTGGAAATGGTCATCGTGGCCCTGGCCGACATCACGGCCTTCGGCATCTATATGAGCTTTTGGTTTCCGGACACGCCGCAGTGGATCTGGGTGCTGGGCGTGGTGGTCATCATCTGCGGCCTCAACCTGTGCCATGTGCGCATTTTTGGCGAGATGGAGTTCTGGCTGACGCTGGTGAAAGTCACGGCCATTGTGGCCATGATCGTGGGCGGGGTGGCCATCTTGTTTGCCGGTATCAAGCTCAACGGCAACAGCGCACCCAGCCTGGGCAATCTGGTCCATCACGGCGGATTTTTTGCCAATGGCATACAGGGCTTCATCGCCTCGTTCACGGTGGTGATGTTTGCCTATGGCGGCATTGAAATCATCGGTCTTACCGGGGGCGAAGCCCAGCAGCCGGAAAAAGCCATACCCAAGGCCATCAGCGTGATTCCCGCACGCATTTTGCTGTTCTATGTGATGACCATCACCGTCATCCTCAGCATCATGCCGTGGACGGAAATCGGCACCCAGGGCAGCCCTTTTGTGCAGATCTTCCAGGGCCTGGGCATCCACTCCGCCGCCACGATTCTCAACATCGTCGTCATCACCGCTGCGGTGTCGGCCATCAACAGCGACATCTTTGGTGCCGGCCGCATGATGTTTGGCCTGGCCGCACGCGGCCATGCGCCGCGCGCACTGACCAAGGTCTCGCGCTTTGGCGTGCCCTGGGTCACGGTGTTGTGCATGAGCCTGGTGCTGTTGGGCGGGGTGCTGCTGAACTATCTGATTCCTGAAAAAATCTTCTTGCTCATTGCCTCGCTGGCCACCTTTGCCACGGTCTGGGTCTGGCTGATGATTTTGCTGTCGCAAATCTCCATGCGCCGGCGCCTATCGGCCCCGGAAGTGGCCGCACTCAAGTACAAGGTACCGTTCTGGCCACTGGGGCCGGCCCTGGCCGTGCTCTTCATGGTCTTTGTGATCGGCGTGCTGGGCTATGTGGAAGACACGCGGGTGTCGCTGTATGTCGGCCTGCTGTGGATTGCGCTGATGTCGGCCATATGGGTCGGGGTGGTACGCCCTCGGCTGGCCGCCCAAAAGGCCGTGGTCCAGGCCACCCCGCCTGAAAGCCGCTTGCACCCTCTTCAGCAAGAGGCCTTGTGATGGCACTGCACCGCTTTGATTTGCAGCAGATTGCCCCAAGCCCGTGGAAGAACGGAGGCGGCAGCACGCGTGAGATTGCGCGTGGCCCCCGGGGCGCGGGCCTGGACGATTTTGGCTGGCGCATCAGCGTGGCCTCGATTGCCCAATCCGGGCCGTTCTCCACCTTCCCCGGCATAGACCGGCACATCATGCTGCTGGAGGGCGATGGCGTGCAGCTGCACAGCAGTGCGGAAGGCATAGACCATGCGCTTGCGCAGCGCTGGCAGCCCTTTGCTTTTGCCGGCGATGTGGCACTTTCCTGCAGTCTGCTGGGCAGCCCCTCCACCGACTTCAATGTCATGACCCGGCGTGGCCGCTGGAGCGCACAGATTCAGGTGCTGGGGCAAGCCCAGCTGCTGGGCGCCAGCCCGGCCGGCCTGGTCATGGTGCTGCAGGGGCAATGGCAGTGCGCCAGTGCGGAGCCGCCCTTGCTGCCCGGCCAGGGTGGGTGGTGGGCGGCGCCCGATGCGGGCAGCGGTTTGCTGGTACCGCAATCCGGCGATGCCCGTTTGGTGCATGTAGCACTCCACCCGGCCCAGTCTTGAGTCCTGGCGCTTCTCACGCTTTACCTGATTGCAATGCATGCTATGAACTTTGAATCTGACCCACACGCGAGTGCCGACGGCCGCTGGCAGTCCGTGCGCCTGGCCCCTGGCTTGTTCCAGGCCGATCAGGCCGTGGCCGTGGCCGAGCAGGAGCCGGCCTGCATCGTGGTGCAGCAAGGCCGGGTGGTATGGGTGGGGCCGCAGGCCGCCGTGCCTGCAGCCTATGCCCCGCTGCCCGTGCACGATGGCCAGCAGATGCTGGTCACCCCCGGCCTGGTGGACTGCCACACCCACCTGGTCTATGGCGGTGAGCGCGCCAACGAATTCGCCATGCGCCTGGCCGGTGCCAGCTACGAAGACATAGCGCGCGCCGGCGGTGGCATTGTCTCCAGCGTGCGCCACACCCGCGAGGCCACGGAAGATGCGCTGTTTGCTGCAGCCCTGCCGCGTCTGCAGCAGCTGCTGGACGAGGGCGTGACGGCCATTGAAATCAAATCCGGCTACGGCCTGAGTGTGGAACATGAGCGCAAGCAGCTGCGCGTGGCGCGGCGCCTGGGCCAGGTCTGTGGCGTGACAGTGCGCACCACGTTTTTGGGCGCCCATGCGCTGCCGCCCGAGTACACGGGCCGCAGCCAGGACTATATAGACCTGGTGTGCCAGCAGATGCTGCCCGCCCTGGCCGCCGAAGGCCTGGTGGATGCGGTGGATGTGTTTTGCGAGCGCATTGCGTTTTCACTGGCCGAGACCGAGCAGGTATTCCAAGCCGCCAAGGCCCTGGGCCTGCCGGTCAAGCTGCATGCCGAACAGCTCTCCAACATGGAAGGCGCGGCCCTGGCGGCGCGCTACGGCGCCCTGTCTTGCGACCATATCGAGCATCTCTCGGCCCAGGGCATTGCCGCCATGCGCCAGGCCGGCACTGTGGCCGTGCTGCTGCCCGGCGCCTTCTACACGCTGCGTGACACGCAAGTGCCGCCGATTGAGGCCCTGCGGGCGGCTTGCGTGCCCATGGCCGTGTCCACCGACCACAACCCCGGCACCTCGCCGGCCTTGAGCCTGTTGTTGATGGCGAATATGGCTTGCACGCTGTTCAGGCTCACCGTGCCCGAGGCCCTGGCCGGCATCACCACCCATGCGGCCCGGGCCCTGGGCTTGCAGGGCGAGCAAGGCCTTGTGGCCGCAGGCCGCCCCGCCAACTTTGTGCTGTGGCCGGTGCAGCATGCGGCCGAACTGGCCTACTGGCTGGGTGCCAAGCCGGACTGCACCATCGTGCGCCAGGGGCGTATTACCCGCCGGGCAGCAGCACGGGCGTGATGTTTTGTCTTCTTCTTCCCATGTGTTTATGAGCCATATCCCCGCTACCCGCCATGCCCTGTTCGCCACCGATGCCTTGCTGCCCACGGGCTGGGCGCGCCATGTGCTGCTGCGCTGGAATGCCAGCGGCCAGTTGGTGGAGGTGCAGGCCGACCAGGCCGCACCGGCCGGTGTGGACCAGGCCACCGGGCCTGTGATTCCGGGCATGCCCAATCTGCACTCCCATGCTTTTCAGCGTGCCTTTGCCGGGTTGACTGAGTTTCGTGGCCAGGCCCAGGACAGCTTTTGGAGCTGGCGCAACCTCATGTATGGCTTTGCCAACCGCATCACACCCGAAGCGCTGGAAGCCATTGCCACCTGGCTGTATCTGGAGATGCTGGAGGCGGGCTACACCGCGGTCTGCGAGTTCCACTATGTGCACCACGACGCAGGCGGCCAGCCCTATGCCGATGATGCCGAGCTGTCGCTGGCCCTGCTGCGTGCCGCACAGCGCACCGGCATGGGCATGACGCTGCTGCCCGTGCTCTACCAAAGCAGCGGCTTTGGTGGCCAGCCGCCGCGCGCAGACCAGGCGCGTTTTATTCGCAGCACCGACAACATGCTGCGTTTATTGGAGCGTCTGCTGCCCGCTGCACAAGCGCAAAACGCAGTTTTGGGGCTGGCCCCGCATTCGCTGCGCGCCGTGCCTGCCGACAGCCTGCACCAGGCCGTGGCCGGACTGCATGCACTCTCGCCCCAGGCGCCGGTGCACATCCACATTGCCGAGCAGTTGCAGGAGGTGGATGACTGCATGGCTTTTTGCGGCCAGCGCCCCGTGCAATGGCTGATGGAGCATGCACCGGTGGACGCACGCTGGTGCCTGGTCCACGCCACCCATATGACGCCTGCCGAATACATGGCGGCGGCCCGCAGCGGCGCGGTGGCCGGCATCTGCCCCAGCACCGAGGCCAATCTGGGAGACGGCATTTTCGACATGCCGCGCTGGTTGCAGCATGGCGGGCGCTGGGGTGTGGGCTCGGACAGCCATGCCACGGTGAACGCGGCCGAGGAGCTGCTGCTGCTGGAATACAGCCAGCGCCTGGCGCTGCGCCAGCGCAATGTGCTGGGCAGCAGTGCCCAACCCCAGGTGGCCACGGCCATGACGCTGCAGGCCGTGGCCGGAGGTGCCCAGGCCGCAGCACGCCCCATTGCAGGCCTGGCCGTGGGCCAGCAGGCAGACTTTGTGGTGCTGGACCGCAGCCATGTGGCCCTGGCCGGCCTGGATGCCCACAGCGCCCATGCAGGCCATGTGTTTGCCAGCCACCGCAGCTCGGCGGTGGACCAGGTCTGGGTGGGTGGCCAGCAGCGGGTACAGCAGGGGCAGCATGCTTTGCGCGCCACGGCGCAACAGGCTTTTGTCCAGGCGCGAACGCGTTTGTTGACAACGCCTTGATGTGAGCCTGGCCTTGCGACTGGGCCGGTTTATTCGCTATGCGTGACCGGTATGCCGGGCCATTCCGCATGGCGTGCGGCGCCCATGTTTTTACAATGCATGCCGTGGGCCGCTTCGCGCGGCCCGCAGGCGCCTTTTGTTCGGGATGGCCGCAGACCTTGCGGCCCCTGTGATTCCTGAACCCTCTATTCCAGGCGCCGTCCTCGTCCCGTCCACTGTCTGCACGGCGGGTTTTCTCTCTCAGCTGCCTACGGCAGCGCCTGCTGGCGCGGTTTCCTGCGGAAACGGCGTCACGCGCTTTTTCAGACCAGGAGCTCCCCAGGATGCATTCATCCCTCCGCCTGCCTTTGGGCATCACCGTTCTTTTGTCCGCCATTGCCTTGCCCACTGCGGCCCAAGCCCAGGTCACCGTCAGCGGCTATCTGGACGCCGGCATGTACCGTGACTATGACAAGACCAACCGCCTGGGCACCATCCAGCGCAGCAACCTGGCTTTTGCCGGTGTGGAAGACCTGGGCGGCGGCCTGAAGGCCACGTTCCGCCTGAGCACCCGTTTCGAAATGGGCACGGGTGCGCCCGAGGGCCAGGGCTCCAAGCCCTTCTGGCATGACGAATCCACCGTGGGCCTGCAAAGCCGCTGGGGCCAGGTGCGTGTGGGCCGCGCGCTGAGCGCCATGTGGAGCCAGGAATGGAAGTACGACGCCTTCTCCAACGTCAACCGCATTGCCTCCACAGCCTGGCATATGGCCCATACCTTCTCGCCCACGGACCGTGCCAGCAACAACGGTGACCCCGAATACGGCCGCATGGCCAACGGCATTTTTTACGACTCGCCCAACTGGGGCGGTGTCACCGTGCACCTGAGCGCCTCGCCCGAACGCACCCAGGCCCCCGGCCGTGATGGCCGCGCCACCTCGGCTGCGGTGAACTACGACCAGGGCCCGGTGGCCGGCATGCTGGGCTATGAGCGCAACGGCAGCGGCGACAAGGACTGGTTTGCCGGCGGCAAATACCGCTTTGGCGCCGCCGCCATACTGCTCAGCTACAACCGCAGCACGGCCGGCGATTCGAGCGACAAGTCGCGCATGGTGTCGGTGGGCGGCACCTATGACATCGGTGCCACCACGCTGCGCGCCAGCTATGGCCAGCAGCGCGTGCACCTGGACGCAAGCAGCGGCGATGTGACGAACAAAATGGCCTCGCTGGGCGCCGAGTACAAGCTCTCCAAGCGCACCATGCTCTACACCAGCCTGGGCCACCAGCGCTTTACCGGTCAGAGCTCGCGCACCGCTTTCGGTGCGGGCATGGCACATGCGTTTTAAGTAGCACCATCTGGTGTGACAAGGCGGCCTGCGGGCCGCCTTGGTGTTTGCAGGACTGTGCTCAGAGCACGTTTTTGTCGCGCAGCGCCTGCAGCTGCGACGCATCCAGCTGCAGTCTTTCGCGCAGCACTTCCTCGGTGTGCTGGCCCAGGGCCGGCGGGGCATAGCGCAGCGTGGCCGGGGTGTCGGACAGGCGCAAAGGGCTGGCCGTGGTCGTCACGCGGTTGATGCATTCGCCGGCAGGCAGCTGGCCGCCCGGGTAGCGCTCTTGCTCCACGCGCAGGCCACGTGCCTGCACATGGGGGTCGTCAAAGGCCTGGCGGATGTTGTTGATGGGCCCGCAGGGCACGGCGCGGGCTTCGAGCAGCGCGATCCAGTCGGCCGTGCTGCGGCTGCGGGTCAGCGCCGCCATCATGGACACCATCTCGCCCCGGTGGATGACGCGCCCCGCATTGGTGGTAAAGCGCGCGTCCTGGTGCCACGCAACGCCGGCCGCTTCGCAAAAGCGGGCGAACTGGCCGTCGTTGCCAATGGCCAGCAGCATATTGCCGTCGGCCGTGGGAAAGTCCTGGTAGGGCACCACGCTGGGATGGGTGTTGCCCTGGCGGCCGGGAATATTGCCGGTGTTCAAAAAGCCTGCGCCCTGGTTGGCCAGCACGGCCATGGCCACGTCCAGCAGCGCCATGTCGATATGTTGGCCACGGCCGCTGTGGTGGCGCGCTTCCAGCGCGCTCAGGATGGCGCTGGTGGCATACATGCCGGTGAACAAATCGATGACGGCCACGCCCACGCGCAAAGGGCCTCCACCGGGCTCCGTATCGGCGCGGCCGGTGATGCTCATCAAGCCGCTCATGGCCTGGATCAGCAGGTCATAGCCGGCACGCGGCGCGTAGGGGCCGGTGTGGCCAAAACCGGTGACCGAGCAGTAAATCAAGCGGGGGTTGAGGGCGGACAGACTGGCGTAATCCAGACCGTAGCGTTGCAGGCCACCGGTCTTGAAGTTCTCCACCACGATGTCGCTGTCCTTGGCCAGTTCGCGAATGATGGCCTGGCCTTCCTTTGTGGCCATGTCCACCGTGACCGAGCGCTTGTTGCGGTTGCAGGCCGCGAAGTAGCAGGCATGCTCGGAGGCATCGCCCTGCGCATCGGCAAAAAAGGGCGGGCCCCAGTGGCGGGTGTCATCGCCCTCGCCGGGCTTTTCGATCTTGATGACATCGGCCCCCATATCGGCCAGATTCTGTGTGCACCAGGGGCCAGCGAGCACGCGGGACAGATCCAGTACGCGCAGATGGCTCAGTGCGCCTGTGCGGGCGGGGGTAGAAGGAGCAGAGGCAGGGACAGAAGCGGTCATGGAAGGCGGAGCTGGGCCGAAGAGGAGGCTGGCCGCCATCGTAGGCAAGCCGGGCCGCTGCGTGTTTCGCATTTGTGGAATGCCGGGTTTGCCCGGGACGGCGGTCCATGCCCTGTATTTCCGCGCCAATGCGCGACAGCCGATAGCTTGCAGCGTTCTTACAATGCAGCGCATGTCCATGCACTTTGACCTCGTAGACCTGCGCCTGATGACCCATATCGCGGAGGCCAACAGCATGACCCGCGGCGCCGAGCTCTCCTGCATCTCGCTGCCCGCAGCCAGCACGCGCATCAAGAACCTGGAAGACAGCATTGGCACCAAGCTGCTCTACCGCACCAGCCAGGGCGTGACGCTGACGCCACCCGGCCAGGCTTTTGTCACCCATGCCCGCATGGTGCTCAGCCAGATCGAACATTTGCGCGGTGACATGCAGGAATATGTGCGCGGCATCAAAGGCCATCTGCGCGTATATGCCAACACCACCTCGCTGAGTGAATTCTTGCCACCGGTGCTGCGCGAGTTTCTGGGCCGCAACCCCGATGTGAACGTGGACCTGCGCGAGCGCCTGTCCCACGACATCGTGCGGGCCGTGACCGAAGGGCAGACCGACATCGGCATCGTGGCCGGCCTGGTGCGTACCGAGAACCTGGAGACCCTGCCCTACCGCAAGGACAGGCTGGTGCTGGTGGTGCCCAAGGGCCATGCCCTGGACGGGGTGATGCAGCTGGCGTTTGCCGACACGCTGGACCTGGACTATGTGGGCCTGCACGAATCCAGCGCCATCCACGCTTTTCTGCGCCAGGCCTCGGACCAGCTGCACAAGCCCATCAAGCTGCGCATCCAGGTGGGCAACTTCGAGACGGCTTGCCGCATGATCGAGTCCGGCGTGGGCGTGGGCGTGCTGCCGGAGTCTGCCGCCAGCCGCCACGCGGCCTCCATGGACATCGCCATCGTGCCGCTGTCGGATGCCTGGTCGGTGCGCGATATGCAGATCTGCATGCGCAGCCTGGATGCGTTGCCCAGCTTTGCCAAGGAGTTGGTGGAGTTGCTGGTGATGGATGCGGCGGGAACGGCGGATACCGATGAGATGCTTTAAGCGTCTCCTAAAACCAGAGCGCTCTATGCAGATAAATAGCCATTCCCCAAGGGATTGAGCTTGATAGGTGACAGGCTGGAATGAAGCTTCACGACGAATCTTGCTGCTGCGCGGACATGATGTTCTGAGGCCGGGATTCGCCCCGGCAGGCGAGCTACTTTTCTTGCTCGTGCAAGCAAAGTAGCCAAAAGAACACGCCCCTACTGCCCCTGTCCCTACGCTCTGCTTCGGGCAAGCTCGGTGCTCGATCCCAGGGCGGCGCCGCAGAACTCGTTGCGCGGCTATGCCGCTTCACTCGAACAACTGCGGCACAGCTGCCCGCCCTGGGCTCTGCGCGCCGAGCCATGGGCAGAAGGGGGAAACCGAATACATGCCTTGCGTGGGCTGCGCTGTAGGCGAACCTTATCTCTTGCTTCTCGACACCTATCGCTTCGTCACATTGCTGGCGCTGAGGCTGTTCCCCTTCTATACACGCCTGCGGCGCACAGCACACAGGGTCGCATGGCTGCCGTAGGACAGCCATGCTTCGTAGACTGACTTGCCGCTGCTGTTCGAGCGGAGCGCTGAAAGCGCGCAGAGAGTTCTGCGGCAGGCCCTGTGTGTTGGGTGACGCAGGTTGCCCCGGCGCGACAGCGCCGGGGTCGGGGATAGAGGGGCGCATTCTTCGCCTACCTTCTTGTGCGAGCAAGAAGGTAGGTCGCCCGCCGGGGCGAGACCCGGCTTCGGAACATCACTTCACAACGGTCTCTGAGACAAGTCCCTATCAGGTAATTCCGCTTAAAGAGCAACGTCTTATCCGCGATCGCCGCTCAATTTTTATCCAACGTAGTCGGCGCCAACCAGTACTTGAACGTGCCCTGGGCCGTAGCCACCAAGGTGCCTTTTTCGTCGGTGATCTGCGCGGCGCAGCTGCACAGGCTGCGGCTGGCCTGTACCACCCAGCCTTCGGCCAGCAGGGCGCCCTTGCCGGGGCGGTGAAAGCGGCTGCTCATCTCCACCGTCACGGCGGTTTGCGAGGGCGCATCCGGCAGCACGCTGGCGGCGCGTGACATCACGGAATCCAGCAGGCTCATCAGCACGCCGCCATGGGCGGCGGGCAGCTGGTTGAGCAGCTCCTCGCGCAGATGGGGCAGCCGCACCTGCACCTTGCCGGGCGGCGCATCGGCCACCTGGCTGGCGCCCAGCAGGCGCATAAAGGCGCTGCGTTCCTGGGGCGGTGTGGATGCCGGAGTCTCGGTGCTCATGCGTTGGCGCGGGCTTCGCGCACCATGTTGCGGGCGATGATGATCTGCTGGATCTGCGTTGTGCCTTCGTACAGGCGGAACAGGCGCACATCACGGTAAAAGCGCTCTATGCCGTATTCCGACATATAGCCCGAGCCGCCCAGAATTTGCACCGCTCGGTCGGCCACGCGGCCACACATTTCGGTGGCAAACATCTTGGCGCTGGAAGCCTCGGTGGAGACATTGCAACCGTCGTCGCGGCGGCGGGCGGCGTCAATCGTCATGCACTCGGCGGCATACAGCTCGGCCTGGCTGTCGGCCAGCATGGCCTGCACCAGCTGAAAGTCGCAAATCGCCTGGCCGAACTGCTTGCGCTCCAGCGCGTATTGCAGGGCGTCACGCAGAATGCGCTTGGCGCAGCCCACGGCCACGGCGGCAATGTGGATGCGGCCTTTTTCCAGCACCTTCATGGCGGTCTTGAAGCCCTTGCCTTCCTGCAGGCCGATGAGGTTGGCGGCCGGCACCTTGACGTTGTCAAAGATCACATCGCAGGTATGGGCGCCGCGCTGGCCCATTTTTTTGTCGTATTTGCCAAAGCTGATGCCGGGGGATTGGGCATCGACGATGAAGGAGGAGACACCGCCCGCACCCTTGTCCTCGGGGTTGGTGCGGGCCATCAGCGTGAACATGCCGGCATGGGGCGCATTGGTGATGAAGCGCTTGGTGCCGTTGACGATGTAGTGGTCGCCGTTCTTGATGGCCGTGGTGCGCAGCGAGGCTGCATCCGAGCCGGCCTCGGGCTCGGTCAGTGCGAACGAGGCCATGACCTCACCGGTGGCCAGCTTGGGCAGCCACTGCGCCTGCTGCTCGGGCGTGCCATCCATCAAAATGCCTTGCGAGCCAATGCCCACGGTGGTGCCGATGACGGAGCGAAAAGCCGGCGCGGTCTGGCACAGTTCCAGCAGCACGCGCACTTCTTCCTCCATGGTCAGCTCCAAGCCGCCAAAGCGCTCGGGAATGGTCAGGCCAAACAGGCCCAGATCGCGCATCTCCTGCACGATGGCTTCGGGGATTTCGTCGGTATCGGCCACCTCGTTTTCGGCGGGCACCAGGCGCTCGCGCACAAAGCGGCGCACGCTGTCGAGCAGGGCTTCAAGGGTTTCGGGGTCGCGAATCATGTGATTTATTCCTTGTTTCAGGGTTGGCATGTCTTGCCCAGTGGGTCGCTTTGAAAACCACCAAACAAGTGATGCCCGTGAAGTACAAAACTGGCGTGACCCAAAGTCAGGGACACCGAGGAAGGGCCGCCCCGCACCGAGGGTGTCGTCCCCCTCCCGCGTAAGCGAGAGAGGGGGAAGGCGCGCAGCGACTCAGGGGGTGAAGTTCCCAAGAACCGCCGTGGCTTGGCTGGACAGCGTGCCGCCATTGCCATGCACCACGGCCGTGCGGTGGCGCTCCAGCTGGCGCTGGCCGGCCTGGCCACGCAGTTGGCGCACGGCCTCGATCAGCAGGAAGACGCCATACATGCCGGGGTGTACGCAGGACAGTCCACCGCCATTGGTGTTCACGGCCAGGCGGCCGCCCGGGGCAATGGCACCACCTTGCACAAAGGCGCCGCCTTCGCCCTTTTTGCAAAAGCCCAGGTCTTCCAGGAACAAGATGGTGTTGATGGTGAAGGCGTCATACAGCTGGGCCATGTCCATATCGGCTGGTGTCAGCCCCGCCATGGCAAAGGCCTGCTGGCCGGATTGCGTGGCCGAGGTCACGGTCAGATCGGGCATGCAGGAGATCTGGCGGTTCCAGCAGGCCGTGGCATTGCCCAGGATGTAGACCGGGGGCTGGGCCAGGTCCTTGGCGCGGTCCGCACGGGTGAGCACGATGGCGCCGGCCCCATCGGTGACCAGGCAGCAGTCGCGCACCCCCAAGGGGCTGGAGACCATGCGGGCCTTCAGCACCTCGTCGATGGTGAGCGGGTCGCGCATAAAGGCCTCGGGGTTGAGCTGGGCCCAGGCACGGGCCGCCACTGCCACCTCGGCCAGCTGCTCGCGCGTGGTGCCGTACTGGTGCATATGGCGTTGGGCCGCCAGCGCGTAGGCCGAGGCCGGCAGCAGCGGGTCATAGGGGTGCTCAAAGGGCTGGGGGTCCATGGTGCGGCGCGCGGCCACGATGTCCTTGCGGCCTGCGGCGCCGGAGCGCTGGGCGCTGCCGTAGCAGATCAGCACAGCCTTGCACTGGCCGGCCTCCAGGGCGCGCATGGCGGGCAGCAAATGGGCCACAAAGCTGCTGCCGCCCAGCATGGTGCCGTCGATGTATGTGGGGTTGATACCCAAGTGCTCGATCACGGGCATGGCCCACATGCTGGCCGTGACGCTGCAGGTGGCAATGCCGTCGATGTTCTGCATGGTCAGGCCAGCATCGGCCACGGCCGCGTGGGCGGCGCGCACCAGCAGCGTCATATCGTCCATGCCGGGGGCTTCACCACAGCCATAGGTGGCGGCGCCGGCAATGGCCACCTTGCCGCGCAGGGCGCGGTTGACTGCGGCAGCGTCCAGGCTGGACCGGGGTACTTGAAAAGCGGGGCTCATGCGACGTCTCCCGGGGCGCTGGCTGCAGGGTGGAATACGACCAGCCCCTTGCCGTTGTGTTGCATCACCTGGGCGCTGACGCGCATGCCGATCTGCACGTGCTCGGGCGCCAGGCCTTCGACGCGGCCCATCATGCGCACGTCTTCGTCCAGATCGATCAGCGCCACGTTGTAGTCACCACCGGCTTCGGGCTTGCGAGCAATGGTGGTGGTGGAATACACCGTGCCCTGGCCGCTGGGACGCACCCAGCGCAGCGGGCTGGCGCCGCAATGCGTGCACAGCTCACGCGGGGTGAACACATGCTGCTTGCAGGCCGTGCATTGCTGGATGGCAAAGCGGCCGGCGTCCAGCTCGGCCTGGTAATGGGTCTGTGCACTTAAATGCATGGGTGAGGCTCCCGGTCTCCTTGTTCTGTGACCAGCATGCCTGCATAGCGCCCCGGCCTCAATTCGTGAATCTGAAACACCGTCTTCACGGCATGCGAGCTATCCGGCTGCCACCCCAGGGTTTGTGCGGCTTGGGCGGCGTGAAAGTCGTGCTTCGCCATTCACAAAGCTGGAGGCAATCGGCCTGACCAGAATGGCTTGGCGGCGATGGCCGTTCTGTGATCGGCCAGGGTCTGTGCGCGGTCACCACGCTTTTCTCATGCGCTCGGCGCGGGCCGCCCAAGCACGGCCTGGCCACGCCAGGGATCACCACAACCAGGAGACCACCATGCCGAATTTTGCCCACAGCCGCCTGCGGCGCAGATCGCTTTTGCTCGCAGGCCTCGCGGCCCTGGCAAGCCGGGTCGCATCCGCCAGCGGCTATCCCACCAAGCCGATCACGCTCATACTGCCTTTTCCTCCGGGTGGGCAGTCCGATGTGCAGATGCGCATCCTGGCCCAGGTGGCGAGCAAGGAACTGGGACAGCCTATTGTGGTGCTCAACCGCCCCGGCGCTGGGGGGACGCTGGGGCCGGCGCTGATGGCGCAAACGGCCCAGCCCGACGGCTATACGATTGCCTTGGTGGTGGCCACATTGTTCCGCCAGCCCGCCCTGACCAAGGTGAACTTTGATCCGGCCAAGGACTTCACCTATCTGATCAACCTGACGGGTTTTGCCACAGGCATTGTCGTCAAGCAGGACGCACCCTGGAAGACGCTCCAGGACTTGCTGGCCGATGCCAAGGCAAGGCCTGGGGCCATCAGCTTTGGCTCCACTGGCATAGGCAGCGGCGGCCATATCGCCATGGCGCGCTTGCTGCGCGATACCGGACTCCAGATGACGTTTGTGCCCTTCAAGGGCGGAGCGGAAACCACGGCGGCGTTGCTGGGTGGGCATCTGGATGTGATCTCCGACCCGGGCTGGGGCCCCATGGTCCAGGCCGGCAAGGCCAGGGTGCTGGCCAGCATGAGTCAGGCCCGCCTCCAGCGCTTTCCCCAGGTGCCCACGCTCAAGGAGCTGGGCTATGACCTGGTGGTGGATTCGCCCATCGGTCTGGCTGGCCCCAAGGGCATGAAACCGGCCGTGGTCCAGCGCCTGCATGACGCGTTCCGCCATGCCATGGGCAATGCGGACTTTGCCCGCTCGCTGGAGCTGAATGACCAGATGCCGGTGTACATGGGCCACGAGGAATACAGCCGCTACGCCGTGGCCCAGACCGCACGCGAGAAAGCCTTTATCCGGGAGCTGGGCATCACGCTGGATTAGGGGCTGCGCCTCCGGCACTCGGCGCACGCTGGAGCACCATTGAGGGCGGGGATGAAAAAAGGCAGCGCGATGCTGCCTGTGTCATAGAAAGCCTCGCGGGAAGCTGCAGTCAGCCGGCCTTGATGCCCGCGGTCTGTATCACCTTCTTCCATTTCTGCAGCTCGCTTTTCAGGCGCTGGCGCAGGTCTTCGGCCGTACCCGGATCGCCTTCGGCACCGGCCTCGAGCAGGCGGGCCTTCACGGCCGGGTCGCTCAAGGCCTGGTTGAAGTCGGCGTTCAGCTTGGCCAGCACGGCTTCCGGCGTCTTGGCCGGCGCAAACAGCGCGGCCCATGAATAGGCCTCGTAGTGGGGCAGGCCGCCGGATTCGGCAATCGTTGGCACCTGGGGCAGCATGTCCGAGCGTTTTTTGCTGGCCACGCCCAGCACCTTGATGCGGCCGGTCTTGATGTGCTGCAGGGCCGACGGGGCATCGGCAAACATCAGCTGAATTTGCCCGCCCAGCAAATCGGTCATGGCGGGTGCGCTGCCCTTGTAGGGAATGTGCTGCAGCTGGGTGCCGGCCTCCATATTGAACAGCTCGCCGGCCAGGTGGGTGCCGCCGCCATTGCCCGAGGAACCGTAGCTGAGCACCGTGCCCTTTTTGGACAGGGCAATCAGCTCCTTGACGTTGTTCACCGGCACCGAGGGATGGGCCACCAGAAACACCGGGAACATGGCTGCAAAGCTGGCGGGTGCAAAGTCTTTTTCAATGTCATAAGACAGCTTGCCCATCAGCCAGGGGTTGACGGCATGGTGGATGGAGGCCACGAAGAAGTTGTAGCCGTCGGCAGGCTCCTTGGCTGCGGCCGCCGCGCCCACCACGCCGCCCGCACCGGCGCGGTTGTCGACGATGGTGGGCTGGTTCCACATCGTGGACAGCTTTTGCGTGAAGATGCGTGCCGTGGTGTCCACCGGGCCACCGGGAGGAAAAGGCACGGTGAATTTCACTGCCCTGGCTGGCCAGGGGCTGGTCTGGGCCCAGGCAGTGGCGCCCAGGGGGCTGAGCGCGGCTGCGGCCAGCAGTTGGCGGCGGTTCAGGGACATAGCGTGGGAAGGCATGGGGTCTCCTAAAAGGGCAGTGCCTCGGCCTGGGCTTGCAGCAGGCGTTTCACGATCTTGCCGTTGGGGTTGGTGGGCAGCGCGGCCACGGTCTCTATGCGGGACGGGCGCTTGTAGGGCGCCAACTGCTCACGCAAATGGGCTTGCAGCGCCGCCTTGTCCAGCTGGCAGCCGGGGCGTAGCTCCACAAAGGCAATCACCTGCTCGTTGCCATCGGCCTCCTTGCGCCCGACCACGGCCGAGCGCTCGATGCTGGGATGGGCATTCAGCGCTGTCTCGACCTCGGCCGGATAGACGTTGAAGCCGGAGCGGATGATCATTTCCTTCAAGCGGCCCACCACCCACAGCGCACCGTCTGCGGCCAGCTCGCCCAGGTCGCCGCTGGCATACCAGCCGCCGGGGCGCATGGCGGCGGCGGTGGCCTCCGGGTCGCGAAAATAGCCTGGCATCAGCCCACGACCGCGCACCCACAGCTCGCCGCGCTCTCCACAGGGCAGGGCCTGGCCGGTGGCCGGGTCGGTCACCTGTACCTCGGCCTCGGCCACGGCATGGCCGGCGCTGGTGTCCTGGCGCCATTCATGCATGCGGGTGATGTGGACCGAGCCGGCATATTCCGACAGCCCATAGCCATGGTGCAAGGCCTGGCCGAACAAGGCCTCCACACGTTTTTTCAGCGCCATGTCCAGCGGGCCGGCGCCGGTGTAGACAAAGCGCAGCACCGGGGCCTTGACCTGGGTGATGCCCTGCTCCTGCAGATAGGCCAGCAGGCGCGAGAACAGCGCGGGCGGGCCTTGCAGCTGGGAGACACCATGGTGCTCCAGCGCATCCAGCAGATCGGCCGGGTCGAACTGCGGGCGCATCACCAGCTGTGCCCGGGCCTGCAAGGCCGTGAGCATGACGGTGGCCAGGCCAAAGATATGCGTCATGGGCACAAAGGCATAGCAGCGGTCGGTTGGCGACAGCGCGCGGGACGCGGCAGACTGCTGGGCAAAGTGGCACAGCGCGTCATGGCCCAGCATCACGCCCTTGGGCTGGCCGGTGGTGCCCGAGGTAAAGATCAGCCCCGCCACCTCGGCTTGCAGCGGCCCGGTCTCGGGCTGGCTGTCAGCCTTAATGGGGCTGTAGGCCATGCCCGGCAGGCAGCTGGGCAGGGCCTGGTAGCGCTGGGCATGGGCTTGCGCACTGGCGGAGGCGCTGGCCGTGAAGTACACGGTGCGCGCATCGGCACGCTGGGCAAAAGCGTCGATTTCGGCTGGTGCCATGCGGGCGTTGACGCCGCAGGACCAGGCGCCTATGCGGCTGCAGGCAAAGATCAGCGCTGCGTGTTCGGGGCAGTTCTCAGCCACGACCATGACGCGGTCACCAGGGCGTACCTGCAGGCTGCGCAGCTCCTGCTCTGCCTGGTCAGCCAGGCGGGAGATATCGGCAAAGCTGAGGCTGCGATCGGGCAGCAGGATAAACGGCGCATCGGCCGCTTGTTCCAGACTGCGTTCCAGCAAATGGTGGATGCGTGCTGCCATGGTCAGTTGATCTCTATGCCCTGGGTCACGGTGGCCCACATGGCGCGCTCCTTGGCGGCGCGATCGCTCAGCGCCTGGGGCGTGCCCGTCCATTCGTCATAGCCCAGTTCGGCGTAGCGCTTTTTCAGCTCGGGCTGGGCCAATGCGGCGTTGATGGCCTTGTTCAGCTGCTGCACCAGCTCGGGCGCCATGCCCTTGGGCGCGTACACGCCATACCAGCCGCCCACGTCAAAGCCCTTGAGGCCTTCGATGCCGGATTCGGCAAAAGTGGGCACATCGGGCAGCGAAGGGTTGCGCTTGGGCGAGGTCACCGCCACGGCCCTGACCTTGTTGCTGTGGATATAGGTGCCGGCGGTGCTGATGATGTCCATCATCATGCTGATCTGGCCGCCGATCACATCGGTCATGGCCGGAGCGTTGCCCTTGTAGGGCACATGGTTCAGCTCAATGCCGCTGCGCTTGGCAAACAGCAAGGTGCCCAGGTGGTTGGAGCCACCGATGCCGGCCGAGCCATAGCTGAGTTTTTGGGGATGGGCCTTGGCGTAGCCCACCAGCTCGGCCACGTTTTTGTAGGGCTCGCTGTTGTTGACCACCAGCACGTTGTAGTAGCTCAGCACGGGGGCCAGCGCCGTCAAATCCTTGGCGGGATCGAACTGCATTTGCCGCATCACATTGGGGCTGATGGTGATGGTGGGGCTGGCGGCAAACCACAGCGTCTTGCCGTCGGGCTTGGCGCGCACCACTTCGCTGCCCGCCAGCGTGGCATTGGCGCCGGTCTTGTTTTCCACGGTGACGGGTGTGCCCAGCTCTTTGGAAAGCGCCTGTGCAAAAAGGCGTGCGCCCTGGTCCACAGGGCCGCCGGCCGAGTAACCGACCATCAGACGCACGGGGATGTTGCTGCCCCCGATCTGGGCCATGGCCGTGGTGGCTGCGCTCAGTGCCAATGCGCAAAGCAGAAGGTTGCGGCGTGTGCTTGCATGCATGTCTTGTCTCCTGGTTATGGGCCCGTGATGGGAATGCATGAAGACCATGCATGCCGGGCTTGATTGACCTACAAGACGCCATAGTGGGCGAGCCCGCTGCGGACGGGAATCTGCATTTTGCGAACCCAGGCTTTGCACGCATTTATGGGGTAGTAACCCTGAGCGCCCCCCGCGTGGCCACGCAAAAAAGCCACCGGCTGCCAAGACTGCCGGCGGCAAACACAACCGAGGAGACGGTGTGGAGAGCGTGTTCAATGTCTCTACGCAGGCGTGCCGCGAGGAGACTTTGAACACGTTCTTAGAACGTGTTTACGATCTCCTCGCGGCGCGCCAGTGTCTTTGCGGGATGGAATACAAGGGGGCGGCCCCCCGCGCGCGATACCGCAGCAATAGCCGTGCTATTGCGAGGATTCGCAACA
>JAITLO010000004.1 GCA_031277855.1 Acidovorax sp. | reverse complement strand
TGTTGCGAATCCTCGCAATAGCACGGCTATTGCTGCGGTATCGCGCGCGGGGGGCCGCCCCCTTGTATTCCATCCCGCAAAGACACTGGCGCGCCGCGAGGAGATCGTAAACACGTTCTTAGCTTAGCGTGGCAGCACAAACGCCTTGCGTTCCTGCTCCACCGTAGCGCGGGTCACGCAATGCGGGGCATGGTCGTTGACCAGGCCCATGGCCTGCATCAGCGCATACATGGTGGTGGGGCCGACAAACTTCCAGCCGCGCTTTTTCAGCTCTTTGGACAGGGCCTGGGACTCGGCGCTCTGGGCCACAAACTCCGCACCGGTGGATGGCACGGCTGGCTGGTAGCGCCAGAAGAACGCGGCCAGCGATCCCTCGGCCGCCACCATCTCGATGGCGCGCTGGGCGTTGTTGATCACCGCTTCGATCTTGCCCCGGTGACGCACGATGCCGGCGTCCTGCAGCAAACGCTCCACATCGGCCTCGCCAAACCGGGCCACCTGGTGAAAGTCAAAACCGGCAAAGGCGGTGCGGAAGTTCTCGCGCTTGTTGAGAATGGTCAGCCAGCTCAGGCCGGACTGGAAACCCTCCAGGCACAGCTTTTCAAACAATCGCTGGTCGCTGCCCACGGGGAAGCCCCATTCATGGTCGTGGTAGTGCACATACTGCGGCGTGCCCAGGCACCACTTGCAGCGGGGCTGGCCGTCTGCAGCGGCCGGAGTGGAGGTATTGCTCATGCAGATACTGTACATAAAAACAGGAATGCCCTGCTAAAAAATTAGCAAGGCATTGTTTTTTTCGTAGCTGCTGTAGCGCTCTATACCTCAGCTTCAGAATGAAAAGCTTCTAAAAACCAGACAAATAAAGCGAAGAAAGCTATGGTTTTTGCTGCCCGCCGGAGCGAGCGCTCAACAGCGCAGCGGGCTTTGATGCCCAACCACAACGGCCAGACAGCGCTTGAGGCGCGGCGTCTCGCCCGCAGACAGTAGTTCTCTACGGCAAGGACGAGCAACAAAGCATCAAGCGCTGTATGGCCGCCTTGAAACTGGGTGCCACGAAGCCGGAAGGCTTCGCAGCCAGTGTTTAGATCAATGCTCGCGGAGGCGCGAATGGCGCATGCCATAGACCAGGTAGATGACAAGACCTATGGCCATCCACCCCAGAAAACGCAACCAGGTCAGCGTGGTGAGGTTCAGCATCAGATAGGTGCACAGCAAGGCCGACACCACGGGCAACACCGGCACCCAGGGCACACGGTAGCCGCGCGGCATATCGGGGTTTTTGCGGCGCATGATGAGCACGCCAATGCTGACCAGCACAAAGGCCGACAAGGTGCCGATGTTGATCATCTCCTCCAGCAGCTCCACCTGGGTAAAGCCCGCCAGACCGGCAATGATGACGCCCACCAGCAGCTGCAGGCGCACCGGCGTCTTGCGCGTGGCCGAGGTCACGCTCCAGCTGCGCGGCAGCAGGCCATCGCGCGACAAGGCCATCAAGATGCGGGCCGAGCCCATCAGCAGCACCATGACCACGGTGGTCAGGCCCAGCAGCACGCCCACGGCAATCACCTGGGCAGCCCAGTTGGCGCCCACGTTGATGAAGGCGGTGGCCAGCGAAGGGTTCTCGGCCTTGGCCAGTTCGGCATAGGGCACCATGCCGGTCAGCGCCAGCGTGACCAGGATGTAGAGCAGCGTAACCAGGGCCAGGCCGCCGAAGATGCCACGGGGTATGGTTTTTTGCGGCTCCTTGACCTCTTCGGCCGAGGTGGCCACCACATCAAAGCCGATAAAGGCAAAGAACACCAGCGAGGCGCCGGAGATCACCCCCAGCCAGCCGTACTGGCTGGGCTGGGCGCCGAACAGCCAGGCCAGCATGGGCTGGCCCCAGACATCACCGGTCACGCCATGGCCCACCACAGGGGGCTGGGCTGGCGGCACAAAAGGTGTGAAGTTCTTCACATCCATGTAGGTGAAGCCCACCACGATCACAAACAGCGTGATGGCGATCTTGATCAGCGTGAACACATTGTTCACCCGCGCCGATTCGCGCGTGCCCAAAATCAGCAGCAAGGTGAACACCGCCACGATGAAGAAAGGCCCCCACTCCAGGCTGATGGCGCCCAGGTGCAAGGTGCTGGGAATGTCCACGCCCGCCGTGGCAAACACGGTGGACAGATAGATGCCCCAGTACTTGGCAATCACCGCACCGGCGGCAATCATCTCCAGCAGCAGATTCCAGCCAATGATCCAGGCCACGCCCTCACCCATGGTGAGGTAGGTGTAGGTATAAGCACTGCCGGTGACTGGCACGCTGGAGGCGAACTCCGCATAGCACATGGTGGCCACGGCGCAGGTGGCCGCTGCCAGGATGAAGGAAAAGATCACGGCCGGCCCGGCAAAGCTGCCTGCCGCGCGCGCGCCCACCGAGAAAATGCCCGCGCCAACGGCCACGGCCACGCCGAGGATCATCAGGTCGAACACGCCCAGGCTGCGTTGAAGTTGGCGGCCCGGCTCGTCCGAATCGGCCAGGGCTTGCTCAATGGTTTTGGTTTTCAGCCACTGCATGCGGTTCTCGAAAAAAGCCCGCAGCCCACGTCCCAGATTTTTGGAGCGCAGTGCGGTGCTGTAAGTAAAACCCCTTATTTTATAGTTAGTAGGCACTTCATTTTGGATGCCCGAACCCATTGCATGTTTTGCATCAACCCCGCTGCAGGGCGACAGCCAAACGATTAAGCGCCATCGCCACACAAGAAGCCTGCACATCGGCTTTGGCGCACGCAGGCAGCATGCAAAGTGGCGCCACAGGCGCCGTCATCTCGGCCTATTGAAAATAGGCTAGACCACGCGCGGCGGCCGGATCAGCAGCGTCAGCACTGCCACCAAGGCCACGGCCGCCACCACATCCAGCACATGGTGTTGGTGCACCAGCATGGTGGACGCGGCAATCGCCACCGCCCACAGCAGCAGCGCCGCACACAGCCAGCGCCGGCCCAGCGCCCATTGCGCACGCACCAGGGCGCAACCCGTGGCCACGGTGTAGACGATGTGCAGCGAAGGCAGAAGATTGTGCGGCTGGTCCAGTGCCAGCATCAGCGTGAAGATGCTGCGGTAGGGCTCGGCCTCGGGTACCACGCGGGCAAACGCCAAATTGGCAGGAAACAGCACAAACACCAGCCCGCACAGCACCGTGGCCACCACCTGGCGTTTACCCAGTAGCGGAATATCGCGCCTATCCACCAGCCAGATAGGCAGCAAGATGAAGATGAAGAACGAAAAGTACACCCAGATGAATTCCGGCATCAGCGGAATCAGGGCATCCCAAGGCGTGAGAAAGTCATAACGCCGCGGCTGCCGGGCCGCCAGCCAGTTGCTGGCCGGGTAGATGGCATAGAACACCAGCAGCGTGCACACCGACCAGAACAGCAGACCCCGGCCGGCTTGCGGTGCCGAGGTGGCAGATGGAGAGGGTGTGGAAACCGGCGCAGGCAAAGACATCGGGCCGATTATGCAGACGCACACATGGCGCAGACGCGGTATCGACTGGAGGCGCCCGCCCGCCGTTACTGCGGCACTGCCGCCGGAGCTGGGCGCACCGCCAGCAGCCACTGCGCCATCTGCAGTGACTGGGCCTCATCAATCTGCGGATGGCGCGGCATGATGACATTGCCCCAGACACCCACGCTGCCCTCGCGAATCTTGCGCGCGATATAGGCCTCGGCATCGCCCTGGCTGCGGTAGCGCTCGGCAATCGAGACAAAGGCCGGGCCCACATAGTTGCGCTCCCAGCCATGGCAGCGCATGCAGTCGGACGACTCCACCAGCTTCTTGGCAGCGGCCAACTCGGGGTGCTGCTGCAGCAGCGCATCGGCGGCCTGCTCGGCGGGGCTGACTTTCATGATGCGCCAGCCGATGTTGGCCACGCCCAGCGCTGCGGCCAGCATGAACACCGCAATCGCCCACCCCATCCAACGCGGCCTCGCCGGATAGTTGTCTTCGTCGTTCATTTTTTCGCTTGGATCGCTCATCGTTTGAAGGCGCCCATACAGCGCCGCATGCTTTGTTGCAGGCCCTTGCCGTACACAAGTACTGTCTGCGGGCCAGACGCCGCGCCTGCGGCGCTGTCTGGGCGTTGGGGCGAAAATTCAAAAGCCCAATGGACTTCTCAGGCCCACTCCGGCCGACATACAGCCAGCGTGCGCCTCGATCTCTCACTGTCGCATACCGAGCCCCCATTCGCCAAAGACACCGCGCAAGGGCCGCCCCGCCGCGCTGGTGTCGTCCCCCTCCGGCGCGTAGCGCCAGAGAGGGGGAAGCGGCGCAGCCGCTCAGGGGGTGCTTCGGTTTAATGCCGGAAGTGACGCACACCCGTGAACACCATGGCCACGCCGCGCTCGTTGGCGGCGTCGATGACCTCCTGGTCACGCATGGAGCCGCCAGGCTGGGCCACGCAGGTGGCACCGGCGTCAACCACCACGTCCAGGCCGTCGCGGAAGGGGAAGAAGGCGTCGGACGCGACCACGGTGTGCTGCAGCGACAGCTTGGCGGCTTCTGCCTTGATGGAGGCAATGCGGGCCGAGTCCAGGCGGGACATCTGGCCGGCGCCCACGCCCATGGTCATGCCGTCCTTGCAGAAGACGATGGCGTTGGACTTGACGTACTTGGCCACCTTCCAGGCAAACAGCAGGTCTTGCAGCTCGGCAGGTGTGGGTTGCTTGACGGTGACCACCTTCAGATCGGCCAGTGCCAGCTCGTGGTTGTCAGCGGTCTGCAGCAGCAGGCCCGAGCCCACGCGCTTGGCGTCCATGGCGTTGCGGCCCTGGTCCCAGGCACGCTCACCGCCCTGGGGCAAGGCAATCTTCATCAGACGCACATTGACCTTGGGCTTGAAGATTTCCAGCGCTTCGGCAGTGAAGTCAGGGGCCATCAACACTTCGACGAATTGCTTGACCACGGCTTCGGCAACAGCCTTGTCCACGGTGCGGTTGAAGGCAATGATGCCGCCAAAGGCGCTGGTGGGGTCGGTCTGGAAAGCCTTGGCATAAGCCTGGTGCGCATCCTTGCCAATGGCCACACCGCAGGGGTTGGCATGCTTGACGATGACGCAGGCTGGCTCGTCAAAGCTCTTCACGCATTCCCAGGCGGCGTCGGCATCGGCGATGTTGTTGTACGACAGTTCCTTGCCCTGCAGCTGCTCCCCGGTGACCAGGGAGCCGGGAGCGGGGTGGAGGTCGCGGTACAGCGCGGCCTGCTGGTGGCTGTTTTCACCGTAGCGCAGGTCTTGTACCTTGATGAACTGGCCGTTGCTCTGGCCGGGGAAGGTATTGCGCTCGGGCACGTATTCCTCGCTCAGCTTCTCGTCTTCGAACTTCACGCTGGAGAGGTAGTCGCTGATGGCGCCGTCGTACTGGGCGATACGGTTGAAGGCAGCCACGGACAGGGCAAAGCGCAGCTTGTCGGAGAGCTTGCCGGCAGCCTTCAGCTCGGCAATCACGGCCTCGTACTGGTCGGCGGCGGTGATCACGCCCACGTCCTTCCAGTTCTTGGCGGCGGAGCGCACCATGGCGGGACCACCGATGTCGATGTTCTCGATGGCGTCGGCCAGCGTGCAGCCGGCCTTGGCCACGGTGGCTTCAAACGGGTAGAGATTCACCACCAGCAGGTCGATGGTCTCGATGCCATGGGCCTTCAGTGCGGCCATGTGCTCGGGCAGATCGCGGCGGGCCAGCAGGCCGCCGTGCACCTTGGGGTGCAGGGTCTTGACGCGGCCATCCAGCATTTCGGGGAACTGGGTGACTTCGGCCACCTCGGTCACGGGCAGACCCTTTTCTGCCAGCAGCTTGGCCGTGCCGCCGGTGGACAGCAGTTGCACGCCCAGGGCGTGCAGGCTTTGGGCAAATTCGACAATGCCGGTCTTGTCGGAGACGGAGATCAGAGCTTTCATGGTGCTGCTATGAAGTTTTAATAAAAATCGGGCGCTAGCGCTTACCGTATCTGCGTAAGCAGCTATCAAATTCACATATCAGTTGGGCGGATTGCCTTGCAGCATCTGGTGGTCCACCAGTTTTTTGCGCAAGGTGTTGCGGTTCAGTCCCAGCCATTGCGCCGCGCGCGACTGGTTCTGCTCGGCTTGCTGCATGACCACTTCCAGCAACGGCTTTTCCACCAGGCGCAGCAGCATGTCGTACATGCCATTGGGGGCCTCGCCGCCCAGGTCGCGAAAGTAGATTTCCAGGCTGGAGCGCACGCACTCCTCGATGTTTTGGTTCTGCTGGCTCATGCGGCCATTTCCTCAATGTCGATATCCACGCCACCTTGCGGCAGGCGTTCCATCTGCTGGCCCAGCTGGTCAAAGTAGCGGGCCACGGCCTGCCACTGCGCCTGGCAGTCGTCGATGGTGTTGATGTGTTGTCGCAATGCGTCCCCGCCAGGCAGGCTGCGCACATACCAGGCAATGTGCTTGCGCGCGCTGCGTACGCCGGTGAGCTCGCCATACAGGCCGTAATGGTCTTGCAGGTGCTCCAGCAGCAACTCCCGGACCTCGGCCACCCTGGGCGGCGCCAGGTGGGTGCCGGTGGCCAGGAAATGGGCCATCTCGCGAAAGATCCAGGGCCTGCCCTGGGCAGCGCGGCCCACCATCACGGCGTCGGCACCGGTATGGGCCAGCACGTCGCGCGCTTTTTCGGGGCTGGTAATGTCGCCATTGGCCACCACGGGCACGCTCACTGCTGCCTTGACGGCGGCGATGGTGTCGTACTCGGCAAAGCCTTTATAGCCTTGCTCTCGCGTGCGGCCGTGCACGGTGAGCATTTGTATACCCACGTCCTCAAAGCGCCGCGCCAGCAGCTCGGCATTCTTGTGGGCATCGCACCAGCCGGTGCGCATCTTCAACGTGACGGGCACGTTGAAGGGGCGCGCGGCCTCGACCACGGCGGCGGCAATCTCCACGGCCAGCGGCTCGTTCTGCATCAGGGCAGAGCCCGCCCATTTGTTGCAGACCTTTTTGGCCGGGCAACCCATGTTGATGTCGATGATTTGCGCGCCGCGCTCGATGTTGTAGACAGCCGCCTCGGCCATCATGGGGGCATCGGTGCCGGCAATCTGCACCGCAATCGGCCCGGGCTCGCCGTCGTGGTTGGCACGGCGGCTGGTTTTCAGGCTGTTCCACAAATCCTTGCGCGAAGTCACCATCTCGCTGACCGCGTAACCCGCGCCCAGACGCTTGCACAGCTGGCGAAACGGCCGGTCCGTCACCCCTGCCATGGGGGCGACAAACAAGCGGTTTGCCAGGGCATAAGCGCCTATGCGCATGGCAGGCTGGGCGGAAGAAGCAGGCATGAAGATGGGAAACAGAGGTGCAAGGCGGGCAAGCGAAGCCCGCGGCAGGGAGGCGAGATTGTACCTGCCCATTTTTTCAGCAGACTAAGCTGGGAGGCAATAGCACCAACCCCGCGTCAACTACCTTCCCCCACTCTGCACGCTCTCCCGTTTTCACGGAATGCATAGCAAAAAACGCTCTGCTGGTGGGCTTTGGTGCCCTGCCCTGCAGCGGCTCCAGAGAGCCCTCACTTCGGCACAAACCCCCACCACGGCCCATTCAGCGAAGCAAAGCCTTGCGAGGCCAGCACGCTGCGCAGCCAGCGGCGGTTGAACTGCACATCGGGGGAGACGCTCTCATCACTGAGCACCTCGTCGGTTTCGGCCCGGCCCGGCTGAGGCCAGGGCGTGGGCCGGTAGTCCCCGCCCATGTCTACCTCTTCGCCATCGGCCAGAGCCCCGCGCACCGTGTCCTGGGCCTTGTCGCCATCCAGCACCACGGCCGTCACCGCCAGCACCCTTTGGTTCCAGGGCGCTGGTGCCTGGGGACAGCCCAGCACCCGGATGCTCAGGCCTTGTGGCCGCAGCAGCTGCTGCAACGCCACCAGCGCAGCGGGCTGTGCCAGCAGGCCTTTGCAATCCGGTGCGGCCAGCCGGTTGGCGATTTGCTGCTGCAGCGCCGTGACACTGGGCATGGGCTGGGCCACCTCTGCAGCAGCAGACATGGATGCAAGAGGCGCAGAGGCAGAGATGTCATGGGAGTTTCCAGCCGTCGCTGCCCCGGCAGCCAGGGCACTGCCCCAGCACAGCCCTGCGGCCAGACGCAGTCGGGCTTTGCGGCGTGCGGATGTCTGATGGGTCCGGTCCATGGCGATTTTTCTCCCCTCCAATAGAACAATGGCAGGCAGGATAGCCAGAGGAATACGCCTTGCCTGCCGGTCAAGACCTACACTTGTACCCCATGGAAATATGGATGCAGCAACTGCTCGACTGGCTGGCCCTGCCCCAGTTCGGGCTCAGCACGGTGTTTTTGGTGGCCCTGGTCTCGGCCACCTTGCTGCCCCTGGGGTCCGAGCCTGCCGTGGTCGGGCTGCTGCAACTCAACCCCGGTTTGTTCTGGCCCACTATTTTCGTGGCCACGGCCGGCAATACCGTGGGCGGCGCCATCAGCTGGTGGATGGGTCTGGGAGCCCACCGCGCCTGGGAGCTGGCCCGCCGGCGGCGCCATGCAGGCCTGGCCGCCGACCCCGAAGCCAAGCCCAGGCGCCAGCTTTCGCGCCACGAGCGGCGTGCCCGCATCTGGTTGCGCAAGCTGGGGCCCAAGGCCTGTTTGCTGAGCTGGTTGCCCGTGGTGGGCGATCCGCTGTGCGCCGTGGCGGGATGGCTGCGCCTGCCATTTTGGCCCTGTCTGCTGTACATGGCGATTGGCAAATTTCTGCGTTACCTGGTGATGACCTGGGCCATTTTGGCCGTGCTGCCGGCAATGGGCGTCTGAGCTTTTCGAGGGCCTGCCTGCCGCGTGCAAGCACACCGGGAACTTTATCTGCGGCATTGCCACTGAGGCCGCATGTCTCCCCCGATTTCTGATCCAGCGCCCGATTCCGCCGATGCTGCGCACAGCATGAGCACGGAAGAGCTTGTGGCCCAGACCCACGCCATGGTGCAACGGTTGCGGGCCTTGCTGCACGCCATGGACACCGCAAGACACCGGCACGATATGTCTTGCAGCATGCAGCACCGCCCCCTTGGTGCTGCAGCGACAGCGGCAGACACCGCCCTCCCCGCAGAGCAAGAGCGTGTTTTCACCCCCTTGTCTGTTTACATACGCCCATAGACGCAGTCCATACGCATGCGCAGTTGGTGGCGCGCCCTGAACACACGGCTACGCACCGTACCTATGGGAATGGCAAGCTGCTGCGCGGCGTCTTCGTAGGACAGTCCGTCCACTGTCACCAGCCACAGCACATGGCGCAGGCGCACAGGCAAAGCCTCCAGCTCCTGGGCAAGCGCCTGCAGCCGCTGCTCCCGCTCCAACACCTCCTGGGGAGAGGGAGCGTAGTCCTGCATGTTCTGCAGACAGTCGTCACCGCAAAATACATAGCGCTTTTGCGGCGCACGCGACAGATAGTTGCGCACCAGATTCTTGGCGATTCCATACAACCAGGTCGAGAGCTCTGCCTCCCGGCGAAAGCCGGCATAGCTGTTGAGCGCTTCAATAAAAGCCTGCTGGGCCAGGTCTTCGGCATCGTCGGCATGGCCTATATGGCGCTGAATGAAATGCTGCAGCCTGCTGCGGTGTGCGGCCACCAAGCTGCGCCACGGCCCCTCGGCCACCAGTCCCGTTATGGGCCGCGCGATCTCCACGCGAGGTATGCAAGCCATGTTCACGATCTTCCTCCTGACCGGGCCTTTTGCTTGCCCCTCCACCTTCCGCACCCTGCGGAAAATGGCAGCCAGCATGGTGCGCTGGCTGCATATGGCGCCCGTTGACAGGTATTGAAGCGGCTTCAGCGCCGCGTGAACATCACTAAGTTCAGGTATTTTGCGCAGAATTTGCGTTGCAGATGCGTGTTCAATCCACCTGCAAACCCAGTGCCCTGGCACTGGCTGCATAGCGCTGCATATCGGCCGCGATCAGTGCCGCAAATTCCGGGGCCGATTGCTGCACCAGGGTATAGCCCTGGGCCTGCAGCCCAGCTTGCAAGGCAGGTTCGGTCAACAACTGCGCCAGGGCCTGGTGCCAATGCTGCACCGTGGCATCGGGCGTACCTGCCGGAGCCAGCAGGCCATGCCACTGCTCCAGCGCAAAGCCGGCCACACCCTGCTCGGCCACGGTAGGCACCTCAGGCAACTGCCCCACCCGCGCAGCGGCCGTGGTGGCAATGGCGCGCACCCGGCCCGCAGCCAGCAGCGGCGCAGCACTGCTGGCCGTGACCACGGCCAGTGGCACCTGGCCTGCGGCCACGGCCGTGATGGCCGGCCCGCAGCCCTTGTAGGGCACATGCTGCCAGGCCGTTTCTGTGGCCTGGGCCAGCATTTCACCGGCCAGGTGCTGGGGTGTGCCATTGCCGCAGCTGGCAAAAATCAGGGGCTGCGGCGCACGGGCCTGCTCCAGCGCATCGGCCAGTTTGTGCAAGGAGCTGGCCTGCGGCACCACCAGCACCGAGGCAATGGTGCCCACGTTGAAGACGGCCTTGAAATCCTTGCGCGGATCAAAGTCCAGCTGCCGGTACACGCTGGGGTTGATGGCAAACGCGCTGTTGACCATCAGCAAGGTGTTGCCATCTGCTGCGGCCTGCGCCACCTCGCGCGCACCGATATTGCCGCTGGCGCCGGGCCGGTTTTCCACCACCACGACCTGACCGGTGCGGGCCTGCAGCGCAGCGCCCAGCTTGCGTGCCAGCAAGTCTGTGCCGCCCCCGGGCGGAAAAGTGACCACGATGGTCAGCGGCCGGTCTTTGCGCAAGGACGCCATGCCTGTGCCGGCCTGCCACAAGCCAGCGGCCAGCAGGGCTGCAGCAGCCAACACCAGGCCCTTGCGTTTTTGCAGCAACTGCGTCATGGACATGCTCGCCCTCCTCTCGCTGCAGCACCATCCAGGCCAGGGACAGCGAGCAAGGGCCTACGCCGGCCGCGCCGCCCCGCAGCGAAGCTGTCGCCGGCTGCCCGTATGCCCCCCCTGGGGGAAGCGGCAAGGCCGCTCAGGGGGGACTTCATTGCCAGGCATCCAGCCCGATATCGAGCACGCGCGCGCTGTGCGTCAGCCAGCCCACGGCAATCTGGTCCACGCCGGTGGCAGCCACGTCGGGCGCGGTTTCGGGTGTGATGCGGCCCGAGGCCTCGGTAATGGCCCGGCCCCGGCACATGGCCACGGCCTGGCGCAGCGTATCCAGGCCCATATTGTCCAGCAGCACCACATCCACCCCCTGCGAGAGCGCCACCTCCAGCTGCTCCAGGGTGTCCACCTCCAGCTCGATCTTGACCATATGACCCACGCCGGCCCGGGCCCGTGCCACTGCCGTGGCCACATCACCGGCCAGGGCGATGTGGTTGTCTTTGATGAGCACTGCATCGTCCAGACCAAAGCGGTGGTTGCTGCCACCGCCCACACGCACCGCGTATTTCTGCAGTGCGCGCAGACCGGGCATGGTCTTGCGCGTGCAGGTCACCCGGGTGCCAAAACCTGCAATGGCCTGGGCAATGGAATGCGTGGCCGTTGCCACGCCGCTCAAATGGCAGAGATAGTTCAGCGCCGTGCGCTCCGCGCTGAGCATGGCTCGGCTTTTGCCACGCATGCGCGCAATCTCCATGCCGGGCGCCAGCCGCGTGCCGTCGTGGCAGACCACATCGAACTCCACCTGACGGTCCATCAAGCCAAAGGCCAGGCGGGCCAGGTCCAGACCGGCCAGCACGCCTTCCTGGCGCGCCACCAGGCGCAAGGCGTCTGTCGCCTGGGCGGGAACAATGCTGTCCGTGGTCAGGTCACCGGCCCGGCCCAGGTCTTCCAGCAAGGCCATGCGCACCAGCGGCTCCAGCATCACATCGGGTAATGGCGGAATAGGCAGGGCAGTCATGTACTGCGCGCTATCGTTTTTATTAATGCTCATTTTGAGTATTTTTGAAACAAAAAAAGACGTGCTGCCCTGTCTCCCGAGCAGCACGTCTTTATGCTAATTTTGAGCACAACATCTGTCAAGCACTGCGCGCCAGTGGCAGCTTGCTGCCAGCCGTGGCCCGCTCCAGTCGCACATCGCTGCGAAAGCGGAACAGCTTGGCCGGCCGACCGGTGCTGCCTGCGGTCTGTGCACCGGTCTCCTCGATCAGCGCCTGCTGCTCGATCAGCCGGCGAAAGTTCTGCTTGTGCAGACCGCGCCCGGCCAGTGCCTCCACCACCTGCTGCAGCTGCAGCAGCGTGAATTCGGGCGGCATCAGCTCGAACACCACGGGCCGGTATTTGATCTTGGCGCGCAGCCGCGCAAAACCGGTGGCCAGAATGCGGCGGTGGTCGTGCAGCATGCTGCGCCCAGGCAATGTGGCGCGCATGGGCAAGCCGCGGTGCCCGGCCTCGGCCACCAGGCCGGCCTCGAACAGCAACTCATAGCGCTGCAGCACCAGTTCCTCGTTCCACAAGGCCTCATCCAAAGGAAACTGCGCGGCCACGCGCTGGCGCCGCAGCGAGCGCTCCGCCGGGGTATCAGCCTCCTCGGCCCATGAGCTCAGTTGCGGCAGGATTTGCTGCGCCACCAGCTCCGGCCTGCCTGCACGCCAGTCCTCCCAGGGGAAATAGGCGTAGCAGTCCTGCCATGCACCCGTGCCGGCAGCTGCATCCGCCGGCTCACGCGTCAGTCCCAGATAGCTGATGGACAGCACATGGGCTGCCTCGTCCCGGTCGCGATCGGCAAAGGTGTAGAGCTGTTCCACATAGCCCAGGGCATGGTGGGTTTGCGATTCCACCCAGGCCCTCAACCCCGCTTGCAGCGAGCGGTGCACCATCTGGAATGGCCCGGCTGGCAGCACCTCCCCTCCCTGGGTGGTGAGCACGCGCGGCGTGCCCCCGGTCACTGCCGTCAAAACGGCCACGAGTTCGGCATGGAGGGCGGGAGTGGTGGGCAGGTGAGGCACGAAGATAGTGAGGGCTAAGGGCGAAAGACCTTTGATTATGGCGACTCAGCAGCGCCCTGCCACCAGACCAGCTGCCAAGGCACTGACTGTCAGCCGCAGCGCGATAGGGGTGGAGCGGGCCACCGCATGGGCCTTGGTGCGGAGGTGGCCAGCGTTCGCCACGAACCGAGCCCAGGCTCCCGCTCTGGATCAGCTGTGAGCCGGCAGATGCAAGCTCAACTCCAACGCCATGGGCTGGCGCAGATCGGCCGGGGGACGCTCGCGCAAAGGAGGGACGCTGAGTAACTCGTGCAGATCGGCATCGGCTTGCGCCTGCCCCAGTGAGTCAAACTCCAGCCGCTCCACACGGCCCGCAGGTGCCACCCACACACGCAGCCGCAAAGGTGCCAAGGGGGCCGAAGAGGCCTGTTGCATGCGCTCCTGCATCCAGGCATGCAGGCGCAGCACCGCAGGGTTCCCCGCATCCGCCAGCTGTTCCTGGAACTGCGCGCTGACTTGCTGTGCATACGCCACCCAATGTGCCGGAACGCTTGGCTGTGCGGCAGGTGCCTGGGCCTGGGCAAGCGTGGAGGACAGGGTCAAACCCAGGCCCAAGCCTCCCAGAACACGGCGTAACAGCGACCACAAGCCCGAGGCAGCGGTAGAAGAATCATGGGACACGGCAAGCACTTTCTCTGAGCGTGGACGCTGGCAAAACCTGGAGCGCCGATGGCATGGCCAGCGCGCAAAAAAGAATGGCCGGAGCCTGTGCCCCGACCATCGCTCTGCAACGCATCAGGCAGACAGCGCCTCGGCGGTCGGCTCGCTGGCAGACACAGCCTGTGCGCTTTCGGTGCCCGCATCGGAAGAGGTCGACGCGGCCGGCTTGAAGTTGCGCAGATGCTGAAAGAACTGTCCCATCATCTGGCTCCACAGCTGCAGCATCACATCCAGGTGTGCGGGGCTGATGCCGCCAGCGGCCAGCACATCCATCTCCAGCACCACAAAGTCACCATGCTGGGCCACACGGGCAAAGCGCTTGCTGCGGTGCCAGTCTGTCACCACGCCCTCGGGCAGGCTGCCGCCCTCCACCCGCAGCGGGCAGCTCAGGGTCAGGTCCACATATTCACCCGCGCTCAGGGCATTGCCCCACAGCACCTGAAAGCCAATGCCCTGGCTGGCGCTGTGCAGACGCACCACACCATCGTGCTCCACCGCGGTCACGGCGCAGCCTGCGGCCTTGATGGCTTCGGCCACCCGTTCGGCATTCAGGGAGAAAAGCAGTTCGCCTGGGGTGGCGGAGGGCACAGATTCGGCAGCGTTTTTGGCGGTTTGCTTGTTGCTCATATTCGGCTCTGGATCAAAGAATTGGAGGGGACAAAATGCGCGCCTTGCGCTCAGTTGACTTTTTTCAGCACTGCATCCAAGGCAGCGCTGTCTATGCTGACGTTGGTTGCCGGTGCCAGCTTGCCCATATAGGCACTGACCAGCTCTTGCTGCTTTTGTTCGCGCAGCGCTTCTTGCAGACGAGGTTTGACTTCTTCCAGCGTGGCCAGGCGCGCAGCCTGGCTGGACAGCAGCTTGATCACATGAAAGCCCGAGCTCGATTGCACCGGCTCGCTCACCTGGTTGGGCTGCAGTGCGGCCACGGTGTCGCGGATTTCCGGCAGCATCTGCGCCAGCGGTAAGTTCCCCACCTCGCCGCCTTGCGCCGCACTGCGCGCATCTTGGGATTGGGTCTTGGCCAGGGCCGCGAAATCACCCTGGCGAGCCTGGGCTGCCAGTTTGACGGCATCGGCACGCACGGCCGCAATGGCCGCGGCATCTGCCCCCGGAGTGGTCGGCAGATAGATCTGTGCCACGCGGTAGGTGGCCGGCATATTCAGATTGGGCTTGGCACGCTCATAGGCGGCGCTCACATCGGCATCGCTGGGAAAGCCTGCAGGCAGTTGCGTCACCGACTCCAGATAACTGCCGCTGACGATACGGGCCGTGATGTCCTTCACTGCGGCGTCGATGCGTGCCTTGACCTCTGGCCGCTCTGCCCATTTCTTTTGCTGTGCCTCACGCAGCAAAGCTTCACTGGCCAGACGTTGGCGCAGCCAGTTTTCCAGCCCCGTGCGGTTGCTATGGACCTGGGCACGCTCTGCATCGGGCATGGCCTGCAGCAGGCGCTCCACTTCGGTGGGAGCGATGGTGATGGCCCCCAGCTTGGCCACGGCGGCCTGCGCTGCGGGCGGCGCAGCATGCACCGCCGAGCTTCCCAACACAGCGGCCAGCGCCAGGCTCCAGGCGCTGCGCATGCGGTTGTGGGTCAAAACTTTCATGGATTTCCTCTTTGGTTCAGCACCGGCTGCGGCGCAAAAGTGGTCTGGCCACCAGCGCAGGAGTCCGGCATCGTTACAGCGTTCGTCGTATAGATCGCATGCCTGCATGTCAGCCTCATGACCACGTAGCCAATCCCCCAGGGCCTCCAGCGGCAGCAGCAGCAATCGGGGCGCCGGGGTGCTATATGCAGGCATGGGCAGCTCAGGGCTTGGCGGGCGTGGTGGGCTTGCTGGCCTCGGCCGCCACCGTCTCCTGGGCCTGTGTAGCGGCTCGCGCATCAAACTTGCCCTGGTACAGGCGATCGCCGTACTCCTGGGCAATTTGTTCGAGCCTCACCCGGCTTTGGGCGGCGAAAGGCTGGCGGGCTGCCAGCATGGTGGCCATATCCATCTTTTCATAGGCCTGCAGCACCTCTTGCCCCAGGGCATAAAGCTGCTGGTTTTTCAGTTCGCATTGCGCCACAGCGGCTTGTTGTGCGGCCCCTTCATTGGCCAGGCGCTGGCGCTCGGTTTCTGTGGTGCGCGCCATTTTCAGCAGCTCATCGTAGGCAGCGCGGAACTGCTGCACCTGGGCCTGGGCCTTGTCCACCGTCTCCTTGGCCTGCTGCACATCGGCATCACGCCTGCCACGCGCATCGCGCTCACGGCTCAGTTGCTGGCGGCTTTGTGCCAGTTCGGCCTTCAAGGCCTCCACGTCAGGCGACGGCGCTGCCTTGGCCGCTGCCTGGGCACCACCCGTGCCGGACTTGAGCAGCGCCAGCTCGTTGTTGGCCTGTTGCAACTGGCTGGTGACCGAGCGCAGCTGGGCCCGCAAACGCTCCTCCATGCTCTGCTCCTGTGCATGTACCGTGATGGCCGAGGCCGTACAGACCAATGCCACCACCGAAGCCATGCAGGCACGGGCTTGTACCCCTGGGGCTTTAGACAGCTTCATGTGTTTTCCTTCTAGAAGCGTGCATTGAATTCAAGCTGCAGCATGTCGATCTGGTAGGGGGCGCCATAGACCTCCTTGGTGGACATCCAGCGGCCGGTGAACCAGGTGTTCTTGTCGACCGCGTAAGAGCCCCCGATGTAGTAGCCGCGCGCGTTGGTGCCCCCCAGGTGGAAGGAGGAGTCGTTGTAGCCGTCGGGCATGGCATCGGGCTCGATGCGCTTGTAGCCTGCCAGCACATTCCAATCGCCCCGGGCTGCCGGGCTGGGTTTGCCCAAGGTGGCCTGCAGCATGTAGGCATTGCCACCGCTCTTGAAGTCGGCCTTGGTGGGGATCAGAGGGGCATTGGCGCCGTAGTTGTTGATGATGCCGCCGTTGGCGCGGCGGAACATCTCGTTCTTGTCGTACGCCATATTGCGCACCAGGTTGGCATCCAGGCGCAGGCCGAAGTTGCCCGCCACCTTGGTGTCCCAGCGCATGTTCACATCCAGCAGCTGGAACTTCGAAGCCAGGCCAAAGTACTGCGGCTGGACCGTATTCGCCGGGTCGTTCGGGTTCAGCGCGATATTGCGCAGCAGCATCAGCGTGTTGCCCTTTTGCATAAAGGCCGGGCGCGCCCAATCGGTGCTGCAGGCCTCGGCTCCGGCATACAGCGCGCAGGGCGTGGAAAGCTGGCCGCTGACATTGCGGAAGTCGTAGTAGGCCAGGGCTCCGCGCAGGCGATTGCTGTCATTGAGCTTCCAGTTGGCGCCTGCCTGCAGACCCAGCAGCCACTTGACCTGGGTCGATGCCTTCTCCATGGAGCGCGATGGGAAGCTGTCCGATGAATACTCCAGCGGAATAATGCCCAGCGTGCCAAACAGTTCCAGGTCCTTGTTGGAGGGCAGCGGCTTTTGGTATTGCAGCGCGATGCCGTCCAGATTCAGGTCGCTGGAGAACAGCATGTCGGTAGAGACAAAGGGATTGGCAAAACGCCCCCCTATCACCGTGGCCCCGTCGAATGGCTTGTGCGACAGCCAGGCCTGGTCCAGCCAGACGTTCTTTTTGCCCAGGCCCCCGCCCAAGGTCTGCGTGGTCGATACCGGGCTGGTATCGCTACCGGTGGCCAGGCGCACACCGGCCTGGGTGGATTCCGAGATATCGGCCACCACGCCAATACGCGCCCTGGCGCGCAGCTGGTTTTGGCGATTCTGGCGCGTGTTGAGCAGCGGAGGAAAACCGGCTGCCGTATTGAGGTTCACGTCATAAGCATTGCCACTGTTGATGGCCGCGTAGTCGACGATTTCGTTGCTGTTGCCGCCCGAGAAAAAGCGCGACTCGCTGCGCACCCGCATATCGCCTTCGAAACGTATGCGCTGGGTCCATTCCGGGGTTTCGTTGGGCGCGGCCCAGCCTTCGGCCTTGGCCTGGGCCATGACCTCGCTCTTGAGCTCGCTGCGGATTTCATCGCGCACGGTCTGCGAAATATAGGGAACGCGCACATCGCCTGCGGCCGGTCGCAAGGCGTTGGCGGAGGCCGTCGCCCCACCCGCTGCTCCGGCTGCGGCCTGGCGCTGTGCCTGCTGTGCGGCCATGGACTCCGTCTGTGCCTGGGCCAGCAAGGCCTCGCCCACATCCTTGGCAAGGGCTCCGCTTTGGATCAGGCCACGAATGAGCTGCACCATGGCGCTGTCCTTGACGGGAGCATCCCATTTCGAGGTTTGCGCGTGGGCCGTCAAGGAGGTCAGCGCAATGGCTGCGGCCACCGCCGCGGCCTGCGCACTGCGTGCCAACGGAGGGCATCGCAGCGCAATATGCCTGGCGGCAATCGAGGGGGAGACGAAGTAAGTCATGGTTGAAACTGAAAGAAGGGAGCAGCCAAAGCGGCCACGGACTTGCAAAAAAGTTCAGGGACGGCGGCCATTCATGGAGACACGCATAGGAAAGCGCATGGATGCGGGCGGGCGCTCATCCACTGCCTGGATTTCGCGCAACATGGCCAGCACCAGCTCGTCGGTCTTGTCATTGCTGCTGCCCTGGGCCAGCTGCACCTTGGTGACACGGCCATCGGCCGCCATCCACAGGTCAACGCGCAGATCGCTGAACACCAGGTTGCGGGTGCGCGGGTCGCGCGTGAGGGCCTGCTGCAGCCTGGCCGAGATGTAGCGCTGGTAGGAGCCGGCACCCAAGCCGCCACCACCACCGCCGGTCATGCCGCCACCGGCCCCCACGGCAATGCCGTCGGTGCCGGCCTGTGCATCGGCATTCATGGTCATGGGATCGCCCATGTCCTGCGAGGGGCTGGGCGCGGCATCGTCCATGGGCTTGTCCATGGACTCCACCGGCGTGGGCTCAATCTCGGTGATCTTGGGCTCTATTTTTTCCGGCTCGGGCTCGGGCAGTTTTTCCGGCTCGGGCGGTGGCGGCGGAGGTGGGGGCAGCATCACCATCGCGGTCGCAGCCACTTCACGCTTGGTGCTGGCGGTGCCTGCTAGCAAAAACCATAGCACCGCCAGCCCCACCAGGGCCACGATCACGCCCATCACCCATCCACCCCAGCGACGCCACCAGGCGGTGGCCAACATGGGCTGCGGTGCATTGGAATTGCGCATAGTCAATTGGCGCTCCTCACGCTGCGGGCTTGCCGGTCACGAGGCCGATCTGGTTGAGGTCGATGCGGCGCAGCAGGTCCAGCACCTCCACCACCTTGGCGTACTGCACGGCCGAGTCGCCACGCACGATGACGGGGAAGTCCGGCGACAGCGCCTTTTCGGTGCGCAGGCGCTCTTCCAGCTCGGGCAGCGTGACCGGATAGGCATCCAGAAACACGCGGCCGTCGTTGTCGATGGAGATGGCCTTGGTCTTGGGCTTTTCCAGCGCCACCGAGGCACTGGCCTTGGGCAGGTCCACCTTGATGCCAGGAATGCTGGCATTGCTGGTCAGAATGAAAATCACCAGCACCACCAGCAGCACATCCACAAAGGGCGTGATGTTGATGCCCCCGGAACGTTTCTTGGTGCCGAATTTGGCTGCAGCGTTGGCCATGGCTCAGGCGCTCCGCAGATTGCGGCCCTCGCCCTGCTCTTCGGCAAGGCGGGTGGCGAACTCGTCAACAAACACCGCCATGTCGGCACCGATAGCGTCCGAGCGCGATGCCAGCCAGTTGTAGCCAAACAGTGCGGGAATTGCCACGCCCAGGCCGGCCGCGGTACACAGCAGCGCGGCCGCCATGCCGGGCGCCACCGAGTTGATGTCCACGGCCCCGGCCATGGCCGCCACCACGAACACCAGCATGATGCCGATCACCGTGCCGAACAGGCCCACATAGGGTGCTCCTTCGATGGTGGTCGACAGCCAGTTCATGCGCTTGGACATGCTTTCGTTCTCGCGCACCATCACGCCGTCCATGGCGGCGCGTATGGCACCGATGGTGGCCGTCGACACCGCATTCAGGTCGTAGCCACGGGCATGGCGGCGGCCCATTTCGTCGATGGCCACGGCATACAGGCGCCACAGCGAGGAGTCGCTCTTGACCGACTCGGGCACCTTGTTACCCCGAGCCAGGCTGTCGAGGGGAGCGCCGGCAGCCTCACGGAAGAAACCCATGAAAGCCTGGTTGGCACGCGAGATGGCGCCGTAGCTGCGGCCCTTGCCAATCATGATCATCCAGGAGAAAGCCATCATCAGCCCCAGCACGGCCACGACGATCCAGGCATCCAGCGGCATGGCAGCCAGAATGAAGCCAAAGTGGCTTTTGCCGGCCTGCTGCTCGTCGGCGCCAAACACCGTCATGCGCGACTCGGCACCTTGCGAGACAGCATCGGCCAGCAGCAGGCTGTCGGGGCGGGCCACCTTGGAAATGCGCAACTCGTCGATCGCGCCTACAAAGGGCGCAAAGCCCGCAGTGGCGTCCACCCCCAGTGCAGCGGAGGTGTTGAGTGCAGGCAGGGCCGTGGCCAGCGTGGCAGCGGGATGGCCGCCAACCAGCAAGGTCACGGTCTGGCCTTCTGCCTTGACGGCCAGGTGCGACCACTGACCAGCCTGAATGGGCTGGCCCGGGTTGCTGCGCTGGCCATTGACCTGCACAAAGGGCACACCCAAATCCACGCCAATCACCAGCTCGCCGCCACCATCACGGCGCGCATACACCACCTGGCGAGCCCCCAGTGTTTCGGGGCGCACCCAGGCGCTGAAGGTGAAAGCACCACCGGCAGCCACCGCCAGCGAAGGCGAGGCAGGCAGCGCCAATGTGGTATTGCCCAACATGGCACCGCTGCCGATCAGGGTGGCCTCCGCCGAAGGCGTCATGGTTTGCGCATGGTTGCCATAGGCCGTGGTGTCACGCGCGGGCACACCGCTTTCGGCGAAGTGGTAGATCAGCGTGTAGTCGGGATCGAAAGTGCGCTGGCCATTGCCAGAGGCCGGGGCTTTTTTGTTGCCGTAGTACATCCAGATTTGCTGGGGTGCGGCCGCTGGCAGCGTGGGCATGTCCACCCAGATCAGGGCCATGCCCAGCAGGGGATCGAACTGCTCGATCTGGTGGTTGAGCACCGTCTTGTCGTCGCCCGCGATAAAGCGCAGATCGGCGCCGGTATCGCTGACGCCGTCAAAGTTGAAGTTGCCGGTATGCAGGCGCACCAGCACGGGTGTGCGGCCCGCGTCGGCGCCAATGGCCCCTCCCTGCGGACCTGCATCAATGGTGATGGGCTTGCGGTAAGCCCAGTCTGCCTGCCACCAGGCGGCCTGGGCCAGGCTCGGCAAGAACGCGCTCAATGCCGAGAGAATCAGGAAAAAAATACGTCGCATGACAGGATGTCTCCGAGGACTCGAGAAAAAGTGAACAGCGGTAAGTCAAGGCCTGCTCAGTAGCTGGCCTGGAGGTTGAAAGTGAGACGAGGCTCATGCTTTCGCGTGCGCGGCCCGTCCTTGAGCGGATAGCCCAGGTCCAGTCGGACGCTCAGCCCCTGGCCCACGCGGAAGCTGGTGCCCATACCCAGCGAAGCCAATGAAAACTTGGACTGCTGCTCAGCCATGGGCGAGCGCAGCCGCAGGTGGGCGGCATCCGCAAACAGATAGGCACGCCAGCCCTCCACGGAGTTGCCCAGCAGGCTCAAAGGGTGGGTACGCCATTCCAGCGATGCCACTGCGCCGACATCCCCCGTGGCTTCGGCCGAGAGATAGCCGCGCACGGAGTTGGCGCCGCCGGCAGCAATCTGCTCGCCCGACACCAGTGGCGAGTCGGTCAGCTGGCCCGCAAAGCGCCAACCCCATTGGGACTCATTGGCCAGCGAATAGCTGCCGTTGAAATCGGCCTTCAGCACCTGAAAGCTCGGAGAGGCCTTGAATCGCTTGTAGTGAAAAGCCTTCCAGTCGCTGCCCCAGCCCATCAGGCTGCGCGTGCCGGTCACGACCGAAAACCCCAGGCCGTACTGCAGGCGTTCACCCTGATAGAAGCCCGCATAAGCCAGCGTGATGGGGGCGTACTTGAGTGGCACGTCGTCACGACTCTGGCCAAAGTGCAAAGACTCTTTGTTGTTCTTGAAGTCCACGCCCACGCTCAGGTTGTGCCACCAGGCGCCGCTGTCTGGCACGGTGTAGCCGGCCTTTAGCCCTATGCCATAGCCCTTGCCGATCACGCTGGTTCCGCCCGAGGTGGAGACATTGCTGTCGGAGTTGTAGGCCGAGGCGTCCAGGCTCCAGTTCGTGCCACGCACAGGGGCGGAGTACGAGCCCGACCACACCATGGTCTGGTCCAGGTCTTCGGGTGTGGTGAAGACGCTGACCGATGCACTGTGACCCAACTGCCACAGGTTGTCGTGACCGATAGAGGCGGACAGGCGCAGGTTCTTGGTGTCGGCGCTGCGATCGTTGTTCAGGCCCAGGCTGGCGCGCCACGGGCTGCTGTCTTCCACCTTCAGATCCACATCCATGGTGCCCGGCATGCTGCCCTGGCGCACCAGGGGCATGACCTGGCGTTTGCCGGTGCGGTTGAGCTCGGTCAGCTCTTGCTGCGCCTGTGTGAAATCAGGCACAGCACCTTCGCGCAACGCAGGCACCTGCTCGCGCACCTCTACCGGCGAGCTGTAGGCGGAGCCCACCACGCGCACGCGGCCCACACGGGTTTCACTGACCTGCAAAAACACCAGGCCTTGTGTGACCTGCTGCTCGGGCAAATCCACATACACCGACTGGTAGCCCTTGGCCTGGTAGGCCGCAAGCAAGGCATCACGTGCGTCCTCGATGTCCTTCAAGGTTTTGCCAGGCCCCAGGAAAGGCGTGACGGCCTGTTCGATGGCGCGGGCATCAAGCACCGTATTGCCCTGAACGATGTACTCCATCACATCTACGGTGCGCGTGGCCTGCGGTGGCGCCACGCTGTCAGGCGTTGCGGTCTGTGCCCACACCGGCCCTGCCGTGGCGCACACGGCCAGTACCACCCCCGCTGCCGCCCTGCGCCGCACAAGGCCAGCGCTCGTTCTTTTTGCATTCATTGCATGAGCCCAATTCCCAAAATCTGCCACCTGGCCACCAGATGGCCACCCCCATCGTGGAGTGTTCAGATGACAGAAAACACGTCCTGATACCTAGACGTTTGGGCGTTGGCGAAACCGCTATTTGTCACGAAAACTTCATAAAAATCTTGGACCGCCATCCGGGGAACAGATGACAAAACAGCGACCGTCATCAACACGCCTTGTGTTGCCCGGACAATGCCCAGCCTTGCGCCAAGCTGCGCCATATCCCCGATACGGAGTACTCCGGATGAATGCCCACACCCGCTCGCGCGCGACTGCGCCTCGGCCGCTCCATTGCGTCAAACACCGTGGCCCCTGTGGTGTGCGGTCGTCCGGCAGGGCCCCAGGCCTGGCGGCAGAAACCCCATGGCAGTGGCTGCACGCCACCGCACTTGTGGTGGTGCTTGCAGCCCCTTTTCTGTGGCCGACCACCGGCTCCGCACAAGCCGTCGAGGCTTCGCTTCCCGAGGTGAATGTCTCGGCATCGTGCCTGGAGGTCGAGGTCGACGGGCAACGTGCGCCACCCTCATTCGAGTGCCTGACCCGCAAGCTCAGCCCCCACACTGCGGCCCAGCCCCAGGCCCACAGCCCCTTGGCATCGGAAGCCATCATCCAAAGGCCTTCCAACCAGCTCGGCCTGTTCAACCGTGCGGCCACAGGCCACCGCATGGGCAACCAGTTCGGTATCTCAGCCTTTCCCCAGCGCCCTCCCGAAGTACAGGTCTCCCCCCGCCCCATCCCTGTGGTGCCGCACTAACGTAGCCACCGCCGGGCTTTCAGGCACCCCCATAAAAGCCCATGCCCACCTCCGCGCTGCGGCGCGGGGTGGGCATGGGCGTATGCGGGCAGCTTGTTGCTGCCAACTTACTGCTGTAGCTGACGACGCTGCTCTGTGCTCAAACGGGCCACCTGCTTGGGGTCCGCATCCTGGCCCACAGCCACCAACTGCAGCGCACTGCGGGGGTTGTAAGACAGCGCTTCGGCAGGCTGCTGGGTTGCGGCCGAAGGTTGGGAGAGTTTTTCACCGCCCTCCATGGCCTCGTTGCCAAAGCCCAGCACCCGTACCGTGAACACCGAGGGCAGGTTCTGCCGCGCTGCGGCGCGCTCGCGCTGCAGCACTTCCTGGGCCGCAGCCGTGGCCTGCGAGGCCGCAGCGCTGGCATTGCTGAGCGCCCCTACGTTGACGGCCGCCACCACGGGGATGCCCACCGCCTTGCCCTGCACCTGGATGTTCTCGGCATTCACCACCTGCAGCGCGGCCAGGTTGACGTTGCCCGACACACGAATACCAGCTTCACCCGCATCGATGGTGCCCAAAGGAGCGATCAGGTCGATATCCCCTGGCGACACTTCGGGGATGGGGTTGAGCGTGGCAATGCCGGCGCCGGTATTGGGTGTGGAGGGCGACAGCGACACATTGCCCATGTTGTCATACACACGCCGCTGCGGGGTCGCAACCACCGTGGTCCTGGCGCCCCGGCCTGCATTGATGTCGCCTGCGGCCGACCAGGCCAGGATGTTGCCACCGAAGGTGGTGAACACCCGGCTCTGGCCCATGAGGATGTTGCTCTGGGAGAAGATGTTGATATCGCCCTCACCCTGGGTCAGCACACCGGAGCCCGCGCCCGGAGGATAACCGCCGTCCACACCGATCAATGTGCGCCCACCCGGCACCAGCAAGCTGATATTGCCGCCGAAGTCGGTATGAATACCTGCGTCGTTGATCTTGTAGTAGGGCGTGTCGTAGGTAGGGCTTCCGGCCGCAATCCATTCCGCCTGGGAGAGGTATTTCACGCCCGGCTGCGGGCGCCAGGTTCCGGGCGTGTCCACAAACTGCATGAAGTAGCGGGCGCTGCTGAACATGGTCAGATCGCCCTCATAGGCAATGGTCTGACCTTGCGCGTCCTTGGACGGCAACAGCGTTTCTATGGCTTCGCGACCGCGCAGATAGCTGCCGTGGCGCTTGCCATTCACGTCGTTGTACTCGCGGCCGGAAGCCTTGAGCTCTGCATAGTAGACATTGCGCAAGAAGGCGCTGCGCTGCTCGGGCGGCAGGGCGGCAAAGAAGCTACGGGCATCCATGCTCGCTGCATCGAAATGCAGGCCACGGCCATTGGCTCCGCCAAAGCGTTCCGTCAACCAGTTCACCAGGTGCAACTGGCTTTCGAGCTTGTATTCGCGCGCCAGATCACGGTTGGCCGCCGTACCGCCGGCGGCCAAAGCGCTACGGCGCACGCCATCGAGCTCCACCTGCTTGGCTGCCACGAAGGCCGATGCGCCGGCCTCGTCACCGGTGTAGCCGAACTCGTGCTTCAGCCACTGGGCCAGCGTGATCGAGCCGTCATAGGTGCGCACGGCCTTGCCCGGCTGGTCCGCCAAGGGCAGGGCCAGATCGGCCTGATTGGCGGGGTCCAGATAACGGGCCGCGAAGGCGGCCCAATCGGCACCATGTTGACCCAGGCCAGCCGCCACCGAGATGGCAGCGCCGCTGCTGCGGTCACCCGGCTTCACATTGGCCACCGCCCCCAGGCTGCGCAGCTCGGCCTTGTCGGCCATGTAGACATTGCGTCCGGCGCTGAGGTCGAGCAGGCCCGGCCCTGCAATCTTGAAGCTGCTGAAACGGATGTCGCGCCCTGCTTGCACCACAGACACATCGTCGGCGCTGGTGTGCACAATGAGGTTGCCCACCATGGTGCCAAAGCCCTGTACGTCAATCTTGGGGGGGGCCGAGGGGTCGGCAAAGTAGGCGATAGTCAACCAGTCCAGCGCCCCACTTGGAGACCCATAGGAGAATCCTGCATTGTCATAAGCGCCCAAAGCCGTACCGGAGTTCACAATGTCGCGGCCGGCCCGCATGGCCAGCGCGCCACCGCCGTCATACCAGGTCGGCAGCGTGCCAGGCTTGCCAGTGGAGGCCCCCGTGCCGCGGTAGATGATGCTGCCCGAGCGCAGCCCCACCAGATCCCCTTCCACCGCGTAGTAGCGCGCAGGTTCCTGGCCTGCATAAACATGGCCGGAAGCCGTGGGTGGGGTAAAGGCAAACAGGGGGTAGCGCTGTCCCACATCACCATTTGTTGCGCCATACAGCATGGGGCCTGCTGCCAGGGTATTGGGGCTGACGTTGTGGATCACTTCCAAACCGAACCATGCGGGGTCGCCCCGCCCGACAAAGCCAGGTTTGAACGGATTGGGCAAGGCGGTAGGATCGGCGCCCGAAACGGAAAAGCCCGTTCCCTGCGCGTAAATCGATCCCCGGGCCAGCAACTCCAGCTGACCGGTACCACGGGCCACAAACTGCTCGGCAACCGGCGATGGAGCCAAGGTCACGGCCGGCTGGAATGGGGCATTGTTCTCCCCCATGACTGCAGCCTTGGCGAAGAGGCCGTAGTACACATTGCCATTGGCCGCCGCAGCCCGCAGCACCGAGGGGTACATGAAGTTCAGGTCGGTGATGAGGCTGTCCGTCTGCTGGTGCCCGTCGTACATGGCCATCGTGGGCGTGAGATGCCCACCCGCCGCCAGCAGGTCCACCGCTGTGGAGGGCGTCCACAACGAGAACCAGCTCCAACCGCTGCTCGTATAGGACTTGCCGTTGGCACTGAATGGCGTGCCACCGTGGTACTGCGGCACGCGGCCGGCATCGGTGGCATTGCCCAGCACCAGATCACCACGCGATTCAATGCGCACGCCGGCATCACCCAGCACCAGCACCGGCCCACCGGCCGCCGAAGCGCCAGAAGCCGTGAAGGCGTCATAAGGGCGCGACTCCTTGGGATCGCCACCGCCAAAGTTCAGAGCCATAGAGCCCACTGCCCCAGCCTGCATGCGCAGGGCACCGCGCAAATTGGTGAAGCTGCCGTTGAGGTCCAGGCGATGTGTGCCTCCCACCTCAAAACTGTTGGCCTGCTGCTCTCGATTGCCACCGGTGAAGGCATTCAGCGTCGCGTCGCTGTTGAATCCGCCTCCTATGCGGATGTCCAGATCACCGCCACCTGTCTGCACCAGCTTGCCATCACTGCCCACACGGCCGGTACTGGCCACCGCCAGATTCAGGCCCGCGCTGCGGTTGATGTAGTAGGCCCCATGGTCACCACGGGCCTGCAACATGCCGGCGTTGCCACCGGTCTCCAGCAGCAGATTGCCACCACCCAGGGTGCCGAAACCTGTGAACCCCGTGAAGCGCGGCATGGCGGTGAACGCGTTGTAATAGCTTTCCGTACGCGAGGGTACATAGGTGCCGAAGTTGATCCACCAGGCCGTGGGCAAGGCTGCATCGTCCACACCGGCCACGCTGCCCGAACCCTGACGCCACAACCAGTTGCCTACGGAAGCCGTCCCGGTGATGCGCTCCGCGCGATAACCCAAGGCATCGCTGCGCAACGAGCCCGTAGCACGCCCTATGGTGTCGCCGCTGATATTGCCGCCCGCACGCAGCAGCAGATTGCCGCCGGCTTCGGGATACCAGGCCTGGTAGAGGCTGTCGCTGCTCCCGTTGACCAGGCTTTCGAACGCACCGCCGAAGTCACCCAGTACCGAGCCCTTGAACACCGCACGGGGCTGGTTATAGGGATCGGCAGCACCTGCTGCGGCCAGCGAGGCCGAGGGCGTGCCCGCCGTATAGACGCCAAACAGCGAGCTGGTGGCAATATCCTTGGCGGAAACCAGTCGCAGATCGCCCGTGCCCGTACGCACCACGCTGGGCAATTGCTCGCGCGCCGGTTTGACCATATAGGCGTAATCCGGTGCTTGGCCTTCGCTGACCGTCTCCACCATGATCCTGCCTTCAAACTGATCGTTGAAGTCCTTCGACGAACTGTTGGGGCCTAGTCCTAGCAGGCTGCGCAGCGTCACCAACTGCTCGTCCGTGATGATGGTGCCCGGGTCCACCCCAAACACACCCAAGTCTTCCCAGGAGATGCCCCAGAGGTCAACGAGATCATTGGCGCCACTGCCCCAGCGATAGACAGCGGGGGTTCCCGTACCAGGCACAGGGGAGCGCTCGCCCCCCATGCCGTAGTGCATATCGGACAGACGCAGGTGGCCAGTGCCTCCCGGCAAGCTCGCCAGGCGATCGGCCGCAGCCATGTCCGCCCCTGCCACCAGGCTGATATCGAAGGACTGCGAGCCCGCTGCCAGCATCGGCGCCAGTGCCCAGATGCGGCCCTGGTTGCCCTGGGCATCACGCGGGCGCAGATCCACGCTGTCCACACCGCCGGGTAACTTGACATCGGTTTCGCTGGGAATGAAAGCGCCTTTTTTCAAGTCGATCGCACTGGACAGCACCACGGCATTGCCCGAAGGTGGTGCCGGTAGGGCCACGCCGGCCGGCCAGGTCATGGCGGCGATCTGCGCGGCCCCTGGCAGGCGGAAACCGGCATCCAGCTGCGCTTGGGCAGGCAGCGTCACCGCATCGGCCAAAACGCTGCCGGCGGCATACAGCAACTGCCCATTGGCACCATACACGGCCGCACTCAACACCGTGCCCCGCGCCAGCGACAGCGGTTGCGCCAACGAGGCCTTGGCCGGCAGCAGCGTGCCCGCGGCCATTTGCATGGCATTGATGGGCAGCGCGTAGTTCAGCACCTTGCCGGAGTTGAACACCGTGCCGGCATCCAGCGTGACCATGCCGTCGCGCGGCACCACCACATCGGAGGCCCATGGCTGCCGGCCCTTGGTCAGCACCCAGCCCACGCTGTCGAACGAGGGTTTGAGGCGGCTGCCGTCAAAACCGTCGCTGATGCTGCCAAACACATCGAGATCGCCCTTTGCGCGCAGCACCAGGGCACCGGCCTCGCCCGAGCCGTACACCGAGGTCCGCTGCGTATGCGGATTCACGCTGGCATAGCGGTGGCCCGAAAGGTCGATGTCGCCATCGACATGCAAGTTGCCATCCGGATTGACCAGCAAGTCGGCCACCACCTCCACGCCAGGGCGCAGGTGAAACTGTTCGCTATAGGCTCGCAGGCCAGCCAACTTGCCTTGCATGAGCGTGCCATTGGCCAGTGCCGCATTGATGAAGTTGCGACTGTCATCGTTCAAGCGGTTCAGGTAATCCTGGTCAACGGTTTGGTAGCTCTTGCTGTCAGTGGTGGCTTCGGTGCCCGGCGCAGCCTTGTTGTCGGTGATGAAGGCATTCACCTGGATGGATTTGGCACCCGTGATGGCCACCGTGCCCGCCGCATCAATGGCCACGTCGTTGCTGCCCACGCGCGGGGCATTCAAAGCCACGGTGCCGAAGTTCTGCGCGCTGCCTGCCACGCGCAAGTCCATGCGTGCGCCGCTGGCAATGGAGAGCAGACCTGTGCCGGAGTCTATTTCGATCACTGCCCGATTCGGTGCCTCGATAGGCTTGCCATAGCTGTCCACGCGCAGCACGCTGGCTCTGGCATCGAGCACGGCGGCACCACCCAGGCTCACACCATTTTTGGCTGACAGACGAATGCTGCCGGCCTGCTCGCCGCTGGCGTCGATGCGGCCGTTGACGGTGAGTTGCCCCTGGTCCAGCGAGACATTGATTTCATGGGCCTGGAGTTCGCTGCCCAGGCTCAGATCACCCTGCCCCAGCCGGAAGCTGCGGCCACCGATGACGCCACCTGCGGTCAGCCTGTGGTTAAGGCCCGCAAAATCATCAATGGTCTGGGCGTACAGATCGATACGGCCCGCCAGATACGGCACCAGGGTGCCGCCCGCGTCGTAGTGACCGCTGCTGCGGCCATCAATTTGGCCATCCAATGCAATGCGGCCCTGGGCAGCCACGGCCGCCAGCTTGCCGGCGCGGTTGTGCTCCGCAGAGAGCTGGATACGCGAGGCATCCGCCTGCACCACACTGCCCGCCCGGCTTTGCAGCGCCACGTCACCGCCCCAGCTGTATTTGCTGACATCGAAGAAGTCAATCTTGCGGCCGGCAAGATCCAGCTGCGCGCCTGCGTCCAAAACCAGGTCGTTCTGCGCGGACAGGCTGAGCTTGCCGCTGGGCAGCAGCACGGCCGTATCCAGCACCAGCTTGCCGCCCTTGCTGTCCAAGGCCAGCTCGGCGCCCAGGGCTGCGGCCAAGGTGGCATTGTCGGGAGCCACCGCTCCGCTGCCACTCACGTGGATGTCGCCACCGGCCGTGATTTTGTTGATCGAACCTGCCGTGCCGGTCAGCAGCGGCGTGCTGATGAACAAATCACCGCCGCTGCGGGTATAGGCCTTGGCCATGGGATCCCAGGCACCCTGCGATGCATAGAACGCCAGCGAGCCCTTGTGGGTCGCGGTCACGCGCTCGCTGGCATTCAGGTGCATGCTGGCAAAGCCCAGCGCCAGTCTGTCATGGTCGCGCACGGTGTCGGGCCGGGTCTTGGGTCCGTAGCCAAAGACGATTTCACGGGCATCGACCACCAGCTTGCCTTGGCCTGTGCCGGGGCCACCGGCCACGATGCTGCCAGCAGGCGTACGCGCGCCGGTCCAGATCAGCGTGTCGGTATGGATACGTGCCACATCATCTGCAGCGCCATATCCATAGATGGCTGGCGTGCCCAGCACCAGGCGTTGCAGGGCCGACTTTCCATCAACGCCATAGGTGGACAGGGTGACATCGCCGAAGAAGTTCACCGATTCGCGGGCCGTGAGCGACAGCGCTTCCAGCGCTGGGGCCCCGGCGCTGGTGTCACCCAACATCAGGCGGTCCAGCACCTGCTGATTCAGCACCATGCCGGCAGGCAAGGCAGCGCGGGCAGCCGCACGCTCCAGTGCCTGGACACTGCCGATGTTGACCCCCCCCAACGCCAGCGACAGATTGCGTGTGCCATAGCGCACGGCGTCACCCAGCACAAAGCGGTTGTCGGTGGCCGTGGCGATGGTGCCTTCGGAGTACAGGCGGGTTTCGCCGCTGCAGCCCACGCTTGCAGCACAAACCCCGAGTTCGATGGCACCTGCACCAACGCCCGGGTCATTGGGGTTGGGCGCTGCCGGCGCCAGCAGATCCAGCTGGCTATTGGACACGGCCAGCACGGAGACGGGGCCCGGCTGGTAGATATAGCCTTGCTCGGCACCGTAGCCTGTGCGCCCCTTGCCCAAGGTGTTGATGCTGGCTCCCTGCTCCAGGGTGATGCCGCCATCGGTGCGCCCGCTCATGAGAAACACATCGGCCGCTCGCAGCTGGGCCCCGCTGCGCACAACGATGTTGTGCGTGCCAGCGCCACCGACCGTGATGGTATTGGCCCGTTGCAGCGAGCCGGTTTGGGGGTCGAGATAGCTCGAGCCCAGCGCACCGCCGATTTCCATGCGCGATGCGCCCACCTGGTTGAGCATGTCGGCATGCACCGAAATACCGGTGAAACCTGCCGTGGGTGCGGCGCCCTGCGCCAGTATTTCGAAGTCTGTGGCGCCCTGCACACGCAACACCGTCCCCTTGCCCTCGGCAGCCGGCGTGCCCAGCACCTGGGCCGCGAAGCGCAGTTGCGGCAGCCCGAGCGAGCCTGTCATGTCTGGAGCGCTCAACGTCAGGTTCAGCGCCTTGCCATCGCGCTCCAGCAGCGGTGCCGGAGCGCCTTCGCGGGCGGCCTGCTGCAGCGCAAATTCGGCATAGCTGGTTTCGTTGTACTGCGAGTAGGTGCGCAGCGTGTCTGCCGCCGTCAGGATGACCTGGGTCGGCAGCGCATCGCTGTAGCCGGTATTGGCAATGCCCAGCTGCGCCGAGGTGCTCCAGGAGCCATTGCGCATGGCCGTGGTGCTGCCAAAGGCGGCCTTGCTGCTGGCCAGGCCGTTGAGCTCCACCCGGAAGGCTCCCGGCAGCAAGGCATAGGAGGAAGGCAGCAGCGTATAGGTGCCGGCCGGCAGGCCGGGCACGCCCTCGCCAATCGTGATCTGGCGGCCTATGGCCGGGTCGCCCGCGCCCTTTTCGGGGGCTACGGGCGCATAGCCGGCCTGGGCGCCCGGCACTATCGCGTAGACCGGGTTGGTGGCCAGGCCCGGCAGCACAAAGCCGCCTTCGGCCATTTGCACCAGCGGGTAAAGGCGGGCATCGGTGGAGCCACCACGGCCTTGCAAGAAGGCGGCACCGGTGAGCTCCCCTCCGCCCGACAGATCGATCAAGGCGCCCTCCTGCGCATTCAGCGCATGCGTCTTGAATTCCACACGGGGCTCTCGGCCTATGCCCACATAGGTGGCGTCCTTGCCGTTGTAGTTGTAGATCAGACCGTCGACCGTGCCGCCATAGGGCATGACCAAGCCCTTGGCACTGACCGAGGTGATGCTGCCAGGCAGCAGATTGACGATGCCCGTATAGCCGTTGCTGCCAGCCTCTCCCAAGGTGATGGAGCCCAGTGGAGCGCGCAACACGCCGCCCTGGTTGATGGTGGCCGCCGCAAACACCATATCGCCAAACACGTTGTAAGGCATGGCAGGCAAGGCCGTACCTATGCGTTCGATATCCAGCCGGCGCTCCGTATCGTAAGAGCGCACCAGATTGCCCCACTGGTTGGGCTTGCTCACCAGGCCGACAATGACATTGCCCTCGCCGTAGATTTGCGCTGCCGCCAGCGTGGTGTCACTCGGCGAATACAGGCTGGCACTGCGCAGGCGCAGATCGCCCTGGCTGGCGATGCGCACCGTGCCGAAGGCGTCGCGCTCCACGGCCAGATTGGTCGGCCCGTTGAGCACGATGCTGCCCCTCGCGCCAAAGCCAAGCTCCCCCACGATATCGACCATGCTGCCTTCAAGTTGCAGGTGCGCATTTTTGGCCAACAGCGGCACGCCCAGCAAGCCTCCACCGGCATTGACGTTGCCGGAGCCAAACACCGGGTTCGGCATGATGGAGCCATCGATCTCGCGGCGGACGGAGCCCGACAGGCGCAGATAAGCTGCGCTCAGATGCACCTGGCTGTCGCGAGCGGCCTGGGTCGAGAGGCCCATGCTGCTGGCCGTGAGATAGAGGGCCTGCTTCATGTGCAGATCAATGTCACCATCGAAGCTCAGCAGGCCGTTGGCATACAGCGCGGCAGTGTCAAAACCGCCTGCCTGGATCGTGTCCACGCCAAAACGTGCCTTGCCATAGACCAGGCTGCTGTGCATCTGGCCTGCCTGCACGCTGTCATCCAGCCCGCTGCCGCCAAATACCTGCTCGATCACCAGCTCACGCGGCACGCGCACGGCATCATCAACGGCGGCGCCTTTTTTGCTGAAGCGTTCAACGCCCAGGTAAACCGGTGTTTCCAAATTGATGGCCAGCGTTCCGCCCTTGGCACTTGCTCCGCCGGCATGGGCCGAGAGCTGCCCATCAATGAAGAGGCCGTTGGCTGCACTCAGCGCAATAGTCCCGCCATTGCCGGCCAGGGAGATATCGCCCAGGCCTGGTACATACACCAGTCCGCTGGCGCCCGAAGCATTGAGTACCGCGCCCTTCTTGACCACAAGGAAAGCGTCTATGGCGTCGACATTGCGTGACTCCAGGCTGTATTTGGCACCCAGCTCTATGCTGCCGCCGCTTTGCACCACGCCATAGGGACGGCCATTGCCATCCAGGGCGGTATGGGCCTGGCCGGACACATCGAGCACGGCATGCTCACCAATCCACAGCGAGCGCGCATTGGGCATGCCGGCCGGGCGGTTCAGATCATTGCCAGATCCCAGGTCGCCACTCAACACCGCAATGCGCCCCCCATGTGCCTTCAGTTCCCCCTCAATGGTGATCTGTGCATTGCCGCTCAAGCGGATGCTTTGACCGGGATCGACCTTCACCTCGGCCCCCTTGCCAACCAGCAGCGCCGCCGCTTGGGCCACGGAGCCAGCGTTCAGCGCCAGGCTGGCACCGGCACGCTGCTTCATCTGCTGGCGAGCCGGGTCTTCTGCAAACAGTGCGGGCTCCCAGACTTCGAGCACTTGAGAGGGATCGGCCCCCGTCATGCTGGTCTGGGCTTTCGTCGCATCCAGACGCAGCACCGGCATGGCCACTTCCAGCTTGGCGCCTTCGGCCACCGTCAGCCCACCCGCCGCATTCACCTCGTAATGCGAAAAACCTTGCTGGAAGAGGCCTGTGTCCAACAGCAAGCCATTGCTGCCATTCACCTGGCCACCTATGACCACGGCCTCCCCGGTCTGCAGCAGCATGGTGCCGCCGCCCTTGACGCCGTACCCCCGCAGCTCGCCCTCCAGCACCAGCTGCTTGGCGCCACTGATGCCTTCCGCAGGAATACCGGCCGCCAGCGTCACATCGCCGCCTTTTCCGCCACCCAGCTTGCCCTTGACGTTGAGCGCGGCCCCCGAAGACACATCGATGCGGCTGGCTTCGCCCAGCTTGACGTCGCCGGAGCTGCGCAGCACCACACGGCCGCCATTCACAAAAGGCAGGCTGCTGTTGTCCGCATCAAGGGCCTGGTTGCTCCACAGACCGCGGGCGTCCAGCGTCACGCCCTGACCCACCACCACCTGCCGGGTGTAGCCATTGGCCGCCACGCCGCCCATGGACTGCTCTTTCCAGCCAGTGTTGACATGCTGCGCCACCATGTCGCCCAGCTGGATGCTGCCGCCACGCGCCGTGAGATTGGCCTCTACCGCCACATCGCTGGCATGCAGCGCGATCTGCCCTTCCTGGGTGACCTGCAAGGCCTCTCCCACGGTGATCTGGCCCTTGGCATAGACCTGCAAGGCGCCCAGATTCTGGGCATTGATCCAGGCCGCATCCAGATGTGTGCCAGCCCCAGGCTGACCACCCAAGGTGATATCCGACATCACCGCTGCGGGCGACTCACGCAAGCCCTTGGTGCCCGTGTCATACACAGGGGTCAAGGCACCGATGATGAGCTGGCCACGCTGTGCCACCGCCGTTTGGGCCTGCCGGTATCCGTCCAATGCTGCGTCACGGCCCCGTATCTGGCGCTCGCCCTGGAAAGCGCTGCCATCGACAGTGCCCTCCAGTTGGGCGCCCTGCGTGGCAATCACCAGCCTGCCCGCATCACGGCCCACGGTGTAGCCGTTTTCCAGACGTCGGCCCGGTGCAATCAGCGGCGAGGCATAGGTTTCCGTCACACCCCAGCGTGCATGGGTGGACTCGAACCCCTGGTACAAGCCGGTGTAGCGCAAGTCGCCCGGGGCGGTGGAAGCGTTGTAGATGCGACCGTCTGCGCCCTTCAGATAGGTCTGGTTCACATAGCCGGTCTGCACATCCAGCGTGCCGCCTGCCAGGTTGATCAGGCTGCCCTGGTGGGTGTGGACCTGACCGCCCGCAAACTGCACCGTGCCGCCCTGGGCCATCCATTCGCCAATCCCGTGGCCGCTGATGCCCAGATAGCCCCCCACCTCCAGCAAACCGCCTGCGGTGTACCAGCGATCGGTCTCGTAGCCATTGGTGCCTGCGGGCACGAACACCAGATCGCGCCGGTCCACCCAGATGTTCTTGTTGTTGAGGTTTTTGGTATCGCGGTTGACCGAGGCATCGCGCTGCTCATTGCCCTGGGTATTGATGAGCACATTGTTGGACTCCATGGCCACACGCACGCCCAGGGCGCCCGAGACATCGATGGTGGCCCCCTGAGCCACCTCGGCGGCCTTGGCATTCACCAGAATCTGGCCTCCGGTGGCCAGGGTCAGCGAATCGCTGCGGAAATCGACACTGCCGGCACTGTCGATCAGCACCAGTGACTGGTCGCGCCGGTGCTGCACGCCGTCACCGGCTTTGTCGGAGTCTTTGATCAGCGCCTCGCGCTGGGCATCAAGTGCAGTGGATACGCTTTCGTCGAGCAGCACCGTGGTCACACTGTCTTTATCCAGCGTGATGCGGCCAGTGGCATCGCCGGGCGCATTGTTCAGATGGACCGTGCCACGGGTATTCACCGAAGTCGTGGCCACCGCCACGCCTTGCTGGCGGACGTCGCGCCCGGTGAGCGTGATGTCCCCCGTGCTGGCTTGAATCAGGCCGGTGTTGCGCACCAGGCCCGCCGTCGAACCCGCTTGCTGCAAGGCATTCACTACATTGCCGCGTGTGGTGGCGTTCTGGTTGGCGTCCGAGCCCTGGCCGCGCTTGATCACAAAGGCATCGCCACCTGCCAGCACGGTCTGGCCGCCTGCGGTGATGATTTCGCCCTTGTTGTGTGCCTCGCGGCCCAGCAGCAGCACATAGCCGCCACCTTCGGTCACACTGGACGGCTGATGGGTTTGCAGCCGGGCACCCGCCTCGACCACCACATCGGCCGTGGCCGCGCCATGGCTGAAGCTGCTGGCATTGCTGCTCAGATCGTTGGCAAACGTGGGGATATGACCAGTCCCCTGGGCATCGCTGAACAGGCCTTTCTTGAACTGTGCATCCGACATGCCCACGGCTGCAGCCGCCAGGTTTCGGGTGTTGATCTGGCTGGAGCCGGTGAAGATGATGCCGTTGGCGTTGACGATCAGCACCGTGCCGTCGGCCTTGATCTGTCCCAGGATCTGCGAGGGCCGTGCGTTCGGATCATTCACCCGGTTGAGTACGGCCCAGTCTTTTTGCTGCAAAAACTCCAACGTGGTGTTCTTGCCCACGTTGAAGCTCTCCCAGTTCAAGATGGCCTTGTCCGCCGTTTGTTCGATGGCCACATGGGTTTTGCCGTCGGCCGTGGTCTGCTTGGGCGCGTTGGCATTGATCCAGCCTGCGGTGAGGCTGTTGCTGTCAATCTTCAGGCCGCCTTCGGACAGGCCATCGGACACACCACCACCTGCGGCCAATGCCGCCGCACGCGCAGCAGCCTGGGCTGCCTGCTGCGCCGCAATGCCGCGTGCCGCCAGATTGAGGTTGGTGATGGAGCGCACCAACTGGTCGTTGGCTTTTTTCTGCTGTGCGCCCGGACTGCTCGAAGACATGGCAGGCAGGCCATTGGGCAACATGCCGGTTTGTGCCGCCGTGCTTTGCACCGCGCCTTTTGCAGCAAACCAGCCGGGGCTGAAGGCGGTTTGTGCGCAGACGTCCACGCCCGTGGTGCCTGCCAGCAAGGCCAGCGCAATGGCCTGAGCGATGGGCCCCCGCCGAAACACAAGCTGGCTGGTGCGTTGAATGGAGTGGTCCTTGCTGCTTGCGCGTGTGTTCATCTAGGTTCTGCCCAATGGTTAGTCGACACCGTTTGGCTGTCCTTCCATTGCGGCCAGCCATATCCATGGGAGAAGACATGCTGCGCACACAGGCATGTACAACAAAGCCTCCCCCGATATGGCTACAACGAACTATTCAACGTAAACCCGCAAGCGTTTCAGCAAAATTCCTGCAAAACCCCAACACGTCTTGCCCCAGGACCATGGCTGGTCCGGATTAACTCAGCACCAGCAGCCCGCCCGGCAAGGAACGCGCTTTCAAACCGAACACATGCTGCAGCTGTACGAGCGCCAGATCCAGCGAGGCGATGGCAAAGTTGCCGGTCACATTTTTCTCGCGCGCAGCAGCATTGACGAGTACGACTCGCCCAGGGCGATAGCGATTGATCTCGTCCAAGGCATCACCCAAAGGCGTCCGCTTGAACACCAGCAAACCGCGCCGCCAGGATGAAAGTGCCTGAGGGTCCACGCTGCTGACGCTGGTGACAGAGCCCGCGTCATACATGACTTGCTCATTGGCCTGCAGCGTCCTGCTGCCCATGGGGTGAGACAGATGCACACCGCCTGCAATGCAACTCACGCATACCTGCTGGGCCAGATGACGAACCTCAAACTGCCCGGACTCCGCACTCACGCTGCCCGCACCCGCCCGCACAAAGAAAGGGGTGCTCAGGGCGGCCAGCTCAATCGCTGCCTCACCGCTGAACAGCTCCAGACCTATGACCCCACCCTCTTTGATCTGCGGGCTCGCACTGCTGCGGGTATTCAAGGTGAGGTGAATATGCTCGTTCAGCGCGATGGAGCGCTGCTCGCCTGTTCCCGTCCGGTAATCGGCCCTCAGCTCGGTGGAGGTTGGCCACAGACCCCAAGGCGAATAATTGACAGCGAGCAACGCCACTGCTGCGGTGGTGGCGATGCCTCCCAGGAAAGCACGGCGCCCATGCAGCTTGCGCTCATAAACTGTCACGAAATCCGCTTGGTTCTGCAGCAAGGCTCCTGCAGGATTGTGCAAACTGTCCCAACGGCGCTTGGCTTCTTGGTAAGCGCTTTGGTGCGCTTCACTGGCCCGCACCCATTGCCGAAAGCCCTGGGCATCCTCGGCCTTGGCAACACCAGAATGCAGCAAACGCAGCCACTGCCAAGCCTGCTGCAGCAGCATTTGGCGCGCGGCGTCCCGATTGTTTGCAGATGTCTTCATGGTGTGATGTCTGGCTGCCAGCGCTGTTCGGTGCAATACGGAGTCCTGCAAAAGCGCGCGCCATTGCGTCGCTGACGCTTTTGCTCCTGCCCATGCAATTGCAACGAACCGCGGTCAGAAAAACCGCAATTATTTCAGCCCCAAGGAGTCCATATGTGCATCCAGCACATCATGGGCGCGCCGCAGCTCGTACTCGACCGTGCGCAGAGAAGTGCCCAAGCGGCTGGCCACCTCTTTTTGCGCCACCCCTTCCCAATGCACCATCACCAAAATGACGCGACGGCGCTCCGGCATCAAGGCCATGAGCTGTGTCAAGGCATTGAGGTCCGAGCGTGCCTCGGCCGTGCGCTGCGGACAAGGAGCGGGGTCTTCCATTTCCGCCAAGAGCGCATCCACCTCATCGCCCGACAAGGAGCGGCGCTGTCTTCGCTGAATATCGGCCGCAATATTGGTTGCCACACGCATCAGATAGGCTCCGGGCTGCTCAATCAATCGACGGTCATCTTTGTCTTTGACCCGGATCCAGGTGTCATGCAGTGCATCGCTGGCCAGATCGGCATTGCCCAGCACCAACGTCAGGCGCCGCTTGAGGCTGGCATAGCTCTTGTTGAGATAGTCCAGCAAAACTGGTTGCGCTTCACCCGACATTCTCAGTGCCCTCCCGGTAACGACCCGCAGCTTGCAGCACCCGGCTCGTCAGGCACCAGCAGCATGGTCAACGGCTGCTGCACCACCTCGGCTGGCGGTGCACTGCCCAGTTGAAGGCCACGCAAGGCGGCAAGCAGCAGGGCATCGCGCTGTGCGTCACCGCTGCCATCCAGCACACGCGGTGCAAACACCTGGCCTTCGCTGTCCAGCTGGAATCGAAACAGCGCACCATAGTTGCCCGGCGCGGTGCGCGCATCGGCGCAGAAGGTCCGCAAAATACTTTGCTGAATCCGGGCCGCATAGGCGTTTGTCCGTAAACGCTCCAGCATGCCAACCACGCTTGGCGACTCTGCCGCTGCGATGGCTTTGAGCACATAGGTCTCGCCGTACTCGGAACTCAAACGCTCGGCCTTCAGCCCCGTTCGCGCCAACAACTGACTCAGCGCCTGCCCGGCCGTAAAGCGCCCCTGCACCGCCGAAGAAATACGCCCGGCAAGCATGCTGGCATCGAACAGCGCCGGCTGCCCTGAGATCTCACCGTATTGATGCAACGCGACAGCCAGCGGTTGAGCGGCAATGTCAAAGTCGAAAACTCCATCCGCCGGGGCTGTCAAACCTTGAGAATGCGGAATGCGCGAAGTCTGCATGGGAAAGCTATTTGTCTGCGGTGCTGCCCCTGCCCATGCACACTGCATGCAGACCATGGCAACCCCAGGAATCCAACGGCCCGCTCCAGAGCGCTCCACCCTCAGCTCCCCGCAATGTCACCGCGAACGCTGCCGTAGACACGCGAACGCCAACCCAACACCGAGAAAGACACAAGGTTCTCCAGCACCACTCTTAAGGGAGTGAGCGAATGCTAGTAGCAAGTTGTGACATTTTTATGATGGGCAGTACAGCACAGACATACTTCCCTGCCGTGATCGATCCAAGGGTGGCATTGCCTGTTCGCCCCATGCAAAGGGCATAGGCTCAGATACTGCGATGCGATGGCCCGCATAACTGCATGCAGGGCTGCTCTGAAAGCACCGAGTACTTCGTACAGAAAAAGACGCTGTAAGCAGACCTTCACGGCCCTGCTAGACACGCCAATGTCAGTGCTCTCCTCGCTGCTAATTCAGCGGGTGCTGCAGGTCGGCGATGTAGTGGTCTACCGCAGCCTTGGCCTCGCTCAAACTCACGCCATAGGTATGCTGATAGGCCTTGATGGCGGCAATTTTCTGCCCAGGCAGTTGGGCATAGCTACGCCAGTCGGGGGCTGCAGATGGCGCCTCCTCGCTCGCGATCTCCCAGCGCGCAAGCACCGGGAAAGTCATCTTCGGAACGACCAGCTTCTGCAGCGCCATCTCCAGCTCATGTTGTGACAGCAGCGAAGCCACTTGCCGAGACTGTGCCCGTGGGCCATCTTTGAATGCTCTTTGCACCAAAAGACGACGGCTGCAGGCCTGCAGATAAGCCGCCGGCTCTTCCTCCATATACCGCGTGGCCTGTGCCACATCAGCCTGCAAGGACTGCTGGATCTGAGCAGGCGAGAAGTCCTCGGGCCCATGGCTGAGATCGGCAAAAGTGTTCAGAAAACCCGCGTAGACAAAGTCGGCAAAGCGTTGATAGTCAAGACGGCTTTCAGCAGCGTCATGCCAGACCAAGGCCACGCCAACCTTGCCCCCTTCCATGGGGACCAGACACCAGGCATCGCCAGCCCCCGTTTGGGCAAAGGGCAAAAAGCGCTGGCCCTGTTGGGCTGCGGGATTCAGCCACTCCTGAATCACGGCCCTGCTCTCCTGAGCGGGAAGCCATTCGAAATCCCAGAAGCTGAGGAGCAACGGCGGCTGCTGCAGATAACGCTGGCGCCAGGTGGACGCCCAATCGGGGCCATAGACCGTCAGACCGGAGGCCAGAAAATCGCGCAACAAGACCGGCAAGGCGATGCCGGTCTCGACAGACAGTTGCTGATAATCAGCGAGAGCGCTCATGGTGAATCACTGGCTGGGGCGCGCGAGAAAGCGACCCCAAACAGCTGGCTCTTGCGCCAGAGCCAGCTGCAGAGCATCAGACGTTGAACAGGAAGTTCAGCACATCGCCGTCCTTGACGATGTATTCCTTGCCTTCGGCGCGCATCTTGCCGGCGTCCTTGGCGCCTTGCTCGCCCTTGAACTGGATGAAGTCGTCAAAGGCAATGGTTTGGGCACGGATGAAGCCACGCTCGAAGTCGCCGTGGATCACGCCTGCGGCCTGGGGTGCGGTGGCGCCCACGGGCACGGTCCAGGCGCGCACTTCCTTCACACCGGCGGTGAAGTAGGTTTGCAGGCCCAGCAGCTTGAAGCCAGCGCGGATCAGGCGGTTCAGACCAGGTTCCTGCAGACCCAGCTCTTGCAGGAACATGTCACGGTCTTCGTCGCTCATCTCCGACATTTCGGCTTCGATCTTGGCGCAGATGGCCACCACCGGCGCACCTTGTGCGTCGGCATAGGCCTTGAGGCTATCAAGCAGCGGATTGTTCTCGAAACCGTCTTCGGACACATTGCCCACAAACATGGCGGGCTTGGCCGTGATCAGGCAGAACTGCTTGAGCAGGGGGGCGTCTTCCTTGGAGACCGGCACGATGCGTGCGGGCTTGCCTTCGTTGAGCACAGCCTGGATGGGGGTGAGCAGGGACACCAGCTTGGCGGCTTCCTTGTCGTTGCCCGACTTGGCGGCCTTGCTGTAGCGGTTCAGCGCTTTTTCCACCGTGGCCAGGTCGGCCAGGCACAGCTCAGTCTGGATGACTTCGATGTCGGCAATCGGGTCCACCTTGTTGGCCACGTGGATCACGTTGGGGTCTTCAAAGCAGCGCACCACGTTGACGATGGCATCGGTCTCGCGGATATGGGCCAGGAACTGGTTGCCCAGGCCTTCGCCCTTGGAAGCACCGGCCACCAGGCCAGCAATGTCCACAAACTCCACAATCGCCGGCACGATGCGCTCGGGGGTGATGATCTGGGCCAGCTGGTCCAGACGGGGGTCCGGCACTTCCACCACACCGGTATTGGGCTCGATGGTGCAGAAGGGGTAGTTTTCGGCGGCGATGCCGGCCTTGGTCAGGGCGTTGAACAGGGTGGACTTGCCGACGTTGGGCAGGCCCACAATGCCGCATTTGAGGCTCATGGAATTCCTTTGGTGATTGGGGTGTGCCTGGCGTCACCCGCCATGCAGGCCATCCGGCAAGGCCGGTTGGCGTACTCATTCATTCAGTCACAAGCGGTGTTGGTGCGCGAGCACTGCGCTGACTCCGGCCGCGACGATGGGCGCATTGTAATAAGCCCACAATGACAACGGGCACCATGGCATTTCCATGGTGCCCGTTGCGGGTAGATCAAGCTCAGCTACGCGCCTTGCACTGCACTTGCAGCAGCCGGTGCGTGGAGCTTTCCGTAGCGCTACCTGGTTCGCGCAATGGGCGAATACGCAGGTCCAGGAAACCTCGGTCGCCGCACAGTTGCTTGAGCGTGGCCTCGCATTTACGCAGATCGTCGTGGCGCAGATCGCAGACCAGGGCGTAGTCGTAGTCTGGCGTCTCCACATAGGGCGCCGCATCCTTGGCCATGGGGTCCTGGGGTTGCAGGGCTGCACAACCGGCCAGAGCAAAAGCAGCGGCCATCACGGCAATCTGGGTCAATTTCATTTTTGGAACTCCTCCTGTAGCAAGTTCGTATCTTAACGATCCTGCCGCAGGAGTCCGCAAATGCTCAACGTTCGTTGCGCGAAAAACCCTTGCCGCCACGGCCAGCACCGTCACGCGGAGCGTAAGGCTTGGGGCCGCTCGGCTTGCCGCCGAAACCACGGGAGTCACCAAAGCCGCGGCTGTCGCCACGTGGTGCAAAACCTTCGCGGTCACGGCCACCGCCAAAGCTGCGCTCCGGACGATCGCCACCGAAGCTGCGACGCTCGCCGCCACGGTCGTTGCCAGCAAAACCGCCGCGCTCACCGCCAAAGCTGCGCTCCGGACGATCACCACCGAAGCTGCGGCGCTCGCCGCCACCAAAGCCACGGTTCTCACCAAAGCCACCGCGGTCGCCACCGAAGCTGCGTTCACGATCGCCGCCAAAACCACGGTCACGGCCACCGCCGAAGCCACCGCGATCGCCAAAGCCTTGCTTGCGGCCATAACCGTCGCCACTGCGACCACCACCAAAGCCGCCACGGCCACCACCACCGCCACGGCGACCGTCACGCTCACCCGCTGCCGGGAAGCGTTGCTGGGGTTCCATGCCGGGAATGGTCTCGGCCTTGAATTGCTGGCGGGTGTAGCCTTCAATGTCGAACACGCGACGACGGTCGCGGAATTCGGCAAAAGTCACAGCCACGCCTTCGCGGCCAGCACGGCCGGTACGGCCAATGCGGTGGGTGTAGTCTTCGGCCTTCATGGGCAGGCCGTAGTTGAACACGTGGGTGATGGTGGGCACGTCAATGCCGCGTGCCGCCACATCGGTGGCCACCAGCACTTGCACCTGGCCGTTGCGCAGCGCCATCAGACGGCGATTGCGCAGACCCTGGCTCAGCGCACCGTGCAGGGCCACGGCGGAGAAACCGTCTTGCTGCAGGTCGTTGGCCAGGCCGTCGCACTCCACCTGGGTGGAAGCAAACACGATGGCCTGGTTGATGGAAGCGTCACGCAGCCAGTGGTCCAGCAGCTTGCGCTTGTGCTGCATGTTGTCAGCCCAGAACAGTGCCTGCTTGATGTTGGCGTGCTTTTCCTGAGGCGTGGCGATGGTGATCTTCTTCACATTCGCGCCGCCTTCGTGCATCACACGCATGGCCAGCTGCTGAATGCGGGGGGCGAACGTGGCGCTGAACATCATGGTCTGCTTGCGCTGTGCGGTCAGTGCATTGACTTCGGCCAGGTCGTCGGCAAAGCCCAGATCCAGCATGCGGTCGGCTTCGTCCACCACCAGGAACTGCACCTTATCCAGCTTGATCTGCATCGAGCGCTGCAGGTCCAGCAGGCGGCCAGGCGTGGCCACCACCAGGTCAGCGTTTTGCAGCTTGGCGATTTGCAGCTGGTAGGGAATACCGCCCACCACGTTGGCAATGCGGATGCCGCGGCAGTGCTTGACCAGTTCGATGGCGTCATGCGCCACCTGCTGGGCCAGCTCACGCGTGGGGCACAGCACCAGGGCGCCGGGCACGGCTGCCTTGAAGTTGCGGGCGTTGGTCGGGTCCTTGCGCTTGGCACGCTTGGGAGCGGGCTCACCGCGGGCTGCGGCTTCGGCGCACAGGCGGTCGAATTCGGCCTTGGCTTCGGCATCGGCCTGGGCGCGTTGCTGCACCAGGGTGTGCAGCACGGGCAGCAGGAAGGCTGCGGTCTTGCCCGAGCCGGTCTGGCTGGAGACCATCAGGTCAATAAAGCCATTGGCATCGGCACCCTCACCCATGGCCAGGGGAATGGCTTGCTGTTGCACAGCGGTAGGCTGGGTGTAGCCCAGGTCGCTGACGGCGCGGATCAGCTCATCGGCCAGGCCCAGTTGGACAAAGCCGTTTTCCACTTCAGGTTGCGCTTCTGCAGTGGGTTCGTCTTGGGCAGCCAGCAGGGCGTCCAGTTGCGATGTTTCGGCGGACGAAATTTCGGCAGGCGCAGCAATGCCCTGCTCTTGGATAGAGTCGTTCATAGTTTTCTCATGCGGCAGCGCCGCAACCCAGGTGGTTGGCGCTGCATGACGGTCATCAAAAACATCAACCGTCAAACGCTTCGGCTGTCTAAAGCCTGGAGGGCGTGCTTCGCGGCAGGTGGCTGTGCATGCTGCAAGCCATGCCCACCAAAATGGGGCCCGGTGTGTGAGGGGAGATGCGCGGTTGCCCTGCCGCTGCTCTGCGGCGCTGTAAAAGGCAAGACGAAAATTATCGCACACTTCGGGTTTTTACGTAAACCCCTGGCCTCAACGAGGCGGTAACAATCCAAGGCCCCGAGCGACGCTTACAGCGCCAAAAAATGCGCCCGGTAATGCGCCAGCTCGTCGATGGACTCCATCACATCGGCCAGGGCAGTGTGGCGCTGGGCTTTCTTGAAGCCGGTGACCACGGCCGGCTTCCAGCGGCGGGCCAGCTCCTTGAGTGTGCTGACATCCACATTGCGGTAGTGAAAATAGGCCTCCAGCTTGGGCATGTAGCGCACCAGAAAGCGGCGGTCCTGGCCTATGCTATTGCCACACATGGGCACCTTGCCCTTGGGCACATATTTGCTCAAGAAGGCAATCAACTGCTTTTCCGCATCGGCTTCGGTGATGGTGGAAGCCTTGACCCGCTCGATCAGGCCACTGCGCCCATGCGTACCCTTGTTCCAGGCATCCATGCCATTGAGGAGTTCATCACTTTGGTGGATGGCGAACACAGGCCCCTCCACGCGCACCGACAAATCGGCATTGGTAATGACCACGGCGATCTCGATCAGGCGGTCGGTTTCGGGCTGCAGCCCCGTCATTTCGCAGTCCAGCCAGACCAGGTTCAGGTCCGACTTGGCCAGCACAGGGGTTTCATTCAAAGCGGCATCAGGCATCTGCAAATTGTCGCCTACACTCGCCGCACATGCCCGCAAATGACTCTTTTCCACCCTCGCTGCTGCTGACTCTGGCCTTTGCCACCGCCCTGGCATTGCAGTTGCTGCTCAAGCTGTGGCTGAGCAACCGCCAGGTGCGCCATGTGGCCGTGCACCGTGCTGCCGTGCCCACGCCTTTTGCCAGCCGCATCAGCCTGGCTGCCCACCAGAAAGCCGCCGACTACACCCTGGCCAAGGCCAAGCTGGGCCTGCTGCAGCTGAGCCTGTCCACCGCCATGCTCCTGGCCTGGACGCTGCTGGGCGGACTGGATGCGCTGCACCGCTTGCTACTGACGGAAATGGGAGCAGGCCTTGCCCAGCAGCTGGCCGTTCTGGCCACATTTGCCCTGATTTCCGGCCTGGTGGAGCTGCCGCTGTCGTACTACCAGAGCTTTGGTCTGGAGCAGCGCTTTGGCTTCAACCAGATGACGCCGCGCCTGTGGCTGGCCGACCTGTGCAAGTCCACCTTGCTGGGCGCGTTAATTGGCCTGCCGCTGGCCGCAGCCGTGCTGTGGCTGATGCAGGCCACCGGCAGCCTGTGGTGGTTGTGGGCCTGGAGTCTGTGGACGGGGTTCAACCTGCTGCTGATATGGGTCTTCCCCAGTTTTATCGCCCCGCTGTTCAACAAATTCGAGCCCCTGGCCGACGAGGCGCTGAAGACCCGCGTCACCAGCTTGATGCAGCGCTGCGGCTTTGCCGCCAAGGGCCTGTTCGTCATGGATGGCAGCCGCCGCTCTGCCCACGCCAATGCCTATTTCACCGGCTTTGGCTCATCCAAGCGCGTGGTGTTCTACGACACCTTGCTCAAGCAACTGAGCGGCGACGAGGTGGAGGCCGTGCTGGCCCATGAGTTGGGCCACTTCAAGCACCGCCATATCACCAAGCGCATGGTGCTGATGTTTGCACTCAGCCTGGCCGGCTTTGCCCTGCTGGGCTGGCTGTCGCAGCAAACCTGGTTCTACGCCGGCCTGGGCGTGCTGCCCAGCGTGGGCCTGGCCATGGGCCTGCCCCAGGGTGATGACAACGCCGTCGCCCTGCTGCTGTTCATGCTGGTGCTGCCGGTGTTCAGCTTCTTTGTCTCGCCGCTGGCGGCCATGGGCTCGCGCCGTGATGAATTCCAGGCCGATGCCTATGCCATGGCCCAGGCCGATGGCGCAGCCCTGGCCAGCGCCCTGCTCAAGCTGTATGAGGACAATGCCTCCACGCTGACACCCGACCCGGTGTTCGCCAAGTTCTACTACTCTCACCCCCCGGCGCTGGAGCGCTTGGCTCGCATGCCAGCCCCCACGCCCACCGCCTCCGCAGGAGCCCACGCATGAACACGCCCACCCAGTTGCAGATCAAAGACTGGTCCAGCCTGCCCCGCCGCCAGGCCTTGAGCAGCACCGCACTGACCCAGGGCCTGCGCCAGTTGCCGGGCTGGAGCATCAGCGGTGAAGGCAGCCACAGCGCCCTGGAAAAAAGCTTTCACTTCGCCAATTACTTTCAGACCATGGCCTTTGTGAACGCCCTGGCCTGGATTGCCCACCAAGAGGACCACCACCCCAGCCTGCAGGTGGATTACGGCCGCTGCACCGTACGCTGGAACACGCATGACGCCGGCGGCATTTCCGACACCGATCTGGACTGCGCCCAGCGCACCGACGCTTTGGTGGGCAGCCTGTGAGCAAACGCCGCACCGCCGCTCCCGCATCCGCCAGCCATTGCACACAAGAAGGGCTGGTGGTCGGCAGCCACGGCCGCCACTGCGTGGTCGAAACCGATGACGGCAGCCGCCGCATCTGCCACCCGCGCGGCAAGAAAAGCCAGGCCGTGGTGGGCGACCGCGTGCTGTGGCAGGCGCCGCCGCCCGGCCAGGGCGAGGAAGGCACGATAGAGAAGGTGCTGGAGCGCCGCAATCTGCTCTACCGCCGCGACGAGATACGCACCAAGATGTTTGCGGCCAACATCGACCAGGTGCTGATTCTGATCGCGGCCGAGCCGGTGTTCTCCGAAAGCCAGCTGGCACGCGCCCTGATTGCCGCCGAAGACGCCCATATCCAGCCCATCATCGCGCTGAACAAAAGCGATCTGGAAGAGCCGTTTTTTGACGCCTGGATGCGGCTGTCCGCCTACCGCGCCATTCAGAATGCCGACGGTAGCGACCACTACCCGGTGATTCCGCTGAACCTGACCAGCGACGACCCCGAGCAGCGCGAGGCGCTGGAGGACCTGTTCGCCGGCAAACGCACCCTGGTGCTGGGCCCCTCGGGCTCCGGCAAGAGCACGCTGATCAACCTGCTGGTGCCCGGTGCCAGCGCGGCCACCAACGAAATCTCCCAGGCCCTGAACTCCGGCAAGCACACCACCACCACCACCACCTGGTACTGGATGGACGCTGCCCGCAGCACCGCGCTGATCGACTCGCCCGGCTTTCAGGAATTCGGCCTCTACCACATCGCCCCCACCGACCTGCCGCGCTGCATGCCCGACATCGGCGCCCGTGCCCAGGAATGCAAGTTCTACAACTGCACCCATTTGCACGAACCCGGCTGCGCCGTGATGGCCGAGGTGGACAACGAAGGCAGCCCGCATGCCATCGACGCCAACCGCTACCGCATCTATGCCGAGCTGTTTGAGGAACTGAGCCAGTCACCCTGGCGTTAATCTATACAGCCCAACAGGGCTGTAATGCAGATACAGAGCGCATAACGCGCTCTGTTTTCAAGAGCATGCGTGCAGCATCACTGCTGCTGTGGTGTGCGGAGAGCCCCCATCCCCACCTTCCCCCGAAAGGGGAAGGAGCCATTCCAACATGCCACTGTCAGCCAGAGCGGGCTTGTGCAGCACAGTAGGCACCTAAGCCACCACCACAACGCCCAGACGGCGCTTCAGGCGCGGCGCCTCGCCCGCAGACAGTACTTTGGTACGACCAGGGCGAGCAACAAAGCATGAAGCGCCGCATGGGCGCCTCCAAACGAATCACCCACCCAACCGAGAAAAATCAGCCCAGCAGGCGGGCGAGGGTGAGAAGGGCGAGGAGCAGCATCCAGACAACAACGGAACGCCACACCAACCCCACCACGCTGCGCAAATGGCCAATCTCGGCCGCACGCCCGGGCGTGGAGCTGGAGTCTTCCTCGTCGTCATACATGGGCCCCACGGTGAGGTCTTCGCGCTGGCGCAGTGCCTCGCCGCCCAGCTGCACATTGATGGCACCGGCCGTGGCGGCCAGGATCACACCATCGTTGTCATGCGGGAAACGCTGGGCGTAGTAGCGCCAGCCGTCTATGGCCTCTTCAAAACTGCCAACCACGGCAAAGCCCAGGGCGGTGACCCGCGCGGGCAGCCAGTCCATGGCTTGCCAGGCCGCGCGAGCGCTGCGCTGCAGCCGCTCGCTGACCGGGGGAGCGCCGGCAATCGATTTGCGCGACCAGTAGCGCGACAGGTATTCGGCCATGCGATAGACCACAGCACCGGCCGGCCCCAGGCCCAGCATGGCCAGCACCACAAACCACAGCAGCACGCCAAACACATGGCGGTGGGCGCTGATGACAGAGTACTCAATCACATGGCGCACGATCTCGCTGCGCGGCAGCTCGCTGGCATCCACCTGCTGCCAGTTGGCCAGGGCCTCACGCGCGGTCTGCTCATCGCCCGCCTCCAGCGCATCGCGGATGCGGGTGAAGTGGTGGCTGAACTGGCGAAAGCCCAGCGTGGTGTAGAGCACGGCCACATTCCACAGCATGGCCACGGGCCAGCCTATGAAGCTGTCCAGCAGCCAATACACGCCCGCCACCAGCAAGGCCGGCAGCACGGCAGCCAGGGACCAGGCCACCCAGCCGTGGTGTGCCTGGCCTGCATCAAAATTGCGCCGCACCGAGACGGCCCAGGCCCGCATGCCGGCATAGGCCGGGTTGTTATGGGTCAGCGGGCGCGCCTGTTCCAGCAGCAGGGCAAGCAAGATGGCGAAAAAACTCATGCCGCCATAATACCGGCAGCCGATAAAGCGCAGTTCATGTAGCTGGTGTAAGCCAGTGTTTCATGCCAGCGGCGCCTGCATAAAGCGGTAGAAATTGCGCAGCATGCCGGCCGTGGCACCCCAGATGTAGTGCTCGCGTGCGCCGCTGCGGTAGGGCATGGCAAACCATTCGCGCTGCACCCCGTTCCAATCGTAGCTGTGGCGCTCGTGGTGGGCAGGGTTGAGCAAAAAGCGCAGCGGCACTTCAAAAAGATCTGCCACCTCATAGGGGTTGGGCCGCAGCGGCGCCGCCGGATCGACCAGGGCCACCACGGGCGTGACCTGAAACCCCGTGCCCGTGGCATAGACCGGCAAGCTGCCCAGCACCCGCACATAGGTGGCGTCCAGCCCCACTTCTTCATGCGCCTCGCGCAGTGCCGTGGCAGTCAGGTCCACGTCTTCGGGGTCTCGCTTTCCTCCGGGGAAAGCCACCTGCCCTGAGTGGGTGGACAGTTGGATGGTACGTTCGGTCAGCAGCACGGTGAGCTCCTCACGCAGCACCAGCGGCACCAGCACAGCCGCCTGCGTGGGCGGCCGATCGGACATGCGCGGCTCCTGGCGCAGCTCGGGCTCCCACTGCGGCGCTTGCGCAAAACGTTGGCGCAAGGCGGCCTCGGTCTGCTGCGCCAGCGGCACCGAGGGCAGGTGATCATCCACCCCCAGCAGCGGAGCCTGGCGCGGATCAAAGCTGCGCGGCAGACTCGGCCGCCTGGCCCCTGTAGGGGCAGGCATGGAAGACGGTGTGGATAAAGGTGACGGTTCTGCCATGGCGAGAGGAAAACGCGCAGCCATGAAAAAAGCCGCTACAGCGGACTGTAGCGGCTTTTCCGGCAAAGCACCGGTCGCACACGAGGCTGCCAAGGCAGCCTTGCGATACGAACTCGCGTTTACGCGGCTGCGACAGCAGCCTTGTTGACGCGCTGGGGCAGCTTTTCCTTGATGCGAGCAGACTTGCCGCTGCGCTCACGCAGGTAGTACAGCTTGGCACGGCGCACATCGCCGCGACGCTTCACTTCGATGCCAGCGATCAGCGGGGAGTAGGTTTGGAACGTACGTTCCACGCCTTCGCCGTTGGAGATCTTGCGCACGATGAAGGCGCTGTTCAGGCCGCGGTTGCGCTTGGCAATCACCACGCCTTCGTAGGCCTGCACGCGCTTGCGCGAGCCTTCAACCACGTTCACGCTCACGATGACGGTGTCACCAGGGGCGAAAGCGGGGATGGTCTTGTTCAGACGGGTGATTTCCTCTTGCTCGAGGGTCTGGATCAGGTTCATGGTTTCATCCATCTCGATCTTGTCCGCGCCAGGATTGGCCGGTGCCGGGATGGCACCATGAGCTGCATTCACACGACTTGCACGTATCAACCCCGTCAAATCCAGGCAAAAGCCCGGGTTGGGGGGAGACAAACTCAGCAGAACTCAGCATTACACCGGTTTGCGCAAGTCCTTTTTCAAACCGATGCAGCGGCCGGATAGAGGATCGAAGAGCCCGCCATTATAGCTTGGCGGTATTTTTTGCCAAATAGGCCTCGTCCTTGGCATTCAACAGACCCTGGCTACGGGCCTTCTCAATCAGCTCCGGCCTGTGGGCCGCAGTGATGCGCAAGCGCTGGTCACGACGCCAGCGCTCGATCTGGGCATGGTGGCCGGACAGCAACGCGGCCGGCACATCCTGGCCCTGCCATTGCTCAGGCCGAGTGTAATGCGGGCAGTCCAGCAGACCGTCGAGCGCGGGATTGAAGCTGTCTTGCTGAAAGCTGCCCTCGTCGTTCAACACACCGGGCTGCAGCCGGGCAATGCTGTCCAGCATCACCATGGCTGCCAGCTCTCCGCCCGAGAGCACAAAGTCCCCCAGGCTGATCTGGTGGGTCACATGGGTGTCAATAAAGCGCTGGTCAATGCCTTCATAGCGCCCGCACAGCAGCACAGCGCCTCGGCTTTCGGCCCAATCCGCGACCACCGCATGCTTGAGCGTGGTGCCAATAGGTGAAAACAACACCAGGGGCGCAGGCTGCTCGGCTTCCAGCACATCCGCCTCGGCGCGGGCCGCGCGAATTGCATCCAGACAGTGCTGCAGCGGCTCGGCCAGCATCACCATGCCCGGACCACCGCCAAAGGGGCGATCGTCCACACGGCGGTAATTACCCTGAGCATAGTTGCGCGGATTCCACAGCTGCACCTGCACCTGCCCCGACGCATAGGCTCGCCGCGTCACCCCGCTCTCCAGAAAAGGAGCAAACATCTCGGGGAACAGGGTAATCACATCAAAACGCATGGCACATCTGCATCAGCAGCTCCGAAATTTGCAGCAGTACAGTCATCCCAGCACCGCACAGCGCCTAAACCGCCCCCTGACCAGGGACACCGCGCAAGGGCCGCCCCGCAGCGCCGGTGTCGTCCCCCTCCCGCGCAGCGAGAGAGGGGGAAGCCGCGTAAGCGGCTCAGGGGGTGCCTTAGTAATCCAGCTGCCAATCCGCCACAATGGTCTTGCTCGGCAGATCGACCTTGTCCACATAGGCATCGACAAAGGGGATCATGCGCTCGCGCTCCTTGCCACCCTCGTCATAGGCCAGCACCAGCGTGGTCTGGGGGCCGGTGGCCAGCAAGTCCTTGACCTGGCCCAGGGCCACACCCTCACGGTTCACCACGGACAGGCCCAACAAATCCACCCAGTAATACTCGCCCTCGGCAGCCGGCGGAAAAGCCTCGCGCGCAACAAAGATGCGGGCACCGCGCAGCATCTCTGCACCGTTGCGGTCCGACACCGCAGCCGAGGTGGCGACGATGGAATCCGAATGCGCGCGCGCCTGCTTCACAGGCAGACGCACCGTGCTGCTGAAATGCTTAGCGCCTTTTTCGGCGGGTAGCAAAAACCAGTCCTTGGCGGTGAACAGCACGTCGGCGTCACTGCTGTAGGCAATGACCTTGAACCAGCCCTTGATGCCCCAGGCATCCGCAATGCGGCCGACTTCCACCGCATCGGCAGGCAAGGTGGTCACTTCGAGTTGGGGCATCTGGCTCATGGCGTAGGCTGGCAGTTGGACATAAGAAAACAAAAAAACGGGCTCCGTCAGACTGGCCGACGGAACCCGTTTTAGGAGTGGTGCTGATTAAGCAGCTGCCTTGGCGGCGGCTTGCTTGATCAGGCGTTCCGCGGTTTCGGAAGCCTGAGCACCCACGCTCTTCCAGTAGGTCACGCGGTCCATTGCCACGCGCAGGCCTTCTTCAGCGCCACGGGCGTTGGGGTTGTAGAAACCCAGACGCTCGATGAAAGCGCCGTCGCGACGCACGCGCTTGTCAGCTGCAACGATGGTGTAGAACGGGCGAGCCTTGGAGCCGCCGCGGGACAGACGAATAACGACCATGATTAAATCCTTCGGGTGGGAATGCGACAAAGTGATGTACTTCACCGCACTTCTTCTGCCGCGTTTGAGACACGCAACTAGCCACCCGGCCAGCGACACGCAGCAAAGCCCGCAATTATAGACACTTCTTTACGTCCTGCCTACTGCCCGCCGCCAAGCCCTGGCGATCACCCTAGCTGGCAACGCCGGACCGGCGGCCAATAATGGCCCATGCGCAAGAACAAGACCCTGGCTGCCTGGCTGGCCTTTCTCGGCGGACCGCTGGGATTGCATCGCTTTTACCTCTACGGCTTGGGTGATCTCGTGGGCTGGATGCTGCCCGTTCCCACAGCGCTGGGGCTGTATGGCATACAGCGCGTGCAGCAACTGGGCCAGGACGACCCTGTCAGCTGGGCGCTGATTCCGCTGCTGGGCTTCACCATCTCCGGCTGCGCCCTGGTGGCCATTCTTTATGGCCTGGCGACGCCACAGCGCTGGAATGCCCGCCACAACCCCGACGCCAACCCCGATGCCCCCCCCGGGCGCACCGGTTGGCCGACTATTTTTGCGATTGCAACGGCGTTGATGGTGGGCGCTGCCGTGCTGATGGCCAGCCTGGCCTACAGCTTTCAGCATTACTTTGAGTACCAGATCGAAGAGGCGAGGAAGATTTCGCAACCTAGCGACTCCCCCTGAGCCGCTGCGCGTCTTCCCCCTCTCTTCGCGCTGCGCGCAGGAGGGGGACGGCAGCAGCGCGGCGGGGCGGCCCTTGCGCGCTGCCCTAGCATGGGGAGCGCCGATTTTGCACGGCTAAGGGGCTCACTTGGGAGCTGCTTCCATGAAAAAAGCTCCACATCGGTGGAGCTTTTTGCGTGCCTCTTCGGCTTTACAAGCAATCAGGGATTGCTGCGGCAGCTATCAAATAGATATCAATACAGCTGCAGGCTGACCCAGTAGCCAATGGCGGCCACAAAGGCGCTGGCGGGAATGGTCAGAATCCAGGCCCAGATGATGTTGCCCGCCACACCCCAGCGCACGGCGCTCATGCGCTGTGTGGAGCCCACGCCGACGATGGCGCCGGTGATGGTGTGGGTGGTGGACACGGGCACGCCCAGGAAGGTGGCCAGGAACAGCGTCATGGCACCGCCGGTTTCGGCGCAGAAGCCGCCCACGGGCTTGAGCTTGGTGATCTTCTGGCCCATGGTTTTCACAATGCGCCAGCCACCAAACATGGTGCCCATGCCGATCGCCGCATAGCAGCTGATGATGGTCCACAGCGGGGGCGATGCATCGCCGGCCGAGGCATAGCCCGTGGCGATCAACAGCAGCCAGATGATGCCGATGGTTTTTTGCGCGTCATTGCCGCCGTGGCCCAGGGAATAGGCACCAGCCGACAGCAGTTGCAAGCGACGGAACCATTTGTCCACCTTGTTGGGACGTGCACGGCGGCAGACCCAGGCCACGATCACCATCATCAGCGAGCCGAACAGAAAGCCCAGCAGCGGCGAGATGAAGATAAAGGCCACGATCTTCAAGATACCGCTGGCAATCAGCACGCTGGCACCGGCCTTGGCAATGGTGGCGCCCACAATGCCGCCGATCAAGGCGTGCGAGGAGCTCGACGGGATGCCGTAGTACCAGGTGATGACGTTCCAGACAATGGCCCCGGTCAAGGCACCGAACACCACATGGGTGTCCACGATGTCCGGCTGGACAATACCCTTGCCCACCGTGGCCGCCACGCTGAGGTGAAAGACAAAGATGGCCACGAAGTTGAAGAAGGCGGCAAACACCACGGCCTGGGTGGGCTTGAGCACGCCGGTGGAGACAACGGTGGCAATCGAGTTCGCAGCATCATGAAAGCCATTCATGAAGTCGAACACCAGCGCCAGTACCACCAGCAAAATCACCACCCACAGGGCAGCTTGTACGGTTTCCATGGGGAAGGTCTCTCGCGTGCTTAGGCGTTTTCGAGGACGATGCCCTCAATAATGTTGGCCACGTCCTCGCACTTGTCGGTGACGGTTTCCAGCAGCTCGTAGATGGCCTTGAGCTTGATGACTTCACGCACATCGGGCTCTTCGCGGAACAGCTTGCTCATGGCGGCGCGCAGCACGCGGTCGGCATCACCTTCGAGGCGATCGATCTCTTCGCAGGTCTTGAGCGCGGCCTCGGCCGTGTTCTGGTCGGCGATGCGGTCCAGCAGCTTGACGGCATCACGCACGCGCTCGCAGCACTTCAGGCTCAGGTCCGTCAGGCGATGGATTTCGTCGGTCATGTGGCGCACGTCGTACAGCGCCATGGACTCGGCACAGTCCTGCAGCAGATCGGCCACGTCATCCATGGTGTTGATCAGCGTGTGGATGTGCTCGCGGTCGATGGGCGTGATGAAGGTCTGGTGCAGGGTCTTGTTGACCTCGTGCGTCACGCGGTCGGCCGCACGCTCGGCGTTGTCCACATCCTGGTTGTACTTGTCACGCAGATGTTCATCGCCGTAATTAGCCACCAGCTGCGAAAAGGCACGGGCGGCCTCCACGATGCGCTCGGCATGTTGGTTGAACATTTCAAAAAAATTGCCTTCGCGCGGCAAAAGCTTGCCAAACAGCATCCATGGCTCCTAGTGGCTGGTAAACGCCAACTGCCGTTGAGGCAGCTGGCAGGAAATTGCGGCGCAGTGTAACGCCCTGCTTGCCGGCTTTGCCCGCTGCGCGACTGCGCCGTCAGGCTGCGGCACCGTTTTGCGAGGCCGCGGAGACAAGCCAAAGCAGTGCGAAAAATTCCTGCGGCGCCCCTGCGCCTTCACTGCCGATGGGCATCAATTTTTACCCAATCCACAGAGGGAAGACAGAAGGCTGAGCATCTCCCGTACCCAGGCAGGGCCGGACGCACCACATCAAGCACAGAGTGGAAGTTGGCGCTATCAGCGATTTATGACAACAGAAAAAAATCCCCGGCTTTGTTGCGCCGCAGCGACGAATCACCCGCTCTAGCAACAGGTATCACCTTATTTACTATCAATACCGAAGCTGGTCATGCACCTGTGCCATGCATCCCCTGGCTTTCTCAGTCCAGGGGTTATTTTTTGCATATGTCCGCCGCTCTGCTTTTTGTAACAGCTTTGTACCGAATGACCGGCGCGAATACGGCTATTCGCCCAGATAGGCCGCACGCACCCTCGGGTCGGCCAGCAACTGCGCTCCGGCCCCTTCCATGGTGATGCTGCCGGACTCCATCACATAGCCGCGGTTGGCCAGGGCCAGGGCGCGACTGGCGTTTTGCTCCACCAGCACCACGGTCATGCCCTGGGCATGGACATCGGCCACCACCTCGAAGATCTTGTCCACCATGATGGGAGACAGCCCCATGGAGGGCTCGTCCAGCAGCAGCAGCTTGGGCTTGCCCATCAGCGCACGCGCCATGGCCAGCATCTGCTGCTCGCCACCGGACATGGTGCCCGCCAACTGGTCGCGGCGCTCCTTCAGGCGCGGGAACAGCGCAAACATGCGCTCGATGTCCGCAGCGATCTGGGCCTTGTCGCTGCGGGTGTAGGCGCCCATCAGCAGGTTTTCGGTAATGGTCATGCGCGCAAAAACGCCACGCCCTTCGGGCACCATGATCAAGCCCTCTTTGACCAGGTCCCAGGCGCCGCGCCCCTGCACGCTCTGGCCCAGATAGAGCACATCGCCACCATTGGCCACCAAAGAGCGGGTAATGGCCTTCATGGTGGTGGTCTTGCCCGCGCCATTGGAGCCGATCAGGGACACCAGCTCGCCCTGGCGCACCTCAAAGTCCACGCCCTTGACGGCCTGTATGCCGCCATACGACACCTTCAGCCCCTTGACCTGCAGCAGCACCGCGCCCTGCTCGGCAACTGCTGCACCGCTGTACGCCGCGCCCTGCATCACTTGTTCTGCCATGCTCAATGCCCTCCGGTGCCCAGATAGGCCTCAATCACTTTGTCGTTCTTCTGCACTTCGGCCGGCGTGCCTTCGGCAATCTGCTTGCCGTAGTCCAGCACCGTCACACGGTCGCACAGGCCCATCACCAACTTCACGTCATGCTCGATGAGCAAGATGGTGCGGTTGTCCTTGCGTATGCGATCGATCAGCTCGCGCAGTTGCACCTTCTCGGTGGCATTCATTCCGGCGGCGGGTTCATCAAGGGCAATCAGCTGCGGGTCGGTGGCCAGGGCGCGGGCAATCTCCAGCCGGCGCTGGTCGCCGTAAGACAGGGTGCGGGCCTTAAAGTCGGCGTATTTGCCAATGCCCACATACTCCAGCAACTCCTGGGCGCGCCGGCGTATGGCGGCCTCCTCGGCCTTGAAGCCTGGTGTGCGCAGCACAGCACCCAGCAGGCCGGACTTGGTGCGCACATGGCGGCCCACCATCACGTTCTCCAGCGCCGTCATCTCAGCAAACAGGCGAATGTTCTGAAAGGTGCGGGCAATGCCGGCCTTGGCCACCTCGTGCACGGCCGTGGGTCGGTAGGGACGGCCGGCCAGCGAAAAGCTACCGCTGTCGGGCGTGTACAGGCCGGTGATGACATTGAAGAACGTGGTCTTGCCCGCGCCATTCGGGCCAATCAGGCCATAGACCTGGCCACGTCTTATGGTGAGTCCCACATCGCTGAGCGCCTGCAGGCCGCCAAAGCGCTTGGAAATACCAGCCACCTGCAACACCACGGGGTTTAGGGCGCTGTCTGCATTCACGGCTGCGGTCGTCATAGCTTGCACTTCTTGCATGGCACTCATCCTTTCTGCGCCAGGCTTTTGCCATGTTCCGGCGAAGGCCACAGGCCGCGCGGACGCATCAGCATCACCACAATCATGGCCGAGGCAATCAGCAGCTGGCGCAATATGGCGGCGTCCAGCCGGCCCCCGGTCAGCTCCTGCAGCGGACCTGCCACATAGCGCAGCACCTCAGGCAAAGCCGCCAGCAGCACCGCGCCCAAAATCACCCCGGGGATATGACCCAGGCCGCCCAACACCACCATGGCGACAATCATCACGGACTCCATCAGGCTGAAGGATTCCGGCGAGACAAAGCCTTGAAAGCCGGCAAACATGGCACCCGACACCCCGCCGAAGGTGGCACCCATGCCAAAGGCCAGCAGCTTCATATTGCGCACATTGATACCCATGGCCTTGGCCGCGATTTCATCCTCGCGGATGGCCATCCAGGCGCGGCCTATGCGCGAATCCTGCAGGCGAAAACAGATCAGCACCGTGATCAGCACCAGGGCCAGAAACAGGTAGTAGTACAGCGTGACCGAGCTGATGTCATAGCCAAAGACTTCCTGGCGCTTGGCCAGATCAAAGCCAAAGACTTTGATGGAATCAATCTGCCCTATGCCCTTGGGACCGTTGGTGATGTTCACCGGGTGGTCCAGGTTGTTCATGAAGATGCGGATGATTTCGCCAAAGCCCAGGGTCACGATGGCCAGGTAATCCCCACGCAGCTTGAGCACCGGAATGCCCAGCAGTACCCCGGTAACGGCGGCCAGCAGCGCCGCCAGCGGAATCACCAGCCAGATGCTGGTGTGCAGCCCCTCCGGGAAAAGCGCATTGAACCATTCAAAGGTCTCTGACAGATGGGGCGAGGCCATCAGCCCGAACATATAGGCGCCCACGGCATAGAAAGCCACATAACCCAGATCCAGCAGGCCGGCATAGCCCACCACAATGTTCAGCCCCAGGGCCAGCATCACATACAGCAGCGCCAGATCGGCAATGCGCACCCAGGCATTGCCAAAATACTGCAGCAGCAGCGGCAGCACCAGCAGGGCCAGACCACCCAGAATCCATTGGAGTATTTTTTTATCGTTCATGACGTTCCATTTCCATCATTCATGACACCAAGCACCCGTAGCCCGCAAAACCGGCGCACACCAAGTCAGGGACACCGCGCAAGGGCCGCCCCGCCGCGCTGGTGTCGTCCCCCCCGGGGGGAAGGCGCCGCAGGCGACTCAGGGGGGGGGCCATATCACGCCCGATCTGCCACACGCTCACCCATCAGGCCCGAGGGGCGCAGGGTCAGAATGATGATCAGCACGATGAAGGCAAAAATATCGGTGTAGTGGCTGCCCAGCACACCGCCGGTGAGGTCGCCGATATAGCCCGAGCCGATGGACTCGATCAGCCCCAGCAAGATGCCGCCGATGACGGCGCCAGCCAGATTACCTATGCCGCCGAACACGGCTGCCGTAAAGGCTTTGAGCCCCGGCAAAAAGCCCATGGTGTGCTGCACCGTGCCGTAGTTGGAGGCCCACATGATGCCGGCGATGGCCGCCAACACGGCGCCGATGATGAAGGTGGCCGAGATCACCATGTCCGGGCGCACCCCCATCAGCGCAGCCACGCGCGGATTCTCTGCCGTGGCGCGCATGGCGCGGCCCAGTTTGGTGTAGTTGACCAGGTAGACCAGGATGGCCAGCGCAATCGCCGTGACGGCCAAAATCAATATTTGCGTGGGCGTGATCACCGCACCAGCCACCTCATAGGGCTCGGGCGGCAGCAGCGTGGGATAGGCCTTGGGGTTGGGCTTCCACAGCATCATGGCCAGGGCCTGCAGCAAGATGGACATGCCAATCGCCGTGATCAGCGGGGCCAGGCGCGGGCTGTTGCGCAAGGGCCGGTAGGCGATTTTTTCGATGCAGAAGTTCAGGCAGGCCGCCACCACGCAGGCAATCAAGGTGGCCAGCAGCAAAATCACCCAGCCCGGCGCACCCGGCATGGCGTCTTGCATCAGGCTGACGCAGCTCCAGCTGGTCAGCGCCCCCACCATCAACACCTCGCCATGGGCGAAATTGATGAGCTGAATAATGCCGTACACCATGGTGTAGCCCAGGGCTATCAAGGCGTACATGCTGCCGAGAACCAGACCGTTGATGATCTGCTGCAGCAAGATATCCATACGTTGCATCCTCTCTTCAGGTCACAGGCTTGCTTTCAGGCCACCTATTGACCCGGGCGCCCATGCGCTTGCCTTTTCCGTTAGCAAAAAGCCCGCCAGAAATATTTCGGGCGGGCCTGCCGGAAAAGGGAATGGCTGCACGTTATGGACTTGCAGTCCTCCCCAAAATGGGGTTTCCCCGGGCCGTTATGGTGCTGGTTTGCATTAGTGACCGGACCGCACGCCATGCAACCCTACGCCCATCCATGCCGTGGATGCAATGAGTGTGCGGGAGAGGGCAGAAAGCGTTTCATGCAAGACACGCATCAATACAAGATTCTGCCACGGACAAGAAAAGACTGCAAAGTGGCTTGATGCGGCTTACACGCCGTTACCCGGGCGCCACAGTCTTCAGCCCGGTGTCAGCTTGCGGAGTCTGGACGCGCTTCGCTGTCAGCGTCGGCAGGCGCAGACTCCCCGGCCTGCCGAGCGGCCTCGTTCAATGCGCGCAGCCGGGCCAGCTTTTCACCGATCTTGATCTCCAGCCCCCGCGGCACGGGCTGGTAGAGGCGCTGCTCCTCCATGCCATCCGGGAAATAGCGTTCGCCGGCAGCGAAAGCGCCCTCCTCGTCGTGGGCGTAGCGATAGCCCTTGCCCCAGTCCAAATCCTTCATCATCTTGGTGGGGGCATTGCGCAAATGCATGGGCACGGGCCGGGTGCTGTCGCTCTTCACCAGCGCACGCATCTGGTTGTAGGCGTTGTAGCCGGCATTGCTCTTGGGTGCCACGGCCAGGTAGATCACTGCCTGGGCCAGAGCCAGCTCGCCCTCGGGGCTGCCCAGGCGCTCGTAGGTGAGCGCGGCCTCGTTGGTGATCTGCATGGCACGTGGATCGGCCAGGCCTATGTCTTCCCAGGCCATGCGCACCAGGCGCCGCGCCATATAGCGCGGATCGGCCCCGCCATCGAGCATGCGCACCAGCCAGTAGAGGGCGGCGTCGGGGTCGGAGCCGCGCACCGATTTGTGCAGCGCGCTGATGGTGTCGTAGAACTGCTCGCCCCCCTTGTCGTAACGGCGCATGCGCTCGCCCAGCACCTGCAGCAGCCAGGTGTCGGTAATGACCTCCACCTTGGCCTGCTCGGCCGTGATGGCCAGCGTCTCCAGCGTGTTCAGCAGGCGGCGCGCGTCACCGTCGGCATAGGCAATCAAGCGGTCCAGCGCTTCGGTTTCAATAGCAGGTACCGCGCCCAAGGCTTGGGCCTTGGCCACTATTTGCTGCAAATCTTCGGCCGTCAGGCTTTGCAGCACATAAACGGCGGCGCGTGACAACAGGGCCGAGTTGACCTCGAACGAGGGGTTCTCGGTGGTGGCGCCGATGAAGGTGAACAAGCCGCTTTCCACATGGGGCAAAAAGGCGTCTTGCTGGCTTTTGTTGAAGCGGTGTACCTCGTCCACAAAAACGATAGTGCGCTGCTGCAGCAAGCTGTCCCGTGCCATCTGGGCCTTCTCCACGGCCTCGCGAATGTCCTTCACGCCCCCCAGCACGGCGCTGATGGAGATGAACTGGGCGTCAAAAGCGTCCGCCATCAAACGGGCAATGGTGGTCTTGCCCACGCCTGGAGGCCCCCACAGGATGCAGCTGTGCGGCCTGCCGGACTCAAAGGCCAGGCGCAGCGGCATGCCTGCGCCCAGTACCTGCTGCTGGCCCACCACTTCGCCCAGGGTGTGGGGGCGCAGGCGCTCAGCCAGCGGCTGGTGGGCTGCGGAGACACCCGCACCGCCTTCGGCACGGCCTGCGGCAGAGGCGCCGAACAAATCAGTGGTTGCTGCAGGGTTTCGGGAAATAGCCATATATCAGAAGTTCACATCAGGCAAAATGGGGTTTTAGCGGAAAAATGCTCTCCATTAGCGAGGTCACCCCTCACTGCCATGGAAAAGCAGCGCCTCCTGGGGCCCGTCAGCCACAAGCTTAACGGCCCCTGCCCTGCCCGATTCGGTTGCCACCTGCTGCCACCCTGCAGCCCGGTGTGTACAGGCTTTGATCGCCAAAGCCCCGCCCGAGTCCCCGCTTCATTTGGTTTGCAATGTTTTAACGCATCCCCAGGCGCAGCGCCGGGGTGCAGGGCTTTTGGTATGACAACACTCAAGACGCGGGACCTGCTGGCCCTCGGCTTTATGACGTTTGCGCTGTTTCTGGGCGCGGGCAACATCATCTTTCCCCCCATTGTCGGACTGGCTGCAGGCGAACACCTGTGGAGTGCCGCCCTGGGATTTTTGCTTACTGGTGTGGGCCTTCCGCTGATCACCGTGGTGGCCCTGGCACGCGTGGGCGGCGGCCTGCAGACCATTACCTCTCCCACCGGCAAGACTGCGGGCGTGCTGCTGGGTCTGGCCGTGTACCTGACCATAGGCCCGCTGTTTGCCACCCCCCGCACGGCTACGGTGTCGTTCGAGCTGGGCGTGGCTCCTTTTGTGGGTGACAGCCCCTGGGCGCTGGGCAGCTACACGGCGCTGTACTTTGGCCTGGTGATGGTCTTGGCCTTGTTTCCCGGCAAGCTGGTGGACAACATCGGCAAGCTCATCACCCCGGTGCTGATCCTGGCCCTGGTGGTGCTGGGTGGCGCGGCCTTTTTGCTGCCTGCAGGCACCTTGATGGCCAGCGCCCCTGACTACCACAGCGCCAATCTGGCCCTGGGCCAGGGCTTTGTCCAGGGCTACCAGACCATGGATGCGCTGGCCGCCCTGGTGTTTGGCATCGTCATCGTCAACGCCATCAAGGACAGCGGCGTGGAAAGCGAGAGCCTGCACACGCGCTACACCATCATCGCCGCCCTGATTGCGGCCACCGGCCTGGCCCTGGTCTATGTCTCGCTGATCTACCTGGGTGCCACCAGCGGCAGCCTGACGCCCGACGCCACCACCGGCGTGAAGATTCTCACCAGCTATGTGCAGCACACCTTTGGCGGCTGGGGCATGGCGCTGCTGGCCGTGGTGATTTTGCTGGCCTGCCTGACCACGGGCGTGGGCCTGGTCACGGCCTGCGCCACCTATTTCTGCCAGTTGCTGCCCTGCTCCTACCGCAGCATGGTGGTGGCAATGTCCCTGCTCAGCATGGCCGTGGCCAACCAAGGCCTGGAGCAGCTGATTGCCGTGGCCGTGCCGGTGCTGGTGACCATTTACCCGGTATCCATCGCCCTGGTGCTGCTCAGCCTGCTGACCAGCTGCTGGAAGCAGGCCCGCCGCGTCTATGCACCGGTGATGGGCGTGGCCCTGGTGCTGGGCCTGATCGATGGCGCCAAGGCTGCAGGCCTGGTCGACGCCCCCCAATGGCTGACCACCCTGCCTGGCGCCGCCATGGGCATGGCTTGGCTGACGCCGGTGCTGGCCGCGCTGCTGCTGGCTGCGGCTGCCGACCGGGTGCTGCCAGCCCCGGATGCTGCACAGGTCTGAAGCTTTTTTGCTCCAGCAAAAAGGGCGTGCCTCTTGCGAGGTACGCCCTTTTTTTCATTCCCACACACAAGGCTGGAGAGACCGAGGCTTCAAGCCTTTTCCCCCTCTAACGCATAGCCGGTGCGCTCAAGCAGCTCCTGGTTTCAAAGCAGCTATGCGCTACCGCAGCGCTTACTGCTTCAACACATCAGCGCCTGCGGGCGGCGTGAAGCGAAAAGCCGATGCCGGCAGCGAGGGCAGCACCTGCAACTGGGCAAAGCGAATCAGCGAGCGCTGGCCAAAGCTGTCCAAAATTTCCAGTGCCGCCAGCTTGCCGGCGTCAAAGCCCACGCGCACCTCGCGCAGTTGGTTGTCGGCGGCCTTGGGCGTGGCCAAGACCCACTCCATGCCTTCGGCATCCGGGGCGTTGGCCAGGCCAAAATCCTTGCGCAGGCCGTCCAAGTCGGTGGCCGAGGCCAGAATGGCCGCTGGCGTGCTGCCCAAAGCCTGGGCCTGGGCGCGCTGGGTGACCTGGTTCAGGTCCTTGTCCAGCATCCACAGCGTTTTGCCATCGGCCACGATCAGCTGCTCGAAGGGCTTGGTGTAGTTGAAGCTGAACTTGCCCGGGCGCTGGAACTGGAACTCGCCACTGCTGGTCTTGCTGCGGCCGGGCTGACCATCGCGCCCCGGGGAGGTGACGGTCTGGGTGAACTGGGCCTTGCCCGCCTGGGCGTTCTTCATAAAGGCTTCCAGGCTGGTCATGCCGTCGGCCATGGCCCACAGCGGCAGCGCGGAAAACGCAGAAAAAGCCAGGGCGAAAATCGTCTTGCGCATGCGCAAACTCCTTAATCGATAGGAAACGGCGCGCGGCCGTTATTCGTCCCCGCGGCCGGGCACCAGCACTTCACGCTGGCCGCTGGCCGTGAGCGAGCTGACCAAGCCGGCTCTTTCCATCTGCTCCAGCAGATTGGCAGAGCGGTTGTAGCCAATGCGCAGTTTGCGCTGTACGTAGGAAATGCTGGCCTTGCGGTCTTTCAGCACGATTTCCACGGCCTGGTCGTACATTGGGTCTTGCTCACCGTCACCACCGCCCTCGCCGTCGCCACCACCGCCCTCATCGGACATGGAAGACTCCAGCACGCCATCGATGTAATCGGGCTCGCCCTGCTCCTTGAGGTAGCTGACCACGCGGTGCACCTCGTCGTCCGAGACAAAGGCGCCGTGCACGCGAATCGGCAGGCCGGTGCCGCTGGCCATGTAGAGCATGTCACCCATGCCCAGCAGACTTTCCGCCCCCATCTGGTCCAGCACGGTGCGGCTGTCGATCTTGCTGGAGACCTGGAAGGCGATGCGGGTGGGGATGTTGGCCTTGATCAGGCCGGTGATCACGTCCACGCTGGGGCGCTGGGTGGCCAGAATCAAATGGATGCCAGCAGCCCGCGCCTTTTGCGCCAGACGGGCAATCAGCTCTTCGATTTTTTTACCCACCACCATCATCAAGTCCGCCAGTTCGTCGATGACGATGACGATATGGGGCAGGCGCTGCAGCGGCTCGGGCGACTCCGGCGTCAGGCTGAAGGGGTTGCCAATGATCTCGCCCTTGGTCTTGGCGTCGTCTATCTTGGTGTTGTAGCCGGCCAGATTGCGCACGCCCAGCTTGCTCATCAGCTTGTAGCGGCGCTCCATCTCGGCCACGCACCAGTTCAGGCCGTTGGCGGCCATCTTCATGTCGGTGACAACGGGACACAGCAGATGGGGAATGCCTTCGTAGACCGACATTTCCAGCATCTTGGGGTCGATCATCAGCAGGCGCACATCCTTGGCCTCGGCCTTGTAGACCAGGGACAAAATCATGGCATTGATACCCACCGACTTGCCGGAGCCGGTGGTCCCCGCCACCAGCACGTGGGGCATCTTGGCCAGGTCGGCCACCACGGGCTTGCCTTCAATGTCCTTGCCCAGGCCCATGGTCAGCAGGCTCTTGGCCTCGTGGTAGACCTGGGAGCCCAGCACCTCGGACAGCCGAATCGACTGGCGCCGCGCATTGGGCAGCTCGAGCGCCATGAAGTTCTTGCCCGGAATGGTCTCGATCACGCGAATAGACACCAGGGACAGCGAGCGCGCCAGGTCCTTGGCCAGGTTCACCACCTGCGAGCCCTTGACGCCGGTGGCCGGCTCGATTTCGTAGCGCGTGACCACCGGGCCTGGCGTGGCCTGCACCACATGCACTTCCACGCCAAAATCCTTGAGCTTTTTCTCGATCAGGCGGCTGGTCATCTCCAGCGTGTCGGCAGAAACGGTCTCTTGCTTGGCCGGTGCGGCATCCAGCAGGTCCACCTGGGGCAGAACGCTGTCGGCCATGTCCTGGAACAAGGGCTGCTGGCGTTCCTTGATCACGCGCTCGCTGGGTGCTGCCGGCGTTTGCGTCGGTGTGTTGATCTGCACCGGCTTGGGCTGGTAGGCCTCTTCGGCGCCCACATGCACCTCTTGCAGCACATCGCTGCGCTCCTTGGCTGCACGGCGGCCCACGGCCAGGTCTTTGACCTTTTCGCGATGCTGCTGGCCTATGCGCACCAGGCGGTCTATGCGTGCACCCAGGGTCTCGGCCACGGAGCCCCAGGAGAAGTGAAACACCAGGCTCAGACCCAAAATCAAGAGCATGATGCCCATCAACCCCGAGCCGGTGAAGCCCAGCCAGCCCACGCTGGTCTTGCCCACCATATAGCCCAGCACGCCGCCGCCATGGCCGGGCAAGGCGGCTTCCAGCCGGTACAGGCGCGACCATTCCAACGCCGTGCTGGCGCCCAGCAGCAGCAGCAGGCCCAGCCAGAACTGCGCGTTGTCCCGCCAGGGGCGGCCCTCCAACGTCTCGCCGCGTATCCAGCGGCGCAGCGAGCGCCCCCAGGCGAAGACGGCGGCCAGCACCGCCCACCAGACGGAGTAACCGAATCCGAAATACGAGGTATCGGCCAGCCAGGCACCCAGGCGACCTGCCCAGTTGCGCACGACCACGCCGTTGGCCTGGCCACTGGTGGACCAGGCCGCATCCTGGGGGGAATAGGTGAACAGTGCCAGCAGCCAGAAGATGAGCGCCAGCAGCGCCACCACCAAGCACACCTCATGCCCAAAACGAACAATGCCCGCTTTCGGCGGGGCTTTGGCAGACGAGGCGTTCAAGGCATTGAAAGTAGAAGTCATACGAAAGACGGCTAGCTTACCCTAGCGCCCAGACACCTTCCAGGAATCCAGAGGCCCGGCAAATGCAAACAGTTGCAACAAAGCTTGCCACACCCGGGGCCTGCTCGTCGACAACAGCCTGTTCCAGCACAGGGCTCTTGCCCTTTCTACAATGGCTGCATGCACCGGTCCAGCGCAGCCTGCTGCGCCTGACACCGGCCCTGGGTCCTCTGTTGCACCACACACACGGTGCAACCTTCTTGCTTGCTGATTGCGCACATGACCACTCCGAACCACGCCAAAGTCCTGATTCTCGGCTCCGGCCCCGCCGGTTACACGGCTGCCGTCTATGCAGCACGTGCCAACCTCAACCCCCTGCTGATCACCGGCATGGCCCAGGGCGGCCAGCTGATGACCACCACCGAAGTGGACAACTGGCCCGCCGACGTCATGGGCGTGCAAGGCCCCGAGCTGATGCAGCGCTTTCAGGAGCATGCCGAGCGCTTCAAGACCCAGATCGTGTTTGACCATATCAGCAAGGTCGACCTGTCCAAGCGCCCCTTCACCCTGACCGGTGACAGCGGCACCTACACCTGCGACTCCCTGATCCTGGCCACCGGCGCCTCGGCCAAATACCTGGGCCTGCCTTCGGAAGAAGCCTTTATGGGCCGCGGCGTTTCCGCCTGCGCCACCTGCGACGGTTTCTTCTACCGCGACCAGCCCGTGTGCGTGATCGGCGGCGGCAACACCGCCGTGGAAGAGGCCCTGTATCTGTCCAACATCGCCAGCAAGGTGACCCTTGTGCACCGCCGCGACAAGTTCAAGGCCGAGCCGATTCTGGTGGACAAGCTGATGGACAAGGTCAAGGAAGGCAAGATCGAACTGAAGACCCACTTCACGCTGGACGAGGTGCTGGGCGACCAAAGCGGCGTGACCGGCATCCGCCTCAAGCACACCGAAGACGGCCACACCGAAGAGGTCAAGCTGCAAGGCGCCTTTATCGCCATCGGCCACCACCCGAACACCGACATCTTCCAGGGCCAGCTGGAGCTGGAAAACGGCTACATCGTCACCCAGGGCGGCCTCAAGGGCTTTGCCACCCAAACCAGCGTGCCCGGCGTGTTTGCCGCCGGTGACTGCCAGGACCATGTCTACCGCCAGGCCATCACCAGCGCCGGCACCGGCTGCATGGCCGCACTGGACGCCCAGCGCTTCCTGGAACAGGAATAAGCATCACCTCCCGGCGCCGCCCGGGTGGTTGCTGAACTGTCGCATCCTTGCGACTGCGCCAAGGCCGCATCGCTTGAAACTGGCACAGCGCAGGCCAGGCTGCCGCGCAAGGGCCGCCCCGCCGCGCTGGCAGCGTCCCCCTCCGGCGCGCAGCGCCAGAGAGGGGTGAAGGCGCGCAGCGCCTCAGGGGGTGATTCCAAGCTCCTTCAGGGCTTTTTTGTTTATTGGCTATAATGCCTGGCTTTGCTGGATGTGGGACGTCTGTACCAACAGATTGGGACATGGATAGCAAATCGGGTTACCGCCACCCATTCAAACTGGCGAGGTGAGGTTGTCGGCACAACTTCTGCATACAGCAGGAGGCTCAGAGCCGGCGGCCGATTCAACTATCGGAGTGTCCCAATGGCACGCGTATGTGAAGTTACGGGCAAGAAGCCCATGGTGGGCAACAACGTTTCCCACGCCAACAACAAGACCAAGCGTCGTTTCCTGCCCAACCTGCAGTACCGCCGTTTCTGGGTGGAAAGCGAAAACCGTTGGGTGCGCCTGCGCGTTTCCAGCGCTGCTCTGCGCCTGATCGACAAGAACGGTATCGACTCCGTGCTCGCAGACATGCGCGCCCGTGGCCAAGCTTAATTTCCTGAAGGAGAAACACCATGGCTGCTAAAGGCGGACGCGAAAAGATCAAGCTGGCTTCCACTGCTGGTACCGGTCACTTCTACACCACGACCAAGAACAAGAAGACGATGCCTGAAAAGATGTCGATCATGAAGTTCGACCCCAAGGCTCGCAAGCACGTCGAGTACAAGGAAGCCAAGCTGAAGTAATTCGGCCTGATTCCCCAAAAAACCGCCACCGGCCCCGGCCCTGGCGGTTTTTTGTTGCCCGTGAACCAACGAACGCCAACACCAGCATGGGCAGTGCGGTGATTCGCAGCGCCTACAATGACCCCGTTGCCCACCCAGGGCGACAACGTTCTCAGGGCGGGGTGAAACTCCCCACCGGCGGTATGCAGCTTAGGCTGCGAGCCCGCGAGCGCTTGCCAGGCTCCGTCCTTGCAGGGTCAGCAGATCTGGTGCGATGCCAGAGCCGACGGTCACAGTCCGGATGAAAGAGTAACGTGAAGACCTGTCCCCCAGCCTGGGGTGGCAGCGCATGGGTGCGGCATGGCCGCGCCATGTGCAGCTGTCTCCGGCTGCCCTGCCTTCGCGCGCCCTGATTCATTTGTTTTTCGTCTAGCAAGACCAACACCATGAATCAGATTTCGGTTTCCCTCCCCACCACCAGCACTGCCAATCCAGCTTTGGCCCAGGCCCGCATCGCCATCATCAGCGCCAACTGGCACAGCGATGTGGTCCACCAGGCCCGCGACGCCGCCGTGCGCCGCCTGACCGAGCTGGGCGCTGCCCCCGCACGCATCCACCAGATCGATGTGCCCGGCGCCTTTGAAATCCCGCTGATGGCACAAAAGCTGGCCCAGTCCGGCCAGTTTGACGCCGTGATCGGCTGCGCCGTGATCGTCAACGGCGGCATCTACCACCACGAGTTTGTCTCCACCGCCGTGGTCGACGGCCTGATGCGCGTGCAGCTCGATACCGGCGTGCCCGTGTTCTCGGTGGCGCTGACGCCGCACAACTTCCAGGCCGGCGATCTGCAGGACTTCTTCCGCCAGCACTTTGTGCAAAAGGGCGAAGAGGCCGCCAATACCTGCGCCCAGACCCTGGCACAGCATGCAGCTTTGGATGCGCTGCTGAGCCAGGCCGTGACGGCTTGATATCAGGGTGTTTTGGGCCTCTGGCGCTTTCTGCGAGCGCTGAGGTAGCTATCAAATAAGGAATCCCCGCTGGGCTTTTAGGCTTGGCGGGGATTTTTTGATCAACTCAGCGTTGGGTGGCGTCCTTCGGCCAGAAGCTGTCGGTGGCTTCGGCAGTAGATTGGTAGCATCCGCACTTTTCAATGCCATTCGCTGTAAGTACCCAAGATGAGTTATGACCTGAATTTTTGGAAATACAAATCTGGCATCTACCTTGATCCCCAAACGACCTACAAAAACTTGTGCGTGGGGAAGAGTATTGACGGATTAGAAGAGTTGCCCATTGAGGAAATGTTGAATCGTCTCAAGATTCTCTTCTCTGATGGCTGGGTGCAACTTGATGAACAGAACTGGGAAGCCTCGAACCGTGGAGCTTTCCAAATTTCTACTACTTCTCAGATGCTCCGTGTGGATTGCTATGGCATGAGTGGCGATGACATGAACCGCTTTATCGATCTAGGTACTGAGTTCGGGTGCCCTCTTTACGACCCTCAAGTTGGAGCTCGATTTGACGGGGGAAGCTGATTTTTTGTGAGCTGCGAACTACCGCTTTGGGTCGAAAGCCAGCACTCCCACGTCTCAAGCAACCCATAAAAATAAGCGCAGTCTCCAAAACTAAGCCCTCACCAACGCCAACCCCGGCCCCGCCGCCCGCAGTTGCTCATGCATCAGCGCCCCCAGCGTCTGATAGGCCTGCTCCACCGCCGAGGTAAAAGGCAGGCCGCAACTCAGGCGGATAAAGTTTTCATAGCGTCCGGTGTTGGAGAACATGGGCCCGGGCGCGATGCGCACGCCGCGTGCCAGGGCCTCGTCGTACAGGGCCATGGTGGAGATGGCGGGCGGCAGCTCCACCCACAGGCTGAGCCCCCCACGCGGCAGGCTGAAACGGCTGCCTACGGGAAAGTAGCGTGCCACGGCCTGGGCGGCCTGCTCGCGCTGCACCTGCAGCTGGGCGCGCATGCGGCGCATATGGCGCTCATAGGCCGGTGAATCTACGCTGCGCGCGGCCAGCAGCTGCGACCAGCTTTGCATATTGCGGGTGCGCGAGAACTTGAGCATTTGCAGCCGCGCATGCCAGCGCCCCCCACTCATCCAGCCCTGGCGCAGACCGGGGGCAAAGCTTTTGCTGAGCGAGACGCAGTAGATCACGCAGCCCTTGTCGCCCGGCTGGTCCCAGGCCTTGGCCGGGCGTGCGGGCTGGGGCGTGTCCATGAACTCGCGGTAGATATCGTCCTCGATCAGCGCCAGCCCATGGGCGGCGCACAGCTGCACCAGCCGCTCTTTGTGGGCATCGGGCATCACGCTGCCCAGGGGCATTTGCAGATGCGGCACCACCACCACGGCCTTGAGCCGCGGCTCGTTGCGCACTGCCAGTTCCAGCGCCTCCAGCGAGATGCCGGTGTGCGGGCTGCTGGGAATCTCCAGCGCCCGCAGGCCCTGGGCCTCGATGGCCTGCAAGATGCCGAAGAAGGTGGGAGACTCCACGGCAACCACATCTCCGGGCTGGGCCACCGCATCCAGCGCCAGATTCACCGCCTCGGAATTGCCATGGGTGGCGCTGACTTCCGCCGGCGCCAGATTCAGGCCAAAACGCAGCGCATGGTGGGCCATGGCCTGCTGGAATTCGGGGTGTGTTCTGGGAGCCGACGGGCCATAGACCAGCACATCGGGCTGCTCTTTGAGCAAGCGCACGGCCAGCTTGTTCAACGCCGTGCCATCAAACAGGCTGGGGTCGGGCATGGCGCTGCCCAGGTCCACCACCAGCGGGCCGGCCAGGCGGGCTTTTTCCAAAATCACCGAGATACGTTCGTTGATGCCGGCAAACAGCTGCGGGTCGGGCTGCAGCGGACGCTGCATATCGGGCTCGCGCGCGGCGGGCACGGCAGCCAAGGTGCGTGGAGCGCTGACAAAGTAGCCCACGCGTTCGCGCACCTCGACAGCGCCCTGCGCCTCCAGCCAGCGCAACACCTGCAGCGCTGTGGACAGGCTGACCTGGTGGCGCTGGCGCAGCTCGCGCACCGAAGGCATTTGCATGCCGGGGCGCAAACTGCCGCCGGCAATGGCCTGCTCATACACCTGTGCCAGTTGACGGTACAGCGGCAACTCCGAGGACGAAGGCGAAAGCGGGGCAGTGGAGCGGGGCATAGGCAAATCAGCCAGAAGAGAGAGCAAGCAGGGCGACATGATGCCGCAGACACTGTGCGGGATACAGATACAGAACAGCGTGCGCACATGCGGAACAGGGCAGCAGGTTTCGTGGCTGTTCTGCTTTGCTGCTCCACGGGCTGTGCCTGTTGAAAACAGGGCGCTGTTTTTATGCTGAAGGCCTTGCAACACCGCTTGGAAAGCCTCTTATGCAGCCCGCTGCCACCACCGCTACACAGCCCATCAATCCACGCACCACCCCTGTGCTGTGCCTGCCACCCGGCTGGCGTTTGCTGTGCCTACAAGGCCGTGTGGGCGTGCGCAGCGGCCCGCTGGTATGGGGCCAGGTGCTGCTGGCCCAGCAGCGCGAGCTGGCCTGCGGCCAGCACATGGAGGGCGGCCACGATGGCATGCCGGTATGGCTGCATCTGGACTGCCTGGATAGCAATCCCGTGCAGTTGCAGCTGCTGGAGCCTGCGCCGCAGCCCAGTTGGGTGGCTGGTCTCTATGCAGCGGTGCGCAGAGTGCTGGGGCGGCAACAGCCTGCTGCAGCCTGAGTCGTTCGGGTTCAGCTTGGTGCCCATGGGACCGCCCCTCACCCCTGCCCTCTCCCGCAAGCGGGAGAGGGGGCAAGACAAGGGGTCTGCCCCCATCCCTGCCTTCCCCCGCAGGGGAAGGGGTAACACCGCGCGCAGCGCAGGGGCATGAGCAGGGGACAGCTAAAACGCTCAAGAAAGCGCGGCGCTTCCCCAGCGATGCTCAATCAAACAAGCCCTTGGGCTTTTTGTCTTTTTTGTTTTCCACCGGATTCGCCAGCAGCCAGTTGGCCGGGTAGGCGCGCATGAACTCGCGGGCTTTCTCCTGGCGGGTGGTGAGCCAGGCGTCGTATGTACCTTCACCCAGGATGGCGGGCATGCGTTTTTCGCTGCCCGGGTGCTGGTAGCGGCGCATCAGCGCATGGCTGTTGGCGTTGATGGTGAGCATGGCGTAGCTCATCAGCTCGGCGCCGGTTTCCGGGTCTTGCCAGCGCGACCAGATGCCCGCCACGCCCATGGGCTCGCCATCCACGCGCGCAATGCGCGTGGGCACGGGCTTGCCACCTGCGCGCAAATCGTCCTCGTAAAAGGCCTGGATGGGGATGATGCAGCGCTGGCCCGCCAGCCAGGCATCGCGAAATGCCTGGGTGGTGGACACGCTTTCATTGCGCGCCTCGATCAGCTTGAGCGAACGCAGACGTGCGTCCGATGCCGACTTGACCCAGGCCGGCACCAGCCCCCATTGCGCAGAAACCCATTCGCGTTCCACCGGGGGGGCGGATTTTTTGCCACTGCTCTCGGCCGGCACTTCAGACCCGGAATCTTCCACCACCACAGGTGTGGCAGGCACCGCCGTCTCAGGCGCTGGCTGCGCCTTGGCGCGGATAAAACCGCTGATGCGACGGGCACGCATCTGGCGCTCGGCCGGCAGCTCGAGGGGGGTGACCTTGAAGAAGCTCGTCCAGAGGTCGAGCTGGGCCAGGTTTTCGTATTGGGAACTCATGCGGAGGATGGTAGAGGGTGCAGGGGCGTGAGAACGCGGAAAAAGAATGCCAGCCAGAGTGGGCCTGAGCAAAACAGCGGGCGCTCAACGCCACCCCACAACGGCCAGACAGCGCTTGAGGCGCGGCGTCTCGCCCGAAGACAGTAGCCATCTACGGCAAGGGCGCGCAACAAAGCATCAAGCGCTGTATGGCCGCCTCACAAGAAGGCAGCAACCAAGCATTTTTTACTTACGTTCCCAGACTGCGGCGAAGAAGCCGTCGGTTTGGTGGGCGTGGGGCCACAAACGCACATACTGCGTACCGGTGTCGCCACCGCTGCACAGCACATCCGCCTGCTCCACCTTGAGCTTGGCCAGCACTTCACCGGCATCCAGCGGCACAAAATCCGGATGGGCTTGCTGGAAGGCCTCGGCAATGCGTTCGTTTTCCTCGGGCAGCACCGAGCAGGTGGCATAGACCAGGCGGCCACCGCTTTTCACCATGCGCGCGGCGCTGGTCAAAATCGACTGCTGTTTTTCAGTCAGCTCGGCCACGGCCTTGGGGTCTTGGCGCCATTTCAGATCGGGGTTGCGGCGCAGCGTGCCCAGGCCGGAACATGGCGCGTCGACCAGCACGCGGTCGATCTTGCCGGCCAGGCGCTTGACGCGCTCATCACGCTCATGGGCCAGGGCAGCGGGGTGGACGTTGGACAGGCCGCTGCGCGCCAGGCGGGGCTTGAGCGCTTCCAGCCGGTGGCTGGACACGTCAAAGGCATACAGGCGCCCGGTGTTGCGCATGGAGGCACCAATGGCCAGGGTCTTGCCACCGGCACCGGCGCAGAAATCCACCACCATTTCGCCGCGCTTGGCGTCCAGCAACAGGGCCAACAGCTGCGAGCCTTCATCCTGCACCTCGATGCGGCCTTTTTGGAAGGCCTCCAACTTGGTCAGTGCGGGCTTGTCGTCCACACGCAGGCCCCAGGGCGAGTATGGCGTGGCGACCGCCTTGATACCGGCCTGGGCCAGCTCTTTTTGCACGGCATCGCGCTTGGCATTCAGGGCGTTGACACGCAAATCCAGCGGCGCGGCTTCCAGCATGCTGGCGGCCAGGGCTTCAAATTGATCGCCCACCTGGGCCTGCAGCGCATCGGCCATCCATTGCGGCAGATTGTGGCGGTGCTGGGCCATCAACTCCTCGGGCTTGACGGCATCGCAGTCGTCCACCCACTGGATTTCCTGCGGGCTGAGCGCGGCCTTCAAAAAGCTGCGCGGACCGTGAAAGCCCAGAATGGCCAGGCGCCGTTCCTTGGGGCCGCTGCCGGAGCGGGCCAGGGATTCGAACAGGGTTTTCTTGCGCAGCACGGTGTAGGCCGTCTCGGCCAGCGTGGCGCGCTCACGCGGGCCCAGGTTGCGGTGGTCGCGGAAATAGCGGGACACCACGGCGTCGGCCGGGTGTTGGAATTGCAAGGTCAGCTTGACCAGTTCGGCGCAAGCGTCCAGAAGGGCTTTGGGATGCATAACCCCCATTGTCCCATTGCCCCGATTCCCAAGCAGCGCGCCGGTTGCTGGAGCCTCGGAGAATTCTTTGGCCTTCCACCCTGCCCTACCATCTGCAGCCATGACCTCTTCAGACACCCTCGACACCCTCGCTCCGCTGCCCCAGATTCCCGCAGGCTATTACCGCCACTACAAGGGCCGGCACTACCAGGTGCTGGACGTGGCCCGCCACAGCGAGACGCTGGAGGCGCTGGTGGTCTACCGCCCGCTGTATGGCGAGGGCGCGCTGTGGGTACGCCCTGCGGCCATGTTTACCGAGGCCGTGGAAGTGGATGGCGTGCAGCAGCCGCGCTTTGCCTGGGTGGGCGAGCAGCGCCCGGAGTCAATTGGATAAAAAATACGGCGCCAATGCCCGCCACATAAGCGCAAAAAGCTCACTTTTTAAGAGCATTTTCCACGCCATCTCAGGCAAAAAAATCCACCAGCTTGCCCAGGTTTTGCATGCCCTGGCTGGTGTAGGAAGCCACGGCGCGCCCTGCAGCGGTGGTGGTATCCACCACTTCGGACACACCGGCCACCACACCATCGACCAGCACCGACGTCACATCTTCCACCACGCCGCTGGCCAGGCTGCCCAGGCCCGCGCTTTGAACAGAGTAGGCCGTACCGACCACGGCCCCGGCCACATCCCCCGCAGAGCGCTTTTGCTGCACGGCATCACCCAGGTGGCTGATGCCACGCACGGTTTGAATGGCTTGCAAGGGATTCATGCTGCTGGGAGGGTGGGGACATCTCTAGCCCATGCTTTTAGCACAAGCTGGATGATATTGACGGCCACGCTCTCTATTATTTATTTTCCAGAAGAATATGTATCGCTTATGTAGATAATTTATTTCAAAGCATGCAGATAATGCATTGAAATATTTCTCAAAACTTTCCGAATTCATGTATCCACATTGCACATATTCTGTATGTGCAATGTAAGTTGTGCAGATTAACGCCTTTTATTTCATTTATTTCCGGTCGGCTTGAAATCCTAATATTCGCTCGTCTTTTTACGGAGGACGCCATGAGCGATATCACATCGATTTCCAGCACCAGTGCCCGTTCGCTGGCCACACCACAGACCACGCAAGCCCGGAGCACCCGGGCTAGCACCCAAGCCCAGGCCCCAACGGATACCGGCAGCACGGTCAGTGCCATTTGCACCTTCAGCGCCGAAAGCCTGGCCCTGCTCGGAACAGCCATGGAAGACGCGGCCAGCGGCGTCGCTGACTGGGCAGGAGATGCCATGGACAGCAGCGCCGAAATGCTCGGCGCGGCCACCGATGCAGTGGGCGATGCCATGGAGTCCGTATGGGGCAGCCTGGAGGCCGGAGCAGACACGCTGGTGGAGGCGGTGAGCAGCAGCGCAGAAACCGTCATGGATGCACTGGAGTCTGGCGGCGAAGCCGTGGCGAATGCTGTGGAGAGCGGTGCTGATGCGGTGGTGGATGCACTGGAATCCGGCAGCGATGCGGTGCTGGATGCCCTGGAGTCCGGGACCGACAGCGTGCTCGATGCGCTGGAAACAGGGGCCACCACCGTGGCCGATGCCGTGGGCAGCGGCGCCAAAAGCGTGGGCAACTACCTGGCCCTGGGTGCCAACACCGTGGGCTCCATGCTGAGCGAGATGGTTTGACTCCCGCGCCAGGAGACGAGCATGCAAGCCTTTTTGCTTTTTCGGCGCCGCGCCTTGGGCCTGGCCGCCTGCACCTTGCTGGCTGGCTGCTCCATCATCACCCCCATGCCGCTGTGGGAGCTGGTCAAGGCCACCGGCGGGCTGGCCAGCACCGCCATGTCCACCGCCGCCCCCGAGGCCTCCAGCACCTTCTATCGCCTGCACAGCGTGCCCAGCAATGTATGCATTGCGTTCAACCCCGATATCCAGGTTCCCGACCTGGTGCCGGTGCTGCAGACCGAGCTGCAATCCCACGGCATAGACAGCAAGGTCTATGACAGCCCGCCCGCCGCCCGGCTGTGCCCCATCTGGCTGGAATACACCGCCTATTTCGACTGGGGCATCACCCCACTCACCGGCGAGCTGCGTCCCTATATGAGCTCCGCGCAACTGGCGCTGCGCTCGCACAACGGCGCCTTGCTCTCCGCCAGCCAATTCCAGCTCGACACCCATTTGCTCAAAGGCAAGTGGGGCGATACCCGCACCAAGCTGAGTCCCGTGGTCTCGGCCCTGGTCACGGGCTATTGACCCTCCCAACGCCCCAATCCACGCCCACCTCTTGCACCCAGGAGCCGACGATGCCCTCGCTTTCCTCTTCTTGCTGGCAGGCCTCTGCCCCCCTATTCACGGCCCTGTCCATCTTCTTGTGCTCCGGTCTGCTGACTGGCTGCAGCACCACCGAGCCCAGCATAGTCACGGCCCCCGTATCGGTGGCAGCCCCACCCCGCCAGGCCGCCATCGAGCGTGTGAATACCGGTGGTCTTTTCCGAGCCCGCAGCTTCAACGATCCCTTCAGCGGACGCGCCAAGCCACGCAATGTGGGTGACAGCCTGAAAGTGGACATCGCAGAGTCCATGAACGCCAGCAGCACGGCCAAAACCGATACCAGCCGCGAAAACGAAATCATCAACAAAGGGCCGGGCAGCAACTCCGGCACTGGCTTTCTGGGCTCGGTGCTGAACCTGGATGCCGAGGCCTCGGGCAGTGACTACTTCAAGGGTGATGGCAGCACCAGCAATAGCAGCAGCTTTACCGGACAGATTGCGGTGTCTGTGATCAATGTGCTGCCCAACGGCTATCTGGTGGTGGCGGGCGAGCGCGCCATTTCCATGAATGGCGACGTCAAGACGCTGCGCTTTTCCGGGGTGGTCGACCCGCGCGATCTGCGCCCCGAAAACATCGTGGGCTCCGCCGATGTCATCAACGCCATGCTGGAAGTGGCCGGGCGCGGCGACACCTCGGAAGCCGGCCGACGTACCTGGATGCAGCGTGTTCTCACCAACAGCCTGGCCATTTGGTGAGGCCTGGCTGCAGTTTTTTCTCTCCCGGCAGCCTCTTTTTTCTGCAGCAAGGCCGGATGCTGCGTTCCGTTTGCGAGGAGCAAGCCATGTACCACCCCTACCAACGCGCCCTGGCGCTCGCCTCCTGCGTCGCCTCCTGCCTACCCGGCCTGGCGCACCCAGCCGAAACCGATGCCGCCATGGCCGGCAAATCCGTGCAAGTGGCCGGCCAGCACCTGCTGCTCAATGGCGCCGGCATCAGCACGCGCTTGATGTTCAAGATCTATGCCGTCAGCCTGTATCTGCCTGACCAGCGCCGCACCACCGAGGCGGTGCTGCAAAGCAATGGCCCGCGCCGCCTGGTGATACGGCTGATGCGCGATATTTCTTCTCAGGATTTCGAGGCCGCAGTCCTGGAGAAACTGTCCAAAGACCTGGCCCATGCAGATGCCCGTGTGCTGGAGCAGATGGAGGCACTCAGCCAGGCCATTGCACGCCTGCCTGCCGGCCTGCGCTGCGGCGACCTGCTGACACTGGACTGGATTCCCGGTACCGGCACGGTGATAGAACACAACCAGCGCCCGGTGGTTCAACCCATACAGGACATCGCCTTCTACAACGCCCTGCTCAATATCTGGCTGGGCGAGCAACCCGCCGATCCGCGACTCAAAACCGCGCTGCTGGGCCAGGCTCCGGCTTGAGCTGATGGCCTGCGCCGCCTACCGCGGCGCAGGCCATCATCGAGGCCAGACTGTCTGCCCCTGCACCTTGCGGGCCTCGAACAGATAGCCCACGCCGCGCACGGTCTTGATCAGCGTGGGCGCGCGTGGATCGTCTCCCAGCTTTTGGCGCAGGCGCGAGACCAGCAGGTCGATGCTGCGCTCGAACGCTGCCATGGTGCGCCCCTGCGCCATCTCCATCAGCCGGTCCCGGCTGCAGACCCGGCGCGGCGAGCGCAAAAACGTACTCAGCAAGCGGAACTCGGCCCCCGACAGCGGCACCACCGTGCCATCGGGTGCGACCAGGTAGCGCTCCATGCTGTAGAGCTGCCAGCCATCAAACTGCACCACTTCGGCCAGATCCTGGGTGTTCTCTCCCACCTGTGCAGCCGCCGCCGTGTAACGCAACACGTTTTGTATGCGCGCCACCAGCTCGCGGGGCTCAAAAGGTTTGCCCATGTAGTCATTGGCGCCCAGCGTCAGCCCCAGCACGCAGTCAAAAGGGTTGGCTCTTGCCGTCAACATGATGATGGGCAGTTGCGAGCGCTCGCGCAGCTCCTTGGCCAGGCGGATGCCATCCACCCCCGGCAGCATGATGTCCAACACCACCAAATCTATGGGGTGGGCTGCAAGCTGGGCACGCATGCCATCGCCATCGCTGGCCACATAAGTGGCAAAACCAAAGCGTGTGAGGTAGCGGGTTAGCAGCGTGGTTATTTCCTCGTCGTCGTCAACCACCAGGATGTGATGCATAGTAGTAATTGTGTGAAAACAAACTATTTCATGGCCATTTTGATTAGCAAGTTTATGGCCCTGTGTTCTAGGTTTTTCAAAAACCTGCGTGGTTTTTGAAAGAGTTATAAATTTTTACGTATCAGTTTTCGAATAAATCAGAAACATAATAGATACAAATATCCAAGCACTTACCCGAACACTTATTCTTATTGCTTTCAATATCACCATGACCGCTTGGCATGGGATTTGACGCTGGTGTTTTATTGGCCCGCTTTATCTCGATAAGCTCAGAAACGGCACATAAAGAGCCGCCCGATATGCAGCTACAAAACAGGCACAGCAGCCCGAACAGCTCGCCATGCTCCATATAGGGTCCATATCCCAGCGCAAGGTGCTGGGAACCACTTGCATGCTCCAGCCCAGCAAAAGCGTGCGCAGGAGGCGGGAGCTACCGCTGTAGAGGGTTAAAGCCCGGCGGCGCACGAGGTATCAAGGCTGGCTGTGCGGCAACTCCAGTACGGCACACAGACCGCCTTCGGCAGCATTGAGCAGCTTGAGCTCGCCATGGTGGCGCAGTGCAATATCCCGGGCGATGGACAGCCCCAAGCCTACGCCCCCATGATGGCGATGGCGTGAAGCCTCCATACGGACAAAGGGCTGCATCACTTGCTGCAAGGCAGATTCGGGTAAACCGGGGCCATGGTCCCGTACGGTGATGCACACGCCCTCTGGCCCGTCTTCCAGCCCTACTTCGGCATTGCCGCCATAGCGCAAGGCATTGGTAATCAAATTGTCCACACAACGGCGCAATTGCCCGGGCTGGGCCTGAACAGGGCGGGCTTCACCTCGCAGCGGTATCTGCACGCCCACCAGTGCATAGTCGTCCACCACGCTTTGCAACAAGGCCTGCAGCTGTACACGTACCATGGGCACCCCTTGGGCCTGGCCGCGCAGATAGTCCAGGGTGTCTTGAATCATTGCCTCCATCTCGGCAATGTCGCGCTGAAATTCCTGCGTGGTCTCGGCGTCATCCAGCAGCTCGGCACGCAGGCGCAAGCGGGTCAACGGGGTGCGCAAATCATGTGAGACTGCCGCCACCAAGCGATCACGGTCCTGCAACTGCTGCTGGATGCGTTCTTGCATCTGGTTGAACACCTGGCTGGCTTCTCTGCACTCCACCATGCCGGTTTCGGGCAAAGGGGGGCGGTTGATATTGTTTCCCAGCTCCCGCGCCGCAGCGGCGAGACGGCGCATGGGCTGTGCCAACCAGCGCGCGCCCAGCCAGGCTGCCAGCAGCAGTACTGCCAGACGCACGCCGACATCAATCGAAAAAGGTAGCAAGCGTCGCGGCCTAGGTTCGGATGGTTGCGTCGCGTAACCTGGTTGCAGTTGCTTGGGCAGCGCACGCCCCACCACATAGGGCTTGTCGGCCGCAGGGTTGATGGGGCTGAGCACCTCGGGTATCACACAAATCTGCCGCTCCGGCTGCCGGGCAGGGCGAAACTCAAACAGCAGACTCAAGGCCAGCACATGGCTGATGATGACCGCCAGCCCCAGCAAAAGTGCCAGCCTGCCGAACAAGGTGTCCGGCCAGCAGCGGGACAGCCAGCGCCCCCATACCTCCGCCCCCCTTGATGCAGAAGCTGGAGTGCCCATGGGTGAACCGCTTGCCCCCAAGGAGCCAGGCGAAACAGGAGCATCGGACATATTCATGCGGCACTGGCCTGTACCTGGCGCGCGTCCAGCATATAGCCTGCGCCGCGCACGGTTTTGATGAGTGACGCACCCTCCTCACCCAGCTTGTGACGCAGGCGTGAGACCAGCAGGTCCACGCTGCGGTCCATGCTGTCCATGCTGCGGCCCCGTGCTTGCTCCATCAGCTGCTCACGGCTGAAGACGCGGCGTGGAGACTCCAGCAGCGTGCACAGCAAGCGGTACTCGGCGTAAGACAGCGGCACCACCATGCCTTGGGGGTCCACCACCTGGCGTTCCAGGCGCTGCAGCGTCCAGGCATCAAAGCGCACATTGGTAGCCTGACGGGCATTGGGCTGGGCATGGCCATGGCGGCGCAGGACACTGTGGATGCGGGCCACCAGCTCTCTGGGCTCGAAAGGCTTGCCCACATAGTCGTCCGCCCCCAGCTCCAGTCCCACCACGCAGTCATAGGACTCTGCCCGAGCAGTGAGCATGATGATGGGAATCTGGGACTGCTGGCGCAGCAAGCGCGCCAAGGTCATGCCATCCACGCCGGGCAACATCACATCCATGACCACCAGGTCAATACGATGCGCTTTGAGCTGATTGTGCATGCCCACACCGTCGGCAGCGCAGTGCACTTCAAAACCAAAGCGCCCCAGGTACTGGCTGAGTAACGCTGTGATTTCCTCATCATCATCCACCACCAAGATTCGGTACATCGTTCCCAGCTCCCTCTTCTGTGATCGCCGTCAAGACTTTCCAAATTGTAGTGAAGCACTCACTCTCTTGGTAGGCAAAATCTGACATACACCTTGGTCAATTCCGTGCTTTACACCAGGCTCTGTATCCGGCGCAGATACAAACCCGATAACAAGTCCATACCGAGCCTCCACGAATCGCCGACAACAGGCACTGGAAGGCCGCTGCGAAAACAGGCTCTGCGCTCGCAGCCACGATGCTGAAACGGCCTCGGCATGTGGCGATGAAAGAAGGTTTTCGATGCACCTGTAACTCAGCACAGTGACTCTGCTACAACTTGTAATTTCACCGCAGCAACACATCGAAATAGTTGCCAAAAAGCAACAATCCCGACGGAAACCTGCATAGCAGGTCGCGGTCGGGATCGCAAATCGTTGGTCGCCCGGAGCCACGCAAGGTGTCATGCCCGGGTGAGGAGCATCTAGGGTTGATCAGGACGCAAAAGCACTGAGAACATCCTCAACCGCAGATCAGGTCTATATTTCTCGCTATAGCTTTCGCAAGAACTGTGCCACGGCCTGGGGGTAGATCACATGCTCTTGCACCAGTACGCGCGCGGCCAATGCCTCTGCCGAATCCTGGGGCAGAACGGGCACCACGGCCTGCTCCAGGATGGGGCCCACATCCAGCTCGGCCGTGACTTCATGCACGGTCGCGCCGGCGAATTTGCAACCCGCATCAATGGCACGCTGGTGGGTGTGCAGACCCGGAAAAGCCGGCAGCAACGAAGGGTGGATATTCAGCAAACGACCGGCGTAATGCTGCACAAAGCCCGGCGTGAGGATGCGCATAAAGCCCGCCAACACCACCAGCGCAGGCTGGTAGCCGTCTATGGTCTGGGCCAGGGCCGTGTCAAAGGCCTCGCGGCTGGCAAACTCCTTGTGGTTGAGCACCGCGGTAGCAATGCCTTGTTCGCGGGCGAAAACCAGACCCTGGGCGTCGGCCTTGTTGCTGATGACGGCCGCCACACGGGCATCCAGTCGACGCGCCCATTCCTGTTGTTGAGCCGCCTGAACGATGGCTGCCATATTGGAGCCGCCGCCTGAGATCAAAATCACGATGTTTTTCATTACCTGCGAATTATCCCAGCCATGCCTTTCGACCACCGCACTCAGCCTTTGTCGCCCTACGCAGCCCGGGTGCTCGCCACATTGATGGAAAAAGCCCGCACCGTGCCCGATAGCTACCCGCTCACGGTGAACAGCCTGCAATCCGGCTGCAACCAGAAAACCAGCCGCACCCCGGTGATGCAATTGAGCGAGGGCGAAATCCAGGCCGCGCTGGACGAGCTGCGCCAGCGCCACCTGGTGATGGAGGCCAGCGGCCAGCGCGCCACACGCTGGGAACACAACTTCGAGCGCGTGGTGGGCGTGCCCAGCCAGGCCAGCGCCATCTTGGGTCTGTTGATGCTGCGCGGCCCCCAGACGGCGGGCGAGCTGCGCATCAACACCGAGCGTTGGCACCGCTTTGCCGACATCGGCTCGGTCGAGGCCTTTTTGGAAGAGCTGCGCGACCGCAGCGAGGACAAGGGCGGTCCCCTGGTGGTGTTGCTGCCCCGTGCCCCCGGCGCCCGCGAGGCACGCTGGGCGCATTTGCTGTGCGGCGAAGTCGATGTCAGCGCCCTGGCTGCAGCCAGCGAGAGCAGTGCCCCCAGCAGCGCAGACAGCGCCACGGCCCAGCGCCTGGCTGCCCTGGAGGCCGAAGTGGCCGCGCTGCGCACCACGGTGCAACAGCTGTGTACCGCCTTGGGTGTGGAAGGCCCTGTCAACGCCGAGGTCCAGCCTCAGGACTGACCCTAGGCTGTCGCCCCGCCGACATAGGGTAAGTGAACGACCATGCTAAAAACCTTGCACTACAAGGAGACGCTGCATGGATTTGGCATTCACGCCCGAAGAGCAAGCCTTCCGCGAGGAAGTGCGTACTTGGATACACCAGCACCTGGACCCTGCGGTCACCCGCAAGGTACGTGAAGGTCTGCGCCTGACAAAGGACGACCTCCAGGGCTGGGCCAAAACCCTGGGCAAAAAAGGCTGGCTGGCCTATGGCTGGCCCAAGGAATTTGGCGGCCCCGGCTGGAGCGCCGTGCAAAAGCATTTGTTTGCCGAAGAACTGGCCAAGGCCGGTGCCCCCAACATCGTGCCCTTTGGCCCCGTGATGGTGGCCCCCGTCATCCAGGCCTTTGGCACGCCGGAGCAACAGCAGCGCTTTCTGCCCGGCATTGCCAGCGGTGAGGTCTGGTGGAGCCAGGGCTATAGCGAGCCGGGCTCGGGCTCGGACCTGGCCAGCGTCAAAACCCGCGCCGAACGCCAGGGAGACCACTACATCGTCAACGGCCAGAAAACCTGGACCACGCTGGGCCAGTATGGCGACTGGATGTTCAACCTGGTGCGCACCAGCAACGAGGGCAAGCCCCAGACCGGCATCAGCTTTTTGCTGATCGACATGAAGTCCCCCGGCGTGACGGTGCGCCCCATCAAGCTGCTTGATGGCGAGTGCGAGGTCAACGAAGTCTTCTTCGACAACGTGAAAGTCCCTGTCGACCAGCTCATCGGTGAAGAGAACAAGGGCTGGACCTATGCCAAGCATCTGCTGGCCCACGAACGCACCAATATCGCCGACGTGAACCGCGCCAAGCGCGAGCTGGAGCGCCTCAAGCGCGTGGCCCAGGCCGAAGGCGTGTGGGACCCTAGCGAAGGGGGCGCTGATGCACAACGCTTTCGCGACCAGATTGCGCTCTTGGAAGTGGATGTGGTGGCCCTGGAAATGCTGGTGCTGCGCGTGCTCTCGGCCGAAAAAAGCGGCAAGAACCCGCTGGACATTGCCGGCCTTTTGAAGATCAAGGGCAGCGAAATCCAGCAGCGCTACACCGAGCTGATGATGCTGGCCGGCGGCCCCTTCAGCCTGCCGCTGATTCATGAAGCCATGGAAGCAGGCTGGCAAGGCGACTATCCCGGCGGCAATCTGGGCCTGGCCCCGCTGGCCTCCAGCTACTTCAATATGCGCAAGACCACCATCTACGGGGGCAGCAACGAGGTGCAACGCAACATCGTGGCGCAGACGGTGCTGGGCTAAGCCTGAATCGCCTGCGCTGCGCGCTTGAACATACGACTCCCCCGCGCCCCCTCCGGAAGGGGGCTCTAGCAAGAGCTTCGCTGCAATGGGTGGGTGCCCTGCGCCCTCTTTGCAGCACCAGGAGACATTTATGGATTTCAATTTTTCCGAAGACCAGCAGCAGCTGCGCGACGCCGTGCGCCGCTGGGTGGACAAGGCCTACACCTTCGAGCACCGCCGTGCTGCGGTGCAGGCTGGCGGCTTTTCACGTGACACCTGGGTCGAACTGGCAGAGCTGGGCCTGACCGCCCTCACCGTGCCCGAGCAGCATGGTGGCCTGGGCCTGGGTGCGGTGGACGCCATGGTGGTGATGGAGGAACTCGGCCGTGGCATGGTGCTGGAGCCCCTGGCCCAGGCCTTGATCGCCAGCGCCGTGCTCAGCCAGTACGCCCCCGAAGCGGTACAGGCCGACTGGCTGCCGCGCATTGCCGCGGGCGAGGCCCTCGTGGTGCTGGCCCAGCAGGAGCGCAAGGCCCGCTACCGCCTGGACGTTTGCGAGGCGAAAGCCACTAAAAGTGGCGCTGCATATGTGGTGACCGCTCATAAAAGCATAGTCCCCGTGGGCGACAAGGCCGACGCATTTTTGGTGCCAGCCCTGCTCGATGGCAAACAAGCGCTGTTCCTGGTCCAGGCCTCGGCCGAAGGTGTGCGCACCCAGGGCTATGGCACGCAAGATGGTGGCCGTGCGGCCGAGCTGTACTGCAGCAACAGCCCCGCCACCTTGGTGAGCACCGACGGCCTGGCCGCCCTGGAGCTGGCGGTGGACGTAGGCAGCACCTGCGTCTGCGCCGAAGCCGTGGGTGTGATGGAGCAGGCCCTGCTCACCACGGCCGACTACCTGAACCAGCGCAAGCAGTTTGGCGTGGCGATTGCCAGCTTCCAGGCCCTGCGCCACCGTGCAGCCGATATGAAGATGCAGCTGGAGCTGGCCCGCTCCATGAGCTATTACGCCAGCCTGCAGTTGGGCCAACCCGCCCCAGCCCGCCGCCAGGCCGTGGCCCGCGCCCGCGTGCAACTGGGCCAGTCCATGCGCTACGTGGGCCAGCAGGCCGTGCAGCTGCATGGCGGTATTGGCGTGACGGATGAATACATCATCAGCCACCACTTCAAAAAACTGACCCAGTTGGAGATGACGTATGGCGACAGCCTGCACCATCTGGGCGAGGTGTCGGCACGCATGCAGGACACCGCCGGGGTGATGGCCTAACCCCCCTAAACCCTGCAGCACCGCGGACCCGCAAGGGTCCGTTTTTCATGCGCAAGGGCTCAAATGCCTGCTGGAGCGGGCCTGAGAAGTGCAGGCAGCGCCCGGACTCACCCCACAACGCCCAGACAACGCTTGAGGCGCGACGCTTGCCCGCAGACAGTATTTGCATACGGCAAGGGCGAGCAACAAAGCATCAAGCGTTGTATGGGCGCCTCCAAACGAGGCACCCAGAAAAGCCCAACAAGACTGCGGCTCTGCGCCTCCCCCCGGAACACGGCATCAAGTTAGCCTGTAATCCAGTGGCTGAAGCGGCGGGGGCACGTCGGGATCACCCAAGGATTGGCACAGACTGATCTCTATGCCTCTGCACATGGCATCCAGCGGCAAATCATTGCTCTCCACGCCAAAAGGCTCTTCCAGCTCATCACCCAGGGTGTCCAGGCCAAAAAAGGTATAGGCCACGATGGCCACCACAAAAGGCGTCATAAACCCCGTGGTGTCCACCAGGCCAAAGGGCAGCAAAAAGCAATACAGATAGGCCGTGCGGTGCAGCAGCAAGGTGTAGGAAAACGGAATCGGCGTGTGGCGTATGCGCTCGCACGAGGCCGCAGCCGCCGTCATGCCGGTCAGGGTCTTGTCGATCTGGCTGGCCAGCATGGAGTCAATCCAGCCCTTGCGCAGGCAGTCGCTCAAATCGCGTGAATTGGCCAGCAACAAGGCATCGGGGCGGTAATTCAGCGGCTGGTTGCGCATGGCAAACCAGTCTTCTGCCGTCAGCCAGCGCTCCAGCGCTCCGTCATCCTGGTGGCCACGCAGCTGCGAACGCAGCGCATGGGCATGGGCAATGGCTCTGTGCACCATGCGCACACGCACATCGCCCACACGGTTGTGGGCATCCAGCACCAGGGGCACATGGATCATGCTCTGGCATTGGCGCGACAGCGTACGCGCCCAGATGGTCAGCTCCCCCCACAGCTTGCGCCCTTCCCAAAAGCGGTTGTAGGCCGTGGTGTTGCGAAAGCCCAGAAAAATCGCCAGCGGCAGGCCGATCAGCGTAAAGGGAATCGGCGTGAGCGTGATCTTGATATCGAACAGATTGCCATGAGCCAGCGTCACCAAGAGCGCCAGCACCACGTTCAGGCACAGTACCCAGCGTATGCGTTGCAGCACCGAGCCCCGCAAGATGAGGAAAAGATTGAAACCTGTGGGGCGGTCGCGGACGATCATGCGCTGCGCTATGACAAGGGTAAACCCTTATTTCACCACGACACCGCCATCCCTGCCGGCCTGGCTTGAAAATTCTGTAGCGCCCACCTCACCCTTGGCTACAGCGCCCAGCGTGAGCTTTTTGGCACATGGGCCAGCAAGAACTCCATCTGGTCGGCCAGTATGCGGCGATTGCGCAAGATAAAGTCTTCCCACAGGCTGGGGATGTAGGGGGCATACAGCAGCGGCATATGCGCCTGCTCTGGCGTGCGCGGGCCTTTGCGGTGGTTGCAGGCGCGGCAGGCGGTGACCACATTCATCCAGTGGTCCTGCCCCTGTTGGGCAAAGGGCTGGATATGCTCGCGCGTCAGATCGGACTCATCGTGCTTGCGCCCGCAATAGGCACAGAGGTGGCGGTCCCGCGCAAACAGCTTGCTGTTGGTGAGACCCGGCTTGAGGGCATGGGGATTGATGCGAGGCACACCTTTGGTGCCGATGATGCTGTTGACACAGATCACCGACTGCGTGCCCGTGCGCGCGTTGTGCCCCCCGCGAAAGACTGCAACCTGCCCACCCGACTCCCAGCGGACCTCGTCGGCGGCGTAATGCAGAACGGCCTCTTCCAGACTGATCCATGACTGGGGCAGTCCGTGGGCGGACAGCTTCAGAACCTTCACGATGCACCTCCTCTTACTGACCTCTCGGACCAAGACGGGTTGCGCGGCAGCTTGTACTGCCGGGTCGCAAAGGCATGCAGCAGGCATGCCTGATGGATGGCAATATACTCGCTTTCACTGTCCAACCGTCATCACGCACTGAGTTGGACTGCACGCAATGCTATAAAAAACAAAGCAATCCGATGAAGATTTTCCGAGGCCTTCAACACCCCGAGCGGTCTAGTGCCTGCGCGCTCACCATTGGCAATTTCGATGGGGTGCACCGTGGCCACCAGGCCATGCTGGGATTGCTGCGTGCCGAAGCCGCTCAACGCGGCCTGCCCACCTGTGTGCTGACTTTTGAGCCCCACCCGCGTGATTACTTTGCCCAAAAGCTCAACCAGCCCGCCCTGGCCCCGGCACGCGTGGGCACGCTGCGCGACAAGCTCAGCCAGCTGGCGTTTTGCGGTGTAGACCAGGTGGTGGTGCTGCCCTTCAACGCCGGGCTGGCAGGCCAGGCCCCCGAGGCCTTTATCCAGGATGTGCTGGTCAACGGCCTGGGCGCCAAGTACGTACTGGTGGGCGATGACTTTCGCTTTGGCAGCAAACGGGCGGGCGACTACGCCATGCTGGATGCGGCCGGCCAGACCCAGGGCTTTGATGTGGCACGCATGAACAGCTACGAGGTGCATGGCGAGCGCGTCTCCAGCACCACGGTGCGTGAGGCCCTGGCGGCAGGCGACATGCAGCAGGCCGCCAAGCTGCTGGGCCACCCCTATACGATCTCGGGCCATGTGGTGCATGGGCGCAAACTGGGCCGGCAACTGGCCGAATCCCGCGCCGGCGCGGGCGATGGCTTTCGCACCCTGAATCTGCGCTTTGACCACTGGAAACCCGCGGCCAGCGGCATTTTTGCCGTGCTGGTCCATGGTCTGCACGGCCAGGCCTTGCGCGGCGTGGCCAACCTGGGCGTGCGCCCCTCGCTGGACCCCAGCGACGTCAACGGCGGCCGTGTGCTGCTGGAGACCCATTGCCTGGATTGGCCCACCGAACTCGGAGGCGAAGGCGCCTACGGTAAAATCATCCGTGTGGAACTTCTGCACAAACTGCACGACGAGCTGAAGTACGACAGTCTCGACGCCCTCACAGCCGGCATCGCCAAGGACTGCGATGACGCGCGCGCGTTTTTTGCATCCACCCAGCAGCCGTCCTATACCGATACCCGTCGCCAGACCACGCGCGACCGAATTTGACGCTCGCCGTCCCCAGCCTGGGCGCGGGTGCGCACCAGGCACTCGCACTCCCTTCACGCCCTGGTCTTTGCGCTGCTGCGCCCGCTGGGGCCATGCTCTGCTCTAAGGTTTTCCATGTCTGATTCCAAGTCCGCCAAGCCCGAAGCGTCTGTCTATCGTTCGACGCTGAACATGCCCGATACCCCCTTCCCCATGCGCGGCGACCTGCCCAAGCGCGAGCCGGCCTGGGCCAAGGAATGGGATGACAAAGGCATCTACAAAAAGCTGCGCGATGCACGCCACGGCGCACCCAAGTTCATCTTGCACGACGGCCCTCCCTATGCGAATGGCAAGCTGCACATCGGTCACGCCGTCAACAAGATCTTGAAGGACATGATCGTCAAGAGCCGCCAACTGGAAGGCTTTGACGCGCTGTATGCCCCCGGCTGGGACTGCCACGGCCTGCCCATCGAAAACGCCATCGAAAAACTGCACGGCCGCAATCTGCCCCGCGACGAAATGCAGGCCAAAAGCCGCGCCTTTGCCACCGAGCAAATCGAACAGCAAATGGTGGACTTCAAGCGCCTGGGCGTGCTGGGCGACTGGGGCCATCCCTACAAGACCATGAACTACGCCAACGAGGCCGGCGAGCTGCGCGCCTTGAAAAAGGTCATGGAGCGCGGCTTTGTCTACCGTGGCCTCAAGCCCGTGTACTGGTGCTTTGACTGCGCCTCGTCGCTGGCCGAGTTCGAGATCGAATACGCGGACAAGCAGTCGCAGACGCTGGACGTGATGTTCCCCGCTGCCGAGCCCGCCAAGCTGGCTGCGGCCTTTGGCCTGGACAAGCTGTCCCAAGAAGCCTTTATCGTCATCTGGACCACCACGGCCTGGACCATCCCTGCCAACCAGGCGCTCAACGTCAACCCCGAGCTGGAATACAGCCTGGTCGAGACCCAGCGTGGCCTGCTCATCGTCGCCAGCGCCCTGGTGGAGAAATGCCTCACGCGCTGGAAGCTGGAAGGCAAGGTCGTGGCCACGGCCCTGGGCAAGGCCTTGGACCACATGCTGTTCAAGCACCCCCTGGCCCATGTGGACAAGGGCTTTGACCGCGTCTCGCCCGTCTACCTGGCCGACTACGCCACGGCCGACGACGGCACCGGTATCGTGCACTCGGCCGCAGCCTATGGCGTGGATGACTTCAACTCCTGCGTAGCCAACGGCATGGACTACAAGGACATCCTCAACCCCGTGCAGGGCAATGGCGTCTATGCGCCCGAGCTGCCCTTGTTTGGCGGCCTGCATATCTGGAAGGCCGTGCCCGTCATCCTGGACGCGCTGAAAGTGGCCGGCCGCCTGATGGACACCACCACCATCAGCCACAGCTACCCCCATTGCTGGCGCCACAAGACCCCGGTGATCTACCGCGCCGCAGCCCAGTGGTTCATCCGCATGGACGAGGGCGAGGGCGTGTTCACCGACCCCGCCCAAAAGCCTGCCAAGACGCTGCGCCAAATCGCGCTGGAAGCCATCGACCACACCAGCTTCTACCCGGAGAACGGCCAGGACCGCCTGCGCGCCATGATTGCCGGCCGGCCCGACTGGTGCATCTCGCGCCAGCGTTCCTGGGGCGTGCCCATCCCCTTCTTCCTGCATGTGGACACGGGCGCCCTGCACCCCCGCACCATGGAGATCATCGACCAGGCCGCCAACATGGTGGAAGCTGGTGGCATCGAGGCCTGGAGCCGCGCCACGGCCGAGGACATTCTGGGCGCCGAAGACGCCAAGCTCTACACCAAGAGCACTGATATCCTGGAAGTCTGGTTCGACTCGGGCTCCACCTTCTGGCATGTGCTGCGCGGCTCTCACCCCGAAATGCACCATGACAACGGCCCCGAGGCCGATCTGTACCTGGAAGGCCATGACCAGCACCGCGGCTGGTTCCACAGCTCGCTGCTGCTGGCCAGCGCCATCTTTGGCCGCGCGCCCTATCGGGGCCTGCTGACCCACGGCTTTACCGTGGACGGCCAGGGCAAGAAGATGTCCAAGTCGCTGGGCAACACGGTGGCGCCGCAGGACGTGACCAACAAAATGGGCGCCGAAATCATACGCCTGTGGGCGGCCTCTACCGATTACTCGGGTGACCTGGGTATCGACGACAAGATCCTGGCCCGCGTGGTCGACGCCTACCGCCGCATCCGCAACACGCTGCGCTTTTTGCTGGCCAATACCAGCGACTTCGATGCCGCCACCGAGGGCGTGGCCTACGAAGACATGCTGGAAATCGACCAGTACGCCGTGGCCCGTGCAGCCCAGTTCCAGACCGAAATCCTGGCCCACTACAAGGACTACGAGTTCCACCCCGTGGTCGCCAAGCTGCAGCTGTACTGCTCGGAAGACCTGGGCGGCTTCTACCTGGACATCCTCAAGGACCGCCTCTACACCAGTGCACCCAAGAGCCTGGCCCGCCGCAGCGCCCAGACCGCGCTGCACCAGATCACCCAGGCCATGCTGCGCTGGATGGCGCCTTTCCTGTCTTTCACGGCCGAAGAGGCCTGGAAGATTGTGGGCAGCAGCGAATCCATCTTCCTGGAGCAATACAGCACCCTGCCCGAAGGCAGCCCTGCCCTGCTGGCCAAGTGGGAGCGCATCCGCGCCATCCGCGATGTGGTGAACAAGGACATCGAGGCCCTGCGTGCCGACGGCAAGGTGGGCGCCTCGCTGCAGGCCGAAGTCACGCTCAGCGCCCAGCCCGAAGACCTGGCCCTTCTGCAATCGCTGGCGGACGACCTGAAGTTCGTCTTCATCACCTCCGCCGCCGCTGCGGTGGCGGGCGATGCCTTGGCCGTGGCGGTCAAGCCTTCGGAGCACGCCAAGTGCGAGCGCTGCTGGCATTACCGTGACGATGTGGGCGTCAACCCCGAGCACCCCACGCTGTGCGGCCGTTGCGATAGCAATTTGCACGGCGCTGGCGAGACGCGCAGCAAGGCATAAGCCTCGCCGCTGAGATGACACCCCGCCCACGCCTGCGTGGGCGGTTTGCATTCATGCAAAGATAAGAGCCGCTTGTGCAGGCAAACCAAGGGTTTGCGGTGTAAATCCACCTGAAAACCATGTGGTGATTGCACAGAAAGCTATGATTTTTTCTGTTTCACTGTGGATGCTATTGCCATGACCGCACCCTCCGGCGCCCCGCGCACTGCCCGCATCTGGACCTGGCTGGCCTGGGCCCTGGCCATTGTTGCCATCGACCAGCTGACCAAGCAGTGGATTCTGGGCGTCTACCAGTTGGGCGACTGGACACCTATCACCGGCTTCTTCAACATCGTGCGCGCCCACAACACCGGCGCCGCGTTTTCCTTTCTGGCCGACGGCAGCGGCTGGCAGCGCTGGCTGTTTGTGGTGATTGCAGCAGCCGCCACGGTGCTTATCGTCTGGCAGCTGAAAAAGCACCCAGCGCAAAAGCTGTTTTGCTTTGCACTGGCCAGCATCCTGGGCGGCGCCATAGGCAATGTGGTGGACCGCCTGCAACACGGCTATGTGGTGGACTTTCTGGACTTCTACTGGGGTCTCAGCCACTTCCCGGCCTTCAACGTGGCCGATATGGGTATCTGCCTGGGCGCTTTCCTGCTGATCCTGGACGAAATCCTGCGCGCCCGCCGCGCCAAGCGCGGCTTGTAAAGCCCTTACAAGGCCGGCCTCCAGCCGCCGGCCAGAGGTCTTGTCGTACGACTGTCCGTCTCTGCGCCCCCAAAGGGCGCGCCACCACGCCAGCCCCTGGAGCCCGTGCTAGCGTAGGCCATCGAAAAAATACATAGCAAGCTGCGCAGCAGCGGAAAGGGTTGATGTCGTTACCACCAATTCTTTTTGCTTCGTTTATTTTCTAGAATGTTCTTATCTCCGACCTTGATGTGCGCGCTCTCGGTGTGGTCTGTGCGCTGATGCAGGCCTCAAGGTTATATTTGTTCGCTTCTTGACGAACCTTCGATGAAGCATTTACTGAATCTTTTGGCGGCTGTGGCCCTCTTGGTCTGGGGCACCCATATGGTGCGTACCGGGGTATTGCGCGTGTTTGGCGCCAATCTGCGCAGTCTGCTGGCGCACAGCATGCGCAACCGCTTCACGGCTGCGCTGTCGGGCCTGGGCGTCACGGCCCTGGTGCAGTCCAGCACCGCCACTTCCTTGATGACCTCTGGCTTTGTCGGCCAGGGCTTTATCTCCTTGCCCGCTGCCCTGTCCGTGATGCGGGGCGCGGATGTGGGCACGGCCGTGATGGCCGTGCTGTTCTCGTTTGATCTGTCCTGGCTGTCGCCGCTGTTCATCTTTGTCGGTGTGGTGCTCTTCATCACCCGGCAGGACACCACACCCGGACGCATAGGACGCGCACTGATCGGCCTGGGCCTGATGCTGCTGGCCCTGCGTCTGGTGGTGGAGGCCACCGAGCCCCTGCTGGAGTCACCCACCGTGCGCACGCTGCTGGCCTCGGTCAGCAGCGACATCTTCATGGAGCTGATGCTGGGCGCCGTGCTGGCGGTGCTGGCCTATTCCAGCCTGGCCATCGTGCTGCTGATTGCGGCCATGGCCAGCTCGGGCGCCATTCCCTTGGACGTGGCCCTGGGCCTGACCTTGGGCGCCAACCTGGGCAGCGGCCTGGTGGCCGTGCTGACCACGGCCAAGGCCGCCATCGAGGTGCGCCAGGTGACCGTGGGCAATATGCTGTTCAAGGTCATGGGCGTGGCCATCGTGGCCCCCTTCACCGGCTTGTGGGTGCTCTATGCCCAGCCGCATATTGATGGAGCGGGCCAGAACGTGGTGCTGTTCCACCTGGTGTTCAATATCTTCAACAGCCTGTGCTTTATCGGCCTGACCCAGACCGTTGCCCATTGGGTGAGCCGCTTGCTGCCCAAGCCCGAGGACCACAGCGCCGGCAGCCTGTTGCGCCCCCGCCATCTGGACCCCTCGGCCCTGTCCACGCCCTCGCTGGCCATCAGCTGTGCGGCGCGCGAGGCCCTGCACCAGGCAGACGTGCTGGAGTCCATGCTCATCGGCCTGCAAAAAGTGGTGGAGACCGATGACCTCAAGCTCTCGCAAGAGGTGCGCAAGCTCGAGGACACGGTGGACGATCTGTACTCGGCCATCAAGTACTACATGACCAAGATCTCACGCGCCGAGCTGGACGAACGCGAAGGTCAGCGCTGGACGGAAATCATCAGCTTCACCATCAATATGGAGCAGATCGGCGACATCATCGAGCGCGTGCTGCAGGAAATCGAGGACAAGAAGATCAAAAAAGGCCGCCAGTTCTCCGAAGCTGGCATGCAGGAGATCCGTGAGCTGCTGGAGCATTTGCTGAGCAATTTGCGCCTGGCCATGAGCGTGTTTTTGAACGGCAACCCGCGCGAGGCGCAAAAGCTGCTGGAAGAAAAAGCGCGCTTTCGCGATCTGGAGCTGGCCTATTCGGCCTCCCACCTGGCGCGGCTGTCGCACAACACCGTACCCAGCATAGAAACCAGCTCGCTGCACATCGACCTGATCAGCGATCTGAAGCGCATCAACTCCCTGCTGTGCTCGGTGGCCTATCCCATATTGGAGCAGGCCGGGGCGCTGGCACCGAGTCGGCTGCGGGAGACGAAGGTGACACCCCCCTGAGGCGCTACGCGCCTTCCCCCCGCTCTCGCGTCGCTGCGCTCGCGGGCAGGGGGACGACAGCTTCGCGGCGGGGCGGCCCTTGCTCGCTGTCTCTGGCGAAAGTGACCACAGCATGCGGCTCGGCAACAGTATGACTCCTTCCCCCTTCGGGGGAAGGTAGGGATGGGGGCTGCCCCCTGGTATGACTCCCTCGCCCGCTTGCGGGAGAGGGTGGGGGTGAGGGGGCTTCCTGCAGCATGGGCAAGCCCAGCAACTACCAAGCCAGGTAGTCCGCCAGGATCAGGCTGGCCTCGGGGGTAAAACGGCCTGCCAGCAGCCACGCCTCCAAGGTGGCGCGGTCTATGCACTGGAACTGTGCCACCTCTCCGTCCTGGTTGTGCGGCTCCAGGCCCCGGGGCAGCTGGGCCTGGTACCAGTGGATGCGCTCTCGCATATAGCCCAGGCCATCGCCCTCTTCGCTGTTCGGGCAGGCAAAGTCCACATGGCCGCCATAGCTGCAGGCCTGCAAGGCTTCCACATCCAGCCCTGCCTCTTCCTGGGTTTCGCGCGCCAGCGCGGTGGCCACGCTGTCGCCGCTGGACACCATGCCCCCCATCAAGGTGTCCCATTTGCCGGGGTGGCTGGCCTTGTCCAGCGCGCGCTGCTGCACCCACATGCGGCCATCCGGCGCCAGCCCCAGCAGGTGCACGGCCTGGGTGGCAATACCCAGGGCTCGCACCGCACCGCGCTCTATGGTGGCCAGCACCGTATCGCTGCCATCGGCGCGCACATCCAGCTGTTCATTGCGCCAGGGGCCACAGCGTCCATGGCTGCGCAGCAGCCTGGCCAGGCCGTTCAAAGCCTGCGTGGGATCGGCTGCCTGCAACTGCCAGCAAGCACCGGCGCCTTGCGGGGGCAGCGGTGCCAGCAGCTGCAGGCCTTGTGCTGCAGCCCAGGCCGGTGCGGCCATGGATTCCAGCAGGCCCTGCTCCACCGTGCCTATGGGCTGGCCGTTGCAATGCAGCGGCCAGCGTGGCGCGGCGGGTGGCCGCTGCATGGCCTGGCGCAGCGGCCGTATCCAGTCCTGTGGGTTCTGTGGTGTGTGAAGCTGCATGCCTGCCACTACACCAGGAGAATGCTGGAGCCCGTGGTCTTGCGTGCCTCGAGATCGCGGTGGGCCTGTTGCACCTCGGCCAGCGGGTAACGCTGGGCGATGTGGATGTTGACCAGGCCACTGCCCACCACATGGAACAGGTCATCGGCCATGGCCTGGGTGGTTTCACGGTCCACCATATGGGCAAACAGCGTCTGGCGCGTCACATACAGCGACTTGGCCGCCAGCACGGCCGGTGCAAACGGTGCCACCGGGCCCGAGGCATTGCCAAAGCTGACCATCAGGCCAAAGCGGCGCAAACAGGCCAGCGAACCCTCCCAGGTGTCCTTGCCCACGCTGTCATACACCACCTTGACGCCCGTGCCGCCGGTGATTTCCATCACCCGTTCGGCAAAATTTTCTGTTCGGTAATTGATAGCATGCGCTGCACCATTGGCAAGGGCCAGCGCGCATTTTTCATCCGATCCTGCGGTGGCAATCAGCTCCAGCCCCAGGGCCTTGGCCCATTGGCAGGCGATCAGGCCCACCCCGCCCGCAGCGGCATGGAAGAGCACGTGGTCGCCTGGCTGCAGCCCTTCCACGGGCTTGCACTTTTTCAGCAGGTACTGGGCCGTCATGCCCTTGAGCATCATGGCTGCGCCAGTCTCAAAGCTGATGGCATCGGGCAGGCGACAGACATGGGTGGCCGGCATCACGCGGCGCTCGCTGTAGCTGCCCGGCGGGTGGCTGGCATAGGCCACGCGGTCACCCACTTTCAGATGGGTCACGCCCTCGCCCACGGCCTCGACCACGCCTGCAGCCTCCATGCCCAGATTCAGTGGCAGGGGCAGTTGGTACAGGCCCGAGCGCTGGTAGACGTCGATGAAGTTCAGCCCAATGGCGTGGTGACGCAACAGCACTTCACCGCGGGCAGGGGCGGGCACGCTTTGCTCCACCAGTTGCAGCACTTCGGGGCCACCGTTGTGGGTGATTTGTACGACTCGGTTGGACATGACATCTCCTGGGAAAAGAAAAAACGCTGTGCGCAATGCACGATGGCAGCGAAGCCCACATGCTGCCACGAGCAGGGCCCGCTCCGTGACAACAACGCTACCATGGCGGCCCTATGACTTCCCCGTTGACATTGGGCAGTGCGGCCATGCTGACGGCTGCGCCGCTGCTGTGGGCCGGCAATGCCGTGGTGGGCCGCCTGGTTCACGAGCTGATCTCGCCCTTCACCTTGAACTTCCTGCGCTGGGGCATCGCCTTTGTGCTGTTGCTGCCCTTGGCTTCGGGCGTTCTGCGCCGAAGCAACCCGCTGTGGCTGCACTGGCGGCGCTATGCCGTGCTGGGCCTGCTGGGCATTGGTTGCTACAACGCGCTGCTGTATGCGGCGCTGCAAACCTCATCGCCCATCAATGTGACGCTGGTGGGCTCCAGCATGCCGGTGTGGATGCTGCTGATTGGTCGCCTGCGCTACGGTGCCCATATCTCCCTGCGCCAGTTGCTGGGAGCCTTGCTGTCCATGGGGGGCGTGGCCCTGGTGCTGAGCCGGGGCGATCTGCGCCAGCTGCTGGAGCTGCAGCTGGTAGCAGGTGATCTGCTCGTGCTGCTGGCCACGGTGCTGTGGTCGCTCTACAGCTGGATGCTGGCCAAGACGCGGGAGCCTGCTGCCATACGCCACGACTGGGCTACTTTTCTGATGGCGCAACTGGTGTTCGGCCTGGGTTGGTCTGCGCTGTTTGCCGGGGGTGAGTTGGCCTCGGGCCGCCTGCACCTGCAGTGGAGTCTGCCCCTGGCGGCTGCCTTGCTGTTTATTGCCCTGGGGCCGGCGGTGTTGGCCTACCGTTTCTGGAATGTTGGCGTCTCACGCGCTGGGCCGGCTATAGCGGGCTTCTTCGCCAATCTGATCCCGGTGTTCACTGCCATGCTCTCCACCTTGGTGCTGGCCGAGCTCCCCCAGCTCTACCACCTGCAGGCTTTCGCACTCATCGTGGGTGGCATCATCGTCTCCTCCAGACGCTGAGTGCCCATCCTGGGCGGATGCCACCAGCGTCAAGCGCCCCTGGCCGGAGAGCACGTTGCCGCCTTGCATCACCTGCGACAGCGGAGGCATGGTTTCGACAAAGCCCTGCAGTGAGGCCGCAGACAGTGGACGGCAGAAGAAATGACCCTGGAAACGCTGGCAGCCAAAGCGCAGCAGGCTGTCAATCTGTTCTTGCAGCTCCACACCTTCGGCAATCACGGTCAAGCCCAGGTTGTGGGCCATGCCAATAATGGTCTGGGCCACTACATCGTCGGTGTGGCTCACTCCCAGGTGGCGCACAAAGGACTGGTCAATCTTGAGCTGACTCAGGGGCAGGCGTGTCAGATAAAACAGCGAGGACTTGCCGGTGCCGAAGTCGTCAATGGCAAAGCGCACACCCAGAGTCCGCAATGCATCCATCTTGGTGATGGAGTCATTCATATCGTCAATCACCAGGGCCTCGGTCAGCTCCAGCCGCAGCAAGCTGGGTGCCACGCCACTGTCTTTGAGCGCCCGTTGCACCTGCTGCACAAAATCTTGCTGGCGAAATTGCCGTGCGCTGACATTCACGGCCACATCCACGCCAGCCAGCTGCGGCAGGTTTTGCCAGCGCGCCAGTTGCTGACAGGCAGCACGCAGCACCCATTGGCCTATCTGCACAATGAGCTCGCTGTCTTCAGCCACCGGAATAAAGGCACTGGGCAGCACCATGCCGCGCTCCGGGTGCTCCCAGCGGATCAAGGCCTCTATGCCATCTATGCTTCCATCGGCCAGGATTTGCAACTGGTAGTGCAGCACAAACTGCTCCAGCGTCAGCGCCTGGCGCAAGTCGGCTTCCATGCGCGCGCGGGCATTGATGACCTCTTGCATATGCGGCTCGAAAAAGCACACATCGACCGCCTGCTGGGACTTGGCCTGGTACATGGCGATGTCGGCCTGCTTGAGCAGCTCGCTCACTTCCACAGGTGCCTGCCCGAACAAGGTCACGCCCAGGCTGGCCGTACCCCGGTGCACATAGGATCCCAGCAGATAAGGCTCTCTCAGACGGTGGACGATTTTTTCTGCAATGCGCTCGGTCAGGCGGGCGGCCTCTTCCAGATCTGCCGGCAGGTCGCACAGCATGACCACAAACTCATCGCCTCCCAAACGCGCCACCGTGTCGGAAACACGGATCGCATTGCGCAGGCGCTGTGCCACCTCTTGCAGCAGCATGTCACCCACCTCATGGCCCTGAGTGTCGTTCAATACCTTGAACTTGTTCAGATCCACAAACATCAAGGCCCCCAGCCAGCCCGCACGCAAGGCCAGATGGATGGCTTGCCCCAGGCGATCCAGCAGCAGGCGGCGGTTGGGCAGGCCGGTGAGTGGGTCGTAGAACGCCAGATTTTCAATCTCCGCCGTGGCGGTACGAATTTCGGTGATGTCTTCGCAGGTGATGACCCTGCCGCCATCGGGCGTGGCTCGCTGGCTCAGTTGCAGCATCAAGCCATCCGCAGTGGACAGCTCGGCCACTACGGAATCGCCCAAATCCCAAGCTTGTTGCAGCCTGCGCAGCTGCACCTGTTCGCTACGTTGCTGTTCATCGGCCTCCGCCAGGGTATCGACCAGCACATCACTCCACAGCCTGCCATGCGCCAGATGGCGGCACTGCCGCGGGAACATTTCTTCGTAGCGAGGGTTCCAGTGCACCACCTTGTGCCTGACATCCAGCTGCAAGAAGCCCACCGCAATGCTGTCCATGGCGCTGTGCAAGGTGGCTCCGGACTCCAGCACCTGCTGCTGCGCGCGCTGCATGCGACGCAGATAGACCTGCATCAGCGCCGCCCCCCCCAGCAGCAGCAGTGAGAACAACAGAGCCCCCAGCAGCACTGCGTTGCGCGTGGCATACCAATGCTGAAACACCGTGGTCAAAGGCACTGCCGCCGTCAGACGCAGCCCGTCATAGTTCAGCGGTACGACCTCCAGCATGGCTGGCGCACCATCCAGACGCGAAAAACCATTCTGAACCCCCTGGGGCAGCTGCTCCGCCAGCGCGGCTGCACGATAGGATTCTGTTCGCTCTGCATCGCTCGGTACCCGCAGCACCCTGCTGCCATCTGCGCGCTCCAAGGTCACTTCCAGGCCGTTGAGGGTCGAGCCCTGCACCAGCACACCAATCCAACTGGACAGCGGCACCTGGGCCACCACAAAAACTGGTATTCCCGAGGCGGTGTTGAGGGCGCGCGCAATATGCAGCACACGCATCTGGGCCCAGCTGGCATCCGGCGTGCTGATGCGCAGCATGCGCTCCTTGCCTTGCATCTGAGCAATGCCCTGCAACCAGTTCCGCGGAATCTGCTCCAGACGGTAATTGCCCTGGCTGTCGGCGCTGGCCAGCACTTTGCCATCCAGCTGAACAATGGCAATCGAGCTGATCAAAGCATCTTGCTTGACCGTCATCTGCAACACGTTTTGCAGGTCGGCGGGGTCTTGTTCCGTCACAGGCGTGCCGGTCAGACGCAGAATGTCCTCCACGCTGAACAGCAGCAGATCAATGCTGCCTATGAGGCGGTTCATCGCCGGTTGCTGGCGTTCGACAAAGCTGCGCAGGCCACGCTCGCTGTCCGCGCGGGTGCTGCTGTACATATCGTGCAACAGCCCCCACACCCCAGCCGACAGCACCGCGACCAGCGCAATCGCACTACCCCACACGACCTTGTAGGCATAGGGAGAAGTCTGAAAACGCGGGCGCTCCATCTTCAGCATCCCGGTGCGGTCAAGCCACAGTCCCGGCCTGCTGGCTGGAGCATCAATTCAGCGGTACGAGAAAAAGCGGGCATGCTGGCATCCGTGGTCGCAACTGAAAGCGTGCGTGACCGCCGCCTGGTTGCGGGCATGTCCGGCGCATCTGCTACATGGTGTAACGAATGCGGCGCTGCAAGTCCAAATCCCTTATCCACTCAAGGGATGCCAGCTGACAAACGGATTCGCCAGTTTTCTTACAGCGCCGTAGGCCGACACCTGCCGTCAGCCGATGCCCACTATCTCAGAAAGTGCCGGGATACAAACCGCCGTCGGCCAGAATGTTCTGGCCCGTCATATAGCCCGCGTGCTGGCTGCACAAAAAGGCGCAGATGGCACCAAACTCCTCGGGCGTACCGAAGCGCTTGGCAGGCACCTGGGCTTCTTGCAGCTTGCGCACTTCATCCACACTCTTGCCCGTTTTGTCGGCAGCCACGCCAAAGGTGGTCTTGAGGCGGTCGGTGTCAAACTTGCCGGGCAGCAGGTTGTTGATGGTCACGCCCTTGGCGGCAATACCCGAACGCGCCAAGCCGGCGACAAAACCCGTCAAACCGCTGCGTGCTCCATTGGACAGGCCCAGGATGTCGATGGGTGCCTTGACCGCGCTGGAGGTGATGTTGACGATGCGGCCAAAACCGCGCGCTGCCATGCCATCCACCGTAGCCTTGATCAGCTCGATGGGGGTGAGCATATTGGCGTCCACGGCCTTGATCCAGGCATCACGGTCCCAGCTGCGGAAGTCACCGGGAGGCGGGCCACCGGCATTGGTGACCACGATGTCGTAGTCCTTTCCCGGGCCACCCGGCACGCTGAATACCGCCGCGCGGCCAGCCTCTTGGGTGATGTCGCAGGCCACGGCCAGCACCTCGGATGCTTTTTGGCCTGTAGCACTGGCCCTGCTTGCTGCTATAGCTCTCAATTGCGTAGCTGCCTCCTGCAAAGCAGCGTCGGTGCGAGCGTTGATGACCACGTTCACGCCGTCTTCCACCAGCGCCTTGGCACAGCCAAAACCCAGTCCTTTGCTAGCGCCACACACCAGCGCCCACTTGCCTGCAATACCCAAATCCATGGCAAATCTCCTTGTTGTTGCTTACCAAAAACCATTGTCGGCGTCGGCGCTCAGCCTTGCTGCCGGCGGGCCTTGCGGGTGAAAAGCAAGATGCCCCCCATCACCAGGCAAGTGCCCAGCAGCATCCAGCGGTTGAAACCTTCGTCCAGCAACCACACCCCCATCAAGATGGTGGACAGCGGGCCAATCATGCCGGTCTGCGCCGTCAGCCCCGGGCCTATGCGTTCTATGGCCATCATCACCATCAACACCGGCGCCGCCGTACACAGCAGGGCATTGAGCAGCGACAGCCACAGCACCTGACTGGGCACAGCCTGCAGGCTGGCCACATCGCGCACCAGCGCAAACTGGGCAATGCACAGCACACAGGCCACGCTGGTGGCCAGGCCCACCAGACGCAGCGAGCCCAGGCGGCGCACCATCTCACCGCTGTAGATCAGGTAAACGGCATAGCTGATGGCGCTGGCCAGCACCAAAAAAGCCCCCCAGGCCGCATGGCTGCCCTGGGCGCCCAGCTCGTGGCCAAACACCAGCAACACGCCGCAATAGCTCAGCACCATGCCGGCCAACTGCCCCCGGGTGATGGTGCGTCGGTAAACCACCCAGCCAAAGATGACTACCAGCGTGGGGTTGAGGTAGAGGATCAGGCGCTCCAGCGAAGCCGTGATGTATTGCAGCCCGGCAAAGTCCAGAAAGCTGGAGAGGTAATAGCCTGAAAAACCCAGGCCCAGCACACCCAGCCAGTCCCGGCGCGACAGCGGTGACTGGCCACGCCCAGCCCACCACGCCATGCACAGAAAAAGCGGTAGGGCGAACAGCATGCGCAGCATCAACAGCAGCACCGCATCGGCCCCATAGCGATAGCCCAGTTTGACAATGATGGCCTTGCCGCTGAAGGCAATGGCACCCAGGGTCGCCAGCAACAAGCCGCCCGCTACACCTTGAGGAGCTGCAGCCACAGCGGCTGTCTGCTCAGAAGACTGATTCACTCACATTCCTTTAGCGCCCGGACAAGGACGCACCGACCATGGCCCACGGCTTGTGGCCGCGCACACGATGCCGAGATCGGATTCTTTCATCGTCAGGCGCGGCCATGTCCACGTGGATGGACAGGCCCTCCCACGCCATGAGAGCCGCTAACACAAGCCTCGATACGTCGTTGCTCAGCCTTGTCGTACGAGGTGTAGTGCCTGCGGCCTCGCGCCTCGTCTCGATCGCAAACCTACGGTTTGCTGGGTCGTGTTAGCAGCTCTTAATGCTTGCCTTGGAAAAGCTTGTGGTGCAGACGGCGCAGCGACCACCAAACACTGAAAGCCACCACGGGAATGGCAACCGCCGCGGTGATTTCCGGCGGCCATGGCCAGCCCAGCTTTTGCGCACCTTTGCTCAGGTAGGCAATCAGCCCGGTGATGTAGTAGGTGATCGCAGCCACAGACAGACCTTCCACCGTGGACTGCATCTTCAGCTGCATGCCCTGGCGGTCGTTCATGGTCTCCAGGATCTGCTGGTTGCTTTGCTGTTGCTCAATCTCCACCCGCGTGCGCAGCAGATTGCTGACGCGCGAGACGCGCTGCGACAGGGCGTTCTGCCGGTGCGTGGCCCATTCACAGGTGCTGCGGGCGGGCGACAGGCGCCGGTCCATGAACTCCTCGATGGTCAGCAGGCCCGAGAGGCGCTGCTCGTGCAAATCGCGTATGCGCTTGTCCACCAGCTCGAAATAGGCACGGCTGGCCGAGAAACGCGAATGCGTGGCGGCGTACTCACCCTCCACCTGGCCCGCCAGGCGGGTCAGCCGGTCCAGCAAAGCGGGTTCGGACTCCCGGTCCGCTGCCCGAATGGCCTGGGCCAGATCGGCCAGTTCTTTTTCCGCCGTGGCCAACACCGTGGCAGCATGGCGCGCCACGGGCAGGCCCAGCAAGGCAGAGAGGCGATAGGTTTCTATTTCCAGCAGGCGCTGCACCAGACGGCCCAGGCGACGAGCGCTGATGTGGTCCGAAGGCTTGACCAGCATGCGCGAATAGCCGTCCGCATGGATGGCAAAGTCGGTGCAGACCTCGGTATGCCCCACATGCACCACCGAGCCGGCCAGCGTGTCTTCGTTGAGCATCTGCAGCACCAGGCCTTTGATGCCCTCGCCCGCGCACTGCGCCTCTTTGACGATCCACAGATGCACGCTGCTCAGGCACTGGCCCGGCAACTGGGCAAACCATGCCTGCGGCACCTGCTCTATGGCCGTGGGCGGCACGCGCGTGTCCAGTGGCACACCGGGCTCCAGCGGCACCATGAAAGTCCAGGTGACAAATTCGGTATGCAGCTCCCAGCGCAGGCGAAACGCCCCCAGGTCGACCCGCAAATGGGTGGTGTCCTGGTCGGGGCCTGTCTGGTGGTGGTCACGCATCAGCGCCGCCAGATGGGCACGGCTGGCCTCGCGCTGGGCCGGGTCCGTGAGCATGACCACATGGGTGATGGCCGCCGGCGCATGAATGGGCTCGGCCGGGCGGGCATGGATTTCGTTGTGCAGCAAGGTGCGCTGCGGGTGGGAAAGGGGCTGGGGCGGGACAGACATGCAAACCTCAAGAAACTGCCGCTATTGTGCGGGAGGCTGTTGCGATTGTATGAAGGCCTGGCAAAACCGTATCTCGTACCTCGGACTGCCAGGCCCGCGCCCCATCAGGCCCAGATCAGAAGCTTTCCCACTCCCCGTCATCCACCGTGGTGCTGTGGGGCACGCCAGGGCGGCGCAGAGCGGCGGTCTTGGATGGCTGCGATGCGCCAGACGTCGCCGATGCGGCTGCCGCCGTTGCCTTAGCCGGTGCCAATGCAGCGGGCTTGCTGGCCGCAACTGCGGTCCGGGGTGCTGCCACCGGGGCACTGGCTACCGGTGTGTGGCGGGGGGCTGCCATGGGGGGCATTGCAGCCCGGGCCACCAGGCTCTCCTGCCCCACCTTGAACACCGCCACCACCTGCTCCAGGCGCAAGGCCTGCTCACGCATGGCCGTGGCAGCTGCCGTGGACTCTTCCACCAACGCCGCGTTTTGCTGCGTCATCTGGTCCAGATTGCCGATGGCGCTGTTCACCTGGCCTATGCCGTCACGCTGTTCGTTCGATGCCGCCGTGATCTCGGCAATCAAGTCCGTCACCCGGCGCACGCTTTGCACAATCTCCTGCATGCTCTGGCCGGCCTGCTCCACCTGCTGTGAGCCCGACTCCACATTGCTCACGCTGGTGGTGATCAAGGCCTTGATTTCCTTGGCCGCTTCGGCACTGCGACCTGCCAGAGAACGCACCTCACCGGCCACCACGGCAAAACCACGGCCTTGCTCACCGGCACGGGCCGCTTCCACCGCTGCGTTCAGCGCCAGGATATTGGTCTGGAAAGCAATGCCGTCGATGACACCGATGATGTCGCTGATGCGGCGGCTGCTGTCGGTGATTTGCTGCATGGAATGCACCACCTGCTGCACCACGGCTCCACCACGTTCGGCGGCCAGGGCGGCCGTGCCGGCCAGTTGGTTGGCCTGGCGTGCGGTTTCGGAGGACTGCGTCACCGTGGAGGTGAGCTCTTCCATGCTGGCCGCCGTTTCTTCCAGATTGGCTGCTGTCTGCTCGGTGCGGGCCGACAAATCCTGGTTGCCCGTGGCAATCTGGCTGGAGGCCGAAGACACCGACTCCACGCCCGTGCGCACCTCGCCCACCACGGAGCGCAGGCGCTGAACCATATGGTCCAGGGCATTGAGCAGTTGGCCAAATTCATCGTGGCGGTCCACCTTGGTGTTGACCGTCAGATCACCACCACCGATGGCCTCGGCCACCGAGACCGCATGCTCCAGCGGCTGGGCAATCGTCTGAACGAGCTTGCGGGTGATCAGCACCAGCAGCACCGTCAGCACCAGCACCACCACCATGCCGCTGCTGGCCAGCGTGCGCTGCTGGGCATGAACCTGGGCAATGGCTTCATCGCGCTGGCGCTCCTGCAGGGCCACAAAGTCCTGCAGCGACTCCTTGTACTTCTCGGCCGCAGGCAGATAGTCCTGGGTCGCAAAGTCGGTGCGTGCGGTGTAAGACTCGGACTGGCGCACGCTGTCCAGCTGTTTCATCACCGCGCTCACCTTGTCGGCTTCGGCCACCACGGCGGCCACGCCTTTGCGGTCAGCCTCGGTCTGCAGGCTGTCCTCTACGGTTTTGCGGGCATCGGCAATCATGGCACGGCCGTCTTTCAGCCGCTGATTGAGCATCTCTTCCACATGGGCTTCGCCGCTGGCAATCGCAGCAATGACGGTCTCCTGGGTCTTGAGCACCGCCGCCTGCCAGCGCAATGCCGACGTTATATTGGCCTCATAGCGCTGCACCGTCGCAACGGCGCTGTCCGTCAAGGCATTGGCCCTGTATTGCAAAAAACCACCGACGCTCAGCACCACCGCCAGCAATACCACGATGGTGGTCCACAGCTTGTGGGAGACACGCATATTCAGAAAGCTCATCTAGACCTCTTGCCCGGAAGACGCAGCACAGCCAGCGCTGCAATGCAATAAAGGCACGCCCAGAGACGCCGTACATGCAGCGCATGTAGCGGTGAAGCAACCTGGCAACCGTGGCAAGGCATGCCGTAGGCCCATGGCTTTGCGACCCCGTCTTTCGATCGGGTGTGCCAAAGGTTGTCGATTCTAAAAAACATTCTGTTTCATATGTTTGCAATCCAAATAAACCCTTGACTCACCTCCACTTATTGGCTGGCAGACGCAAAAAAAGCACCCGGAGGTGCTTTTTTTGTCTCACACCAAGGATGCCTGAGCATCCTCTGTGCGTCACTCTTCCACGAAGGCTTCTTCGCGCTTGTTCTTCACTGCAGGCAGGGTCACGATGACCAGCAGAACCAGGGCCAGCAGCAGCATCACGGCAGAGATGGGGCGGGTCACGAAGACCGACCAGTCACCACGCGACAGCAGCAGTGCACGGCGCAGGTTTTCTTCCATCATCGGGCCCAGGATGAAGCCCAGCAGCAGCGGTGCAGGCTCGGTACCCAGCTTGTAGAACACATAGCCGATGAAACCGAAGATACCCACCAGCCACACGTCGAACTCGGAGTTCTTGGTGCCGTACACACCCACCGCGCAGAACAGCACGATGGCGGGGAACAGCCAGCGGTAAGGCACGGACAGCAGCTTGATCCACATGCCGATCATGGGCAGGTTCAAGATGATCAGCATGGCGTTACCGATCCACATCGAGGCGATCAGGCCCCAGAACAGTTCGGGGTTGCTGGTCATCACCTGGGGGCCAGGCTGGATGTTGTGGATGGTCATGGCACCCACCATCAGCGCCATCACGGCGTTGGGCGGAATGCCCAGCGTCAGCAGCGGGATGAAGGAGGTTTGCGAACCGGCGTTGTTGGCCGACTCAGGCGCCGTCACACCACGGATATTGCCTTGACCGAAAGGCACTTCACCGGGACGCAGCTTGGTCTTCTTCTCCAGGGTGTAGGAGGCAAAGGCCGACAGCATGGCACCACCGCCGGGCAAGATGCCCAGGGCCGAACCCAGCAAGGTACCACGCACCATGGCGGGGAACATCAGCTTGAAGTCTTCCTTGGTGGGCATCAGGCCCTTCACCTTGGCGGTGAACACTTCGCGCTCGTCTTCGGGCTTGGACAGGTTGGCAATGATTTCGCCGTAACCGAACACACCCATGGCGATCACCACGAAGTCGATGCCGTCAGTCAGCTCTGGGATATCAAAGCTGTAACGTGCCACGCCGGAGTTCACGTCGGTGCCGATCATGCCGAACAGCAGACCCAGCACGATCATGCCCACAGCCTTCAGCAAGGAGCCGGAAGCCAGCACCACAGCGCCGATCAGGCCCAGGATCATCAGCGAGAAATATTCAGCTGGGCCGAACTTGAAGGCGATCTCGGTCAGCGGAGGAGCGAAGGCGGCCAGAATCACCGTGCCCACGCAACCTGCGAAGAAGGAGCCGATACCGGCAGCCGCCAGCGCGGGACCTGCACGGCCCTTGCGCGCCATCTGGTAGCCGTCAATCATCGTCACAACGGACGAGGACTCACCCGGCAGGTTCACCAAGATGGCAGTGGTCGAGCCACCGTACTGGGCACCGTAGTAGATACCGGCCAACATGATCAACGCAGCCACGGGGGGCAGCGAGTAAGTGGCAGGCAGCAGCATGGCGATGGTCGCCACAGGGCCCAGACCCGGCAAGATACCAATCAGCGTACCCAGCACGCAGCCAATCAGCGCGTACAACAGGTTCTGCATGGTGAAGGCCACGCCGAAGCCAAGGGCTAAATTATCAATAAGTTCCATGGTTCTATACCTCCCGCACTCAGCCGGTAATAAAGGTCGGCCACACCGGGAACTGCAGGCTCAGGGCCCACACGAACACCACATAGCTGCCAACAGCCAACACCAGTGCCAGGATGATCACTTCCTTGATGTCGAAGGTGTAACCCGCGACGCTGGCAATCAGCACCAGGGCCACAATGGCCACCATCAGACCCAGACCGGGGATGCCCCAAGCAGGGATACCCACCAGCAAGATGCCGAAGGCAAAGTTGGCGGCCAGAATGAAGAACACCTGCTTCCAGGCCCACTTGCCGACAGGGTCTCCATCATCGGGACCTTTGACTGTGGCCTGAAAAGTGATCACCAGACCAATCAAGGCCAGGATCACACCAAGGATCAGGGGGAAGTAGCCGGGCCCCATGCGGGCACCCGAGCCGATGTTGTATTCGGTTGCACCGATGGCAAAAGCGCCACCGACGGCCAAATACATCAAACCGGCAAAAAAGTCTTTTTGACTCTTGATTTTCACGAAAACGTCTCCTGCGAGGGATTAACGACGGGTGGATTCTGTAAGCAAAGCGTGGACGTTTTGATGTGGATTCCACCTACCATTGACCCAGGCAAAGCGCAGCGCACTTCATTAATCAGTGTTAACCCTTGTGTCTTTTATGCACCTCTAGCGGTCTTTACTTAACTGGCACTCAGCCAAACCGCTATAGCAGCTTAAAAAATCTTCATGTTCGCCCTGGCCTCAAGGCCCGCTACCCCGCATGAGCAAGCACTGCCGCGCACCGCAAATTGAAACAGGCAGCGACCTGCACTGGTGCGGTGGCATGAACGGGGAACGCCATGCAAAAGCCCATGCGGTCCGTGGTGGGCAGCATGGGCTTTGGGGGCGATGCATGGCGCAAACAAGATTTGCCCTTGCGCAAGGGCTGTCAGCCAGGGCCGGACTCTCAGAACATGTTCAAAGGGCCTGTTGGCGCGCTCAGGCGTAGGTGTCTACGTTCTGGCCCAAAGCGGTGTAGTTGACACGCTGGGAGGATGCGCTGTCCTGCGTATCGTCCGTGGAAGCTGCGCTGCTGCTGACCTGCGCACTGGACTGCACCGTCACCTGCTCGGGCTGGGTGTTTTGCAGGTTTTGCTGCTCTTGCAGCGACTTGATCTGGGTGATGACATTGTTCACCTGGGCGCGCACCAATTGCTCGGCCTGCTCTTTCTCTGCCCCGGTTGCGCTGGTTTTCTCCAGCTTTTCAGCTAGATTCTTGAGCTTGCTTTGCAGCAGTCCCAGCTGGCTGCTGATTCCAAGGGTGTTGCGCACGGGCGCGGCGCTGTTGGTGACACTGGAGACGGGGGAGATCAACATGGTGAAACCTCGTCAAAAAATAGACTGCAGCCGCCATGCGCCAGGCCCTCTTGCGACAGCCTGGCGCGGCCTTGGCACGCTGCGCGAGGCATATTCACACAACCGTCCATCCGGTGCAAGCCAACACCAAAGGTAGGGCTTACTCACACCCATTCCCAAAGCCACATTGCAGCCACACAAGTGGCTGCAAGTCCTGGTCAGCGGCTACACCACCACCGGTTTGAAGACCTTGAGCCACTTGGTGGCTGGCAGGTCCCAGCGCGCCTGCACGGCTTCGGCGCGTGCCTGCAGCTGCTCGCGCGTGGGGCGGCTGGCCACACGCTGGGCCAGCACCACGGTATTGCCTTCCCGCGTGGGGCGGAAGGCCCAGACGTTCTCGGCCCCAAAGGCCGCGCTGATCTTGTCCACACTGGCCTGGTAACTGCTCATGCGGCCGAACAGGTTCACCGTCATGCAGCCCTCGGGCGTCAGGCTGTCGCGGCAATCGGCATAGAAGTCTTCGCTGTCCAACACCGGGGCAGCGGCGTTGTGGTCGTACAGATCCACCTGCAGTGCATCCACCCTGCCCTGCCATTCGGGGCGGCGGATTTCCACTGCCGCATCACCCAGCACCACGCGCAGGGTTTCGTTGTCCGGCGGCAGCTTGAACCAGCTGCGGCAGATGTTGACCACCTGGGGGTTGAGCTCGATGGCCGTGGTCGGCATGCGCAGCTTTTTGTGGTGGAACTTGGTCAGCGCCGCTGCACCCAGGCCCAGCTGCAGCGCCTGGCGTTCGCCCACGCTGGCGGGTTCCACAAACAGCAGCCAGGCCATCATGCGCTGCACATATTCCAGGTCGATCTCGAAGGGCTCCTTGAGCTTCATCGAGCCCTGCACCCAGGGCGTACCCAGGTGCAGATAACGGGAAATGCCATCGTCCGAGACGCTGACTTCGGGCAGCTCATGCGTGTCTGCTGCCGGTTTCTTGCGTGAAGCCATGTGCTCTATCTCTCTCTTCCATCCGGATCCAACAATCCATAGTCCGCCATCACCTGCTGCCAGGCTTGGCGTTTGCGCTCCAGGCTCCAGCTGGCGTTGGCCGGGCTGGTGGAGGGCAGCTGATGCACCTGCAGACCCAGGCCATGCAGGGCACGTGCGTGTTTGGCGCTTTCGCCGCCGTTGTGGGCCACGGCCAGCAGTTGCGGGCAGCGCTGCTTCAGCGCTGCAAAATCATTCAGCTGGGGGTTGCGGATGGCGCTGTCCAGGCTGCCCTGGCGCTCGCAGCTGGCATACACATCCCACAGCCCCAGGCCACGCTCCAGCAACCAGGCACAGCGACCGGCATAGTCCTCTCGCGGGGGCTGTGCATGCTGCGGCCACAGCAGTTGCAAAATAGGCCACAGCTGGTTGCGCGGATGGCCGTAATACTGCTGTGCCTGCAGCGAAGCCACGCCAGGAAAGCTCCCCAGCACCACCAAGCGCGTGCGCGCATCGGCCACCGGCGGCAGGCCATACAGGCGTTGCGCGTGCGCGGTTTCAGAAGAGGCAGTACTCGGCATGGGCCAAGATTGTGCGGCACATAGATGCCGCACGCCGGGGGGCGGGTATTGAAAAAGCATAGCTAGCTATGCGCTACCAGCTTGCCAATCCTGGCAAAAACACTGATTTTTCTGTGTGCAGCGCTGCTGCATTGCGCAAAGTGGCTCAGCAGCTAAAAGCCTTCAATCCACCCAAGGCCGCACGGGCATTGGCCGTGGTGGCCGCCTGCAAGTCCTCGATGGACATACCACGCAGCCGCGCCACTTCGGCGGCAATGCGCGGCAGCTCGGCACTGCTGTTGCGGCCCTGGGGCAGGCCTGCTGCACGCTGCTCGGCCGTGGTGTAGAGCCAGTGGGGCGGGATATCGGGGGCATCGGTTTCCAGCACCAGGCTGTCCAGGGGCAGCGTGGCGGCCAGCGCACGCAGCTTGAGTGCACGGTCATAGGTCACGGCCCCACCAAAGCCCAGCTTGAAGCCCAGGTCAATAAAGGCCTGGGCCTGCTGGGCGCTGCCGTTGAAGGCATGGGCGATGCCCCCCACCACGGGCGTGGCGCGTAGCACCTTGAGCAGTTGATCGCTGGATTTGCGCACATGCAAGATCACGGGCAGGTCGAACTCGCGCGCCAGCTCGATCTGCTGCGCGTAAAACCAGGCTTGGCGCTCCACATTCAAGCCTGTCACAAAGAGATCCAGACCAATCTCACCTACGGCCACCAGTTGCGGATCGCCACGGCACTCGGCTAGCAAATCCCGCAGCGCGGCAATATCGCTCTCTTGGGCGGCCGGCGTATACAGGGGGTGAATGCCCAGGGCATAGCTGTCGCCATGGCGCCGGGCCAGCGCGATGACATCGTGCCAATGGCTGCGCTGCACGGCGGGAATGACGATATGCCCCACTCCAGCGGCCCGGGCGGCGGCACGCACGGCGTCGCGGTCGGCATCGAACTCCGTGGCATCCAGATGGCAATGGGTGTCCACCCAAGCCGTCGGTGCGTGCTTTTCTGTCATCACGCCAGCAGTTGCAGCACCCGCTGCACCTCGGTCTGTACCTGCTGCAGGCTGAAAGCGCGGGCATAGTCCAGCGCCGGTTTGCCCTGCACATACAGGCGCAACACCGGCAAGGTGAACACGCCGTGCTGGGCGCAGGCATCGGGCGCTGCCCCCCAGTCCACATAGTGCAGCGGCAGCTGCGCAAAATGCTGCGCCACCATGGCCTGCAGCTTGGGCTTGATGGCCTGGCACACACCGCAATGCGCCCCGCCCCACAGCACCAGCAGGGCCGGTTGCGTGGCAATGGCCTCTGCCAGGGCCTGAGAGCTGGGCACGGCCTGCCAGACCGGCTGCACAGAGCATGTGGCGGGCTGCACCATGGCGCTTACTGCAGCTGGCCTTGGACCAGACGCACGACGCGGTCGCAGCGCGCGGCCAGGGATTCGTCGTGCGTGACCATCACAAAGGCCGTGCCATGGCGCTGGGCCAGGTCCAGCATCAGGGCAAACACGCCATCGGCCGTGCCGCGGTCCAAGTTGCCTGTAGGCTCGTCGGCCAGCACACAGGCCGGCTGGGTGACCAGGGCACGGGCAATGGCCACGCGCTGGCGCTCGCCGCCCGAGAGCTCGGCCGGCCGGTGGTCCAGGCGCTGCGCCAGGCCCACGGCCTGCAACATCTGCGCCGCTCTTTCCATGCACACGGACTGCGCCTCACGGCGTATGCGCAGCGGCATGGCCACGTTTTCTTGCGCCGTGAACTCGGGCAACAGATGGTGAAACTGGTAGATAAAGCCCAGGTGTTGGTTGCGCAGCGCCCCCTGCTTATAAGGGCTGAGCTGGTTCAAAGCCTGGCCCATGAGCTGCACGCTGCCGGTGCTGGGCGCATCCAGCCCGCCCAGCAGGTGCAGCAAGGTGCTCTTGCCCGAACCTGAGGCACCGACGATGGCCAGCGTCTCGCCCGCCTGCACCTGCAAATCCACGCCCTGCAGCACCTGCACGTCAAGCTTGCCGTCGGTAAAGCGCTTGCCCAGTCCACGGGCCTCCAGAACAACTTGCTTATTCATAACGCAGCGCCTCCGCCGGATTTACGCGGCTGGCCCGCCAGCTGGGGTAGATGGTGGCGACAAAGGCCAGGATGAGAGAGATCACGCCAATGGGCACGATGTCGCTGCTTTGCGGCTCGCTGGGCATTTTGCTGATGATGTAGATGTCCTTGGGCAAAAAGCTGGCACCCAGAGCATGCTCGATGGCGGGCACGATGACGTCGATATTGCAGGCCACCAACAGGCCCAGCGCCAGACCGCTGAAGGTACCGATCACACCCACCATAGCGCCTTGCACCATGAAGACCCCCATGATGCTGGAGGGCGAGGCCCCCAGCGTGCGCAAGATGGCGATGTCGGCGCGCTTGTCGGTCACCGTCATCACCAGGGTGGACACCAGATTGAAAGCAGCCACGGCCACGATCAGGGTCAGGATGATGAACATCATGCGTTTTTCCACCTGCACGGCGGCAAACCAGGTCTTGTTTTGCTGCGTCCAGTCGCGGATGTAGAGGCGGTCCGTCAGCGTATTGGCCAACTGCTGCGCCACCGTGGGGGCCGCATGCAGATCCTGCAGCTTCAGGCGCACACCGGTGGGGCCTTCCAGGCGAAACAGGCGCTGCGCATCTTCGTAGTGCAGCATGGCCATGGTGGAGTCGTATTCGTAGTGGCCGGAATCAAAAGTGCCCGACACCGTCATCTGCTTGATGCGTGGCACCACGCCGGCCGGCGTCACCTGCCCGCTCGGTGCAATCAGGGTCACCTTGTCCCCCACACGCACGCCCAGGGAGTGGGCCAGCTCGCTGCCCAGCACCACATTGAAGCTGCCCGGCGTCAGCGTGGCCAGGGCTGGCTCATTGTGGCTGGCCACCTCGGTCACCTCGCCTTCGTGTGCGGGGTCAATGCCGCGCACCATGGTGCCTTTCATGTCTTCGCCGCGCGCCAGCAAAGCTTGCGCCGCTACAAAAGGCGCAGCACCCAGCACGGCGGGATTGCGCTTGGCCTCGGCCATGGTGCGGGCCACATCGGGCAGTGCTGCCCCATCAGGGGCAAAGATTTCGATGTGTGAGACCACGCTCAACATGCGGTCGCGCACCTCTTTTTGAAAGCCATTCATCACGCTCAGCACAATGATCAGCGCCGCCACACCCAGGGCAATGCCCAGCATGGACACACCCGAGATGAACGAGATAAAGCCGTTGCGCCGCGTGGCACGGCCGGCGCGCGTGTAGCGCCAGCCCAAAGCCAGTTCGTAGGGAAATTGCATGGTGGCCGCATTGTGGCATTGCCGGTACAAGCCCGGGCACAGGCCGGTTTTGCGCAGCCATCAGATCCAGCCCAGCGCCCCCAGCAATGCGCCTGCGCCCAGCATCCACAGCAGATGCAGCCGCGTCTTCCAGACCAGCAGCGTGGTGATGGCAGCCACCAACCAGGGCCCCCATGCATGGACTGCACCGGTGTCGCGGGCCGCCAGAATCCAGCCCGTGGCCAGCACCAGGCCCACCACCAGCGGCATCATGCCCCAGCGAAAAGCCCGCACCGAGCGGCGCATGCTGTTGCGGCGCATCCAGCGCGTGCTGCTCCACACCAGCACCGAGCTGGGCAGCAGCATGCCGATCAAGCAGGCCAGACATGCACCCAGCGCCGCCAGCCAGGTGGCAAGCCCCTGATCAGGCCCTGCGGCGTTCAGACCGATGTTCCAGCCCAGCAGGGCCACATACATGATGTTGGGCCCCGGTGCGGCCTGGGCAATGGAGATGGCGGTGGAAAACTGGTCGCCGGACAGCCAGGCCTTGCTCTCCACCACATAGCGGTGCATATCCGGCGCCGTGGCCATGGCGCCGCCCACGGACAGCAGGGACAAAGACAGAAAATAAGCCGTCAGCTGCAGCCAGCCTGCGGCATCCAGCACCAGGGGATTCAAGGCCGCATTCATGACAGTCTGCGCCAGGTCAGCCAGCAGCCCAGGCCGCCCACGGTGGGCAACACCCACCACAGCGGCCATTGCCGCCACACCATCAGCGTGAATGCAGCCAGCGCCAGCGCCCAACCCAGCCACAGCGGCAATGGGTGGCCCTTGAGCCCGGCCGACAGCTTGATACCCGTGCCCAGCACCAGGCCGGCCGCCACGGCCCCCATGCCGCGCAAGGCGCCGGCCACGGCGGGGTGGTCGGCCCATTGCAAATACAGACTCCCCAAGGCCAGCACCAGCACCGTGGGCGCCAGCAGCATGCCGGCCATGGCAGCCAGCGCGCCACGCAAGCCAAAGTGGCGCTCGCCAAACATCACACACAAATTGACTACATTCGGCCCGGGAAACACCTGGGCCGCCGCCCAGTCCTGCAAAAAAGCCTCTTGCGTCATCCAACGGCGGCGCTCCACCAACTCGCGCTGGACCACGGCCATCACACCGCCAAAGCCCTGCAATGCCAGCCAGGTAAACGCCCAAAAAAGCGCGGCAGGCGAGGCCGGCGCCTGCGGAGCAGTTCCATCATCCACCATGAATCCCAACCACTCCGTATAAGCAAAGCAGCAATTATTGGGGACCCAGTGTGAGTGAAGCAATCGCCGGCCTGACACAGACTGCTATCGGCTCCATGCGACGCCGCCCAGGCAGGGTGAACAGAATGCGTAAATTGGCAGGATCCAGGCTCTGGATGACGATACTGCCATCCCTGTGCAAATAGATGCGCATGGCTGGCAGCTCATGCCCATCGCAATAGCACACGGCTTTGTCCAAATCCTTCCAGCCATGCGCCGCATCCAGGCGCAAGCGGTTGAGATGGTCCAGATGGTGCTCGCTGCTGCCGCAATCCTTGTGCACCAGCCACCAGTAGGCCGCCACCGCGTCGTGGGCCTCCTGCGCGCTGGAGCACGGATCTATGCATTGCAGATGCTTTATCAGCATGGCAACTCGCATTTCAAAAGAGTAATGAATCAGAGGTGCCGGCATCGGGTGGTCCGTGTAAGTATTTTTACGATTATTGATATGACTATGTTTCAAATCAACACAACAATTGCAAACGCTCTACGTATCCGATAGCCAATGCTGACAAGGCCATAGCGCAAAGATTGTGTGCTTTCATGGCCGACAATACCGTCCCATGCCCGTCCCGTCGCTGCTTTTCCCCCACCAGACAGCCCCAGTCACTGGCGGCCATCGCCATGTGCTGATTCCCTATGCCGCCGTCTCCGAGATGGACCAGGCACTGCAACTACCGCATCTGGATGGTTTGCTGGCACGGCTGACGCTTGCCGACACCCTGGACGGAGAGGAAGAAGACCTGTGCCCGCCACACGAGCGCATGGCCGCCCACTGGCGTGGCTGGGCTGATCTGGCCGCTGCCCACAAGGCCTCCCTGCCTTGGGCCGCTCTGGCGGCCAACCAGCAACCCGACTGCAGCGCCCAAGGCACTGCCGCAGGCGCCTGGGCCTTTCTGACGCCCTGCCACTGGGCCGTGGGCACCGACCAGATCCGGCTGGACAACCCTGCCGAGCTGCAGCTGGACGAGGCCGACTCCCGCGCCCTGCTGGCCGTGCTGGCGCCCTGGTTTGCCGAAGACGGCCTGCAGCTGCATTACGCCCAGCCCGACCACTGGCTGGTACAGGGCACTCCGCTGCAGACGCTGCAATCCGCATCGCTGGACCGGGTTCTGCTGCGCGATGTGCGCCACTGGGCACCCGACAACGCCGCCACCCTGGCATTGCAGCGCCTGCACAGCGAGGTGCAAATGCTGCTCTACAACCACCCCTGGAACGAAAACCGTGCCGCGCGTGGCCTGCCTCCGGTGAATGCTTTTTGGCTGCATGGCGTTGGCAAGCTGCCCGCCGCCAAGGCCACGGTAAGCAGCGCCCAACCCGAAGTCTGGAGCGATCTGCGCGAGCCAGCCCTGCTGGGCCACAGCCGCCTGTGGGAACAGGCCTGGGCTGCACTGGACGCCGGCCCCATGGCCGAGTTGCTGCGCCATGTGCAAGCCGGTGGCAGCGCCAGCCTGGCGCTGTGCGGAGAACGCAGTGCCCGCAGCTACACCACAGGCCCACGCGGCCTGGGCACCCGTATTCGTGGTCTTTTAAGCCCCCAGCGCTTTGACAGCGTGCGTAAAGCGCTATGAAAATTATTGCAAAAGAGATATCCGAAGCCCTGGTGCAACAGCTGGTGGCAGCCGGCGTACACCCGCTGTGGGCCCGCCTGTATGTGGCGCGCGGCGTGTGCAGCCCTGAAGAGCTGGACCCCACCTTGGCCAAATTGCTGCCCCCATCCACCTTGCTCGGCGCCAGCCAGGCCGCCAAGGTGCTGGCCGATGCCATTGCCAGCCAGCAGCACATCTGCATCGTGGCCGACTACGACTGCGACGGCGCCACTGCCTGCGCCGTGGCCGTGCGCGGCCTGCGCATGCTGGGCGCGCAGCAAGTCAGCTATGAGGTGCCGGACCGCGTGGTCGATGGCTACGGCCTGTCCGCCCCCATTGCCCATCGCGTCAAGGACAAAGGCGCCCAGGTGCTGGTCACCGTGGACAACGGCATTGGCAGCATTGAAGGCGTGGCCGCAGCCACCGCCCTGGGCCTGACCGTGGTGGTCACCGACCACCACCTGCCCGGTGAACTGCTTCCCCAGCCCCATGCCATGGTCAACCCCAACCAGCCCGGCTGCACCTTCGAAAGCAAGGCCATGGCCGGCGTGGGCGTGATGTTCTATGTGCTGCTGGCCCTGCGCAGCGAGCTGCGTGCACGCGGTGTATGGGACCAGGCCAGCCAACCCAAGCTGGACCAGTTGCTGCCCCTGGTGGCCCTGGGCACCGTGGCCGACGTGGTGAAGCTGGACGCCAACAACCGCCGCCTGGTAGCCCAAGGGCTGCAGCGCATACGCAAAGGCCATATGCAGGCCGGCATACGCGCGCTGTATGAAGCGGCAGGCCGTGAGTTCCACCAGGCCGCCACCTCCGACTTTGGCTTTGCCCTGGGCCCGCGCATCAATGCCGCCGGCCGCCTGGCCGATATGACCATAGGCATTGAATGCCTGACCACCGACAACTACGAGCACGCGCTGACATTGGCGCGCCAGCTCAACAGCATCAACCGCGAACGCCAGGAAATCGAAGGCGGCATGCGCCTGCAGGCCTTTGCCCTGGCCGATGAGCTGTTTGAAGACGGCATTCTCCCGCCGCCTGCCGTGAGCGTCTTCGACCCTGACTTTCACGAAGGCGTGGTGGGCATCGTCGCCTCCCGCGTCAAGGACAGGCTGCACCGCCCCACTTTTGTGTTCGCCGCCAGCCAGGCACCGGGCAAGGAACACGAGCTCAAGGGCTCGGGCCGCTCCATTCCCGGCTTTCACCTGCGCGACGCGCTGGACCTGGTGGGCAAACGCCACCCCGGTCTGCTGCTGCGCTTTGGCGGCCATGCCATGGCGGCTGGCTGCACCATCAGCGAAGACGGTTTTGAACAGTTCGAACAGGCTTTTGCCCAGGTGGCGCAGGAATGGCTGGACGCCGCCACCTTGACCCGCTGCGTGGAAACCGATGGCCCGCTGCACGCCGAATTCCGCCAGGCCGAGATGGTGGAGCGGCTGAACCTGGATGTCTGGGGCCAGGGCTTTGCCCACCCCACCTTCAGCGAAGAGGTGGAAGTCGTCTCCCAGCGCCTGGTGGGTGAAAAACATTTGAAGCTGCAACTGCGCCACCAGGGCGATGTGGTGGACGGCATCTGGTTTGGCCGCACCGAACCCGTGCCCGAGCGCGTTTATATGGCCTTCCGCCTGGATATCAACGAATGGCGCGGCGAGCGCAAGGTGCAGTTTTTGATTGAGGGGGCGGAGTGTTGACCCCCCCTGAGCCGCTGCGCGGCTTCCCCCCAGGGGGACGACACCAGCGCGGCGGGGCGGCCCTTGCGCGGTGTCCCTGGCGAAAGGGGCATGGCATGCGTCAGGGGTGCGATCGCACCCTGTTTTATTAGGCGTCGCTCCCTCGCACCGAAGGGGAGGAGATGGGGGTGAGGGGTTGGCTTTGCTGGGGCTGAGCCATTTGCGCCAGCTGCTACATGGTGCGCGAATAACTACGCAGTCAGCCCGGCATAAACCGTAGACAAAAGCGCCACATTCACAGAATGTGGCTGCTTCGTCACCTCAAAAGGTTTCCCATTCATCATCGTCCGCGCTGGCAACCGTGGTGCCTGCGGGGGCTGGCCTGCGCAATGCAGGGGCCTGCGCCGTCGCGGCAGGTGCTGGGCTTGGGCGTGCGGCTGCCGCCGTTGCCTTGGCCGGTGCCAATGCCGCGGGCTTGCTGGCCGCAACGGCTGCGGCCCGGGGGGCTGCCACCGGGACACTGGCTACCGGTGTGTGGCGGGGGGCTGCCATGGGGGGCATTGCAGCCCGGGCCACCAGGCTTTCCTGCCCCACCTTGAACACCGCCACCACCTGTTCCAGGCGCAGCGCCTGCTCACGCATGGCCGTGGCAGCTGCCGTAGACTCTTCCACCAACGCCGCGTTTTGCTGCGTCATCTGGTCCAGATTGCCGATGGCGCTGTTCACCTGGCCTATGCCGTCACGCTGCTCGTTCGAGGCGGCCGTGATCTCGGCAATCAAGTCCGTCACCCGGCGCACGCTTTGCACAATCTCCTGCATGCTCTGGCCGGCCTGCTCCACCTGCTGCGAGCCCGACTCCACATTGCTCACGCTGGTGGT
>JAITLO010000035.1 GCA_031277855.1 Acidovorax sp. | reverse complement strand
TCGAGCACCAGCAGCTTGGCCTGCGGATCTATCCACACCCACATGCCGCCCTGCTTGGTAAAGGCCATGGGCAGCAGGTCCAGCTTGGCCTCGTCCTTGAGCTCCTGCTTTTCCTTTTTTCCGGGCTTGCGGCCAAACTCTTTTTCAATCGCCTCGGCCTTTTCGGCCACCTTGCGGTTGAGCACGCTGGCAGGCAGCATCTTGCTCTCGCTCATATAGCGCAGCACCCACTGGCCGCCCACGCTCTCGGCCAACAGGCCATGCTCTTCGCCACGCGGCGGCACCCAGCCCGCGGACTTTTCCTGTGTCGCACCACAAGGCGTGAACGGGGTTTTTTGCAGCGCTTCTTCCAGCTGTTCCAGTGCACCCTGCCATTGCGCCGCAATGCGGTACACGATCATGTTCTTGAACACGCAGCCACCTTTCTTTCCCAAAGCATGGGGCCGCCGGCTCTGGCCAGGCCCCATCTACCTTCTATCAAAACAAGAGCTTCTCAAGCGCACCAAGTCTGCTTGAGAAGCCCAAAACATTGCATATTTTCTACGCCATCCCATCGCGACGGTGAACGTTGGCTTCGCATTACTTTACACAGCATCACCATCTGCACATGGGACGCTTACAGAGAGCACACACACTAACCTTCAACCGCTGCACATCTTGTCTTGATACGTGCAGCGGGCCTCATCACTTCAGAAGGAAAGGACATCACCATGGCAATCCTGCAACGCACTCTGCTCGCCACGGCCGCCGCTGCCGCTATCTCGGGCGCCTTCACCCTCCCCGTTTGGGCCCAGAGCAATACCACTCCGACCACGGCCGCTGCCACGGCTACAGCCCCAGCAGCCACCACTCATATGGGTGCCCAGCGCGGCCAGCGTCACGCCATGGACCGCACCGCCATGCATGCCCAGCATATGGAGCGTCTGAAAGCCCTGCTGCAGCTGAACAATACCCAAGAAGCTTCCTGGAAGCAGTTTGTGGATGGCACCCAACCTGCCGAACGCCAGGGCAAGCATATGGACCGTGAAGCCTGGAGCAAGCTGACCACGCCCCAGCGCATTGAACAAATGCAAACCCTGCGCAAGGAGCGCAATGCCGCAGCCGAACGCCGAGAAAGCGCCACCAAGACTTTTTACGCCAGCCTGAACCCGGCCCAGCAAAAAGCCTTTGATGCCGCCATGCCCATGCATGGACAACGCATGCACAAGGGCCACGGTGGCGGGCGACATGGCTTCTCGGGGCATGAACGTGGCCAAGGCCCGCACACCATGCCCGCCCCATCCGGCGCTTAAATACGGCAACACCCTCACCGGCCTGAAAAGCCGGTGGGCACCTCTACCCTCTTCAGCAGGCCTTGTGCCTGCTTTTTTTCGTCTTTTTTCAGGTGCGCAGCACCACAGTCAGCGCCAACCTGCCTCTGGCGAAAAATTCTTTTCAACCACTCCACGCAGGCGCCGCAACCACCGAGCCTAGCGTCCATTGCATCGCCTTGGATGGGGCGTAGCGGTGTAACCGAGTTACATCACGATGGGCACCCATGGGCCGCAGAACCGAGCCTGCTGACGGCCGAAATCCCCGGTGCAAAGCGTCCATAGGCCTGTGGAAAAACATGGGTAGAAAAAAAGAGCAACTACAGACTTACCCACAGCCTGGAAAGTTTTTTTCAGCTTCTCCCCAATCCAGCATCCAGTTGCCCCTCTGGCAAGGCACAAGGTTTGACAGCATGCAAGTCATTGAAAAAGCAAATGAAAAAAGACTTTTCCACAGCGCTGAGGCTTGCTTACTATTACTACCAAACAAAAATAGAAAAGATAGGAACAACTACCAAGCGCAAAATTTTGCGCGTTTCGCCTGGCACGTCATCATTTTGTGTTTTTTCAATCTGCCGAGATCAGCGATCTGAACTTGCTCACACCGTGGTCCATGCTGTGATCAAGTTTCATAAAAAACTTATTCACATCAAAATTGATAGCTATAAGTGAAGAATTTATAAGAGATTAAAGACTTTTTATAACAATCTCATAGCGAACATGGCTTGTGGAAAAGATCAGCAAAAAAAAACATCTATCCACAAAAAAAGTCCAATGAGCCAAGTTGTTCACTTTTCTGGCACAGCAGCATCTGTGCATGACCCACATGGTTGTGGTCTATCCAAGTGCTTGAAAAGCTTGGCGCAATCCAAGTTATCCACAAAAAACAGCATCGCTTACTACTACGACTATTTCATTTAAATTTCATAATGAACAAGTCAATAGAAAAACCGTGCCCCGAGGGAAAAGTACGGAAGAACAAGGCCTTGCACTCTGAGAACCAAGGTCTTTCCGTGCTGAAACGGGAAAGAACAGGTATGCTTCGGCCCGTGTTCGTGAAAAGGTTTTTTCAGCAACACACGCAGGTTCTCCTGCCAAAACGCAGTCACTGACAAAGAGTTATTCACAGATAGTTATGCACTGCTCTGGATAACTGGGGATAGTTCCCTCTGAAAAAGGACTTAGTTCAAAAAAATTCAATACCTACGCAAGCCCACTCCCCGTCCATTTCCCTGCCGGCGCAGCGATCGCGTGAACACGCCCTGTGAAGATGAGCCATGGCCGCTGCAGGAGACTTGTGCACAAGGCCTACGTGGCCTGTGCACGAAGTACGCGGAATAGATGGCCAATAGGTGGCCGCCAGTGACTGCGGCCAAGGCTGAAATGTTTTTTTCAAGCGCCCGCTGCCATGGGCGGGCAGGCTTTGTGGTCTATGGGCTGTGGGTAAAGCCTGAAGGCATGCCCTTCTTCAAATGCTCCGATGCGCTTAGCTGCCTGCCCGTTTTTGCAAGGCAAAAGGCGGCAGGCCTTTGAGCAACTGGGCGCCGTAGCTGGTGGCCACCAGGCGGCGGTCATAGCAGTAGACATGGGCCATGTCTTCCTCGGTGCGTATGGCACGGCCCACCCATTGCGCCAGGCGGATGGCGGTGGCCGGCACCACCAGTTCGTTGAAGGGGTTGCGGCCGCTGGTGCGCAGCCATTCGGCCCGGGATTCGCCCACCGGGTCATCCGGCGGGGCAAAGGGCAGCTTGGTGATGAACAGCGACTCGCACAGGGCGCCAGGCAGATCCAGGCCTTCGCCGAAAGACTGCATGCCAAAAACAATGGAGGGCAGGCCGGACTCCACCCGGTTGCGGTGGTCGGCCAGCAGCACGGCGCGGGGCATGGCGTTCTGAACCAGCACATAGCTGCGCATATGGGAGGGCAGGGCGTCCACGGCCTGGCGCATCTGGTCGCGCGAGGTGAACAGCACCAGGGCGCCGGCCTGCACCAGGGCCAGGTCGTTGAGCAGTGCGTCCACCATCTCGGCGGTAAAGGCCTGGGCCTCGCGCGGATCGGCACGGGTCTGGTGGGCCACCAGCGTGCCCTGGGCGGCATAGTCAAAGGGGCTGGCCACTTCCAGCGTCTGCACGCCGTTATCGCCGTGCAGGCCAGCCTCGCGCAAAAAGAAGTCAAAACCGCCGCAGCTGGTCAGCGTGGCCGAGGTCAGCACCGCGCCGCGCACCTGGCTCCACAGGTGCTGGCGTAGCGTGGCGCCGGGCAAAATGGGGCTGGCATGGGCCTTGACGACGATGTAGTCGCCATCCACCTCCAAGGTGAACCATTTGGCATTGGGCACGCCCAGGCTGCCATCGGCCTGCAGCTCGGGCTGCTGGCTCAGCAACTGGGCCGTGTCGTGCACGGCCTCCAGGCGCGGGGCCAAGGTGCCCACCTGGGCGTACAAGGACGATAGGCGCTGGGCCTCGTCGGGCTTGTCCTTGATCTCGGCGCGCAAGGCCTTGGCAATGGCGCGCAAAGCGTCCAGAAAGCCGCTGGCGTGGTGCATGACCTGGGCCAAGGGGTTGAGCAAGGGTTCGGGCAAAACGCCGCGTGGCGCCCTTACACGGGCCGGGCCCCAGCTGTCCTTCTGGCCTTTGAGCTCGTTGCCGTAAATCTCCATCACCAGCCGGGCCAGATCCGTCAGGTGCTGGCGCAGGCCGGCGCTGTGGCTGGGCAGCTCGGCAATCTCTTCCACCTCCATCAACTGGCCCACGCGCAGGGCCCGGCTGGTGAGCTTGTCTATCCACTGCAGCCGGCTCAGGTCCATCTCGCAGGCGAACTGGGAGAGGGCGGTCTGTGGCAGGTGGTGGGCCTCGTCCAGCACCAGCAGGCAGTTGTCCAGCTCGGGCAGCAAACGTGCGCCCAGCGATGACAGCAGCAGGTCGTGGTTGGCCACGATGACCTGGGCGGCCACCATGTCCTTGCGCCGTTCGTAATAAGTGCAGCTGGAAAACACCGGGCAGTGCTTGCCGGTGCAGGAGCTGCCCTCGGCCGCCACCGGGCTCCAGGCCTCGGGCTCGGGCGGTGTGCTCAGGCTGTCGCGGTCGCCGTCCCACACGCCCTGGGCCAGGGCATCGGCCATGCGGGCATAGAACTGGATGCGGGCCTCGGTTTCGGCCTGGGGTCTGGCCTTGCGCTGGGCGGCTTGCTCCTCGGCAAACAGGTCATCGGCCTCGTCCGTGTGCTCACCGGTGCTGGACAGCCGCTCCAGCTTGAGCTTGCAGACAAAGCGGCCACGGCCCTTGGCCAGGGCGAATTTGAAGGGCACGGGCAGCTGCTTGGCCAGGGCCGGCAAGTCCTTGTTCACCAGCTGCTCCTGCAGCGCCACCGTGGCGGTGGAAATCAGCACCCGGGTGCCGCGTGCCAGCGCCGTGGTGATGGCGGGCACGGAATAGGCCAGTGACTTGCCCACGCCGGTGCCGGCCTGGACCACGGCAATGGATTTTGGAGGGGCTGGGGCGCCGTCCTCGACCTTGCCTAGCTGGGCCCGGGCGAAGGTGAGCGACACCTGCTCGGCCATACGCCGCTGACCGTCACGGCTGCGGAAGCCCGGGATGGAGGCGACGACGGAATCGAACGATTCAAGGGCCAGTGCGGCCCATTTTTCCTGGCTCATGGAAGGGGTAGCTGCACGATCTTCCAAGGGGAACACCGTGCTTATAAGAATAAATACATGGATATGTAGTGGATAAGATGTGAAATCTTATGCGAACAACCTACAAAACCCGGTCTGTAGCATGTATGCCGGTGCTTGGCATCTTTGCTTCATCCATACCTTGTATGGCGTGCTGATCTGCATTGTCGCAGCCTTCTGCAGCTTGTGAACAAGGCTGGCATAAATCCCTCTGCGCTATAGCATTTGTGCCTTGTTCTGCCTGGGTTTCAGCTGGTTTTTGGCTTTGGATAAGCATGTGGATAGTGCTGGCAAGGCTATGAACAACATGCGTTCAATGGTGAAAATATCTTTTCAGAACATCAAGATGTTGTGCACAGCACCTGGAGCCTAAGTTATCCACAAAAGTCGTTTTTGGCGCTCTGGATGCTGTCTCGCGCGTTATCCACATTTCTGCAAGAGTGGATGTTCACATCTTGTGTGGAAAACCTGGCCGGAAAACCGCTGCTTCATGCGCTGGAATGGTTGAAAGTGGCGCACTGAAAAGCAATTTTCAGCGTCTTTTCAGCCGCTCCACAGATTCAGGCTGGCGTTGCACAAACTTTCAGCAACTTTGTGGCGATCAAAATTTCAAAAAATCAAAATTGATAGCTTTCTATGCAATCTACATAAGCATTTGATTGAGAAAACACTGAAAAATACTTTTCAGCTTAACTAGCGCCAAGCTTTTCAACTTGTATGATTTCATATGAAACCATACAAAAGAGGGCCGACCACAAGGAAAAAACTGCCTGGCGGGCCCTTGCAGGCATGAAAAAGCCACCGCGAGGGTGGCTTGGGATGGGGCAGGGATACGTTCAACCGGCCAACGGTGGCAGCGGGCTGGCGCTGGAAGGCGGCACGGTGGTGCGGGCGCTGTTCATCACCATGGACAGAAAGCTGTAGTAGCCGTTGACGCCAATCAGGTCGACCACGCCGGCCTCTCCCCACAAGGCAATGGCCTGGGCCCAGGTGGCATCGCTGACGCCGTGGTTGCGGTGCAGCTCGGTGCAAAAGGCATAGACCACGGCCTCGTCTGCCTGCAGTGCCGTGGGCGCTCGGCCCTGGGCAATATCGGCCAGGGCGGCAGGTGCAATGCCTTCGCGCTCGGCAATCGGGGCGTGAATCGCCCATTCCACCTGCTGCGACCATTGGCGGGCGGTGATGCAAATCGCCAGCTCCGACAGGCGCAGACCGATGCGGCTGCGAAAACGCAGGTACTCACCCATGCGCTGGGCATGGTCCATCAGCTCGGGGCTGCGCAACAGCGGCACAAAGGGCGAAATCAGCGCGCCGCGCGGCCCATCGATGATGGGTTGGGCCAGCTGGCGCTGCTCGGGCGTCCATTCACTTTCGGGAATGGGCGGCAGGCGATCGTCTTGCAGGGTGTACATGGGGTTTGGGGGTTCCAGAAAATTCAGGCGGTGGCGCGCAGCGCGGCATCAATGGAAAGGGCCAGGCGGTCCACGATCTGGTCGATATCGGACTCGCTGACGATAAAGGGAGGGGCCAGCAGCACATGGTCGCCATGTTGACCGTCAATGGTGCCGCCCATGGGGTAGCACAGCAGGCCATGCTCCATGGCCTGGGCCTTGACGGCGGCATGCAGCTTGCGGGCGGGGTCGAAGGAGGCCTTGCTGGCGCGGTCTTGCACCAGCTCCACGGCCATGAACAGGCCGCGTCCACGGATATCGCCCACATGCGCATGTGTGCCCAGGCGGTCTTGCAAGGCGGCGCGCAGATAGTCGCCGCGGGTGCGCACCTGGGGCAGCAACTGGTCGCGCTGTATCACCTTTTGCACGGCCAGCGCCGCCGCTGCCGCCATGGGGTGGCCCAGATAGGTATGGCCATGCTGGAACAGGCCGCTGCCGCGGCGCATGCCTTCCACCACATGGCCCTTGGCCAGCACCGCACCTATGGGCTGGTAGCCGCCACCCAGGCCTTTGGCAATGGTCATCAAATCGGGCACCACGCCTTCTTGTTCCACGGCGTGCAGCGTGCCGGTGCGGCCCATGCCGCACATGACCTCGTCGGCAATGAACAAAATGCCATAGCGGTCGCACAGTGCGCGCACGCCGGCAAAGTAGCCGGGGGGCGCGGTCAGCGCGCCGGCCGTGGCGCCCACCACGGGCTCGGCCACAAAGGCGATCACGGTGTCCGGGCCCAGGACCTGGAACTGGGCGTCGATTTCAGCCAGCAGACGCTGACCATATTGCTCGAGGCTTTCATCGGCGCGCTGGTCGCGGTAGGCATAGGTGGGGGCCACACGGCCCACATCCATCAACAAGGGCGCGAATTGCTTGCGCCGCCATTCGTTACCGCCCACGGCCAAGGCGCCCAGGGTGTTGCCGTGGTAGCTCTGGCCACGGGCCACAAAGCGGGTGCGCTGGGGCTGGCCTATGTCCACAAAATACTGGCGGGCCATCTTCAGCGCGGCTTCCACGGCCTCCGAGCCGCCGGAGACGAAGTACACCTGGTCCAGGCCTTGGGGGGCATGGGCGGCCAGGTGGTCGGCCAGTTCCTCGGCCACGGCGCTGGTGAAAAAGCTGGTGTGGGCATAAGCCAGCTGGTCCAGCTGGGCATGCATGGCCGCCAGCACATCTGGGTGGGCGTGGCCCAGGCAGGAGACGGCAGCGCCGCCGCTGGCATCGATATAGCTTTTGCCCTGGGTGTCGGTGATGGTGATGCCCTGCGAGGTCTGGGCCATGCGCGGGGTTTTCAGCAGGGAGCGGTGGATGATGTGGGTCATAAAGTGCTATCCAAAAAGTGAGCTATCAATGCTTATGCGGTGCGCTTATCAAGCGGTTGAGTTGTGGATGCTCTGGCCATGCGCCGGCCTTGCAGCCACCACACACAGGCCAGCAGCAGCACGCCGGGCAGGTAGAACCAGTAGGGCGATGGGCGTGGTGTGGGGACTTGAACTTCCGCGATATCAAAGCCTTCTTCAAAACCTGCCTTGCGCGCTGCGCTGCCAAATTTCACGGCGGCAATCTGTACCTTGTCGCCCAGCACCATCAGCTGCAGGCCGGTGTCGACCACGCGCTTGCGGCCATCGGCGTTGGCGGCGCCAAGGGGCACGGCCACGGTCTTGGTGCGCTCGTCACCTTCCAGCGTCATGCCGGTGATGACGGTCACTAGGCGCGCGCCCTCGGGGGCCTGGCCGGCCACGGTGTAGATCTGCGCGGCCGGCACGCTGGCGTAGGGCGCAGCCACGCGGTCCATGAAGAAGTCCGGGCGGAACAAAAAGAAGGCCCCCAGCACCAGCAAGGCCAGCTCCCAGGGTTTGCAGCGCACGCGCAACCAGTTCATGGTGATGGCGGTAAAGGCCAGCATGGCCAGCAGCGAGGCCGTGGCGACCAGGGCCACCTCCAGCCAGCTGTCCACACCAATCAACAGCAGGGCCGGATTGAAGATCCAGATAAAGGGCAGGATTACCGTGCGCAGGCCGTAGAGCGAACCCTGTATGCCCACGGCAATGGCGTTTTCCTGGGCAATGGCCGCACCGGCAAATGTGGCCAGCCCCACAGGGGGCGTGACATCGCCCAGCAGCCCGTAATAGAAGACGAACAGGTGCACGGCAATCAGCGGAATGATCAGGCCATTCTGTGCGCCCAGTTCCACGATGACGGGGGCCATCAGCGTGGCCACCAGCACATAGTTGGCCGTGGTGGGCACGCCCAGGCCCAGCACCAGGCAGACAAAGGCCGTGAACAGCAGCATCAGCATCACATTGCCCTGGGCCACGAACTCGACAAACTCCGTCATGCGCAGGCCCAGGCCGGTGAGCGAGATGGCGCCCACGATGATGCCGGCCGTGCCGGTGGCCACGGCCACGCCAATCATGTTGCGGCTGCCGGCATTCAGGCCTTGCACCACATCATTCAGGCCGGCGCGCAACTGCTGCGCCACATTGCGCGAGTTTCGGAACCAGGCCACCAGCGCATGCTGGGTGGCCATCAGCAGCACCAGCACCACAATGGCCCAGAACGCGGCCAGCGCTGGCGAGAGCTCTTCCACCATCAGCGCCCACACCAGGGTGCCAATGGGCAGCATGAAATGCATGCCGGCCTTGACGGTGGACCAGGTGTCCAGGCGCTTGGGCTGCTGCACATCGATGTCTTCGGGCAGATCGGGCTCGCGTGCGGCCATGCGCACGGCCACCAGGTAGAGCAGCAGCATCACGGCGGCAATCGCCCAGCCCGCGTGGTCGCCCAACACGGCCTTGGCGGCTTCCAGCACAAAGTACAAGGCACACACCAGCACCAGGGTGCCGCTGCAGCCCAGGGCGGTGCGCAAGGCCTTGTCGCGCAGCCTGCGGTGCAGCGGCTTGACCATGGGCTCCATGCCCAGCTTCAGCGCCTCCAGGTGGACGATGTAGAACAGCCCGATATAGGAGAGGATGGCGGGCAAAAACGCGTGCTTGCAGACCTCGGAATAGGGGATGCCCACATACTCCACCATCAAAAAGGCGGCGGCCCCCATCACCGGCGGCATGATCTGGCCGTTGACCGAGCTCATGGTCTCGATGGCGGCGGCCTTCACCCCGCCGTAGCCGGCCTTTTTCATCAGTGGAATGGTGAAGATGCCGCCCGAAACCACGTTGGAGACGGAGGAGCCCGAGATCAGCCCGTTCAGCCCCGACGACACCACGGCCACCTTGGCCGGACCGCCGCGCAAATGGCCTAAAGCGGCAAAGCTCACCTGCATCATGTAGTTGCCGCCACCGGCGCGGTCTAGCAGCGCGCCGAACAGCACATAGACAAAGATGGCGCTGGACGACACGCCCAGGGCCACACCGAACACGCCTTCCGTGCCCAGCCACATCTGCGACAGCATGCGGTTGAAGGAGGCGCCCTTGTGCGCCAGCACATCGGGCATCCACGGGCCCAGCAGGCAGTAGGCAACAAAGACCATGGCCAGTGCCGCCATGGGCCAGCCCACGGCGCGGCGCGTGGCCTCCAGCAGTAGCACCATGCCGGCCGTGGCGGTCACGATGTCCAGCGTGCTGGGCTGGCCGGGGCGGGTGGCCAGCTCCTGGTAGAAGGTGAAGAGAAAGCTGCCGGCAAAAGCGGCCGCCGCGGCCAGCAGCCAGTCAAACCAGGGCACTTGCTGGCGCGCATTGGCGCTGCGCCAGGCCGGAAAGGCCAGAAACGCCAGCAACAGAGCCAGGCCCAGGTGGATGGAGCGGGCCTCGGTGTCGTTGAGCACGCCCCAGCGCAGCGCAAAAGGCAGGGGCGAGGCCTGCCACAGCTGAAACAGGGCCCAGAAAATGGACACGGCGAAGACCACGCCGGCCGCCAGGCCCCGGGCACTGCGGCCTCCCGTGTCGCTGTCCGCGACCAGGGTTTGCAAGGCTTGGGGGGCTTTTTCAATATCAGTTGCCATGGGGTTGCCACGCGCGCAGCGCATGTCCCTTGTGAATCCAATCCCCGGCCGCCGGCCATGGGGCCGGCGGTTGATGGGCCGCAGTGGTGAGGGGGGAGATCCGCTGCGGCAGTGAAACAGTGAAAGCGCAGATGGACGCTTCAGGGCTTATTGCAGCCAGCCCTTTTCCTTGTAGTAGCGGGCCGCACCCTCATGCAGCGGCGCGCTCAGGCCGTTCTTGACCATCTCCTGCGGCTTCAGATGGGCCAGGGCTGGGTGCAGTTTTTTGAAGTCCTCGAAGTTGTCGAACACCTGCTTGACCACGGCATACACCGTCTCCGGCGGGGTCTTGGCACTGGTCACAAAGGTGGCCAGCACGCCATAGGTGTCGGTGGCCTGGGGGTTGCCCGGGTAGGTGCCGCCGGGGATATGGGCCTTGGCCAGGTAGCTGTGGCTGGCCACCAGCTTGTCCACGCCTTCGCCCTTGAGACTGAGCAGCTTGGCGCCGCAGGCGGTGGTGGGGTCTTGGATATTGGCCGAGGGGTGGCCGATGGCAAAGACAAAGCCATCGATCTTGCCGTCGCACAGCGCGGGGCCATGCTCGTCGGCCTTGAGCTCGGAGGCCAGGCCCAGGTCGCTGGTCTTCATGCCAAAGGCGGCCAGCAGCTCATCGGCCCCTGCGCGGTGGCCGGAGCCAGGGTTGCCGATGTTGAAGCGCTTGCCTTTCATATCGGTCAACGACTGGGCATTGAGCTCCTTGCGCACCACCACGGTCATGGGCTCGGGGTGCATGGAAAACATGGCGCGCAGCTCGGGCGAAGGGCCGGTGGCCTTGAACTGGCCCTCGCCCTTGAAGGCCCCGTATTGCACATCGGACTGCAGCACACCCATGTCCAGCTCGCCGGAGCGAATGGCATTGGCATTGAACACCGAACCCCCGGTGGATTCCACCGAGCAGCGCAGTCCATGCTTGGCGCGGTCCTTGTTCACCAGGCGGCAAATTGCGCCGCCAGCGGCGTAGTACACCCCGGTCACACCACCGGTGCCAATGGTCACGAACTTGGCCGACTGGGCCATGGCTGCGGGGGCTGCCAGCGAGGCTGCGGCCAAGGCCAGTGCGGCGGGAAGAAAGGCGGTGCGCATGGAGATCTCCTGGTGGCGGGCAGAGCAGCCGGCAAGACGCCGGTGCGGTGTTCAGCCCTGTGATTGAAACAAACGATCCGTGTTTTATTTGTTCGGAACAATTGTGCCAATAGGGGAAGCCCGCCATGGGGCAAACCACGAGGCCGCGAGCGGGCAGCGGGTTTGGGAGCCAATGCAGCGAGAAGGAAATAAGGCCTGCTTGCCGCGCCATGCTGGCGCGGCGAAGAGCATGCCAAAAGCCATCCAGTCCTTGCTGTAAAAGCCTGGAATACTATGAAATCGGTAGCGATGATGCGCCCCATGGGCGCTAGGCTGGGGCGTTAGCGGTGGCGAAAGGCCTTGAGCGCCTGCTTGCCCTGCACATAGACGCCGCTGTCCACCAAGGCCGATTCGGCCTTTTGGATGCGCTGGGGCAGCTGTGCATCGCCCAGCGCCACCAACTGCTCCAGCAGCGCCTCCACCAAGGCCATGCCGGCAGCGACCGAGGGGAAGAACGACGGGCTGTCCACGGCAAACAGCGCGGTGTGTGCAGCCAAGCGCGCCAGCGGCGAGGCCTCGCTGTCCGTCAGCGCCACGATGCGGGCGCCACGTTCCTTGGCAAGCTGGGCCACTTCCAGGCATTCGCGCGAGTAGGGGGCAAAGCTGATGGCCACCAGCACATCCTCTGCACCCAGGGGGCGCAGCTGCATTTCCAGGTTGTGGGCATGTGCATCCAGCGACTGCACGCTGTCGCGGAACAGCCGGTAGCCATACAGCAGTGCAAAAGCCAGCGGGTAGCTGGCGCGAAAGCCCGCCACATACACCTGCCGGGCGGATTGCAGGCATTGCGCCAAGGGCGCCAGCACGGCCGCGCTGTGCTGGCGGGTGCGCTCCAGATTGCTGCTGTGGGCGTCAAACAGCTCGTCCGCCAGTGTGTGCGTATGGGCCTGGCCAGCCAGGCGCTGGGCCCGGTCGGCATAGCCTTGGGGATGGTCCAGGCCCAGGGCGTGGGCAAAGCCGCTTTTCAGCGCTGGCCATCCGTCATAGCCCAGTTGGCGTGCCAGCCGTACCAAGGTAGAAGGTGGCACGCCGGCCAGTTCTGCCACACCGCGCATGGAGCGGATCAGCACATCGTTGGGGTGGTCCACCACAAAGCGGGCCGCCGCCTGGAGCTGGGGGCTCAAATTGTCGAACTGCTGCAAGATATGGTCGCGCGCGCCCTGGGTCACGGTGGTGCTTTCTGGAGGGTGAGATGGAAGCCAGCCTTTGGGATTATCGGGCTGGCTTTGTGGCCTGCTGGCATGGCCGGGCGCGGCAGTTGCCGGCTGCCATGTCAAACACTGGTCATCAATGGTGCTTGTCCTACACGCGAAAATATATTGAAGGACGTTCTATGTAACTAATGGTGACCACAATGTCTCACCCGCAGGGCCGTGCTTGGTGTAAGCGCATGCTGCAGCTGCAGGTGAATGATGGAACAAGCTGCATGGTGAACTCTCCTCTCTCTCCGAATGAAGCCGATGTGCTGCGCCAGCAAATGGGCAGGCCGCTGGCTTGGTTGCGCTTTGCGCCGCCCCTGGAGCTGGAGTTCGCCCAGAGCCTGCGCCAGCAGCAGCGGCGCAACACCTTGTTCACCCTGGGATTTCTGGGCGTGCTGTGGCTGTGCTTTGCTGCCTTTGACTGGTGGCGCATACAAGGCATGTTGGGTACGGGCAAGGAGCTGCAGTTTGTGCTGGGCGTGATGCTGCAGCGCTGGGTGGTGATCAGCCTTTTTCTGTGCACCCTGTATGTGCTGCTGCATCCCCATACCCGGCTGCGCACCCATGTGGTGTGGGTGATGCTGTCCGTGGTGGGCTGTGGTTGCGGTCTGGTGGTGTCCTCTTACACGCTGAAGGTGTTGGAGGCCCCGGAGCTGAGCATGGCCATTTTGCTGACGGTGGTGGTGGCCCTGTACCCCCTGGGCATTCGCCTGCGCCAGGCCTTGGCCATGGCTGCCACGGTGTGCCTGTTTGCGACCGTGGCAGGACCCTGGCTGCTGCAGACTCCGGCCCAGCTGCAGGAGCACTGGATGATGGTGGTGGTGCTGTGGCTGACGCTGGTGCTCTCGGGGGTGACCGCCTATTTTCGCGAGCGGGCCTGGCGCGAGCAGTTTTTGCTGCGCAGATTGCTGGACTGGGAGTCCTACCATGACCCGTTGACGGGCCTGGCCAACCGCCGCATGTTCCGCGAGCAATTCCAGCGCAACATCTTGCATGCCAAGCGCGAGAAGGAGCCCCTGTTTCTGGCCTTGATCGATATCGACCATTTCAAGCTCTACAACGATTTGTACGGCCACCAGGCCGGAGATGAGGTGCTGCGCCTGGTGGGCAATCTGCTGGCCCGCTATGCGCGCCGCCCGCTGGACATGGCTGTGCGCCTGGCTGGCGAGGAGTTTGCGTTGGCCGCCTATGACGAGAGCGTGGATTCGCTGCGCGTACGCATGGAGCAGTTGCTCATAGACCTGCATGGCCTGAACTTGGCCCACGATGCCTCGGTCACCGCGCCTTATGTGACGGTGAGCATAGGCCTGGCCCAGGTGCGTAGCGATGACACCGTGGACTCGGTGTTCAGGCTGGCCGACAGCCTGCTGCTCCAGGCCAAGGAGCAGGGCCGCAACCGGGTGTGCGGCGTGGCCTCGATTGTCCTGCCCGTCATCAACCCGCGCCGGCCCAGCTGGGCCCAGCAGGCTGCAGCCATGGGGCCCGATAGCTGATATTCCGGGCTGGGCGCTACACTGGGCGGTTCTGGCTGCGTATGTCCGAGCCGCATGCAGCCCGGCTGCGGCAGCGGGCACATGCCATGCCTGACGTGGCTTTGCCCTTGCTTGCGTTGCCGCCCCACGGCGGCACCGCCTATGTCACACAAGGGCTTTACCATGCTTCGCTGTGTACCGTGTAGTGCACGGCCTGCTGATTCTGGCGGGTCTGCACTTTGGCCTGATTCCTTCACCTGTTCTTTAGGAGCTCTCATGCGGCAGGCCACCGCAACCCACCATCATGGAAATTCCGATACTTATCGCCCTCATCCTCCTCAACGGCTTGTTTGCCATGTCCGAGATCGCACTGGTCACGGCCCGCAAAGCCAGGCTGCAGAAATTGATCGATGAGGGCGACAGCGCTGCTGCAGCGGCGCTCAAGCTGGGGGAAGACCCCACGCGTTTTCTCTCCACCATCCAGATCGGCATCACCTCCATCGGTGTGCTCAACGGCATTTTTGGTGAGGCCGCACTGGCCCAGCCGCTGTCCGTCTGGCTGGTGCAATGGGGGGTGCCGGCCAGCTATGCCAGCACAGCCTCTACGGCCGTGGTGGTGGTCTTGATCACCTATGTCTCCATCGTCGTCGGTGAGCTGGTGCCCAAGCGCCTGGGCCAGACCAACCCCGAGGCCATTGCCCGCCTGGTGGCCCGTCCCATCAATCTGCTGGCCAAGATCACCAAACCCTTTGTGGTGCTGCTCACCAGCTCCACCCAGGGCTTGCTGCGTGCCCTGGGGGTGAAGCAGGGTGAATCCATGGTGACCGAGGACGAGATCCACGCCGTGCTGGCCGAAGGCACCAGTTCGGGCGCCATCGAGCAGCACGAACACGCCATGGTGCGCAATCTGTTCCGCCTGGACGACCGCCCCATCTCCTCGCTGATGGTGCCGCGCTCCGACGTGGCCTGCCTGGACATCAACGCCAGCTTTGAAGCCAACATGGCCCAGATCGACGAGCATGGCCATGCCCGCTTTCCGCTCATCAACGGCAGCTTTGAAGAGTTGCTGGGCGTGGTCAATGCCCGCCAGTGGATGGCCCATGCCCTCAAGGGTGAGCGCGAGCTCATGCCCACCAGCACCTTTCTGGAAAAGCCGCTGTACATCCCCGAAACCATCACCGGCATGGAGCTGCTGGAAGACTTCAAGCGCTCGGGTGCGCCCATGGCCTTTGTGATCGATGAATATGGTGTGGTGCAGGGCCTGGTGACGGTGCGCGACCTGATGGAGGCCATCACCGGCGAATTCGTCACCGAAGACCCCAGCGATGCCTGGGCAGTGCTGCGCGATGACGGCAGCTGGCTGCTGGATGGGCATATCCCCATCGTGGAGCTGAAAGACAGGCTGCAGCTCAAGACCGTGCCCGAAGAGGACCGCGGCCGCTACCAGACCCTGAGCGGCATGATCATGCTGCTCACCGGCAAGCTGCCTTCCGAGGCCGACAAAGTGGTCTGGGATTCCTGGCAGTTCGAGGTGGTCGATATGGATGGCAAGATCATCGACAAAATCCTGGCCACCAAGCTGCAAGGCAATGTGATCGAAACCGATTGAGTCACCGATTGAGCCCTGGGTGCGCAATTGCTGCGCGCCCTTTGCACAACTGCCCAAGGCTGCCTACAGGCAGCCTTTTTTCATACGGCAGCCGTGGTGTTGGACTGCAAGGCGCGCAGTGCCGGAATCACCTGCTCGCGCAGCAGCGGTGCCAGGCTGGAAGGCAGGGGCGCATCCAGCGCCAGCCATTGCAGGGCCTCAATCTCAGCGGCAATGTGCACGGGCTGGCGCAGCGGGCTGCGGCCCACAAACACATGGGCGTGGACCTGGGTGGCTGCCTCGTTGGCGGCGCTGGCGCTGAAGCTGCCTAAAGCGCTCACATCCTGCGCGGCCAGCGTGAGCTGCAACTCTTCCTGTAGCTCGCGCAGCAAGGCCTGCAACGGGGTCTCGTCGCCATCGCGCTTGCCACCCGGCAGCATCCAGGCCTGGGTGCCGCGCTTGCGCACGGTCAGCAGCTGGCCTTGGGCATTGAACAAGCAGGCAGTGGCAATGTGCAGATGGTGCATGGCGAGCAATCGGAAAAAAAGGTTTTCACGGAGTGGGCATGAAATTGGCGTGCTCCATGCCAGGGCACCGCGCAAGGGCCTACGCCGGCCGCACCGCCCCGCCGCGCTGGTGCCGTCCCCCTCCGGCGAAGCCAGAGAGGGGGAAGACGCGAAGCGGCTCAGGGGGTGTTTTTACGCCCATAAGCACAGAAGCCGGGCTTGGGGCCTTTTTTAGGGTGCAACCGGCAGGTGTCCGGGCGCTTGTCATACACCGTGCAACGGCGCGTGGTGACGTCCAGAAAGTTGCAGTCGCCGCTGGCGCGGCGGGCCATGGTGAAGATCTCGTGCTTGGGGTTGAAGTGGTCGATCAGCCGCAGCTTCAGCAGGCGCTTGGCAATCAGCTTGGGCTCGATGTTTTCCACTTCGAATGCATCCACCAGGCCCAGGCGCACCAGCTCGGGCAGACGCACCTCCAGCGGCATGGTGCAGCAGTTGGCGGCGCAGCTGTCGCACAGGCCAGGCTTGTACTTGCTCCAGGTTTCCAGGCGGTCGACATCGACGATGCGTATGGAGGATTTCATGCGTCAGGGGCTGTAAAAAAACAGGAGCGGCTGGTGCATATACATCCTGGTTTTCAAGCCTTAAATAGCTTGAAAACCAGGGCGTATATACACAAGCAGCTCACTTTTTAAGGGGCTGGATTCAATGGGCAGGATACGGAGGCGTTGCGCGTGGCGAGCTGCTGTGCATCTTGCGGCGTGTCCACATCCTGCAGCACGCCGGCGTCCTGGACGGGTAGCTGCAAGGCCTGGGCCCAGGGCAGGGCGCGGCGCACGCCTTCGTCACCGGTGGCGTTGGCCAGCAGCGGCCACAGCGGCGCCGGAATGATACGGGGATTGCCGGCCCGGCCCTGGCAGTGTGGCAATACCAGACGATCCGGCGCGGCGCGCCAGGCCGCTATCAGCTGGCGCAGCGTGCCGGCCTGTACCTGGCCCATATCGGCCAGGGCCACCAGCATGGCTGGGCTGACGCTGCCGGCCAGATGGGGAAGCACTGCGGCCACCGAGGCGGCCTGGCCCAGATGGTGTTGGAACGACCAGGCCACATCCACGCCCAGCCTGCGGCATTGCAACGCGCCCCAGGCATCGCCGGGGCGCAGCACCACGATGACGCGGCCACACACGGCCTGCAGCGGCGCCAGTGCGGCGGCCATCAGGCTGTCGTGGGGTGGGCAGGGCAGGCGGCGTTTGTCGCTGCCAAAGCGTCGCGCCTGGCCTGCGGCCAGCAGCACGGCGGTGACATCGGTGGCAAGAGATGGCATATCCAAAGTTTATAAAGCCCCCTCACCCCAGCCCTCTCCCGCAAGCGGGCGAGGGTGCAAGATCAGGCTCGTGCGGAGCAAGACCCCCCAGTCGCATGCCGAGACCTCTTTCGCCAGGGACACCGTGCAAGGGCCGCCCCGCAGCACCGGTGTCGTCCCCCTGCCCGCGAGCGCAGCTCGCGAAGAGCGGGGGGAAGGCGTGCAGCGCCTCAGGGGGGAGATTTTTCGCAGCGATGATTTGGGCCATGATGCTGACGGCAATCTCGGCCGGCGTCTTGCTGCCGATGAACAGGCCGGCAGGCGAGTGCAGCCGCGCCATGGCGTCGGCGGTGATGTCGAAGTGCTCCTGCAGGCGTTGGCGGCGGCTGGCGGCGTTGCGGCGCGAGCCTATGGCACCCACATAAAAGGCCGGGCTGTGCAGGGCCTCGAGCAGGGCCATATCGTCGAGCTTGGGGTCGTGGCTGAGGGCGATGATGCAGCTGCGCGCATCGGGGCGGAAGGCGATCACGGCGTCATCCGGCATCGCCGTGGTGCGCTGCACCGTTTGCAGCTGCAACGAGTCCATGTACTCCTGGCGCGGGTCGCACAGCGTCACCACAAAGCCGTTGAAGGCCGCCATGGTGGCCAGGTACTCGGCCAGTGCGCCGGCGCCTATCAGCAGCATGCGATAGCCCGGGCCCAGCACGTTGTGCAGGCTGTGTGCGTCCAGGCGCAGCTCTTCGGGTGTGGTGGTGGCGCGCAGCGTGACGCGGCCGCTGGCCAGGTCCAGGCTGCGGCGCACCAGGGCGCCGCCATGCAACTGCTGCACCAGGGCCTGCAAATGCACGGGGTCGGGGTCGAATTCCAGCACCAGCTCCAGCGTGCCGCCGCAGGGCAGGCCAAAGCGGTGGGCCTCATCGGCCGTGAGACCGTAGCTGACGCGCTGCGGAGCCTGGGCCCAGCAGGTGGCGCCTTGCATCTGCGTGCCCACGCGGGTGAAACGCTGCAGCAAATCGTCTTCGATGCAACCGCCCGAGACCGAACCCACGCTCTGGCCGTTCTCGCACAGCGCCATCATGGCGCCGACGGGGCGGGGTGAGGAGCCCCAGGTGCGCACCACCGTGGCCAGCACGGCGTGCTGGCCCTGTGCACGCCAGCGCTGCAGTTGTTCCAGCACGGTGATGTCGATGTGGTTCATTGGGAAATCCTTGGGCTGTTGCCTCGTTGTGAGGCGGCCATGCAGCGCTTCATGCTTTGTTGTGCGCCCTTGCCGTACCGAAGTACTGTCTGCGGGCACACGCCGCGCCTGAAGCGCTGTCTGGCCGTTGTGGGGTGGGATTCATCGCCTGCCGGACTGCCTGGGCTCGCTCCTGCAGGCATTCCACATCCTCTGTGGGGAGCCAAAAAAATTCGTAGCTGCCGCGCTGAGCGCGGCAGCAGATCGGGGCTTAGTGCTGTGCCTTGGCCGGATCGGTTTCGGCGCGCAGCTTGGCCACGGTGGGTTGCAGGTTTTGCCACTCGGGCAGGCCGTACTGGCTGCGCATGGTGTTGAGCAAGGTGGCAATCTGCGCATCGCTCAGCGTGTAGCGGAACGAGGGCATGGTGCCCAGCTCGGGGTGGGCCGGAGACTGAATGCCTTCCAGCATCACCAGCACCGCATTGGTGGGCGAGTCGGCATGCATATTGGTGTTCAGCACCAGCTGCGGGCGGCTGCCGAATGTGGTGTCGGCCAGCAGACCCTTGGGGTCGCTGCTGTGGCAGCTCATGCAAGCGCCTTGGTACAGGCGCAGGCCTTCGGCATCGGCCGGCACGCGCAGCGTGTCGTTGGCCTGTTGCACCAGGGCCTGGGCATCGCCCGGCTCGGCCTTGGCATCCTTGTACGACATGATGTAGGTCGTCAGTGCCTGCAGATCGGACTCGCCCAACTGGGCCAGGCCATGGGCCACCGGAGCCATGGGGCCTGCGGCCACGCCGTGGCGTGCGGAGATGCCAGTGCGGAAGTAGCTCAGCAGGTCTTCATGCGTCCAGGGCAGGGGGGCCGCCGTGGCCGAGGTCAGCGCGGGCGCATCCCAGCCTTCGACCGAGCCACCAGCCAGGTGGAACACGCCTTTTTTCTCGCCGGCAAACTGGTCGCGTGGCGAGTGGCAGGCGCTGCAGTGGCCCAAGCCTTCGGCGATGTAGACGCCGCGGTTCCATTCCGGAGTCTGGCTGGCATCGGGCGCCACGGGGCCGGGCGTCAGATATTTCCAGTTCCACAGCGCCACACCTTGGCGGATGTTGAACGGGAAGCCCAGATCAGTCTTGGGCGCCTGGTTCTTCACCGCCGGCTGCGACATCAGATAGGCGTAGATGGCCTGCATGTCCTCATCGGTCACGCGGGTGAAGGCGGTGTAGGGAAAGGCCGGGTAGAGGTTGCGGCCCTCGCGGTCTATGCCGTGGCGCATGGCGCGCTCAAAAGCCTCATACGACCACTTGCCGATGCCGGTTTCAGGGTCGGGCGTGATGTTGGTGGAGTAGATGAGGCCGAAGGGGCTGGGCATGGGGAAGCCGCCCGCGTTTTCTGCACCGCCCTTGGCGGTGTGGCAGACCGCGCAGTCGCCCATGGCCACCAGCAGCTTGCCCTGGGCAATCTGCGCGGGCGAGAACTCCTGCACATCGGCCGCCGCACGCGGCGCGATTTCGGCGTGGTGGGTGACGGCAAAAAAGCCGCCGGCCAGCAGCGCGGCCAGGCCCAGGCCGCCGTAGATGATTTTCTTGGCTGTTTTCATCGGTGTTTGTCTGTCTTATTGGCTGGACTTGGCCTGCTTCAACGCGGCCAGCACGCGGCTGGGGGTGAAGGGCACTTCGGTCAGGCGCACGCCGGTGGCGTCGAAGATGGCGTTGGCCACGGCCGCAGCGCTGGGCACGGAGGCCGATTCGCCGGCGCCCATGGGCTCTTCGTGCGGCATCTCCAGCAGCTCGATCTCGACTTCGGGCAGCTCGTCAAAACGCAGCAGTGGGTAGCCGCCCCAGTCCAGCGAGGTCACGCCCTGCTTGTCGAAGGTGACGAATTCCTTGAGCACGCGGCTGGTGGATTGCACGATGTTGCCGTGCACCTGGTGGCGCACGCCGGCGGGGTTGACCATGGCGCCGCAATCGTGGGTGACATAGACCTTGTCCACCTTCACCTCACCGGTTTCGCGGTTCACCGTCACATCGCAGACCCAGGCGGCCCAGGCCGCGCCGTAGCCGGGGAACTTGCTGTGGAAGTAGCGCGCATAGGCAAAGCCACGGCCGTGCACGATCTTCTGGTCGGCTGGCGCTGGATTGCGGTGGGCCGGGCCGTCCTGCCACTTGCCCAGGCGGTGTGCGGCCTTGATGACGCCCACGGCACGTGGGTCCTTCATGTAGCGCAGGCGGTAGGCGATGGGGTCTTCCTGGGCCAGATAGGCGCACTCATCGATCCAGCTTTCGTGTGCGAACACATTGGGCAGGGCCGAGACGCCGCGCAGCCACGAAGCGCGCACGATGGGGGGCGCGTCTTGCGAGACGATGCGCACTGAGGGAAAGTCGTACAGCGGTACCGAGGTGCGGTCGCCCATTTGCAGCACGCGCTTTTCGTTCTTGACCTTGCCGGTCAGCACCAGGGCCAGCGTGGGCGAGAGGTTGGAGGGGTAGCTGGTCTGCAGCTGGTAGGCCGCCACACCACCCTTGTCGTCCACACCGCCGCTGACGCGGATCAGCTGGCCCGTGCCCTTAGGCTCCCAGCCGGCTTCCTGCTCACGCATCAGCTGCACGCGCACTGGCTTGCCCACGGCCTGGGCCAGCAGCACAGCGTCGGCAGCCACGTCGTCGGCGCAGTTGCGGCCATAGCAGCCCGAGGCTTCCAGGCGGTGGATATTGACGAAGTCGGGGTGCAGGTCCACCAGCTTGCCCAGTTCCTTGCGCAGATCGTGCGGGTTCTGGGTGCCGCTCCAGACTTCCACCTTGCCATCGACCACATGGGCCACGGCGCAGGATGGGCCGATGGAGGCGTGCATGTGGTAGGGCCAGATGTAGTCGCGCTCGATCGCTGTCTTGACCTTTTTGCTGGCCTCGGCAAAGTCCGGATCCTCGCGCAGCATGCGCTCGGTCTTCTCGTTCTGGATCAGCGCGTCGCGCAGGCCGGTGGGGCTCAGATCGGGCAGGCCGGCCCAGTCCTTCCACTTCACCTTGAGCTGGCGCATGGCGGTAATGGCCTGCTCCTCGCGCTCAGCCACGATGCCGATGAAGTCACCCTGGACCACCACCTTGACGATGCCGGGCAGGTGCTTGATGGAGTCGTGGTCCACCGAGATCAGGCTGTTGCCCAGCGGCGCGGTGTAGTCGGCGCCGGTATAGGGCGGGCGCACCACGCGGGCGTGCAGCATGTCTGGCAGGCGCACATCGTGCACATAGGTCAGCGCACCCAGCACCTTGTTGGGAATGTCCACGCGCTGCACCGATTTGCCGATGTATTTGTGCTCCTTGCTGGAGCGCAGCGGCATATGGATGTCCAGGTCCACATGCAGGTCCTGGCCGGCGGCCAGCTCGCCATAGCCTATGCGCTTGCCAGCGCCAACCACAAAGCCGTTTTCGGTGCGCAGCTGCTTGGCCGGCACATTCCAGCGCTTGGCAGCCAGGTCCAGCAGCAGCTGGCGCACCTGGGCAGCGGCCTGGCGCATGGGCGTGGCCGAGTTCTGGATGGTGTCGCTGGCAATCGTGGGGCCCAGGTCGGGGGTGCGGCTGGTGTGGCCCAGGATCATGCGCACGCGGGCGAAATCGGTGTCGATCTCGTCGGCAATCATCTGCGCCAGCGAGGTGCGAATGCCGGTGCCCAGGTCCACGTGGCCGTTGTAGCCAATGACTTCACCATTGGCGCTGATGGCGATAAAGCTGTCCACCAGCGTGCCGGCGGGCACGGGGAAAGGGCCTTGCGCCGCCATGGGCGGCTGCAGCACCGGGCCGTTGGCCAGCGTGGCCAGCGGCATGGCAGCGGCGCTGACCATGATCAGGCCGCCGGTTTTCAGCAGCTGGCGGCGTGTCAGTTGTGCGGGGCTGGATTCCAGCGCCTTGTCTTTTTTTCCAAACATTACGCCTGCTCCTTGGCACAGGTGGGTTGCTCACAAGCGGCTTGCACGGTGGCTGCAGCGGCTTTCACGCTATGGCCCTGGGCAATCAGCGTGCGGGCGCGGTAGGCGGCGTCCAGAATTTCCAGGTGTGTGCCGCAGCGGCACAGGTGGTGGGCCAGCTGCTTTTTGATCTCGTCGTTGCTGGCGTTGGGGCGCTTATCAAACAAGGCAGTCAGCGACATGATCATTCCGTTCACGCAGTAACCGCATTGCGCGGCCTGGGTGTCGATAAAGGCCTGTTGCACCGGGTGCAGCTTGATGGGCGCGGCCGTGGCGGGAGCCTTGACGGCAAAGCTGGTGTCCTGCATGTCCTTGAACTGAGGCTCCTGGGCCACACCGGCCTGGGCCTGCTGCGTGGCGGTGGGCGACAGCCCTTCCAGCGTGGTCACTTCCTTGCCCTGCACCACCGACAGCGGCACCGAGCAGGAGCGCGCCACCTTGCCGTCAATCAGCACGGCGCAGGCGCCGCATTGGCCCAGGCCGCAGCCGTATTTGGGGCCGTTGAGCTGCATGTCGTTGCGCAGCACATAAAGCAATGGCGTGTCGCCGGATGCCTTGTTGGCATCCACCATTTTTCCGTTGAGTGTGAATTTCATCGCATGGACTTCTTATGTCGTGCCAATCAATGGCTGGTGCTGCAGGCAATACAGCAACTGCTTGGGAGGCGGGGAAAGAGAGATATTCAGGAGTGCGCAGGGATAATCAAAATCCATGAAAAGAAAATGAGAGTGCGCACTGTCATAGATTCAATCCATCAAGGGTTTGATAACCGCAAGCGGTTGAACTCCATACCCTTTCCCTCCACTTTTTCCTTTGTCTTGTTTTGCAATGGCAATGCAGCGGCCTAGGCTTGCACCAAGGGCTTATCTATCAGTGACACCACAAATGAGCGCCTGCTGGCTGCAGGTGCAACCAGGCCGCCGTAGCGGAAGGCAAGACACAAGGCCAAGGCCTTGCACGGGATATGCCGTGCGTTGTTGCCAACGGCATTCCCAGACTAAATCCCAAGCAACCTTTTTTAATTTCAGAAATTACTGAAATTTCCTGTATTCACCATAATGAATGTCAGGGAAAAGTAAGCTTACAAGAATCAAGCAAACGACCAAGATGAAGATTAAGAAACCTTGATAATCGAGTTTTTTCGTTTTACCAATTTGGAATAGCGGTTGATAAATCAAGCGCTGTGATATTTGAAAACGCTATCTGGGGCGTGGGAAAGAGGATGCCATCATGCGCAGGCCTGATGGTGATGAGCGCACCAATTGATGGCTAATCGATAGTTATCAGTGCTGATGTATGCTGCATCAGCAGCCATTTTTAGTAAAAACTCACAGCTGCACCTTGGCCGGCCATGCCTGGGAAAGACATGGTGAGCGCCTGTTTGCCTTGCTGCACAGCCCGGAATGGGAACGCCGTTGGCGCAGCAAATGGACCCATGACATGAGCGAGAGCTTTCAACACCGCGTGCAGCCCTGGCTGCAACAATGCTTTGGCGCCGAGATTGCCGCCGACCCGGCCGAACGCAACCGCCGTTTTCTGGAAGAGGCACTGGAGCTGGTGCAGGCCAATGGCTGCAGCGCCAGCGAGGCCCACCAATGGGTGGACTATGTCTTCAGCCGCCCCGCCGGCGCGCTACCGCAGGAGGTGGGCGGCGTCATGGTCACGCTGGCCTCGCTGTGCCAGGCCGGCGGCGTGGACATGCACGCCGAGGCCGACACCGAGCTGGCACGCATCAGCCAGCCGGAGATCATGGCCAGGATACGGGCCAAGCATGCGGGGAAGCCGAAATATTCACGCTGATGACAGCCTGGATTGCTTGTGCATGGACTTCAGCCATCCCGTGCCTTTTCGTCCGGCTCGCGAACAATTGATAATCTAGGAGCAGTCATGCCTGCATAACCTCAACCGTACGATGGCCCAGGCATCGGACCAAGCCCGTTTCCTCGCCGGCCTTTTCGTTCATTTGGCACAGAGCGTTAAGGCAATGCTGAACAAGTACCTGATTTTTGATAGCCAAGTGCGTAAGCCATTGATTTTTAAAGACTGAAAATCTGACTCTAGAACTTAATCAGCGTTGCCTTAACCAGGAACCGCTGTCGATTTCAACATCTTCAAAATCGTCAGTGCAAAAGATCTGCTCTTGATTTCGTTGTCCAGCACCTCCAGTGACTGTGACTTTGCCCCCGGAAAATGTAGTTCTTAGCTTTGTTGAAAATCACGTCAATGGAGCAAGAAATGGCAGATAAGCAAGTGCGTGCGCAGTACACGCGAGAGTTCAAGCAGGAGGCCGTACGGCAGGTGCGTAGCGGTCAGTCAGTGGCGAAAGTGGCCAATGTGTTGGGTATTCCCAAGGCCAGCTTGGGCAACTGGGTGCGTTTGGAGGGGCAAGGTCACTTGGGCGGTTTTGCTGGTGATGGCAAGGAGCCTAAGGTCACAGCAGAGCAGATGGAGATCAGCAGGCTGCGCGCTGAGAATGCCCGTCTTCGCATGGGGCTTGAGATTGCAAAAAAAGCGGCGGCGTACTTCGCGCAGGACCTGCTGCGAGGTACGCCTGGATTGAGCAAATGAAGTGCAGCTACCCAATGCGCTTGGCGTGTGAATTGCTGGAAGTCAGTGTCGGCGGGTACTGCAGCTGGCAGCGCCGGCATGGTGCTGCGGATGCAGGCAATGCGAGACGCTGCAGTGAGGCCACCCTGCTGGTGCACATGCGCGCAATCCACGCCGAGGTCAAAGGTGAATACGGCTGGCCCCGGATGCACAAGGAGCTATTGGCACGAGGTCTGCATGTGGGCAAAGAGCGAGTGCGCACGCTGATGCAGCGGCACGGTATCAAGGCCAAAACCAAGCGCAAATTCGTTGTGACCACGGGCAGCAAGCACAAGCTGCCTGTGGCGCCGGATCTGGTGCAGCGGCGCTGTGCACCCCCAGCTCCGAACCAGCTATGGTGCAGCGATATCACCTATATACACACCGACGAGGGTTGGCTGCATCTGGCGGCTGCCATGGACCTGTTCAGCCGCCAGGTGGTGGGTTGGAGTTTGCAGTCTCACATGCAAACGAGCCTGGTCAAAGATGCCCTCGCCATGGCGCAGTGGCGACGCAGGCCTGCGCCTGGGCTGATCCTTCACAGCGACAGGGGCAGCCAGTATTGCAGCCATGAATTCCAGGGGACGCTGAGGAAGTGGAAGATGCGCTCATCCATGAGCCGCAAAGGCAACTGCTGGGACAATTCCCCAACAGAGAGCTTATGGGGGCGCCTGAAAACAGCCATGCGTGCATGGACAAAGGTTCGCGACCCGAGAGCAGGCCAGGCAGGCGGTGATGGACTGGATGGCCTTCTACAATCACCGCAGGCTGCATTCAACGCTGAGGCTACCTCAGCCCCATGCAGTATGAGCAGCGCTGGTACGAGGCACAGCGTAAAAAGGCCGCGTAGACCATGGGCTAAGAGCTACACAAAACAGGGGCAAGATCAAGCCCGTATCTTAAACACGAGAGGTTCCAAGTGGAGGATCGCACCGCAAGGTTTGGTATAGAGCCTTTCAATGGGCAGGTAAAGCAGATTTGGCAGGGCACGATCCTAGAGGGCGGAGGTGTATCGCCACCGCTGCGGAGGCTCGTAATCAGCGCCGACTGCGATATCGCAAAGGACAAAGGTAGTGGTGAGTTCTTTGTGATGGATATTCTTCGCGTCGAGAAATTTGCTGAAAGAGTGCTTCTCTCAGACGGACGAGCAGATCTCGTTTGCATTCTGATAGAAATGGCTCGCGAGACTGCAAAGTCGCGAAATTCGTCTTTTTCTGAGGTATCTGACGAGGTCTTAGCCGAATGGCTTGTCGAGTCGGAAGACGGACGGTGGGAGTCGGATTTACCTAATCTTCACGCGAACGAAAAGGATTTGCTTCTTGCCATTCGAACCTCTGTTCTTCGATTTATTCGCAAGTGCGAGGACGGTGATAAAGAGCCTGCTCCTAGACTGCTGGTTGAATGCACCAATCAGCAAATGATCAAAAAGGTAGAACAGCTTAACAAACGACTCAAGGCAGCTTTTCAGAAGCGGCTTGAGCCCAGTAGGGTTGATCTATACATCCTTCCGCCTATGCCGGGAGAAACGAACACAGTGGGACATGTCGTTCCGTTCAAATCTCTTACTCTGATGTCGCGAAGCCAGGTATGCATGGGAAGAATGGACTTGGTTGAGAGGCCGAATGGCTTCACTCCTCTTGCGACTTGTCGCCCGATTCTTCTGCAGTCGCTACTGCAGAAAATGACGACCTACTTTGCACGAATAGGCCTGACCGATACCTTCAAGGCTGAGCAAAGCACGGTTGTGAAGAACCTCCTGGAGTCCATGAGATGAGCAAGTTTGTCTTTTTGTCGCTTGATGCAGTTCGTTTCTTCCAGCTCTATGGTCCTCCACCTGAGGAGTGGTTGGAGTCTTTGGACCCCAACTTATTGCCTTTGCCATCGGTGCTCTCAAGCGCAGGGAGTGCCATAGTCTGGACTATGGCAGAAGGATCTGATCTCCAGGCGAGCTCTTTTACTGCTCTGCTCTGTGGATCAAAAGGTCTGTTCGATGGGATCCCCAGTGCTCGGCGTGCAGAGGCATTCAAGCGAGTGTTAAGACTGACTCAGTCAACTGTGGATCAGTCGATTACGGTTCCTGCACTATGGAGACCGTTCAATGCGGGAAGCCTTATTAGCATCCAATCCAGTCCACGCGCAAAAGGAGAGCGTGCGCGTATTCTGTTCGACAGACGTAAGGATGGAAAGCTCTGTGGTGTTTCGTACGGAGTCCTGGACGAAGACGTTGATCTCGTTGCTCGAATGCCTTCACTGCCGTCGTACCTAGAGATACATGCAGATTTAGAGCGATGTCTAGAAGAGTGCGCGGCCCGACAAACCGCAGTGCCTGACGATGGGGCGTTTGAGTTGGAAGCAACCAAGCGCGTACTTGGGCTTGGCGAATCGCTGAAATCTTGGTACGAATCAAAGCTAACAGCGACACAGCGGAAGTTCGTAGATTTTCCGCTTACTAGGAGTATTCGGGTTCGAGGGCCTGCTGGTAGCGGCAAGACTGTGGCCCTCGTCATCAAAGTCCTCCGTCAACTTCAAGCGGATCGTGCTGCCAATCGAAGTGCGCGGTATGGACTGCTGACACACAGCGAGTCAACAGTAGAACTCATCCAGTCCATGTTGCGGACAATGGTCTCCGAGAGCGAACTTGCAGAGCTAACCAAGGGGGGGGCGCTACTCTATGTCGGCACCCTCTATAACTTGGCATTTGATTTACTTGGAACAGAGCTTCGCGGTTTACAACCGCTGTCGTTAGATGGCCGCAGCGGCAGAGAGATGCAGGTCGAGTTGCTTCGGAGTGTATTGACGGAATACCTTAGAACTAACTGGGCGGCGCGAAAGGGCGGGTGCAGCCACAAATTCGTGGAGCTTCTAGAGGGGTGCTGCAACGCAGATTCACCATCCGCTCCTTTTCTGTTCGAGATATTGAATGAATTTGCTTGCGTTCTCGAACCAGAAGGTGTTTCGCGCTCCGCCCAGAGACGTGCCGGCTATATCGCGAAAACTTCGCGAGAGACTTGGCGTCTCCAGCTTTCAACTGCGGACGAGAGGCGTACGGTCTTAGACTTGCATGGCGAGTTCAGGAAGCATATGCGTGAAGTTGAGGCAATCAGCCTAGACCAGCTTATTGCAGACTTCGATCGTTTTTTGGACTCAAACGCTTGGGAACTCACACGGGAGTCTGTCGGATTTGATGCGTCTTTTGTTGATGAGCTTCACTTGCTGAATCGCATGGAGCGGATGCTAATCACTTCCTTGCAAAAGGATCCGCTTGCTCGGCCAGTCGTTGTAATGGCTGAGGATTTGAAGCAAGACGTGCGGCGTGTTGGCGTCGGTTTGAGGTCTTGGCAGCAGCAACTGGATGGGCTGGAGGACTTTAAGCTTGATGAGGTATTCAGGTACACACCTCAGATTAATGTGCTGCTCAGGAGCATTGATGATTTTGCACCAACGCTGAATCTTGAAGAAGATTGGCCGAACTACGAGCAAAAGAGCAACCTGCCATTGGGCCCGATTCCGGATGTTCGAGTCTTCACGGATTTGCGAGAACAGTACGACGCCGTCTTTCTCCAAGCCTCACTTGCAGCAAAGCGAGGCAAGAGTGGTAGGTCAGTTGCGGTACTGTGCTGCGACTACGAAAACTTCAAAACGTATATGCTTGCCGGTCAGCATCGTGACCTATTTATGCCAGTCGAATCACGTGAGGATGTGACACTCATTCCTAGCCGAGGCACCAAGTTTGTGCTGTCAATGCCGGAGTTCGTCGCTGGCCTGCAGTTTGAAGAAGTCTTCCTTATTGACGTCAGCGCAACCGTGCTGACTAGTGGCGAATCCATAGGCGTGCTCGACAAGCGCAGGGGCCTGTCGCTCGTGTATCTAGGCGCAAGCAGAGCAATGTCGAAGCTCCACATATCGGCCTTGAGTGATGCAGGAGGTATTCCCCAGTTCATCCAGCATGCCATTGATATAGGTGTTTGCGTGTGTGAGCAGCACCTCACCAGCCGCACCAAACTAAAGTAGCAAGGGGCGCTCCATATGTGAGTGCATAAGGCCGCGATCTCATGCGATATCCGCGTCGCATGCAGGTCAAATGTCCAGTGATCACGTAGTACCCGTGTGTCAGTCGGCGCGGTTTCGGCTCGCTGAGTCGACGGACTGCAACGAATGCATAGCAGCCATAGACTTCAGCTGTCTTGATGAAAAGAGCCCGGAGTGCTCCGGGCTCTTTTTTCATAAACTTTGTCAAAGTTTATTCACTAACTTGGCAAAGTTTTCACCAATGGTGGCATTCGACATCACAAGGCTTACACGTCAATATTCCCCGCCCGCAGCGCGTTGCTCTCGATAAAGTCGCGGCGCGGCTCAACCTCGTCGCCCATGAGCATGGTGAACACGCGGTCGGCTTCGATGGCATCGCCCACTTTGACCTGCAGCAGGCTGCGCACTTGGGGGTCCATGGTGGTTTCCCAGAGCTGCTCGGGGTTCATTTCACCCAGGCCCTTGTAGCGCTGGCGGCCGGTGGTGCGTTCGGCTTCAGCAATCAGCCAGCGCATGGCCTGGCGGAAGTCGCCCACCTTGTCGCTCTTGGCCTTGTCGCCCTCGCCGCGGCTGACCTTGGCGCCTTCGGCCAGCAGGCCGACAAAGTTCTGAGCCTCGTCGGCCAGGGCGGCGTAGTCGTGGCTGGCGACGAATTCCTGGGTCAGGATGGAGCTCTTGATATTGCCGTGGTGGTGGCGGCTGATGCGCAGCACCGGGTTTTGCGAGTGGGGGTCGATCTCGGCGGTCACAGCGGCGGGGACGCCGGTGGCGCTGAGCTCGCGCAGCTTGGCTTCCAGCGCGGCGGCGCTGTCCTGGGCTTCTTCGATATGGCCCAGCTTGATCTGCACGCCATCGGCAATGGCGCGCAGGGCTTCTGCGTCCATGAAGGCGGAGAGGCGTTCGATCACGGCCTCTGCGGCCAGGTGCATATGGGCCAGCTTGGCCAGCTCTTCGCCGTCAATGGTGCGGGCGCTGTCGCCGCCGGTGCTGACGCTGGCATTTTGCAGGGCGATGCGCATCAGGAAGGCGTCCAGCGCCGGGCCGTCCTTGAGGTAGAGCTCTTCCTTGCCGTTCTTGACCTTGTACAGCGGCGGCTGGGCAATGTAGATATGGCCGCGCTCGACCAGGTCGGGCATCTGGCGGTAGAAGAAGGTCAGCAGCAGGGTGCGGATGTGGGCGCCGTCCACGTCGGCGTCGGTCATGATGATGATGCGGTGGTAGCGCAGCTTGTCGACGTTGTAGTCGTCGGCGCCGCTCTTGCCGTTGCCGTCTTCGCTGGCCTTGCCGATGCCGGTGCCCAGGGCGGTGATCAGGGTGATGATTTCCTGGCTGGACAGCAGTTTCTCGTAGCGGGCTTTTTCCACGTTCAGGATCTTGCCGCGCAGGGGCAGGATGGCCTGGAATTTGCGGTCGCGCCCTTGCTTGGCGGAGCCGCCGGCGGAGTCACCCTCGACGATGTAGATTTCGCATAGCGCCGGGTCTTTTTCCTGGCAGTCGGCCAGCTTGCCGGGCAGGCCCATGCCATCGAGCACGCCCTTGCGGCGGGTCATTTCGCGGGCCTTGCGCGCGGCCTCACGGGCGCGGGCGGCTTCGACGATCTTGCCGCAGAGAATCTTGGCGTCGTTCGGCTTTTCTTCCAGGTACTCGGTGAGCAGCTTGCTGACGATGTCTTCCACCGGCGCGCGCACTTCGGAGCTGACCAGCTTGTCCTTGGTCTGGCTGCTGAACTTGGGCTCGGGCACCTTCACAGACAGCACGGCGCACAGGCCTTCGCGCATGTCGTCGCCGGTGACTTCGACCTTGGCCTTTTTGGCCAGCTCGTGGTCGGCAATGTATTTGCCGATGACGCGGGTCATGGCGGCGCGCAGACCGGTCAGGTGGGTGCCGCCGTCACGCTGGGGGATGTTGTTGGTGAAGCACAGCACCTGCTCGGCATAGCTGTCGTTCCACTGCATGGCCACTTCCACGCCGATTTCGGTGCCGGGAATGCCGCCATACGAGTCGGCAGGGCGGGTGCCCGTGGCGTGGAAGGTGGTGGGGTGCAACACCTTCTTGGTGCCGTTGATGAACTCCACAAAGCCCTTGACGCCGCCGGCGCCGGAGAAGTCGTCCTCGCGGCCGTCGCGCTCGTCCTTGAGGCGAATGCGCACGCCGTTGTTCAGGAAGGAGAGCTCGCGCAGGCGCTTGGCCAGGATCTCGTAGCGGAACTCGAAGTTCTCTTTGAAGATTTCCTGGTCGGGCAGAAAGTGCACCTTGGTGCCGCGCTTGTCGCTGGGGCCGACGATGCGCATGGGCGAGGTTTCCACACCGTCCACGATTTCGATGGGGCGGTTTTGCACAAAGCCGCGCGAGAAGTCGATTTCATGGCGCTGGCCGTCACGGCTGACGGTGAGCTTGAGCCAGATGGACAGCGCGTTCACGCAGGACACGCCCACGCCGTGCAGACCGCCCGATACCTTGTAGCTGTTCTGGTTGAACTTGCCGCCGGCGTGCAGCTCGGTCAGCGCGATTTCGGCGGCCGAGCGCTTGGGCTCGTGCTTGTCGTCCATCTTCACGCCGGTGGGGATGCCGCGGCCGTTGTCGACGACGGACAGCGAGCCGTCGGCGTGGATGGAGACCAGGATGTCGTCGCAGTAGCCAGCCAGGGCTTCGTCGATGGAGTTGTCCACCACTTCGAAGACCAGGTGGTGCAGACCGGTGCCGTCGGAGGTATCGCCGATGTACATGCCGGGGCGCTTGCGCACGGCTTCCAGACCTTCGAGGATCTGGATCGCGCCTTCGCCATAGCCGCTAGCGTCCGCTCCGGTGGGAGCTGGGTTCTGGGTATCTGGCTGGTTGTCTGCGGTCATGAATGAAATTGCCTTGATGCTGCAAAAGCAAGAGCGGCTTGTGCCCGTCTTGCCTTGAATTCAATGAGATAACGGGTGAAAAACAAGCAGCAGCACGCTGGTGCTGCTCCTCTTTTTCTACCCGCGTGGGGCCAGCAAGCTGCTGCCTCAGATGCGCATGGGCATCACCACGTATTTGAAGCGCTCGTTGTCGGGGATGGTCACCAGGGCCGAGCTGTTGCCGTCGGCCAGCTGCACCTGCACCATGTCCTGGCCCATATTGGCCAGCACGTCGATCAGATAGGTCACGTTGAAGCCGATTTCGATGGCATCGCCGCCGTAGTCGATATCGAGCTCGTCCACCGCCTCTTCCTGCTCGGCGTTGGTCGAAGCCACGCGCAGCAGACCGGGTTCCAGGTTCAGGCGCACGCCCTTGAACTTGTCGCTGGTCATGATGGCCGTGCGCTGCAGGCTGGCCAGCAACGGGGCGCGGCCCAGGATGATGCTGTTGCCGTGGTTGCGCGGGATCACGCGGTTGTAGTCGGGGAACTTGCCCTCCACCAGCTTGGTGACGAATTCCATGCCGCCAAAGGTGAACTTGGCCTGGTTGCTGGCGAACTGCATCTCGATGCGGGGCGAGTTCTCGCCACCCACGTCGGACAGCAGGCGCTGCAGCTCCAGCACGGTCTTGCGCGGCAGAATCACTTCCTGCTTGACGCCCACTTCCACATCCAGCTCGGCGCTGGCCCAGGCTAGGCGGTGGCCGTCGGTGGCCACCAGGGAGAGGGTGTTGCCCTCGGCCACGAACAAAATGCCGTTGAGGTAGTAGCGAATGTCCTGCACCGCCATGGCGAAGGACACCTGGCCCATCAAGTCCTTCAAGACCTTTTGCGGCACGCTGAAGGCCGGGCCAAAGGCCGCGGCTTCCTGCACCAGCGGGAAGTCCTCGGCCGGCAGGGTCTGCAGCGTGAAGCGGCTCTTGCCGCCCTTGAGGATGATTTTGGACTGCTGCGTCTCCAGGCTCACGGTCTGGTCTGCGGGCATGGTCTTCAGAATGTCGATCAGCTTGCGCGAGCCCACGGTGGTGGTGAAGTCGCCGGTGTCGCCACCCAGCTCGGCCGTGGTGCGAATCTGGATTTCCAAATCGCTGGTGGTCAGCTGCAGCGCGTTGCCGGTCTTTTTGATCAGCACATTCGCCAGAATGGGCAGGGTGTGGCGGCGTTCGACGATGCCGGACACCGATTGCAGGACCGCGAGAACTTTGTCTTGTGTGGCTTTCAGGACGATCATGTCAACCTCTGATGATGAATCGGTAGCTGCGGCTGGGCCAGCGGCATGGACTTCCATGCTCCCTCACGCTGTCCCCATACCGCATTGTGCCCCGGCCGCCGCGCACTGCGACGGGGCTTCTGGGACGTAATAGTAATAGAGCCAGGATCAGCCCTTGAGCGTCTGTTCCAGCACATGCAGCTGCTGGTTCAACTCGGTCAGCTGCTGGCGTTCGCCGGCAATCTTGCGCACCGCGTGCAGCACCGTGGTGTGGTCGCGGCCGCCAAACAGCTCGCCAATCTCGGGCAGGCTTTTTTGCGTCAGTTCCTTGGCCAGGTACATGGCAATCTGGCGCGGGCGGGCAATGCTGGCCGGGCGCTTCTTGCTGTACATATCGGCGACCTTGATCTTGTAGTAGTCGGCCACCGTTTTCTGGATGTTTTCCACCGAGATCTGGCGGTTTTGAATCGACAGCAGATCGCGCAAGGCCTCGCGGGCCAGCTGGATGGAGACTTCCTTCTGGTTGAAGCGCGAATAGGCCAATATCTTGCGCAGCGCGCCTTCGAGCTCTCGCACGTTGGAGCGCACGTTCTTGGCTACGAAGAAGGCCACTTCCTCGGGCATCTCGGCGTTTTCGGCGCGGGCCTTGTTGATCAGAATCGCCACGCGCATTTCCAGCTCGGGCGGCTCTATGGCCACCGTCAGGCCGGAGTCGAAGCGCGAGACCAGGCGCTCGTGGATATTGGCCAGACCCTTGGGGTAGGTGTCCGACGTCATCACGATGTGGCTCTTCTTGGCCAGCAGGGCCTCGAAGGCGTTGAAGAACTCTTCCTGCGTGCGGTCCTTGTTGGCGAAGAACTGCACGTCGTCGATCAGCAGCAGGTCCAGCGAGTGGTAGCGTTCCTTGAACTCGTCAAAGGTGCGGCGCTGGTAGGCCTTGACCACGTCCGAGACGAATTGCTCGGCGTGGATATAGAGCACCTTGGCATCGGGCTTGTCGGCCAGCAACTGGTTGCCCACGGCATGCACCAAGTGGGTTTTACCCAGGCCGACACCGCCGTAAATGAACAAGGGGTTGTAGAGGTGGCCGGGCGAGCCCGCCACATGCATGGCGGCCGAGCGCGCCATGCGGTTGGCCGTACCTTCAACCAGAGTGTCAAAGGTCAGCGCGGGGTTCAGCCGGGTGCGGAACACGGGTGCGGCAGCCTCTTCGCTGCCCGAGGGGGCAGCGCCCGTGGCCGTATCGGCAGGGCCGGTGTGCGGCATTTGCGGGGTCACGGGGCGCACATAGGTACGCGTCACGCTTTCGCGGTGAGCGAGTGCCAGCTCCAGCGTCACGGGCTGGCCATACAAAGATTCCAGCAGCGCGGCAATGCGGCCCGCGTACTGGGCACGAATCCAGTCGAGCTTGAAGCGGTTGGCCACGTAAACCGTGACCTTGGAGAAGTCCTCTGCCACCGAAGCGGTCAGGGGCTTGATCCAGGTGTTGTATTGCTGCTCCGGCAGGTCCTGGCTGAGCTGCTCTACGCAGGCATGCCACAGGCCCTGGCCGATGTCATTGGAAGGTTCCTCGGTCATTTCTGCTAGGTCTTCTTGTGGATAGGAGGAACGGTTGCGAGGGAGTGATTGTAGCTTTTCAAAGGGTTATCCACAAAAAATTCCCGGCTTGCCCCCGGCGGACAAGGCCGCGTATTTTGACGGAAGATTTTGAGGGGCATTGCAACAAGGGGACAACACTGAGATAATTTCGGGTTTCCCTGAATGTGTTCAGGGTGATATGACCCGCGCGGCGCAAAAAAAGCCGAGAAAAACCGGGGAAAACGGCAAGAAGCGGAGCGCTACGGCGGCGCTTTTTTGCACGGTTTCCCATCAGGGTTTTGGCTTTTTGGCAGGCCTTTACAAGGTGCAAAGCATCTTGCAAAGCGCCCATGCTGGGCGACGGGCAGGCCTTTTTGGGCCGGGCTTTGTGGCCTAGCCAGTGCAAAACTGAACCTTTTCAAGGAACCAACATGAAACGTACTTACCAACCTTCCAAGACCCGCCGCGCCCGCACCCACGGTTTCCTGGTGCGCATGAAGACCAAGGGTGGCCGCGCCGTGATCAACGCACGCCGCGCCAAGGGTCGCAAGCGTCTGGCCGTCTAAGGCCGGACTGTTTGGCAGCCTGTCCACTTTCTCGCCCTGCAAGTCAGGGCGTTGCGGTTTCGGATATGCAGCGGCTCAAGACGCGCGCGCAGTTCCAGGCGGCCATGTCGGGGGGCGTGATCTCCCGCACGGCGCATTTCGCCTTGCACCGTTTGGTGCTGGAATCCGCCCAGGCTGCCGACGCCACCACCTCTACGGGGCCCGGTTCCTTGCCATCTGCGCAAGGACCGCAGGCCCTGTTTTCCGTTCCAGGCCAGGTTTATCCACAGGACTGGATCGGCCCGCTGGTGCCCAAGCGTTGGGCCAAGCGCTCCGTGACCCGCCACGCTATCAAGCGCCAGGCCTATGCCGTGGCCGAGGCCAGTGCGCCCGCCTTGCAGGCCCAACCCCTCAGGGCGGCCTATGTCGTGCGGCTGCGTGCGGGTTTTGACCGCAAGCAGTTCATCAGCGCCTGCTCCGATACACTCAAGGCCGCCGTGCGGGCCGAGCTGCAGCAACTGTTTGCTGCAGCCGTGCGCAAAGCGGCAGGGCCCACCAAGGCGCAGCCCGCTTCTGCGCCGCCAGCCGTCCAAGGGGTGCACTGATATGGTGCGCGCCTTGCTCATGGCCTTGGTGCGGGGCTACCGCCTCACACTGAGCCCGTGGCTGGGCTCGGCCTGCCGCTTTGAGCCCACCTGCTCGGCCTATTCCTTGCAAGCGCTGGAACAACATGGCGCCGCGGCCGGAAGCTATCTGACGCTGCGCCGGTTGGCGCGTTGTCACCCCTGGTGCGCCGGGGGACATGACCCTGTGCCTGACAAAGTGCCGGGCTTGTTTACCGGTTTGACATCCTCTTCCTCACCAAAGAAGTCTTCATGAACGACATTCGCCGCACCATTTTGTGGGTGATATTTGGCTTTTCCCTGGTTCTGCTGTGGGACAAGTGGCAAATCCACAACGGCAAGCAAGCCACGTTCTTCCCGTCGGCTGCGACGGCCCCTGCCACGGCAGCGGCCAAGCCTGCGGAGGTGCCGGCTGCTGCCATTGCCCCCACGGCCTCGGCCAGCGATGTGCCGGGCACCGATGCCCCGGCTGCCAACGCCATTGCCCGTGAAAAAGTCACCGTCAGCACCGATGTGCTGCGCCTGAGCTTTGACGGCCAGGGTGGCACCATTGGCCACGCCGAGCTGCTCAAATATGCCGATGGTGTGGACAAGAGCAAGCCCTTTGTGCTGTTCGACGAAAGCGCCAACCGCGTCTACCTGGCCCAGACCGGCCTGGTGGGCGGCAACTTTCCCACGCACAAGACCACCATGCAGCTGATGCCGGGTGCGCGCGAGCTGGCCGAAGGTGCTGATGAGCTGCAAGTGCGTTTCGAGTCGCCCGTCATGGACGGCGTGAAGCTGGTCAAGACCTATACGCTCAAGCGTGGCTCCTACGCCATCGGCGTCAAGCACGAGGTGGTCAACACCAGTGCGGCCGCCGTGAGCCCGCAGCTGTATCTGCAGCTGCTGCGTGACGGCAATGCGCCCGAGGGTGAGAAGGCCGCCATGTACTCCACCTTCACCGGCCCGGCCGTGTTCTCGCAAGAGAAGAAGTTCCAGAAGGTGGACTTCAAGGACATCGAAAAGGGCAAGGCCGACTTTGTGAAGGCCACACCGGATGGCTATGTGGCCATGGTGCAGCACTATTTCGCCAGCGCCTGGCTGCTGGCCAATGGCCAGCAACGCGACAACTTCGCCCGCAAGGTGGGCGACAACCTGTACGCCGCCGGCCAGATCGTGGCCATGGGCCAGCTGCAACCCGGCGAGACCAAGGTCATCGACGCCCAGCTGTTTGCCGGCCCGCAGCTGGAGAAGATGCTGGAGTCCATCTACCCCGGTCTGGAACTGGTCAAAGACTACGGCATGTTCACCATCCTGGCCAAGCCCATGTACTGGCTGCTGGACCAGATCCACAGCGTGCTGGGCAACTGGGGCTGGGCCATCATCGGCCTGGTGCTGCTGCTGAAGATCTTGTTCTACTGGCTCAACGCCAAGGCCTACTCCAGCATGGCCAAGATGAAGGCCATCAACCCCAAGATTCAGGAAATGCGCGAGCGCCTGAAGGACAAGCCCCAGCAGATGCAGCAGGAGATGATGCGCATCTACCGCGAGGAAAAGGTCAACCCCATGGGCGGCTGCCTGCCCATCATGATCCAGATCCCCGTGTTCATGACCCTGTACTGGGTGCTGCTGTCCTCGGTGGAAATGCGCCAGGCTCCCTGGATTCTGTGGATCACCGACCTCTCGGCCAAGGACCCCTGGTTCATTCTGCCGGTGCTGATGATGCTGTCCTCGCTGCTGCAGACCGCGCTCAACCCCGTGCCGCCGGACCCCATGCAGGCCAAGATGATGTGGATCATGCCGCTGATGTTCAGCGTGATGTTCTTCTTCTTCCCGGCTGGCCTGGTGCTGTACTGGTTGACCAACAACATCTTGTCCATCGCACAGCAGTGGGTCATTAACACCCGCATGGGTGTGCCCCCGCAGTTCAATCTGCCCAACTTCAAGTCGGCTCCTGCGGTTGATACCAAGAAGTAAGTAGCTCTGAGCTGAACCCACAACGGCCGCCGCAAGCGGCCGTTGTGCTTTGCAGGTCGCCCCTGTTGCTTGTGAGCATGCCGGTATGACTCCTTCCCCCAACGGGGGAAGGTGGGGATGGGGGCTGCAGTGAGGACGGCGCCAATGCTGTTGGTTGTGCCTATGCCGCTGACCCCCCACCCCCACCCTCCCCCGACAGGGGAGGGCTTTGATTGCATTGCGCATTTGCGAGCCCGGCCCGCTGGATATCATGGGCCGCTGTTTGAACCGTTCCCCACCGAAAGCCTTTGCCCATGCTTGCCCGCCATTCCGACCCCATTGCCGCCATCGCCACCGCCCCGGGCCGGGGGGCCGTGGGCATTGTGCGGGTCTCGGGCAAGCGGATTGCGCCCCTGGTGCGCCTGCTCTGCGGTCGCGACCTGAAGCCGCGCGAGGCCAGCTACCTGCCCTTCAAGGACGCCAAGGGCGCGCCGATCGACCATGGCCTGGCCCTGTACTTTCCCGGCCCGCACAGCTACACCGGTGAAGACGTGCTGGAGCTGCAGGCCCATGGTGGCCCCGTGGTGCTTCAGCTGTTGCTGGCCCGCTGCCTGGAGGCCGCCCAGGTCGCCGGCGCCGACGGCCAGCCCCTGCTGCCCGGCCTGCGCCTGGCCCAGCCCGGCGAGTTCACCGAGCGCGCGTTTTTGAATGACAAGATCGATCTGGCCCAGGCCGAGGCGATTGCTGATTTGATCGACGCCAGCACCGAGGCCGCGGCCCGCAGCGCCAGCCGCTCGCTGTCGGGCGACTTCTCCCGCGAAATCCGCGAGCTGCGCGATGCCCTGGTGCATTTGCGCATGCTGGTGGAGGCCACGCTGGACTTTCCCGAAGAGGAAATCGACTTTCTGCAAAAAGCCGATGCCTATGGCCAGCTGGACAATCTGCAAGACCAGCTTGGCCTGGTGCTGGCCCGCACCCAGCAGGGCGCGCTGCTGCGCGAAGGTATCAAGGTGGTGATTGCCGGCCAGCCCAATGCCGGAAAAAGCTCGCTCTTGAACGCCCTGGCGGGCGCGGAGCTGGCCATCGTCACCCCCATCGCCGGCACCACGCGCGACAAGGTGCAGCAAACCATCCAAATCGACGGCGTGCCCCTCCATGTGATCGACACCGCCGGCCTGCGCGACAGCGAGGACGAGGTGGAGCGCATCGGCATTGCCCGCGCCTGGGACGAGATCGCCGCCGCCGATGCCGTGCTGTTTCTGCACGACCTCTCGCGCATGAACGAGGCCGACTACGCCGCTGCCGACCTGGAGATTGCCCAGACCCTGGCCGAGCGCATCGCGCCCAACGTGCCGGTGATAGACCTGTGGAACAAGACCGACCTGGCCGCGCCCGGCGCCGTCATGCAGCCCCTGGCGCCGCTGGCAGCGCGCGCGCAGGCTGGCGATGCCAGCGAGGGCCTGTCCCTGTCCGCCCGCACCGGCGACGGCCTGGACGCCGTGCGCCAGCGCCTGCTGCAGGTGGCGGGCTGGCAGTCCGCCGCCGAAGGCCTGTACATTGCCCGCGCCCGCCATGTGGAGGCACTGCAGGCCGTGAGCGCCCATTTGCAAGAGGCGCATGACCAGCTCCACGTGCCCGGCCCGGCGCTGGATATCCTGGCCGAGGAGCTGCGCCTGGCCCAGCAGGCGTTGAACAGCATTACCGGTGAATTCACTTCGGATGATTTGCTGGGGGTGATCTTCTCTAGTTTTTGTATTGGGAAGTAAACACCCCCTGTGCCGCTTCGCGTCTTCCCCCTCTCTGGCGCTACGCGCCGGAGGGGGACGGTTCCAGCGCGGCGGGGCGGCCCGTGCGCTGCGCCCCTGGCGAAAGGGGCGTGACATGCAACAGCGCCTGTGAGGTTCTCCGCGTCCCTGGTCTTTCTCCCTCGCCCGCTTGCGGGAGAGGGCGGGGGTGAGGGGGCCGCCAAGCGCCGCGAAAATATCAAGCCAAAACAGCCTGAATAGCTTGCTGTGTATGCGCAGCAAGCTATTTTTTCATGAGCAGATTTACGGCTTACTGCGGCTGCAGCTGGTTGCGCAGAATGCGGCGGATTTCGACGATGGCCTGGGGTTGCTCCTGCACGCTGTGGCCAGAGGGAACGATGCGCTCCGACTCTGCACCGGCCAGGTGGGCGCTGGCATAGGGCACCACACCGTCGCTGCTTTCCGCCAGTGGCAGCTTGGGGTTGTCTATGCCGATGATGGAGTGGTAGTGCACCTTGCTGGAGATGGGCAGCTCGGCCGTGGCGCGCAGATAGGGATCCTGGTCGCTGAGGTTGTCTATGCTGTTGGGAATGCGCAGCAGGCCTTGCTTGCCGGTGCGCGGGGTGGCGTTGGCCAGGGCGCGGGCGGCGTCGGTAAATTGCTCCACCACGGAAAACGGCAACGTGATCAGATTCGCCACCCAGCGCGCGATGCGGTGGTTGGCCAGGCTGGTGCCGCGATGAGGGGCGGCAATAAAGATGGCGCTGTCCACCTGGGGCAGGGGCTCGAACTCCAGGTATTCGGACAACTGCCCCTCCAGCTGGCGCTTGGCGCTGGCGGACAGTTCCAGCTCCATGGTGACGGTGTCCAGCAGCTTGCCCTGGGTGCTGCTGACCATCAGCCGTGACAGCACCCCGCCCATGCTGTGGCCCACCAGCGTCAGGTGTTGGGAGGCGGGCGCTTTGCCCTCGGGGTCGAAATGCTGCAGCGTTTGCGTCAGCGCCTCGCGTATGGCGTGGTGGTTCAGTGCCAAGGGGGCGTTGGTGGGGTAGTACACCTGCCAGACCTGGTAGTTGCTGCGCAGCAGCTCGTCGCCCAGCACCTCATTGGCCACATTGATCCAGGCCTCGGGGCTGCTGGCCAGGCCATGCAGCATGACCACCACGCGGCGGCTGGGGTCGTAGGGCTGCATCATGTAAATCTGCGGTCGCGTGATGCCATTGCTCACGCCCAACAGGGTGCGCAGCGCCTGGGTGGAAAAGCCCGAGCGCGCCAGCCACAGGCCATAGCCCGAGGTGAAGTTGCCTGCCAGCGGCACGCGGCTGCCGGCCAGTTGCACCTCGCTTTGGCGGTAGGGGTCCATCAGGCGCAGGCTCAGGGCTTGGGTGGCCAGTACCTCGGCCAGATTGCGGCCGTCAAACTGCAGCAGGGCGGTGATGGCGGGGAACAGCGCCTCCTGGTAGGGCGGGCCTTGCATGCTGCCCCATTGTGGGTCGGGGCCGGCCGCCTCGGGTGGCGGCGGGAACACGGCCACCAGCTCGGCGCCAAAGCCGTCGCGCCGGTAAATGTTGCGCAGGCCGGAGAAGGTGAGCGAGGCGGCGGCCACCAGCTCTTGCGGCAGCACCCGGTGGGCGGGCTGGCGCAGGCCGGACAGATCGACCAGCAGCCGCCATTGCTGCCAGCGTATGCGGTCGCCATGCAGCTCGTCCAGGTCGGTGGGCAGCTCCACCGAAAGCTCGTCGCGGTGCTTGAACAAGCCGGTCACGGCCTGCTGTGCGGCGTAGTTGTAGTAGTCGCGCACCTGGGTTTGCCGGTCTTCAAAAGCGCGCTCGCTGGGTCTGCGCTCGGTGAAAAACAGATAGGCCCAGGCATAGCGGGCCGACTCCAGCCAGGCCGCAATGGCGCTGCCGGGGGCTTCGCGCTCCTGGTCCATGGCCTGCTTGGCCCACAGCTCGGACAAGGCCGAGAGGCGTTGCTCATCGGTCAGGCCGGCGCTGCTGCGCAGCTGGTCGCGGCATGCGCTGGCGTCGGCCAAGCAGGGCTTGGCTTCGCTGCCCATGACGCGCAGCGACTCGCGCGTGGCCGGGCTGAGCTGGCCGTTGGTGAGCACATCGGCGCGGCGCTGGGCCAGGTAGTCGGAAGGCTGGATGGAGCTGACCTTGACGCCGGCGCAGCCGGTCAGCAGGACCAGGCAGAGGGGCAGCAGCCACCGTGCGGGGCTGTGAAAGCGGGCTGGGGAGAACATGGGTGCAGGGCTAGGAGCAGACGGCGCAACGCGCCAGTGTAGGCAGAGCGCACCGCTTGCGCTTGATTCAGGGCAGCTTGCAGGGGTGACAAGCCGCCATGGCGCGCCAGAAAAGCAAGGGCTGCTATGGCTGTGGTAGCGGTGGAATACCCTGGCGAATTGCCCGAGAAAAGTCGATGCTGGCGGCGATGTCATCAGCACCCGCCGGCGGCTGCCACTGCTGGGCGCGGGCCGTGATGTCGCCGGCCGCACGCAGGGCCGCAAGCGGCTGGCCGGGTGTGAGGCCATGCACGGCATGCAGGTACTCGGGCAGATAGCCCGAGGCCAGCAGCCGCCAGTTCAGCGGCAGGCCGCCCACCAGGCTGCGTGCCATGTCCCAGACTATGGTTGTGCAGTTGGCAGTGAGCGTGTGGTACCAGCGCGGCTGTGCATGCAGACGCTCGGCCTGCTCGGCATAGGACAGCAGCAGGCCGCGCATGGCGGGCTGTGGCATGTCCACGCGGTAGAGAAACACCTGCTCGCCACGGGCGTTGGTGCGCACGGCCAGGATGTCGCGCTCGTCCGCGGCGATCAGGGCCAGCTCGTAGTGCTTGAAGAAGCCCGCCAGGGCGTCGAAGGCCTCGCCTTTTTCCTTACGGATCTCGAAAGAAAACACCAGCTGCTGGCCATCGGCAAAGCCAAACGACACCAGGGTGTGGGCAATGGCCGGGCCCATCCAGTACGACACGGCCATGTCCACGCTGCGCAACTGGGACAGGTCGTAGCTGCGCGTGTCCCAGCGGGCGGTGTAGTCGGTTTCGCTGCGCCAGCTGAAGTTGCGCACCTGCTCCAGCGTCACCAGATCGTCATTGCCGGGCGTGCGCTGCAAGTGGGTGATGTGGGCCACATCGTCGGCCCAGTCCCGGTCCTGGCGCGGGTCTATGGTGCTCCACCACAGCAGCATGGCCGCCAGCAGCAAGGCCCCCACACCCCACAGCGGCAGCATGCGGCCGCTGCGCCAGGCCCAGGCGCCGGCAGCCAGCCAGGCCAGCACCCACAGCGCCAGCGCAGGCCACAACAGCAGCGGCCGCTGCGGCCCCTGGTAGCACAGGGCGCCCACACCCCACAGCAGCCCCAGCAAAGCCGCCAACCCGCTGACCAACCAGCCCAGAGCGCGCAGCGCCAACAACCACCAGGGAAAGGAATGCTTTAAAACCATAGCGGCCTATGTAGATGTGGATGGATTTTTGGCCATGTTGGATGAAATTAGCGCTGCCTTAGCGAGGGACAGCCAGCCGTGTGTTGGGCGAGGCAGCCCCCATCCCCGCCTTCCCCCGGAGGAGGAAGGCGTAAGACCAAGGTGGGCAGAAAAATGCTCCCGTTGCATGCTGTGCCCCATTCGCCAGGGCTGCCGCGCAAGGGCCGCTCGCGAAGAGCGGGGGGAAGGCGCCGTAGGCGACTCAGGGGGGAGTCAATGGCCTTCAAAATCCACCAAGGTAAACAACTTCAACCGGCCCTCACCGCGCAGGCGATCGGAGCCGCCCAGCTCGGGCAGGTCCACGATGGCAGCGCCCTCCATCACGGTGGCCCCCAGTTTTTCCAGCAGCTTCTTGCCCGCCATCATGGTGCCGCCGGTGGCGATCAAATCATCGATCAGCAGCACCTTGTCGCCGGCCTTGACTGCATCGGTGTGCAGCTCCACGGTGGCGCTGCCGTATTCCAGCTCGTAAGTCTCTTCCACGGTGGTGAAGGGCAGCTTGCCTTTTTTGCGGATAGGCACAAAGCCTACGCCCAGCTCGTAGGCGATGACCGAGCCCAGGATGAAGCCGCGCGCGTCCAGGCCTGCGACCACATCGGGGCGTATGTCCTTGTCCATATAGCGGTGGACAAAGGCGTCGATCAGCACGCGAAACACCTTGGGGTCTTGCAGCAGTGGCGTGATGTCACGGAACTGCACGCCGGGTGCAGGCCAGTTGGGCACGGTGCGGATATGGTCGCGGAGGTAGTCGGTGACGCTGAAGCTGGGCATGGCAGAAGAGAGGAAAGCGCACAAAGTGCTCAAGATTCGGCGCAGTGTGCCGTAGGCAAGAGGGGTGAGACAAGCGCTGCCGCGATCGCGGCAGGCAATACAGGTGACCGGATGGCACTTGGGAGCTGCGCATAATGCTTGCCCATGTGCAATACCGCTGATCGGTATTGTGGCCTCGTCCATCCCTTGGCGCCTGCAAATATGGAATTGACCGTTCTGCTGATCGATGGTGACTGTGCCCACGCGGCCCAGGTACAGCAGTTTTTGTTCAGTGTGCGGCCACGTTGGCGCGTGCTGCATGCCACGGACTTGGCAGGCGGGCAGGCCCTCCATGCCCAGCATCTGCCGCAGATGGCCATGGTGGCCTTCGAGCAAGCCGATGGCGATGCCCTGCAGGCCCTGGAATGGTTGGGCTCCACCATGGCCCTGGTGACGGTGGAGGCCGGGCAGGAAGAGCTGGCGGCCCTGTCCATGCGTGCAGGCTTTGCCGATTTTGTGGTGCGCTCTTGGCAGCCTGGCGCCAGCCACCATTTGCAACCCCTGCCCGAGCAGCTGGAAAGCCTGGCACGCCAACGCGCCACGGAGCGTGCATTGGCCGAGCACAGCCGCGAGCTGCACTCCACGCTGTCGAGCATTTCCCAGGGCGTGATCAGCCTGGATGCCCAGGGCCGTGTGCAGCTGTACAACGAGCGCGCACTGGAGCTGCTGAACATTCCCGAAGAGCGTTTGCAGCAGCAGCCCTTTTTGCGCGAGCTGGTGGCTTTTCAGCGCGACCGCGGGGAATTCGACCGCTCGCTGTATTGGCCGCCAGGTGCCACCGTGGGGGGCATTGATGGGCGCAACTGCCCATCGGTCTATATCCGCCGCACGCTGGAGGGACGCTATCTGGAGGTGCGCACCCATCCCGAACGCGATGGCCGCAAAGTGCGCACCTATACCGATGTGACCGACTATGTGCAGACCCAGCAGCAACTGGGCCAGAGCGAGCAGCGCTGGCGCAGCATGACGGCGCTGTCGTCTGACTGGTTCTGGGAGCTGGATGCCAGGCTGCGCTTTGTGCACCTGGATGGCTGCCCGGATGCGTTGCAGCACAGCCTGCATACACAGTATTTCTGGGCCAAGACGCTGTGGCAGCAAGCACATGATGCTTCTGAAGAAATAGCAAACCGCCAGCAGCTGATGGCGCGTTGCGAGGCCTTCCATGACTGGGAGCTGTGCCACCACGATACCCAGGGCCAAGCCACCTGGTTGTCGCTGAGCGGGGCGCCGGTCTGGGATGCGCAAGGCGTCTTCACCGGCTACCGCGGGGTGGCGCGCAACATCACCGAGCGCAAGCAGTCCGAGGTGCAGATGCGCCGCCTGGCCTACCGGGACGATTTGACCGAGCTGCCCAATCGCGCGGCCATGCTGCAGCAGATCGATGCCGCGCTGGAGCGCAGCCTGCAGCGCGGTGCCGGCGCGCTGTTGATGCTGGATGTGGACCACTTCAAGGGCATCAACGACGCCATGGGCCACCGCTGGGGTGATGCCCTGTTGCAGGAGGTGGCGCGCCGCCTGCAGGCCTGGTGTCGCCCCGGCGATGTGGTGGGGCGTGTGGGGGGCGATGAGTTCCTGGTGCTGATCGAAGCCCTGGCGCCGGACATGGCCCAGGCACAGGCACAGGCCAGCGCCATGGCCGTGAATCTGATGGGCATGCTGGGCCAGGCTTTTGAGCTGCAAGGGCGTGCAGTCCATGCCTCTTTTGGCATAGGCGCGGCCAGCTTTCAGGGGCGCGAGCGCTCGGTTGATGAGATGCGGCAGCGGGTGGAGCTGGCGCTGAGCGAGGCCAAGGCCCAGGGGCGCAATGCCTGGAGTGTTTTTGACCCCGATCTGCAGCGCAATCTGCATGCCCGGGCACTGCTGGAAGCCGATTTGCACATCGCTCTGGACCGTGGGGACTTTGTGCTGCATTACCAGCCCGTGGTGGACGACCAGGGCCGGGTGCTGGGGGCCGAGGCCCTGGTGCGCTGGAACCACCCGGAACGCGGCATGGTGCCGCCGGGACAGTTCATCCCTGCGGCCGAGCAGCTGGGGCTGATTTTTGCGCTGGACCGCTGGGTGTTGCGCCAGGCCTGTGAGCAGCTGGCGGCCTGGGCCCGTCACCCCATTTCGGCCTATTGGACGCTGGCGGTGAATCTGAGCGCCCAGGAGTTTCGCCACGCCGATTTTCTGCGCCGCATCCAGGACATTCTGCGGGACACCGGTGCGCGCCCGGATCTGCTCAAACTGGAGCTGACCGAGAGCCTGATGCTGGAGGCCGTGGAGGAAAGCATTGCCAAGATGCAGTCGCTGCGGGCCATGGGTATACGTTTTTCGCTGGACGACTTTGGCGTGGGCTATTCCTCGCTGGGCTATCTCAAGCGCCTGCCGCTGTCGCAGCTGAAGATTGACCAAAGCTTTGTGCGCGATGTGCTGCTGGATGCCAACGATGCCGCCATCGTGCGCACCGTGATTGCCCTGGGCCAGAGCCTGGGCTTGGAAGTGGTGGCCGAAGGGGTGGAAACGCCGGGCCAGCTGGAATTTCTGGTGCGCCATGGCTGCCGGCGCTTCCAAGGCTATTTGTTTGGCCGGCCCGCCGAGGCCGAGACCCTGCTGGCCCAGTAAACCACGGCCTCGCACCTGTGGTGGGCGTGCTGCGAGGCCGTGCAGCTCGGGGTTATGTGCACAGGCTCTAAAATTTCGCCATGCAAGTTTCTGATACTTCGGCCCGCACCCAAGCTTGGGACAGCGGGCGGGCCCTGGAGTTGGCCCGCAGTACCCTGGCCATCGAGGTGCAAGCCATGCAGGCCATGTCGGCGCGGCTGGACGATGCTTTCTCTCAAGTGGTGCGCAAAATTTTGCAGCTGCCTGGCCGTGTGGTGGTCATGGGCATGGGCAAGAGCGGCCATGTGGGCCGCAAACTGGCCGCCACGCTGGCATCCACCGGCACACCGGCCTTTTTTGTGCACCCGGCCGAGGCCAGCCACGGCGATCTGGGCATGGTCACGGCCCAGGATCTGGTGCTGGCCCTGTCCAACAGCGGCGAGACCGATGAAATCACCTCGCTGCTGACGGCATTGAAGCGCCAGGGCGTGGCCCTGGTGGCCATGACCGGTGGCGTGCAGTCCTCGCTGGCCCGCCACGCCGATTGGGTGCTGGACACCAGCGTGGAGCGCGAAGCCTGCCCGCTGAATCTGGCGCCCACCGCCAGCACCACGGCGCAAATGGCGTTGGGCGATGCCCTGGCCATGGCCTTGCTGGACGCCAGGGGCTTTAGGGCCGAGGACTTTGCCCGCTCTCACCCCGGTGGCTCGCTGGGCCGCAAGCTGCTGACCCATGTGGCCGATGTGATGCGCAAGGGCGAGGATTTGCCCACGGTGCTGCCCGAGGCCGACTTCAGCACGCTGATGCGCATGATGGGCGCCAAGGGCCTGGGTTGCGCCGTGGTGGTGGATGGGCAACAGCAGGTGCAGGGCATCTTCACCGACGGTGATCTGCGCCGCTGCATAGAGGCCGGTACCGAGCTGCGTGGCGCCACGGCCCAGGCATTGATGCATGCCAAACCCAAGACCATTGCCGTGGATGCGCTGGCGGTGGATGCGGCACAGCTGATGGAGCTGCACGGCATTACCTCGGTGATGGCGGTAGAGGCCGATGGCCGCCTGGCGGGCATCGTCCATATTCGTGATCTGATGCGTGCCAAGGTGATTTGATGGCCCAAGCTGCTCTGCAATTTCCCACCGAGCTGCTGCTGCAGGCCCAACCGGTGCGGGTGCTGTTTCTGGATGTGGATGGCGTGCTCACCGATGGGGGCCTGCTGTTTTCCGAGCAGGGCGAAACGCTCAAGCGCTTCAACACCCTGGATGGTCACGGCATCAAGCTGCTGCAGCAGGCCGGCATTACCCCTGCCGTGGTGACCGGGCGAGACTCTGCCCCGCTGCGGCTGCGACTGCAGCAGCTGGGTGTGACCCATGTGCGCTATGGCACGGAAGACAAGCTGCCGGCAGCCCAGGCCATCTTGAATGAACTGGGCCTGGACTGGAGCCAGGCCGCAGCCATGGGTGATGACTGGCCCGATCTGCCGGTGATGCAGCGCTGTGCCCTGGCCTGTGCCCCGGCCAATGCCCATGTGGAATGCGCGGCGCTGGCGCATTGGGTGACGCCCCAGACCGGTGGCCATGGGGCGGTGCGGGCCGTCTGTGATCTGTTGCTGACCGCCACAGGTGCTTACCGTCGCCTGCTGGAGAGGTATCTGCCATGATGGCCACGCTGCGCCACTCCTGGGAGCGGGTCTCGCTGTACCTGCCGGTGCTGCTGATGGCATTGCTGGCCCTGGGCTCATGGTGGCTGGTGCGCAATGCACCCACTGTGTCCGGCCCTGTGGTGGAGCGCCCGGTGCGGCATGAGCCCGACTACACCATGACGCATTTCATGGTGAAGGACTTTGATGCGCAGGGCCGCATGCAAAGCGAAATTCGGGGGGAACGCGGCGACCACTACCCCGATACCGACACCATGGAAATCCAGCAGGTCGACATGCGTGGCTTTGCGCCAGATGGCGCCAAGACCACGGCCACGGCGCGCAAGGGCATCAGCAACTCCGATGCCTCCGAGGTGCAGCTGTGGGGCAATGCCGTGGTGGTGCGCCAGCCTGTGGGCGGTAAACCCGCGCTGAAATTTGAGGGCGAGTTTCTGCATGCCTGGACCCAGGAAGAGCGTGTGCGCTCCCATCTGCCGGTGGTGCTGACCCGGGGCGAAGACCGTTTCACCAGCGACAAGCTGGAGTACGACAACGTCTCCCAGATCGTGCAGATGCAAGGCCGGGTACGTGGCGTGTTGCAGCCGGGGCGCCCTCAGCCCTGATGAACATCAACCCGTCATCACCCAGCAAAAAGGCCTCTGAAACGAGGCCTTTTTGCATGGGGGCGCCGAGGGCTTATTCGCCGCTGTAGCCACCACCTGTTCCACCGCCGCCATAGCCGCCGCGGCCACGGGGACCCGAGCCGTAGGGGCTGCGAAAGCCGTTGTCCGGACGGTTGCCATAGCCACCGTCCTGGTCGTGACCATAGCCCCCGCCATAGCCTTCACGGCGACCGCCACCACCGAAGTTGCGCGGCGGACGCGGCTCCATGGGGCGGGCTTCGTTGACCACCAGGCTGCGACCGCCCAATGGTTGGCCGTTCATCCCCTGGATGGCGGCACTGGCCTCCGCTTCATTGGCCATTTCCACAAAGCCAAAGCCTTTGGAGCGACCGGTGTCGCGTTCCATCATGACTTTGGCGCTGGCAACAGTCCCAAATTGCGTAAAGGCCTGCTGCAGATCATTGTCCCGTACGGTATAGGGCAAGTTGCCAACGTACAGCTTATTTCCCATCATCGCTCCTCAAAATCCCTGTCTCTTGGTTTTGGACCTAAACAAGCCTGTGGCGCACCTTGCGTTGAAAACCGACCTGCAGATCTCATTGGGAGGTATTCCCGTCGCGCATTATTAATTGCGTAGGGAAAGAAGCATTACCGCTGGGGCGGTAAATTTGTGACATTTCTAAACAAAAAAGGAACCCGTAGGTTCCTTCTTTTTCGCTTTTATGAGAAAGCGGATAAATCGTGGGATTAGTAGCTGTTGCGACGGCCACCGCCAAAATCGCCACCACCACCGTAATTGCCACCACCGAAGCCGCCGCTGCGGGGAGGGCGGGGGGTCATGGGGCGGGCTTCGTTGACCACCAGGTCACGACCGCCTTGGTTTTGGCCGTGCATGCCTTGGATAGCGGCTTGGGCTTCTGCATCGCTGCCCATTTCCACAAAGCCGAAGCCCTTGGAACGGCCAGTGTCACGCTCCATCATGACCTTGGCGCTGGCCACGGTACCGAAAGCGCTAAAGGCTTGTTGCAGATCGTTGTCACGGAAAGAGTACGGCAGGTTGCCGACGTAGAGTTTGTTACCCATGGAAGACTCCAGGAAAAAGACAGAGAAACGCGATGGAGCCCTAGGTGGTCCGCAAACGTGACAACAGTAGAGACGCTAACGCACTGGCCACTGCGCGCGAGCGCAATCGCTCCGGGCATTATCGAGCAAATGCTCGCAATGGTTGGAAGGGTATTGAAAGCTTTGTGCTTGTTACAACATCTTTTACTGTTAAAGGGCGGGTTTTCTGCTGTACGGCGGTGCAGCAATAGTTAGCAACTTTGAAAAAATGCCAGTAAGATTGCAAGCTGTCTTTGGGGAGTAGCCCGTTTGGCGCGCAATGCGCCAAAGGCATGTGTCAACAAACTTGGGGCCTCACGCCCTATGGCACCTGCGGTTTCTGTGGAACTGGGCGAGACCATTGACTGCACACCGATCCAGTGCCGGAGTCGGGGTGTAGTCAATGCGTGCTCGCAACCTCCGGCCGTTCACAACACAGAAATCCCCATGGAAGCTTTCTTCGTCTCCACCGCCATCGTCGCCCTTGCCGAAATGGGCGACAAAACCCAGTTGCTCGCCCTGGTGCTGGCGGCACGTTTTCGCAAAACCTGGCCCATTGTCTGGGGCATTTTGGTGGCCACCGTGGTCAACCACGCCCTGGCAGGCGCATTGGGCGCCTGGCTGACGCAGATGGCCGGCCCTGATGTCATGCGCTGGGTGCTGGGCCTGTCCTTTATCGCCATGGCGGTGTGGATGCTGATTCCCGACAAGCTGGATGACGAGGGCGTCTCGGAACAGTCCCATTGGGGCGTTTTCGGCACCACGGTCGTGGCCTTCTTCCTGGCCGAAATGGGCGACAAAACCCAGATTGCCACCGTGGCCCTGGCGGCCAAATACCAGGCTTACCTGTGGGTGGTGGCCGGCACCACGCTGGGCATGATGCTGGCCAATGCGCCTGTGGTCTGGCTGGGCGACAAGCTGGTCAAGCGCGTGCCCATACGCATGGTGCACCTGGTGTCTGCAGCCATTTTCCTGGTGCTGGGCCTCCTGGCCCTGTTCACGCCAGTGGTGAATGATTTGGCATAATGGACTTTCACGCGCCGATTTGCTTCTGCTTGCGGGCGCTTTATAAATCCTGCTAAAGACGAAACCGCACGTATAAACCCGGCCTCGTTTTTAGCGATGCCGGGTTTTTCGTATGTCCTTCATCGCCACACCGCAATCCATGCATTTTCCGGATGCATTGCCGCTACAAAGCGGCAAACACATCCGTGATTACACCCTCGCGTTCGAGACCTATGGAACGCTGAATGCCGACAGGTCCAATGCCATCCTGGTCTGCCATGCGCTGAATGCTTCCCACCATGTGGCGGGCGTCTACGAGGGCCAGCCCAAGAGCGAGGGCTGGTGGGACAACATGATCGGCCCTGGCAAGTCCGTGGACACCAACAAGTTCTTCGTCATCGGTGTCAACAATCTGGGCTCGTGTTTCGGCTCCACCGGCCCCATGCATACCAATCCCGATACCGGGGCGGTCTATGGTTCCAGCTTTCCGGTGCTGACGGTGGAAGACTGGGTCAACGCCCAGGCCCTGCTGCTGGACCGGCTGGGCGTACAGCAACTGGCCGCCGTGCTGGGGGGCAGTCTGGGCGGCATGCAGGCCCTGAGCTGGACGCTGCAATACCCTGAGCGCATGCGCCACGCCGTGGTGGTGGCCAGTGCCCCGAATCTGAACGCCGAGAACATCGCCTTCAACGAGGTGGCACGCCGCGCCATCGTCACCGACCCGGACTTCCATGGTGGCGACTTCTATGCCCACAGCGTGGTGCCGGAACGTGGTCTGCGCATTGCACGCATGATCGGCCACATCACCTATCTCAGCGATGACGTGATGAACCAGAAGTTCGGCCGCGAGCTGCGCGATGGCCCTCAGATCAAGTTCACCACCCAGGACATCGAATTCCAGATCGAAAGCTATCTGCGCTATCAGGGCGACAAATTCAGCAGCTATTTCGATGCCAACACCTATCTGCTCATCACCCGCGCGCTGGACTACTTCGACCCCGCCAAGGCGTATGGCGACAGCCTGAAGGCCGCACTGGCGCGCTCTCTGGCCAAGTTCTTTCTGGTCAGCTTCACCACCGACTGGCGTTTTGCGCCGGGGCGTAGCCGTGAAATCGTACAGGCCTTGCTACAAAACGGCCGCGATGTGAGCTATGCAGAGATTGACGCCCCGCATGGCCACGACGCCTTTTTGCTGGACGACCCGCGCTATCTGTCCGCGATGCGCGCCTATTTCGAAGGCATTGCCAAGGAGATTGCCGCATGACCGCCACCCCCACCATGCAAGCACTGGCCCAGCTGGTGCCCCAGGGCGCCCGTGTGCTCGACCTGGGCTGCGGCGATGGCGCCTTTTTGCAGTATCTGCAGCGCGAGCGCGGCTGCAGCGGCTATGGCGTGGAAATCGATGACGCCAATGTATTGGCCTGCGTACAACGTGGCGTGAACGTGCTGCAGCTGAACCTGGATGAAGGCCTGGCCATTTTTGAAGACAACAGCTTTGACATGGTGCTGCAGATAAACACTCTGCAACATCTGCGCAATGCCGAAACGATGTTGCGCGAAACCGCGCGCGTGGGCCGCATGAGCGTGGTGAGCTTCCCTAATTTTGCCCACTGGCCCAACCGTTTTTCCGTGCTGCGCGGGCGCATGCCCGTCACCCGCCACCTGCCTTACCAGTGGTATGACACGCCCAATATCCGGGTCGGCACCTACAAGGATTTCGAGCTGCTGGCGCACAAAAATCAGCTGCACGTGGTGGACTCCTTCGGCCTGCGTGAAGGCCAGGTCATACGCAGCCTGCCCAATCTGCGGGCCAGCACGGCGGTGTTTTGTTTGGAGCGGGGGTGAAATAAAGCACCCCCTGTGCCGCCTTCGGCGTCTTCCCCCTCTCTGGCGCTACGCGCCGGAGGGGGACGGCACCGGCGCGGCGGGGCGGCGCGGCCGGCGTAGGCCCTTGTGCGGTGCCCTGATTTAGGCTGTGCCAGTTTTATGGGCTGTGCCCGTTTTCTGCGTTGTGCATCTGGCTTTGCACCCTCGCCCCTCTGGGGAGAGGGTGGGGGTGGGGGGCCTGTCCGCAATGTGCGCTGTCCAAGCATGGGCAGCGCGCGTCCATGGGCTGCAGTCCTTCGCATAATGGGCGCATGCCACGCTTTGCCGCCAACCTGTCCATGCTCTATACCGAGCTGGATTTTCTCGACCGCTTTGCCGCCGCTGCCCGCGATGGCTTTGCCGGGGTCGAATACCTCTTCCCCTATGCCTATCCGGCCCAGGCGATTGCCGCGCAGTTGCAGGCCTATGGCCTGACGCAGGTGCTGTTCAATGCGCCTCCGGGGGACTGGGATGCGGGTGAGCGCGGCCTGGCCTGTTTGCCGGGGCGCGAACTGGAGTTCAGGGACGGCATACAGCAGGCCCTGGCCTATGCCGCCGTGCTGCACTGCCCGCGCATCCATGTGATGGCAGGTCTGCTGCCCGCTGGCCGTGCTGCCGACGATGCGCAGCTGCGCCACACCTACATCGCCAATCTGCAGCACGCAGCCCGGGCTGCGGCGCAGCAGGGCGTGCAGCTGATGATCGAGCCCATCAACGGCCGTGACATGCCAGGCTACTACCTGCAGCGCCAGGACCAGGCCCACGGTCTGCTGGCCGCTATCGGCGCTGCCAATGTGCAGGTGCAGATGGACCTCTACCACTGCCAGATCGTCGAGGGCGATGTGGCCATGAAGCTGCGCCACTACCTGCCCACGGGGCGGGTGGGCCATATCCAGGTGGCCGGTGTGCCCGAGCGCCACGAGCCCGACATCGGCGAGCTGCACCACCCCTATTTGTTCGCCCTGCTGGACCAGTTGGGCTATGCGGGCTGGGTGGGCTGTGAATACCGGCCGCGTGCCGGCACCAGCGAGGGGCTGGGCTGGTTGCGCGCAGCCCGGGCTGCCAGCCAGTCGGGCGCGGCGCACTGAAAAAATCGCAGCAAGCCATGCGCACCCCGCCGACCTATCCTGGCTTTACACAGTTACAAGCCAGTGGCTGCGCGCTCTGTATGCTGCAATGGTTGAAAAATCCTTTGCAAAGGAGGCTTTCATGCTCCCCACCACCCGCCGCCAATGGCTGGGCACTGCCAGTGCCGCAGCGGCCGTTTTTGGCCTGGGTACCCTGACCGGCTGCGCCGGCAGTGCGCCGCTGCAAGCCCCTGCCGGGGCACAAGCCCAGAGCAACTGGCCACCCAGGCCCACGCTGATTGCCCACCGTGGTGCCTCGGCCTTGCGGCCCGAGCACACGCTGGCGGCCTACCGCGAGGCGATTGCGGCCGGGGCCGACTTTATCGAGCCCGATCTGGTCATCACCCGCGACGGTGTGCTGGTGGCGCGCCATGAAAATGCCCTGGCCCTGTTGAACGCCGATGGCAGCCTGCAGGAAGCCACCACCGATGTGGCCGAGCGCCGAGAGTTTGCTGCCCGCCGCCGCAGCAAAACCATTGACGGCCAGCGCTTGACGGGCTGGTTTGCCGAAGACTTCACCCTGGCCGAGCTCAAGACCTTGCGTGCCCGCGAACGCATTCCGGCCATACGCCCGGCCAATGTGCGCTTTAACGACCAGCTGCAAATCCCCACGTTGCAGGAAATCATCGACCTGGCCAAGGCCGAGACGGCGCGCACCGGCCGCACCGTGGGTATCTACCCCGAGACCAAGCACCCCAGCTATTTCCAGTCCATAGGCAAGCCGCTGGAGCCGGTGCTGTTGCAGCAGTTGGAAGCCAATGGCTGGAATGACGCCAAGGCGCCGGTGTTCGTCCAATCCTTCGAAGTGGAGAACCTGCGCTGGATCCGCGCGCGCAGCCAGGTGCGCCTGGTGCAGCTGATCGATGCCAAGGGCCAGCCCTATGACGCCGTAGCCGCCGGCCGCAGCACCCGTTATGCCGACATGATCACGTCCGAGGGGCTGGCGCAGATCGCCAGCTATGCCCAGGGCATAGGCCCGCACAAAAGCCTGGTGGTGCCGGTCAAGGACGGCAAGAACGCGGCGCCCACCGGCCTGGTGGGAACGGCCCATCGCGCCGGCCTGCTGGTCCATGTGTGGACGCTGCGGCCCGAGAATGCTTTTCTGCCGGCCAGCCTCAAGGCCCACCCGGTGGAAAACGGCGCCACGCGCGGCGATATTCAGACCGATATCACCGCATTCTTGCGTGCCGGTGTGGACGGATTTTTCTGCGACGACCCGGCCGTGGGCCGCGCTGCCTTCCAGGCCTACCAGGCCCGCTGAAAGCCGGTGGCCACGCGCCCGGGAGCCTGCAGGCCTGCTAAGAACGTGTTCCAAGGGCTAGCGCTCCCGGTCATGGCGCTTTCATCGCGATCAGGCACACTTGAGCGTTTGTTGAAGAGCGTGTGCACATGATGACGCACACCGGTGCTGCGAGGAATTGCGATGCGTTTTTTTGCCCGATTGATCTGGTGCACCGTGGCACCGGCCCTGCTGTTTGTGATGGCGCTGGGCGCCAGCCTGTGGGGCCTGGCGCGTACCGAAGCCCAGTTCAATCGCTATATAGCCACCGAGCAGACCCTGGTGGGCCATTTGCAGGAGTTGTATGCCCAAGGCCTGCAAAGCGGGCAAGCGCTGCGCAACATCGTGCTCAATCCCGATGACCGCCAGGCCATGGACAATCTGCGCAGCGCGCGCGAACACTACGACAGCAGCTACCGCGCCATGCTGGAGCTGGTGCAAGGCCAGCCGCAGCACAGCGCCGTGCAGGCCCTGCAAGCCTTGCGCCAGGCGCAAAACCAGGCACAGGATGCGGTGGTGGCCCTGGCCGCACAAGACCAGGCCGCTGCGGCCGCTGCCCTGAAAGCACAGGAAACCCCGGCCTGGCGCCAGCTGCGCGCGGCCTTGCTGGAGCAGCTGCAGCTCGCGCGCTCTGCGGCCGATCAGGTGCATGCCCAGGCCCAGGCCGCCATCCAGCGTGCCCAATGGCTGACGGCAGCGCTGGCGCTGCTGGCCATGGCCGTGGCCGCCGCGCTGCTGTGGGTGATGGTGCGCACCCTGCGCTGTGAGCTGGGCGGTGATCCCGCCGAGGCCCGTGCCACCTTGCGCCGTGTGGCCGAGGGCGATCTGCGCCACCAGCCTGGAGCCGGAACGCTGGAGCAGGGTCTGATGGCCGAGCTGGGCGGCATGCAGCAAGGCCTGCGCGACCTGGTACACCAGGTCCAGCACGCGACCCAGGAAATCAGCCATGCGGCCCAGGAAATCGCCCAGGGCAACCAGGACTTGTCGGCCCGCACCGAAAGCCAGGCCAGTGCGCTGGAGGAAACAGCGGCCTCCATGGAAGAGCTCAGCACCACCGTGCGCCAGAACGCCGACAACGCCCAGCAGGCCCACCACCTAGCCCAGCAAGCACGTACCGTGGCCACGCAAGGCGGTCAGGTAGTGGGCCATGTGGTGCAGACCATGCAGGGCATACAGCACAGCAGCGGCCAGATTGCCGACATCATCGGCGTGATCGACTCCATCGCCTTCCAGACCAATATCCTGGCGCTGAACGCCGCCGTGGAAGCGGCCCGTGCCGGCGAGCAGGGCAGGGGCTTTGCCGTGGTCGCCACCGAGGTGCGCACCCTGGCCGGGCGCAGTGCCGACGCGGCCAAGCAAATCAAGCAGCTCATTGATGCCAGCGTGCAGCAGGTGGCGCAAGGCACGCAGCTGGTGGACCAGGCCGGCTCCACCATGGAGGACATCGTGGCCTCCATCCAGCGGGTGGCTGACATCATGGGCGAGATCAGCGCCGCCAGCCACGAGCAAAGCGCAGGTGTGGCCCAGGTGGGCGAGGCCATCAGCCAGATGGACCAGGCCACACAGCAAAACGCCGCCCTGGTGGAAGAAAGCGCGGCCGCAGCGGCCGCTCTGCGCCAGCAGGCCCAGGGCTTGATGGGAGCGGTATCGCGCTTCCGACTGGAAGCCCAGGCACACCAGCGCGTGCAGCCTGCTTTGCCGCAGTCTCCGGTGGTGATGCGTCTGCCAGCCTGACAGGGCAAGCATTGAATGCTCTTGGTTCGGGAGCATTCAATGCGGGCATGCGGGTGAATGGCGCGACAGCGTAGGCGCTTGGCGCACAATGCTGGCATTGCCCGCTTCTCTATCAGAGAAGCCGGCCACAGACAGGAGAAACGCCATGAACGCCCGCCTTCCATCCCCCGCGCTGGACAGCGCACGAGCCCTGGAACAGGTCAGCCAGAAATGGGACCAGGACATCGTAGGCCAGCTCAAGGACTACATCGCCATCCCCGCCAAGTCCCCCATGTTTGCGCCCGACTGGCAGCAGCAAGGTCTGCTGGACCAGGTGCTGCGCAATGCCGCCACCTGGGTGGAGGCACAGAAAGTGCCGGGCCTGACGCTGGAAATCGTGCGCCTGGAAGGCCGCACGCCGGTGCTGTTCTTTGAGGTGGAAGGCACCCAGCCCGGCGCCAACGCGCCTGGCGCCCCCACGGTGCTGATGTATGGCCACCTGGACAAGCAGCCCGAATTCGAAGGCTGGCGCAGCGATCTGGGCCCCTGGACCCCGGTGTACGAGGACGGCAAGCTCTACGGCCGTGGCGGCGCCGATGACGGCTATGCCGTCTACGCCAGCGTGGCCGCCGTGCAGGCGCTGAAAAGCCAGAACACGCCCCACCCGCGCATTGTGGGCATCATCGAAACGGCAGAGGAAAGCGGCTCGCGCGACCTGCTGCCCTATGTGGACGCGCTGCGCCCCCGCCTGGGTGCGGTGGAGTTGGTGATCTGCCTGGACAGCGGCGCTGGCAACTACGACCAGCTGTGGCTGACCACCAGCTTGCGCGGCATGGCCAGCGGCACGCTGAAGGTGGAAATCCTCACCGAGGGCATCCACTCCGGCGACGCCTCGGGCGTGGTGCCCTCGTCGTTCCGCATCATGCGCCAGGTGCTGGACCGGCTGGAAGACAGCGCCAGCGGCCGTTTGCTGCCCGCCAGCTTTCACTGCGATGTGCCTGCAGAGCGCCTGGCCCAGGCCCGTGCCACGGCCGGCATTCTGGGTGACGCAGCCTACAGCCGCTTTCCCTGGGCCCACCATGACTGTGGCGGCAGCACGCTGTTTGCCCTGCCCACCACCACCGACCCGGTCCAGGCCCTGCTCAAACGCACCTGGGAGCCCACGCTGTCCGTCACCGGCGCCGAAGGCTTTCCCACGCTGCAAAACGCGGGCAATGTGCTGCGGCCCTACACCGCCTTCAAACTCAGCCTGCGCCTGCCACCGCTGGTGGATGCCGCCGCCTGCGTGCAGGAAATGAAGGCCTTGCTGGAAGACAACGCCCCCTACCAGGCCAAGGTGACCTGGGAAGGCCTGTCCAGCTCCAGCGGCTGGAATGCGCCGGGCATGACGCCCTGGTTCGAGCAGGCGCTGAATGCCGCCAGCCAGGCCCATTTCGGCGCGGACTGCGGCTATATCGGCCAGGGCGGCACCATCCCGCTGATGAATCTGCTCAGCCAGGGCTTCCCTAAGGCACAGATGATGGTCTGCGGCGTGCTGGGCCCCAAGAGCAATGCCCACGGCCCCAACGAGTTTTTGCATGTGCCCTATGCCAAAAAACTCACCGCCGCCGTGGCCCAGGTGATGGCCGCCATGCCGGTGGCGCAAGCCGAGGAAACCACAGCTTGAGCGTTCTCCATCAGTGATGAAAATGGCTGCCGCAGCGCATACAGATTGCGCCGGCAGCTATTTTTTTGAGACCTCAATCACCTTGGCCGGGCCCAAGCATGGGCGCTGCATGGGAGCCCACGCGATGCGTACGACCGAATCCAGCCTGCTGCATGCATCTGATGGCACGCCCCTGGCCATTTACGACTGGCCGCTGGCGCCCGGGCAGCAGCGTGCCACGGTGTTGATCGTGCATGGCATGGGCGAGCATGCGGGCCGCTATGCGGGTCTGGCCCGGCGCTTGAATGGCTGGGGATATGCCGTACGGGCCTATGACCAGTACGGCCACGGCCGCTCGGGTGGCCCCCGGGGGGGGCTGAGCCACGAGGGGCGGCTGCAGCAGGATCTGGCCCTGGTGCTGGATGCCACCCGCGCCAGCATGCCGGCTACGCAGCCACTGGTGTTGCTGGGGCACAGCATGGGTGGGCTGGTGGCGGCGGACTTTGTGGTCTCCGGCCTGCGCCCGGTGGAGGGGCTGGTGCTGTCCTCGCCCGCGCTGGCGCTGCATTTGTCAGGGCTGCAAAAAGCCTTGCTCGCCAGCCTGCCCCGGCTGCTGCCGAATCTGCGCGTCAGCAATGGGGTGGATTCCAGCAAGCTTTCCCACGACCCGGCCGTGGCCAAGGCCTATGACAGCGATCCCCTGCAGCACCGGCGCATCAGCGCACGGATGGCGCGCTATCTGGCCCAGGGCGGGGCCCAGGTGCTGGCCCAGGCTCCAGCCTGGCGCGTGCCGACCTTGTTGCTGTGGGCCGGGGCGGACAGTCTGGTCGACCCCGCAGGCAGCGCGGCCCTGGCGCGGCAAGTTCCCCAGGCGGTGCTGCAAGCCCAGTGTTTCGAACAGGCGTTTCACGAAATCTTCAACGAAAGCGAGGCCCTGGCGGTGCCGGTGTTCGCCCGGCTGCAGCAGTGGCTGGGGCAGCAGTTTCCAGTGATTTAACTCTCGATCTGCGCGCCTATCACCACCACCTCAATCAGGTACTTGGGATTGATGGCGGGGGCGATGACGGTGCAGCGCGGAGGGGTGTGGCCGGGGACGATCCAGGCATCCCAGACCTCGTTCATCACCGTGATGTCGGCCGCATCGCGGATAAAGATGTTGCACGACAGGATATGGGCCTTGCTGCTGCCGGCCTCGTTCAGCAGGCGTTCCACATGGCCCAGCACCTCTTGGGTCTGCACGCGCATATCGCCGTCGGGGTTGTTCTCGGGGATCTGGCCGGCCAGATACACCGTGCCGTGGTGGATGGCGGTCTCAGACAGGCGAGCGCCCACATGGTGGCGGGTGATGGGGCCGGAGGTGGACACAGTCATCGAAAACTCCAAGGTAGGGGGAAAAGCAAATCTGCAGCGCCAGATCAGCGCAGCACCAGGGCCGACAAGGCCATCAGCGGTGCGGTTTCGGCGCGCAGCACGCGCGGGCCCAGGGTGACGGGGGCAAAGCCCTGGGCGCGGGCCAGGGCCTCTTCGGCCGGGCTGAGGCCGCCCTCGGGGCCGGAGAGAAACAGCACAGGCTGCGCCCCAGCCTCTACGGCCTGCAGCAGCGGGCGCGTGCCCTCGGCCAGCGACAGCAGCACGCGCTGGGGGGCTGCGGCATCGGCTGCGTTGGCATGGGTCGCGGCCCATTCGGCCAGTGTCACTGCGGGGTGGATGGTGGGCACGCGGTTGCCGCCGCATTGCTCGCAGGCGGCCACGGCCACGGCCTGCCAATGGGCACGTTTTTTGTCGCCACGCTCGCCCTTGAGCTTGAGCACGCTGCGTTCGGCCAGCAACGGGGTGATGCTGGCCACGCCGATTTCGGTGGCTTTTTCCACCAGCCAGTCCATGCGCTCGTTGGCGGTGATACCGGCCAGCAGGTGCACGGCGCGGCTGGCCTCGCGGCCCGTGGCCTGGAAGGCGCCCACCTGCACGGCCACATCGCTGCGGCCCATGCGGGTGATGGTGGCGCTCCATTCGCCGTCGCCCGCGCCATCAAACAAGGTGATGTGCTGGCCGGGCTGCATGCGCAGCACCTGCACATGGCGGGCGGCGCCGGCGGGCAGCTCCAGTTCGGTGCCGGCAGCAAGCGGCAAGGGGCAGTGAAAGCGCGGCATAAAAATATTAGGTATCCGTAGGTTATGCGCTGTGGGCGTGGTGCTGAGCACTACATACAGTCTGTGAGGCAGGCGCTGCGCTTTGCGCGGGACGGCCAGCAAGGGCCTATGCCGGCCGCGCCGCCCCGCAGCGAGGGCTGTCGTCCCCTTGTTCCCTTATTCCAGGGGAAGCCGCGTAGCGGCTCAGGGGGGGGCGCATAGTTACATCCGGCCGTAGGCATAGCCGGTCTGGACTTGGATGTTCTCAATTTGGTCGACCAAGCGCAGCAGCGGGCCCAGTTCGCGGTAGCGGCTGCAGGTGGAGCGGATGTAGTGGATAAAGCGCGGTGCGTCCGCCAGGTATTTGGGCTTGCCGTCGCGCAGGGTGATGCGGGCAAAGATGCCTGCCACTTTCAGGTGGCGTTGCAGGCCCATCCACTCCACGGCGCGGTAGAACTCGCCAAAGTCATCGCCCCAGCCGGAAGCGCTCTTGGCGCCCACCAGGCCGGCCTTGCGGGCCTTTTCCCAGTAACGCACGGTAATGTCGATGACAAAGTCCTCCTCCCAGGTGAGGAAGGCATCGCGCAGCAGGCTGGCAATGTCATAGGTGACGGGGCCGTAAACCGCGTCCTGGAAGTCCAGCACCCCCAGAGGCTGGGTGGGGTCTGCGGGCAGCATCAGATTGCGGGCCATGAAGTCGCGGTGCACATAGACACTGGGCGCCTGCAGATTGTGGGCCACGATCTGGTCAAAGGCCTTGGACAGCGTGGCTTGTTGCTTGTCGTCCAACTGCAACTTGCGGTGCTGGGCGATGTACCAATCTGGAAACAGCTGTAACTCGCGGCGCAGCAGGGCTTCGTCATAGGCCGGCAGCACGCCGGGCTTGGAGGCCAGCTGCCACTGCAGCAGCAGGTCTACCGCGTGGCGGTACCAGGCTTCGGCATCGCGCGGCTGATCAGGGTCCAGCACCTCAATCAGGGTACGGCTGCCCAGGTCGGAAATCAGCATAAAACCCTGGGCCTGGTTCCAGTCGAGAATGGCAGGCACGTTCAGGCCGGCCTGCTGCATCAGCTGCTGGACCTGCACAAAGGGCGCGCAGTTCTCCTTGTTGGGCGGCGCATCCATGACAATTAGGCTGTCCCCGGGATGGCCTTGGACACGGTCCAGACGCAGATAGCGGCGAAAACTGGCATCGGCCGAGGCAATGCGCAGGCTGGACAGGTTCAGGCTATGCTGGGCGGCCAGCGGTTTCAGCCAGGACTCGAAGCTGTGTTGACGGGCCGGATCGGCCCATACCACGCTGGAAATGGGGGAGATGGAATCGCTCATGGATAATCCGATTCTACAAATCGCTCGGCTGCCGCCGAAAACTCCCGGTCTCTTCTTTGCCCCTTCCTGAAAGTGCTTGTCCGTTTGTTGCCCCCCGCTTGCTTTGCGACCTCCCGGTGTTCCTCGCCGCGCGGTGCCGTGGTGCGTCCACTGGCAGCGGCGGCCGTGCTGGCCTGTTCTGGTGCCTGGGCACAGGCGGCTGACGCCACAGAGCCCCTGGTTGCTGCGCCGCTGAAGTCTTCCCCATTGCTGCAGGAACGTATTCCCGCAGCGGTGGCCGACCAGCTGCCTTCTTTTATTCGTGGCGACCAGATCAGTGGTCAGGCCGATGTGCGTGCCCAGGTTCAAGGCCATGCCGAGTTCCGCAAAGGGGGCACCGTGGTGCGCGCCGACCAGGTGGAATACACCCTGGCCGAGGACCTGGTTGATGCCCAGGGCAATGTGCACATCAACAAAGACGGCGATGTCTACCAGGGCACGGCGTTGAAGCTGCATGTGGATGCCTTCCAGGGCCAGTTCGACGACGCCAGCTACCAGTTTCTGCAAACCCAGGCGCACGGTGACGCGGCGCGGGTGGATTTTCTGGACCGTGACCGCTCGGTGGTCCACGACGCCACCTACACCACCTGCCTGCGGGACGATTCCACCACCTGGGAGCCGGACTGGGTGCTGCGTGCCAAGAGCATCAAGCTCGATCGTGCCGAAGAAGTGGGCTATGCCAAGAATGCGGTGCTGGAATTCAAGGGCGTACCGGTGCTGCCCGTGCCATCGGTGAGCTTTCCGCTGTCCACCAAGCGCAAGTCCGGCCTGCTGCCGCCCAGCATTGGCATCGACAGCCTCAACGGCATCGAATATGCCCAGCCCTATTACTGGAACATTGCCCCCAACCGGGACGCCACACTCACGCCCACGCTGATGAGCAAGCGCGGTCTGGGACTGGCCGGCGAGTTTCGCTATCTGGAGCCAACCTACAACGGCACGCTGCGGCTGGAGGCCATGGCCAACGACAAGCTGCGTGACCGGGACCGCTGGGCCTATGTGTGGAAGCACCAGCAGAGCTGGAACACCCCCATCGGCGGCCTGGGTCTGAACCTGAATCTGAACCGGGTCAGCGATGGCGATTACTGGCGTGATTTCATGCGCGCCGACCCGTTGCTGCGCAATCGCTTGGTCAATAGCGAAGGCACGCTGAGCTGGGCGCGCAACGACCACAGTGTGGTGCTGCGTGCGCAGAAGTGGCAGGTGCAGCAGCAGGTGGATTCGCCCATCACGCCGCCCTTTGACCGCATGCCGCAGCTGCAGTGGCGCTACACGCCCTACGACTTGCCAGGGGGCTTTGATTTTGTCTGGGAAGCCGACACCACGCGCTTTCAGGCACGCAATATTGATAACACCCAGAATGTCTGGAATGGCCAGCGCAGCTATGGGATGGCCCAGCTGAGCCGGCCCATTCTGGCGCCGGGCTGGTTCATCAAGCCCAAGCTGCAGCTGCACACCAGCAGCTACCAGCTGGACACGGCCATCAACGGCCAGACCAGCTTCCAGCGCACCTTGCCCACGTTCAGCGTGGACAGCGGCCTGGTGTTTGAGCGCGACACCACCTTCTTCGGCAAAGACTATGTGCAGACGCTGGAGCCGCGCCTGTTCTATACCAACACGCCTTACCGCGACCAGTCCATGCTGCCGGTGTATGACACGGCGCGTTCGGACTTTAACTTCGCCTCCATCTTTGCCGAGAACAGCTATGTGGGCCAGGATCGCATCGCCGACAACAATCTGTTGACGGCGGGCATCACCACGCGCTGGCTGGACCGCCAGACCGGCGCCGAGGCCGTGCGCCTGGCCGTAGCCCAGCGTCTGCGCTTCAAGGACCAACTGGTCACCCTGCCGGGTGAAGCACCGGGCAAGGAAAGCCTGTCCGACCTGCTGCTGGGCGCCGGCTTTAACTGGAGCCAGCGCTGGGCTTTTGATAGCGCCGTGCAGTACAACCAGGATGAAGGCCGTATCAAGCGCTCCACCATCAGCGCCCGTTACAGTCCCGGTGCCTATCGCACGGTCAGCATGGCCTATCGCCTGCAACGCGACTTCAGCGAGCAGGTGGACCTGGGCTGGCAATGGCCGGTGGCGGCCTTGTTTGGTGGCGACTTCACTCCACCCAAGGGCGGTAGCCAGCCTGGCGGCAGCCGCTGGTACACGGTGGGCCGGCTGAACTACAGCATGCAGGACAGCAAGATGATCGACACCGTGCTGGGCATCGAGTACGACAGCTGCTGCTGGATTGGCCGCGTGCTGCTGGAGCGCCATACCAACAGCATCACCTCCTCGGCCACCAAGCTGTCCTTCCAGATGGAGTTTGTGGGCTTCTCCCGTCTGGGCGTGGGCAACGACCCTTTGAGCACGCTCAAGGACCAGATTCCGCGCTATCGCAATCTGCGCGATGGCAATGCACCAGCGCCCAGCCGCTTCAGCAATTACGACTAAATTTTCATGTACCGAATCATGCGTTTGCCTGCTATCTCGTACCGTGCAGCCGCCCTGGGCGTGCTGTGCCTGTCTGCCTGGACCGGGGTCCAGGCCCAAGGTCTGCGCGCTGCCGGTGCGCAAGGCGTCAGTGCGCCTGCGCTGTCCCGGGCGCTGGAGCAAACCCAGGCCCCCGATGTGGGCACAGGACGTGGCGGTCTGCGCTCGGCCGACTACATCGTTGCCGTGGTGAATTCCGAGCCCATCACCAACAACGAGGTGCGCGCGCGCATGGCGCGGGTGGAGGAAAGCCTGTCGCGCGAAGGCGCCCAGCGCCCGCCCCAGGCCGCGCTGGCACGCGAGGTGCTGGAGCGTTTGATCCTGGAAAAAGCCCAGGTGCAATACGCCCAGGAAGTCGGCATCAAGGTCGATGATTACGCCGTGGACCAGGGCATGGAAGCCGTGGCGCGCAACAACAGCATCAGCCGCGAACAGCTGGCGAAGGAGCTGAAGAAGGAAGGCATTTCCGAGCGTGTGTTCCGAGAGGAGTTGCGCCGCCAGATCACGCTGCAGCGCCTGCGTGAGCGCGAGGTGGACAACCGCGTCAAGGTCAGCGACCACGAAATCGACCGCTACCAGCAAGAGCAGCGCAGCAAGTCGGGCGATGCCGCCGCCGCTGCCATCAACCTGGGTCATATCCTGGTGGCAGTGCCCGAGGGTGCGAGCGACGCCCAGGTGGCGCAGTACAAGGCGCGTGCAGAAGAGGCCGCACAAGCTGCACGCAGCGGCAGCTTTGAAGCGGTGGCCCAGCAGTACTCCGACGTCAAGGGCAGCGCCGTGATGGGCTTGCGCCCTGCGGATCGCTATCCCGAGCTGTTTGTGCAGGCCGTGCGCTCGGCACAGGTCGGTGCCGTGGTGGGGCCTGTGCGTTCGTCCGCAGGTTTCCACGTGCTGAAGGTGATAGACAAGAGCATGTCCGGCGTGCCCATGGTGGTGGTGCAAAACCACGCCCGCCACATTCTGCTGCGCCCCTCGGCCCAGTTGAACGAGCGCCAGGCAGCGGCCCAACTGGCCGAGTTGCGCAACCGCGTGCTGCAGGGCACGGCCAATTTTGAAGCGCTGGCGCGCCAGTACTCGCAAGATGGCAGCGCCCCGCAAGGTGGCGATCTGGGCTGGGCCGGCCCGGGCCGCTATGTGCCCGAGTTCGAGCAGGTGCTTGAGCGCCTTCAGCCTGGCGAAATCAGCCCGCCCGTGGTCTCGCGCTTTGGCGTGCACCTGATCCAGCTGGTGGAGCGCCGCGAGGCCGCCTTGAGCCCCCGTGAGCAGCGCGAAATGCTGCGCGACGTGGTGCGGGCGCAAAAGACCGAGAAGGACTACGACACCTGGCTGCAGGAGCTGCGTGGCCGTACCTACGTGGAATACCGCGACCCACCGCAATAAAGCGGCCGGGCGTATGCCCCTGTATCCTCATGGGCGGGGCGGCAGTGCCATCATTGCCGCTGCGCCCTTTCTCTTTTTTTATCGAACGGTGCCGAGGCACCGTTTTTGCTTGGCATGAAACATATTCCCCGCAAGCGCTTTGGCCAGAACTTTCTGACCGACCAGGCCATCATCGACGCCATTGTGGATGCCATCCACCCCCAGGCTGGTGAGCCGGTGGTGGAGATCGGCCCGGGCCTGATGGCGCTGACCCAGCCCCTGGTGGAGCGCCTGGGCAAGATCACCGTCATCGAGCTGGACCGCGACCTGGCCGTGCGCCTGCGCCTGCGTGCCGATCTGGACGTGGTCGAGAGCGATGTGCTGAAGGTGGACTTCCGCGCCCTGGCCCAGCGCCTTGAGGTGCCCAAGCTGCGCGTGGTGGGCAATCTGCCCTACAACATCTCCTCGCCGATTCTGTTTCACCTGATGGACTGCGTGGACGTGGTGCAAGACCAGCACTTCATGCTGCAAAAAGAGGTGATTGACCGCATGGTGGCCGATGCCGGCGCGTCCGACTACGGGCGTCTTTCGGTGATGCTGCAGTGGCGCTACGACATGGAGAACGTGCTGTTTGTGCCGCCCGAGAGCTTTGACCCGCCACCCAAGGTCAACAGCGCCGTGGTGCGCATGGTGCCCAAGGCCGCTCCCGCTGCGCTGAACCCGCAGCTGCTGGAGGAGCTGGTGCGCGTGGCCTTCAGCCAGCGCCGCAAAATGCTGCGCAACACCTTGGGCAAATGGCTGGAAGAAAAAGGTTTTGCCGGCGACATCGACCTGCAGCGCCGCGCCGAGGAGGTGCCGGTGGCTGAATACGAGGCGCTGGCGGCCCAGCTCTCCGAGAAAGCCATTTAAATTGAGAGCAGCTCGTGTAGTTGCTGCAAAGACTTCCGATTGTTTTATATCGGAGATGCAGTTGCTATATGCGTTCTAAGCTCTTTTTAAAGGAGCGAGTACGCTATGCACGCCATGCAAAAAGCCCGGAAACCCCGGGCTTTTTGCATGCGGCCAGCGCTTTCAGGTGCTGTTTCTACAGGAAGGAGTAGAAGCAGCGGAAGGCGATCTTGCGCTCGGCCCAGTATTCGGCCGCATCGCGGAAGCAGTCCAGAAACTGCTCGCGCACTTCCTTGTCGAACTTGCCGGTGGTGGGAATCTGGTCCAGCACCAGCACAAAACCTGGCTGCGGGCCGGCCTTGTGCAGCGGATCGGTCAGGCAGTCGTACAGGGCGTCGAAGTTCTTGCCGAAATGCGCAGGGAAATGGAACTGGGTGGAGATCAGCTCCAGGATGTCTTGCTTGTTCTGTGCATGGGCCAGATTGGCATACAGAAAATGCTGGCCCAGCGTGCCGGCAGCTTGTTGCAGGTCCGGAATGTGAAAGGCCCGGATGGACTGCACGATATTGCTGCGCACCCCGCGCAAAGGAGTGTCGTTGTCAGGACGAAGTGGGCGCTTTTCCATCTCCGTGGTGCTTTCTGTGGTGTGTTGGGGCCCGTGGGGGCGCTGCAATGCAGTGGTGGAGGCAGGGTGGCTCAGGAAGTTCCCCCAGGCGCTGCTGCTTTGACGGTCCCAATCCAGATCGAGGAGGCTCATGGCGTGATCTTCCGGAAACTGCTGTAGTGGTCACTGGTGTAGTAGCAGGCATCGGGTTGCTGCGGCTGCAGGCCGCCGCAGATGATGCGGCGGGCTCCACGGTCGCGGGAGCGGGGTGTCTTGACGGTGTATTCGCGGTAGTAACCCCGCTTGGATGCCGGCAGCAGCCGTTCGCGATTGCCGAACACCGTGCCGTCCTTGTCATACGGAAACGGGCCACCTTGCAAGATCAGCGTGTAGGTGGTGCGACCCTGGGGCGGCAGCTCCTGCAGCGCGATGGTGGTGGCGTTCGTTTCCGGCTCTGGCGGCGGGGCACCGCGTGCCCCGGCCGAAGCCGCAGACAACACATAGATTGCACCTACTAGCGCAGCGCAAGCTGTGCGCAAAGTCCGGCTGACACCCGCCTCAAGCATCCAAAACACCTTTCAGAAACCCGGGAAAGCCCGAAATTTCGACCCGCAAGTGTGACGCAGCACCCCCCAAAAAGCAAGCGCTGGCACCATGGTGGACGCCAGCGCTTTGTGCCGGATCAAACAGAGCCGCCATAGACCGGCCCCTCTGACACCGGGCTGGACGCCCGGGAGAGGGGCCGCCATGCTCAGGCGCGTGCGGCGTTGGCCTCGGCCACCGTCAGCGCCGTCATATTGACGATGCGGCGTACCGTGGTGCTGGGAGTGAGTACGTGCACCGGCTGGGAGGCGCCCAGCAGAACGGGGCCGATGGCAATGCCGCCGCCTGCCACCTGCTTGAGCAGGTTGTAGGAGATGTTGGCGGCATCGATATTGGGCAGCACCAGCAGGTTGGCATCGCCAGTCAGCGTGCTGTGGGGCATCAGCTTTTTGCGCGCTTCGCTGTCAATGGCCACGTCTCCGTGCATTTCTCCATCCACTTCCAGCCAGGGCGCCTGAATGCGCAGCAACTCCAGGGTCTGGCGCATCTTCAGCGCGCTGGGCTGGTTGCTGGAGCCGAAGTTGGAGTGGCTGAGCAGGGCCACCTTGGGATGGAGGCCAAAGCGCTTCATCTCCTCGGCCGCCATGATGGTGATTTCCGCCAGCTGCTCGGCCGTGGGGTCGTAGTTGACGTGGGTGTCCACCAGGAACACCTGACGGTCCGGCAGCAGCAGGCCGTTCATGCAGGCATAGGTGGTGGCGCCGGCGCGCTTGCCAATCACCTGGTCGATGTAGTGCAGGTGGAGGTTGGTGGTGTTCCAGGTGCCGCAGATCAGGCCGTCCACCTCGCCCTTGTGCAGCAGCATGGAGGCAATCAGCGTCAGGCGGCGGCGCATCTCGATCTTGGCAATCGCCTCGGTCACGCCCTTGCGCTCGGTCATGCGGTGGTAGGACTGCCAGAAGTCGCGGTAGCGCTCGTCTTGCTCTACGTTGACCACGTCATAGTCCACGCCCTCTTTCAAGCGCAGACCGAATTTTTCGACGCGCTGGGCAATGATGGCGGGGCGACCGATCAGCGTGGGACGGGCAATGCGCTCGTCCACCACGATCTGGCAGGCACGCAAGATGCGCTCGTCTTCACCTTCGGCATAGGCCACGCGCTTCTTGGCGGCCTTTTTGGCCACCATGAAGATGGGCTTCATCACCGTGCCAGAGGCGTAGACAAAGGTCTTCAGGTGCTCGCGGTAGGCATCCATGTCCTGGATGGGGCGCTGGGCCACGCCGCATTCGGCGGCGGCCTTGGCCACGGCGGGTGCCACGATCAGCATCAGGCGCGGGTCGAAGGGCTTGGGAATCAGGTATTCGGGGCCGAAGGACAGGTCGTGGCCCACATAGGCTGCGGCCACTTCTTCGGATTGCTCGGCCTCGGCCAGCTCGGCAATGGCGTAGACGGCGGCAATCTCCATCTCGGTGGTGATGGTGGTGGCACCGCAGTCCAGCGCACCGCGGAAGATGTAGGGGAAGCACAGGACGTTGTTGACCTGGTTGGGGTAGTCCGTGCGGCCGGTGGCGATGATGGCGTCATCGCGCACTTCCTTCACATCTTCGGGAATGATTTCGGGGTTGGGATTGGCCAGGGCGAAGATGATGGGCTTGGCGGCCATCTTCTTGACCATGTCCTGCTTGAGCACACCGCCGGCGGACAGGCCCAGGAAGGCGTCGGCGCCTTCGATGACCTGGCTCAGGGTGCGCAGCTCGGTCTTCTGGGCAAACAAGGCCTTGTCCTCGTCCATCAGCTCGGTACGGCCCTCGTAGACCAGGCCGGCAATGTCGGTGACAAACACGTTCTCGCGCTTCAGGCCCACTTTCAGCAGCAGGTTCAGGCAGGCCAGGGCGGCGGCGCCAGCACCCGAGGACACCAGCTTGATCTCGTCAATCTTCTTGCCCGCCACTTTCAGCGCATTCACCATGGCAGCCGCCACGGTGATGGCAGTGCCGTGCTGGTCGTCGTGGAAGACGGGGATATTCATGCGCTTGCGCAGCTCGCGCTCCACATAGAAGCACTCGGGCGCCTTGATGTCTTCCAGATTCAGCGCGCCGAAGGTGGGTTCCAGCGCCGCGATCACTTCCACCAGTTTTTGTGGGTCTTTTTCATCGATCTCGATGTCAAACACATCGACGCCGGCGAATTTCTTGAACAGAACGGCCTTGCCTTCCATCACCGGCTTGGAAGCCAGCGCGCCGATGTCACCCAGGCCCAGCACGGCCGTGCCGTTGGAGATCACACCCACCAGATTGCCGCGACCGGTGTATTTAAAGGCAGAAGCCGGGTCTTTAACGATTTCTTCGCAGGGTGCGGCCACGCCGGGCGAGTAGGCCAGGGCCAGATCACGCTGGTTGGCCATGGGCTTGGTGGCCGTGATGGTCAGCTTGCCGGGCTTGGGAAACTCGTGGTATTCGAGGGCGGCCTGGCGCAACAGGGCGCGCTTATCGGTCGTGGTGGGATTGGACATCGGACGTCTCCAAACTCTTGCAGAGGGGCTTTTCGGCGGGAGGCTGCGGAGTGCAGCGCATGCATTTCTCGAAATAGGACAGGCATTGTAGGCCGGCTGCTCTGCAAAAGTGCGCGGCCTTCTCCCTCTGTACGGTCAAACAATTTCACCCTATATGGAGGAAATGCATGCAAAAAACATGCTGTATCTATGTGCTTCATGCATGTTCGGAAAAAGGCTTGCCGCCGCCGTTCGTTTTTGCGGCTAAGCTGCGCGATCTTCAGTTTGGCTAAACACACATTAGAGGTTCTTCATGACACGCCCCGCTGCCGCTTTCCCGTTTCGTCCGCTGTCTCTGCTGTGTGGCCTGGCGGCTGCCGCAGCCACCTTGCTAAGCCCCGTCGCACAGGCTGCCGACTACCCCAGCAAACCGATCACCCTGGTGATTCCGTTCTCGGCCGGGGGCTCGACCGACATCCTGGGCCGGCTGCTGGCGCAGAAGATGAGCGAGAGCATGAATGTCTCGGTGGTGGTGGAGAACAAGCCGGGCGCCAACGGCACCATTGGCGTCGACCGCGTAGCCAAGGCGCCGGCCGATGGCTACACCGTGGTGCTGGGCGATGTGGGTGGCATGTCCATGGCCCCCGGCCTGTATCCCAAACTGCCCTACAACCCGCTCAAAGACCTGATTCCTGTGAGCCTGGTGGGCCGCAGCCCCCTGGTGCTGACGGTGGGCGTCAACAGCCCGTTCAAGTCGCTGGCCGAGCTGACGGCCGCCGCCAAGGCCAACCCCGGCAAGCTGAACTATCCCTCGTCTGGCACGGGCGGCCCCAACCACATGGGTGGCGAGCTCTATGCCATTCAGTCCAAGGTCAAGGTCACCCATGTGCCTTACAAGGGCAGCGCGCCTTCGGTGGTGTCTCTGGTGGCCGGGGAGACGGATTTCGGCTTTTTGACCGCCGTCACCATCAATGCCCAGCTCAAGGCCGGCAATGTGCGCGCCCTGGCCGTGGCCCACAACGAGCGCCTGCCCGCCATGCCGAATGTGCCCACCATGAGCGAAGCCGGCCTCAAGGGCTTCACGGCCGACGCCTGGTTTATGGCCGCCGTGCCTGCCGGCACACCCAAGCCCATTGTGGACAAGCTGTACGCGGAAATCGCCAAGGCCTTGCCCGACCCCGAGGTGAAGACCAAGCTGGATGCCGTGGGCGTGCTGCCCACCGGCCTGGACCCCAAGGCTTCTGCTGCTTTCTTGCAAAGCGAAGTCGTCAAATGGCGTGAAGTGATCAAAACAGCGCAGATCACGCTGGATTGAGACTTTTGAAAGCAAGAGCACGGTGTGTATTGCATCCACCATTCCCGGTGAATGCAATGCGGAATTCAGCGTGCTTTATTCAGATGGCGTCCAGCGGAAACGCCGGGCGCTGCACGTTCTGGAACGTGAACCGGCTGTAGTCCGAGGTGGTCACGCCCGGGCTGTCGCATTCCACCAGTCCGTCCGACAAGGGCACAAACACCGGGCGGCAGTACATGCGCGATTTCAGCAGCAGATAGCGAAATTGCTGAGGGTCCAGCCCCACGCAATGGAACACCCCCAGGTCCCAGGGCTCGTGGGTCTGCTCGGTGATGACGATTTGCACCGCCCCTGCATCCAGCCACACCGTGCGGCCCATGCTGAAGCTTTGGCCGGTGTAGATGGGGCCAGTCACCGTGTAGCTGCCATCGCTGATGGCGCGCACTTGGCCGGTCAGCCGCAAGGGGGCGGCAGGGCGGCCTATCTGTGGCATGGCTACCTTGTTGCCCACGCCCAGCTCCACGTTCGCCCCTTCGCCTGCAGCAATCAGCTGGGCCACGGCCTCGGGGTCGCACAGCGGGCCCATGGCCATGCCCGTCAAGCCCTGTTTCAGCGCGGTCTGCAGCACATCCATGGTGTCGCAGGTGCCGCCGGACATGCAGTTGTCGCCATGGTCCAGCAGCAAGATGGGGCGCGTGGCGGTGCGGGCCAGCTGCTGTGCCTTCTGCAGTGAGTCCTCCAGCGTGGCGCTTTGGTAGACGAAGTCGCGGCGGTGGTTCCAGATCCAGCTGGTGATCTGGTCGACCTGCTCCTTGGCGCGCGCATGGGCGGCGCCGCTGTCCTGCACCGTGGCCACCACGCTGACAAAGGGCTGGGGAATGTCAGACAGCGAGAAGCCACCAAATACTGTCACCGCCGCCACGCCGTGGTCTTCGGCAGCCCGGGCCTGGTTCACGGCTTCCACCATGGCGCCGCTCAGCGTGGTGCTGCGCAGCGTGTGGCTCATCAAGGGCAGTTGCCGCCAGATCACCCGGTAGCGTGGCCCGCCCGTGGCCATGGCCAGCAGCAGGCGCGCGGCATGGGCGCCGGTTTCGTACATGTCGATATGGGGGTAGGTCTTGAAGCCCACCATCACGTCTGCATTGGCCACCATCTGCTCGGTCAGATTGCCATGCAGGTCCAAGGCCACGCCAATTGGGACACCGGGTGCGGCGGCGCGCACGCGCGCCAGCAAACTGCCTTCACCATCGGCAACATGCTCGGCCACCATGGCCCCATGCAGGTCCAGCAAGATGGCATCGCAGCCAGGCAGGGCATCGATGATGCACTGGGTCAGCGCGTCGTAGGCTGCAGCATGCACCGGCCCGCTGGGGTTGGCCATGGCGGAGACCGGCGTGACCAGGGTGGCGTTCAATGCCTCGGCCGCATCGATAAAGGCCGCCATGGGCGTGCGCATGCCCTTGTTGGCCAGATAGGCGTCGTGGCCGTAGCTGGGGCTGAAGGCCTGCAACGGCGTGGGGACAGGCGAGAAGGTGTTGGTCTCGTGGTTGAGGCGGGCAATCAAGAGCTTCATGCCACCACCCCGGCAGTGTCCAGCATGGCACGCAGCAGCACATTGCAGCCGGCCTCCAGGTGGGCAGGCTCGGCATCTTCGATCTCGTTGTGGCTGATGCCGTCGGCGCAAGGCACAAAAATCATGGCTGTGGGCGCCAGGCGCGCCACATACACCGCGTCGTGGCCGGCGCCGCTGACCACATCCATGGCGCTATAGCCCAGGGCCGTGGCATTGCGGCGCACGGCCTCCACCAGCTGCGGGGTGAAGGGCTGCGGCGGAAAGTACACCACCTGCTGCAGCTGAATGCCGACATTGCGACCGGCGCGAATCTCTGCACAGACCGCCTTCAGTGCTGCATCCATGCTGGTGAGCATGGTGTCATCGGGGGCGCGCAGGTCGACCGTCATGGTCACGCTGCCCGGAATCACATTGCGTGAGTTGGGATAGACCCCCAGCTGGCCCACCGTGCCGCGGCCATGCGGCTTGCGGTCAAGGGCAATGCGGTTCACGGCGGCAATCAAATCACTGGCGGCTAGCAAGGCGTCCTTGCGCAGCTCCATGGGCGTGGGGCCGGCATGGGCCTCCATGCCGGTGAGGGTCACGTCATACCAGCGCTGGCCCAGGGCGGCCTGCACCACGCCAATCACCTTGTCGTGCTTTTCCAGCACCGGGCCTTGTTCGATATGGGCCTCGAAATAGGCGCCTACCGGATGGGCTGCGGGCCCTGCCGGCCCGGCATAGCCTATGGCCTGCAGGGCCTCGCTCACGCTCACGCCCTCGGCATCGCGCTGCTGCAGCGCATGCTCCAGCGTGAAGGCGCCGGCAAACACCCCTGAGCCCATCATCACCGGCACAAAGCGCGAGCCCTCCTCATTGGTCCAGACCGCCACTTCAATGGGTGCCCGGGTTTTGATGCCATGGGCATTGAGGGTGCGCACCACTTCCAGGCCGGCCATCACGCCGTAGTTGCCGTCAAATTTCCCGCCCGTGGGCTGGGTGTCGATGTGGCTGCCCGTCATCACCGGAGGCAGGCTGTCGTCGCAGCCTGCACGGCGCGCAAAGATGTTGCCTATGGCGTCCACCCGCACGCTGCAGCCCGCGTCCTCGGCCCAGCGCACGAACTGGTCGCGCGCCTGGCGGTCCAGCTCGGTCAAGGCCAGGCGGCATACGCCGCCCTTGGGTGTGGCGCCTATGCGTGCCAGGTCCATCAATGATTGCCACAGGCGTTCACCATTGCTGCGCACGGTGGCTGTGCTTGCTGCCGTCATATTCATGTTCATCCTCCGGATGGCTGGGATAGCGGTTTTCAGGCGATGCCAACGCCCAGATAGCGGTCCTTGACGGCTTCGTCGGCCACAAAGTCGGCGTTGCTGGCCTCATGCACGATGGCGCCTTGCTCGATGATGTAGTGGCGGTCTGCCAGCTGGGTGCAGACCTCCAGGTTCTGCTCCACCAGCAAGATGGAGACGCCGGCAGCCTTGATGACCTTGAGCTGGGCCACGATCTCTTCGACGATGACGGGCGCCAGGCCTTCCACCGGCTCGTCCAGCATCAGCAGGCGCGGCGCATTCATCAGGGCGCGGCCAATGGCCAGCATCTGCTGCTCGCCGCCTGAGAGCTGGGCGCCGCCGTTGCTGCGGCGCTCCTTCAGGCGCGGGAAGATGCGGTAGATGTTGGCCAACTGCCAGGGCGAATGCTTGCGCTGGGCCAGCAGCAGGTTTTCTTCCACCGTCAGCAGCTTGAAGATGCCGCGGTGCTCGGGCACCAGGCAGATGCCGCGCTGCGCCACCTGGTGGGTGGCCAGCTGGTGCACGGCTTGGCCGGCGAATTCAATGCGGCCCTGTGGTGGGCGCATCACCCCTGCAATCGATTTGAGGGTGGTGGTCTTGCCAGCGCCGTTGCGGCCCAGCAGGGTGACCAGCTCTCCATCGCGCACCTGCAGGCTCACGCCCTGCAGCACATGGCTTTTGCCGTAATAGCCGTGGATATGGTCCACGTTGAGGATGGTGCTCATGCCTTGCCTCCGGTGATCATATTGCCCAGGTAGGCAGTGCGCACGCGCGCATCGCTGCGGATGTCGTTGGGCACGCCTTCCGCCAGCACACGGCCTTGCTGCATGACGGTGATGGTGTCCGAGATGTCCATCACGATGTTCATGTTGTGCTCGATCAGCACCACGGTGTGCTCCTGCTTGAGCCCCTGGATGAGCTGCTTCATGTCTTCCAGATCGTCTATGCCCATGCCCGAGGTTGGCTCGTCCAGAAAGATGGCCTTGGGCCTGGCCGCCAGGGCCATGCCGACTTCCAGGCGGCGCTGCTGGCCATGGGACAGGCTGCCGGCAGGCGTGTGGGCAAAGCGCTCCAGGCCCAGGCGAGCCAGCACATGCTCCACCGTCTGCTGCTGGGCGCGGGCTCCCGTGGGTGGGCTCCAGCAGTTCAGCGCATGCAGCGGTGCCACGCCCTGTGCGGCCAGGCGCAGGTTTTCCTGCACCGACAGGGTGAGGAACAGGCTGGTGACCTGAAAGGAACGGGCCATGCCGCGCTGCACGCGGCGGTGATCGGGCTCCTGGGTCACATCATGGCCATCGAACGCTATGCGCCCGGCACTGACCGACTTGGTGCCGGTCAGCATGTGAAACAGCGTGGTCTTGCCAGCACCGTTGGGGCCAATCACCGAGTGCACGGTGTTGGCGCGTACCTGCAGGTCCACGCCGCCCAGGGCCATGAATTTGTCATAGCGTTTTTCCACGCCAAAGGCCTGCAGCAAGACAGGGTTGGATGCGGTGTTGTTCATCAGGCGTGCTCCCCTTGCTTGGTGCTGTCCGCGGCTTTTTTGTCACGGCGAATCAGCTGCCAGATGTCTTCCAACAGGCCCCACAGGCCACGTTGCATGCCCAGGCTCACCACCATCAGCACCACGCCCAGCAGCAGCAGCCAGCGCGGCCACAGCGTGGAAAGCCAGTCGCCCAGCAGCACATAAAAGGCGGCGCCCAGCACCGAGGCCAGCAGGTTGCCGGTGCCACCAATTACCGTCATCACCAGAATCATTTCACTGGTGTGGAACTCAGCGCTGGACAGCGGGGCAATCCCGGACATCATGGCGTGCAGCCCCCCGGCCAGGCCGGTGACGGCGCCGGAGATGACAAAGGCCTGGAGCTTGAGCAGCCGCAGGTTGTAGCCCACGGCGGCAGCGCGCTCTTCGTTGTCGCGCACGGCCAGCAGCGTGCGGCCGAACATGGAATTGCATACCCGGCGCAGCAGCCAGAACACCCCGATGAACAGCGTGGCCACCAGGGCGTAGAACTGCCACGGCGTTTGCAGCGACCACAGGGTGTAGCCCGCAATTTGGATGGAGGGGCGCGGTATGTCCATCAAGCCGTTGTCACCGCCCGTGAGGCCGGTGGCGGTGTAGGCCAGAAAATAAAACATCTGCGAGAACGCCAGGGTCAGCATCACAAAGTAAGTGCCCTTCTGGCGTATGGCGACCCAGCCCACCACGGCGGCACCGACAGCCCCCATCAGCACGGCTGTGAGCAGTGCAACAGGCATGGGCAGCTGCCAGCGCGTCAGAAACAGGGCGATGGTGTAGCTGCCCAGGCCAAAGAACACGCCCTGGCCGAAGGACAGCAGCCCCGTATAGCCCAGCAGTAGATTGCAGGCCATGGCGGCCAGTGAATAGATCAGCACCTCGGTGGCCAGTGAGCCCGACTGCATGCACAGTGGCATCACCAGCACGATGGCCAGCGCCAGAATCATTTGTATGTGTTTGGACATGGTGTTCAGCCTTTCCGTCCCAGCAGACCATGGGGGCGTAGCAGCAGCACGGCGGCCATGGCGATATAAATCATCAGGCGAGCCCCTTCCGGCCACAGCGTGCTCATCACGCTTTGCACAATGCCGATCAGCAGTCCCCCCACCAAGGCGCCGCCGAAGCTGCCCAGGCCTCCCACCACCACAATCACAAAGGCAATGCCCAGGGCTTCAATGCCCATAAAGGGCTCGGCCCCGCGTATGGGCGCGGCCAGCACACCGGCCAGTGCGGCCGTTGCCGCACCCAGCGCAAACACCAGGCTGAAAATGCCGAACACGTTGTAGCCCAGCAGGGACACCATCTCGGTGGACTCGCTGCCGGCACGCACGGCGCTGCCCAGGCGCGTGCCCTCCAGCACCCACCACAGCAACACGGCCAGCACGGCAGTGAAGCCGATGACAAACAGGCGGTACTTGGGATAGACAAAGCTGCCCCACATGACCACGCCTTGCAGCAGATCCGGCACCGCCACGCTGTCGCCCAGCGGGCCCCACTGGATGATGACCAGCTCCTGCACCACCAGGGCCAGGCCTGCGGTGATCAGGATGTGGAACTCATGGGGCTTGGCATACACATGGCGCAGCAGCAGCTTTTCGGTCAACCAGCCCAAAGCGCCCACGGCCAGCGGCGCGATGAGCAGCGTGAGCCAAAAACTCATGCCCCAGCGGGTGAGCTGAAAGCAGAAATACGCGCCCAGCAGGTAGAAGGCGCCATGCGCAAAATTCACAAAGCGCAAGAGGCCAAACACAATCGACAGGCCCACGGCCAACAGGAAATACAGCATGCCAATGCCTATCCCGTTGATGGTCTGTAGCAGGTAGATGCTCATACAGGGTCCGAAACAAAGAAGACTGCAGGCGCAAGCCAGCCCGCCCCCCGCGTGTGGGCGGGGCGTTGTGCGGCAGTGCGCTGCGGCGTGAAAAATCAGTGGGTGAGAGCGGCTGCGCTATGGGGCCTGCACAGCCCGGGCGAGGAGCCCTGGGCTGTGCATGTTTTTTAGGTCAGCTTGCAGCCGGTCTGGTCTACTGGGAGAAAGGATTTCCCGGCGCTGATGACATCCACATAGTCATCCTTGTTGGCCATCTTGGACTTGGGTTTGCCCTTGAGCAGGTAGTAGTCCTTGAGCACCTGGTGGTCGGCCTTGCGCACCTCTTCCTCGCCCGTCAGGCCCTGGTATTTCATGCCTTCCAGCGCAGCAATCACGGCTTTTTGATCGGTCTTGCCGGCCTTGATGATGGCGTCGATCAACAGCTTGGTGCCGATGTAGGAACCTGCCAGGCTGTAGTTGGGGTTGTACTTGTGCTTGGCCTGCGTCATCTTGACCAGTTCGTTGTTCAGCGGCGTGTTGACGGTGTGCCAGTACTGGGCACCAAAGTACACGCCGTCGCACAGGTCGGCGCCCAATGCTTCGAATTGCTCCAGGCCCGAGGCCCAGGCAATCAGAATGGTCATGTTCTTGTTCATGCCAAAGCTGACGGCCTGGCGCAGCGTGTCGGAAGACTGTGCACCGAAGTTCAGGATCAGCAGCACATCGGGCTTGGCGGCTGCGGCGTTGGTCAGGTAGCCGCTGAATTCCTTCTCGGTCAGCGAGTGGTAGCTGTTGCCCACATGCTCTATGCCTTTTTCCTTGAAGATGTTTTTGGCGGCTGTCAGCAGGCCATCGCCAAACACATATTGCGGCGTGATGGTGTAGATGCGCTTGGCCTTGGGCAAGGCCTCCAGCAAGGGGCGTACGGTTTGCTCAATGGCGCCAAAAGTGGGGACCGACCAGCGGAATGTGGCGCTGTTGCAGTCCTTGCCCGTCAACTCGTCTGCCCCCGCCGTGGTGATGAAGACACCGCCTGTTTTTTCTGCCTCCTTGCCCATGGCCAGGGATTCGGACGACAGGATGCCGCCGGCAAAAAAGCGTGTGCCTTTTTGCTGCGAGCTTTCCTGCACCTTGCGTATGGCCGTGGCGGGCTTGCCTTCCGTGTCCAGCAAGGTGTAAGCCAGGGGCATGCCCAGTGCCTTGCCGTACTGCTCAATGGCCAGCTTCATGCCGATGTCTGCGAACTTGCCATTGGCTGCAAAAGGGCCGGACATGGGAACCGGGCACCCGAACTGTATGGTGTTCTGGGCCCAGGCACTGGGCAACAGACCCAGAGAGGCGGGCACAGCGCCCAGTGCGGAAAACTGCAGAAAGTGGCGACGTTGCATGGACAAGCTCCTGTGGGTGAAGGGAGAGCACAAAAGAACCAGACTTGGAAATCCAGGGCCTTGGTGCACGCCACGAAAATCAGGGGTGGCGTGCAAATGCCTTTTTCTATTTATAGTGATAAATAGGAAGAATCTGCCGCGTGCAAACCCTAGCAGTTGCACTGCATTCGGTGCTGCGTTGCAATGTGGCATCGTGCTTCTTCTCGGTGCACTCTCGGTTCACTCCTTTCTTACTGAAGTCTTCTTATGGCGTCCCATCAGCCCATCAAACCGCTCAAACGTCCCGATCTGGTGGCCCAGGAAATCAAGCGCCTCATCACCGAAAAAAACCTCAGTCCCGGTGACCGTCTGCCGCGCGAGAGCGAGCTGCAGGCGCAGTTCCAGGTGAGCAAGGGCACGATTCGCGAGGCGCTCAAGTCGCTGGAGGTGCAGGGCCTGGTGTCCATTTCTACCGGCCCTTCCGGGGGCGGAACCATCGTCAAAGTGCCGCTGGATCGCACGCTGCAATTCATGCAGAACTACCTGTTTTTCCAGGAGGTGACCATAGACAGCATCTACGCCGTGCGCCTGATGCTGGAGCCCGAGCTGGCAGCAGGGGCCGTGCCCCACCTCACCGAAGCCGACTTCCACGCGCTGGAGCACAGCATCAGCTGTTGCGACCCTTCGCACAGCCACAGCGATCTGCTGGAGCAGCGCCGCGAAGATGTGAACTTTCACGACATTCTGGCGGCGGCCAACCCCAATCCTTTTCTGCGCTTCACCTGCGAGCTGATCAACGAAATGATTCGCCAGTTGATCGTGTTCGGCAACCGCACGGCACAGGCTGAGCACCGGCGTTTCGGGGCCGAGAACGTGGGGTTTCACGGCCGCATCGTGCAAGCGGCACGGGCGCGTGATGTGGAGCAGGTGAGAGCGTTGATGCAGGAGCACATGGCCTCTGCGGCCCGCAGCGTGCAGCGCATGAAGGGGCGGCTGCAGGGGCGGCTGATTCTGGATGCGGATTCCTTGCGGCGCTTTCGTGTGGAGACGGCCCCCAAGCCGGCGAAAGCCGCTGCCAAAACCGCTTCCAAGCGCGTGCAAAAACCGGCGGCACAGCGTGCGGCCAAGACGGTGAAAACAGTGGCCACGCCTGCTACAGAACCGGTGGACTCCCCTACCAAACCTCGGCGCAGCACTGCAAAAAAGTGAGCTACCAATGCTTTGGCAAGGTAGATCTCAAAGGCAAATAGCGCCAAGCTTGGCGGATAGCCTGCACAAGGTGCTCATTTCTTTGAAGAGGCTTCTGGGACAGTTTTGTGTCTGTGCGTGCGCCTGAAAAATTCTTTGCAACGCGGCAAGCAATGCGCCTAGAGAGACCCCAAAAAAAGCCCCGCTGAAGCGGGGCTGTGCCATGCGGGTGAAAAACCGTTTTCAGCGGCTGCTGGGGAAGCTGAACACCGCACCCTCGCGCACGCCGGCGCTGGGCCAGCGCTGGGTGACGGTCTTGCGCTTGGTGTAAAAGCGCACGGCGTCGGGCCCGTAGGCGTGCAGGTCGCCAAACAGCGAACGCTTCCAGCCGCCAAACGAGTGGTAGGCCACGGGCACGGGCAGGGGCACGTTCACGCCCACCATGCCGACCTGGATGTGGTCGGTGAAGTAGCGCGCCGCCTCGCCGTCGCGGGTGAAGATGCAGGTGCCGTTGCCGTATTCATGGGCGTCGATCAGGTCCATGGCTTCTTGCAGCGTTTTGACGCGCACCACGCCCAGCACGGGGCCGAAGATTTCTTCCTGGTAGATCTTCATGCCGGGTTTGACATGGTCGAACAGGCAGGCGCCCAGGAAGTAGCCCTGCTCGTGACCGGCCACCTTCACGCCGCGGCCGTCGACCACCAGCGTGGCACCTTCGGCCACGCCGCTGTCCACATAGGCCTTGACCTTGTCGAAGTGGGGCTTGGTGACCAGGGGGCCCATGTCGTTGCTGTTGTCGGTGCCGGGGCCGACCTTCATCTTGGCGATTTCGGCTTTCAGCCCGGCCACCACGGCGTCGCCCACTTCATCGCCCACGGCCACCAGCAGCGGGATGGCCATGCAGCGCTCGCCGCAGCTGCCGTAGGCCGCGCCCATCAAGGCGTTCACGGCGTTGGGCACATCGGCGTCGGGCATCAAAATGGCGTGGTTTTTGGCGCCGCCCAGGGCCTGCACGCGCTTGCCGTGTTTGCAACCTTCGGCGTAGATGTATTCGGCAATCGGGGTGGATCCCACAAAGCTCACGGCCTTGACGCGCGGGTCTTGCAGCAGCGTGTCCACGGCGGTTTTGTCGCCATTGACCACGTTCAGCACGCCCGGGGGCAGGCCGGCTTCCAGCGCCAGCTGGGCAATGAACAGCGTGCTGCTGGGGTCGCGCTCCGATGGCTTCAAGACAAAGGTGTTGCCGCAGGCCACGGCCATGGGCCACATCCACAGCGGCACCATGGCCGGGAAGTTGAAGGGTGTGATGCCGGCGGTGACGCCCAGGGCCTGGAACTCGCTCCAGGAATCAATGCCCGGGCCCACGTTGCGGCTGTGCTCACCCTTGAGCAGCTCGGGCGCGTAGCTGGCGTATTCCACGTTCTCTATGCCGCGCTGCAGCTCGCCATGGGCGTCGGCCAGCACCTTGCCGTGTTCGGCGGTGATCAGGGCGGCAATCTTGTCGGCGTTTTCTTCCAGCAGCACTTTCAGCTTGCTCATCACCCGGGCGCGCTTGAGCGGCGGGGTATTGCGCCAGGCGGGAAAGGCTTTTTCAGCGGAGGCAATCGCCGCCTCTACGGTGGCCTTGGAGGCCAGGGCCACGTTGAGCTGGCTCTGGCCGGTGGCGGGGTTGAACACCGGCTGGGTGCGGGCGTTGTCGGCCACGATCTGGCCATCAATCAAATGGCCCACGGTGGCGGTGATGGCGGAATCCTTGTGCATGGCTTTTGAGCTCGAATGGGCTGCGGCGCAGACGTGTAGCGCTTTGGCAGCTATGGTTTCAGGAGAGTGCGGCAGTATCCGCAGCGGTGAAACAAGAGGCCAGCGCCTGGGAGACAGGCGCTGGCAGGGGTGCTTCAGGCGGTGGTGTTCAGTGCATCGCCCAGGGCGCTGACCAAGCGGTCAATCTCGGCCTCGGTACTGATAAAGGGCGGGGCCAGCTGGATGGTGTCGCCGCCGTAGCGCACGTAAAAGCCTTTGTCCCACAGCTTCATCGCCACCTCGTAGGGGCGCTTGGCGGGCTCGCCTGGCAGCGGGTCAATGCTGAAGCCGGCGGCCAGGCCAAAGTTGCGGATGTCCAGCACATGCTTGGCGCCCTTGAGGCCGTGCACGGCTTTTTCGAAGTGCGGCGCCAGTGCCTTGACGCGGCCGGGAGCATCTTCTTTTTGCAGCAGATCCAGCGAAGCCAGGCCGGCAGCGCAGGCCACGGGGTGGGCCGAGTAGGTGTAGCCGTGGGCAAATTCCAGCATGTACTCGGGGCCGCCCGCTGCCATAAAGGTGTCGTAAATCTCTTTGCTGGCCACGCAGCCGCCCAGGGGCTGGGCGCCATTGGTGACCTGCTTGGCAAAGTTCAGGATGTCGGGGGTGACGCCAAACACCTCGGAGCCGGTCCAGCCGCCGCAGCGGCCAAAGCCGGTGATGACCTCGTCAAAGATCAGCAGGATGTTGTTTTGCGTGCAGATCTCGCGCAGGCGCTGCAGATAGCCTGCGGGCGGAATCACCACGCCGGCCGAGCCGGAGAAGGGCTCGACGATGACGGCGGCGATATTGCTGGCGTCATGCAGGGCAATCACGTCCAGCAGGCGGTCGGCAAGGGCGCGGCCGTCGATGGCGGGCATGCCCTTGTGAAAGCCGCCAAACGCAGGCTGGGTGTGGGGAAGGTGGTCGGCCTCAATACCCTGGCCAAACAGCTTGCGGTTGCCCACCATGCCACCGACCGAGATACCGCCGTAGTTCACGCCGTGGTAGCCTTTTTCGCGGCCGATCAGCCGCGTTTTGCCGGCCTGGCCCTTGGCACGCCAGTAGGCGCGTGCCATTTTGAGCGAGGTGTCGGCCGCTTCCGAGCCCGAGCCGGTGAAGAACACATAGTCCAGGCCTGCGGGGGTGAGTTCCTTGATCTGGTTGGCCAGCGCAAATGCGGCGGGGTGGCCGAACTGGAAGGCGGGGGCGTAGTCCAGGTTCAGCGCGGCCTTGCCCACGGCCTCGGCGATTTCCTTGCGGCCATGGCCCAGGCCCGAGCACCACAGGCCGGAGAGGCCGTCAAAAATCTTGCGCCCGGCGCTGTCTTGCAGATAGGCGCCCTGGGCGCCCACGATCATGCGGGGCTTGGCCTTGAAGTTGCGGTTGCCGGTAAAGGGCATCCAGTGGGCGTCCAGCCAGGCCGCATCCATGCGGGCGGCGGTGGCAGCGGGTTGGGTGATGTCGGCAAAGTCCATGGTGAACTCCTCACAGGGGGAAAAGCGGGTGAGGGCCATTGTTGGGCGGGGCTACGTTTTCTTGAATAGCCGTAAACCCATGTTTACTTGCGTTTTTGCGCAAGTATCACCGGCATCAGCGACGCTGCTCCATGGCCAGGCGCACGGCCAGCCCGCCCAGCACGGCGCCCATGACCCATTTCTGCACGCGCAACCAGTGCGGGTTGTCCTTGAACCACAGCGCAATGCGCGCGGCAAACAGCGTGATCAGCAGATTGACGCTGAAGCTGGTGCTGATCTGCACCATGCCCAGCGTCACGCTTTGCCAAAACACCGAGCCATGTTCTGCGCTGACGAATTGCGGAAAGATGGAGAGGTAAAAAATCGCCACCTTGGGGTTGAGGATGCTGGTGAACAAGCCCATGGCAAACAGCTTGCGCGGCGACTCGGCCGGGAGCTCCACGGTCTGGGCAAAAGGCGAGGCGCCAGCGGGGCGCAACGCCTGCCAGGCCATCCACAGCAGATAGGCCGCACCAGCCCATTTCAGCAGCTCAAAGGCCAGGGGCACGGCCATGAACAGCGCCGTCAGCCCCAGGCTGGCGGCCAGCATGTGCACAAAAAAGCCCAGCACCACGCCCGCCAGGGACACCACGCCTGCGCCGCGCCCCTGGCAGATGGAGCGCGAGATCAAATACAGCATATTCGGGCCGGGCGTGAGCACCAGCAGCAGGGAGGCGCCGGCAAACACCAGCAAATCGTGGGCAGGAATCATGGGGAATCCAAAAGAGAGCGACAAAGTGTGCGGCCACCATTACACACCAGCGTTGGAGCCCATGGTGGCCGCGGTAAAACTTGCTTTAATGCCTGCCATGACGCCCAGTACTGCCCGCATTCCCACCGCAGCCACTACCACCGCCACTACTACCGCCGCTCCCATGGCCCGTGCCCGTGCGGTGCTGGGCCAGCTCAGCGATATGGATTTGCGTCTGCTGCGCATCTTCAAAAGCGTGGTGGAGTGCGGCGGCATGTCGGCAGCCGAGCTGGAGCTGAACATCAGCGCCTCCACCCTCAGCCGCCATATGAAAGACCTGGAAGAGCGCCTGGGCCTGGTGCTGTGCCGGCGCGGCCGCGCCGGCTTTGCCACCACGGCCGAGGGGTTGAAGGTGTATGAGGCCACGCTGCAGCTGCTGGGCGGGGTGGATCTGTTTCGCAGCCAGATCGACGACATCCACGACCGCATGGGTGGCAATCTGGAGCTGGCGGTGTTTGACAAGACCGTCACCAACCCGGCGGCGCAGATCGATGCCGCCATCCGCACCTTTCACCAGCAGGCGCCGGAGGTGAATCTGCAGCTGCATGTCTGCAGCATCAACACCATAGAACGTGGGCTGATGGAGGGGCGCTTTCAGGTCGGCGTCATCCCGGCCCACCGGGCCTCGGCCAGCCTGGTCTACCGCGACCTGTTTGCCGAGCATATGCAGCTGTACTGCGCCGCCGGCCACCCGCTGTACGGGGCCGACCACAGCCAGCTGGACTGGGAAGGTCTGCGCCGCTACCCCTTTGCCGGCCTGGGCGAGCATTCGCCGAACATGGAGCTCAGCCACAGCGCCCGCCTGCCGCGCAAGGCCACGGGCTTTGACCAGGAGGCGATTGCCACCTTGATTCTTTCGGGCTGCTATCTGGGTTTTCTGCCCGACCACTATGCCCAGGCCCTGGAGGCCGCAGGCCGGCTGCAGGCCGTGGCGCCAGAGCGCTTTCACTACGACTGCCAGTTTGTCGCCATGTGGCGGCTGTCGCCCCAGCCCAGCCGCGCGGCCCAGGCCTTTATCGACTGCCTGGTGCGGGCCCATGGCGTGGAGGCCGCCTAGTTGTCCACGGCTGTCGACAGCCTATACCGGGGTTCACACAGGCTTGCCCCCAGGTTTATCCACATGCTGCGAAAAACGGAGCGGCTGTCGCGTATGGGTGCTTGTGGTTCAGGTGAAATATCTTGGATATCCAGTGTCTATGAGCAGCGGATGCTCTTGAAAAAAGAGCGTGAGTAGGCCCAAAAAAAAAGCCGTCCAGAGGACGGCTTGTAAAGTAGCCCTGAAAGAGCCACAAGGAAAAAGGTGACAGACAGCCTGCAACGTGCCCAAGGGCACGGCATACAGTCTGCCGCTGGCGCGTGACGCGGTCATGACAGCGCCCGCGCTGCAGAAAAGAACCAGGCTCTCAGGCGCTGTGGCCTGCAGCTGTGCACCACATATTAATGGTTTGTACACAGCGAAAATACCAGTTGTACGGTGCTTTTCCACAGTTTGTTGACATGGCTTGTGATGGCTTTCGCTGCCAGAAGTTCCCGCCCGGCTGGCGTGCGGGCGCCGGCCATGGCATGCTGGAGATTCCTGTTGTCCCGCCCGGAGCATTGCCATGACGTCTGTATCTTCTACCGCCTTGTCCGGCCTGTATGTGGCCCAGCAGCGCCTGGACGCCTCGGCACACAATGTGGCCAACCAATCCACCGCAGGCTTTCGCCGCCAGCAGGTGCAGCAGCAGGCATTGGCACAAGGTGGCGTGCAAGGCCAGACCACGCGCGCCGTAGAAGCCGGTGTCGCACCGGTAGAGGACGCGGTGGAGCAGATCAGCGCCAGCTATGCCTATCTGGCCAATCTGCAGGTGCTGCGCACCGATGACCGCATGCAGGGCGCGTTGTTGGATGTGAAAGCATGATCGCCAACACCCCCTGAGCGGCTGCGCCGCTTCCCCCTCTCTTTCGCTGCGCGAGGGAGGAGGACGACACCGGCGCCTAGCAGGGATACAAGGCGGCCCTTGCGCGGTGTCCTGGCATGGGGCCGTTGCTGGCTGGTCAGCTGGCGTGGGCCCAGTTGGCTAGGTAGTCGGCCAACCAGGTGGGGAATGCTGCAAGTGCTGGCATGGCGGTTCTTTCGTCTCAGGCGGCCAGGGCGGTTTGCTGCTGCAGGCGGCGCTCCCACAGTTTTTCGTGGGCATAGAAAAACACCATTTGCACCGCCGGCTCCAGCAGGCTGAGCGTGAAGGCCTGCACCCAGTTGCCGGTCACCGTGTAGGCCACGGCCGTGGCCACCGACATGTGCAGCAGGTAGTAGCTGCCCGTTTTTGCCAATGTGTGGCCGTGGCGCCGAGGGCTGCGCTGCCAGGCTTTTTCATGAAAAAAGAAGGCAAAAGCCTGCACCGTGGGCTCCAGCAGGCTCAGTGTGAGGGCCGCATACAGATTGCCTGTCACGGCATAGGCCACCAGCGCTGCCACGGCGATATGCACCAGATAGTAGCTGGCTGTTTTGCGCAAGGTGGTGGTGTGCTGACCGATGAAGTGCTGAATGCGTGCCATGGCGGTATCCGTGGGAGTTCAAGGAATGCGCTTCATGCTGAAAAACCCGCAGGGGGCGGCAGCCGAGGTGCTATGGCCTCCATGCTAGGGTGATCCGCCGAGTAAATGAAATCGGTATTGAGAATCAAACCCATAAAAACTATCAATGGTTTTGGCTGTGGTGCTTGGCCGTGGACTGCACACGGGAATTTTGAAACCTTTTGCAACAAAACGTCAGTGCGTGTCAGCATTCCAGCCGTTGCGGTGCCTCGAAAAAGGTCGAAACCGCGTGGCGTTGGGCCCCCGGGCACAGCATTTTTGTGTGACTTCACCCCTTTGCAAGCACCGTGATCCTGGACCTGTTCTTTGTACAAGGCGAGGCCTTCAACCCGCCGCTGTGGAGCTGGATGGACCCGTCTCTGGTGGCCATTTCCCTGGGCATTGCCTTGCTGGCTTCCATGGTGGCGCTGCAGATGGCGGTGCTGGCGCGGCGCAGCGCCCATGCGTGGGCACGCACCACGGCGCTGAGCACCGGGGCGCTGGCCATGGGGGGCGGCATCTGGAGCATGCATTTCGTGGGCATGCTGGCCTACGGTCCCTGCGCCCAGGGCTCGTTCAGCCCATGGGTGACCTTGCTGTCCACCATACCGGCCCTGCTGGCTTCCTGGTTGGCGCTGTGGGTGATGATGCGCGAGAAGATTTCGGCACGGCAGCTGGCGCTGTCGGCCATGCTGATGGGGGTGGCCATAGGCAGCATGCACTTCATCGGCATGGCGGCTTCCAGCCTGCGTGACATCATGCGTTACGACCCATTGCTGGTGGCCGTGGCCGTGGCGGTCAGCGTGCTGCTGGCCGCAGCCGCGCTGGGGGTGCGCTTTCGCCTGAGTGACAGCGGCCACAAGCTGTGGCCCACGCTGCTGGGTGGCAGCATCATGGGGACGGCCATTGCCGGCATGCACTACACCGCCATGGCGGCCATACGCTATGTGGATGTGGTGGCCGAGCCGGTAGACAGCGGCATGGCGGATGGGCATGTAGCTCTGGTGGCCGGACTGATAGGCTTTGTGCTGCTGCTCAGCCTGGTGGTGGTGGCGCTGAATGTGGGCCTGCGTTACCGCCAGCTGTTCCGCGACATCCAGCGCAGCGAAACCCGTTTGCGCGCCGTGGTGGACACGGCGGTGGACGCCATCATCATGATTGAAGGCAACGGCCTGGTCAGCACCTACAACGGTGCGGCCGAGCGCCTGCTGGGCTGGAAGGCCGAAGAGGTGATCGGCAAAAACGTCAGCATGCTCATGCCCCAACCCATGCAGCGCGAGCACGACAGCTATCTGCACCGGCATATCGCCACAGGCCACTCCAGCATCATCGGCGTGGGCCGCGAGGTCACGGCCCTGCACAAGGACGGCTATCTGGTCGATGTGCGCCTGGCGCTGGGGCGGGTGCCGCTGCCGGGCATGCCGCTGTTTGTGGGTTTCTTGACCGATATCCGCAGTCGCAAGCAGATGGAGGAATCGCTGCGCCACAGCGAAAAACAGCACCGCACGCTGATCAGCAACATCCCCGGCGTGACTTTCCGACGCCAGCTTGGTGGACAGGGCACGCCGCTGTTTCTGGGCGGCGCGGTGGAGGCCCTGACGGGGTGGCAGCAAGACGACTTCATGGAAGGGCGCACACGCTTTACTGACATCCTGCACCCCGACGATGCTGGCATCTTCTGGCGCCAGGTGAGCGATGCCCTGGCCCGCAGCGAGCCCTACACGGTGGAATACCGGATACAACACCGCGACGGCAGCGTGCGTTGGGTGACCGAAAGCGCACGCGGCATTTATGGCGCCGACGGCCAGCTGCAGTGGATCGATGGGGTGCTGACCGACAACACCGCCCTCAAGGCCCGCAATGCCGAGTTCGAAGGCACGATGAGTGCCATCAACAGCGCACAGGCCGTGGTGGAGTACGACCTGGCGGGCCAGGTGCTGTCGGCCAACGACAACTTCTGCCAGTTGTTCGGCTACGCCCACCATCAGGTGCTGGGCCAGCACCACAGTCTGCTGTGCACCCCCGGGCGTGCGGCCGACCCCAGCTACCAGCAGCTGTGGCAGACGCTGCGCAGCGGCCGGGCCGATGGTGGTGAGTACCAATGCGTGGGCCAGGGTGGGCGCCTGCTGTGGGTGCAAAGCAGCTACCACCCCATTCTGGATGCCGGGGGCAAGCCCTTCAAGGTGGTGCAGCTCATCACCGACCTGACAGAGCGGCGCAAGATGGAGCAGGAGCTGCTGCTGTCCAAGGAGCATGCCGAGGCCGCAGCGGCCGCGCGCAGCACCTTTTTGGCCAATATGAGCCACGAGATCCGCACGCCCATGAATGCCATCATTGGCTTTACCGAGGCCTTGCTGGATACCCCGCTGCAAACCCAGCAGTCGCGCTATCTGAGCACGGTGCATTACGCGGCACGCTCCATGCTCCGCCTGCTCAACGATATTCTGGATACGGCCAAGCTGGACAAGGGTGCCATGGAGCTGGAGCAAGAAGCCTTCAGCCCGCGCGAGCTGTGCGAGCAAATCCTGGCATCGCTGCGCATCAATGCCGACAAAAAAGGCCTGTATCTGCGGCAGGAATTCGCCGCCGTCGTGCCCGAGTTCCTGGTGGGCGACGCACTGCGCGTGCAGCAGATTTTGATCAACCTGGTGGGCAATGCCATCAAGTTCACCGAGCAAGGCGGGGTGACCGTGGCCGTGGACTATGGTGACGGACAGCTGTGCCTGGCCGTGCAGGACACCGGCATAGGCATTGCGCCTGAGCAGATTCGCCGCATCTTCGACCCCTTTGCCCAGGCCGATGCCTCCACCACCCGCCAGTACGGTGGCACGGGGTTGGGAACCACCATCTCGCGCCAGCTGGCCGAGTTGATGGGGGGGCGCATCGAAGTGGACAGCAATCCGGGGGCGGGCAGCGTGTTCCGCGTGGTGCTGCCGCTGTCACCCGGGCAGCGGCCCGATGCCAGCAGCCCGCGCCGCTTTGCCGAGCTGCCGTCGCTGCGCATTCTGGCGGCCGACGATGTGCGCGAAAACCTGGAGCTGCTGGACATTCACCTGAGCAAGGCCCACCACCGCGTGAGCCTGGCCAGCGATGGTGCCGAGGCGCTGGCGCTGTTCCAACAGCAGCACTTCGACCTGGTGCTGATGGACCTGCAAATGCCCGGCATGGATGGCCTGGAGGCCGCACGCGCCATGCGCGCCTGGGAGGTGCAGCACCAGCGCACGCCGGTGCCCATCGTGGCCCTGTCGGCCAGCGTGCTGGAGGAAGACCGCCGCGCCGCCAGCGCTGCGGGCATGGACGGTTTTGCCAACAAGCCACTGGAGCTGGCCAAGCTGTATGCCGAAATGGCCCGTGTGCTGCGCATTGACGCGCAGCTGCGCGAGGCCGTTCCACCCAGCAGCCCGGCCCAGCCCCCCGCCATGGCGGAGGAGCTGCCCGTCATCGACTGGAACGCAGGCCTGCAACGCTGGGGCAGCATGGAAGCGCTGCAGCGGGCGCTGCGCCACTTTGCCAAGGAGCAGCCTGGCCATGTGTTGCGCCTGCAGGATCTGCGTGTGGCCCAGGACTGGGTCGCTCTGGCCGGTGGTGCCCACCGCATGCGCGGTGCCGCTGGCAATCTGGCGTTGACCGCGATTTATACCCTGGCCTCCACGCTGGAGGCTGCGGCCCAGCAGTCCGACGAAGCCCTGGCGGATAGTCAGCTGCAGGGGCTGCGCGAGGCACTGACCCAGCTGAACACCTCGCTACAGGGACAAGCCGGCAGCGCGCGGGGCAGCGAAGCCCCCGCCGCGCCGCCACAGGTGTCGGAGGCGCAACTGCAGCAATGGCTGGACCAGACCATAGAAGCCCTGGCAGGCGGCGAGCTGGCCAGCACGGCACTGGCTGGCTTGCAGCAACACCTGCCCGGCGATGCCATCTTGCCGCTGCAAGAAGCCGTGGATGCTTTTGACTTTGACCGCGCCCTGGCCTGCGCACATGCCTTGAAACAACAATGGATACCCCGCTAAACCCTGGCGCCGAGGCCAGGACGACACCGCCTTTGGACCAGCGCAAACGCATTCTGGTGGTGGACGACGAGCCCACCAATCTGCATGTGCTGCGCCAGCTGCTGCAGGACGACTACCGCCTGCTGTTTGCCACCGACGGCAACAAGGCGCTGCAGCTGGCCCAGCAAAAGCCCGACCTGATCTTGCTGGACGTGATGATGCCGGGCATGGATGGCTATGCCGTATGCGAGCGCCTCAAGGCCGACAGCGTCACGGCAGCCATACCGGTGATCTTTGTCACCGCACTGTCCGATAGCGAGGACGAGGAGCGCGGCTTTGCCCTGGGTGGGGTGGACTACATCGTCAAGCCCTTGCGCGCCCCGGTGGTGCGCGCCCGTGTGCGCACGCATTTGTCCCTGGTACGGGCCGAGGCCCTGCGCCAGTCACGCCTGCAGATCGTGCAATGCCTGGGGCGTGCGGCGGAATACAAGGACAACGAGACCGGCAAGCATGTGATCCGCATGAGCCTGTACGCCAGGGCGCTGGCCCAGGCCTATGGCTGCGGCCCTGAATGGGTGGAAGACCTGCTCAATGCCGCGCCCATGCACGATGTGGGCAAGATAGGCATCCCCGATGCCGTGCTGCTCAAGCCCGGGGCGCTGGATGCGGCGGAATGGGACGTCATGCGCACCCACCCGCAGCTGGGGGCGGAAATCATTGGCGAGCATGCTTTCCCCATGCTGCAGATGGCACGTACGATTGCCCTGACCCACCATGAAAAATGGGACGGCAGCGGCTACCCCCAGGGGCTTTCTGGCCCCGATATCCCGCTGGAGGCGCGCATGGTGGCCATTGCCGATGTGTTTGACGCCCTGACCACGGTGCGCCCCTACAAAAAAGCCTGGAGCGTGGAAGATGCATTGGCCTATTTGCGTGATCAGGCGGGTCGGCACTTTGACCCGGTTCTGGTGGAGCATTTTCTGCAGCTGGGGGCGGAGATCGATGTCATACGCAGGGAGTGGATGGATTGAAGGGCTTGCAGAATAAGGTGGTAATGCTTGCAAATCGATAGCGAACCCTGGCTTGCGGCTACTGCGCCAGCGCAAGCCCCGCCAAGCGCTGGCGGCCGATAATCCAGGCATGTCGAGTTCTGTTGCTTCCACTGCACATCACCCTTCCCTGCAGCTGCGTGCGCTCACGCCAGCCGATGTGGGCGGCGTGCTGCATATCCAAACTCTGTGCTATGGCGCGGAATTCTCCGAGAGCGAGGCCGTTTTTGCCCGCCGCCTGCAAGCGCCCCACCACTGCTCCTGGGCGGCACAGCAAAACGAGCAGCTGGTGGCCTATCTGGCGGCCTATTGGTCTGGTCTTGGCAAGGTGACGCCGCTGGAAGGGGACTTTGCCGCCCAGCCCCAGGCCTCGGTGCTGTATTTGCACGATATGGCGGTGAACCCCGCCCATGCTGGCCAGGGCCTGGCCCGCAAGCTGCTGGAATCGGCCCTGGAGCAGGCCAGCGCGCGCGGGGTGCGCCAGGCGGCGCTGGTGGCCGTGCGGGGGGCGGACAGCTACTGGAGCCGGCAGGGTTTTGCGCCAGCCAGCCTGGAAGACGCACAGCAACAAGCCCATTTGCACAGCTATGGCGAGGACGCGGTCTATATGGTGCGGCATTGGTAGCCGGCGGCAGGCCCAACAGGTTCTGACCCCGTTGTCTACCGTCTGACAGCGGGCCCAAGGGTTGTGAATGGGGCGGGGCCGGCCACATGGTGATAATGCCCGCCATGCCCAATCGATGGAAACCCAATGTGACCGTAGCGGCCGTGATCGAGCGCGAGGGCCGCTTTCTGCTGGTGGAAGAAGACACGGCGGACGGCTTGCGCCTGAACATGCCGGCCGGCCACCTGGACCCGGCAGAAACCCCCATCCAGGCCTGCGTGCGTGAGGTGCTGGAAGAGACGGCCCACGACTTCACGCCCACGGCCCTGGTCGGCGTGTACATGAACCGCTTTGTGCGCACCCGCACCGGCTCGGACATCACCTATCTGCGCTTTACCTTCACCGGGGAGCTGGGGGCCTTCCATGAAGGCAGGGCGCTGGACCATGGCGTGATCCGCACCCTGTGGATGACGCTGGAAGAAATGGAAGCCAGTGCCGCGCGCCACCGCAGCCCCATGGTGCTGCAAAGCGCACGCGACTACCTGGCGGGCCGGCGTTTTGGCCTGGACATGTTCCATGCCGACCCCAGCATTTACTCCATTCCCCTGCCTACGGTGCCGATTGTGGCGGCGGCCTGAGAACACGTTCTGAACGACGGCTACCTCCTGTTTATCCCCGCAGACCCCTGTCTGTCGGTGGGCTGGGATAATCCACCACTATGACGAAACATCGGGTTGTGGTGGGTCTTTCGGGCGGTGTGGATTCCGCGGTGACGGCCTATCTGTTGAAACAGCAAGGCCATGACGTGGTCGGCATCTTCATGAAGAACTGGGAAGATGACGACGACAGCGAGTTCTGCTCCTCCAATATCGACTTTGTCGACGCGGCGGCCGTGGCCGATGTGATTGGCATCGAGATCGAGCATGTGAACTTTGCTGCCGAGTACAAGGACCGGGTGTTTGCCGAATTTCTGCGCGAATACCAGGCCGGTCGCACGCCCAATCCGGACGTGCTGTGCAATGCCGAGATCAAGTTCAAGGCCTTTTTGGACCACGCCATGCGCCTGGGGGCGGAAAAAATCGCCACCGGCCACTACGCACGCGTGCGCCAGAACCAGGGCTCCGGCCTGTTCGAGCTGCTCAAGGGCGTGGATGCCAGCAAGGACCAGAGCTATTTTCTGCACCGCCTGAACCAGGCCCAGCTGTCCAAGGCCATGTTCCCGGTGGGCGAGCTGTGCAAGACCGAGGTGCGCCGCATTGCCGAGGAAATTGGCCTGCCCAATGCCAAGAAAAAAGATTCCACCGGCATCTGCTTCATCGGCGAGCGGCCTTTCCGTGACTTTCTGAACCGCTACATCAGCAAGGAACCTGGCCCCATTCTGGACGACCGCAACCGCAAGCTGGGCAAGCATGTGGGCCTGTCCTTCTACACCCTGGGCCAGCGCTCCGGACTGGGCATTGGTGGGGTCAAGGAAAAAGGCGCGGCGCGCGGCGCTGGCGACCATGCTCCCTGGTTTGTGGCACGCAAGGAACTGGACAAAAACACCTTGCGCGTGGTGCAAGGCCATGACCACCCCTGGCTGCTGTCGCAGTCGCTGCTGGCCGACCAGATCAGCTGGGTGGCTGGTCATGCGCCGGCCGAGGGCAAGGCCTATGGCTCCAAAACCCGCTACCGCCAGCCCGACTCGCCGGCGTTGATCTCGCAGGCCAGTGACAGCGGCTTCCGTCTGGACTTTCCCGAGGCGCAATGGGCCGTCACGCCTGGCCAGTCGGCCGTGCTCTATGACGGCGAAGTCTGCCTGGGCGGCGGCATTATTGCGACGGTGGACCCGCGCTGAGCGTGTGCTCCCGCGCTGCTGCGGGCGCTGAAGCGGTGGTGGCCGTTGCATCCAGCTGCAACTGGGCCACCACGATGGTGGCACCGGGCGCGGACTGGATTTCCAGCCCGCCCTGAAAACGCTCCAGGCGTGCGCGCATGCTGCGCATGCCCACTCCCAGACTGTGTTGGTGCATGGCGGCCACATCAAAGCCCACGCCGTTGTCGCGCACCCGCAGCAGCAGGGTCTGCGGCCAGGGCTGGAGCAGCTCAATATGCACCTCGGTGGCCTGGCTGTGCTTGAGCACATTGGTCAGCGCCTCTTCGGCCACCCGCGTCAGATTCAGGCATTGCAAGGCACTGGGGGACTGGCTCCAATGCTGCGGAATCAGCCAGTGGGACTGGATGTCCAGCGCATCGAACAAGGCAATGAAGCGGTGGCGCAGCGGCGCGGCCCAGGCGATCGGAGTGGGCGGCAGCTCGGCCTGGGTGCTGGTGCTGTGGTCGATCATCTGGCGCAAATCGTCGCGCATCAGCTTGAGCATGGACAGCATCTGGGTGTTGGCCAGCGGTTGCTGGACCTGTTCCACATAGGCGATGGAGCGCACCAGCGCCCCGCCCAGGCTGTCATGCAGATCGTGGGTCAGCCGCATCCTCTCCTGCAGGCGCGAATGGCGCAGCGCCAGTTGGTGCTCGCGTTCCAACGTGTGGCTGAGCTCGTCGCAGGCCTGGGCCACGCTGTCGGTCAGCTCCTGGTTGAAGTCTTCAATGCGCTGCATATTGCGCGTCACTTCTCGCCCCAGCATGATGGACAGGGCCAGCATGGTGAGCAGGGCGGTATAGGGAATGAGCGGAGGGCCCGAGGTCCCGACCAGCAGCAAGGCCATGTCATGCAGGCCTGCGGCCATGGAGACCAGCATGCACAGCGCAAAGACCATGTCCGTGGACTTGCGTGTGCGCCAGGCATGCCAGGGCAGTTGCAAGGTGTTGGCCAGGGCGATGAGTAGAAACAGAAGGGTGATTGGGGGCGCTGCCACAGTCAGCGGCGTGTCGGGGGCGAGCGCTGCATAGGCACTGCTCAGGCCGGTGACCCCGTACAGCAGGCGTTCCACCCTGGGGAACTGCTGGCCGCCATAGCGCCAGCTGAACAGGCAGTAGCTGAAGCAAAACAGCACGAACAGCAGCAAATTGGCCCGGGCCATGGCCATGGTGCTGGGAAAGGGCCAGGCCTCGGTGGCCAGAATATTGGCGGTGAACAAGACCCAGCAAGCGCAGTTGAAGGCATACCAGCCATACACCGTATGCGAGCGGCGCAGCAACCAGGCACACAGAAACAAGGTACCCAGCACACCAGACACCATCAGATTGGCGAAGCTCAGGGTGCGCAAGTCCCACCAGCGCTGTGCATGTGCCTGGTGTAGCAAGAGTGGGTCACCCAGGTGCACCTTCCCCAGGCCGGGGGTTTGGGTGGTGATGCCATGTACCCGCACCCAGATATGGTTGAGCCCTGTATGCAAAGAAGAGGTGGGCAAGAGCGTGTAGCGCGGCAGATTCCAGCTGCGGGACAGCGGCTCCTGCAGGTGCCGGTCGCGCCACAGCAAATCCTTGTTGGCATAGACCGCACCGGCCAGAACCATGCGGTCTACGGTCAAGGCAATGGGGGACTCGGCATGCAGGCAGTCCACCTGCCAGTCAATGCGATACCACACGGCGCCGTTGTGCTCGGGCCAGCGGTGCTGCCAATGATCGGGCAGTTGCACCGGCGTCCAATCTCCAGCGGTGGGGTCGGCAGGGGGCGGGCTTTCTCCGGTGGTGCGCTGGGCATGGACGGACAGAATGCGGGGAGCGCAAAACGCTGGCGTTGCCGTCTCGGCCTGGGCGGAGGTGGCCCAGCCAAGCGCGCCGATGACGCTGTACAGCAGCCACAAGCACCAGCGCATGGCCAGGCTCAGTCGATCAGGCCGCGCGAACGGGCCAGGCTGATGGCCCGCACACGGGAGGACACAGCCAGCTTGCGGTAGATGTGCTTGATATGGCATTCGACCGTGTAGCGGGAGAGGTGGAGTTGCTCTGCGATCTCGCGGTTGGCCAGGCCTTCGGCCACCAGGCTCAGAATCTGGGCCTCGCGGGTGCTGAGTGCGGCTTCAGGGGTATCTGGCTCCTTGGGAGATTCGGCGGGGCGCAGCTCGGCAATGATGCGGCGGGCAATAAACGGGTCTATGGGGGCGCCGCCACGCAGCACGCTACGTATGGATAGCGAAACCTCCAGGTCGTCGCGTTCCTTGAGCACATAGCCGGTAGCGCCAGCGCGCAGCGCGCCCAGCAGCACATCTTCGGTGCTCCAGGCAGAGATCACCAAAATGCCCAGGGCAGGATCGGTTTGGCGCAGCTCGGTAATCAGCTCTATGCCATTGCCATCGGGCAGACCCAGGTCCACCAGGGCCAGGGCTACCGGCGTCTCGGCGGTGATGCGCCGCGCCTGCGTCAGCGTGTCGGCCTGCAGCAGGGCGTCATCGTGGTAGCCCAACATCATCAAAATGCGTACCAGACGTTGGCGGATGAAGGCATCGTCTTCCACCACCAACACAGGTGCTGGCAGGGCAAGGTCAGGAGTGAGTGGGGTGAGCAAGGACATGGTGGCAACAGCAGATGGGGCAGACTATGGCCCAGTCTTGCTGATGTGCCTATCACTGCAATTGGGTATTTTGCGTTGAAGCAGAAAGGGCGGTGCCTGCGTCATGCATTCAATCGCGGGCCATTTCCACGCGGTTGCGGCCCAGGTGCTTGGCCTGGTAGAGGGCTGTATCGGCGCGACGCAGCAGGGTCTGGTAGTCGGGGTGGCCGTTGAACAAGGCCACGCCCACGCTGATGGTGATCTGCAGCGTCTGCCCATGGGGCAGGTTCAGCACCTCGCTGGCCAGCTGGGCACGCATGCGCTCGGCGGTGCGCTGCGCCATCTCGGCCGAGCAGTCCACCAACAGCAAGATGAACTCTTCGCCACCCAGGCGGAACAGATAGTCGCCCCCTCGGCTGTGCTGGCTCAGCGCCGTGGCGACCTGTTGCAGCACCAGATCACCCGCCTCATGGCCGTAGCTGTCGTTGACCGACTTGAAATGGTCCAGATCGATGGCCAGCACCGCAAAACTGTGGCCGCTGCGGCGCGCGTAATGCACCTCCTTGTCCAGCACCACGGGCAGAAACTTGCGGTTGAGCAAACGGGTCAGCACGTCGCGCCCGGTTTCCATGGCGCCGGATTGCTCGAACAGCGAATCCAGCAAAAACGCAATGCGGCGGGCATGGTCACGCAGCGTATGCAGCAGGGCCAGCTTGTCGGCGGCAGATGCGTCGGCCTGGAGGATGGCGGGCAGGTGCTGCTGGTCTATGGCCTCCATGGTGGTCAAGATGGTGGCGCATTCCGGTGTGCCCTGGAACACATGGGCACCCTTGTGGCGGAACCACAGGCCAAATTCCGACTGTCCCAGCTGTGGCAGCTGGGCCGTGTCACTGCCCACGGCGTGGGCGAACATCAGCTGGTTTTCCCAGTCCAGCAAATTGGCGCGGCGGCGCTCGCGCTCGGTGGAGACATTCTGGGCCAGGGCGAAATGCCGGTAGGCCTCCTTGGCCTGGGAATGCTGGTCGTGGGAGCGGGCATAGGCCTGGCCCATGATTTCCATGGTCAGGTCCATCACGCGGGAGATCAGTCCCTCGGCGCCAGACTCCGGCGCGGGCTGCAGCAGCGCATACATGCGGTCTTTCAGCGCCCGGGCGCCACGCAGCACCACATGCATGGGAATATTGATGCGCGCATGCACATCACCGATGTGCTTTTGCTGGGCCACCAGGGGCAGCAGGTCCTGCTCTGGTGTGGCCTGGAACACGCCGGCAATCCAGGCCTGCATGGAGGCATTCAGGCGGCGCTGCACCTGCTCATGGTCCAGCAGCGGTGCGGCCACGCTGTCTTGCAGCATCTGCTCATAAAAGTGTGCCGCCAATTCTTGCTGGTGCTGCTGCGCCAGGCGCTGTACCTGGGCCAGGGCCGCAGCAGGCGTGGTCTGCAGGCAATGCTGCCATTCGGCTGCGTAATGGGTGTCGGGATAGGAAGGCATGGCGGGAGAGGCCGAAAGCCAGAAAAGCGGCTGCCGAGGCTTGGCGCTCATCGGCCTTGCGCATTCGTGCAGATGTGGGTGCGTGCTTAAGAAAGCGGGTTCGGACAGCAGTCTACTGCAGCCTGGCGCTAGCGCAGTCTGCAGCGCAGAAGTGGCCAAGGAAATCAAACAACTGCTCGAGCGCAGTGTGGACAAGGAGGATGCCGGTGGACTGCTGGCGCAGGCAGCAGGCATGCCTCGGCGGTCCATGCAGCAGGTCTAGGTCATGAACCGTATATAGCTGCGGTCATCGAAAGAAACCTGGCCAGGCCGCAGCCCCTTGACCTGTGGATGCTCATGAATCATCAGCGGGTCTCTGCTGAGCAGGGCTTGCAGATAGTCCTCGGAGGCCGCCAGGCTGTTGTGGATCAGGGGGTAGCCGTCGGAGGCCAGAATCACCTGCTTGCCAGGGCCTACGGGCAGCACGCGCACGTAGTGGCTGCAGTCTGGCGATCCATCCATGACGCCATACCCATAGGGCAGCGGCAGGCGGTTTTGTATTTTGGATTGCTTGCGAATAAAGGGCGAGATCAGCGCCAAGGTCGGATCCTGCTCGATCAGGGATGCCACAGTGGTGCCCGACGCGATCAAGGCGTGCAAATAGGTGCAGCGTAGCAAGGTATAGGCATCGGCGTAGGGAATGCTGAATTGATGGACTTCATCGTCGATGCAGGCCCAGCCGTCTCCCAGCACCCATATTTCTGCACGGTTGCGCGAATACACCAGCAGCGAAGCCGTGGGGCGCTCGTTCTCTTCATGCCAAAGCGGTGCCAGCGCCTGGGCCACGTGGAGGCTCAGTGCCCTGAAAAACGCGGGCGCCTCCAACTGGGGCTCCATATCGTGCAAGGCCGCATCCACCAGCTCGGCCATGATTTTGCCGGGCCGCTTGCGGGTGCCGTGGTCCACCAAGGAGGTGGCTCCGTCGATGATGGCGATGTAGTGCTCCGAGATATGCACGATATCTTCGCAAAGATCTGCCGTGAGCTTGCCCTTGACCAGGCTTTCCACCACCTTGCTCTGCATGCCTCACTCCTCTGGAGCCATGCCGTCTGGCATGGGCTTGTGTTGTAGGTGCTGCGTGGCGATCACCGCCTTGCCCTATGGCCTTGCTCTATGCGCTGGTGCCCAGGGCTGCGTGCGAGTGCGATCTATGGCATTCGAATATGCCAGACGCTGGTTTGGAGCCAGGCGACTGCATTGTTTGCAAATGAAAAGATTGCTTGATTACGCAGCAATGCTTCCAGAACATGTCGGCAATGTCCGGATTTGCTGTGTGAACAAAAAAGCCCCAGGTGCTTGGCACCCGGGGCTTTTTTGTTCAGACCTGCAGAGGTCGTGGATCAGAAAGGGATGTCGTCATCCATATCGTCAAAACCCGAAGCTGCGCGCTGGGGTGGCGGGGCCATGGGCGCAGGCGCCGCAGCGGGTGGAGCCATGCGGGGAGCGGCAGCGGGACGGGGGGCGGGCGCTGCGGCGGGGCGGCGCGGGGCTTCGTAGCCACCGCCACCGTTGTCGCCGTAGCCGGCGTCATCGCCGTAACCCTGGTTCTGGCCGCCACCCATGCCTTGGCGCGAGCCCAGCATTTGCATGGTGTCGGCGCGGATTTCGGTGCTGTAACGCTCCTGGCCGGATTGGTCGGTCCACTTGCGGGTGCGGATGGAGCCTTCCACATACACCTGCGAGCCCTTGCGCAGGTACTGGCCCACGATCTCGGCCAGGCGGCCGTTGAACACCACGCGGTGCCACTCGGTGGATTCCTTGTTTTCGCCGGTGTTCTTGTCGCGCCAGCGGTCGGTGGTGGCAATGGTCACATTGGCCACCTGGTCCCCGCTGGGGAAGGTGCGCATTTCGGGGTCGCGGCCCAGATTGCCGACGATGATGACTTTGTTGACGGATGCCATGGGTAGAAAAATCCTGTGTAGCTAGCCAGGGAAAGTAGGGGAGGGGCCCCGGCCAAATCGGTAGGTGCAGCCCCCTCCGGTAGGCTGCAGGCACGCAGCATAACGCAGGTGGGCCGGATCGTGCCAAGCGGTGTACGCTTGTCCGTGAAGAAATGAAAAAAGTGAGCGCCTCAAGCTTTGAGCATCATGGTTTCAAAGGCTTTTCCATCTGAAACCGTTGTGCAGCAAGCACACACTGCTCTGCTTTAAGGCCTGGGTCGTCAGGGCCATATATCAGCGGCCGGTGCGGCCCACCGGGCGCAGGGGCCAGCTCACCACCAGCCACAGCACGCACAGCAAGGCCGTGGCGGCAAACAGCATGGGGGCGCCGGCCCATTTGGCCAGGGCGCCACCCAGGGCGCCGCCGGCAAAAAGGCCCAGCGACTGCAGGGTGTTGTAAGCCCCCAGGGCCGTGCCGCGCAGCGGCGCCGGCGCCATGCGCGAGACCATGCTGGGCTGGCTGGCTTCCAGGGTGTTGAAGCCGCAGAAGAACACCAGCATCAAGAGCGCCATGCACCAGACGGTGGGAATGGTGCCGCTGGCGGCCAGCAGACCCAGGCCGATCTGCACCACCAGCACCAGGGCGATGGCGCCCAGCAGCGCGGCGCGTAGCCGGCCCTTGCGTTCCATGGAAAACAACAGTCCCATGGCCAGAAAGGACAGCAGAACGGCGGGCAGATACACCTGCCAGTGCGCGGCCTTCGCCAACCCCGCCTGCACCAGCATGGCCGGCACGGCCACCCACATGGCCATTTGGACGGTGTGCAGCACAAAAACGCCCAGGTTCAGGCGCAGCAGATCGCCGTGGCGCAGCAGCTCGGAGAAATGCGCACGTGGCGCATCGGCATGCTGCGTGGGCTCGGCCGGCACCACCCACAGCACGGCGCAGATGCCAGCCAGGGCCAGGGCACAGGTCAGGCCAAAAATGCCGGGCAGGCCGCCCCAGGCAGCCAGCAGCGGGCTGAGCACCAGGGCCAGCGCAAACGTCAGCCCTATGCTGCCGCCCACCATGGCCATGGCCTCGGTGCGCACGCTGCCGCGCGTCAAGTCGGCCAGTAAAGCGGTGACGGCTGCAGACACGGCGCCCGCACCCTGCAAGGCGCGGCCAGCCAGCAGGCCGGTGACGGAATCGGCCATGGCGGCCAGCAGGCTGCCTGCGGCAAACACCAGCAGACCGGCCACGATGACGCGCTTGCGGCCCCAGCGGTCCGAGGCCAGGCCCAGCGGCAGCTGGAACACGGCCTGTGTGAGACCGTAGATGCCAATGGCCAGACCCACCAGGGCCGGGTCATCGCCACCGGGGTAGCGGGCCGCCTCCAGCGCAAACACCGGCAACACCAGGAACAGGCCCAGCATGCGCAGCGCAAAAATCAGCGCCAGGCTGGCGCTGGCGCTGCGCTCCTGGGGCGTCATCTTGGAAGAGGGGGTGGAGGGGGCAGCAGAGGTGGCAGACACGCGAGCGAGGTCAGGAGGGCGGTGAAGAAAAAGATGTGGTGGCCCAGCCACCGCAGAGCCCGCATTGTCGGTCATCCGGCTGTACGCCGCCAGGCAGGGTTGGGGCCGAATCTCTATCATGGTGGGTTTCCCCTGGGCGGGGCTTGCGTCGAGAAGGCCATTTGTTGTGAAACCATCATCTCCAGCGTCATCCTCAGATTCCACTGCCTCCAGCTCCCCTGTGACCACCTCTGGCAATTCGGCCGGCCGCTACCTGGGCGATACCTTGGGCGGTGTGCTGGGCCGCGCCTGCATCAGCGTGCGCGGTGCGCGCACACACAATCTGAAAAACGTCGATCTGGACATTCCGCGCAACCAGTTGGTGGTGCTCACGGGCCTGTCCGGCTCGGGCAAGTCCAGCCTGGCCTTTGACACGCTGTACGCCGAAGGCCAGCGCCGCTATGTGGAAAGCCTGTCGGCCTATGCGCGCCAGTTTCTGGGCCGGCTGGACAAGCCCGATGTGGATTTGATCGAAGGCCTGTCGCCCGCGATTGCCATCGAGCAAAAAGCCGCCAGCCACAACCCGCGCTCCACCGTGGGCACGGTGACCGAGATCAACGACTACCTGCGCCTGCTCTACGCCCGCGCCGGCACGCCCTATTGCCCCGAGCATGATCTGCCGCTGCAGTCCCAGACCGTGAGCCAGATGGTGGACGCCGTGCTGGCCTTGCCGGAAGACTGCCGCATCATGGTGCTGGCGCCGGTGGCGCGTGCCAAAAAAGGCGAGTTCGCCGAGCTGTTCACACAGATGCAAGCCCAGGGCTATATCCGCTTTCGCATCGATGGCGCCGTGGTGGATGCCGCCCACCTGCCGCAGCTGGACAAAAACGCCCGCCACGATGTGGACGTGGTGGTGGACCGCCTCAAGGTGCGTGCCGATGTGCAGCAGCGCCTGGCCGAAAGCATAGAGGCCGCGCTGCGCATAGGCGGGGCGGCGGCCAACGGCCGCATTGTGGTGCTGGAAATGGACACTGGCGCCGAGCATTTGTTCAGCAGCCGCTTTGCCTGCCCGCAGTGCAGCTACTCCCTGCCCGAGCTGGAGCCGCGCCTGTTCTCCTTCAACTCGCCCCAGGGCGCCTGCCCCAGCTGCGACGGCCTGGGCCTGAGCGAGGCTTTTGATGCCGAACGCGTGGTGGCCTTCCCCACGCTCAGCCTGGCCAGCGGCGCCATCAAGGGCTGGGACCGGCGCAATGGCTACTATTTTTCCATGCTGCAAAGCGTGGCCTTGCACTACGAGGTCAGCGTGGACACGCCCTTTGACGAGCTGCCCGAGGCCGTGCAGCAGGTGGTGCTGTGGGGTTCGGGCAAGGAGGACATCTCCTTTACCTACACGCTGGACAGCGGCGCGCGCAAGGGCGAGACCCTGGTGAAAAGCCACCCCTTCGAGGGCATCATTCCCAACATCCAACGGCGCTGGCGCGAGACCGACTCTCAGGTGGTGCGCGACGATTTGGCCAAGCTGCGCAGCACGGCCATCTGCCCGGACTGCCACGGCACACGCCTACGCCGTGAGGCGCGCTTTGTGCGTGTGGGCGAGGGCGCGCAGCGCAAGGCGATTTATGACATCGGCGGTGACACCCTGGCTAGCGCACAGACCTGGTTCGAGACCCTGCAGCTGCAGGGCGCCAAGGCCGATATCGCCGCCAAGGTGGTGGGCGAGATCGCCGCCCGCCTGCGCTTTTTGAACGATGTGGGCCTGGGCTATTTGAGCCTCAACCGCAGCGCTGACACGCTCTCGGGCGGCGAGGCCCAGCGCATACGCCTGGCCAGCCAGATCGGCTCCGGCCTCACCGGCGTGATGTATGTGCTGGACGAGCCCAGCATAGGCCTGCACCAGCGTGACAACGACAGGCTCATCGCCACGTTGCAACACCTGCGCGACATAGGCAACACCGTCATCGTGGTGGAGCACGACGAAGACATGATGCGTGCTGCCGATTGCCTGATCGACATGGGGCCGGGTGCCGGCGTGCACGGCGGGCAAATCATGGCCCAGGGCACGTTTGACGAGGTGGCGGCCACACCGGCCTCGCCCACCGGCCAGTTCTTGCGCGGCGAGCGCTGCATTGCCGTGCCTGCGCGCCGCACGCCCTGGCTGCCGGTCAAGCAGGACGAGGGCACGGCGGCCACGTCCGCGGCCGGCGGCTTTCCCCAGGTGCCGGGCAGCGACAAGCCCGCCGCACCCCAGCACCACGGCGTGCAGGCCCTGCGTGTGTTGGGCGCCAGCGGCCACAATCTGCAGCAGGTGACGGTGGACTTCCCCGTGGGCCTGTTCACCTGCGTGACCGGGGTCTCGGGCTCGGGCAAATCCACTCTGGTCAACGACACGCTGTACGCCGAAGTGGCACGCCAGCTGCACCGTGCCGGCACCGAGCCCGCGCCGCATGCGGCCATGGAAGGGCTGGGTTACTTCGACAAGGTCATCAACGTGGACCAGGCGCCGATTGGCCGCACGCCGCGCAGCAACCCCGCCACCTATACCGGCCTGTTTGCGCCCATACGCGATCTGTTTGCCGAGACCAACACCGCCAAGGAGCGCGGCTACGGGCCCGGGCGCTTCAGCTTCAACGTGGCCGGCGGCCGCTGTGAGGCCTGCCAGGGCGACGGCGTGGTCAAGGTGGAAATGCACTTTCTGCCCGATGTCTACGTGCCCTGCGACATCTGCCATGGCCGGCGCTACAACCGCGAAACCCTGGAGGTGCAGTGGAAGGGCCGCGACATTGCCAATGTGCTGGAAATGACGGTGGAAGACGCCCACGCCTTCTTCAAAGACGTGCCCACCATTGCCCGCAAGCTGCAAACGCTGCTGGACGTGGGCCTGTCCTATATCCGCCTGGGCCAGAGCGCGACCACGCTGTCCGGCGGCGAGGCCCAGCGCGTCAAGCTGGCGCAAGAGCTGTCCAAACGCGACACCGGGCGCACGCTGTACATATTGGACGAGCCCACCACCGGCCTGCACTTTGCCGATGTGGAGCTGCTTTTGAAAGTGCTGCACCAGCTGCGTGATGCGGGCAACACCATCGTCGTCATCGAGCACAACCTGGACGTGATCAAGACGGCGGACTGGATCATCGACATGGGCCCTGAGGGCGGAGCCGGCGGCGGCCAGGTGGTGGCCACCGGCACGCCCGAGCAGGTGGCGGCCAACCCGGCCAGCCATACCGGGCGCTATCTGCAGCCGTATTTGAAGGCCCAGGCTGCGCAAGAAAAAACCGTGAAACAAGGGAAGAAACCAAAGCAATGACAGGGATGCAGACAGGCATATGGGATGTGGTGGTGGTGGGCGCGGGCATGGCCGGCGCTGCCGTGGGTTGGCAGCTGGCGCAGGCCGGCAAACGGGTGCTGCTGCTGGAGCGCGAATCCCAGCCCGGCTACCACACCACCGGCCGCTCGGCCGCGCTGTTTGAAGAGCATTACGGCCCGGCCCAGGTCCAGGCCTTGACCCGCGCCAGCCGTGCTTTTTATGACGCGCCTCCGGCCGGCTTTGCCGAAGCTCCCATACTCAGCCCGCGCGGCGTGCTCTATATCGCCACGGCCGAACAGCGCGAGCTGCTGGATGCGGCCTATGCCGAGGCTCTGCCGCATTCCCCTGATGCCCGCCGTCTGGATGCTGCAGGCCTGCAGGCGCTGGTGCCGGTGCTGGGTGACAGCATCGTGGACGGTTTTCTGGACTCGGGCGCGCGCGACATTGATGTGCACGGCCTGCACCAGGGCTATCTGCGCGGCCTGCGCCAGGCCGGTGGTGCGCTGTGGTGCGGCGCGGAGGTCACGGCCCTGGCCCACTCCGCCAACATATGGACGCTGACGCTGGCCGATGGCCGCAGCGCCTGTGCCGCCGTGGTGGTGAATGCCGCCGGCGCCTGGGCCGATGTGCTGGGCCAGCTGGCAGGGGCCGCACCCATAGGCCTGGTGCCCAAGCGCCGCAGCGCCTTCACCTTCAGCGCCCCCGAGGGCGTGGACGCCGCGTATTGGCCGGCGGTGATCAGCGCCGACGAAAGCTTTTACTTCAAGCCCGACGCCGGCCAGCTGCTGGGCTCGCCCGCCAATGCCGACGACACCACGCCCCACGATGTGCAGCCCGAGGCGCTGGATGTGGCCACCGGCATCTGGCATATCGAGCAAGCCACCACCTTGCAAATTCGCCGCCCCAGCCATACCTGGGCCGGGCTGCGCAGCTTTGTGGCCGACGGCGAGCTGGTGGTGGGCTGGGACACCTCGCCCCGGCCGCTGCCCGGCTTTTTCTGGCTGGCCGCCCAGGGCGGCTATGGCATACAGAGCGCGGCCGGCTATGGCCTGCTGGCACGCAATCTGATTCTGGGTGAGGCATTGGATGCCGCTTTGACAGCCCAGGGTGTGGATGCTGCACAGCTCTCGCCTGCGCGCGTGCAACGCTAAAAACGAGAGCACTTATAGCGCTTACGGAAAGAATTTCAGAGTCAAAACTATCTGAAACCTTTGCCGTATTTGCGCAGACCGCTCCTGTTTTAACCAAGCATGAGCCCCATGCAAAAAGCCCCTGCGGCAAGGCTGCAGGGGCTTTTTTGTGAAGCAGTGCGATCAGAGTTCGATCTTGGCCACGTCCACAATCTTTTTGTACTTGCCGATTTCGGTGCTGATGTACTGGCTGGCGTTGATCTTGGGGTCCATCACCTGGGCGCCGGCGTCTTCCATCTTTTTGCGGAACTCGGGGGCGGCCATGGTCTTGTCCAGCGCGGCCTTGATCTTGGCGACGATGGGGGCGGGCATGTTGGCCGGGCCCATCAGCGAGAACCAGCTGTTGATGTTCACGTTCTTGAACTCGGGCTGCTCGGCCAGGGCCGGGATGTCCGGCGTCTGTGCGTAGCGCTTGGACTCGGTGGTGCCCAGGGCCACGACCTTGCCGGACTTGATCAGGGGCAGGCCGGAGGACAGCACGAACACGCCGAACTCGATGTTGTTGCCCAGGATGTCGTTGGTCAGTGCCGGCACGCCGCGGTAGGGCACGTGCTGCATATTGATCTTGCCCTGGTCCTTCATCATTTCGCCAGCCAGGTGCAGGGCCGTGCCCACACCGGAGGAGCCGTAGCTGGTGGCGCCGGGCTTGGATTTCACCAGGTCGATGAACTCGCGGGTGTTCTTCACATTGGCTTTTTGCGAGGCCACCAGCACCATGGGCTGGGAAGCCACCATGCCGATGGCGGTGAAGTCCGTGGGCTTGTACTTCACGGCCTTGTTCACCAGGCCGGCAATGGCCAGTTCGTTGTTGGCACCCACCAGCAGGGTGTAGCCGTCGGGCTTGGCATTGGCCACCTTCTGGGCGCCGATGGCACCGCCGGCACCGCCCAGGTTTTCCACCACCACGGTCTGGCCCAGGTGTTTTTCGATCTCATTGGCCACCAGGCGGCCCACCAGGTCGGTGGAGCCGCCGGCGGGGTAGCCGACGACGATGGTCACGGGCTTGGTGGGGTAGGCAGCGTCAGCGGCCAGGGCGGGGGCGGCCACCAGGGCAGCGGCGCAGGCCAGCAGGGTGCGGCGCAGGATTGTGCGGGTCATGAATATCTGTCCTTCAGGAAGAGGGGGGAGCGTTCTTCAGGGAATTTGTTGCGAATTGTGCGACCAAGACTTGCAAGTCTGGTGCCAAAACGGCACATGTCCGTGCCGTTATCAGGGTATGCAAAAAGTGCATTACACAGCGTGCAGAGCTTGCCAGAAGCCTTCGGCCGAGGAATTCAGTCGTCTTTTGGGGCGGTAAATGCGCACATCGAAGCGGATTTCCATGGCCGCGCTGCCGGCCAGGGCCAGCATGCCGCTCTTGCAGTCGGCATGCACCATGGACCAGGGCAGCCAGGCAACGCCCAGGCCTTTGAGGGCGTATTCATGCACGGCATCGGCACTGTCGCATTCCACCAGCCGGTGCAGGCGCGGGGCCTGGCGGTGGTTGGCCAGGTGGTCTTCCACCAGCCGGCCCAGGGCCAGGGGGCGCGCATAGGCCAGGTAGGGCACAGGGGGGCTGCTCTGAAAAGGGTAGCGGGCTGCGCCCGTGGCATCGGCGCGGGAGACGGGCACCAGCTTGTCCGAGGCCACATGCAGATAGTGGAACTGGCGGGTGTCCAGGCCCGGTGCCAGCGTGGGGTGGTGGTAGAGCAGGGCAAAGTCGGCCTGGCCCTGCACCAGCATCTGTGCGGCCTGCTGCATGGCGGTGGTGCGTACCACCAGCTCGCTGGACTGCAGCAGCGTGGGTTGCAGCGCCAGCCAGTCGGCCACCACGGTGCGTGCCAGCGTGCGGCCGGTGGCCAGGGTGATGGTGTGGGCCTGGCGGCCGGCGGCGGCGCGCAGCTCTTCCTGCGACTGGGCCAGGGTGCGCACGATTTGCTCGGCCGAATCCAGAAACACCTCGCCCGCCGGCGTCAGCCGCACCGGGCTGCCTTCACGCTCCACCAGCGGGGTGCCGGCCCAGGCCTCCAGCGCGCGTATGCGCCGGCCAAAGGCCGGGTGGGTCACATGGCGCAGCTCGGCGGCACGGGTAAAGCTGCGCTCCTGCGCCAGGGCCACAAAGTCTTCCAGCCACTTGAGCTGCATGACGACGGTCTGTGCGCCGCGGGGGAGGGCTTAGCTGCGCGCCGCAGCCTGCAGCGTGGCGCGGGTGTCCTGCGCGGCCTTGCGGGCGGCTGCAGCAAAGTCCTCGCCTTGCGAGGCATACAAAATGGCGCGCGAGGAGTTGATGATGATGGGGCCGCCACCGATCTTGGCGGCCTTCACCGTGGCCACGGCGTCGCCGCCCTGGGCGCCCACACCGGGGATCAGCAGCGGCAGGCTGGGCGCCACGGCGCGCACACGCTCGATTTCATGCGGGCGGGTGGCACCCACCACCAGGCCCAGCTGGCCATTGGTGTTCCACGGGCCCTGGGCCAGCTTGGCCACATGCTCGAACATGGCGGGCTGGCCGGGCAGATCGGCCATGCGCTGGGCCTGCAGATCGTCGCCACCGGGGTTGGAGGTGCGGCACAGCAGAAAGGCACCCTTGCCCTCGTACTTCAGATAGGGCGTGATGGAGTCAAACCCCATGAAGGGCGACAGGGTCACGGCGTCGGCGCCGTAGCGCTCGAAGGCCTCCTTGGCGTACTGCTCGGCCGTGGAGCCGATATCGCCACGCTTGGCGTCCAGAATCACCGGCACATGGGGGGCCACACGGCGCATATGGGCCATCAGCTTTTCCAGCTGGTCTTCGGCGCGGTGGGCGGCAAAGTAGGCAATCTGGGGCTTGAAGCTGTTCACCAGATCGTGGGTGGCATCGACGATGGCGGCGCAGAAGTCGTAAATCTTCGACGCGTCGCCCTGCATGGCCGCAGGAAAGCGGCTGGGTTCGGGGTCCAGACCCACGCACAGCATGGAGTCATTGCGCGTGGACGCGTCGCGCAGCATGTCGAGAAAATTCATGGGGCGTAATTTTAAATGGGCGGCCTGAATGCCGGCTTGCGCAGACCGGGGAGTCCCTGCATGCGGGCCAGCTTGTAGGCACAATCAGTTACCTATGTCTGCCTCCCTGCCCCGTTTTACCTCGCGCCAACTTGTCTTATTGGTACTGCTCACCATCGTCTGGGGGCTGAACTGGCCCATCATGAAAGTGGGCGTGGCGCATTTCCCCCCGCTCACTTTTCGCATGATTGCCATGTGGCTGGCCGTGCCGGTGCTGGCGCTGGTGTTGTGGCAGCAAAAAGCGCCGTGGACGGTGCCGCGCGCGGCCTGGGGCAAGCTGGCCCTGCTGACGCTGACGAATATGCTGATGTGGCACTGCCTGATGATTCTGTCCATGCCGCTGCTGTCCAGCGGGCGGGCCGCCATCCTGGGCTACACCATGCCCATCTTCTCGGCCGTGATTGGCGTGCTGGTGTTTGGCGAGCACCTGGCCGGCCGGGCCTGGGCTGGTGTGGCTGCCGCCGCCCTGGGCGTGGTGCTGTTGCTGTGGCATGCCGTGGCCTCGCTGGGCAGCCCGCTGGGCGTGGCCCTGATTCTGACGGCCGCTGCCGGCTGGGCCATGGGCACCCAGCTGCTGCGCCGCACCGAAATGCCCGTGCCCTTGATGACGCTGTCGTTCTGGATGGTGCTGCTCACCGCCATCTTTCTGAGCCTGCTGTCCACGCTGTTCGAGCGCCAGCTCTGGCATTGGCCGGACCACACGGCCCTGGTCACCATCCTCTACAACGGCCCGCTGGCCATTGGCTTTGCCCAGGTGACCTGGTTCTTCCTGGCCCGCACCCTGCCACCCGTGGCCTCCACGCTGAGCGTGATGCTCATCCCCGTGATCGGCGTGTTCAGCGGCGCCTGGTGGCTGGGCGAGCAACTGCGCTGGCAGGACTGGGCCGCCGTGGCGCTGATCATGCTGGCGATTGCCTCGGTGCTGTGGCCGAAGAGGACTACCCCCTGAGGCGCTGCGCGCCTTCCCCCTGGGAGGGGGACGACAGTCTTGCGGTGGGGCGGCGCGGCCGGCGTAGGCCCTGGCTTGCTGTCTCTGATCTAGGCTTTGCCAGTTTGATCACCGAGTCGAAGGCCGTTTTACGGCGCAGTGCGCGATTCACGGTCCATATCGGCCGGCCATTGCACCTTGGGTGCCAGGCGCCTGGCCAGGTTATAGGCCGGTATATCGTTATTCCAGTCACGTGGTGGGTTGGGATACTTGGGCAGAGCCTCGGGGCCCTGGTTCATAAAGGCGCGGGCCATGGCCCACATATGCTCGCCATCAACACGACTCGAAGCCAGTTGAAAACGGTCGATCACATGGTTGGTGCCGGGGGCGACCACGGCAATGTCCACACCCCAGGTAAAAAATGGGACACCTGTAGTGGGTGCCCTGCGACTCCAAGCTTCGGCGCGCAAGTCTTCCCAGTTAAACACCACGGGAGTTATGCCCCAGCCTTGTCGGCTTAAAGGGTCGCCACTCTGAAACCGATAAAAATAGATTTTTTTTCTTTTGCGATTAAAGCGTATTGGCTCATCAAGAGGAGGGCTTATATCTGTGCGGATTGCATAAATTGATATGACAATCCCAATAAATATTATAATCAAGCCAATTGCAATCAATAATGATTTTTTTCCATGAATTATTGAATTAATGGTTGATATTGCTTGCATTAGTGTAATGCATAGTGCTACAACGCCAAACCATATAATAATTCCGCGTTTTTTAAATTTTGATGTGTGCAGTTCAAAATAAATATTATCTATATGGTTAGGTGGTATCCCTAATGGAGATAATATTTCACGATGCGGCGTGGTGGGAAGAGGGAGATCCGCTTCCCAACCTTTTGTTGGCTTGTGAAGCAGTGGTTGGTTTTGATTCATGAGCTGTATTCCTTAATACCTATTTTTGCAAGCATTTCTTTGTCATGGATATTTGGCAGGTATTCCAGATGAATTTCTGCGGAATCAATATCATGGCCTTGACGCAAATTTATGCTGCCTTGAATAACTAGAAAATTGCTTTGACTTCCATCTACTGTCGCTATGGATCGCTCTTGAATGCGTGGCAGGACTGTTTCTGGGTCATAGTCCTGATACTTGCGCTTTGACTTGCTATTTGGGGGAACGCTTGTGAGCGCTTTTGCTGGTGGAGCATCGGCTTGGTGAGGGTGACGGCCTGATGACAAGGCCTCGGTGCCTGAATAACGCTTCACCACCAATTGCCAAGAATATCCGGAATGCAAGGCATTGTAGTTAGGAATAATGATTTGGTACGTGATTTGAGAGAAATAGGTTGGCGTACGTTGCAGCTGTATTTCCTCAAGAGAAGTGAGATATGTTATCTCTTTTTTATTTGCATCAATTCGTACGCCTGATTCAAAATTGAGACTGACATCAATACCTAAAACAGCGACATTGAGTGCGGCTACCGCTGTATTGGCATCGGCCCATTTTAATTCTTCTTCGGATTCCCCAAAGTAACAGAATTTTGCCCAATGCTCCAATGGTGAAGATTCTTGGCCTTCTGCCAATTTGTAAAGAATATAGGCGGTAAGGCCTAGAAATATACCCCAGCCCACGGGGCCAAGAATTAAAGGTACGCCAATAATTGAAGATGCGCTAAGGATCGCTGTACTCTCCGCGAAGGCCGCGACGCTTAGAATCGTTGCAGATAAACCTGATAAAGCAGCAGAAGCTAGATATATATCACTTGCATCAGTATCGCCAGCTTTACCGGCCCTAATTCCAGCTTTGCACGCCACCATCGCATCAAAATATCCCCCCACCGAACCAATCACTGCTCCATACCGTGCCAGCCTTTCGCCCGCTTTCGCGATTTGAGTGACCGAGCTGGCACTAGCGCCTTGTAGGCGCAATACTTTCTGTGCCTGCTGAGCACCGCCCTCCATGGTTTTGCCCAGCACCTCTATGCTTCCCCCCACCACGGTCACATAAGCGCCGTACAGGGCTGTAATGGCTTCGTCATGTTTGGCGCCCAAGGTGTCCTCTGCCGTCTTGATGGATTTGCGCATGCCTGCGGCCAGCAGATAGGTGCCGGCCACCGCAAACAGCAGATCCGCCTTGCCCACGGTGCCCAGGCCGATGTGGGTCATGTTGCGGCCCATGCTCAGGCCGGAGCGCACCAGGCTGGCGGCCTGGGCGCTGTGCAGTTGCAGCCCGCTGAGCAGCTTGTGCGCGCCGGGCTGTAGCGTGCCTGCCAGCACTTTGAGCTTGCCTAGCTGGGCCATCAGCTGTTGGGCGGTCAGGCGGGTTTGGCGCTGGGCCTGTGCCAGGCCGCTACTGCCAAAGCGTTGGCTCAGGGCCTCGGCACTGCCTTGTACCCACAGCACAACGGGAATGATTTTTTCGGCCAGCTTGGGGTCGCTCAAGGACAGGCTGAGCACCCCGCCGGCCAGCACCGAGCGCACCTTGGTGGGCGCCTTGTCTACGGCGGCTGCAGATTGCTGGAGCTTGTCCCAGACGCCCTCACACATCAGCTTGTAGTACTCGCCTATCTGCATTTGCACCGAGAGCTGGGTGGTGTGTATGCGGGCGTACAGCAGCAAGGTGGCAGAGTTCAGGCGTGTGGTGACATGCTCGACCCCCAGGTCCACAGCTTGGCCCAGGCGGCCTGCGGCGTCGTTATAGGCGGATTGCACGCTGGCAATGGCCTCCTGGATCGGGGGGAGCAGCAGGTGTTCACCCAGGTCGCTGCTGCCTATGACTTTGGTGACGGCGCTGTAGATCTTTTCGGAATCGTTCCAGTCCAGCTCGCCCTGTTGGTTGAATGAGGGGGCCAAGGCCTGGAGCAGGCTTTGGTTGCGTGCCAGCAAGGTTTGGTAGACCAGGCTTTGCCCATCTTTCAGCCAGGCTTTCCAGGCCTTGGCAGAGGGGCCGGTGAGCGGGGGAATGCTGCCGTCAGCATGGGGTGTGGGCCTGGCTTCGGTAATGCCGCCACGCAAACAGGCCTCCAGGGTCTGGATGTAGCAGCCCACCGAGCGTGGCGATTGATCGTCATAGTCGTTGCGCTCGATCAGGCGGAACAAAGCGTCGTTCAGCCGCTCGGTATAGCTTTGTGCCAGCTTGTCCACTTGCTGCTGGATCAGCGCCTTGGTGGCCTCGTAATCCTTTTCTCAACGGGCGCGCCTGACTTCGCTGTAGCGATCGTCTAGCCGTGCCAACAGTTCCTTGGTTTTGTGATGCACCTGCTGCGCACGTCGCAGCCCTGCTGGGTCGCCAAAAATAAGCGGTTTGCCTGTGTTGTTGGGTAGGGCCTGTACGGCTGTTGGAGGAACATGGGGTATGGCGTTCTCTGCAGCGGGGGCACACAGCGCACGCATCTGCTTGAGCACTTGCGAGGTGTAGTGTGGGTAGTCCTGCCTGGCCAGATAGGCCTGCAGCTGCCGCTGCCATGCCAGGCGATGGTGGTTGACTTCCTGTACCTGGCCCACGGGGTCTGGCAGTACCAGGGCCAGCACGCCTTTTTCCAGGTTGTGACTCTGGGAGTGGCGGCGTACATAGCGTCCCAGCACCGCTTTGCGATGATGGCGAGTGCTGAATCCATGCACACTGGAAAAATGGGTCTGCTCCCATGGAGCGCTGTATTCCAAAATATCGCCTGTCTCTACAGCTTCATAGCCATGCTCGTGCTGAAAACCGATGGAGGAATTCAGGGCCATGCCCAACGTCTCAGGTGCTGTGCGTGCGGTTTGCAGGTCGATTTTGTGAAACCGCTTGGCCAGCGCGTTGTTGGTGGCAACGCCGCGCTGGTAGCGCTCCAGCACGTTGGCGGTCCATGGATCGCTGGCAAAAGCGATCCAGGCGGTCGAATACTTTTGGGTGTCGATGTGGATGAAGGAGGCCGGCACATCGTGGTCTTGTCGTACACAGGCTTCACACAAAGGTGGGGGCGCCTCGCGCGGCGGCTCAAAGGGACGGAACTGGCGCAGATGGCCTTCCGGCGTGACCTGGTAGGCTTGCCAGTCTTGCTGGTCCAGCAGCACATAGAGATAGCCCTGGCGTAGCGTGCGCGGCCTGTCCATGCGCATGGGTGTGGTGGACAGCGTTTTCTGGGTGTCGTTTACGCCTTCGGGGTAGCGGGCGGAGCTCTGCGGCGCATAGGCTGCGCGCAGGGGCAAGATGGGCAGGCCTGTGCGCTGGCAGGCATTGCAAGACCCGGTGGGGTTGGGGGCGGCATGGCAAATGGCCGCGCCAAGGTCGGTGCTGGTGCTCATGGATATGTCTCTGCGGAGGACAAGGTGGCGGCAATGCGCAGCCAGTGGGCGTCGTCATAGGTGGCAAAGCGCGCTTGCAAAGCCGTGTCTCCGGCAGCGGCCGCCGCGATATCGCTCTGAACGTCGGGGTGCTGCGGCAGCAAGGGATGCACAAACAGCTGGTGCAAGCAAAGAGAAAGCACATCACGCTCGTTGTTCAGGCCCAGCCGCTGTGCATCACGCACCAGGCGAAAAGCCTGAGCTGCGGCCTGCGGTGGCAGCAGGCTAGAGCCCTGCCAATACAGGGGCGCGTCTGGAGGTGGCCGTCTCAGGGCTTGGCGCCATGCGGCCAACAAGTCGTTGATCAATGGGGCCAGGCGCTGGGTTTGCCGGGCTTGCTGCGGCAGGGGCGCTTGAACTGGCCCTGCGTTGCCCTGCGTGTCGCCTTGCAGCAAAGCCAGACTGCCCCAACTGCTTGGGCACAGCCAGGTGTGAATAGGACCGAGCACGCTCGCGATCTGGTTGCCCAGGGCCGCGGTCAGCAGCTCCAGCCGAAGCGGCTCATACCAGGGCGTTGGTGGCTGGCCCGGCCCTGCCGATGTGGCCAGGCATTGCTCCGCCAAGTGCTCTGCCACCGCGCTGAGTGGATGGGCGCTGAGCAGCCAGCCGCAGATATAGCGCTTGCGGTAGCGCGCATCCTCTGCAGCGTAGTGGGCGCTGAGCGCAAGCAGTTGCTCCTGTGCATCTTCCCCCGGCGCCGCCAGCTGAACCAGGGCTGGACAGACCTCGGGCGCATGGGCCAGATCGGGTCGTAACACGCGCTCCACGGCGGCATCGCCCAGGGCCGCGCGCATCGAAGGCACGCTCAGCGCGTGCTCTGCATCGCACTCCGCCAAGCCATCAACCAACAGGTAGAGATGGTCATCGGGTGCTTTGCGCTGTTGGGCAAAGACAAGGACTGGCGCCGCCGTCATCGGTTGCGCTCCACGCAGTCCATCTCTTGCCCCTCCAGCACCTGGCTGCCCAGAGAGAGTCTGTTGCCAGACCCTCCACCTTGCACATTCAGCGCTCCCTTGATCTGCACGGCCACGCCATTGAGCGTGATGCCCGAGCCGTCGATACGCAGCGTGCCGCCCGGGCCTTGCAGCACGATGGCCTCCTGGGTTTGGAGCTTGAATACCCGGGTTCGGTACCGTATCTCCTGCCCGGCCTGCAGATGGGCATGACCCTGCACCTCCTGCTCCTGGTGGCCGCCAATGGCCACCACATGGTTGGCCGCCGTTTTGTCATGGCGGTGGTTGCCTACCTCTTCTATGCGGTCCTTGGCGGTGTTGATGTGCTGGCTGCGACCTATGGTTAAAAAATCATCCTGGCCGATGTCATGGCGGCGGTCCTGGCCTATGGCGACCTGCTCGTCATTGCCCACGGTTTCCTTGCGGTCGTGGCCTATGGTGATGGTCTCGTCGTTCTCCACCTGCTCGCTGCGGTCATGGCCCACAAAGGTGGTTTCGTCGTGCTTGACGTGGATGTTCTGGTCTTTTTGGGCGTGGACGTAGATCTCTTCCTGCCCGGCCTCGTCCTCAAAGCGCAGCTCGTTAAAGCCATTGCCCTTGTGGGTCTGGCTTTTGATGCTCAT
>JAITLO010000016.1 GCA_031277855.1 Acidovorax sp. | reverse complement strand
AGCGCGAAGAAGCGTTTTCGCGTTCGTCCCGGTGGTACCGTCAAGCGCGGTCAAGCCTTCAAGCGTCACATCTTGACCAAGAAGACCACGAAGAACAAGCGTCACCTGCGTGGCATTGTTAGCGTGCATGAAGGCGATATGGGCTCCATCGCAAAGATGTTGCCTGGCGCTGGTCTGTAATTCACTGACGAACAAGGAGAAAATACATGCCTCGCGTCAAACGTGGTGTCACGGCTCGTGCCCGTCATAAAAAAGTTCTGACCCTTGCCAAGGGTTTCCGCGGTCGTCGCGGCAATGTCTTCCGCGTCGCCAAGCAGGCGGTGATGAAGGCAGGCCAATACGCCTACCGTGACCGTCGTAACAAGAAGCGCGTGTTCCGCCAACTGTGGATCGCCCGTATCAACGCCGCTGCTCGCGAACTGGGTCTGACCTACAGCCAATTCGCCAATGGCCTGAAGAAGGCTGCCATCGAAATCGACCGCAAGATGCTGGCCGATATCGCGGTGCACGACAAGGCTGCCTTTGGCAGCATCGTGGAACAAGTCAAGGCCAAGCTGGCTGCTTGATTCACGATCAGTAGTTGCTGCAGATGTAGTAGCTGCTGACGCACTATCAGCAAGGGCTAGGGCTTGAAAAGGCACTAGCCCTTGTTTTTTTATCACCGGGTGTTTTTGCTGCCATGCAGGCCCCAAGCACCAGGTATTGAAATCGATAAAGAGTCGATATGAACGAGTTGGATTCTCTGGTCGAGAGCGCGCAGCAGCTGTTTGCGCAGGCCGCCACCCCTGCCGATCTGGAAAACGCCAAGGCGCAGTTTCTGGGCAAATCGGGCAAGATGACCGAGCTCATGAAGGGCATGGCCCAGCTTTCCGTCGAAGAGAAGAAGTCGCGCGGCGCCGCCATCAACGTGGCCAAGCAGGCCATTGAGGCTGCCCTGACTGCCCGCCGCAAAGCCCTGGCCGACGCCGAGCTCGAAGCCCATCTGAAGGCCGAAGTGCTGGATGTGAGCCTGCCCGGCCGCCGCCGCGGTGCCGGTGGTTTGCACCCCGTGTCGCTGACGCTGGAGCGCATCGAGGGCATTTTTGGCTCCATGGGTTTTGATGTGGCCCAGGGCCCCGAGATCGAGTCCGACTGGTTCAACTTCACGGCACTGAACACGCCGGAAGACCACCCCGCGCGTTCCATGCACGACACCTTCTATGTAGAAGGCGGCACCGCAACCGCGCCCAATCTGCTGCGCACGCACACCAGCCCCATGCAGGTGCGCCACGCCGTGCAGCATGTGAAGAAATACCGCAATCAGCTCGATGCCGGTCAGTCCATGCCCGAGATCCGCGTGATTGCCCCGGGCCGCACCTACCGTGTGGACTCGGACGCCACCCACTCGCCCATGTTCCACCAGTGCGAAGGCCTGTGGATTGGCGAGAACATCAGCTTCAAGGACTTGAAGGTGGTCTTCTCCGACTTCTGCAAGACCTTCTTCGAGCAGGATGACCTGGTGCTGCGCTTCCGCCCCAGCTTCTTCCCGTTCACCGAACCCTCGGCCGAGATCGACATCCAGTTCCAAAGCGGCCCGCTGGCTGGCAAGTGGCTGGAGATTTCCGGTGCCGGCCAGGTGCACCCCAACGTGGTGCGCAACATGGGTCTGGACCCCGAGAAATACATAGGCTTTGCCTTTGGCATGGGCCAGGACCGCCTCACCATGCTGCGTTATGGCGTGAACGATTTGCGCCTGTTCTTCGACGGCGACATCCGTTTCCTGTCGCAATTCCAGTAATGGAAAAAATGAGCATCCTGCGCTGATGCACCAAGTATTTCAGATGGATTTCACACTGAAATGCATGCAGCAAAAGCGATGAATGCTCCTTTTATTGAATACCGCATGCCCGGCCGGTTGCAGACCTGCAAGGTGCAACCGGCTTGAACGCCAAAGAGTCTGACTATGCAATTCCCCGAATCCTGGTTGCGCGAGTACTGCAACCCCAAGCTGACCACCCAAGAGCTGGCCGACACCCTGACCATGGCGGGTCTGGAAGTTGAAGAGCTTGACCCCGTGGCTCCTCCCTTCACCGGCATCGTGGTCGGTGAAATCAAGGAAGCCGTGCAACACCCCGACGCCGATCGCCTGCGCGTGTGCCAGGTCGACGTCGGCGGCCCCGAGTTGTTGAACATCGTCTGCGGTGCGCCGAATGCGCGCGTGGGCATACGCATTCCCTGCGCCACAGTGGGGGCCGAGCTGCCCCCGGGCGAAGACGGCAAGCCCTTCAAGATCAAGATCGGCAAGCTGCGCGGCGTGCAAAGCTTTGGCATGCTGTGCTCGGCCAAGGAGCTGGGCATTGCCGATGACCATGGCGGCCTGCTAGAGCTGCCGCTGGATGCGCCCCTGGGCCAGAACGTGCGCGAGTACCTGAATCTGGACGACACGCTGTTCACCCTCAAGCTCACGCCCAATCTGGCGCACTGCCTGTCGGTCTACGGCGTGGCACGCGAGCTGTCGGCCCTGACGGGTACGCCGCTCAAGGCCTTGTCCTTCCCGATCGCTGCCGTGGCCACCCAAGACAAGCTGCCCGTCACGATAGCAGCCACCGACCTGTGCGGCCGCTTCTCCGGTCGCATCGTGCGCAACGTCAACACGCAAGTGAAGACCCCTCAGTGGATGCTGGACCGCCTGGCCCGCTGCGGCCAGCGTGGCGTCTCGCCCCTGGTGGACATCTCCAACTACGTGATGTTCGAGCTGGGCCGCCCCAGCCATATCTTTGACCTGGACAAGATCCATGGCGGCCTGAACGTGCGCTGGGGCAAAGAGGGCGAAACGCTCAAGCTGCTCAATGGCAACACCATCCAGATCGACGCCAGTCCCAAGGTGGGCGTGATTGCCGACGACCAGCAGATCGAGTCCCTGGCCGGCATCATGGGCGGCGACGCCACGGCCGTGTCTGACGATACCCGCAACATCTACATCGAAGCCGCATTCTGGTTCCCCAAGGCCGTGGCCGGCCGCTCGCGCCACTTCAACTTCGCCACCGATGCCGGTCACCGCTTTGAGCGCGGTGTGGACCCCGCATTCACCGTGGAGCATATCGAGCGCATCACCCAGTTGGTGCTGGAGATCTGCGGCACGCCCGAGACGCAAGTCGGCGCCATGGACGACCAGCAGCCCAATATGCCCGCTGCCAAGACCGTGCAACTGCGCGTGGCGCGTGCCGCCAAGGTGATTGGCATGGCTGTGACGCAGCAGCAATGCCTGGATGCCTTGAACGGCCTGGGCCTGCCCGCCGCCGTGGCTGCTGAAGGCGTGATCAGCGTGACCGCGCCCAGCTTCCGCTTCGACATCAATCTGGAAGAAGACCTGATCGAAGAAGTGGCCCGCATGGTTGGCTACGACAACCTGCCCACCACCAAGCCACTGGCCCCCATCGCGCCCAAGCTGCGCGCCGAGAACCAGCGCAGCCCGTTCGCGGTGCGCCGCGAGCTGGCAGCCCTGGGCTACCAGGAAACCATCAACTTCAGCTTTGTTGAAGAAAAGTGGGAGCAGGAGCTGGCAGGTAATACCAACGCCATCAAGCTGCTCAACCCCATTGCCAGCCATTTGAGCGTGATGCGCTCTTCGCTGTTGGGCTCGCTGCTGCAGGTGCTGAAGTTCAACGTGGACCGCAAGGCCCAGCGCGTGCGCGTGTTTGAGCTGGGCCGCGTGTTCTTCAAGGACGAGTCCGTGCAGGACTCCGACACCACCGTCAAGGGCTTTGACCAGCCCATGCGCGTGGCAGGCCTGGCCTACGGCCCGGCCGACCAACTGCAATGGGGCAGGGCAGAGGCCAAGGTCGACTTCTACGACGCCAAGGGTGATGTGGAGGCACTGCTGGCCCCTCGCAAGCCCGTGTTTGAAGCTGCAGAGCACCCCGCCATGCACCCCGGCCGCTGCGCCCGCGTGCTGCTGGATGGCAAGGCCATTGGCTTTGTCGGCGAGCTGCACCCCAAGTGGCGCCAGGAATGGGATCTGGCCCAGGCACCCGTGATGTTTGAGCTCGAACTGGACGCCGTGCTGGCTCGCCAGGTGCCGGTGTTTGCCCCCGTGGCCAAGCACCAGGCTGTGGAGCGTGACATTGCCGTGGTGGTCAAGGAAGCCGTGACCCACGCCCAGGTGATGGAGACGGTTCAGCAAGGCGTGTCCGGCGGCATTTTGCGCTCGGCCGTGCTGTTTGATGTGTTCCGTCCGAAGAAGCTCAAGGCCGGCGAAGAGGCCGCTGCTGGCGCCTTGGCGCAAGACGAGAAAAGCCTGGCCGTGCGCCTGACGCTGGGCAGCGACAATGCCTCGCTGACCGACACCGAAATCGACACCGCCATGCAAGCGGCGATTGCTGCATTGGTGGAGCGTGTGGCCGCGCGCCTGCGTTGATGCGCGTGGTCTTCCTAGGAGCTTGAGAGATGATCGAATTTGCAGAAGACAGTGGTGATGACGCTTCCTCGGCCTTGACCAAGGCGCAATTGGCCGAGCTGTTGTTCGATCAGATCGGGCTGAACAAGCGCGAGTCCAAGGAAATGGTCGATGCTTTCTTCGACCTGATTTCCCGCAACCTGGTGGAGGGCGATGACGTCAAGCTCTCCGGCTTTGGCAATTTCCAGATCCGCACCAAGGCCCCGCGTCCGGGGCGCAATCCGCGCACTGGCGAGCTGATCCCTATCGAGGCGCGCCGCGTGGTCACCTTCCACGCCAGCACCAAGCTCAAGGAGCAGATCCAGGGCGCAGAAGGCAAGGACGGCACACCGCCATTGCCGCTGTAATGCACCCGCTCTTTGCAAGCGCTCTTGGTCCTTTCGCACAAGCTGCGGTAGGCTAGGGCGCTTGTTTTGTTTTGGCCTGCGCCTTTTTTGCACCCGTCTATGGCTCTGCTTCCCCCGATTCCTGCCAAGCGCTATTTCACCATCAGCGAAGTGGCGCTGCTGTGTGATGTCAAACCCCATGTGCTGCGCTATTGGGAGCAGGAATTTGTACAGCTGCGCCCCATGAAGCGCCGCGGTAACCGCCGCTACTACCAGCACCATGAGCTGCTGATGGTGCGCCGTATCCGCAGCCTGCTGTATGACGAGGGCTTCACCATCCAGGGCGCGCGCAACCAACTGCGCACCCACGCCGGTGAATCTGTTGACCCATCACAGCTGAATGCGGGCCAGATCCCTGGCGCCGGGGCTCTGCCACTGCCTGTGCTGGAGGCCGCTGTGCTGCCTGCGGCCCAGGACAGCACGGTCACGCCGGCGCAGCTGCGGCAAGAACTTTTGCAGATTCGTTCGCTGCTCTCGCTTTAGGCTGAAAAATGTGTATATAATTCAAGTCTTCGGAATGTAGCGCAGCCTGGTAGCGCACTTGCATGGGGTGCAAGGGGTCGCGAGTTCGAATCCCGCCATTCCGACCATATAGATAAGGCTCCTAACTGCAAAGTTAGGGGCCTTTTTCTATTGGAAAATTGAATCCCCCTGAGACGCTTCGCGTCTTCCCCCTCTCTTGCGCTTACGCGCTGGAGGGGGACGGCACCGGCGCTTTGCGCGGCGCCCCTGACGTTGGGGTTGCGTCAGATTTATGCGGTAGCTTCTGCTTTGGCTTCTTGCTCGGCCAGTAGAGCAGGGCGGCGCGCATAGCGCTGGGCCAGCACGGCGCAGACCATCAGCTGCATCTGGTGAAACAGCATCAAGGGCAGCACCACAGCGCCGACCGAGGCAGCGGGGAACAGCACATTGGCCATGGGAATCCCGCTGACCATACTTTTCTTGGAGCCGCAAAACACCAGGGTGATTTCGTCTTCCTTGCTCCAACCCAGGCTGCGGGCCAGCCAGGTGGTGGCCAGCAGCACCAGAGCCAGCAGCAAGGCGTTGACCAACAGCAGCCCCGCCAAATCGCGCCAAGCAGTCTGCTGCCACAGCCCGCTGACCACGGCGGCGCTAAAAGCTGAATACACCACAAACAGAATCGAGCCCTGGTCCACCAGCTTCACCACCGCACCACGGCGCTGCAAAAAGCCTGCTATCCAAGGGCGCAGCAAATGGCCTACGGCAAAGGGCAGCAACAGTTGCAGCGCAATCCGGCCAATATCGTGCAGCGCATTGCCCGCAGCCGCATTGCGGTGCAGCAGCAGGCTGACCAGCACCGGCGTGACCAAAATCCCCAACAAAGTGGAGGCCGAGGCACTGCACACGGCCGCAGGAATATTGCCGCGCGCCATGGAGGTGAAGGCGATGGCGGACTGCACCGTGGCAGGCAGGGTGCACAGAAACAGCACGCCCAAATACATCTGCGGAGACACCAGGGGCTCCAGCACCGGGCGCAGCGCCCAGCCCAGCAGCGGGAAGAGCACAAAAGTGGTCGTAAAAATCCAGCCATGCAGCCGCCAGTGGCTGATGCCCGCCACAATGGCCTGGCGCGACAGCTTGGCACCATGCAGAAAAAACAGCAGGCTGACAATGCCCGTGGTGGCGTGCTCCACGATTTGGGCGGTACGGCCAGAAGCCGGCCACAGGCTGGCCAGGACCACGGTCACGATCAAGGCCTGGGTAAAACGGTCGGGTAACCAACGCATGCAAACAGTCTCCAAAAGTCCGGCCCCAGCGAAAGGGGCATGAGCAGGCGATTGGAGCAGCCGCAGATTCAAAAGAGAAATGGATTTATTTGATACTTTTATAATGAATCCTGATGAATATCAGCCTGCGCCAACTGCGTGCCTATCTGGCAGTCGCCGACACCGGCAGTTTTAGCCGTGCCGGCGCCCAGGTCGCGCTGACCCAGCCCGCCATCAGCCGCCACGTAACGGAGTTGGAGCAGGCCCTGGGCCTGCAACTGCTGCACCGTACGACTCGCACGGTGGAACTGACCGAGGCTGGCCGCCTGCTGTGCAGCCATCTGCGCCGGGTGTTGGAAGACCTGGACGCCAGTTTGCTGGAGGTACAAGGCCTGGCCAGCCACCAGCAGGGAAGGGTAAGGGTAGCCAGTAGCCCCACGCTGTCTGCACATTTGCTGCCCCAGTGCATTGCACGCTGCCAGCGTGAAGCGCCGGCGATTCACATCAAGCTGCTGGACCGCATCCAGCACGATGTGCTGCAAAGTGTGCGCAGCGCAGAGGTGGACTTTGGTGTGGTGATAGACCCCCAAGATGTGCAAGATCTGCACACAGCCACCATCAGCCACGATCCTTTTTGCCTGGTCTGCCCGGCCTCGCACCCGTTGGCCGGCCACCAACAGCTGCATTGGCGTGACTTGCACGGCCAGTCCCTGGTGCTGCTAGACCATGCCTCCGGCAGCCGCCGCCTGATCGATGCCGCACTGCAAGCCCATGGGGCCGCCGCATCGGTGGTACAGGATGTGGGCCATACCGCCACCATCTACAGCATGGTGGAAGCCGGCCTGGGCCTGAGCGTGGTGCCACAACTGGCCGTGCCCTCAGCATGGATGCAGCGGCAAGCCCAGCCCACAGCTAGCGAACTGGTTGCTCGCCCCCTGGTGCCCCTGGTGGAACGCAGCATCATGCTGGTCCACCGTCAGCACCGCGCGCTGTCGCCCGTGGCACAGCATGTATGGGACAGAGTGGCCGCGGAAGCAGGGCGCCTCATGGGCTCCGCCGCACTGCCCACCACCTAAAAAGTCGCAACAATCTGGACACCTGGGCGGTGCAGACAGACTTTATGCTGGGCACTTCCCATGCCACTCCAGCTTTGCATGAAAGACCTGCGAATTCGCCCCGCCAGCCCCGAAGATCTGCGCGATGTATTGGCCATCTTCAGCTGCCCCAGCGTATATGCGGGCACCCTGCAACTGCCTTATCCATCTGCAGAAGTATGGCGCAAGCGGCTCACCAGCCCCGCGGATGAAATGCACCAACTCGTGGTCCAGCTTGAAGACCGCGTAATCGCGCATGCATCTCTTGCATGCCATCCAAGACCCAGACGCAAGCATGTCGCCGGCGTGGGGATTGCGGTGCATGAGGAATGGCAGCACCAAGGCATAGGGAGTGCGCTCATGGCGGCACTCATCAATCTGGCAGACGATTGGCTCAATCTCACACGCCTGGAACTGGAGGTGTTTGTAGACAACCAAGCTGCCATCCGCCTCTACGAACGTGCAGGCTTTGAGACTGAAGGGCGCCTTCGGCAATATGCTTTTCGGCAGGGCCACTTTGCGGACGTTCTGAGCATGGCTCGCATCAGGCCCCCTGGTCATGCGTGCCCGAGGACGTGGAAGAGTTCACGCCCGAGATGATGAAAGACTCCCTATCCGAGCAGCTAGATTTGAAGCTCGAAGCGCTCACGCCCAAGGCGGTGGCCGATGCCCTGGATGAGCGCATCTTCCACTTCCTCAGCGCCCCTTGGCTACCTTGCGGGTGGCTCCATCGCCGGGGCCGTCCTCGGCTCCGCGATGGAGAGCAGCGACCATTCATCCTGCGCCTCGCCAAGCTCCGCCGAATAGGAAAGCAGCGCAGGACACTCCAACACCTGGTATTCAGATACCAAGAAAGGCGCTGACACGTACTGTGCTGGCCAAGTCCTCAGCGCCAAGCCCGGGGGCTTGCCAGTGCGGCTTTAAAAACAGAGAGGACACCATTGCAACCGCGAAGCACGATTACACCGAGTTCGACCAGCTTGTGCCAGGGCTCAAGACCGAGCCCCGGTTATCTGAGTTCAGAAGGGCGCCATAAAGGTCATTCGCACTCCCTGTTGCAATCCACCCATCCCTGTCACAACGTTGTAGTCAAGGCCGAACGTGAGTGTTTTGGTTCGTAGCTTGGCGCCCAGCGCGAGCTGGATACGATTGCGTCCATATGGCGTACCGTTGATTGCATAAGTTGGACCTGCGCCTGCCAGGTCCGCATAAGCGACATTGGCAGCGCTCTGACCACTGAGGTCATGCTGATACTCAATACGTGCAAACGGCACCAGCGTGCCAAGACTGGTCTCCTTGGTGATTTCCGTTCGCAAGCCCAAGGCTCCAGAAACGGTTGTCACGGTTTGCCCGAAATATGTCAGAGCGCTGAGCCCTGCGCCAGTTTCCGAGAATGCATCAAGCCTGCTTCTTGTCACCTGCATGCGCGCATACGACGACAACAGCCACGTATCTTCCCGCTGGATGTAGCCCGTTGATAGCGACGCGAACAGCTGGTGCCCATCGCGTTGCCCTTGGGCGTACGCGGCCTCATCGCTCACCCAACGTCGCGTATCAAAGCGCAGCACACCAGCGCCTGCGACGCCATCGATGAAGTATGACGGCGTGGGCCGGTAACTGCTATACAAGGTGACGCTATAGGCATCCGCATTGCTGCGAGTGCCGGATGAGCCAACTTCGGTATGGTCGCGCCCGTAGCCAAAGCCTGCGCCCACAATCAGCTGGTCAGAGACCCAATAATCTGCGCCCATGGTTACGCCGCCGGTGGTGAAGCGAAAGCCAGAACGCTGGGCACTGACATTCGCAAAACCGAAGTCCACGTTACCTGACGTCCACCAGGCTAAGCGTGCTTCGCCTGCGTCTACTCCACTTGGGCCTGTGCCAGGCAGGTCCGGCGCGCTGGGCATGCTTGCAACGTCAGCAGAAAACCCAGGCAGCGCCGCAAGCAAGGTTCCTTGCCCGACGCCGTCTGAGCGACCTTCAGCCACCGAGCCCCCATCGGTCCAAGTGCTTGCAGACGCGCCTGCGCTGTAACGGCCCCGGTCAGAGCCACGCACGTCATCGATACGGCGCTGCGCAGCCGCAAAGCGCTGACACATATCTCGTGCCAAAACGCTTTGCACCTCCTGGCATTGCTGCGCATTCCCAGTGGTCCGGGGCATCACCACGGTCAGGTTGTTTGTAAATGCTCTGCGGCCACGACCATGCAATTGTTCAAGGCGCTGGCTGTAGTTCGTTATCTGCGCTACCGCAAAACGCTGTGCTGCCTGAACCTGGGCATTGATCAGTCCTGACACGTCAGGGTCAGTGGAGGGGTCGCGACGCGGTGACACCGAGATCAGAAGCGTTGCTGGCTCCGAAGTTGCTGAGGCATTGCTGATCGTGTACCGGATAAGCGCTGTTCCGGCAAAAGCCGCAGCTGGAGTGAAGGTGATCGTGTAGGTCTGGCCTGAAGAAACTTGCCTGGTCATGAATGTTGAGGCCCTCGCTGCAGACTGCTGTGTCGCACCTGCAGAGAGCACGGCCGAGCCTGCGTTGGCAGGAGACAGCGAGAGAATCGCTGCACCTGTGAACGGACCACCAGTCGCGTCTTCGGTGATATTGACCGCAATCTCTTGACCGGCAGCTGTGGAGATTCGCTTTTGGGATACAGGTGTTGGGAATGGTGTCACCGTGATGCTCACCTGTACGGGGGCCGATGCGCCCGCCGCGTTCAGCAGGGCGTAGCTGAAAGTGACCACACCGGAGCTTGCGACCGCAGGGGTGTAGACGATGTTGAGCCCCTCGACGCGAGCTGTACCCGAGGCGGGTGAAGTCACAATTGAAACCCCGGCGAACGGACCATTGGTCGCATTGGCGGCCGTGTTGATCGTGACGGGGGCATTCGAGCTAGTCGTCACCGAAACTGGGGGCGCGGTAGGTACGGTTTGCCCCGTGTTCAGATTGAATGAGCGGGTTGCCCGGAATGGCGCGCCGGTACCGGTGCTGCTGTCGGTCCCGGTGATCGAGAATACGCTAGTGCCTGACATCGTCGGCGTGCCGCTGAGCACCCCGGTGCTTGGATTGAGTGTGAGACCGGCAGGCAGGGCGCCTGCAGAAACCGAATACGTGTAGGGAGCAAGGCCGCCACTTGCGGTCATCGTCTGGTTGTATGCGATGCCCACCGCCGGATCGGGCAGGGAGGCCGGATTCAGCAAGATGACCGGCGCGCCGATCGCGAGCGTGTACGGCTGCGTGCCGTTATACGGGCCCGCGCTGCTGTCGGTGGCGCGGATCGTGATGTTGAAGTTTCCGGCCGCGGTGGTGCTCCCCGATAACACGCCCGCGGGGCTGAGCGTGAGGCCTGCGGGCAGGGCGCCCGCGCTCACCGCAAACGTGTAAGGCCCAATACCGCCGCTCGCGGTGATGGTCTGCGTGTACGGCGTGCCGATCGCCGGTGCCGGCAGCGTGCCCGGGGACAGCGTGATGGTCGGTGCCGCGATGATGAACGTGTACACCTGCGTGCCGATGGCAGGTCCGCTGCCGGTGGTGCTGTCCGCCGCGCGCACCGTGAAATTGAACGTGCCGGCCACGGTCGGCGTACCAGACACCACGCCGGCCGGGCTCAGCGTCACCCCGGTGGGCAGCGTGCCCGTCGAGATCGAGTACGTGTACGGCCCCACGCCGCCCGATGCCGTGACGGTCTGGGTATAGGGGACGCCCAGCGCGGGGCTCGGCAGCGAACCCGGCGCGACGACGACACCGCCGGCCACGACGGTCAGCGTGTAGTTGCGCGTGATCGGATACGGACCGGCCCCGGTGGTGGAGTCCGTCGCGGTAATCGAGACCGGGAACGAACCGGTGGCCGTCGGCGTACCGGACAGCACGCCCTGGTTGGTCAGCGTCATGCCCGAGGGCAGCGCGCCCGTTATCGAGAACATGTACGGCGCGGTGCCGCCGGAAGCGGTGAACGTCAGGCTGTACGCGGTGCCGGCCACGCCGTTGCCCACCGTCATGGGCAGCAGCGTCAGCGCCGGCGGGCTCACCGCCAGCGTGTAGCTCTGCAGGCCCGAGAATCCATGGCTGTCGGTGGCCTGGATCGTCGCGTTGAAGTTGCCCACCGACGTCGGCGTGCCCGAGATCGTGCCACTCGTGGGATTGAGCGACAGGCCCGGCGCCAGCGATCCGCCCGTCACCGCAAACGTATAGGGCCCGCTGCCGCCGTTGCCGCTGACCGTCTGGCTGTAGGCCACGCCGGCCTGCGGCGGCGTCAATGACACAGGCAAGATGGTCACCGCCGGCGGGGCGACGGTCAGGGTATAGGAGCCCAGCACCGAAAACGTGCCGCCGCTGGTGCTGTCGGTCGCCGTCACGTTGAACGACACCGCGCCGGCGGAGACCGGCGTGCCGGACAGTGTGCCCGACGCGGCATTGAACGTCAGCCCGGCCGGCATCGATCCACCCGTGACGGAGAGACTGAACGTGTACGGCGAATTGCCGCCCGACGGCACGAACGACTGCGAAAACGCGACACCGACGCTGCCCTGCAGCGAGCCCGATGCCGGCGCCATCGACAGGTTCGGCGCGCCGATGTTGAGCGTCAGGTTGTTGCTCGTCGCGTTGAACGGACCGGTACCGGTGCTGCTATCGGTGGCGCGCACCTGGAACAGGAAGGTGCCGATCGCGAGCGGCGTGCCCGTAATCGTGCCATCGGTGTTCAGCGTCAAGCCCAGCGGCAGCGCCCCCGAGGCGACGGTGTACGTGTACGGCCCCGTGCCGCCGGCCGCGCCGGTGGTGACGCTGCCCGAGTAGGCGGCGCCCGCCATGCCCAGGCTGGGGTTGGAAGGGGCATAGGTGACCGTCGGCGAGCCCACGGTAATCGACACCGTGGCCGGGCTGGAGATGCCCGAGCCGTTCTGCGCCGTGTAGATAAAGCTGTCCGGGCCAGCGTAACCGGTGTTGGGCGTGTAGGTGACATTCGTGCCCGTGATGAACACCGTGCCGTGACTCGCTGCGCCAATCAGGTTGATCTGGGTGGCCGCGCCGCCCGACAGCGAAAGCGTAATGGTGGTGACACTGCTGCCATAGGTGACGTTAGCCGTCGACGATGAGGCGATCGGCGGGTTGGGCGCCACGTAGGTGAACTTGGCGCCCGCGTTGATAGCGCTCGTGCCATTGCCGGTGGTGACGCGCACGTCCGCGGCGCCGGCCACACCGGCCGGCGTGACCGCGGTGATCGTGGTTGCGCTGGCGACCGTGACCGACGTCGCGTTGTTGCCGCCAATGGTGACCGTGTTGGCACCGGTGAAGTTGGTGCCGGTAATCGTGATCGCGGTGCCGCCAGCCGTGGTGCCCGAGGTGGGCGAGACGCCCGTCACCGTGGGCTGGCTCGCGCCGGCGGGCACGAGGAAATTCACGATGCCGTTGTTCACCCACGGGCCGCCGGCCGTGTTCTGCGTGTAGAACGTGCCGGAGTCCGTGCCGACGAAGCCCGCGGGCGGGTAGTAGATGAAGCCCGATTGCTGGAGGCCCGGATTCGAGCTGCCCGGAATCGTGCCGCTGAAGACATACAGGCGGCCGCCCTGCACCGTCGTCAGGTACGTGTCTTCGCTGCCATTGTTGACAAAGCCCTGCGATCCATCCGCGATCCCCCAGTAATTGCCGTAACCGAGCCCGTTGTCGCAGGTGGAGTTATCGGTCGAGTTGAACTCGTAGATCGTTTTCGTGGGGGAGGCCTGCGCGCTGACGTTGACCGTACAGGGTTTGGCAAACGCCTGCGGCGCCCACAGGCTTAGTAGAAGAGCTACCCCTCCGATCCCCAAACGATGCCGTAGCCACTGGCCTGCTTGCACCAGTGAGTTGAAAAGTTTGAGCAACTGGGCAACGGTAGCCCAGAACATGTCGATGTGGTTGGGGATGACGATAGGGGTGACCTGGGGCTGGGGTGTGCTGCGCGGGGCCTGCAGGCTGCGCTCGGTCTCGCGCTGCAGCGCACCGGCGTCGGGCAGCGCCTGTGCATGGGCTGCGGTGCCTGCCAAGAGCAAGGCCGCCAGCGACATAGCGGTTGACTGTGCAGATCTGCGTTGCAGCAGGATGCGGAGAAGAGGGGATGCATGCATGGCTTAGATTCTTGAAGGCCCGCAGTTGACGGTGGAGTTTTAAGCCGCGATTAGACAAGAATCATCTAGTTACAAGCAATACCAAGATTTTGGTATTTTGGTGCTGCGTCATTCACTAACCTGACTTGATCACGAGCTTGCCGGGAGGGGGTATCAGTGAATCGAGTTCTGATAGGAAATCACATGAGTTGTCCACCATTGACAGCAGATGCGGCATGCTTGCGTAGCGTGGTGCTCTGAACGTGGTGGACTCTTTGTGAGAGACGGGACGCTATGTTTTCGCAACAGCCAGTCATGCCAAAGCGGGAGAAGATGAACGATAAGGTGAGTGGACAAGCCACGCTAGCGCTGACAAGGAGCGCTGTTTAAGTCGATATGCAATTAAACATAATACACATCGTATTTTTTTCTACAGATTTCGATCCAGCAGCCGAAATACCTCCCATGCACGCCCGGCTTGGGCCAAGCATCGGTAGTTGACAAGCACACAAGAAGAATTGGGAGGCTTATGACCAGCATTGCGTTCAACAGCGCTGGCTTGCAGATTCAGGCAGGCGCGGCAGTCCCGAAAGCGCAGACAGCTGTCGGTATTCCCGCCACAACCTTGAGCCCGGAAGCATCAACCCAGCTGACCCTGGGCAAGCCGGCCGAGCAGACTTCGGTGGTGTATGCCAAGCCGCAGTTGCCTCTCAGTCAGCGGCAAGCCTGGAGCGGTCCTTCGAATGACCGCATCAGCAATCTGATGCTCCAGAACTTCAACGCCCAAAAGCATGGCTTGCTCAACCAGTCCCGAGGGCTGGGCCGGCTTTTGCTGGAGGGCTTTGCCACTGGCCAGACCCATTACCGCCAGACTTTTTCCTCATACGCCCTCACGGACAGCGATGGCAGCAGCGATACGGCGCGCACGCAGGAGTTATTGGCGCTCGATACGGCCCGGCTGACGTCTTCGCGTGTGGGCCTGCAGATCCAGACCCGTTCCGGGCAGACGGTACAGCTGCAGATTACATTCAAGAATGGGCAGGATGGCCAGAATGCAGGCCTGCATGTGGAGCTCAATAGCTCCGGCAAGCTCAGCGACACCGAGCGCAAGGCGATTGCCCAGCTTGCCGAGGGTTTTGAGAGCGTGCTCTCCGGCCTGGCCCAGGGACAAGGGCCTCGGCTCGATCTCGCGGGCATCATGGCCTTCGACAACTCTGCATTGGCTGCGGTGTCGTTGACGGTGAAAGATTACGCCAGCGATGCCGCCGTGCCGTCGTTTTCCCTGCAACTGAGCGACACACAGCGCACACTGCAGATGCAGCTACCCCAGCGCAATGGCGTCAGCGAGCTGTCTTTGAGCCTGAACCCTGCCACCCCGCTGCGGGGCAGTTCGACCCAGCAGCGCCAGGCCGCTATTGCCCAGATCCTGGAGCAGCTGGATGCCTCGGTGCAGCGCAGCCATGCCAACGATGCACTGGTGGCCTTGTTCAAACAGGCGTTCACCCAGTTGCAAGAGCTCGCCCCGCCCTCTCCCAGCCCAACAACACCGACAGGCAAGCTGGACGCCATGCTGCAGCGCCAGGTGCCCGCTTTGCTCAGTGGGCTGATGGACTTTCAGGGGAGCTTCAGCGGCGACTTTGAACGCCGCAACAGCCAAGGCCAAGTCAATGAAGAGGGTCAGGCCCGCCACGAAATCAGCCAGACCACCACGGTGAAGAAAGATCCGGAAAAAGGTTCTGCCGCGGTGCAACAAGTGCAAAACGAAAAGGTCAGCGCCCAGTACCTACGGGCGCGCAACAACGCCGCGCTGGAGCCCGAAAGAGGCAATTACGACAGCTATGACATCCAGGACCAGACCACGCGCACCACGCAGATCGCTGCGGCCGATGGCAAGCTGATTCAGGGCCAGCAGTCCACCGATATCAATCTGCAGCGCAAATTCACCAGCTTCGCCGACTTCAAGGTGCAGGAGCAACGCACAGACCCGGTGCGCAAGCAGCTGATCCGGCAATTGCTCTGACACCCCTCTTCTTCTCGCTGCATAAACAAACACAGGGGATATGGCATCCCCTGTGTTGTGCGTGCAGGTCGCAGTGAAGGTGCTGCCTGGTCAGAAGCTGGCTCTGAAGCCCACTATCCCTTTGAGGGTGTGAGAGCTGCCAGGGTCATGGAAGCCAGCAGCGGCCGAGAGCTCGCCATAAACGCTGTATTTGTTCCGGCTCCAGCTGTACTTCCCACCTACGCCAAACTCAATCCAGAGGCGGTCTTTTTCATTGTTGAATTTGACTCCACCCACATCGACCCTGGTGCCATTCAAGAATTCATAGTTCAGATTGGCCACCCCATACACATTGCGCTTCTCATAGCGGTTGGCAGACCATTCCTTGTCCAAGGCCACACCGAAGCGCGCACGCAAGCTTTTTCCCTTGTCTAGCTTGACCTTGGTGCCATGGATATCGGTGAACTGGTCAAAACGCGCCTCAGAGAAGATCAATTGGGTTTGCGGGCTGACCGCAAATTCTTCATCGATGCGGTATTTTTTCCCCAGCTCGCTGGACAGCGTATAGCCCCACCCCTTGTTCTTTTTCACCAGGTCACCGCTACTGGTTTGAGAGCTGAGATCGCTGGAGTGCCAGCCCAGCAAGGCCTGGTTGTCCATATAAAAACCATCTTGCCCATACCAGGTTCCACTCAGCCCCACGGCCCACATCTCACTCTTGATCTTGCCACTGGCCAGCTCGTTTGACCGGATCTTGCTGTCCCCATTGGCATATTGCAGATTGAGCCCGCCAACCATTCTGCCTTTTTCATCTTCGGAGAAAGTGCGGTCCACCCCGGCCTGTAGCAACGTGATGTTCTGTGAATAGCGGTTGTCCACGGTCGCGTGGAATGGATTGACACGGGAGGTGCTGTGCTCCACACGTACCCAGGCGCCCTGCTCCTTGGTTTGGAGGCTCTCTGCACCACGATCCAGCAACCAATAGCGGTTGCCAACCCGCTGCCGCAAGGTGGGCAGCTCATAAAGTCCCAACAAGGTCAGCGGATACAGAGCATAAGGCGCAACCGGATCACCATAGCCCGTGTTTCTCAAATACCAGTTTCCATTGCCTGGATTGGATTTGCTGCCTTGGTACAGCTGGTAGGCATAGGCGCCGCTGATGATAGCGGGTGCTCCATTCTTGGAGTAATTGCTCAGCAAAGAGAACTTGGCATTCGATGCGCCAGCCACATCGATAATTTTGATGCCTTCTTTGGTCTCTGCTCCCACACTATTTTGCTTGTTGATTGCAATAAATCCTGTTCCCGAGGTGTTCCCCCTGACATACAAGATATCGGTCTTGGATGCATCATCGTTCAACGTGCTATTCAACGACAATACGCCATTGTTTGAATTGAAATTATTCGCAGAGAGTGAGGTTCCGACATGGCTGCCAAATCTCACCAAGCCATTGTTATTTAGGTCGGAAATGGTTTGATTGTAATCATTCAGATTCACAACCCCAGCAGCCCCCACATGGTAATTGGACTGATAACTAAAGACAGATGCTCCACCGGCTTTCAACGTGCCAGCATGGATATAGGTTTCACCTTTGTAATCACTGATTCCATTGAAGACGGTAGTGCCAGCATTCAAATGACTAACTGTCAAATTTCCCTGCATCTTGGAGTCAAAATCCATTGTCTCCTGGTGATTGAAGTTCAAATAAGCATCACCATTACCACCAATCACGGTAGGCGTTTTTAAAAAACCAAGCGTTGCCCCATCGCCTATATTGATAACGCCTTTGGAGCCAATGTCATCAGCCACAGAAACCACGCTATCTTCCATGACGACGGCATTGTGATTGATATTCAACACACCGTTTCCACCCGAGCCCACAAACGTGCCAAGCTTGCTATGGATATAGGATGTGGCTCCACTCACATTAGCAACTGCCTGGCTCCCGGTATTGGCCGCTATATAGAATTCTCCTGCAACATCCAGAGAGCCGCCTTGGTGGACGTTTAATACACTCTCCCCGTCAATGGATAGATAAAATCCTCCTGTATTGCTCCAGTTCGAGTTCTTTCCGTCAATATTAACCGTTACAAGCGAGCCGGCTCCATTTGCGATGCCAGAGTCTACTCCCATGACTTTGGCCCCACCCGTTACATTCACTATGCCTACAGAACCCGGGTCAAAACCAGCATAGAACTCACCAACGGAGGCTGTGGCTTTGTCATAGACGTTTAAAACTGCATGACCTCGCTCCGAAAAATCCCAGCTAGGGCTTGTCAAACGTGCATTTTCACCATGCACATTGATTTCTGCAGTAGACCCACTGTAGTATGCAGAATGCATACCGGTGCCTATATTTACCGTAGCCTGCTCAATGTTCAAAACCCCATGCCCGGAATAGCCTACATTAACTCCTGCTGCATTCAAAACAGCACCATCTAGCACATTGATGATGGAAGTATTCTGGCTTCCCTGCATATTAGACCCATATGCCGCAAGAATCCATGCATTCATATTTGCAAGGGAACCCTGACCTTTTATGGTAAAAATATCTTTAGATACTCCCAATCCATTTCCCATGTCAATGCTTTGGCCATTCAGCATTTCAAGCTGACCACCATTTTCTATGACTATTTCGGAATTTCCATCTTTTCCCGAAAAGCTACGGTTGCCAATTGTCAGCTTGGCATCCTTGCCACTGATGGTTAACTTTCCGAATGATCCCACTCCATTACCAAGCTGGAATTGATCAACGGTCAGCCCTGCACCACTGCCAATAACGAGCTCACCAATTTTTTGTGAATTCCCAATGGCAAGATTTTTGATATTGTAGTTTTCCAGCAGCCCTTCGATGATCAATGAATAATTTCCCGATTTGTTGAGGACAATATCACTGAGATTGCTGGGCAGTACGCCGGACGACCAGTTGGCCGGATCCGTCCATTTATTCGAGCTATTTCCAACCCATTCGTCTGCAGCAAGTGCTGCAGGCATTTGAATAAAAAGCGATAAAAAAGCCACGGAAATCGCTTTGAGCTTAAATACCTCGCTTCGACTTTCTTTCCATTTCGTTTTTTTAAGATAAATAAGCGGGTTATCATTTATCTTGAAATTGCAAATCAAAGAATAAGCTCTATGCATGAAATTCCCTCTCTAGCATCCGCAGGCTGTGATATTTCTGCAAATCCTAGTTACAGATTGAATTTTCACTCCGCCAATTTTTCTCTTTTCTTTGTAGTCCCGTCCTTACGTTTTCGCCCGCCATTCCTACGCGAATGAAGGCAAAATCCTACGCGCCCGTATATATTCAAACAGGGCCAAACTACCTGCTTGCATGCTTATGGCTATAAAGTAAAAGCGGCAGATAAATTTTTTAAAAAACAATCAACACCACTGCTTAAAAAAGCTAAATACACTGTGTTTGGCGCAATCCAAAAATATCTAAGAAAGCATCCACTCTCATTATTTCCATGAGTGAAATACAGGCTCCATTTCGAATCCAGCGCTTTCTGAAGGCCGCACAGGGTTCCTGTGGAGCGTTGAAGAGAGCTCCAGTCCTTCGCGCGTTTGAGCGTATGCAAGCGGTTTGTCACGCCTGGGGAAACCCGTGTGGCGCTCCTGCACCGGCATGCACAAAAATGAAATGAAGATTCGTTCTACTTTCAGCATGCCCAACGCAACCTGGACCTTCTTCCCCCACGCAGGCTCACGCCATGTGCAGACCTTGCGCGTGGCGCTGGGCCTGTTTGTGCAGCGCGGCTTCTTCAACACCTCCATCCAGGACCTGTGTGCAGAGGCCGGCGTGTCCATCGGCTTCTTCTACAGCCACTTCTCCGACAAGGAAGGCATTGCGCGCGAGCTATACCTGCATTTGCTGGCGCGCATGAATGTGCTGCTGGACGAGATTGAAGAGCGCCACAGCAGCAGCCGCGAACGCTGTGAGGCCGTGCTGCGCATGCTGTTTGGCCTGGCGGAAGCCGAGCCCGAAGCCATGGGTTTTGTCGTCAACGCGCGCCACCGCGAGTTTTTGCCTGAAGAGAAAGCCATTTGCTCGGCTTCTGCCTTTGTGCGCATGCGCGGCTTTGTCTTTGCCGGCATGGCGGACGGCGAAATCCGCGACATGAACCCCATGGTCGCTGCCAGCCTGATGTATGGAGCCGCCATCCGCATGATTTGCCTGCGGCTCGATGGACTGGTGGACACATCGATAGAGCAACTGTTTGAGCCCCTCTGGGAGGGCGTGTGGCGATCGCTGCAGCCTGACTGAGCGTTACCGATTTATCCGTGCCGGCACCCCATGCCGACGCTTGTTTGACTGAAAGTAGACAGGGAGTAGAAGGAATGGCGCATCACATATTGATCATCGGTGGCGGCATTGGCGGGACCATGACCGCCAATCATCTGGTCACCAAGCTGTACCCGGAGATTCTGGCTGGCAAGGTGCGCATCACCATGCTCTCCAACTCTCCGTGGCACTACTACAAGCCCGCTTTCATGTATGTGGCTTTCAATGCCTTCTTCCGTGACGAGTTGCGGCGCAAGCAGCGCAGCCTGCTGCGCCCGGAGATCGACTTTCAGGTGGAAGAGGTCGAGGGGTTTGACTTTCCCGGACAGAAAGTGCGCTGCAAGAGCGGCAAACAGTTTGGCTATGACCATCTGGTGATCTCCACCGGTTGCGTGCCCTCCCCCGAGCGCATTCCGGGCCTGGCCGAAGGTGGCGACCATTTCTACCAGCATGCCGCTTCGCGCCAGCTGGCAGACAAGCTGGCCCGCATTGAAAAAGGCCGCATCTTCGTCACCGTCACCTTCCCCAAAACGCCAAACGTGCCGCACCAATGCGGTATTGCGCCGATCGAGACCACCTTGATGCTCGACGATTTGCTGCGCCGGCGTGGCGTGCGCGACAAGGTCGAGATTGTCTACACCTACCCCACAGTTTCGCAGCTGCTGCGCAACTGCCTGTTCCTGCAAAAAGACACCTGCGAGATCCTGCCCACCGTGTTCACACAGCGCGGCATACGTTTTCAGCGCGGCTTCACGCTCTCGCATGTGGATCCAGACACCAAGGTGGCCTATTCCGAAGAAGGCCAGTCGGAGGACTTCGACATCCTCATGGCCACCCCCCCCATCCGAGCAGTGCAGGCCGTGCGTGACTGCGGCATCTCCCAGGCCCAGGACGGCGAAGGCTGGCTGCCCACCGACCATGAAACCATGCAGGTGCTGGGTATGGAGCATGTCTATGTGCTGGGCGATACCGTGGACCTGCCGGTCAGCAAGGCCGGCGGCTCCTGCCACAGCCAGTCGCCGGTGGTGGTCAACAACATTGCCTCGCAAATCCGCTTTGGTCGCACCTCGGACGCCTATGACGGCCGTGTCGTCGCCATTGCCCAGATGGGGCTGGATGACGGCATGCCGCTGTGGTACGACTACAAAACAGATGTCAAACCCACGCCCCCCAACAAGCTGGGCGGGATGATGCGCAAAGGCTTTAACCGCGGCGCGTATTGGGCCGTGGCACGCGGACTGATCTGAGCCATATCGCGTGCATAGAAAAGGAGATTCCAGATGAGCAAAGTTGCCGATATTTCCGAGAACCCCAGCCCCGCAACCTCTGCAGCCGCAGGCTTGCTGCAAGACGATGCTGCTTTGCAGGGCCTGGCCGAGTTGATGGCCAAGCTGGAGCCACTGCTGGCAGGCCGACGGCTGAACCGCGTGGTCGATCTGCTGTCCGTCACCGCCGATGTGGTGGACATGAGCGACGCCTATATGGTCGAGAAAATGGCCAAGGCCTTTGAAGAAGGCGTGGGTGCGACCTGGTCTGCCTGCAATGCAGCGCGCATGGCGGCTGCTCGCATGGAGCGCATGGAGGAAACGCCCACGCTGATAGGGCTGCTGCGCATGGCCAAAGAGCCCGAGGTACGGCGTGGGCTGGCGTTCTTGCTGTCGGTGGCCGGAGCGCTGGGCCGCCAGCACGCCTACGACCCCATAGACTACACGGCCGACTGAGTCGCCCCTCTCTTGCCACAAGCAAGGTGTTGAAAGCTGCCGCCATGCGGCAGCTTTTTCATTACAGCCCGGTACACGGCCCTGCGCCCGTCAACGCTCACAAGACTCATCAGCGCCGGTTTTTGCGCAAGCTCTTGGCGGGCAGACTCCGCCGCGCTGCGGCCGGGCGTGCGGAGCGCATGCGTGCAGATTCTGGGGTCGGCTGCAGCTGAATCTGTAACTGCGGGTCGCGAGCCGCAGCCAGCGCCTTCAAATCGGCCATATGCTCCTGGGCCGAACGCAGCGCCTGCTCGGCCGACAACTGCCCTCCCCTGGCTTGCACCAATTCCTCTTCGGACTGCACAAAGCGCCCGTGCAACTCCTCATAACGCGCCTGCGCTTTTTTCTCGCCTTCGCTTTGCTGCTTTTTCTGCGTAGACAAGTCCTGGCGCACGCGGTCCAGCTCGGCCAGCATGCGGCGCTCGTTCCCAGCAAATTGCTCCACCAGGCGTTGGCGCTCGGCAGCGGCGGTTTGCAAGGCCTCGGCATGTTGTTGTTGATCGGCCTCGCGCTGCAGCAGCTTGGCCGCCAGCTCCTGGCGCAGCGCCTGGATGCTGGCCTCCCGCTCCTGCAGCAGCTGCTGCATCTCATCCAGCCGGCGCGACAGCTCCTGTGACTGGCTGCGCGCCAGCTTCATGGCCTCGTCCATGGCTTTTTTCTGCTGGTGCATGGCTTCTTCGCGCTGCACCAGGTGCTGCTCGTTGGCGGCCAAGGTTTTTTCCGCACCGGCAATGGCTGCTTCCCGCTCCAGCAACTGCTGCTGGGCTGCTTGCTTGGATTGCTCCAGCGCCGCCTGCCACATCTGCAAAGCGGCTTGGCGCACCGGTTCTGGCACATCGTCGACCGGCGCCTGGGCAGATTCCGACACCCCCAGGCGTGCGCCCAGCGTGGCAAACCAGCCTTCCAGCAAGGGGCTGACGGTATTCGGTGAGCCCCGCCCTATGTGCTGGCGCACACGCTCGATGGTGGGGCGCAACCCCTGGGCAATCAAGGCATCGGCGGCTGCCCAGACATCGGCTTCCTGGATGCCACGCGGACTTTTGGCTGTATTCATACAAAGATTCTCTTTATTACCAACGATAAGTGATTGTTATCGTGAGTTATTTATGGATTGCGTAATACATCAAACATATCACATATTAAATCATACATATGATATTTTCATACACGCGAATTCGCTACATTACAGCCACTTGGGCCCTGAAAACCCTGGTTCTGGGCGTTTTTGCATAGGAATGCCCATGCAGAACGTGTCAAAAAGTTCTGCCCCGCTCTGTTCTGCCCCGGCCAGCGCCCTGGCCTGCAGCGGCGACAATCAAGCCATGTCCTCCGCCTCGCTCCCGCCCTCCTCTTTGCCTGTCGCATTCCATGGGGAAGACCAGCCCGGGCTGGCGGCCCAGTGGCAGGCGCTGCCAGCCGCCGCCAGGCAGGCCGTACAAGAGCTGCTGCGCGAGGGTGAATCGCAGCACACCCGCATGAGCTACCAAAGCGCCATGCGCTACTGGGCCGCCTGGCATGGGCTGCGCTATGGCCAGGCCCTGCCCTGGCCCGTGCCGGTTTCCGTGGTGCTGCAATTCATCGTCGACCACGCCCAACGCCAGACGGCCCAGGGGCTGGCCCATGAAATGCCGGCCACGGTGGACCAGGCCCTGGTCGATGCCGGCCACAAGCTGAAAAAAGGTCCGCCGGCGCACAACACCCTGGTGCACCGCATCGCTGTGCTCTCCAAGGCCCACCAGGTGCATGGCCTGGCCAATCCCTGCCAGGATGGCGCCGTGCGCGAGCTGCTCTCTCGCACGCGCAAGGCCTATGCGCGCCGGGGCGAGCAGCCGCAGAAAAAAGAGGCTTTGACCCGTGATGTGCTGGAGCTGCTGCTGGCCACCTGTGACGACAGCCTGCGCGGCCTGCGCGACAAGGCCTTGCTGCTATTTGCCTGGAGCAGTGGCGGGCGCCGGCGCTCCGAGGTGACGGGGGCGGACATGCGCCATCTGCGCGCCGTGGGGCCGCAGGACTATGTCTACACCCTGGCACATTCCAAAACCAACCAGTCCGGCCTGGACGCACCGGAAAACCACAAACCCATCACCGGCCGGGCTGCGCACGCGCTGCGCGCCTGGCTGGCGGCGGCAGACATTCGCGAAGGCGCCATGTTTCGGCGCATACGCAAGGGCGGCCATGTGGGTGAGCCGCTGACGCCGGCCGCTGTGCGCGATATCGTGCGCCAGCGCTGCGCCCTGGCCGGTGTGGAGGGCGATTTTTCCGCCCACTCGCTGCGCTCCGGCTTTGTCACCGAGGCCGGCCGCCAGAACGTGCCCCTGCCCGACACCATGGCCTTGACCGGCCACCACAGCGTGCACACCGTCATGGGCTATTACCGCGCCGACACCGCATTGCACAACCGTGCAGCCCGTCTGCTGGACGACGCCGAATAGTTTTTTGATAGCTACCGCTGCAGATAGTGCAAGGATTTCAAGCCAAAAACCACGTGAAATCCTTGGCTGGCGGGCACTGGCCGCTCTTTATTTATGGGTGTGCAAAGCCGCTGCCGCACGCGCCAGCGCGGTGATATGGGCCCAATCGCCGGCTTCCATAACATCGGCCGGCACCAGCCAGGAGCCCCCCACGCACACCACATTGGGCAAGGCCAGAAACTCGCCCGCATTCGCCGGCAATATGCCGCCGGTGGGGCAAAAGCACACATCGGCAAACGGCCCCTGCCAGGCCTTGAGCATGGCCGTGCCCCCGGCCTGCATGGCGGGAAAGAATTTGAGCGCCTGAAACCCATCGGCCATGGCCTGCATGATTTCGCTGCTGGTGGCCACGCCCGGCAGCCAGGGCAGCTCCAGCGCCTGGCAGGCCTGGCCCAGCGCGCTGGTATAGCCGGGGCTGACGGCAAAGCGCGCACCAGCGCCATGGGCCGCACGGGCATCGGCCACACTGCGCACCGTGCCGGCGCCCACAATGGCCTCGGGCACGGCCTGGGCAATGGCGGCAATACAGTCCAGGCCCTGGGGCGTGCGCAGCGTCACCTCTAGCACACGTATGCCGCCAGCCACCAAGGCCCTCGCCATGGGCACGGCATGCTCCACTTTGTGAAGCACGATGACGGGAATCACCGGCGCATCGCGCATGATGCTCAAGGCGCTGTGTTTTACAGCCATGTGCAAGCCCCCTCTTCCGCGCTGAGCGCGTGGCGCCGGAATCCGGCAAACAGTTCGCGGCCAAAGCCTCTGCCATTGGCCTGTTGCAGCGCGGCCGGCATGGCAGCCACGGGCCGCGCATTCCACTCGGTCTCGTCCACCAAGACATTCAAGCTGCCCGCAAGCGCGTCCAGCCGCAGCAGATCGCCGTCGCGCACACGCGCCAACGGGCCGCCGCTGTGGGCCTCGGGCGAGACATGGATGGCGGCCGGCACCTTGCCCGAGGCCCCGCTCATGCGCCCATCGGTGACCAGGGCCACCTTGAAACCCTTGCCCTGCAGCACGGCCAGCGGCGGTGTGAGCTTGTGCAGCTCGGGCATGCCATTGGCGCGTGGGCCTTGCCAGCGCACCACACAGACCAGGCCGCCAGCAGCCTGGCAGTCGCGCTCCAGCGCTCCGGCGTTGAAGGCCTGCAGCAGCGCCTCTTGTGAATCGAACACCCGGGCCGGTGCCTCGATCACATGGCGGTCTTCGGGCACGGCGCTGACCTTGATCACGCTGCGCCCCAGATTGCCTGCCAGCAGCTTGAGTCCACCCGTGGGGCTGAAAGGATCTGCTGTCGGGCGCAGCACGGACAAATCGCCCGATGCGCCAGCCTCCTGCCAGACCAGCTGCCCAGCTGCTGCGTGTGGAATGCGGGTATAGGCCTGCAGGCCATCTTCATGCACGGTCAGCACATCACCATGCATGAGCCCGGCCGCCAGCAGTTCGCGGATCACATAGCCCGGGCCGCCTGCCGATTGGAACTGGTTCACATCGGCGCTGCCATTGGGATAGACGCGGGCCAGCAACGGCACCACGGTCGAGAGTTCGGAGAAATCATTCCAGTCGATGCTGATGCCCGCAGACCGGGCCACGGCCACCCAGTGGATCAAATGGTTGGTGGAGCCTCCCGTGGCCAGCAAGGCCACCATGGCGTTGACGATGCAGCGCTCGTCCACCACGCGGCCAATCGGGGCAAAGCGCCTGGCCTTGGCGATGGACAGCACGCTGGCCATGGCCTGGCGCGTGAGCAGCTCCCGCTCGCCGTCACCGGGGTGAATGAAGGCCGTGCCCGGCACATGCAGGCCCATGGCTTCGAGCAGCATCTGGTTGCTATTGGCCGTGCCGTAGAAGGTGCAAGTGCCTTCGCCGTGGTAGGCGGCTGACTCGGCCGCGAGCAGCTCCTGGCGCCCTACCAGGCCCTGGGCCGCCTGCTCGCGCACCTTGGCTTTGGCCGTGTTGGACAGGCCCGAAGTCATGGGCCCGGCCGGCACAAACACCGTAGGCAGATGGCCGAAATGCAGGGCGCCAATCAACAGCCCGGGCACGATTTTGTCGCACACGCCCAGCATCAGCGCCGCATCAAACATATCGTGGGACAGCGCAATCGCCGTGCCCTGGGCAATGGCATCGCGGCTGAACAGCGACAACTCCATGCCTGGCGCGCCCTGGGTCACCCCGTCGCACATGGCGGGCACGCCGCCGGCCACCTGGGCCGTGGCGCCCTGGCGGCGCGCCTCGTCCTTGAGGATGTCCGGATAGCGCGCCAGCGGCGCATGGGCCGAGAGCACATCGTTATAAGCCGTGACGATGGCCACATTCGGCGCTTTGTGCTCGACCACGCGGATACGGTCCGCCCCCGGCAGCCCGGCAAACGCATGGGCCACATTGGCGCAGCCCATGGACTGGGCGCCGGGCGGGCGCGCTGCCATGGCGTCCACCTGCTCCATATAGGCGCTGCGTGCAGCGCGGCTGCGCTCCACAATCCGCCGCGTGACGGCCTCAACAATGGGGTGAAGTTTCATATCCGCTATTCAAAATGCAAGCACAACGCACGCACTGGCGCGAACCCAACCAGCAGACAGCGAGCAAGGGCCGCCCCACAGCGAGGCTGTCGCCGGCTGCCCGTATGCCCCCTGGGGGGAAGACGCCGAAGGCGACTCAGGGGGGAGTACATTCACCGCAGCTTCTTTAACTCGTCTTGGGTCTGCTTCCACACATCCTGCCCTACGGCACTGGCCACCGATGCATGCACGCTGCTGAGCTTGCTGCGCATGCGCTCGGCCTCGGCGGCCGACAGCTCGTTGACCTGCATGCCTTTTTGCTTCAGATCGGCCAGTGCCTTGGCGGCTTCGGCGCGGGTGTCCTGGCGCTCAAAGTCGCGGCTTTTCTTAGCCGCGTCCAGCAGCACTTTTTGCTCGTCCTTGGACAGGCCGTCCCACCACTTCTTGCTCACGGTGAGAATCCAAGGGCTGTAGACATGGTTGGTCACCGTCAGATACTTCTGCACCTCGTAGAACTTGCTGGACAGCACGGTGTTGTACGGGTTCTCCTGGCCGTCCACGGCCCGGGTTTCCAGCGCGGTGAACAGCTCCGAAAACGGCAGTGGCACGGCATTGGCCCCCAGGGCCTTGAAGCTGTCCAGAAAGACATTGTTCTGCATCACCCGCAGCTTGATGCCATTCAGGTCTTCCAGCTTGGCCACGGGCTGTTTGTTATTGGTCAGGTTGCGAAAACCGTTTTCCCAATACGCCAGGGCCACCATGCCCTTGGGCTCCAGCGTGGCCTTGATGCGGTCACCCACGGGGCCGTCCAGCAGCGCGTCGGCCTCCTTGGTGTTGTTGATCAGAAAAGGCGTGTCCCACAGCGCCATTTGCGGGGCGATGCCCACCAGGGTGGCTGTGGAGCCCACCATCATCTCCTGGGCGCCACCAATCAAGGCCTGTTGCATTTGCGTGTCCGAGCCCAGGGCCGCATTGCCGATGGCGCGAATCTTCATCTTGCCACCGGTGGCTTTTTCCACCTCCTTGGCAAAAAAGCGCACGGCGCGACCCTGGTTGGAATCATCCACCAGGCCATAGCCAAAGCGCACGATGCGGGGTTTGAAGTCCTGGGCCTGTGCGGCCGTGGTGGCCATCAGCGCGGCGACCGCCACGGCGGCCAAAGCGAATCTGCGTTGCATGTTTGTCTCCTTATGCGGTGTGAAAAACGGGCTTTGCGCCTCTAATGCTTGTGTAGAAAACGGTCTTTGCTATCAAAATTAAATCAATGCATCCAGCGCAGCGGCGCCGTGACGATTTGCGGGAACACCACCAGCAGCACGGCCAGCAGCACATAGGCCAGCAAAAACGGGGTTGTGCCCTTGATCACGGTCTCCATACGCAGCCGGCCCACGCCGGCCACTACGTTCTGCACCGTGCCCACGGGGGGCGTGATCAGGCCTATACAGCCCACGTAGATGAACATAAAGCCGAAGTACACCGGGTCTATGCCAGCTTTGACCGCCAGCGGCGCGCACACCGGACCGAAGATCAAAATGGTGGGCGTCAAATCCATGGCCGTACCTACGACCAGCAGGAACAACATCATCAGCGCCATGAATGCCATGGGGTGGCCCAGCACGCCGGAGAAAGCATCGGCCAGCAGATTGGGCAAATCGGCCAGGGTGATCATGTAAGCCGTCACCGTGGCAGCGCCGCAGAGGAACATGACCACGGCCGTGGTCTTGGCCGCTGCCAGAAACACCTCGTACAGCCGGGTCCAGCTCATCTCGCGGTAAACCACCATGGAAACAAACAAGGCGTAGACCGCGGCCACCACGGCGGCCTCCGTGGGCGTGAACAGCCCGCCCTTGAGACCACCCAGAATGATGACGGGCATCATCATGGCCCAGAAGCTGTTGAGCAGTGCCTTGCAGCGCGCACCCCAGGGAGTGCGCGGTCCTTGTGCGAGCTGGTATTTGCGTGCAATCCACCACCAGGCGAAAACCAGGAATACGCCCATGATCAGCCCTGGCACCACGCCGGATAAAAACAGCTTGCTGATGGAGGTGTTGGTGGTGACCCCATAGATCACAAATGGCATGGAGGGCGGGATGATGGGGGCGATGATGCCGCCCGAGGCCAGCAGGCCCGCGCCATAGCTGTCCGGGTATTTGTGGTCTCGCATCATGGGCAGCAAGATGGTGGCCAGGGCCGCGGTGTCGGCAATGGCCGAGCCACTCATGGAGGCCAGCAGCACGGCCGCACCAATCGCCACATAACCCAGGCCGCCACGGATATGGCCCACAAACGCGCTGGCGAGATCGATGATGCGGCGCGACAGGCCGCCGGCATTCATCAACTCCCCGGCCAGAATGAAAAACGGCACGGCCAGCAGCGGAAAGTTGTCAAAGCCGGCCTGCAGGTTCTGGGCCAGCAGCTGGGAGTCGAAAAAGTCCAGATGCCACATCAGCGCCACCCCTGTCAGCACCAGGGCTTGGGCAATCGGCATGCCAATCACCATGCCACCAATCAAAACGAACAGAAAAATAAAGGTCACTACCATGCCAGTCACTCCCCGCTCAGGCGCACATTGCGCGTGTCATTCGATATCCAGGGCGTCCGCATCGCGCCCAGGCACTGCGCCGCGGCGCATATCCCGCACCGCCACCACCAGCAGACCCACGGCCAGCACCAAGGTGGCCGCAGCCCCCAAGGCCAGCGGATAACCCAGCACCGTGCTGAAACTGGCCAAACCTGCCAGCACCTGGGCCCAGGAGCCCCACAGCAGCAGCACCATGCACAGCACCACCAGCAGCTGCGTCAGCCAGAACAGATAGCGGCGCGTTGCCGGCCCGACCCGCGCGGTCACCAGGTCAAAACCCAGGTGACTGCCTTCAAAAGCCGCCACGATGGCGCCGATGGCCACCAGCCAGACAAAGAGCAGCCGCGAGATTTCCTCATACGACACCAGGCTGGTGTGAAAGCCATAGCGCAGCACCACGTTCACAAACACGGCGATCACCATGCCGGCCAGGGCTGCCACCATCACGGCTTCGGCTGCGCGTTGCAGCAGTGGTTTGGGGGTTGCGGAGGGATTGGCGGTTTTCATGGTTGACGCTCCTGGTGCTCGGTATTCGTTGCTGCGGCGGCCCCCATCCAGTGGCTCACCTGCTGAACAATGTCGGTCAGCGGCAGCGTGGCATCCACGGTCAGCACGCCGGGCTCGTTATCGGGCCGCTCCAGCGTGGCAAATTGACTGGCTACCAATTCCGGGGAGAAGAAGTGGCTGGCACGGGCCCGCACGCGCTGCAGCGCGGTGGGGTAGTCCAGGTCCAGAAAGACAAAGCCCACTGCACGCGGCGCCTGGCCATCACGCAGTTGGTCGCGGTATTTGCGTTTGAGCGCCGAGCAGGTCAGCACCACACCATCTTCTGGCGCGGCCTGTGCGGTATCCGCCAGCAAGCGCACCAGGCGGGCCAGCCAATCGGCCCTGTCCTCATCGGTCAAGGCCACCCCTTTGCGCATCTTGGTGACATTGGCTTCGGAGTGGTAGGCGTCGCCCTCATGCAAGGTCCATCCCAGCGAATCCACCAATTGCTGGGCCACGCTGGACTTGCCGCAGCCAGAAACACCCATGACGATCAAGGTGTGAAATTGCATCACTTGGTTAGCGCTATCCGCATTGATCTGAAAAAAAAGTCTGTACACAGACCGCATTCCCAATCGGGCCCTGCATGCAGCACAGCGGTGCTGTGCCCGTCCTCGTCGCGGAGATGCGATGACCAAGACTGCTTTTTTCGATTGGTTAGCGCTATCATAAAGAGATTCACCCACTGCCATCGACTAGGAATATCCCTTGGCCACCAAGCTCGCGCCCACCTCCCCGCCTCGCTCCACAGACAAAAGCCGTTCGCCACGCGCCAGCGGCCGTGTCACCCTCAGCGATGTGGCCCAGAGTGTAGGGGTGAGTGCCATGACGGTCTCTCGCGCCCTGCGCGGAGAGCGGCGTGTGGACCCGGAACTGGTCACCAAAATCCAGGCTGCAGCCCAGCGCATGGGCTATGTGCCCGACCCCGCCGCCCGCGCCCTGGCCTCGCAAAAAAGCAGCCAGGTGTTGCTCCTGGTGCCGCTGCTGTCCAACACCTTGTTTGTGGAGCTGATCGAGTCTATTCACCAGGTGCTGTTTGCGGCCGGCTACCACGCACTGATTGGCGTGACCCATTACGACCCGGCCGAGGAAGAACAATTGCTGCGCACCTATTTGCCGCTGCGCCCTGCGGGCCTGCTGCTCACCGGGTTTGACCACAGCCCCGCAGCCCGGCAATTGCTGGCCGAGAGCAAGATTCCCTGCGTGCACATGATGGAGCTGGGCTCCGAGGGCCCAGAACCACAGCCAACACCATGTGTGGGTTTTTCCCAAACCCAGGCAGGTGCTGCCATCACCCGCCACCTGCTGGAGCGGGGACATAAGCGCATAGGCTTTTGTGCCGGCCAGCTCGATGCACGGGTCATGCAACGTGCCGCCGGCTGGCGCGCAGAGCTGGAGCAGCAAGGTCTGTATGACCCTGCACTGGAAGTACTCAGCCCCCAGCCCACCTCCATGGCCTTGGGGGCTGAGTTGCTGCAACAGGCCTTGCAACGCCACCCCGATCTGGACGCCCTCTTCTTCTGCAACGACGACATTGCCCAGGGTGCGTTAATGGAAGCCTTGCGCCGTGACATTCCCGTGCCCGAGCGCCTGGCCATCACAGGTTTCAACGACCTGCCCGGCAGCGACCAGATGCTGCCGCCCTTGACCACGGTGCGCACACCGCGCGGCGCCATTGGCGCCGAATCGGCGCGCATGCTGCTCTCGCTGATGCAAGGCAAGCCTGTGGAGCGCCCCCGGCTGGACCTGGGCTATGAGTTGGTCATCAGGCAAAGCAGCTAGGCAGCACCTCACCCCCGCCTCCTTTTTCCTCCTCCACAAGCTGGCACAGCTTGTGCTCTTTCACGTCGGCAGCTGTACAGGCTGAGTGACCATGGGGAACCCGCCCGGCCTTGTGCTCCGGCTGGACGGGCTTTCCCGCGTCAACAAGGCCCACACACAATCTGAAACATCAAGAAATCCGCGCCTCTTGGCCAGAGGGCAAGCGGGTACCCGGGAGGAGTAGATGCGCTCTTGGCATCGCTCCAGATCTTCAGACCATGCGTTCGCTGCTTGCCGGCCGCAAGCCCTGCCTTAAAGGATCTGCTCTATGTTTCAAGGATTGCGGGTGTCAACCAAGTTGCTGTGGGGCTTTTCGATTGTGGCGCTCATAGGGGCTGTGGTTGGGCTTTTTGCTGCCTACAACATCGTCAAGATCGGCGACGGTGCCCAGCATCTGCACGAGTACGACCTGATGGGCATCTCCTACGCCAAGGAAGCCAATATCGACCTTATCTACATCAACCGCGCCATGCGCGACGCGATTTTGGCCACCTCGGCCGAGCAACGCGCCAACGCTGTCAAAAGCATTGATGACAACATCGCCCTGACCCAGTCCAACCTAGACAAAGCCAAGCCGCTTTTCTGGACAGATGCAGGCAAAGACTCCTTTGCCAAGATTGATACGTACTGGAAGACCTACACACAGCATGTCAGCGAGGTCAAGGCCATTGTCAATGCGGCACCGCTAGGCCAGCAGTCCGAGGCGGTCAAACTGGTGTTTGGCCCTTTCCTGGCCCAGGCCCAGGCCCTGGATGACCAAATCACCGCTTCCACCAAAGTCAAAGAGCAAAACGCCATCATCTATGCCGAAAAAAGCGCACAGATGGCGAGCTTTGTCACCTGGGCTGTGATCGGCGGCAGCCTCTTCGCCTTGGTGCTTGGCATTGTCATTGGCGCGGTGTTTTCACGCGGCCTGATGCGCCAGCTCGGCGGTGAGCCCGGCCTGGCCGTGGAGATTGCCTCCAGAATCGCCGACGGCGACCTTAGCCACAGCCCCCAGGTCAAGTCTGGGGACAACAGCAGCATCATTGCTGCGCTCAAGACCATGCAGGAGCAGCTCAAAAGCGTAGTCAGCCAGGTCCGCACCAGCAGCGACAACATCGCCACCGGCTCCACGCAAATTGCCAGCGGCAATGCCGATTTGAGCCAGCGTACCGAAGAGCAGGCAGGCGCCCTGGAAGAAACCGCCGCGACCATGGAAGAGCTCAGCAGCACCGTGCGCAACAATGCCGACAATGCCAAGCAGGCCAACCAGCTGGCCCAGGGCGCGGCCACCATTGCCAGCCAAGGCCGCCAGGTGGTGGACCAGGTGGTCAGCACCATGCAGGGCATCAGCGACAGCAGCCGCAAGATTGGCGACATCATCGGCGTCATCGACTCCATCGCTTTCCAGACCAATATCCTGGCGCTGAATGCCGCCGTGGAAGCCGCTCGTGCCGGCGAACAAGGTCGTGGCTTTGCCGTGGTGGCAGGCGAGGTCCGCACCCTGGCCCAGCGTTCAGCCGAAGCGGCCAAGGAAATCAAGGCCTTGATCAACCGCAACGTGGAACATGTGGAGCAAGGCACGACCTTGGTGGACCAGGCTGGCAAGACCATGGGCGAGATCGTGGGCTCCATCCACCGCGTCAGCGACATCGTGGCCGAAATCTCTTCCGCCACCACGGAGCAAAGCGATGGCATAGACCAGGTGGGCAATGCCATCACGCAAATGGACCAGGTGACCCAGCAGAACGCGGCCCTGGTGGAGGAAAGCGCCGCTGCCGCAGAAGGTTTGCGCACCCAGGCCCAGCAGCTGGTACAGGTGGTTTCGGTGTTCAAGCTGGACGCCCACTCGGATGCAGGCTTTCAGCCCTCTGCCGCGCCCATGGCGCCCAGCCCCGCCAAACGCAGCGCCCTGCCCAGCAAAACCGCCATCAAAAGCAGTGCCAGACCTGTCGCCAAGGCCCCGGCCATTGCCAAGCCCGCCACAAAAGTCGCCGCCACGGCCAATGCCGACGATGATTGGGTCGCCTTGTAAACTTGGCTTCTAGACCACGCGACAACAGCCAGCACTCCACATGCTGGCTGTTTTTTTGAGAGCACTCCATGCTTTTCGGTCCTGCCTCTGGAATGCATCAGGGCTTGTTATCGAGGCAGAGTCTACATAGGCAGCTCTGCTTTCAAGAGCAGACCCGTGCCAGTTGTTTGGCTACAAAGTCACCAGCCGTTCCGGAAAAGCCTTGCCCCAGGTGCGCAGCTCGTAGCGGCGTGCAGCACTCAAAAAATACGGGTCTTGCTCCACCAGCTGCACGGCCCGTGCACGGTCTGCCACCTCCAGCACCCAAAGCCCGCCCATGTAATCGCTTTCCGGACTGTGGCGGCAGCCCCCTGCCAGCACAATTTCACTGGCATGCCGGTCCAGGTAAGCGAGATGGGCCGCCGCCAGCTCGGCACGTACCTGCAGCATGGCCGGGGTATCGGTGAAGGCGGCAATCCAGCGCATAGGCTCAGCCCAAAGCCGCAATCACCTCGGCCGGTGCCTGCACCAGCTCGATCAGCACGCCCTCGCCAGCAATGGGAAATTCGTCATTGCTCTTGGGGTGCAAAAACGTGATGTCATAGCCAGCTGCCCCCTTGCGTATGCCGCCCGGGGCAAAGCGCACGCCATTGGCCGTCAGCCATTCCACGGCCTTGGGCAAATCGTCAATCCACAGGCCAATATGGTTCAACGGCGTGGCGTGCACGGCAGGCTTTTTGGCTATGTCCATGGGCTGCATGATGTCCACCTCCACCTTCATCGCGCCCTGGCCCATGGCCAGAATATCCTCGTCCACATTCTCACGCTCGCTTTGGAAGGTGCCGGTCTGCGTCAGGCCCAGCATATCCACCCACAGCTTTTTCATGCGGGCCTTGTCGGTGCCGCCGATGGCGACTTGCTGGATGCCGAGAACTTTAAAGGGACGGGTGCTATTGGTCATTTGTCTTCCTTGCGTAATTGATCTGGGAAATGGGCTTGCACCCAGGCAATGTATTCGGGGGATTGGCGAATGGGGTTCAGGTCTTTGTCTTCGGGCCAATGCTGAGGGAGTTTCCCAGCCTGTCGGCTCAACTCCAACTGTGCAACCGCATCTTTGGCGTGCTCCAGCAAGCCATAGACACATGCATGGTTGTAGGCGACCTCAGCAGTTACCTGGGGGTATCGGGTGATATGGCCTTCCAGCAATGCCAACGCTTTTTGCAATAGCTCTGCTGCTGGCTCTAATTGGCCTGCATCGCGCAATGCATGGACTTCATGCAAATAACTTCCGCTCCAATTAATGATGACTTCATGGTCATCTGCTTTGATGACCAATGCTTTTGCATATTTTTCGTAGGCTTTGGCCCAAAAACTGCGAGCTTCAATCAGATCGATATTGGCGATTTGCGAAGCTTCTTCATTCAGCATATTCCCCCAGTTATTGGCAATAATGCTCTCATTTCCCTTAATCGCTAATGCCTGTGCATATTTATCACCCGCTTGCGCCCAAAGCTTGCGTGCTTCACTTAGATTGTCTTGTGCGATCGCTTTTGCCTCATCGCGCAGCGAACAGCCCCAGTTGTTTATGGATTTGTGGTGATCGGGTTTATTGGCCAATGCTTGTGCATATTTTTCATTCGCCTGAGACCATAGGCTTCGAGCACCCACCAAGTCGGATTTAGCTATTTTTTTGGCTTCAGCACTTAATGCATTTCCCAAATTGTAAGCTGCACCTGGGGAAGTAGGCAGAAGTCCGTAATGGTGGCTCAATATTCCCAGCCAATGCTCCCTTTTCTCATTATTTGATTTTTCAAATAATTTTTGGGCCCAATATCCAGCATTGAACTGGGCATTCTGATCAGTGATATCAAGCATAGTCAGAGCCTTCCACAATTCGTAAGCATGTAGGGCTTGCTCTTCCGTAGGTTGCTCCACTTGACTGGCTTGAATGGCTTGTGCACGTAACTGGTCGACAGGGCTGGATTCGGCAAGCACCTGTACGGCCTGCTTCATTTCTGTATTGGCGGCATCGCCTATGCCCCCCCGTTCTTGCCCAGATTGAAATGCTTTGGCAATTTCCTGAGCTGCTTCCAAGCTCTCTACATGCTTCTTCCCAGCTTGCTCGTGAGACTGTAGGCTGCTTAATGCACCTTCTGCCTCTCGCTTGATGCGCCTGAGCTCGGCTTGCGCTTCATCCTCATATCGCTGTAAGCTGCTCGAAGCTGCTTTTGCTTCTTGCTTCATTCGCTCAAATTCGGCTTGCGCTTCCTTCAGTCGACTGCGCTCTGAACGCTGAAAGTAGAAGGGTATCCAGACACCTCCTATGGCAGCAACAAGCCCGAAGCAAGCCAGACCTACACCGATGGCGCTAAGCCACCAATCCACGCTTTTGCGCTGCGTTTCCAGCAGCGCCTGCTCCTGAGTCTTCAGCCGCTCCAAGAGCGCCTTGTTATCGGCCTGAAGCGCATCGGCAGCCTTTTGCTGCGCATCTAACTGCGTTTGCATCTGTTGCCATGCAGGAGCATTGGTCTTAGAAGGCGCAGCATCGACAGCCCCTAAGCTGGCCCAGTACGACAAAGTGAAAACCAGACAGCAAACCCACTTCATTCTTTTTTGACTCCCTCAGCCCGCACTGCGCACCTTGTTGTTTTCACTGAGAAAAACTGCTGAATTCATAGCGTCTGATGCCTGTATATATGGGATAGACGCCATGTTTATCTCAACCTCGTCTCACACCTCGCCCAGCAACCAGCTGCTGCCGGCGGCAAAGTATTCGCGCAGCCAGGCGTTGTAGCGTGTGGCCAGCGGCGTGGGCGCGGCCACGGGCAGCATGCCGGACAGGCCTTGCTGGCGGGCAATGCCCATGGCGCGCATCAAATGAAAGTCGCTGCTGACCATGGCCATGGGGGCTCCGGCCTCCACGCCGCGCGCCTGCAGCAGCGGGCGGCTGAGCTGCAGGTTCAGCTCGGTGCTGGTGCTTTCGCCCTCGATCACCAGGCGTTCGGGCGCAATGCCATGCTCGATCAGATAGCGCGCCATCACGGCGCCTTCGCTCTCCGTCTCCCCCCAGTCCACCCCGCCGCACACGGCAATCAAGGCCGTGGGCTGTAGCCGGGCCAACTGGGCTGCGGTGTCCAGCCTGCGGGCCAGCACCGGGCGCGGCCGGCCGTCCTTGGTGCCGCTGCCCAGCACCACAATGGCTTCCACGGCCGGCACCTGGGCCGGCTGCAGTCCCTGGCCCAGCATCTGGCTCCAGAAAACCAGCACACTGAGCACCCACAGCACAAAAGCGCTCCAGCCCAGGGTCCACCAGCGGGCATGCGAGCGACGCTCATGGCGCCAGCGCTGCAAGCCAGTCCAGCACCAGGCCATCATGAGAGCGACCACACCCAACACGGCCGGCACCAGCACGCCGACATTGAAATGGCCCAGGGCCATCAATACCAGCGCATCGCCCAGCATGACAACACCGGCCAGGGCCAGCAGCCCGCGCTGCAGTCTTTGCCAAGGGCTGCGCCTTGCGGAAGGGCCAGAAGACAAGGTGGCCAGGGGAGCTTTCAAATACATAAGGGAAAAAGCGCACAAGGTGTGCGCTGGAGGCGATGGGAGGTGAGAAATGATGGTGTGTACACGCGCTGTGGCGCGTGAATTTGTACCTAATTGTCACATGCGCCAGAAGAAAAGCCCGCGTGGCAAACGCCACACGAGCCTTAGATAACAAACGCGGCGGTGCTCAACGCCATGTCAGCACCGCCCCGCCTGCCGCCATCATTCAAATTCCAGAATGATGTCGTCCACCGCCAGCGAGTCACCCTTGCTGGCGCTGATCTTGCCCACCACACCATCCTGGGCTGCAAACAGAATGTTTTCCATCTTCATGGCCTCGATCACGGCCAGCTTCTCGCCAGCCTGTACTTTTTGCCCCTGTTGCACGGCCACATCGACCAGCAGGCCTGGCATGGGCGAGAGCAGGAACTTGGACAGATCGGGCGGTGCCTTGTAGGGCATGAGCTGGTGCAGTGCGGCGCCCTGGGGGGACAGCACCATCACATCGGCCTGGGTACCGTTGTGGATGACGCGCAGGGCCAGCGGGTTCTTGGGCGTGCCGCGCTCGATCTGGCAGGTGAAGGGCTGGCCGTTGCAGCTGCCTTGCACCACCAGGTCACGCAGATCTGCGTTGCTGCGGAACTCATAGGTCTTGCCGGCAATGACCACCTTGCACACACGGGCCTGGGCATCAAATTCGGTCAGCTCGCCATTCACATACTGGTGCTGGCCTTCGGCGCCCAGCACCACGGCGGTATAGCTCTGGCCCACTTGCACCTGGTGGCCTTGCATCTGGCCGGAGATGGTCGATGCGCGCGCACGGTAGCGGCGGTTGCGGAACATGGCCAAAGCCACCAGGAAGTTGGCATCGGCATGGGGCACGTCCTCGGCCTGGAAGCCGTGGCTGTAGTGCTCGGCGATAAAGCCGGTGTTGAATTCCCCGCTGACAAACTTGGGGTGGGCCAGCAGCGCTGCCTGGAACGGAATATTGGAGCTGATGCCGCGAATGGCAAAGCCGTTCAAGGCCTCGCGCATCTTGGCGATGGCGTCATTGCGGTCCTTGCCGTGCACGATGAGCTTGGCGATCATCGAGTCGTAGAACATCGGAATCTCGCCGCCCTCGAACACGCCGGTGTCCACACGCACGCCGTTCAGGTGGGCGGTATCGGCCTGCCACATGGTTTGCTCGGGCGTCTGGAAACGCACCAGGCGGCCCGTGGAGGGCAGAAAGTTGCGGAACGGGTCTTCGGCGTTGATGCGGCACTCGATGGCCCAGCCATCGCGCTTCACATCAGCCTGGGTGAAGGACAGCTTTTCGCCGGCCGCGACGCGGATCATCTGCTCCACCAGGTCCAGGCCGGTGATGCACTCGGTCACCGGGTGCTCCACCTGCAGGCGGGTGTTCATTTCCAGGAAGTAAAAGTCCTGGTCCTTGCCCACCACGAATTCCACCGTGCCGGCAGACTGGTATTTCACCGCCTTGGCCAGGGCCACGGCCTGCTCGCCCATGGCCTTGCGGGTGGCGTCGCTGATGAAGGGCGAAGGCGCTTCCTCGATCACCTTCTGGTGGCGGCGCTGGATGGAGCACTCGCGCTCGTTCAGATACACCACGTTGCCGTGGCTGTCGCCCAGAATCTGGATTTCAATGTGGCGCGGCTCCTGTACAAACTTCTCGATGAAGATGCGGTCGTCGCCAAAGCTGTTGCGGGCCTCGTTCTGGCAGGCGGTAAAGCCTTCCAGCGCTTCCTTGTCGTTATAGGCCACGCGCAGGCCCTTGCCGCCGCCGCCGGCTGAGGCCTTGATCATCACGGGGTAGCCAATGCCCTTGGCGATGGCCACTGCCTTTTCGGCGTTCTCGATCGCATCGTTGTAGCCGGGGATGGTGTTGACCTTGGCCTCACCCGCCAGCTTTTTGGAGGCGATCTTGTCGCCCATGGCAGCAATCGAATGCGCCTTGGGGCCGATAAAGGCAATGCCCTCTTGCTCGCAGCGCTTGGCAAAGGCCTCGTTCTCGGACAGAAAGCCGTAGCCGGGGTGCACGGCCTGGGCGCCGGTGGATTTGCAGGCCGCAATGATGCGGTCGGCCACCAGATAGGACTCGCGGCTGGGCGCAGCACCGATGTGCACTGCCTCGTCGGCCAGCTTCACATGGCGTGCGTCCTTGTCGGCGTCCGAATAGACGGCCACGGTCTGGATGCCCATCTTGCGGGCGGTGGCGATGACGCGGCAGGCGATCTCGCCCCGATTTGCGATCAGGATCTTGGTAAACATGGTTCTCGCTCCCTTGGGGCCGGCCTACAGGCCTGATGTGCCCCGGATGGATGATGTGTTTGTCGTTGTTCGGTCTCAGGCGTCTTGCAGCCAGTGGTGGGGCATCAGCTGCGCGAGGCTCAGCTCGCGCCCACCGGGCAAGGCCACGCGCGTTGCCGCGTTGGCAGGGTCGAGCTGCAGCATCATTTCGCGGCAGCGCCCGCAGGGCGAGAGCACCTGGCCCTGGGCGTTCACCGCCACGGCCGCTTCAATGCGGGTCGCATGGCGCTTGAGCATTTCGGCCATGGCCGAGGCTTCGGCACAAAAACCAATACCGCAGGCCATGTCGATGCACACGCCGGTGTAGATCTGGCGGTCACTGCCCAACAAGGCAGCTCCCACACTGGCGGCCTGACCGCCATTGGTGAGGTCCAGGGGCTTGGCCACGGCATGGGCTGCGGCGATCAGTTCGGTGAACATGCTGGCAAGGCCCTCACAGTGGAATGTTTCCGTGCTTGCGCCAGGGGTTCTCCAGCTGCTTGTTCTTCAGCATTTCCAGAGAACGGCAGATGCGCTTGCGCGTTTCGTGCGGCAGGATGACGTCGTCGATAAAACCGCGTGCGCCGGCCACAAAGGGGTTGGCAAAGCGTTCTTTGTATTCCGCTTCACGCGCGGCCAGCTTGACGGGGTCGTTCTTGTCTTCGCGGAAGATGATTTCCACCGCACCCTTGGCGCCCATCACGGCGATCTCGGCCTGGGGCCAGGCCAGATTGACGTCACCGCGCAAATGCTTGGAGGCCATCACGTCATAGGCGCCGCCATAGGCCTTGCGGGTGATGACGGTGATCTTGGGCACGGTGCACTCGGCATAGGCGTAGAGCAGCTTGGCGCCATGCTTGATGATGCCGCCGTACTCCTGCGAGGTGCCGGGCATGAAGCCGGGTACGTCCACAAAGGTGACCACGGGGATGTTGAAGGCATCGCAAAAACGCACAAAGCGCGCGGCCTTGATGGAACTCTTGATGTCCAGGCAGCCCGCCAGCACCAGGGGCTGGTTGGCCACAATGCCCACGGTCTGGCCGGCCATGCGGGCAAAGCCAATCAAAATGTTCTTGGCGTAGTCGGGCTGCAGCTCGAAGAAGTCGCCGTCGTCCACGGTCTTGAGAATCAGCTCCTTCATGTCATAGGGCTTGTTGGGATTCTCGGGCACCAGGGTGTCCAGCGACAGATCGGCGCGGTGTGCCGGGTCGGTGGACTCGCGCACCGGCGCTTTTTCGCGGTTGTTCAGCGGCAGGTAGTTGTAGAGACGGCGCAGCATCATCAGCGCCTCGACATCGTTGTCAAAGGCCATATCGGCCACACCGCTCTTGCTGGTGTGGGTCACGGCACCACCCAGCTCTTCGGCCGTCACCTCTTCGTGGGTCACGGTCTTCACCACTTCGGGGCCGGTCACGAACATATAGCTGCTGTCCTTGACCATGAAGATGAAGTCGGTCATGGCCGGCGAGTACACGGCGCCGCCGGCGCAAGGGCCCATGATCATGGAGATCTGCGGCACCACACCCGAGGCCAGCACATTCTTCTGGAACACATCGGCATAGCCGCCCAGGGAGGCCACGCCCTCCTGGATGCGGGCACCGCCCGAGTCATTCAGGCCGATCACGGGAGCGCCCACCTTCATGGCCTGGTCCATGACCTTGCAGATCTTCTCGGCATGGGTTTCCGACAGCGCACCGCCAAACACCGTGAAGTCCTGGCTGAAGACAAACACCAGGCGGCCATTGATCATGCCGTAGCCGGTGACCACGCCGTCACCCGGGATCTTGCTGTCCTGCATGCCGAAGTCGGTGCAGCGGTGCTCCACAAACATGTCCCACTCTTCAAACGTGCCGTCGTCCAGCAGCAGCTCGATGCGCTCGCGCGCCGTGAGCTTGCCCTTTTTGTGCTGGGCGTCTATGCGCTTTTCGCCGCCCCCCAGCCGCGCGCGTTCGCGCTTGGCTTCCAACTGCTTCAGGATGTCGTCTTGCATGCTTGTCGTCCTCTTACATGTTTGGGTTGTTTGTTTCGTCGGGCCCTGCGGCCATCGCTATTGATTTATGAACTGACTACGCTTTACCTGATTGCGCGGACAGCAGATTTCTTGCAGCAGTACTGGCCGCCATGCGCCCTGCGGCCACATCGGCCTGCAGCTGGGGCAGCAAGGCCTGCACCTGCGGGTGCTGGCGAAATGCCTGCTTGAGCCCAAAGTCGATGCGCTCCCACATCCAGGCCAGCGACTGCTTTTCGCGCCGGACCTGCAGGCGACCGTTGCGGGTCTGCATGTCTTTGAAGCTGCTGACCGCAGCCCAAAAGCCATCCACACCCTGGCCCAGCAAGGCGCTGATCTGCAGCACGCGCGGCTGCCACAGCGCACCCATATGGGCGTGATCGGGGTTGCCATGCATGCCCAGCAGACGCAGGCTGGAGGTGATTTGTGCCTCTGCCCTGGTGGCGGCATGCGGGTCGATGTCGGCCTTGTTGATGACCACCAGATCTGCCAGCTCCATCACGCCTTTTTTGATGGCCTGCAAATCGTCGCCGGCATTGGGCAGCTGCAGCACGCAGAACATATCGGCCATGCCATGCACGGCGATCTCGCTCTGGCCCACGCCCACGGTCTCGATGATGACCACGTCATAGCCGGCCGCCTCGCAGACCAGCATGGCCTCGCGCGTTTTTTCGGCCACGCCGCCCAGGGTGCCGCTGCTGGGGCTGGGACGGATATAGGCCTCGGCGCGCATGGACAGCTGCTCCATGCGCGTTTTGTCGCCCAGGATGGAGCCGCCGGACACGGTGGAAGACGGGTCGATGGCCAGCACCGCCACCTTCAGCCCCTGGCCTATCAGGAACAGGCCCAGGGCTTCGATAAAGGTGGATTTGCCCACGCCCGGCACGCCGCTGATGCCTAAGCGAAACGCCCGGCCCGTGTGCGGCAGCAGGGCCGTGAGCAAGTCGTCAGCCTGGACGCGGTGGTCGGCGCGGGTGGATTCCAGCAAGGTAATGGCCTTGGCCATGGCGCGGCGCTGCACGGCAGGGTTGCCATGCAGGATGCCGTCGTGCATTTGCTCGGGGGTCACTGGGTCTTGCCTTTGGCAATTCACAGGCCGTTGGCCTTTTTGATCTGCTCCAGCACATCCTTGGCGCTGGCCGGAATCGGCGTGCCCGGACCGTAGACGCCCTTGACGCCGGCGTTGTAGAGGAAGTCATAGTCCTGGGCCGGAATCACACCGCCCACGAAGACAATGATGTCGTCGGCGCCCTGCTTCTTGAGCTCGTCAATGATGGCGGGCACCAGGGTCTTGTGGCCGGCGGCCAGCGTGGACACACCTACGGCGTGCACGTCGTTTTCAATCGCCTGGCGGGCGCATTCCTCGGGTGTCTGGAACAGCGGGCCCATGTCCACGTCAAAGCCCAGGTCGGCAAAGGCGGTGGCCACCACCTTGGCGCCGCGGTCATGGCCATCCTGGCCCAGTTTGGCAATCATCACGCGGGGGCGGCGGCCCATGGCGTCCGCAGCCTGGTTGATTTCGGATTTCAGCTTGTCCCAGCCTTCGGCCGAGTCATAAGCGGCAGCGTACACACCGGTCACCTTTTGCGTGTCGGCACGGTGGCGGCCAAAGGCCTTTTCCATCGCGTCGGAGACTTCACCCACGGTGGCGCGCAGGCGCACAGCCTTGATGGCCAGGTCCAGCAAGTTGCCTTCACCGCTTTCTGCTGCGCTGGTGATAGCAGCCAATGCTTGCTCCACCTGGGCTGTATCGCGTTTGGCCTTGATGCTCTGCAAGCGGGCAATCTGGCTGTCACGCACCTTGACGTTGTCCACTTCCAGAATGTCGACCGGGTCTTCCTTGGCCAACTTGTACTTGTTGACTCCGACGATGACTTCCTTGCCGGAGTCAATGCGGGCCTGCTTCTCTGCGGCCGCGGCCTCGATCTTCAGCTTGGCCCAGCCGCTGTCCACGGCGGCGGTCATGCCGCCCATGGCGTCGACCTCTTCGATGATGGCCCAGGCCTTGTCGGCCATTTCCTGGGTCAGCTTTTCCATCATGTAGGAGCCAGCCCAGGGATCGATCACATTGGTGATGTGGGTCTCTTCCTGGATGATGAGCTGGGTGTTGCGGGCAATGCGGGCCGAGAACTCGGTGGGCAGTGCAATGGCCTCGTCCAGGGCATTGGTGTGCAGCGACTGGGTGCCGCCGAACACGGCCGCCATGGCCTCGATGGTGGTGCGCACCACGTTGTTGTAGGGGTCTTGCTCGGTCAGCGACCAGCCCGAGGTCTGGCTGTGCGTGCGCAGCATCAGGCTCTTGGGGTTCTTGGCGTCAAAGCCCTTCATGATGCGGCACCACAGCAGGCGTGCGGCGCGCATCTTGGCCACTTCCAGGTAGAAGTTCATGCCCACCGCCCAGAAGAAGGACAGGCGACCGGCAAAGGCGTCCACGTCCATGCCCTTGGCAATGGCGGTCTTCACATATTCCTTGCCGTCGGCCAGGGTGAAGGCCATCTCCAGCGCCTGGTTGGCACCAGCTTCTTGCATGTGGTAGCCCGAGATCGAGATCGAGTTGAACTTGGGCATGTTCTGGCTCGTGTACTCGATGATGTCGCCGATGATGCGCATGCTCGGCTTGGGCGGGTAGATATAGGTGTTGCGCACCATGAACTCTTTCAGAATGTCGTTCTGAATGGTTCCGGAGAGCTTGTCCTGGGACACGCCCTGCTCTTCTGCAGCCACCACATAGCCGGCCAGCACCGGTAGCACGGCGCCGTTCATGGTCATGGAGACGGAGACCTTGTCCAGCGGGATCTGGTCGAAGAGCACCTTCATGTCTTCCACCGAATCAATGGCCACGCCGGCCTTGCCCACGTCGCCCGTCACGCGGGGGTGGTCGGAGTCATAACCGCGGTGCGTGGCCAGATCGAAGGCCACGGACACGCCCTGGCCGCCGGCAGCCAGCGCCTTGCGGTAGAAGGCATTCGATTCCTCGGCCGTGGAGAAACCGGCGTACTGGCGAATGGTCCAGGGGCGCACGGAATACATGGTGGCCTGCGGGCCACGGATATAGGGCTCGAAACCCGGCAGCGTATTGGTATAGGGCAGGCCTTCCAGGTCGGCGGCCGTGTACAGCGGTTTGACGGCAATGCCATCGGGCGTGATCCAGTTCAGCGCCTCAGGATCGCCCTGGGGGGCCGACTTGCTGGCCGCCTGGCTCCAGCGCTGCAGATCTCCAAAATCGTAAGCCATATAGTTTTCCGTGTGTATCTATATTTACAATCTTCGCAAAAACAAGCTGGATTCGCAATCCAAAGGAGTAAAAAATATGCAAACTCAGCATGTAACTTTGCAAGGTTTGCAAACATGAGCAAAGCATTCTTGGGCGCACACCTGAAAACCCTGCGCGAACAACGCGGCCTGACCCAGGCCGCGCTGGCCCAGGCACTCAAGGTGTCCTCCAGCTATTTGAACCAGATTGAAAACAACCAGCGCCCGTTGACGGTGAATGTGCTGCTGCGCCTGCAGTCCGCATTCGGCATCGATGCACAGCAGTTTTCCGAAGATGTGCAGGCCCGCCAGCTGGGTCTGCTGCGCACCGCCCTGGCCGATATGCCGGGGGGCGACCAGGTGCCCCTGGCCGAAGCGCGCATCCTGGCGGAGCAACTGCCTGCCGCCACCCGCGTTGTGGTGGACATGCACAAGCGCTTTCGGGCCGCAGAAGACCGGCTCTCCCTGATCGCCGAGAACACCGACAACGCCCCGCATGCCACCTCGGCCGCCCTGCAGCCTTATGAGGCGGTGCGCGAGTTTTTTTATGCGGGCCACCAGCACCTGGCCTTGCTGGACGAACAGGCTGAACAGCTTTACCAGCAGCTGCAAACCCAGGAGCAAGACCCGCATGCTCCCCATGCCAGCCGCCTGGCCAACGCGCTGGAAGAACGCCTGCTGCGCCTGCATGGCATCACCGTGCGGCGCGAAGCAGGCTCACCCGCCACGGAGCAGCCGCTGCGCATTCTGGAGCGGCAAAGCCACCAGCTGCGCCTGGCGGCCGGACTCAGCGCGGGGCAACAGGCTTTTCAACTGGGCATTCAGCTGGCGCTGTTGGAGTCTGGCACCACCATTGATGGTTTTACGAATGCCGCCAACTTCGACAGCAACGAGGCCCGCGCCCTGGCGCGCATAGGTTTTGCCAACCACTTTGCCGGTGCGCTGCTGCTGCCCAACCGCCTGTTTCTGGAAACAGCGAATGCGCTGCGCTATGACATCGAACTGCTGGCCGAGCACTTTGGCGTGGGCTTTGAGACCGTGGGCCATCGCCTGTCCACCATGCGCCATGCAGACCCCCACAGCATTCCGTTCTTTTTTGTGCGTGTGGACCGTGCCGGGAATATGTCCAAACGCCAGTCGTCTGCGGACTTTCACTTCTCGCGCACCGGCGGCACCTGCCCACTGTGGAATGTGTATGACGCCTTCTCGCAGCCGGGCAAGATCCTGACCCAGCTGGCCCGCATGCCCGATGAGCGTACCTACCTCTGGATTGCCCGCACCGTGGAGCACCGCCGCGGCGGCTATGGCTCGCCACGGCGCATCTTCTCCGTGGCCCTGGGTTGCGATATGCGCCACGCCCATCGCCTGGTCTATGCCGATGACCTGGGCCTGGACGCGCCCGAACGCGCTGTGCCGATTGGCTCTGGCTGCAAGGTCTGCGACCGCGAGAACTGCGTGCAACGGGCTTTCCCAGCCCTGGGCAGGCCGCTGAGCATAGACCCCGATGCCCGGCGCTTTGCGCCTTATGCGCCGGCAGGGTAAAGGCTCTGTGGCCGGTGGGCCACGCCCATCAGCTCCAACCTAGCGCACTCTGCTCTGCCTGTTGGAACAGCACCGCCTGCATCAGCCGTCCGCTGCGAGCGGGGCGTGTGAAGGCGAGGGTTTCACCTTATCTTCTTCCGGCTTTCCGCAGGCTGTAATGCATTTGTAATTATTAATTTTAAATTACTAAGCATTCCAGCCATGCCCTGCAACACGACTTCCGCATCGCCTTCCACGGCATCGCCCTACCTCACGCCCGACGCCCTGCCTTTGCAAGGCGTGCGCGTGCTGGAGATTTCGCACATGATCATGGGCCCGGCCACCGGTATGACGCTGGCCGACCTGGGCGCCGAGGTGATCAAGGTGGAACCGGTGGACGGTGACCGCACACGCCGCCTGCAAAGCGCTGGCATTGGTTACTTCCCGGTCTTCAACCGCAACAAGCAGAGCCTGGCGGTCGACCTGAAATCGGCAGAAGGGCAAAAACTCGTCCAGGACCTGGCAGACCGGGCCGACATTGTTTTGGAGAACTTCCGTGACGACAGCCTGCAGCAGTACGGGCTGGACTATGAAGCCGTGCGCGCGCGCAACCCGCGCGCCATTTACGTCTCGCTCAAGGGCTTTCTGAGCGGCCCCTACAAAGAGCGCACTGCGCTGGACGAAGTGGCGCAAATGATGGGCGGCATGGCCTATATCAACGGCAGCGAAGAGCGCCCCCAGCGCGCGGCCCCTTCGGTGAACGACATTCTGGGTGGCCAGTTTGGCGTGATCGGCGCGCTCAGCGCGCTGCACGAGCGCGCACGCACAGGTGTGGGCCAATATGTGCGCGCGGGGCTGTTCGAGACCAATTTGCTGCTGGTGGCACAGTTCATCACCCAGTTTGAGCTCACCGGCACCCCCGCTCTGCCTTTTGGCAGCAAGCGCGAACCGCCATGGGGCGTGTACGACCTGTTCCACACCAAGGACGGTGGCCGCGTGTTTGTGGCCGTGGTCAGCGATGTGCAATGGCGCAGCTTTGCCACCGAATTCATGCCTGCTGGCTGGGCCGAAGATGCCCGCCTTTTTTCTGCCGTGGACCGCGAAGCCGCCCGCCCATGGGTGGTGCCCGCCGTGGCCGAAGTGCTCAAAACCTGGAACACCGCCGAACTGTGCGCCGCACTGGAGCGCGCCAAGCTCTCTTATGCGCCAGTGAACCAACCCCATGATCTGCTGAAAGATCCGCACCTCACGCAGGGCGGCGCCTTGATGCCGACGGTGCTCCCGACCGGGGAGCATATTTCCACGCCCGCTCTGCCGCTGGAATTCAATGGACTGAAGGTCGGCAAACGCTCGGACCCGCCCAAGGTGGGCGAGCACACCGCTGCCATCCTCAAGGAGCTGGGCCTGGATGACGAGGCCATTGCCCTGCTGCGTCAACACGGAAAGATCGGCGGCTGAGCACTATCGGCCCAGGCACAACCCCACCCTCTCTCGAAAGACATAACCATGCTGCAACGTCGAATCTTCACTGCGGCCCTGCTGGCCACCGCATCTTTGGCCTACGCCCAAGGCCCTGGTAACACCGCGGCCTACCCCAGCAAGCCCATACGCGTCATCATCCCCTCCACCCCTGGCGGTGGCACCGACTTTATCGGCCGCAATCTGGCAACCCATATCGCCGAGGCCAAGGGCTGGGTTCTGGTGCCGGACAACCGCCCCGGTGCGGGTACGGCCCTGGGGCTGTCGGAGCTGGCGCGCGCAGCGCCCACAGGCTATGACATCGTGATCGGCCAGTCGGACAACGTCTCCTTGATTCCGCTGCTGATGAAGACCAGCTACGACCCCATCAAGGACTTGCAGCCCATCTCCCTGCTGGCGACCACGCCCATGGTGATTCTGGTCACGGCCAACTCGCCCTACAAGACGCTGAACGACCTCATCGAGGCCGCACGCAAGGCTCCTGGACAGCTGAACTATGGCACCTCTGGCACGGGGGGCTCGGTGCATATCTCCATGGAAATGCTGCAGGCCGCTGGCAACTTCAAGATGCAGCATGTGCCCTACAAAGGCTCCAGCCCGGCCCTGGCCGATCTCATGGGCGGCCACCTGATGGTGGCAGGCGCCTCCATTTCCTCGGCCACCACCTTGATCCAGAGCGGCAAGGTGCGCGCGCTGGCCGTGACTTCGGCCGCACGCAATGCCTCGCTGCCCGAGGTGCCCACGGTGGCTGAATCGGGCTACAAAAACTATAGCTTCGTCACCTACTACGGTGTCTTCGCACCTGCGGGTACACCTGCCGAGGTGGTCAAGTCGCTGAACGCCGCCGTCACCCAGGTGATGGCGCGCCCCGATGTGCGCGCCGCCTATGCCAAGCAGGGGTTGGAGGCAGGCTCCAGCACGCCACAGGCTTTTGCCAAGCTCATAGAGCAGGACATCGCCAAAGCCAAGGCCACCATCCAGGCGGCCAACATCCAGGTGCAATAAGCCACGCCATGTCAGAACGCATCACCATCACCGAAGTCGGCCCGCGCGACGGCCTGCAACTGGTTGCCAACACCGTGCCCACCACCGCCAAGCTCGCGTGGATAGAGGCCTTGTACGCTGCCGGTATCCGCCATATCGAAGCGGGCAGCTTTGTGTCGCCACACTTGGTGCCACAAATGGCTGACTCTGCGGTGGTGGTGAGCCAGGCGCTGGCCCTGCCCGGGCTGCAGGTCTACGGCCTGGCTGCCAATCTCAGAGGGGCCATGGCCGCCTATGAGGCAGGGGCCCATGTCATCGTGATTCCGCTATCGGTCAGCGACCGCCACAGCCGCGCCAATGTCAACAAGGGCACGCTGGAGCATATTGACGCCATTGCCCAGCTCATTGAATGGCTGCGCGCCCAGCCCCGCGCGGTACGCATAGACTGCGTGGCCGCATCTGCCTTTGGCTGCTCCATCAGCGGCGAAGTCGCCTTGGCCGATGTGGTGGGCGCCGCCAAAGCACTGGCGCTGGCCGGGGCGGACCGCATCACCCTGGCCGACACGGTGGGCTATGCCCACCCGGCCCTGGTGCAAAGCACCGTCTGCGCCGTGCAAGACGCCGTGGGCCAGCGCCTGCAAAAACTGCATCTGCACGACACCATGGGCCTGGGCATTGCCAATGCACTGATGGGGCTGCAGCAAGGCATTCGCGAGTTCGATGCCTGCCTGGGCGGGCTGGGCGGTTGCCCTTTTGCGCCCGGCGCTTCGGGCAATATCGTCACGGAAGATCTGGTCTTCATGCTGGAGAGCATGGGCTACAGCACCGGCATAGACTTAGCCAAGCTCCTGTCGGCACGCCAGGCCATCAGCCCCTACCTGCCCGCCGGGACGCTGCGCGGCGGCGTACCGGCAGCGGGGATTCCCGCAAGTTATCGCCCTGCAACAGCAGTTGCAGTGGGCTAAGAACGTGTTCAAAGTCTCTACGCAGGCGCGTTGGAGCGCAATCGGGATGAGTTCGAGACGATGGGGCGCAGCTTGCACCCGTGTGCAAGCAAGCTTCAGCGCGAAGAAATCGCCCGATTTCGTTCCAACCCTTCGGGCCAGTGGCTTTGCGGGCGGTCTGCGTCGTTGCAAATCCTCGCAATAGCGTGGCTATTGCTGCGGTATTGCGCCTAGCATCCCATCCCGCAAAGACACTGGCGCGC
>JAITLO010000008.1 GCA_031277855.1 Acidovorax sp. | reverse complement strand
CAGCAACGGCCAGCGCTGTAGAAGGTGGCATCGTCACCTATACGGCCTCCGTCACTTCTCCAGTGACCGGTACACCGCTGGTTATCAGCCTGGCCAATGGCCAGTCCATCACCATCCCTGTCAATGCCTCCAGCGGATCGGTGGACTTCATCGCTCCGAACAATGCGCTGAACACCAATACACCGCTGACCAACAGCATCACAGGTGTCACCGGAGGCAATTACGAGCATCTTGAAACTGCAGGCACACCGACCACAGTGGTCACAGATGATCCTGCTCGCCTGGACACCACTGGCCTGAGCCTGTCGGCCACGGGCACCGTCCAGGAAGGTGGAGAGATCACCTACACCGCCAGGGTGACCAACCCCACCGGCACTGAAATGAGGGTCTCACTCAGCAACGGAGAGACCATCACCATCGGCAAAGGCCAGACCGAGGGATCCATCACCTTCCCTGCACCGCAAAACACGGTGTACGTTGATGGGGGGAACGTCAGCGTGACAGTGACCGGTACCACAGGCGGAGACTTCGAACACCTCGAAATCAGCCCAACAGCCGCTGTGACTGCCATCACGGACTCGATAGACACTTCGACGGTCACCCTGACAGCAACGGCCAGCGCTGTAGAAGGTGGCATTGTCACTTATACGGCCTCCGTCACTTCTCCAGTGACCGGTACACCGCTGGTTATCAGCCTGGCCAATGGCCAGTCCATCACCATCCCTGTCAATGCTTCCAGCGGATCGGTGGAGTTCATCGCTCCGAACACCAGCCCGTCGCTGACCAACAGCATTACAGGTGTCACCGGAGGCAACTATGAACATCTTGAAACTGCAGGTACACCGACCACCGTGGTGAGCAGTAATCTGCTGAATCTTGGCACTGACCACCTACCCTTGATGGCTATTAACGGGCCCCCAGATGGAAGCGATATTACCGATGAACTCAGGCACACCACATCAGTCGGTACTCCGGAGCCCGTCAACAATGGAGAACATGTCATTGATACGGTCTCTGACGTCAGTCCAAGCCAGACCGCGATGTTGGATAACGCTGCGTTCCACGATGGCCAAACTCAATCATCTATCACAACCCCAGTGAAGGGCGTGATTGCAGGCTTTGGTGACGCTAATTTCATTTCCAATGAAAGAAAGACTCTGAATTTCCATGATCTTTTGCAAGACGATGATGAAGACCAGCTTTATGAACTCTTGCCGATCAGCGAATCCACCAGTCATTCCGCTCCGACAACGACCAAAGATGACACTGTTGCGAGTGGATTTGAGCTGCAGTCCATGCTCGAGGAAATTCATCGTTTGAATGATGCCCTTCTACTCCACCTCATGTGATCGCGTCTCCGTCGGGACTTGACACCTGCGGTTCCCTCGAAATTCAGTGAAACCCAAATACTCGGCCTCCTCAAGGAGGTCGAACTCGGCGCCAAAGTCAACAAGACGTGCAGAAAGCACGGCATCAGCGAGCAGACCTACTACAAGTGGAAAAGCAAATTCTCGGATCAGGAAATCGAGGGGGGCACACCGTTCAGTCCAGGATGTAGTCCCTCACCAGCGGCGTCTCGGTGCGGGGCGCCTCACCCAGCATGTCCAGCACGGATGACTCAATCACATGGGCAATGGCGCCCAGCGCCAGGTCGTTGGGTTCGTTGCCAAAGGGGTTTTCTATCTCCGCGCCCAGGGCCTCCAGCGCGAAAAAGGTGTAGGCGAGAAAGCAGACAATCACCGGCGTCATCCAGCCTATGGCATCCAGCAGGCCAAAAGGCAGCCAGAAGCAATACAGATAAATGCAGCGGTGGATGATGACGGCATAGGTGAATGGAATTGGCGTGCTGGCAATGCGCTCGCAGCCACCCAGGGCGCCGCTCAAGTGGCTGAGCGAGGCCTCCAGCGCCGGCACCACCGGAGGCTGTACCTCGCCGGCCTGCACCCGGTCGCGCAGCCATTCACCCGCCAACAGCAAGGCCATGGCCGGCTTGAAACGCGCCTGCGCCAGGCGCTCGCATTCGGCCGGGGGCAGAAAGCGCGCCATATCGGCCGCGCCATCGCTGCCGCGCAGCTGGTGTTTGAGCGCATGGGCAAAGGCGCACAGGCGCAGCGCCAGGGTCTTGGCCTGCGCAGGGTCGCAGCACAGCGTGAGCGCCTGGCGCGTCAGCGAGCGCGACTCGATCAGCACCGAGCCCCACAAGGTGCGTGCCTCCCAATAGCGGGCATAGCTGGTGCTGTTGCGAAAGCCCAGAAAAATGGCCAGCGTCAAGCCAATCAGCGAGAAGGGAACAAAGTTCAGCGACACCTTCCAGTCCAGCACCGTCCCATGGACAAAGGTCACCGCCAGGGCAAACAAGGTGGTGGCAATCAGCTGCGGCACGATCTTGGGCAGCACCGAGCCACGCCAGACAAACAGCATGCGCAACCAGTGCATGGGAGGCCGGACGATCATCTCAAAACTCGCGAGGTAGACAGAAGACAAAGCTGCACACCGTACCCAAGGCACCCATGCAGCCGCGAGGCATTGTAGGCCTCAAGCCATCCACCACGCTGCGGGCGTCGGCTTGGCACAGGCCGCCATCGATGATGGTGCAAGGCCATCCCTGACCTGGATGCCCTGCTGCATTCCACCAAAGTAGAAATCTACTATAGTAGAATACATGGCATCACCCCACCCCCCTGAAAGTCTGATTCCCCGGCGCCTGCGCGAGGAACGCATGCAGCGCGGGCTGACGCTGGAGCAATTGGCCGCTCTGGCAGGTGTCAGTCGTGCCATGATTTCCAAGATCGAGCGCGGCCAAAGCAGCCCCACGGCGGTGCTGCTTTCTCGCCTGGCCGACGCCATGGGCCTGAGCTTGTCTGCGCTGATGAGCGAGCCGCGTGCGGCAAGCCCGGCCATTCGGCGCCTGCAAGAGCAGCCGCTTTGGACGGACCCCGAGACAGGCTATGTGCGCAGCTTGGTATCGCCCCCCGGCAACAAGGACCAGAACGACGGCAGCGGCGATGTCGAGATCGTGGCCGTTGAGCTGCCTGCCGGCAAAACCGTGCGCTTTGCAGCCACCGAAAGCCTGCATGCGCAAGACCAGATCTTGCTGCTCCAGGGCCAGTTGACGCTCACGGGTGACAACATGGTTTTTGAGCTCCAGCCCGGGGACTGCGTCCGCATCTCCTCCATGCATACCACCACGTTCGACAACCCCGGAGCGCACAGCGCGCGCTACCTGGTCGTCAAACATCACTATCACTGATACCCACTATGAATCTGCATTTCGAATGGAAGCGACTGGAGTCGCTCACCGCAGCGGAGCTCTACCACATCATCCAAGCCCGCGAGTCGGTGTTTGTGGTCGAGCAGCAATGCGCCTACCAGGAGGCCGATGGCCTGGACCTCCACGCCTGGCATTTGCGCGTGCTGCTGGAGGGCGAGTTGGCCGCCTGCGCCCGGGTGGTGGATCCGGGCCTCAAGTACACCGAGCCCTCGATTGGCCGGGTGATGACCCTGGGCAAGTTTCGCAAGCTGCAGATAGGCCGCGCCCTGGTGGCAGAGGCCATTGAATTCACCGAGCGGCATTGGCCCGGCCAGGGCATACGCATAGGGGCGCAAGCCCATCTGCAGCATTTTTACGGCTCTTTGGGCTTTCAAACCGTGGGCGATGTGTATGACGAAGATGGGATTCCCCATGTCGATATGGTCAAGCCGGCGCCCATCTGAGCAATACGCCAAAAACCGCTGTAATGCTACAGCTATTGCACAAGGCGCTCTGATATTGAAAGCATCCAGGCGTATCGCCGCACGCAGCAGCGCCCTGCCCACGCCCCGACCCTGCCGCCTCCCCTGCCAAGGCCATGCAAGCGGCCGATAATGGTGACGGTGGCTGCTGCGCCACTGCGCTGTGTGTGCAGCGCCTGACTCTCTCCACTGAACTGTTTTTGCCATGACCGCTTCCAGCACTGCCGCCGCCACGCCCCGATTGACTTCCCTCTCCCACGGCGGAGGCTGCGGCTGCAAGATTGCCCCCGGCGTGCTCTCCGAGCTGCTGGCCAAGAGCAATCTGCCCAAGCAGTTCTTCCCCGATCTGCTGGTGGGCACGGAGACGGCCGATGACGCCGCCGTTTACCGCATCAACGACGAACAGGCCACCGTTGCCACCACCGACTTGTTCAGCCGCATCGTCGACGATGCTTTCGACTTTGGCCGCATCGCCGCCACCAATGCCCTGTCCGATATCTACGCCATGGGCGGCACGCCGCTGATGGCGCTGGCCATTGTGGGCATGCCCATCAATGTGCTGCCCCACGACACGATTGCCAAGATTTTGGAGGGTGGTGAGTCCGTGTGCCGTGACGCCGGCATCCCGCTGGCGGGCGGCCACTCCATCGACTCGGTGGAGCCCATTTACGGCCTGGTGGGCATTGGCATCGTCAACCCCAAGCACATGAAGCGCAACGCCGATGCCAAGGCCGGCGATGTGCTGATTCTGGGCAAGCCCCTGGGCGTGGGCATTCTGTCCGCCGCGCTAAAGAAAAACCTGCTGGATGACGCCGGCTACCGTGCCATGGTGGATGCCACCACCAAGCTCAACCGCCCCGGCATGGAGTTGTCGCAACTGGCCGGCGTGCACGCGCTGACCGATGTCACCGGCTTTGGCCTGCTAGGCCACGGCCTGGAGCTGGCACGCGGCGCCCAGCTCACTACCCGCATAGACAGCAGCAAGCTGCCCTTGCTGCCTGGCGTACAGGCACTGGCCGAACAAGGCGTGTTCACCGGTGCCTCCACCCGCAACTGGGCCTCTTATGGTGCCCATGTGCAATTGGCCGCCGGCGTCAACGATGCCCAGCGCGCCCTGTTGACCGACCCACAAACCTCGGGCGGCCTGCTGGTGTCCTGCACGCCCGATAGCGTGCAGCAGGTGCTGGAACTGTTTGCCCGCCACGGCTTTGGCGATGCCGCCATCGTGGGCCGCATGGAGGCAGGCGCCGCCCAGGTGGTTGTGGACTAAGCCCGGTGCCGATCAAAGCCAGCCCTGGCCGCGGTACCAGCCCACGGTATCGGCCAGGGTCTGCTCCACGGGGCGAAATTCCAGCCCCAGCTCCCGCGCGCTTTTACCCAGGCCGGCTGCCATGCAGGCGCACAATGCTTTGCGGTGGCCGACGCAGTGGCGGCCGCTTTTTTTCCTCTGCTTCACTCTGACTATGTTGAATTCCCGCGTCGCCGTGCTGGGCGCCGGTATGGTGGGCGTTGCCACCGCTTTGGAACTGCAAAGCCTGGGCGCCCAGGTCACGCTGATGGACCGGCGCAACCCTGGCCAGGAAACCTCGTATGGCAATGCCGGTGTCATCGCGCGCAGCTCGCTGATGCCCTTCAACCACCCGCAGCTATGGAAGTCGCTGCCCGCCCTGCTGCGCAACAACACCGCAGCCTTGCGCTACAGCAAGGTATTCATGCTGCGCAATATGGGCTGGGGGCTGTCCTATCTGCGCCACGCCACACACAGCGCTTTTCAGGAAACCACGGCCGCGCTGGACGCCTTGATTCGCCTATCCACGGCCGAACACCAGCGCCTGTTGCGCGAAACCGGCCAGGCGCAGCGGCTGCGCGACAACGGTTGGATTTTTCTCTACCGCAGCCATGCCGCTTTTGACAGCGGCCAGCTGGGCCGCGACACCATGGCCCACTTTGGCGTGCGCACCCAGGTGCTGGATGCCCGGGCCCTGTCCGATCTGGAGCCTGTGCTGCACCACGACCTGTTCCCCAAGGCGCTGTGGGTGCAAGACACGTACTCGGTGGACAGCCCCGGTCAGGTCACGGCCGGTTATGCCCGCGCCTTTGCCGCGCGCGGCGGCAGCATCTGCACCCGTGCACTGCGCACCTTGCAGCGCAATGGCGAGGGCTGGGATGTGCTGGACGACAGCGGCCAGGCCAGCTATTTCGACCAGGTGGTGGTGGCCCTGGGCCCCTGGAGCAAACAGTTTATGGGCACGCTGGGCGTGAACGTGCCCATGGCCTTTGAGCGCGGCTACCACATGCACTATGCGCCCGGTGCCGGCCCTGCCCGGCTGCAACGGCCGGTGTATGACACGGGCGGCGCCTATGTGCTTTCGCCCATGGAGCAAGGCCTGCGCCTGTCCACCGGCGTGGAACTCAACGACTGCGATGCCGCCCCAAAGCCGGTCCAACTGGAGCTGGCTGAAGTCGCAGCCCGCCAGGCGCTGCCGCTGGGGGAGCGCCTGGAGGCCGCTCCCTGGATGGGCCGGCGCCCCACCCTGCCCGACTGCCGCCCCATCATTGGCGCCATGCCCGGTCGGCGTGGCCTGTGGCTGGCCTTTGGCCACCAGCATGTGGGCTTTTCCACCGGCACCGGCACGGCCAAGCTGCTGGGGGCATTGATGACGGGCCAGGCCACGCCGATTGATGCCCGCCCGTTCCGGGCCGAGCGGTTTTTATAAAAGCCGCAAACACGACCCTCGATACGTCGTTGCTCCGCCTTGTCGTACCAGGTGTACTGCCTTCGGCCTCGCGCCTCGTCTCGATCGCAAACCTACGGTTTGCTGGGTCGTGTGAGCGGCTCTAGGTACCTGCCCTGCACCTGCCCTACGCCTGCAGGGCAATAGACTGGGAGAAGAATACCAATACCCGGGATTCAGGCCTGTGCATAGATTCTTTCCAATCTGTCGACAGCAGCCTGGACAAAATCTTCCGGCAGATCTTGAATAATCCTGGAAGCAGGTGTGAACACATCTGCGCCATGCAGGCCTTCAATTTCTTCCAGCCGCGCCATGCGAAGTTCACGGTCAACAGGGTAAGAGGCTCCAAAATAATCCAGCGCAGTTTGCAAGGCACGCAGCGTGACTGGCATATCTAAACGCTCCAGTCCTGATTTGGCGATGAGTGCCAAATCACCAGCGCCATTCCAAAAGAATTGATTGAGCGTTCCATTCATGGTCTCTGCTTCCAGCCACCACAGTGCAATCGCTTCTTTTTCTTCGGACAGCAGGGCATCAAAGCCCTGATCCCAGCGTTGTTCGAGCAGTTTCCAGGTGGGAGACTCCGCGATGCTCATATACCTACCCCTTGTCTTTTCCTACAGGCCGCCATCATCGGCTTTTGGCAATCGATTCCAGCATGTATGCATTCAAGTCGCGAAAGTCCTGCACCTTCCAGGCAAACGGCGGTATTTTCACGCCGTTTTCTCGCAAGGTTTTGGGTATCAAATCGCCGTTGGGTCTGAGTATGACCGAGGACACAATAACGCCGGGGTAATCATTCAGTCTTTTCTTGAAAGCTGCCGTCGTCAAATCAGGGGTTGGCGGATTGCTTTTCTTCGCCAATGGCCCGGTTCCTTTGACATCTTCTCCATGGCAGACGGCGCAGCGCTGCAGATAGATGTTTTTCCCGTTCACATTCTCTGCAAAAGACAGCGGTGTTTGCATGCACGCTGCCATTCCCAATGCAGCGACGACGGATGTTTTTATTCTCATATTCATAGAAATGGTTTCTTGGATCAGATCTGAACCAGGCCGTTATCTTGCACAAAAAAAGCACCTTGCGGTGCTTTTTTGATAGCGGCTGGTGCGCTTGTGCATTGCCTTGCAGCTTGTTTTCACTCCATGCCCGCAGGGGCTTGCAACGGCGAGGTGGTGCGCCGGTCGATCTTGCGGTTGAGCACCACCGAGGTGTAGGTCTGCTGTATGCCATCGATCATGCCGATGCGGTCCAGCAGCGCGTCCAGCTTTTCATTGCTTTCGCAGCGCAGAAACACCATGTAGTCGTACTGGCCGCTGACGGCGGAGACCTCTTCCACCTCGGTCAGGCGGTTGAGCGCCTGCATCACCGAGGTGGCGGTCTTGGGCTGCACGCGGATACCGCAGTAGGCGCGCACCGAGGCCTGCTCCATGCGTGGCCCTAAGCGCACGCCGTAGCCGGCGATGATGCCTTCTTGCTCCAGCCGGGCGATGCGGGCCACCACGGTGGTGCGGGCCAGGTCCATCTGCCGCGCCAGGTGGGCGGTGGAGGCGCGGGCATTGGTCTGCAGCAGGCGCAGCAGCTGGCGGTCGGTTTCGTCGAGTCGGTAGTCCATGGTCTTAAAGCGTGGCGCCGCAGGACGGGCAGTTGTCTACATGATGGTGGCCGACCATGCGGCCCAGAAAGGCGCGCGTGGCTTGCTGCTGTGGCTGGTCAATCACCTGGGCGGGCGGGCCGGATTCCACCACCACGCCGTCGCGCATAAACACCACCTGGTCCGCCACTTCGCGGGCAAAGGCGATCTCGTGCGTCACCAGCACCATGGTCATGCCCTCTTTGGCCAGCGACTGGATCACGCCCAGCACCTCGGCCACCAACTCGGGGTCCAGGGCCGATGTGGCTTCGTCAAACAGCATCACGCTGGGCTCCATGGCCAGGGCACGGGCAATGGCCACACGCTGTTTCTGGCCACCGGAGAGCTTGTCCGGCAGCATGTCGGCGCGCTCGGCCAGGCCCACCTTGGCCAGCAGCGCACGGGCCGTGGCCTCGGCTTCGGTCTTGGACTTTTTCAGCACCGTGACCGGGCCTTCCATGACGTTGCCCAACACCGTCATGTGCGGGAACAGATTGAAGTGCTGAAACACCATGCCGGTGCGTGCCCTGAAGCCCGCCAGCACCTTGTCGCCGGGCAGGCAGTCAGCCCGTCCGTTGAACTGCAGCGCTTGCTCGCCCACGCGGATCTCGCCGCCATCGGGCACGGTGAGCAGATTGATGCAGCGCATCAGCGTGGACTTGCCCGAGCCCGAAGGCCCTATCAATGCCACCACGCTGCCGCGCTGCACTTCCAGCGAAATATTCTTGAGCACCTCCAGGCTGCCGAAAGACTTGCGCAGACCACGGATGCTGATGGCGATTTCGGGTGTGGACATGGCTCAAGCCTCCTTGGAATGCTGTTGTTCCAGACGCTTGGCCCACAGTGTGGCCGGCAGCAAGATCAGGAAATACGCCACGGCAATCAAGGTATAGACCTCCAGTGGGCGGTAGGTGTCATGGGCGATGACCTGGCCCTGGTAGAGCAGATCGGGCACCGCCAAGACAGACAGCAGCGAGGTGTTCTTGAGCTGCATGATGGACTGACTCACCAGCGGCGGCACCATGCGCTTGAAGGCCTGGGGCAGCACCACGCGGCGCATGACCTGGCCGCGCGTCATGCCCAGGGCCTGACCCGCCTCGGTCTGACCGGCATCGGTGGCGATCACGCCGCCACGAATGATTTCGGCATAGAAAGCACCGCCATACAGCGACAGGCACAGCGCCGCCGCCATGGTGGCCGACATCTCTATGCCGGTGAGCACCGGCAGCGCGTAGTAAAACCACACCAGTTGCACCAGCACCGGCGTGCAGCGAAAGACCTCCACATAGGCCCGTAGCGGCGCGCTGATCCACCGATGGCGCGAGAGACGGCCCAGGCCCGTCACCACGCCGATGGCCAGGCCCAGGGCTACGCAGATCACGGTGAACAGCAGCGTATAGCCAATGCCCGCAATCAACAGGCTGCGGTACTGCCACAGCGAAGCAAAATCCCATTCATACATGGCAGAACCCCTGCGTTACTGCCTGCTTAGAACTTCACTTGCTTGGGAAAGCTCTCGGGCTTCACGCCGGCCAGTTTTTCCATGTTGTGCACGATGACCTTTTGCACCTCGCCCGCAGCGCGCTCCTGCTTGATCCACTCGTTGACCTTGTTTTCCAGGTCCTTGTTGGCACTCTTGCGCAGGCCCACATGCACGGTGGACGTGGTCACGGGTTCGGGCACAAACATCTTTCCCATGTCGGGGCGCTTGGCCAGCAGCGGCTGGGCCAGCAACACCATCAGCACCTGGCAATCGGCGCGGCCGGTCTGCACGGCCATGGAGGCGGCGCCCGAGCTGTCCAGGCGCGCAATACTGGCCTTGGGCAGGGTCTTGGTGGCGAACTGGTCCTGGTTGGAGCCCACGTCCACCACGATCTTCACGCTGGGGTCGTTCAGCTGCTCCCAGGTCTTGACTTCCGGATAGCCTTTTTTGCACACCACGGTCAGCGTGTTGTTGAACAGCATGTCCGAGAAATCAATCATCTCGCGGCGCTGGGGCGTGGGGCCCATGCCAAACATCACATCGATCTTGTTGGCCTGCAGGTCCATCACCGCATTGCCCCAGGTGGTTTCCACACGCTCCACCTTGGCGCCCAGCTTGGTCGCCAGGCTTTGGGCGAAGTCGGGGCCAAAGCCCTGCCATTCGTTCTTCACCAAGTCCTTGTGGAAATACGGCGTGGCGCCCGAGATCACGCCGATGCGCAGCACCTTGGTGCGCTCTATGCGCTGCAGCGAACTCTCGTCCTGCGCCATGGCCGACTGGGCCAGCAACAAGCTGCCGGCCACGGCCAGCGAAGAGAAAAAGTGACGGGGAACCGTAGAAAAAACAGGCATGGGAATCCAAAGTTGCAGCCAGGCTGCACAAGCAAGTGTCCCGAATTGAAGCTTCATCACCCGCGATCGCAGCCAAACAAGGCTGGACAGCGGAGGTTCAGAAATTTCAACCTCAGGACACTGGAGGGGGGAGAAAGCGCCGCTGCGGCAGCGCATTGCGTTCAGTGTAGGACGCAAGCGTGTTCGCATTGCAAACAATTTATACGATTTGTCGACTTTTGATCGTCATTCCGTCATCGCACTGCTTTTATTTTTTGCAAATCGATGAAATAACAATGCATTCCATGCAATCCGACCACGCGCACCGAATGTGGTTCAGCGCTTTTTGCCGCCCTTTGCGCCGGCATTGCCCGCCTGCGCAGCGGCTTTGCCGTTTTGCAGCCGCTTGCCCGCGAGTACCGCCTGCGCCTGCTCTACCCAATCGGCCACGGCCTGGGCCACAGCGTCCTTGCGCTGCATGATCTGGGGCCAGCGACGCAGGCAGGTGTGCACACAGGTTTCCAGCTGCCACAGCGCTTCGCGGTTGATGAAGCTTTGCTCCGTCAACGCCTCGGGCGAATGCTGCATCCAGTGCATCATGGCGATTTGCTGCTTGGGCAAGGCCCCGGCCTCGGCCAGCTCGGCCTCCAGCGTGGCCATGCGGGTGTCCATATACAGGCCTGCGCGCCCACTGGGCAGCAACTGCCATTTCGCCGGCAGCCGGCTGCGCACGCGCTGCCAGTGGTCCAGCAGCATGGACAGCCGCACCAGGCTGTGGCGCACATCAGCGGCCACGGGCTGCAGATCGGCAGTCCCCATCTCTGGTGCCAGGCGCAGCAGCTGGTGCACATGGCCGACCAGGTCTGCGGGAAAGCGCTGGCGGTTGAGCCGCAGCATCAGCGACAGGCGCATGGCCGGCCTGTCTTGCGCGTATTTGTCAAAGAAAGCGGACACCACCTCGGCCACCAGCAGAATCTGGCCCAGCGGCGAAATATGCTCGCCCCCCACATTGCGCGGGTAGCCGCTGCCATCCATGCGCTCGTGGTGTTCCAGCACGGCCATTTCCACTTCGGCCGGATAGGCCGCCGTGGAACGTATCACCAGCATGGCCGTGATGGAGTGCACCGACAGCTGGCGGCGCTCGTCTGCTGTCAGCTTGTGCTGCGGATCGGTCCAGCTGGGCTCCATGAACAGCATGCCCACATCGTGCAGCAGAGCCGCAGCCGCCAGTTGCGCCAGTTGCTCGTCACTCAGCCCCTGGCGCACGCCCAGGTAGACAGACACCAGCAGCATGCTCAGGCTGTGCTCATACAAAACCTGGCGCTGGCTGCGCATCACCGTGAGTTTGAAGCTGGCCTGCTGGGGCCAGACCATATCCACCAGCGGCGCCAGTAGCCGCCACTGCTCGGTCTCCCCCAGTGCCAGCATCAGCATGCGCGGCAGCACGGCGGACTCGCACAGCGTCATGCACTCGGCTTCCAGCGTGGGGACATCCACCAGTCTGCGCACATCCACCAGCTCGTCGATCGGATGGCGCAAGCGCTCGTTGACTAGGCTGTCGTAGAAGGCACTGTCCAGCAACATGCCTTTGTCCGCCAGCCGCACGCCATTGGCCGTGTAGATGGCATCGCGCAGGACCAGCGATTCATCCTTTGCCATCGAGGCAATGGCACGCAGATAGTGAGACTGACCGAGAAGGCTATCGGCCTCCGCAGTCTGCAACAGGTTCGAAGGGACGCTCATGCAGGCTGATGATGTGAACTTCCCTGATCATACGAAAGCTGCGCAAGCCTGCAGCCAACAGACCCCAGCTTCACGACAAGAGGGGCACCCGTGGTGCCCCTCTGCTGACTCAATGGTGTGCCGTGCACTGCATCAGGCAAGCAGCTTCACACCCGTCTTGGACTGGATCTCGTCAAAGCTCACACCGGGCGCCAGCTCCACCAGCTTCAGACCTTCGGGGGTCACATCCATCACGCCCAGGTCGGTGATGATGCGGTCCACCACGCCCACGCCAGTCAATGGCAGCGAGCAATTCGCCAGGATCTTGAGGTCGGTGGTGCCGTCTTTTTTGCGCGCCACATGCTCCATCAGCACGATCACGCGCTTGACGCCGGCCACCAGGTCCATGGCGCCGCCCATGCCCTTGACCATCTTGCCCGGGATCATCCAGTTGGCCAGGTCACCTTTTTCGCTGACCTGCATGGCGCCCAGAATGGACAGATTGATCTTGCCGCCACGGATCATGGCAAACGATTGGTCCGAGCCAAAAATGGCCGAGCCGGCAATCGTGGTCACGGTCTGCTTGCCCGCGTTGATCAGGTCGGCATCGACCTGGTCTTCAGTGGGAAACGGGCCAATGCCCAGCATGCCGTTTTCGGACTGCAGCCACACTTCCTTGTCGCCCGTGTGGTTGGCCACCAGCGTGGGAATGCCGATGCCCAGGTTCACGTAGAAGCCGTCTTCGAGTTCTTGGGCCGCACGTGCGGCCATCTGGTCTTGGGTCCAAGGCATAAGTGCCTCCTGAATAAATCGTGATTGACGTTATTGATAGTCGCCGGAGTCGATCATGGGCTGCAGGTGTTCGAGCACACCATCGAGCAGATGCACCAGGTCGACCTCACGGCCGTCTTCCAGCCTTTTGATGACCATGTCGCGTGCCCCCACCTGGATGGTGGTGTTGGCATAGCGCACGACAGGGTCTGTGCCCCAGTCGTCGGTCACCATATGCCAGTCCATGTCGTCCATTTCGCAGGTGATTGCATCGCCCAGCACCACACCCAGGCCTCGGGCCAGCAGCAGGTTTTCTGCATGCACCAGGCCGCGGTCTATCAGTGCCTGCAGCTGGGCCAGACCGCTGCGGTCCATGCTCCAGTCATTCAGGCCCAGCTCGCGCGCAGCCACCTGGCATACCAGCAGGCGCTCACGGCCCAGTTGCTCTGCCTCTTGGGCATTGAGCGGGCGAAAACGTGCTGCCGTGGCAGGCTCGGCGCTTTCCTGGCCGGCAGAAGTGGACGAAGTCGCCATGGATCAGGCCTCGCGCACCGTGCGTTTTTCGATGCGCTTTTCGGGCGTGGCGTTGTGCACGATGCGGTGCACATAAATGCCGGGCAGGTGGATATCGTCAGGAGCGATCTCGCCGACTTCGACCAGCTCTTCCACTTCCACGATGCAGACCTTGCCGCAGGTGGCGGCTGCGGGGTTGAAGTTGCGGGCCGTGAGGCGGAACTGCAGATTGCCGCTCTTGTCGGCGCGCCAGGCCTTGACCAGGGCCACGTCGGCCACGATGGAGCGCTCCATCACATAGGTCTCGCCGTCAAACTCGCGCAGCTCCTTGCCCTCGGCCACTTGCGTGCCGACACCGGTCTTGGTGAAGAAGGCGGGAATGCCGGCGCCGCCGGCGCGCATCTTCTCGGCCAGCGTGCCCTGGGGCGTGAATTCCAGCTCCAGCTCGCCCGCCAGATACTGGCGCTCGAACTCCTTGTTCTCGCCCACATAGCTGGCGATCATTTTCTTGATCTGGCGTGTTTCCAGCAGTTTGCCCAGGCCAAAGCCGTCCACGCCGGCGTTGTTCGAGGCGATGGTCAGGCCTTTGACGCCGCTGTCGCGCAGCGCGTCGATCAGGGCTTCGGGAATGCCGCAAAGGCCAAAGCCACCGACAGCCAGCAGCTGTCCATCAGCCACCACGCCCTGCAGCGCAGAGGCGGCGGAAGGGTAGAGCTTTTTCATGCAAGTCTCCTAGTTGTGTAATGCATTACGATACTACGTATGTAGTTAGGTAGTTTTTCGTAAAGAGTTGCACCATGGAGATGGATTACAAGCTGGCGTTCGAGATGGCCCCCGTGGGCCTGGTGATCTCGCGCAACCGCACCATGGTGGATTGCAACCACCAGGTCTGCGAGATGTTCGCCATCTCGCGCGAATTGATGGTGGGCCAGTCCTTCCAGATCCTCTATCCCAGTGCAGACGAATACGAGCGCCTGGGCGCGCGCATGGCCCCTATTCTCAACGCCAAGGGCCACTACTCAGACAATCGCATCATGAAGCGGGCCAATGGCGAGACCTTCTGGTGCCATGTCAGCGGCCGCGCGCTGGACCGCGACAACCCCCATGCCTCGGGCATCTGGAGTTTCGAGGATCTATCGGCCCAGCGCCCCGTCAAGGCCGAGCTCACAGGCCGTGAACGCGAGGTCGCGGCCCGGTTGCTGGAGGGGCTGACCTCCAAGGAAATCGGCAAGGCCCTGGCCATCAGCCACCGCACGGTGGAAATCTACCGCGCCCGGCTGATGCGCAAGTACGGCGCCTCAACCGCAGCCGATCTGGTGCACAAGCTGGTGGCAGGCTGATTCGGGCTTTTGTCTGACAGTGGCCATGCCCCAGGGAATGCGCTGCGTCATCTGTGCGCACCATGTTTTCGTCTATGGTGGACTTGGGTTTTTTCAATCGGTTTCGCCTTGTACACCCTATAGAGGCAACCCATAATTAATCCCACATTGATAGCAGCGAGCTATTGATGCATAAGCCTCGATTGCCTTCTTGCCGATGGCAATCGCTATGTCCCCCCTCGCCATGGAGCCCCACATGACTACCGCATCCCAATGCCCTTTCCACCAAGGTCAGAACAGCGAAACCGCTGCCGTAGGCAATGGCACCAGCAACCGTGACTGGTGGCCCCAGCAGCTGCGCGTGGACCTGCTCAACCAGCACTCGGCCAAGAGCAATCCACTGGGTGAAAGCTTTCGCTATGCCGAGGCCTTCCAGCAGCTGGACTATGAGGCCGTAAAGCGCGATCTGCGTGCCCTCATGACCGACTCCCAGGACTGGTGGCCGGCCGACTTTGGCCACTATGGCCCGCAGTTCATTCGCATGGCCTGGCACGCTGCCGGCACCTACCGCGTGCAAGATGGCCGCGGTGGTGCTGGCCGCGGCCAGCAGCGCTTTGCCCCGCTCAATTCCTGGCCCGACAACGTCAACATCGACAAGTCCCGCCGCCTGCTGTGGCCCATCAAGCAAAAATACGGCAATCGCATCTCCTGGGGCGATTTGATGATTCTCTGCGGCAATGTGGCGCTGGAGACCATGGGCTTTCGCACCTTTGGTTTTGCCGGTGGCCGCATTGACACCTGGGAGCCCGATCAGGACGTGTACTGGGGCGCAGAAAAGCAATGGCTGGCGCCCACAGAGAACCCGCACAGCCGCTACAGCGGCGAACGCGATCTGGAAAACCCGCTGGCGGCCGTGCAAATGGGCCTGATCTATGTGAACCCCGAAGGCCCGGATGGCAATGGCGACCCCATCAGTGCGGCGCACGACATCCGCGACACCTTTGCCCGCATGGCCATGGATGACGAAGAAACCGTGGCCTTGATCGCCGGCGGCCACACCTTTGGCAAAACCCATGGCGCCGGGCCCGCCAGCCATGTGGGCCCTGAACCCGAGGCCGCTGGCCTGGAGGCTCAGGGCCTGGGCTGGGCCAGCAGCTTTGGTTCCGGCAAGGCCGGCGATGCCATCACCTCCGGCCTGGAAGTGACCTGGACCCAGACCCCGGCGCAGTGGAGCAATTTCTTCTTCGAAAACCTGTTCAAGTACGAATGGGTCAAAGAAAAAAGCCCGGCCGGTGCCATCCAGTGGGTGGCCAAGAACGCGGACGACGTGATCCCCGACGCCCATGGCGGAGCGAACAAAAAGCCCACCATGCTGACCACGGACATCTCGCTGATCAAGGACCCGGCCTACGAAAAAATCTCGCGCCGCTTCCTGGAAAATCCCCAGGCCTTTGCCGAAGCCTTTGCCCGCGCCTGGTTCAAGCTGACCCACCGCGACATGGGCCCGCGCAGCCGCTACCTGGGCCCCGAAGTACCCAAGGAAGAGCTGCTCTGGCAGGACGTGATTCCCGCCGTCAAACACCCGCTGGTGAACGCCAGCGATGTGGCAGCGCTCAAAGCCCAGGTGCTGGCATCGGGCCTGAGCGTGCAGGAGCTGGTGGGCACGGCCTGGGCCTCTGCCTCCACCTTCCGTGGCTCGGACATGCGTGGCGGTGCCAACGGCGCCCGCATCCGCCTGGCCCCGCAAAAAGACTGGCAGGCCAACCAGCCCGAACAGCTGGCCAAGGTGCTGTCCGTGCTGGAAGGCATTCAGCGCGAGTTCAACAAGGCGGCCGACGGTGACAAGCGCATCTCGCTGGCCGATTTGATCGTGCTGGCAGGCAATGCCGGCGTGGAAAAGGCCGCCGCCGATGCCGGTGTGCAGCTCACCGTGCCCTTCCATGCAGGCCGCGCCGATGCCAGTGCCGAGCAGACCGATGTGGAGTCCTTCAAGCACCTGGAGCCCAAGGCCGATGGTTTCCGCAACCACCTGCAGGGCCGCTTCCCGGCGCCGGCCGAGGCCTTGCTGATCGACAAGGCCCAGTTACTGACGCTGACTGCACCCGAGATGACGGTGCTGCTGGGCGGCCTGCGCAGCATCAACATCAACACGGGCGCCAATCTGCATGGTGTGCTGACCCAGACCCCGGGCAAGCTGACGAATGACTTTTTCGTCAACCTGCTGGACATGGGCACGCAGTGGAAGGCCCTGGAAGATGGCAGCTACGAAGGCGTGGACCGCAAGACCGGCGCCAAGCGCTGGAACGCCACCCGCGTGGACCTGGTCTTTGGCAGCAACGCCGTGCTGCGCGCCGTCGCCGAGGTCTATGCCGAGGCTGGCAACCAGCACAAGTTCTACCAGGACTTCGTCGCTGCCTGGACCAAGGTCATGGAGCTGGATCGATTTGACCTGAAGAAGTGATGCAGTGATCCAGCACCAAGCGCCCTTCGGGGCGTTTGGTGTTTTCATTAGGCCTTGAAGGTCAGCCAGGGCTTGAGCCTGACACTGGCACGAATCAATCCCACCGCTTCCTGCGCCTGCAGCACCGGTCCCACGGGCTTGTAGGCACTGGGCGCCTCCTCGATCAGGCGCTCCTCACGCAAGGTGATGCACTGCCAGACCGACTCGACCAGTTGCTGCTTCATGCGGCGCGTGTCCTGTCTGCGCACCTGACGGCCTGCGCCATGGCTGCAGGAATGCAACCAGTCCTCATTGCCCAGGCCTTGCACCAGAAACGAGTAATCGCCCATGGAGCCCGGAATCAAGGCCCACTGGCCCGCATGCGCAGGTGTGGAGCCTTTGCGGTGGACGTTCAGCTCCCCCTCGGTCATCACCACGTTGTGCGGCACATCCACAATCAGCCGCGAGGCATCGGGGGGCGCGAGATCGGCCAGCTGCAAGCGCACCAGCTCGGCCAGTGCCATGCGATTGAACCAGGCGTAGCGCGCGGCCACGCCCATGGCCTGCAGGTACTCGCCTGCCAGTGCGCCGCTCAGGCCATAGAGGCCATGTGCGGGGTGCTTGCGGCCTTGCGGCCATTGCTGCCTGGCCAGGTCCATCCATCTGCGGCCCACGTAAAAGCCCACATCGCGTGAGCCGGTGTGGATCATCACCGTGACATCGCCTTTTTTCAGCCCTGCGGCATAGGCTGCATGGCGGTCATAGACTTCATCAACCACGCAAAACTCCAGAAAGTGGTTGCCACTACCCAGGTCGGCCGCAGAAGGCGGGCGCACGATTTCCCGTGCCTGCAGCAAGGCCTCGGGCGCGTAACGGCTTTGGCCGGCAAAGTCCTGCAGGCCCACGCAATGGGCCAGCTCGGCCTGCAGCCGGTCCCGGTCCACGCCCTGCCACAAGCCCAGCGCTGGCAGCGCATCGATAAAGGCCGAGGGGCCTTCATCAAACAAGGCCTTGAAGCCCTCTGTGCGCACCGGCACATCGCGGCCGTTTTTGAGAATGGCCTGGGTCAGGCGCTCGATGATGGTGGTCTTGTGCAGCTCGGCCTGCGCCTGGCTCAGCCCCGTGCTCATCAGCCGTATGCCGCAGTTGATGTCCGTGCCGATGGCGGCGGGAATCACAAAGTCCGGCGAGGTGGCCACCACCGAGCCCACCGGCGCAATGCTGCCCGGGTGAAAGTCCGGCGTGGCGCAGGCCTTGCAGACCCGTCCATGGCCGCTGGGATCGGCCACGGAGGCAAAGTCCAGCAGCTGGCTGACGGCCTTGTGCTCCAGCGGCAAGCTGGCGGGCAGCAAGATGGTGGCTGCGGCCTGCGCGTTGTGGATTTGGTAGATATGGTCTCGGTAAGAGACCTGGATGCCCTGGCGAGACAGGGCTTTTTGCAGTCGGGAAAGCTTCCCCAAAGAGTGCGACATGATGCTGAAACTGAGGTACGCAAATGCAGCCTCCCCGCCAAGGCGGGAAAGCCAGGCACCTTCGAGCAGCAGCTTCAAGAAGGAAGTAAGCGGCGCATTCTATTCAACCCCGCAGCGCAGGCCAATGCTGCGTTGCAAATAAGCTGCAGGCTCGCAGGCTCAAACCCTGGCCCAGGCCAGTTGGGCCACGGCCAGGGCCGCATCGGGGTTTGTGCCATCTTCCAGATGCCAGGCCGCAGAAAGACCGGCCCAGGCCAGCACCCACTGCAGCAGCCGCCCGCGCTCCAGGCCTGCAGCCGCAGCGACGACTTCCAGCCTGCGCTCAAACCGCGCCGGGTCGGTGGCGGTTTGCGCGTCGGGGTTGCAAAACAGATTGGCATAGTCAAAACCGCGCTCGCCCAGCAAACCCTTGGGATCGATTGCCAACCATCCACGCACACCAAAGTCGAGGATGTTGCCGTGGTGTATGTCGCCATGCAGGGCCACCACGTCCTGGGGTGCCGCTAGCAGTGCGCTGGCTGTTGCCGCTGCGGCGGCAAAAACACCGCCCTGCGCCGCCGCGCAGCCATGCAAGGACTGGAACCATGGCTGCAGCCCCACCAGCGCTGGGCTTCTTTCTGCGCGCGGCCTGTGCAGTTGGGTCACAACCTCGCACATGATGCGGCAGGCTTCATCGTCCCGGCCGTGGCGTGCCAATTCGGCCAAGTCCCTGGGGCCCTGGGCGCGTTCCAGCAGCAAGGCATCACCTCCATGGGCCAGCACCCTGGCAGCGCCCTGCCCTTGCCACCAGACCATCAAGGCCGCACCGCGTTTTTCTTCTGCCTCGGTGGCCACTTTCAGCATGGCGGCCATGCCCCGATATCGCACCGGCAGCAGTTGCCCGTTAGAGGTCACGATGGGCTCGCCATCCGGCTGCAGCGTCCATTGCGCCAGGTAGGCAGAGAATGCAGCGGGCAAGCCAAGCGCACCCATGGATCTATAGCCCTCCACTAGTTGGGCAGCTGTGCATCCATGGGAGCCAGCTGCGCATGCAAGATGGTGAAGTACAGGGTGACATCACCCTGCTGATCGATGAAGGTGCCCATGGCACGTTGCAGCCTGGCCGCAATGCACAGGCATTCCGTAGCCTCGGGCCGGCCACCGGGAATGCGCGCCGTGGTCAACAAAGCCAGTTGGTGTTCGCGGCCAAAGTCGTGCACCACCTCCAGGGCCTCGCCATGCTGCTTGGGGATGGCCTCATTGGCCCAGCTCCACAAAAAACTGTTCTCGCTGTCGCTGGTGGTGCCCACCAGGCAGACCGTGGCCACCACCTCGTGCAACGTACCCTCCAGCACCAGGGTGGCACTGTCCAGATCCCAGCGGAAGTTGGGCGAGCCCTGCAGGCCCAACCGGCGCGGCCATTCGGCATTGCGGGCCACCATCATTTCCACGGCCTCGCGGCTCCAGGCGGCCCAATCCGTGCGGCTCGCATCTGCGTCGGAATCTGGCGTGTGGTTGGCGTCAGGACTGGCATTCATATTCGTTTTTCCCCAAAGCCTGTGATTGTCGGCCAAATCCACTGCCTGGCTTCAAGCCCTGCCACCCCAAGACAGGCCCGCTGGCGCTTTTACAATCCTGCAGGCATAGAAGGTCTGTGGAGATGGGCTTGTGGCAGGCGCGGCCCCATCCCAATCGCTGGAGCCGCCAGGCCGCAGACGGCTTCTTGCAATACCAAACAACGGACTGGCCGGCACCCGCACGGCCTGCACACACCAAGGGAGATGGCGCATGCGCGTTGGCAAAAACATTTTGCCGTCCATGACCGCGCTGCAGTGTTTTGAGGCTGTGGCGCGGCGCATGAGTTTTACCCTGGCAGCCCACGACCTGTGTCTGACCCAAGGGGCGGTAAGCAAACAAATTGCCCAATTGGAGGCCTTGCTGCACCAGCAGTTGTTCCACCGATCACCGCAAGGGCTTTTGCTGACGCCTGCCGGCAAGATGTATCTGGCCGATGTGCGCCAGATCTTGAACCAGGTCGATATCTCAGCACGCTATGTGATGGGCTATGGCAAGGCCGAAGAAACATTGAGTGTGGCGGTTCAGCCCACCTTCGGTGCCTGCTGGCTGATTCCGCGCCTTGGCCACTTCATGCGTGCGAACCCCGATATCCAGGTCGTCACCCGCTCGGACACCCGCCCTTTCGATCTGGTGCAGGCCCGCATCGATATTTCGCTGTTCTATGGCAATGGATCATTGCCTGGTGCCGATTGCCACCGCCTGTTCGATGCCCCCGTGATTGCCGTGTGCAGCCCCCAGTATCTGGCGCAAGCCCTGGAGCAGCTGGAGCTGATGCAGGAACACACGCTGATCCAGTGCAGCTCGCGGCCGGAGATCTGGCGCGACTGGTTTGCCCACCAGGGCTGGGAGCCCATGGACTGCTACCAGGGCCCGCGTTTTGACACCTTCACCATGTGCCTGACCGCAGCCCTGGAAGGGCTGGGCATTGCTGCCATGCCTGCCATGTTTGCCCAGACCGCCTTGCAACAAGGGCTGCTGGTGCAGCCATGGCCCCATGTGCAGCCCAGCGAGGGGGCATATTTTGTGGCCTGCGCCAGTGACTGCGCCGAAGTCCCCAAGGTGAAGACCTTTGTGCAATGGGTGCTGACGCAGGCTGCAGCCTGAATTCACAGCACATGGGCTGAAGGCCCGAGGGCATGAGGAAAAGTAATCCCACGATCAAATTAATTCCTTTGCAGCGCTAGGCCCTGGCCGGAAAGAATGCGGCCCACAACAGCCAGACAGGTTGTGAGGAAGACCTAGCGTGAGCGCACTCAAGAATTTTTTATCGATCGCCGACCTGGAGCGCGAAGCCCTGCGCCGCATGCCTGCCTGTGTGCGCGGCTATGTGTGCGGCGGTACGGAAGATGGACAATCGCTGCAGGAAAGCCGCCATCACTTTGGCCGCTGGGGTTTTGTGCACCGGGGTCTGCGCAATGTGGAGCAGCGCAGCACCAAGGTCTCGCTGTGGGGACAGGAATACAGTCTCCCCATGGGGTTTGCGCCCACGGGCTTTTCAGCCATCGTGATGCACGACTGCGATGCCGCACTGGCCAGCGTGGCACGTGAAGCGCAGATTCCCTTCATCATCAGCGGAGCCTCCACCGTGCCCCTGGAGCGCCTGCAGGCAGAAAGCCAGCAGCGCTGCTGGTACCAGGCCTACCTCCCCGGCGATATGGAGCGCGTGCGCCCCCTGCTGGACCGCTTGCGCAAGGCCCAAATTGAAGTATTGGTCATCACCATAGACACCTGCGTGGCAGCCAACCGCGAAAACCTGCAACGCCTGCGCTTCACGGTTCCCTTCCAATTCAGCGGCAAGCTGCTGCTCGATGGCATGCTGCATCCGCGCTGGAGCCTGAATGTGTTTTTGCGCACCCTGCTCCAACAAGGCATTCCGCGCTTTGCGAATCTGGCGCACAGCGAAGGCCCTGCCATCACACAAAACCCATCCAACGGCTTTCGCGGCGAGCGCGACCGCCTGAGCTGGGAACATATACGGGCCATCCGCGCACTGTGGCCGGGCAAGCTGGTGCTCAAAGGTGTGATGCACCCGGACGACGCACGCCTGGCCGTAGAGAGCGGCGCCGATGCGCTCATCGTCTCCACGCATGGCGGGCGCCAGCTCGACGGCTGCATCTCGCCGCTGCAGGCTCTGCCCGAGGTCAAGGCCGCCGTGCCCCAGGACTTTCCCGTGCTGATCGATGGGGGATTTCGCCGTGGAACCGATGTGCTCAAGGCCCTGGCCCTGGGAGCGCGCATGGTGTTCACAGGCCGCCCCCAGCTGTTTGGCGCTGCCGTTGCCGGCAGGGACGGCATTCGCCATGCGGTCTCCATCTTCCGCTCCGAGCTGATGACGGACATGGCCTTGCTGGGCTGCGCCCATATGGACGAGATCACTGCTGATTTGCTACGCCCTGTTGGCGAAACATCCAGACCCTAAAGGCTGCGCAGCCATCGCCTGCACTTTCTCGTTCACGCCCCAACCCTAGCGCCGGGCCAAAGCTGTGCGCATTGCTGCGGTGCAGCCATGGGCCATGGATTGTTTGGCCTTTTCTTTTTGCAACCAGGAGACAAAAAATGACAAAACCCTTCACCCCCATCCGGTCCGTGGCCATTGCAGCCGTGGCGTGTGCCATGGGCATAGGGGCTGGCAATGCTGCCGCCCAGGCCGGCTACCCCAACAAGCCCGTGAAGCTGGTGGTGGGCTATGCCGCCGGTGGCGCCACCGACCTGAGCGCCCGCATCATGGCCGATGCGCTCAGCCGCACGCTGGGACAGAGTTTTATCGTGGAGAACAAGCCAGGCGCCAACAGCAATATCGGCGCCGAATCGGTGGTGCGCTCCCCTGCCGATGGCTACACCTTGTTTGTGGGTTCGATTTCCACCGCCATCAACCAGGCCATCTACAAGCTGAGCTTTCACGCCGGGCGTGATCTGGTGCCCGTGGCCCAGTTGAACCTGGTGCCCAACATCCTGGCCGTGAACGCCAAGCTGCCGGTGAACAATGTGGCCGAATTCGTGGCCTATGCCAAAAAGAACCCGGATCTGCTCAGCTGTGCCTCCCCGGGCAATGGCTCCTCGGCCCACCTGGGCTGCGAGCTGCTGAAGCTGCGCACCGGCATCCATTTGCTGCATGTGCCCTACAAGGGGAGCGGCCCTGCAGTGTCGGATTTGCTGGGTGGTCAGGTCAGCGCCATGCTGGACAATCTGCCACCGCTGTTGCCACAGATTCGCTCCGGCAAGCTCAAGGGCCTGGCCGTGAGCATGGCACAGCGCGTCCCCTTTGCTTCGGACATTCCCACCATGCAGGAAGCGGGCGTGCCCGATTTTGATGTGGCCGCCTGGTTTGCCGTGTTTGCGCCGGCAGGCACGCCGCCAGAGGTGGTGGGCAAGCTGAACAAGGCCATCAACGAGGCGCTGAAGCACAACCCCGAAATCCAAAGCAAATACGAAGCCAATGGTTTTCTGATGCCTGCCGGAGACAACTCCACGGCAGCCTTCAAATCCTTCTTCCAGGCCGAGATGAAGCGCTGGGCCGATGTGGCCCAGGCTGCCAAGGTGAAAATAGACTGATTGGCTGGATGCCCCCATCACCCGCAAAAAAGCCTGTGCAGCGTGCTGCACAGGCTTTTTGCTGGAGGCGATCCGCTTGCTTAGAAATCCATCTTCACGCCCAGCGTGATGTTGCGCCCCATCAGCGGTGCAGCGTTCTTGATGAAGCTGGTGTGGGCATAGGCTAGGCGGTTGTTCAGATTACGACCCTGGATAAACAGCTCCAGCGGCTGACCCTGGGGTGTACGCAGCTGGTAGCTGAGGCCGGCATTGAGCACGCCATAGCCGGGGGTGGCTGTTTCCAGCGGCGCCACGCGAGACTGGCGTGCGGCTTGCACCCATTCCACATTGCCTTTCCACCCCTGCCAGCGGGCCTGCAGCTGGGCGCCTACCCGTGCCGGTGCAATGCGCGGCAGGCGGGTGCCGTCGTTGCGCTCGGCACGCACCATATCGCCCCACAGGCGCAAAGCCCAGGTGCTGTTGAAGCGGTGGCGCATCTCGGCCTCCAGCCCGGTAAAGCGGGCATCGGCCTGGCTGTATTGCAGCAGCTGAAAGCCGTCGTGCACATCCAGCGTGCGGCCATAGATATAGCCATTGATCTGGTGGTGGTACAGGCTCAGGCCCCAGGTGGTGTCGCCTGCGGTCTTGCGCAGGCCCAGGTCCCAGGCGTGAGAGGTTTCACGGCCCAGACTGCTGTCACCGCGCTCCCAGGCATTGGTGGCCAGGTGAGGGCCGTCGGCAAACAACTCCAGCGCCGTGGGCAAACGGCTGGCATGGGTGTAGCTCAGGCTGGCCTGCCAGCCTGGCTGAAAGCGCCAGACCGCTCCCAGCGAGGCTGAACTGCCACTCAGGGAACGCTCCACATCGGATTGCAGGGCGCGCACGCGCTGCCGGTCATGGCGCACAGAACCTTGCAGCGTCCAATCCCCCAGCTGGTAGCGCTCCAGCCAGAACAGGCCCCAGCTGTGGGTGTCGGTAGGCTGCACGGTGGCTTCTTCGCCATCGGCGCTGAAACGGCTCTGGCCGTTTTGCAGACCGAACACACCGCTCAAGCCTCCCACCGGCTGGTGCTCGACTTCCAGACGCAGATCATGGGCGCGGTTGCGGAAGGTGGTGGCCACCACACCGTCATCCACCTCGTCGTGGGAATAGCGCGTGGTGCTGGCATTCAGGCGCACGGCGGCAATGCCGGCCACGGGGTTGCGCCAGGCACCGCGCAAATCCCAGCGGTTGCTGCGCATATCCACGGTGGGTGGAGCTTCGTCGTCATCACCATGGCTGTGGCCGCCATGGTTGTGGCCATGGCCACCGCAGTGCAAATGGTCGCCATGGGGGTGGCAGTCCGAGTGCACATGGCCTGGCAGGCCGTAGCGGGCGTTCTGGCGGGTATAGGCCAGGCCCAGATAGCCTTCGCTGCCCACCCAGCTCAGGCCCAGGCTGCCGGTTTCACCGCTGCTAAAGCTTCCCGGCACGCGCGCGCCTTGGTCCCAGCCGCTGCCTACGCGGTAGTCCTGGGCATTGCGACCCATGCCTTCCACATGCACCACCAGCGGGCCTTTGCCGCCGGTGAGGCCAAACGCGCCCACCGTGCCCTTGTCTGCCGAGCTGTAGCGCGCCTGGGCGCTGCCCTGCAGCCCGTTTTCCGGTACGGCGGTGGGGATTTTGTTGTCCAGCACATTCACCACCCCGCCCACGGCGCCGCCGTAGAGCAAGGCCGATGGGCCACGCAACACCTCGATCTGCTCGGCCAGCATGGGGTCGGCCATGACGGCGTGGTCCGGGCTGACGCTGGAAGCGTCCTGCACCGCACTGCCGCTGCTGAGCACCTGCACGCGGGGGCCGTCCATGCCGCGTATCACCGGGCGGCTGGCGCCCGCACCAAAGTGGCTGGCCTGCACGCCCAGCTCCTGCTCCAGGGTTTCGCCCAGCGTGGCGCTGCGGCGTGCTTCCAGAGCCTCGTCGGCCAGCACACTGCTGGGTGACGCGATGCTGGTTTGCTCCAGCGACCAGGCGCTACCACGCACATCTATTTCATGTAATGTAGATTCAACATCTGGTACAGCCGACGATTTTTCGGCTGCCGCCGCCGTATCGGTAGCGGTTTCAGCAACCGCTTTGTTGCTAGCACTCTGGGCCAGGGCTGGCGTAGCCCCCCAAGCGCCCAACAGCATCAGGCAGGCCACGGTGATGGCACGGGGGTGGCGCTGGCACACCCCAGACGGGGCAGCAGCCTGCGTGGCCAAACGTGCCACAGCTGGCGCTGCCAGAAAACCTTTGTTCATTGTCCGCATGGACTTCTCCCTCCAGACTCCGTAGAGCAGGCACCGCAGTGCCCTCCTCCAAAAACAGAGCATGTATTGCGCCTGGCGCAATCTTTTCATCGCTAGAAAGCGTTGAGACGCACAACAGATAAGCATCTCAAGCTATGAAGGCCGGAGCAGCAGAACCCCATCGCCACGCTTGCCAGGCCATGGCAAGAGACGAGCCCGCACGCCAGGCCTTTGGCATGGCGACGGTGCAAGAAAAAGAGAGATTCAGCGGCTCCGGGTGCAAGCCGCCACACAGGGCCCAGTCCTCTGCGAGAGGCCGGCCCGGTGCTGTCAGCTTGCGGCGATGAAGTCGGCAGGAGGGCCGCGCGCGGTCCAGACCCAGGGCCGCGACAGCCACACCCATGGCGCGGGAGGCTGCGCCAAAAACAGCGGCAAGGCCGCTGCCAGCCACACCATGCTGGGCGTGCCCGGGGCTTGGGCATGGGCCAGTTGGTCCAGTGCCTGGCAATCCAGGCTGTGGTGGTGGGCAAACATGGCCCACAGCGCATGTGCCCAGCCGCTTTGGGGGGCAAGCGCATTCGGCGCTAACGGAGATGTGGCCCTGCTGACCAGGCCTGCACCCTGCCCGGCCAGTTGCTGCTGCACCGCCACGGGCTGCGGCAGGTGCACGATCTGGTGCATGCGCGCCAGCAGCGGCCCCAGGGCGATGACCAGCATCCAGACCGCCAGCAGCCACGCGCCCGCGCTCCAGCGCTGCGGCTGGACGCGCATACGCTGAACAGGCTGAGTACTGGTGACTGCAGTGAAGGCTGGCATGCGCAGGTGCTATTCCTATTCCATCAAAAGTGCAGCTGCTTAGTGGCTATGGCGCATGCCGCAATTCTTGCCCAAGGCCAGGCCTTTGCATGCGGTTTGCAGCTGCTGCTGGCACGCAGCGGCGGATTGACCGGACTCCAGGCATTGCGCTGCCTGGGCATGGGCCTTGGCCATGGCCTGGTGGCGCGCAATGTCTTCACGGGTATGGGCATCCAGCCCAGGGCGTGGCACGGAGGCTGCGGCCTGCGTTGGAGCAGATGCAGGGCCAGAGGTGGATACCGATGTTTGTGCCAGCACCAGTGCCGGTGCAAGACCCCACGCCAGCATCACACAGCCGCGCGCGGCCTGGCGGCGCCAAGAAATCAATACGGACATGAAGTTCATCCTGAAAGTCAAAAAAACAAACGCTAGCGTGCTGTGCCGTCTGCCGAGTCCATGGCCTGGCAGGCGGCACAGCAGCCCTGCAGTTCCAGCTGCTGTACCTGTCCCACCGCTAGCAAGCTGCGGGCCAGCCCCTGCAGGGCCTGGCCTATACCAGGGGCCGCGATGTCCACGGCCACCCGCTGCTGGCATTGCTGGCAACGAAAGTGCATGACCCAGCCCTCTTCCACCGGCCCAGGCACCTGCTGCGTTGGCGTGCTATCGCCGCGCCATTGGTAGCGGGTGACGCGGTCATCGTCCACCCGACGCTGCAGCAATCCCGCTTGTGCCAGCCGGTCCAGGGCGCGAAACACGGTGACACGGTTCACCACCACGCCCAATCGAGCCAGGGCGGCCTCGGCATCGGCGGCAGACAGACGCTGCGCAGACTGGCTGCGCAGCAAAGCCAGCAAGGCCCGGGTGGCACGCGTGGAACGCATGCCGGCAGGCAATGCAGATTCGCCTGCGAGCAGGGAGCGGCGACGGGAAACAGAAGATGCAGTCATAGCTTATTAACGCAACCAAGTTGCATTATTAAGCAAAAACAGCGTGCTCCACCGCTGGTGCTGCACAAAGTCCTGCTTGGACAGCAGGGCATGGCGCGGCCGTTGCAGCGCCAGCGCACAGGCCGCACAGCTGTCTCAGGTGGTTCAGTCCGGCTTGGCGTAGCATGCAAAAGTCTGCAAAAACTTGTGCACCTTGGGCCCCACCACATGGGCGCAATAGCCTTGGTTGGGGTTGCGGGCGAAGTAGTTCTGGTGCATTTCCTCGGCCGGCCACCAGCTGCGCAGCGGCTGCAACTCGGTGACCACCGGGGCGCCAAAGGTCTGCTGCTGGGCAAACAGCTTCAGCATCTGCTCTGCCACCTCGTGCTGCTGCGCGTTGCTGTAGTAAATGCCGCTGCGGTATTGCGTGCCCACATCGTGGCCCTGGCGGTTCAGCGTGGTGGGGTCATGCGTGCCAAAGAAAATTTCCAGCAGGGCCTGCAACCCGATCACCTGGGGGTCGAACACCAGCTTCACGCCTTCCACATGGCCGGTCTGGCCGGTGCAGACCTGTTCATAGCTGGGGTGGTCCACATGGCCGTTGGCATAGCCAGCCTCCACGCTCAACACCCCGCGCACGCGGGTGAACACCGCATCGGTGCACCAAAAACAACCACCGCCCAAGACGATGCTTTCCATCACGCTCTCCCTGTTCACCCACAGCCCATGGCGGGCTGCGGGCATCTGTCTGCACAAGCTGCAAGCTTAAAGCCAATGCATGCCGGCGCTGCGCAGCACTGTCGCCCTCATGTCATCCACGGCATCGCGAAGACGTATACAACTGCAGCACTCGCCGCCTCAAAGGTCACCCAATGAACGATATGCATGCTTTTGCCAGCCAGGTCTTCGCTTCCCAGCCCTTTAGCCAGTTCATAGGCGCCGAGCTGGTGGCCTCCTCCAGTGACAGTGCGGAGCTGGCACTGACCGTGCAAGACCACCACAAACAGCAGCATGGCTTTGTCCATGGCGGCGTGCTCAGCTACCTGGCGGACAACGCCATCACCTTTGCCGGCGGCCTGGCACTGGGCGGCAATGCCTTGACGGCGGAGTTCAAGATCAACTACCTGCGGCCCGCCATTGGCAGCCGCCTGGTGGCCCTGGCCCAGGCGCGCAGCGCCGGCAAGCGCATGGCCATTTGCCAGTGTGAGATCTACGCCCTGGACGGGGAGAGCCGAAAGCTCTGCGCCCTGGCCCAGGGTACGGTCGTGCCGGCAGCCTAGACCCCGTTCTTAGAACGCGTTCTCAAACTGGCGCGCCGCCTGAGACAGCAAAACTGTGTACGCTTGCGCCTCGCACTTTTTGGCCCGCCATGTCCCGTCTCAAGCCCCCCTCCAAAGAAGACAGCCTGCTTTTGCCGCCCTTTGCGGCCCTGCCCGATCACGCCATTGCCCTGCCCGCCAGCGAAGCCGCATTCGCCCAGGCGCGCGAAGCCTTGCTGGTCCAATCTGCCTTGGGCTTTGACACCGAAAGCAAGCCCATTTTCAGCAGCCAGCAAGTCGACAACGGCCCCCATCTGGTGCAACTGGCCACCCCAAACGCCGCATGGCTGCTGCAGCTGCACCATCCGCAGGCACTGGCCCTGGCACGTGAGATCCTCAGCCACCCCGGCATCTGCAAGGTGGGCTTTGGACTGGACAATGACCGCACCACCTTGCCGCGCCGCCTGGGCTGCGAGCTGCACAATGTGCTGGACTTGGACCAGGTGTTCAAGCAGCAAGGCTATGGCAGCAGCACCGGCGTGCGTGCCGCCGTGGCACTGACCTTGGGGCAAAGCTTTCGCAAGTCCAAAAAGCAGTCCACCTCGAACTGGGCCGCCCTGCAACTCAGCCCAGCACAGCTGCGCTATGCCGCCAACGACGCCCATGGCCCGGCCATGGTGTATGCCGCACTGCCCGCTTGGCTGGCACGCCAGCCAGACCCGGCTGCGCAGCGGACAGCACGTACACGCCCTCCCGCTAGAGCTTGATGGGCTCAGCCTCCCAGCGCACGCAGTCACGGCCTGCGGCCTTGGCGGCATACAGCAGCCTATCGGCCTGGGCAATGGCCTGGTTCAGCTGCGACAAGGCCAACAGCGGCGCCACCCCAAAGCTGGCCGTGATTGCGTGCTCTGGCGGCAACAAGCCCACATCCATATGCCGTAAGTGCTGGCGTATGCGCTCGGCCACCAGGGCCGCGTCCTTTGGCACCACACCATAGAGCAGCAGCACAAACTCTTCCCCGCCAAAGCGCGCCACCAGATCGCCCTCCCGCACGCATTCTTGCAGCGTGCGGGCAAAGCCCTGGAGCACGGCATCCCCTACCGCATGGCCCCAGCGATCGTTGACCTGCTTGAAATGATCCACATCGCACACCAGCACCGTGCCCACAGCCCGGCGCTGGTCACCATGTTTGAGTGCTTCCAGAAAGGCCCGTCGATTGAGCAGCTGGGTCAGCGGGTCACGGTTGCGCTCGTCTTGCAGTTGCACCAGCGCATCGCGCATGGTGATGGCCGCATACAGCATGGCAAACAGCAGCGCAAAAACCAGCATGCTCAGCTGCAGCACCCCCCAGAACGGCGAATCGGCCAGACTGGCTTTGCTCACCGCTACCGAGGCCGGCACGGTTGAATGGGTGCGCACCAAAAAACTCAGAATCAGCAGTCCAAACAGCAGCCGCAATGCACGTTCCAGCCGGAGCACCGGGCGCTCTCGCCACAGCCGCCACGTGCCCACCGCCAACTGGGCCGCCAGGCCAAAGTTCAGCGCATAGACCCGCATATAAAACGGCTCTCCCACATAGACATAGTAGATGCGCACCACAAATGCCAGCCCTACCAGCCAGGCCATGGGCCAGCGCGCTGGCCGCTGTCCCAGCCGCCAGCACATGGCCTCGGCCAAGCACCAGGCGCCTCCTTGGTACAGCAGGGCGCTGACCACGGCGCTGCCGCGCAAGGGCAATGGCGGCGTCAGCACCTGCCCGGCCAGTCCCAGGCCAAACAAGGCAAAGCAGCCCGCCATCCACAGCGTATCCCGCTGTGCACGCCGCCAGCGCCAGCAAGCCCAAAAACCCAGTGCCAGCAAGCTGGTGCACAGGGGCAGGCTCAACGCGTAATAGTTGCCGGCAGTCACAGAGCGTAGACCTCCTGTGGACGCCAAATGCATGTCTGTGCGCGGATGCGCGCTCCGCGCCAGCAGGCTGTGCACGGGCTGCACCAGCCTCCCATATGCAAGCTACATACATTCACTTTCTCATGTTGCGCTGGCCGATGACCGTGCAACACCCACAAGGCTAGCCCAGTCACACCAAAATATCTTGCTCGCGGATGTCCGGAGGTGGTGCGGGTGCCCGGGGGGACGGAGCCACGCAGATGCGATCACGCCCTGCCTGCTTGGCAGCATAAAGCAGTGCATCGGCATGTGAGAGTGCAGCAGCCAAGCCTGGCAGGCCTGCCACCGGCGCAATGCCAAAGCTCATGCTCACCGCATAGCCCTTTGGCAGACAGGCCATCTCGGTGCGGCGCAGCTCCTGGGTGATGCGCTGCACCACCTGCTCCGCAGACTCCAGCGACACCCGCTGCAGCAGCACCACAAACTCCTCTCCACCAAAGCGCGCCACGGCATCGCCTGCGCGCACCTGCTGCAGCAACACCTGGCTGACGCTTTGCAAGACCTGGTCGCCACAGCCATGACCCCAGCTGTCGTTGACTCTTTTGAAGTGGTCGATATCGGCAGCCACCACGGCCCAGGGGCCTGTGCGCCTGTCGGTCAGCACCGCTTCTGCCGCTTCCATGAAGGCACGGCGGTTGAGCAAGCGGGTCAGGGGGTCACGGTTGCGTTCTTCGCGCAGCGTGGTGAGCACATCACGCACCGCACAGGACAGCAGCACCAGCGAGAACCAGAGCGTGAACAGCAAGGTGCCAGCCAAGGTCAGCAGCCAATAGCCCGTACGTGTCAGCTGCCCGCCCTCCTCGGAGGGCAGCACCAGCCACACCACCAATGCACGCAGCAAGATATAGAAAGAAAAAACAATATAAGTCCAGCGCAGCGCCTTCTCCAGCCCATCACGGGCGGGGGGAGCCCGCAGCAGGCGGGGAATGGCCAGGGACTGCAAGATGCCCATGGCCAGATTCAGCCATTGCACACGGGCCCAGAGGTCGTCGTACACACGGGAGAAATAATGCAGCAACGCCAAAGCCAGCACCGTCACGATAAGACCCATCCAGCGATGGGCATGGCCCTGACCATAGCGCTGCGCTATGCCCTCTGCCAAACACCATGCACCCAGCAAATAAGGCACGGCCGTGACCGTTGCCCAGCGTGCCAGCTGGGCGTTGTCCATCAGGCTTTGTGCCCCCAGAGCCAACGCTGGCAGCACATAGCCGGCAGCCAGCCAGAGCAGAAACCGGGCAGATACCAGGTGGCGCTGCATCCACCAGCAAGCCAGCAACACGCCACCCAGCAAGATCACGCACATGGGTGCGATCAAGGCAAAGTATTGATCGACGGGCAGGTTCACAGGGCGTGGTGGTGTGTAGAAAAAGCGTGGGAGAAACGCGGCCAGCGTTATGTATCAGAGTGTATCTTTGCGCAATACAAGCTGCCGCAGAAGGCCTTTGGTCCTGCCCGCCTGCGGTCTTGTCCGCCCAGGGCTGCCTTCACGTCCAAGATGGATGCTGCCTTTCGCTGCTCAAGCCTTGCACACCAGCATCGGCTGCTCCCATTTTGCAAGCAGCCGCATACCCGCCTGGAAAGGATCAGCGCTTATGCCACATGCACAGCGGCTGCGGTGGCGGGCACATCCACGTCCACGTGGACCCGGTCTCTCCCTGCCTGTTTGGCCTCATACAGCAAAATGTCGGCACGCGACAAGGCCAGGCTCAGGTGCGTCAAGTCTTGCACTGTGGCTACTCCGAAGCTGAGCGTCACCTGGCGGCCATTGGGCAGCGTCAGCATCTCCGTCGATGCCAGCTGCTGGCGCATGCGTTGAACGGCGGCCTCCGCTTCCTGCAAGCTGGCACGTTGCAGCAACAGCACAAACTCTTCACCACCAAAGCGCGCCACCACATCCCCTTTACGCACCTGCTGCCTCAGCACATTGCTGACCGACTGCAGCACCTGGTCACCACAAGCATGACCCCAGCGGTCATTGACCTGCTTGAAATGGTCTATATCGCTCGCCACCACCGCCCAGGGCGCAGTGCGCGGTGCCTCCAGCAAGCTCTTGGCCGCCTCCATAAAGGCACGGCGGTTGAGCAACTGGGTCAGCGGATCGTGGTTGCGCTCTTCACGCAAGGTGGTGAGCACGTCGCGCACCGTGCAAGCCAGCAGCAGCATGGAAAACCACAGGGCAAAGATCAAGGTCCCCGCCAGAGTGACCAGCCAGTAGCCTGAGCGCGGAATGTCGCTGCCCTGCAGACCTGGCACCAGCAGCAAGATCAGCACAGGCCTGACCATGGTGTAACAAGCGAACACCAGAAAAGACCCACGCAGGGTGCGTTCCAAGCGGTCATTCAAAGGTTTGCTGCGCCATATGCCATACATGGGCAGAACCTGCATCAATCCCAGGCCCAGATTCAGCCAGTGCATGCGCACCAACAGCTGCTCTTGCACATGGCTGTAGTAATACAGCACCCCCAGCACCACGACCCCCAGCACGATGGCAATGCGCGGATGGGCCGAGCAGCCATAGCGCCCAGCCATGCCCTGGGCCAGCGACCAGGCCCCGCTCAGGTACAGCGCCCCGGTCACCGGTGCCCAGCGGGCAAACTCGCTGCTGTCCAACAGACTTTGCCAGCCCAGTGCCAGCGCACTGAGCGCATAGCCGGCCGCCAGCCACAGCAAGTACCGCTGATGGCGCTGGTAGCGCAATGCCGCCCAGCATCCCACCAGCGCCGCTGCCAACAGCAACACGCACAGCGGCACGATGAGTGCAAAGTAGCGATCAGAGAGGGAAAGCACAAACGGACAGGCGATGCGAATAGCGAAGTCCAATAAGTGTATCTAAATGCCACAGATCAGCGGTACCTCTCTCCACCCCATAAGCACATAGCTAAAGCTTGGTTCGCCCAGTGACAACCCCCTTGCATAATCGCCGCTGACGCTCTTGGCTGCCGGTTTGGCATGGCCCGCCAGTGCCATTCCCCACCTCAGAAAAGAAACATTCACTAGCAATTACCCGAAAGAGACAGATGCGCATAGAAACTCTCGCCGTGCACGCCGGCTACGCCCCCGACCCCACCACCAAGGCCGTGGCCGTGCCCATCTACCAGACCGTGGCCTATGCCTTCGACAGCGCCCAACATGGCGCTGATCTCTTCGACCTCAAAGTACCGGGCAATATCTACACCCGCATCATGAACCCCACCACCGACGTACTGGAAAAGCGCGTCGCAGCCCTGGAGGGCGGCATTGCCGCCCTGGCCGTGGCCTCGGGCATGGCAGCCATCACCGCCGCCATCCAGACCCTGGCCGAGACCGGCGACAACATCATCAGCGCCAGCACCTTGTATGGCGGCACCTACAACCTCTTTGCCCACACCTTCCCCCAGCAAGGCATTGAGGTGCGCTTTGCCGACCCGCGCGATCCGGCCAGCTTCGGCAAGCTGATCGACAGCAAAACCAAGGCCGTTTTCATCGAGTCCATTGGCAACCCCCTGGGCAATGTGACCGACATCCGCGCCCTGGCGGATGTGGCCCATGCCCACGGCGTGCCACTGATTGTGGACAACACCGTGCCCTCGCCCTATCTGCTGCGCCCCTTCGAATTCGGCGCAGACATCGTGGTGCACTCGCTGACCAAATACCTGGGCGGCCACGGCACCAGCGTGGGCGGGGCGATTGTGGACAGCGGCAAATTCCCCTGGGCCGAGCACAAAGAGCGCTTCAAGCGCCTGAACGAGCCCGATGTGAGCTACCACGGCGTGGTCTACACCGAAGCCCTGGGCCCGGCCGCCTTTATCGGCCGTGCCCGCGTGGTGCCGCTGCGCAATATGGGTGCGGCCATTTCGCCGCAAAACGCCTTCCAGATTCTGCAAGGCATTGAGACCCTGGCCCTGCGCATGGACCGCATCTGCGAAAACACGCAAAAAATTGCCGAAACCCTGCAAAACCACCCCAAGGTGGAATGGGTGCGCTATGCAGGCCTCAAAGACCACCCCGACCACGCCATTGTGCAAAAGCAGTCCGGCGGCCGTGCCTCGGGCATTCTGTCCTTCAGCTTAAAAGGGGCACAAGGGCGCGAGGCCGGCGCACGTTTTCTGGATGCGCTGCAGCTGTTCACCCGCCTGGTGAACATTGGTGATGCCAAATCGCTGGCCACCCACCCTGCCTCCACCACCCACCGCCAGCTGGATGCGGCCGAGCTGGCCAAGGCCGGCGTGACCGAAGGCATGGTCCGCCTTTCCGTGGGCATCGAGCACATCGACGACCTGCTGGCCGATCTGGAGCAGGCCCTGGCCCAGGTGTAAGCCGGCACCACCGGGGGTGGCACCATGCCCTGCCACAAGACAAGGAGCGCTACTGCGCTCCTTGTTTTTTATGGATGCTCTCAGCCCTATGGCCTGCATGTCTGCGCACAAAGGCTACAGTGGGCACTGTGCATACATCTTGCACGCACAGTTTTTGCTTGCACCGTCCCCATGACTTTGCCCGCCTTTGAAACCAGCGATCTGAGCCTCTTGCGCAACGCCTACCGCAGCGACAAAGCCGCACTGGTGGCCCAGCTCCAGCAAGCTGCGCCCACCAAGCGCAGCGTTAGGCCGCTGCTGCACCAGCTCTCTGAGCGCACCGACCAGCATCTGCAAGCCTTGCGCCAGCTCACCGCCCTGCCCGACAGCGTGGCCCTGGTCGCCGTGGGTGGCTATGGCCGCAGCCAGCTGTTTCCAGCCTCAGATATTGACGTGCTGCTGTTGGTGCCCGAGCATGCCGATAGCCCCAACGGCCCGCTCAAGGCCCAGCTCGAACAGTTCATCGGTGCCTGCTGGGACACGGGGCTGGAAATAGGCTCCAGCGTGCGCACCGTGGCGGAATGCGTGCACGAGGCGGCAGCGGATGTGACCATACAGACGTCTTTGCTGGAAGCCCGCCTCATTGACGGCAATCTGAGCCTGTTCGCCCAGTTGCAGCAGCAGTTTCGCGCCCAGCTGAATCCGCGCGCCTTCTTCACCGCCAAGATGCTGGAGATGCGCCAGCGCCACAACAAGTTCGAAAACACGGCTTATGCGCTGGAGCCCAATTGCAAGGAATCCCCTGGCGGCCTGCGCGATCTGCACACCATTCTCTGGGTGGCCAAGGCCTCGGGCCTGGGCAGCAGCTGGAAAGAGCTGGTGCAAAGCGGGATTGCCACGCCCTTTGAAGCCCAGCAACTGGAGCGCAACGAGGCATTGATCAGTCACATTCGCGCCCGGCTGCATGCGGCCACCGGCCGGCATGAGGATCGGCTGCTGTTCGACTTGCAGACCACCGTGGCCGAGCAGTTTGGCTTTCGCAGCCACCAGCGCCCCGGCCAGCCCATGCCGGTGCGCGCCAGCGAGGGCTTGATGCGGCGCTACTACTGGGCGGCCAAGGCCGTCACCCAGCTGCGCCAGATTTTGCTGCTCAACATCGAAGAGCGCCTCTACCCCGCCAACCAGGGTGCCATGCTGCGCATCGATGAGCGCTTTTATGACAAGGACGGGCTGATCGAAGTCGCCAGCGACGACCTCTACCGCCGCGACCCCCAGGCCATTTTGGCCACGTTCTTGACCTACGAGACCTCGCCCGGTCTGCGCGATTTGTCGGCGCGCACGCTGCGCGCGCTGTACTCGGCCCGCGGCATGATGGATGCAGCCTTTCGCCGCGACCCGGTGAACCGCGCCACCTTTATGCAGATACTGCAGCAGCCCAGCGGCCTCACCCACGCCATGCGGCTGATGAACCAGACCTCGGTGCTGGGCCGCTATCTGTGGGCGTTTCGCCGCATCGTGGGCCAGATGCAGCACGATCTGTTCCACGTCTACACGGTGGACCAGCACACACTGATGGTGTTGCGCAATATGCGCCGCTTCTTCATGGCAGAGCACACGCACGAATACCCGTTTTGCTCCCAGCTGGCCAGCGGCTGGGACAAGCCCTGGCTGTTGTATCTGGCGGCGCTGTTCCACGACATCGGCAAGGGCCGGGGTGGCGACCACTCGCAAATCGGCGCCATCGAAGTGAAACGCTTTTGCCGCCAGCACAGCGTGGAGACCGAAGACGCGCAAATGGTGGAGTTCTTGGTGCGCGAGCACCTGACCATGAGCCAGGTGGCGCAAAAGCAGGACACCTCCGACCCCGAAGTAGTGCGCGCCTTCGCCCAGCGCGTGGGATCGGTGCGCCGGCTCACGGCCTTGTATTTGCTCACCGTGGCCGATATTCGTGGCACCAGCCCCAAGGTGTGGAATGCCTGGAAGGGCAAGCTGCTGGAAGACCTCTACCACGCCACCGTGGGCATGCTGGGCGGCCGCGCGCCCGATGCCGCCGCCCAGGTGGAAGCGCGCAAGCGCGAGGCCCTGGTGCAACTGGCCTTGAGTGCCCAGCCGCACGAGTCGCACAAGCCGCTGTGGAACACGCTGGACCTGAGCTACTTTATGCGCCATGAAGCGGCCGACATTGCCTGGCATGCCCGCCATCTGGGCCGCCATGTGGGTACGCAGCAACCCGTGGTCCGCGCCCGCCAGTCTCTGGCCGGCGAAGGCGTGCAGGTGTTGGTCTACACCCCGGATCGCAACGATTTGTTTGCCCGCATCTGCGGCTATTTCGACCGCGCCGGCTTCTCCATTCTGGATGCGCGCGTGCACACAGCCCGCAACGGCTATGCGCTAGACACCTTCCAGGTCATCACCAGCGAACCGCTGGAAGTGCACTGGCGCGAGCTGACGGCCCTGATCGAAGAAGGCCTGCCCCATGCCATCGAGGCCCAGGGCCCGCTGGCTCCCCCGGCCCGCCGCCGGCTTTCGCGCCGCGTGCGCAGCTTCCCCATGCCGCCACGCGTGCTGCTGCAACCGGACGAAAAATCCCAGCACTGGCTACTGGAAATCTCGGCCAGCGACCGTGCCGGCCTGCTCTACACCGTGGCTCGCATCCTCGCCGAGCACCGTGTCAGCGTGCAGCTGGCCAAGGTCAGCACCCTGGGTGAGCGCGTAGAGGACAGCTTTCTCATCCAGGGTCCTACATTGAGTCTGGCACCTGCCCAACTGGCGCTGGAGACCGATCTGGTGAATGCGCTGTCGCAATAGGCCCGTCCATGCAGACGGCTCCCAAAAAACCAGGTGAATCGAGCCAGCAGCAGGCATAAGATGGTGCGCATCCATGGCATGTGCTGCGCGCGCCGGCTGCTTCGCAACAGACAGTGCACACGACCAGTGGATCTGCGAAATAGCAAGGCTTTGGCATCATCCACCTGGGTCTGACGCCGTGCAGCAGCGGCCATAGACCTTTCTTTGTGCGAGGCTCTATGCAAGACAGCGTAACGCCTTCTGGGCGCTCCAGGCAATACCGTCTCCTGGTCTGGATATGTGCCCTGTTGGCCTTGATCGGTCTGGCCAGCCTGGCCTGGCTGCATGAGAAAAATGCCGCGCCTGCCCACCGCAGCACGGCGGCACAGGTCGTGGGTGTGGCCACAGCCACCCAAGGCGATATGCCGGAGCTTCTCAATGCCCTGGGCACCGTCACGCCCGAGGCCACGGTCACCGTGCTGCCCCAGCTCAGCGGCTATCTGACAGAGGTCGGCTACCGCGAAGGAGACATGGTCAAAAAAGGCCAGTTTCTGGCGCAAATCGATGCCCGCCAATACGAGATCGCACGCCAGCAGGCCCAGGCCCAATTGGCCAAGGACCAGGCTGCCTTGGAGCAGGCCCAGGCTGACTTGCAGCGCTATGCCCAGCTCAACGCACGCCAGTCCATTGCCCCCCAGGTCTATGCCGACCAGCAATTCCTGGTCAAGCAGCAGCAGGCCGCCGTGCAAGCAGACAAAGCGGCCATTGCCCAGGCCGAGCTCAACATCAGCTACTGCCGCATCACCGCTCCGGTGGCCGGGCGCGTGGGCTTGCGCCTGGTCGACCCCGGCAACTATGTGACCGCCTCCAGCCAGCCCGGCATTGTGGTGATCACCAGCATCAAGCCCACTACGGTGGAATTCAACATTCCCCAGGCCGAACTGGCCCGCGTGCAGCAGCGCTTTCAGGCGGGCAATACCCTGGCGGTGACCGCATCCAACAGCAGCAACAACCAGCTACTTGCCAGCGGTGCCCTCTACGCCATTGGCAACCAAATGGCCACCAGCACCGGCACGGTCACGCTGCGGGCCCGTTTTGCCAACGACAACGAGGCTCTGTTCCCCAACGACTTCGTCAATGTGCAGCTGCATGTGGACACGCTGCACGACGCGGTACTGGTGCCCACGGCCGCGGTACAAAGTGGCGCGCCGGGAAATTTTGTGTTTTTGCTCGATGCCGCGCAGAACACGGTGGCGGTGCACAAGGTCGGCATAGGCCCGTCCGATGGGCAGCACACCGTCATCACCCAGGGGCTGGCCGCTGGTGACACCGTGGTGGTGGACGGGGTAGACCGTCTCAGCGATGGCGCCCATGTGCAGCCGCAGGCCAAGGCACAAGCCTCCAGCCCCGAAAGCCCGCATAAAAGCGAAGCAGCCAGCGCAGATGCGGCAAGCGTTTCAAGCCCCAAAGATGCCAAAAACGAGGTGACTCCAGCACCTGTAGCTCCTGCAACTGCAGCGCCTTGAGGCGGCACCGAGCGCCCCATGCTGAATATTTCACGCCCTTTTATTCTGCGTCCTGTGGCCACCACGCTGCTGATGCTGGCCTTGGTGGTCATCGGCCTGGTGGCCGTGCGCTTTTTGCCCGTGTCCTCGCTGCCCAGCGTGGACTATCCCACCATCCAGGTACAGACCTTCTACCCCGGTGCCAGCCCCGATGTAATGTCCACCACGGTCACCGCACCGCTGGAGGTGCAACTGGGCCAGATTCCCGGTCTGCAGCAAATGACCTCCTACAGCTCGGCCGGTGCCTCGGTGATCACCTTGCAGTTCGAGCTCAGCCAGAGCCTGGATGTGGCCCAGCAGAATGTGCAGCAGGCCATCAATGCAGCCAACAGCTTTTTGCCCACCGGCCTGCCTGCACCGCCCACCTATGCCAAGGTCAACCCGGCAGACCAGCCGATTTTGACGCTGGCCATCACCTCCAAGTCCATGTCGTTGACGCAGCTGCAGGACGTGGCCAACAACCGGCTGGCAGCCAAGATTTCCGAAGTCTCCGGCGTAGGCCTGGTGGAAAGCGCCGGCGGCAATGTGCCCGCCATCCGCGTGGAGGCCGACCCGCAAAAACTGGCGGCCTATGGCATGAACCTGGACGATTTGCGCACCTTGCTGGCCAATGTGAACGTGAGCCAGCCCAAGGGCAATTTTGATGGCGAGACCCTGGACTACACCATCAATTCCAACGACCAGATCAGCGACCCGCAGCAGTACCTGGACACCGTGGTCGCCTACCAGAACGGCGCGCCCGTGTATTTGCGCGATGTGGCCCGTGTCAGCCAGGCCGCCCAGGATGTGGAGCATGGCGCCTGGTACAACGGCCAGCCAGCGATTGTGCTGAACGTGCAGCGCCAGCCCGGCGCGAATGTGATCAAAACTGTAGACCAGATCAACCACCTGCTGCCCCAGTTGCGCGCCACCCTGCCTGCAGGCATGGAGGTGGTGGTGGCCCAGGACTCCACCGGCATGATCCGCGCCTCGGTCAATGATGCGGCCTTTGAACTGGTGCTGGCCGTGGCTCTGGTGGTGGCGGTGATCTTTGTGTTTTTGCGCAATCTGCCAGCCACCATCATCCCCAGTATTTCGGTGCCGGTCTCGCTGATAGGCACCATGGCGCTGATGTATGAGCTGGGCTACTCCATCGACAATCTGTCGCTGATGGCCTTGATCATTGCCACGGGCTTTGTGGTGGACGACTCCATCGTGATGATAGAGAACGTGGTGCGCTATATCGAAGAAGGCCTGTCACCGCTGGAGGCAGCACTCAAGGGTGCGGGCCAGATAGGCTTCACCATTCTCTCGCTCACCATCTCGCTGATTGCGGTGCTGATTCCGCTGCTGTTCATGGGCGGCGTGATTGGCCGGCTGTTCAGCGAGTTTGCCGTGACACTGGCCGTCACCATTGCGCTGTCGGCCGTGGTCTCGCTCACCGTGGTGCCCATGCTCTGCGCCCGCATACTGCGCGAAAAGCGCCAGCGCAGCCCCAGCCGCTTTGAGCGCATCAGCGAAGCCGGCTTCAACCGCACCCTGGCCGCCTATGAAAAATGCCTGAGCTGGGTGCTCAAGCACCAGACGCTGACGCTGATGGTGGGCCTGGTGACCGTGCTCATCACGGTGGCCTTGTACATCGTCATCCCCAAAGGCCTGTTCCCGGTGCAGGACGTGGGCGTGATCCAGGGCATCAGCGTGGCGGACAACTCCGTCTCCTACCAGGCCATGGAACAACGCCAGGCCGCACTGGCCCGCATCATGCTGCAAGACCCCGAGGTGCGCGGCCTGACTTCTTATGTGGGCGTGGATGGCATCAACACCACGCTGAGCAATGGGCGCTTTCTGATCTACCTGAAGGACCGCGCACAACGCAGCAACTCGGCAGCCGAGGTGGCCCGCAGGCTGCAGCAGGCAGTGGCCACGGTGGCCGGCGTGCGCCTGTATCTGCAGCCCGAGCAAGATCTGACGCTGGACACCACGGTCTCGCCCAACCAGTACAGCCTGGTGCTGCGTGGCCCCAGCCTGGAGGTGTTGCAGCAATACGCCCCCCAACTGGTGCGGCGGCTGCAGCAGATCTCGGCCATCAGCGATGTCAGCAGCGATCTGGACAATATGGGCCTGGCCGTGAACGTGGAGGTCAACCGCGAGCTGGCAGCGCGCTACGGCATCACCGCCGCCACCATTGACAACGCTTTGTATGACGCACTGGGCCAGCGCATCATCTCCACCATCTTCCAGCAGGCCGGCCAGTACCGCGTGATCTTGGTGGCCAAGCCCGAGGCCCTGCCCACCGTGCAGTCGCTGGGTGAGTTGTACCTGCCCAGCCAGACCAGCACCAGCAACGGCCAAGTGCCGCTGAAGGCCATCGCCAAGCTGCAGCTCACGCGCGTGCCGCTGTCCATCTCCCACCTGGGGCAATTCCCCTCGGCCACCCTGTCCTTCAACCTCCAGCCCGGGGCCTCGCTGAGCACGGCGGTCAGCGATATCCGCAGCGCCATTGCGGCAGCCCAGTTGCCAGGCTCCATCACCACGGCCTTCCAGGGTGCTGCGGCGGCTTTCGAGGACTCGCTGTCCAGCGAGGTCTATCTGCTGATCGCGGCGCTGGCCGCCGTGTATGTGGTGCTGGGCGTGCTGTATGAAAGCTATATCCACCCGGTGACCATTCTCTCCACCCTGCCCTCGGCCGGGATTGGTGCACTGCTGGCGCTGATGATGGCAGGCAAAGACCTGGACGTGATCGGCATCATCGGCATCGTGCTGCTGATCGGCATTGTGAAGAAGAACGCCATCATGATCGTGGACTTTGCCCTCGAGGCTGAGCGCGTGCACGGCAAACCGCCGCACGAGGCGATTTTTCAGGCCTCGCTGCTGCGCTTTCGCCCGATTCTGATGACCACGTTTGCCGCCATGCTGGGCGCGCTGCCCATGCTGCTGGGCACGGGTACCGGCTCCGAGCTGCGTCGCCCGCTGGGGCTGGCCATCATCGGGGGTCTGGCTTTGAGCCAGTTGCTGACGCTGTTCACCACGCCGGTGATTTATCTGTGCTTTGACCGCATGGCCCGTCGCCTGCGGCGTGGAGGCAGCCAACAGCCACAGCCAACCGCTTCGCCACCAGAGGCCAGCCCATGAACATCAGCGCGCCCTTTATCCAGCGCCCGGTCGCCACCAGCTTGCTGGCGCTGGCCCTGCTGGTGTCGGGGCTGCTGGCCTATTTCCGGCTGCCGGTGGCGCCCTTGCCCAATGTGACCTATCCGGTATTGGTGGTGCAGGCCAGCATGGCCGGGGCCAGCCCCGATACCATGGCCTCGACGGTGGCCGCACCGCTGGAGCGGCGCCTGGGCACGATTGCCGATGTCAGCGAGCTCACCTCCATCAGCAGCGTGGGCTCCACCATGATCGTCGTTCAGCTGGGCCTGTCACGCGACATCAACGGTGCGGCACGCGATGTGCAGGCCGCCATCCAGGCCGCACGTGGCGATCTGCCCACCACGCTGCGCAGCAATCCCACCTACCGCGAATACAACCCTGCCGACACCCCGGTGGTGGTGCTGGCGCTGACCTCGGACACCATGACCCAGGCCCAGCTCTATGACTCGGCCAGCTCGGTCATCCAGCAGCAGCTGTCGCAGCTCAGCGGCGTGGGGCAGATCACCCTGGGCGGCGGCGCCCTGCCTTCGGTGCGCGTGGAACTCGAACCCGGCAAGCTCAATAGCTACGGCATAGGCCTGGAAGATGTGCGCGCCGCCATCAGCGCAGCCAATGCCAACAGTGCCAAAGGCCATCTGGATGAGGGCGCGCAACGCTTTCAAATACTGTCCAACGACCAAATCAGCAAGGCCGATCCTTACCGCAAGCTGGTGATTGCCTACCGCAACAACGCCGCCGTGCACCTGGCCGATGTGGCCGATGTGCAGGACTCCAACGAAAACCTGCGCAATGCAGGGCTGTACAACGGCCAGTCTGCGGTGCTGGTCATTGTCTACCCCATGCCGGGCAGCAACATCGTCAAGACCGCAGCCCAGATCCGCAAGGTGCTGCCCACGGTGCAGGCCAGCCTGCCCGGAGACATCCGGCTGCACATGGTGGTGGACCGCTCGGAATCGGTGGATGCCTCGGTGTCGGACACCGAGCGCACCCTGTTCCTGGCCGTGCTGCTGGTGGTGAGCGTGGTGTTTGTGTTTTTGCGCTCACCGCGCGCGGTGCTGATTCCGGCTGTGGCCCTGCCGCTGTCCATCATCGGCAGCTTCGGGCCCATGTATTTGCTGGGCTACAGCATAGACAATCTTTCGCTGATGGCCTTGACCATAGGCACGGGCTTTGTGGTGGATGACGCCGTGGTGGTGCTGGAGAACATCATGCGGCATATGGAGGACGGCCTGCCCCCTCGGGAAGCGGCCCTGCGCGGCAGCGCGGAGGTGGGCTTTACGGTGCTGTCCATGAGCCTGTCGCTGATCGCGGTGTTTTTGCCCATCTTGCTGATGCCGGGCATTGTGGGCCTGCTGTTTCACGAACTGGCCATGACACTGTCGATTGCCATTGCACTGTCTTTGCTGGTGTCGCTCACGGTCACACCCTGCATGTGCGCCTATTTGCTCAACCGCCAGACGCTGGAGCGCCCTCCTGGCTGGTTGCGCCGCAAGCTGGAGGCTGGTTTTGAGCGCTTGAAGCAAGGCTATAGCCGCTCTTTGCACGCCGTGCTCGACTACGCCTTGCTGACCGGGGTATTGCTGCTGGCCTTGGTCGTCGGCAATGTGGCTTTGCTGCGCTATCTGCCCGGCACGTTTTTCCCGGAGCAGGACACCGGCATTTTGGTGGGCCAAATCATTGCCGACCAGAGCATTTCCTTTCCTGCCATGGAGCAAAAGCTCACCCAACTGCAGCGCATTGTGCAAGGCGACCCTGCTGTACAGGCCGTGGCCGGCTTCACCGGCGGCCGGGCATTGAACACCGCCAATGTCTTTGTCCAGCTCAAGCCCTTGTCCGAGCGCGGCCTCTCTGCCTCTCAGGTGGTGGACAGGCTGCGCCCCCGGCTCAATGCGGTCTCGGGCGCGCGGCTTTTTCTGCAGGCCCAGCAAGACCTGCGCATAGGCGGGCGGCAGTCAGCGGCCCAATACCAGTACACGCTGACCTGCGATGACCCGCAGCTGCTCAATCGCTGGGTGCCCAGGCTGCTGACGCAGCTGGGCAAGCAGTCGGGCCAGTTGCAGGATTTGAATTCCGATCTGCAACAACACGGCCTGCAGACTTTTATCACCGTGGACCGCGCTGCCGCCGCACGCTATGGCTTTCAGGTCAACCAGATCGACAACGTGCTCTACGACGCTTTTGGTCAACGCACGGTCTCCACCATCTACAACCCGCTGAACCAGTACTTTGTGGTGATGGAATATGCGCCGCGCTACTGGCAGTCTCCCCAGGCTCTGGAGCAGGTCTATCTCAGCACGGCAGCGGCCAACCCCGGTGGCACACAGCAAACCCAGATGTCTGGCCAGCAGGTGGGGGGCGTCACGGTCTACCGCGCCACCTCCAGCGCCAGCGCTTCGGCCAGCAGCAGCGCAGGCAACGGCAGCAGTGCCCAGGCCAATTTGCTCACCAATGCCATATCCAACAGCCGTGGCGGCAGCTCCAGTGGCAGCGCGGTGGCGACTACGGCCGAGACCATGGTGCCGCTGTCGGCCCTGGCCCGCTGGAGCAACAGCCACACGGCCACCCAGGTCAACCACCAAGGCGGCACGGTGGCCGCCACCATCTCCTTCAATCTGCCGCAAGGCGGATCGCTGAGCCAGGCCCAGCAAGTGATTGACGATGCCGTACTCCAGATCCAGATGCCGGCCTCCATCCACGGTGCCTTTGCCGGCGCGGCCCAAGCCTATGCCCAGTCCGTCAGCACCGTGCCGCTGCTGATTCTGGCGGCCCTGGCCACGGTCTATCTGGTGCTGGGTGTGCTGTATGAAAGTGCCATTCACCCGCTGACGATTCTCTCCACCCTGCCCTCGGCCGGCATAGGCGCCACGCTGGCACTGCTGCTGTTCGGCACGCCGTTTTCAGTGATCGCCATGATTGGCGTGATTTTGCTGATCGGCATTGTCAAAAAGAACGGCATCATGATGGTGGACGTGGCCATTCAGCAGCAGCGCCACCATGGCCAAAGCGCCCGCGATGCCATCCATGCGGCCGCCGTGCTACGCCTGCGCCCCATCCTGATGACCACGGCCGCTGCCGTGCTGGGCGCCGTGCCACTGGCCATAGGCATAGGGCAAGGCGCTTCGCTGCGCCAGCCCCTGGGCATCACCGTGATGGGGGGCTTGATACTGAGCCAGCTCTTCACGCTCTACACCACACCGGTGATCTACCTCTTTCTCGACCGCTTGCGTCTGCGCCTGGCGCCTGGCGTGCCCCCTGCCCCCAAGCCTCGGACTGCGGAGTCTGCCCCATGAAATACCCCGGCCCTTTACACGCCCCACGCCTTGCCTGGATGGCCTGCCTCTGCGCTCTTGTGCTCTCAGGGTGTTCCGTAGGCCCCACCTATGAAAAGCCTGCCATGGAGCTGCCCACAGCGTACAGCGAGCTGCCGGGATGGACCCGTGCCAGCCCCAACGCCGATGGCCCCAAGGGCGCATGGTGGCAGGACTTTCACGACCCCTTGCTCGACACATTGCTGCCCCAGGTGCAGTTCTCGAACCAAAACGTGCTGGCCGCCTATGCCAACTACCAAAAGGCAGCCGCTGCCATACAGGCCGCGCGTGCCGCCCTGTTTCCCACACTGGGTATCAATGGGTCGGCTACGCGCCAACGCAGCAGCACTGCGGGCGTGAGCACCGGCGCAGTGACCAGCAAATCCGTGGAAGCGGCCGTGAGCTGGTCACCCGACCTCTGGGGCCAGGTGCGCGACAGCGTCAAAGAAAACCAGGCCCTGGCCCAGGTCAGCGCTGCCACCTTGGCCAACACCACGCTATCGGCACAGATTGCGCTGGCCACGGCCATGGTGGAGTTGCGGGTGGCCGATGAGAACGCCAGGCTGCTGCAGCAAACTGTGGACAGCTACCGCCACAGCCTGCGCGTGGTCAGCGACCAGAGCGCCGCAGGCACGGTCGCCCCCTCCAGCTTGTATGCGGCCCGCAATCTGTTGGAAACCACCCAGGCCAGTCTGGTGGCCGTGGGCATCGCAAGAGCCCAATATGCCCATGCGATTGCCGTGCTGGTGGGCAAGACACCGGAAGCACTGCCGATTCCTGGTAGCACCCTCATGCCCCAGCTGCCCAGCGTGCCTGTGGGTCTGCCTTCCACGCTGTTGCAACGCCGCCCCGATATTGCCGCTGCCGAGCGCCAGATGGCGGCGGACAATGCCGCCATCGGCGTGGCGCAAACGGCCTTCTTCCCTTCGCTGACGCTGTCGGCCGCGGGGGGCTTTGCCGGTGCACTCAATGCCAGCAATCTGGTCTGGTCATTGGGCGCCGCCTTTGCGGAAACCATTTTCGACGGTGGAGCCCGCAGCGCCCAGCTCAGCAGCGCAAGAGCGCAATATGCTTCCTCGGTTGCCAGCTACCGCGGCACGGTGCTGGCTGCGCTGCAAGATGTGGAAAACGATTTGTCCGCGCTGCGCATTCTGGAGCAGCAATACCAGGTACTGGAAGCCGCTGTACAAGACGCCAGCCAAAGCACCCGTATTGCGCAGGACGAATTCCAGGCCGGTACCGTGGACTACACCACGCTGGCCTCTGCCCAGGCTGCCCAGATCAGCAGCCAGCAGTCCCTGCTGAATGTACGGCTGCAGCAGTTGGTGAACACCGTCACTTTGATCGGAGACCTGGGCGGCGGCTTTGATGCCCAGGCCTTGAACACAGCGCCCCAGCCACCCCATGATGGTGCTGGGGCCCAGCCGGATTAGCTACCGAGATCGGCGTTCTTGCTCTTGTCGTCGCGCCCCATGCCCAGGCGGTCCATCAAGCCACCAGGATTCACCCCTTCGCTGGGGCCCTTGCCTGTCGCGGTCTGTATGGCCGTCACAAAGTAATGCATGGCAGTAAAGGCACGGCTGCCATGCTCGCCGCTGTTGATGGCTTCGTCCACACTGGCACCACCTTTGGTATAGACCCGCACCCAGCTGCTGGGGCCGTAGGCAATGCGCTCCACGGTACGCAGCGGCACATCAAATGCGGTAGCAGGATAGCCCTGAGCCAGGGGCGCAGTCTGCGAGCGCGAGCGCACACGCACCACTTCCTGGCTGCCGAAGTGGAAGTCGGCGCCCGTCACTGTGGCCTGTTGGTAAGGCAGCCCAATGGTCAACACGGCCTGGCCGTCCTTGGCCGAGGTCCAGGACGCAGCCAGCACCGGGCATTGGGGCCGGCTGCATTGGACTTTTTCCGGCGCCACACTCACGGTCTTGCTTCCATCGGCCGCCTGGCCTTGCTGTACCTGGGGCACCAGGGCCTGCTTGCTGGCACATCCCGCCAGCACCAAGGCGCCCAGCGCGCCCACCCACCAGAACTTCATGCGATTGCTCCTGTCCAAAACCCGCATGGTGCCATGATTGGGCGGCACTGCAGAAAAGACCGCTTGCTGACAGCCCTCTCTCAGACGCGGCTCGCCCAGACCGGGTTGGTCATTTCAGGGGAGCGCTGGCTCCACCTGTGCACGCAAATCCACGGCAACCGCCGGCTGCCAAGCAAAGCTTGGGCTGCAGGTATCACGTACCGCACGCAGCATGTCCAAGGCATCGATTGCCATGGCCTCGCATATTTCCAAGAACTCCACGACATCCAGGTTGCGCTCACCGGTTTCTATCTTGGAAATAAAAGACTGGGGCTTGCGCATCCTCTGTGCAAGCAATTTTTGTGAAAGCCCTTGGCGCTCTCTTGCTTCACGCAGACGGTGGCGCAATTCCTTGGTACGGTTCAGATGCGAGGCATTCAACGCTGATCAGTATCGAATTTTGAAACAAAAATTCTCAAACGCATCGAAAACTAACCCAAAATGGGATAAGGGCTCCAGGCGCAGATAATTTCAAGGATTCACATCAGCCAGATATTCAATTTCTAAAATTCATCTATGCAAATAACCAAAATTGATGAATTTATATATTCCATCTTAAAAAAACGCTATCCTATTCAATCTAATACCAAGCAGTGAAGCTCCAAAGACCTTTAGGGAAAAATCGTGCGCCATTCACCTTCAGAAGACGATTTACTTAGTGCCTTGGAGCAGCGTGAATTTTATCTGGTTTACCAACCCATCTTTAACCCTGATTCATGCATTGTGGGTGCAGAGGCATTGCTGCGCTGGCGCAGCCCGCAATATGGACTGCTTTTCCCTGGGGACTTCATCAAGCGGGCCAGGCCAAGCAAATCCATACTCCGAATAAGTGCTTGGGTGATGGAGGCGGTATGCCATCAGCTGGGGCAATGGGCCTGCGACCCAGTCAAGCGCTCCTGGACCATGAGCGTCAACATCCGCAGCCACCAGCTGTACACCGAACAAGCCATCACTTTCATACTGGAGACGCTGCAGCGCTACGGCGCAGACCCCAGAAGGCTTTACCTGGAGTTGAGTGAGACGGAATTTTTGCCAGGCTTCAATGGTTTCTCACCCACCCATCTCCATGCCCTGCACAAGCAAGGCATCAAGCTTGCCTTGGACAATTTTGGTATGGGGTATTCTTTTCTCAACCATCTCAAGAAGCTACCTGTCAGCCAGATCAAAATAGATCAATATTTTGTTAAAAATCTATTAAGCGACGGAAATGAACAGAAGATTGTGGACATCATGTCCATGCTGGCGGGTTTGCTCAAACTGGAAGTCGCCGCCAAAGGTGTGGAAACACCCGAACAGTTTGACTACCTGAAAAAAGCAGGCTTTTCGCTCTTCCAAGGTTACTTCTTTGGACACCCGGCACTGCTGAAATGGCACGCACTCGATTCCATGGAAAGCGCCCATATCAGCAGCTCGGATATCCACTGAAAAGCCGGCCCGATTCACAGGGCCTACAGCAGCACAATGTCGTACTGCTCCTGCCCCATGCCGTTTTCAGATTGCAGCGAAATCGGCTTGCCGATGAAATCCGACAGCCCGGCCAGATGCTGGCTTTCCTCATCCAAGAACATCTCCACCACCTTGGGATTGGCAACGATGCGGAACTCCTTGGGGTTGAACTGGCGCGCCTCACGCAGAATTTCACGCAGCACTTCATAGCACACGCTGCGCACGGTTTTCACACTGCCCTTGCCCATGCACTGCGGGCAAGGCTCACACAGCATATGGGCCAGGGATTCACGGGTGCGCTTGCGCGTCATCTCCACCAGGCCCAGCTGCGAGAAATTGCCCGCCATGGTCTTGACCCGGTCGCGGCCCAGCTGTTTACGGAATTCGGCCAACACCTCTTGCTGGTGCTCCTCGCGCACCATGTCGATGAAGTCCACGATGATGATGCCGCCCAGATTGCGCAACCGCAGCTGACGGGCAATGGCCAGTGCCGCTTCCAGATTGGTTTTGAAGATGGTGTCATCAAAGTTGCGCGCACCCACAAAGCCACCGGTGTTGACGTCGATGGTGGTCAGCGCCTCGGTCTGGTCCACGATCAGATAGCCACCGGACTTCAGGTCCACACGCCGGCCCAGGGCGCGGGCGATTTCCTCGTCCACCGCATACAGATCAAAGATGGGGCGCTCGCCCTTGTACATCTGCAGCTTGGGCGCTGCGCTGGGCATGTATTCCTTGCCAAAGGCCATCAGCGCAGCGAACTGCTCCTTGGAGTCGATGCGTATGCTTTGCGTGTGCTCGCCCACCAGATCGCGCAGCACGCGCTGCAGCAGATTCAGGTCCTGGTGCAGCACCGACATCGGCGGCAGGCGCAGTGCCACATCCTTGATGCGTGTCCAGGTCTTGCGCAGATAGGCGATATCGTCTGCCAGCTCGGCATCGCTGGCGTCTTCCCCATTGGTGCGCAAAATAAAGCCACCGCCACCACCGGTTTCCTTGCTACCCACCAGGGCCTGCAAGCGCCCGCGCAGCGCATCGCGCTCTTCGGAGGGAATCTTCTGCGACACGCCGATGTGGTCGTCCTGCGGCAAAAACACCAGCAGCCGCCCGGCAATGCTGATCTGCGTGGACAGGCGCGCACCCTTGCTTCCTATGGGGTCCTTGATGACCTGGACCATGATGGACTGGCCCTCGAACACCTGTTTTTCAATCGGCACCTGGGGCTCGTTCTTGCGCGCAAACATGGGCGCATCGCCGTTTTCCTGGCGGTGCCAGACATCGGCCACATGCAAAAACGCGGCGCGTTCCAGACCGATGTCGATAAAGGCTGACTGCATGCCCGGCAGCACGCGCGAGACCTTGCCCAGGTAGATATTGCCCACCAGGCCACGCTCCAGCGGCCGCTCGATGTGCAGCTCCTGCACCGCCCCGCTTTCAATGATGGCGACACGGGTTTCCTGGGGGGACCAGTTGATCAAAATATCTTGTTGCATGCTAGAGAACTTCCAGGAAATCGTGCGCTGCAGCTTGAAGGGCGTACTGCAGCAGTATCAAAATCAAAGCAGATGCTATGCGCTTACAGCGCCCATCCTGCTTGGCGCAGCAGCTGTGCCGTCTCATACACCGGCAGACCCATGATGCCCGAATAACTACCGGCGATGTGGCTCACATGGGCGGCCGCCAGCCCCTGTATGCCATAGCTGCCGGCCTTGCCCATGGGCTCGCCGCTGGCCACATAGGTAGCGATCTGCGCCTCGCTCATGGCCGCAAAGCGCACTTGCGAGATGGACAGTGCCCGCAGCCGCTGTGCGCCCACCTGCAAGGCCACCGCAGTCAACACCTCATGCGTCTGACCGGCCAGCTGATGCAGCATGCGGGCCGCGTCCTGTGCATCTGCGGGCTTGCCCAGAATGTGCGTGCCCAGCGCCACCGTGGTGTCGGAGCACAGAATCGGTGCGGCCGGCAGCTTGCGCCGCAGATGGCGGGCCACGGCTGCATCCAGCTTCAAATCGGTCACACGCTGCACATAGTCGCGCGGCGCTTCGCCGGGCAACTCGGCCTCGATGGCCTCGGCATCTTCGGGCACATCGCCGTCGGCATTCGGCAGCAGCAATGCATGCTGCACGCCGAGCTGCTCCAGCAGCTGTCGACGGCGTGGACTTTGGGAGGCGAGATAGAGAAAAAAATCAGCAGGCATGGCTGGTCAAAAAAGCGCTTTCAGCGCGCTACAACGGCGCTGAAAGCTATTAAAACCATAGTATCACGGGCTTCATGGCTGCGCCATGCCAGGGATTGCCGTGGGTAGGTTGCGCTATGCGGACTCCAGCACCAGCACGCCATGGCTGCCTGGCATGGCAAAGCGGCGCACCGCACCATCCAGGGTCTGTGCCTGCTCGCGCAAAGCGGATGAGGCTGCAGCAGACTCTTCAACCAGGGCGGCGTTTTGCTGGGTCATTTGCTCCAGATCGGCCACCGAGGTGGAGACCTCGCCAATTTGCCGGTCTTGCACCTCGCAGGCGCGCGAGACCTCGGCAATCGTGGTGGCCACGCGCTCCACGCTGTGCACAATGGCCTGCATGGTCTGGCCGGCCCGCGCCACCTGGGCGCTGCCGCTGTCCGCGCAGCGCACGGAGTCGCTGGTGAGCTGCCGGATTTGCTTGGCCGCCTCGGCGCTGCGCTGGGCCAGGGTACGGACCTCGCCCGCCACCACGGCAAACCCCCGTCCCTGCTCGCCCGCCCTCGCCGCCTCTACTGCCGCATTCAGCGCCAGGATATTGGTCTGAAAGGCAATGGCATCGATGACGCTGGTGATCTCGCCAATGCGGTGGGCACTGGCGGAGATTTCACTCATGGTCTGCACCACGCTGTTCACGGCTTCGCCGCCCTGCACGGCCACCGTGGCCGCGCTGTCGGCCTGCTCGCGTGCCTGGGCACTGGCCTGGGCGCTGTGGCGCACCTCCTGGCCCAGGCTGTCCATGGCACGTGCGGTTTGCTCCAAATGGCTGGCGGTTTGCTCGGTGCGCTCACTCAGATTGGCGTTCCCCCCGGCGATCTCGCTGCTGGCCACCGACACCTGTCCCGACGCCTGTTGCACCTGCTGCACCAGGGTGCGCAGCGACTGCTGCATGCGGTCCATGGAGCGCATCAGCTGGCCCAGCTCGTCGCTCTGGCGCACATGCACATCCTGGCTCAAGTCACCTTCGGCAATGCGCTGCGCCAGGGCTTGGGCATCGGCCAGGGCCTGGGTAATGGCGCGCACGCCCAGGTAGGTAGTGGGCAGTAACACGGCCACCGCCACCACCAGCAGCACGCCCAGCCACAAACCCATCTTGCGGCCCGCATCCTCCACAGCGCGGCGGGTGAACTCCATATCGGTGCGTGCGTTTTCGGCCGTGGTGGTCAGCACCGAGTCCATACCTTCCATGGTGCTGCGTTGGTTGTCGGCATAGGCTGCGGCCGCCATGCTGTCCATCAAGGCTGCCTCGACCTTGGCAAACACCTCATCCATGGCCTTGGCATAGTCTTCCAGGTAGGTGATGCCGGACTCCAGGTTCAAGCTCATATCGGACGGCGTGCTCGGTGCCTGTTGCAACTCCTGCAACCTGGCCCGCAAGGCCTTCATGCCGGTGGACCAGCGCTCGCGCAACTCCTGCACCTGGGTGGCGTTGTTGGCGCTGATGATGATGCTTTTTTCCAGCAGTCTCAGCTCGGCCAGGCGGTTGCGCACCTCTTCCATCTGGCTGAGCACCTGCACCTTGCTGCTGAACATGTCCTGCACCTGGCTGTGCGTGCTGGCCAGTGCCCCATAACCCACACCACCCACCAGCAGCAGCATGACCAGCGAGAACAAAGTGCCCAGGTACAGGCGCGTGCGGATAGACAGCTTGTTGAGCCACTGCATGTATGGGTTCTCCCTCGTTGCTTGCAAGCGCCTGGGGTACAGGCGGTTGGGCGTAATTAAGCAACATGCAGGCCAGCCCGGCCTTTGGTGCTTGCCCGCATGCCGAGACTCCCATGGACAAACAAAAAACCCTGCGGCAGAGCACTGCGGCAGGGTTCTCTAATGCCTCGGCGTGTGAAGGCTTATTCGCGGTGATAAGGGTGGCCGGCATTCACCGACCAGGCACGGTAGAGCTGCTCAATCAGCAGCACGCGCACCATGGCATGGGGCAGTGTGAGGTCGGACAGCCGAATCTTCTCGTGCGCTGCCTGTTTGAAGGCCGGGTCCAAGCCATCGGGGCCGCCAATGATGAGGGCCACATCGTCACCCTCCAGCTGCCAATGTCGCAGGCGCTGGGCCAGGGCCTTGGTGGTGAGATTGGTTCCGCGCTCATCGAGCACCACGATGCGGGTGCCGCGCGCAATGGCGGCTTCGATGCGCTTGCGCTCCGCCGCATACAGGGTCTCCACCGTCTTGGAGCCACGAGGCTCGGTCTTGACGGTTTTGAGCTCAACCTTGAGCTCGGGCGGGAAGCGCTTGGCGTAGTCGTCGTAGGCCGTCTGCGCCCAATCGGGCACATGCTGGCCTACGGCCACGATCTGCAGCTTCATGCCTTGGCGCGGGGAGCACGCTTGGCAGCGGGCTTGGCTGCAGCCTTGGTGCGCGGCACGCTGGGCTTGACCACCACGGTCTTGACCGGGGTCTTGGCTGCCACGGCCTTTTTGGCGGCCGGCTTTTTGGCAGCAGGCTTGGCGCTGGCAGCAGTTGCAGCCTGCTTCTTGGTAGCAGGCTTCTTTGCCGCAGGTTTGCTGTCCTTGGCCGCTGTGGGCTTTTTGGCAGCAGCCTTCTTGGCGGGCTTGGCCTCGGCTTCCGGCTTGGCGCGGGCAGCAGGCTTGGCTCCGCCCAGCTTCAGGCGCACAGGCTTGTCACCCCAGATCTCTTCCAGGCGATAGTACTGGCGGATGGCGGGTTGCATGATGTGGGCCACGGCTGCGCCGCAGTCCACGATGATCCATTCACCGTTTTCCTCGCCTTCCTGGCGCGGCACGGCAAAGCCGGCTTTCTTGACGGCTTCGCGCACGCTGGAGGCCAGGGCCTTGGTCTGGCGGTTCGAGGTACCCGATGCCACGATCACCCGCTCAAACAGGGGCGAGAGATGTTCTGTGTTGAAGACCTGAATGTCTTGCGCCTTGACGTCCTCCAGGCCATCGACGATGGCGCGCTGGAGTTTGGTCACGTCCTTTTTGGCGGTGGATTCCGATTGGGTGGTGGTGCTCATCAGGCAGTGTATGGTTGCGTTCCGGTCAATATAGCGCGGCAGCGCCGTGCGTGCCATGGGGCAGGTCATGCCTCGCCCACCATCCGGACTCAAAGGTTTTTTAGAGGCGCCCGCCAGTCCGCAATGGACCGGCAGCTATCGAAATTATAGTTTTCTGGCAATACCAGTGTTGCACGCAGATCAAAGCCAGTCCCGGCGCACCAGGAATTGATCTGTCAGCGCCCTCTCGGGCGAGCCTTCTGCAGCTTCGCGCTGGTAGCTCCAGCTGGCATGGGACGGCATGGACAACAAAATGGACTCCGTGCGCCCGCCTGACTGCAGACCGAAATGCGTCCCCCGGTCCCAGACCAGGTTGAACTCCACATAACGGCCACGGCGGTAGCGCTGGAAATCCACCTGCTGCTCGCCATAGGCCATCTGCTGGCGACGCTCCACGATGGGCAGATAGGCACCCAAAAAGGCATCACCTACCGCGCGCAACATGGCAAAGCTCTGGTCCTGGCCCAGCTCGGCAAAGTCGTCAAAGAAGATGCCGCCAATACCGCGCTGCTCATCGCGGTGCTTGAGGTAGAAATACTCGTCGCACCAGGTCTTGAAACGCGGATAGAGCGGGGAACCAAAAGGCTGCAGCGCATCGCGGCAGGCGCGGTGGAAATGCACCGCATCTTCCTCAAAGCCATAGCAGGGCGTGAGGTCCATACCGCCGCCAAACCAGCAGGTCTTGGGTTGGCCTGCGTGTCCAGCCGCAATCATGCGCACATTCATATGCACCGTGGGCACATAAGGGTTGCGCGGATGAAAGACCAGCGACACCCCCATGGCCTCGAATGGTGCGCCTGCCAATTCCGGGCGGTGCTCGGTGGCCGATGGCGGCAGCTGCGGCCCGCGCACATGCGAGAAGCCACAGCCCGCGCGCTCAAACACGCGGCCGCCTTCCAGAATTTTGGTCAGGCCATCGCCTTGCAGGCGTTCTTCGGGGCCTTTGTGCCAGGCGTCGGCCAGAAAGCGGGCTCCGCCCTCCCCCTCCACCTGCTCCAGCGCTCCCGTGATTCGCGCCTGCAGATCTTGCAGATAGGCCCGCACTTTTTCCGGTGTGGCCACCATGCTCGCATCACTCATCCGCGCCGCCCCTTAGCTCTTGATCGCGCGATAGCCAATGTCGCGGCGGTACTGGGCACCATCGAAATGGATGCCACGCGCCACGTCATACACTTTTTGCTGGGCCTGCTTGACGCTGTCGGCCAGCACCGTCACGCACAGCACACGGCCGCCGCTGGTGCGGGGCACGCCGGCTTCGTCCAGCTGGGTGCCGGCATGGAAAACCATGGCGTCGTCAGCATCCGCAGGCAGACCGGTGATGGCATCGCCCTTGCGTGGTGCTTCGGGGTAGCCTGCAGCGGCCATGACCACGCCCAGCGCGGTGCGGCGGTCCCACTCCAGCTCCACCTGGTCCAGCTTGCCGTCCACAGCCGCCAGCAGCACCTCGGCCAGATCGCTCTTGAGGCGCATCATGATGGGCTGGGTTTCAGGGTCACCCATGCGGGTGTTGAACTCCAAGGTCTTGGTATGGCCGTTGCTGTCTATCATCAGGCCGGCATACAGAAAGCCGGTGAAGGGAATGCCATCTTTTTCCATGCCACGGATAGTGGGCAGGATGATTTCGCGCATGGCGCGGGCATGCACATCGGCCGTGACCACGGGGGCGGGCGAATAAGCACCCATACCGCCGGTGTTGGGGCCTTCGTCTCCGTCCTTGAGGCGTTTGTGGTCCTGGCTGGTGGCCATGGCCACCACGTTCTTGCCATCACACAGCACGATGAAGCTGGCCTCCTCGCCGGAGAGGAACTCCTCGATCACCACGCGAGCACCACCATCGTTGTGCTGCACGCCGTATTTGTTGTCCACCAGCATGAAGTCCACGGCGTCATGTGCCTCTTGCAGCGTCATGGCCACGACCACGCCCTTGCCGGCAGCCAGGCCGTCGGCCTTGATGACGATGGGCGCGCCCAGGCGATCCACAAAGGCGTGGGCCGCTACCGGATCGGTGAAGGTGTCGTAGTCCGCCGTGGGAATGCCATGGCGGCGCATGAATGCCTTGGAAAAAGCCTTGGAGCTCTCCAGCTGGGCCGCGGCCTTGGTGGGGCCAAAGACCTTGAGGCCGTGGGCGCGGAACTCGTCCACCACGCCGGCCGCCAGCGGCGCCTCGGGGCCGACCACGGTCAGCGCAATCTTCTGGGCCTGGGCCCATTCACGCAACTGCACCACATCGGTGATGGCCACGTTTTCGTATTTGTTGCTCAAGGCCGTGCCGCCGTTGCCGGGGGCTACAAACACCTTGGTCGCCTTGGGCGAATGGGCCAATTTCCACGCCAGAGCGTGTTCACGGCCACCGCCGCCAATCACAAGAATTTTCATAGTTCTGCGTTGTGGTAGACGTCTTGCACGTCGTCCAGGTCTTCAATAATGTCCAGCAGTTTTTGCATGCGCTCTGCGTCTTCGCCGCTCAATGCAATCGTGTTCTCGGGGCGCATGGTGACTTCGGCCACCTCGGGTTTGAGCCCTGCGGCTTCCAGCGCATTGCGCACGGCTTCCATATCGCCCGCCGCCGTGAGCACCTCGATAGCACCGTCTTCATCGGTGATCACATCTTCGGCGCCGGCTTCCAGCGCCACTTCCATGACTTTGTCTTCTTCCGCACCCGGGGCAAAAATGATCTGGCCGCAGTGCTTGAACTGAAAGGCCACCGACCCTTCGGTGCCCATGTTGCCACCATGCTTGCTGAAAGCATGACGCACTTCCGCCACAGTACGCACCCGGTTGTCGGTCATGGTGTCCACAATGATGGCGGCACCTCCGATGCCATAGCCTTCGTAGCGGATTTCCTCATAGGTCACGCCTTCGAGGTTGCCCGTGGCCTTGTCAATGTTGCGCTTGATATTGTCGGCCGGCATATTGGCTGCCTTGGCCTTGTCCACGGCCAGACGCAGTCGGGGATTGGCATTCAGGTCCCCACCGCCCTGGCGGGCTGCCACCATGATTTCACGGATGATACGCGTCCAGATCTTGCCGCGTTTTTCATCCTGGCGCCCCTTCCGGTGCTGGATATTGGCCCATTTGCTATGTCCTGCCACAAGAAATCCTTCGGTCTTGATTTAATCTATCAGGCTTGATTTTACTTTTGACGCCTCACCCCTAAGAGGAAACCCGAAATGGCATCTCCCCTTCTGATTGCACAGCATGGAGACATCCACTGCGAACTGCTCCCCGGCCTGGCCAACCGCCATGGCCTGATCACCGGCGCCACGGGTACAGGCAAGACGGTCACCTTGCAAAAAATGGCCGAAGGCTTCTCGCAGATCGGGGTGCCCGTTTTCATGGCCGACATCAAGGGCGACCTGGGCGGCATCAGCCAACCAGGCAGTGTAGGCGACAAGCTGGCCGCCTCGCTCAAAGACCGAGGTATTGCCCTGCCCACCCCTGTGGCCTGCCCCACCACGCTGTGGGATGTGTTTGGCGAGCAAGGCCACCCCGTGCGCGCCACCATCTCCGACATGGGCCCGCTGCTGCTGGGTCGCATGCTGAACCTGAACGACACGCAAATGGGCGTGCTCAACCTGGTGTTCAAGATTGCTGACGACAGCGGCCTGCTGCTGCTGGACCTCAAAGACCTGCGCGCCATGCTCCAGTACGTGGGCGACAACGCCAAGCAATACACCACCGAATACGGCAATATCAGCGCCGCCAGCGTGGGCGCCATACAGCGCGGCCTGGTGCAGATCGAAAGCGAAGGCGGTGGCAAGTTCTTTGGCGAGCCCATGCTCAACATCCAGGACTTGATGCAGACCGATGCTGCCGGCCAAGGCGTGGTCAACATCCTGGCGGCCGACAAGCTGATGAACTCCCCGCGCCTGTATTCCACTTTTTTGCTGTGGATGCTGTCTCAATTGTTCGAGCAATTGCCCGAAATTGGCGACCCCGACAAGCCCAAGCTGGTGTTCTTCTTTGACGAGGCCCATTTGCTGTTCAACGACGCCCCCAAGGTGCTGCTGGAGCGCATAGAGCTGGTGGTGCGCCTGGTGCGCTCCAAGGGCGTGGGCGTGTATTTCGTCACCCAAAACCCGCTGGACATTCCCGACAGCGTGCTGGCCCAGCTGGGCAACCGCGTGCAGCACGCACTGCGCGCCTTCACCCCGCGCGACCAAAAAGCCGTCAAGGCCACGGCCACCACCATGCGCCCTAATCCCGGCTTGAACATTGAAGCCGCCATCACCGAGGTCGCCGTCGGCGAGGCCCTGATCAGCCTGCTGGACGAGAAAGGCCGCCCCGGCATCACCCAGCGCGTGTATGTGATTCCACCGGGCAGCCAGATCGGCCCCATCACCCCGGCCCAACGCCAGCAACTGATGCAGCAATCGCTGGTGGCAGGCGTCTACGAGCAAGCCGTGGACCGCGAGTCCGCCTACGAAGTGCTGCGCGACCGCGCCGCAAGCAATGCCCCGGCGGCAGGCGGCACAGCCAAGCCCGGTGCTGCAGCCGAAGGCGGCGGCATGATGGGCGAGCTCAATGATTTGCTTTTCGGCTCCACCGGCCCACGCGGCGGCAAGCGCGACGGCATTGTGCAGTCCGTTGTCAAATCCACGGCCCGCACCATGGGCACCCAGCTGGGCCGCCAGATTTTGCGCGGTGTGCTGGGCGGAATTTTCGGCAACAAAAAACGCTGACGCCACACCGGAGCGGGCCGCCCGGCACGTTCCGATTTTTATCTTTCATTATTCGAATAGGCATTCAAGGCATATACAGCCTGCACAGGCTGCTCACTTTTTCGAGAACTACACTTCATCACCACCGCCGCAGCCTGCATGGCTTTGTGCGCGGCACAACAGCTTTCGCATCTATCATCTCTGCAACAGCAACAGACAGATACACCTGAAAGGCCGACATGAGCGTGGTGACCTTCCCCCTGCCGACATACGACGATGTGCTGGCCGCGGCCGAGCGCCTGAAGAACGCAGCCCACACCACGCCTGTGCTGCGCTGTGGCACTGCGGACCGCATGTACCGCGCCCAGTTTTTCTTCAAATGCGAGAACCTGCAGCGCTCCGGCTCCTTCAAGTTCCGCGGCGCGTTCAACACCCTTGCACGCTTCACGCCCGAGCAGCGCAAGGCCGGTGTGCTGACGTTCTCCGCAGGCAACCATGCCCAGGCCATTGCCCTGTCGGCGCGCCTGCTGGACATACCGGCCTTGATCGTGATGCCCGAGGATGCGGCCGCCAGCAAGATGGCAGCCACACGCGAATACGGCGCCCAGGTCGTCACCTACAACCCGCGCACCGAAGACCGCCTGGCCATCAGCCGCAAACTGGCGCTGGAGCGCGGCATGACGCTGGTGCCACCCAGCGAACACCCTGACGTGATCGCCGGCCAGGGTACGGTGGTCAAGGAGTTTCTGGAGCAGGTGCCCAAGCTGGACTATTTGTTTGTCTGCCTGGGCGGCGGAGGCCTGCTGTCCGGCAGCGTGCTGGCCGCACAGGCACTGGCACCGCATTGCCAGGTCATAGGCGTGGAGCCCGAAGCCGCCAACGACGGCCAGCAATCGCTGCGCAAGGGCGAGATTGTCGAGATCTCCTACCCCACCACCATTGCCGACGGCGCGCAGGCCTGCTCCCTGGGCCCGCTGACCTTCCCCCTGATTCGCCAGGGGGTTGAGGAGATCGTCACCGTCTCCGATCTGCAGCTGATGCAGAGCATGCGTTTTTTTGCCGAGCGCATGAAGATTGTGGTGGAGCCCACCGGCGCCCTGGCCTTTGCCGGGGCCTGCAACAGCAATATTTCCCTGGGCGGCAAGCGCGTGGGCATTATCGTCAGCGGCGGCAATGTGGACCTGAAGCGCTACGCCCGTTTTCTGGCGGATTGAAGCCCTCCCCCTGAGCCGCTTCGCATCTTCCCCCTCTCTGGCGCTACGCGCCGGAGGGGGACGGCACCAGCGCGGCGGGGCGGCCGGCGTAGGCCCTTGCGCGGTGCCCTGGCATGGGCTGCGCCAGTTTTATATGCCATAGCTTGTAGCAGCACGGAATGGACATCGGAGGCGCAGCAAAGCCCTGATCGCACCATTCCATATCTGAAAAATATAAAATTCATAGCTAGCTGCACACACCCCTGTTGCGTCTGCAAGCCATTTGCCCCATATACCACCCGAAGGCGGCAGACCGGCAAACGCCCTGCTCTGCGGCCTTGACGTGGCCGTGGACGATAAATCCGAGCCCGCAGCCCGGCTGTACGGTCGCAGTACACTGCGCCCGTACCGCATTGCGTCTGCCTGTCTCCACCAACAACAAGTCTCTCTCCATGAGCCAACTGCACCTCATCGACCACCCCCTGGTTCAACACAAGCTGACCCTGATGCGCCGCAAGGAAGCCTCGACCAATAGCTTTCGCCGCATGCTGGGCGAGCTGTCCACGCTGATGGCCTACGAAATCACCCGCGACTTCCCGCTGCAGGATCTGGAAATCGAAACCCCCATGGAAAAAATGGTGGGCAAGGTCATCGACGGCAAAAAGCTGGCCCTGGTGTCCATCTTGCGCGCCGGCAATGGCTTTCTGGACGGCATGCTGAACGTGGTGCCCGGTGCCCGCATAGGCCATATCGGCCTGTACCGCGACCCGCAAACCCTGCAGCCCGTGGAGTACTACTACAAGATGCCCGACAACATGGCCGAGCGCGATGTGATCGTGGTGGACCCCATGCTGGCCACCGGCAACTCCGCCGCCGCCGCGGTGCAGCAGCTCAAGGACAAGAGCGCACCCCAGTCCATCAAATTCATGTGCCTGCTGGCCGCCCCCGAAGGCATCAAGACCATGCAAGAAGCCCATCCCGACGTGGACATCTACACCGCCGCCGTGGACCGCCAGCTGGACGATCATGGCTACATCCTGCCCGGCCTGGGTGATGCCGGCGACCGCATCTTCGGCACCAAGTAAGCCAGCGCCCCGTATATGGGGCTGCCAACAAAAAGCCCCGACTGGCAACAGCACGGGGCTTTTTTGATGCGGCACAGTTTGAAAGCCTTGGGCCGCCGGAGCGGGCCTGTGCAGCCTCGTGATTCCTTGCATCACATCCACAACGCCCAGACAGCGTCTCAGGCGCGGCGCCTCACCCGCTGACAGTACTGCGGTACGGCAAGGGTGAGCAACAAAGCATGAGACGCTGTCTGGACGCCTCCAAACGATTGACGTTGAAAGAGCCTTAGGCTGCCTGTGCAGTACGCCAGATGGTTTTGCCGTCGCTGGACTTGTCGAGCTCGGTCAGCACTTTTTCATGCGCCGCCAGCTCATGCTCGCTGGCCTGCAACACCGGCAGGCGAATGCTGCGCAAATCCACCTTGGCATGCTGCTGCATCGTGGCCGCACCGGCATCGGCCGCCCCATCGTCTTCACTCATCAACAGCGCGTCCTGACCCCGCGTCATATTGATGTAGACATCGGCCAGCAGCTCGGCATCCAGCAAAGCGCCGTGCAAGGTACGGCCGCTGTTGTCCACTTCCAGGCGATCGCACAGCGCATCCAGCGAGTTGCGCTTGCCCGGGAACAGCTCCTTGGCCATGGCCAGGGAGTCGGTGATGGCATTGACGTAGGTTTTGAGCGGCGACAGCCCCAGGCGCTGGAACTCCTTGTTCAAAAAGCCCACGTCAAACGGCGCGTTGTGGATGATGAGCTCATCCGCCCCCTGCAAATACGCCAGGATGTCCTGGGCCTTCTCGCCGAACTTGGGCTTGTCGCTGAGGAACTCGGTGGTCAGACCGTGCACCCGCAAAGCCTCTTCATGGCTGTCACGCTCGGGGTTGAAATACAGGTGCAGATTGTTGCCCGTGAGCTTGCGGTTCACCAGCTCCACACAGCCCAGCTCCACGATGCGGTCACCATCGACCGCCGACAAACCTGTGGTTTCCGTATCTAAAACAATCAGCCTTGACATCGCAATCCTCCATGGCGCCTAGCGCCAAGCCGTATCACATTAGACGGCGCATCAAACCGGCACCGCCTCATACCAGGGCTGCCGCGCAAGGGCCGCCCCGCCGCGCTGGCAGCGTCCCCCTGCCCGCGAGCGCAGCTCGCGAAGAGCGGGGGGAAGGCGCCGCAGGCGACTCAGGGGGGTGTCTCAATGGTTTTCTTTTGCGTGGTTGATGGAGTATTTGGGAATCTCCACCGTCACGTCTTCCTGGGCCAATATAGCCTGGCAGGACAGGCGCGATTGCGGCTCCAGGCCCCAGGCGCGGTCCAGCAGGTCTTCCTCTTCTTCCTCGGCTTCGTTGAGCGAATTCAGGCCTTCGCGCACGATGACGTGGCAGGTGGTGCAGGCACGGCTCATATCGCAGGCATGCTCAATGTGGATGCCGTTGTCCAGCAAGGCTTCGCAGATGGAGGTACCTGCAGGCGCCTTCACTTGTGCGCCCTGGGGACAGTATTCGGGGTGGGGAAGAATCTTGATTACTGGCATGGGTTCATCGTTCAGGAAATGGATTGCACGTTCTTGCCGGCCAGCGCCTCGCGGATGCCGCGGTTCATGCGCTCGGCTGCAAAGGCCTCCGTGCCCTTGGCCAAGGCTTGGGTAGCCGCTTCGATTTCGGCAGCATTGCTCGCGCTCTGCATCTGCTTGAGCTTGTGCATCAGGGCATCAATCTCGGCACGCTGCGCAGGCTGCAGCAAATCGCCATCGGCATCCAGCGCGCTTTGCGTGGCCAGCACCATGCGATCTGCGTCCACACGGGCTTCCACCAAAGCGCGGGCCTGTATGTCTTGCTCGGCAGTGTCAAAGCCGTCTTGCAGCATTTGCGCAATCTGGGCATCCGACAGGCCATAGGATGGCTTGACGTCGATGTGCGCCTCCACGCCGCTGACCTGCTCCTTGGCACTCACGGACAGCAGGCCATCGGCGTCGACCGTGAAGGTGACGCGAATACGCGCCGCCCCGGCCGCCATGGGGGGAATGCCACGCAGCTCAAAGCGCGCCAGGCTGCGGCAGTCCGCCACCAGATCGCGCTCGCCCTGGACCACATGGATGGCCATGGCGGTCTGCCCGTCCTTGTAGGTGGTGAAGTCCTGGGCCCGGGCCGAGGGAATGGTTTCATTGCGCGCCACGATGCGCTCCACCAGACCGCCCATGGTTTCCACACCCAGCGACAGCGGAATCACATCCAGCAGCAGCAGATCGCCTGCAGCGCTATTGCCCGCCAGCTGGTTGGCCTGGATGGCAGCGCCCAAGGCCACCACTTCATCGGGGTTGAGATTGGTCAGCGGTGCGGTGCCAAAGTAGTCGCCCACGGCGCGCTGCACCTGGGGCATGCGGGTGGAGCCACCCACCATGACCACGCCCTGCACCTCGTCAACCGACAGGTCAGCATCGCGCAAGGCGCGGCGCACGGCGGCCAGCGAGCGTTGGGTCAGCGCTGCAGTCGCGGCTTCAAAGTCGGCACGGCGCACGGTCTGCTGCAGTGGAACGCCACTGCTCAGCTGGGCGCTGAAACTGGCGCTCTCGCTGTCGGTCAAGGCCTGCTTGCACTGCTTGGCAGCCACGCGCACAGCAGCACGGTCTTCTGCCGTGGAAGCTTCTGCACCGGCTTGCTGCAACACCCATTGCGCCAGTGCGGCGTCGTAGTCGTCGCCACCCAAAGCCGAATCACCGCCGGTGGCAATCACCTCGAACACCCCTTGCGTCAGGCGCAGGATGGAGATGTCAAACGTGCCGCCACCCAGGTCGTAGACGGCATAAACGCCTTCGCTGGCATTGTCCAGGCCGTAGGCAATCGCGGCGGCCGTGGGCTCGTTGATCAGGCGCAGCAAATGGATGCCAGCCAGTTGGGCCGCATCCTTGGTGGCCTGGCGCTGGGCATCGTCGAAATAAGCGGGCACGGTGATGACGGCGCCATACAGGTCGTCGTCAAAACTGTCTTCTGCACGGTAGCGCAGCGTGGCCAGGATTTCGGCGCTGATCTCCACCGGACTCTTGGCGCCAGCACGTGTGAGCAGCGACACCATGCCCTGCTCTGCAGGTTGTGTCAGCGTATAGGGCAGTTGCGCCGCATTGGCAATGTCCGCCAGTGCACGGCCCATTAAACGCTTGACGGAGACGATGGTGTTGGCGGCATCCTCCACCTCGTGACCCCGCGCGTCATAGCCGATCTGGCGTTTGCCATCGGGCAGATAACGCACCACCGAGGGCAGCAACAGCTGGCCTTGGTCATCGGGCAGACATTCGGCCACGCCATTGCGCACGGCGGCCACCAGCGAGTGGGTGGTCCCCAGATCGATACCCACGGCAATCCGGCGCTGGTGGGGATCAGGGGACTGACCGGGCTCTGAAATTTGCAATAAGGCCATGACTTTTCGCACTCACAAGACCTGCCGCTTTTGCATGCAGGCCGTTAAGAAGGCGCTGTGCACGCTGCTGCAAGCAGCTGTGGTGTGCGCCCTCTGAAATTGACATCGGGAAAAAGTTATAGGACTTACGCAAACCAGGATGGAGCATGGCTTGTGCCCTAAGGCGAAGCACTTGCCTTAACCGAATTTGCGTAAGTCGTGAGTTATTGTCCCAGTTGCTCGCGCCGCTGATCGACGTCCTGGACAAAGCGCTCAACAAACATGAGGGCTCTCACTACTTGCGCCGCAGCTTGCGCACCTTCTGCCGAACCCAGCAGTTGCTCGCATTGCTGCAGCATGTCGCGTCGCTCGGACATGACCTCGCGCTCCAACGCATCCACATCGGCCACGCTGGCGGCTTCTTCTAACGCCTCACGCCACTCCATCTGCTGCATCAAAAAGGCAGCCGGCATGGCGGTGTTGTCTTCGGCCCGCAACGGAGCGCCATACAACTCGCACAGATAGGCTGCACGCTTGAGTGGATGCTTCAGGCGCTGGTAGGCCTCGTTGATGCGCACAGACCATTGCATGGCCACGCGCTGGGCCACCCCGCCTTCGGCCGCAAAACGGTCTGGGTGGGCCTGTTTTTGCATTGCCTTCCAGCGCTCATCCAGCTGCGCCCTATCCAGCGCAAACTGGCGCGGCAGACCCATCAATTCGAAATCGTCAGACTGCAGATTCATGTCAATAAAAAACCGCCAGCACGGGTGCGATGGCGGTTCTTGCTAAAGGCAGTTCCGCAAGGAACTGCCAGACGTTAGATACGAAAACTTTCGCCACAGCCACAACGGTCACGCTCGTTGGGGTTGTGAAACTTGAAGCCTTCGTTCAGACCTTCACGCACAAAGTCCAGTTCGGTGCCATCCAGATAGGCCAGGCTCTTGGGGTCGATCAAGACCTTCACACCATGGCTGTCGAACACCTGGTCTTCGGGCTCCACCTCGTCCACATATTCCAGCTTGTAGGCCAGGCCCGAGCACCCTGTGGTCTTGACCCCCAGGCGCACGCCAACACCCTTGCCGCGTCGCGTCAGATAGCGACTGACGTGGCGGGCAGCGGCTTCAGTCAGAGTGATGGCCATTTGCTTCAGGCTTCCGCAGCGGCGGTGTGCTTGGTGCGGTAGTCGTTGACTGCCGCCTTGATGGCGTCTTCCGCCAGGATGGAGCAATGCACCTTGACGGGAGGCAGGGCCAGCTCTTCGGCGATCTGGCTGTTTTTCAGCGCAGCGGCTTCGTCCAGCGTCTTGCCTTTGACCCACTCCGTCACCAGCGACGAAGAAGCAATGGCCGAGCCACAGCCATAGGTCTTGAAGCGTGCGTCTTCGATCACGCCCGTGCTGGGGTTGACCTTGATCTGCAGCTTCATCACGTCGCCGCAGGCGGGAGCACCCACCATGCCGGTGCCCACAGAATCGTCCCCCTTGTCGAAAGAGCCGACGTTGCGGGGGTTTTCATAGTGGTCGATAACTTTTTCAGAGTAAGCCATGTGTCTACCTCTTCACTTTCCGTATTGCTTGCTGCGCCGTTGTTGCTGTGCACGCATGCACATCAGTGCGCGGCCCATTGGATGGTGCTCAGATCCACACCATCTTGGTACATTTCCCACAGGGGACTGAGCGCACGCAGCTTCTCCACATTGGTGCGGATGGAGCTGATGGCGTAATCGATTTCTTCTTCGGTGGTGAAGCGGCCAATCGTCATGCGCAGCGAGCTGTGTGCCAGCTCATCGCTGCGACCCAGGGCACGCAGCACATAGCTGGGCTCCAGGCTGGCCGAAGTGCAGGCCGAACCCGAGGAAACTGCCAGACCCTTGATGCCCATGATCAGCGACTCGCCTTCGACGAAGTTGAAGCTGATGTTCAGGTTCTGGGGCACGCGGCGCTCCAGGCTGCCGTTCACAAACACCTGTTCGATGTCCTTGAGGCCGTCCAGCAGGCGCTGCTGCAGGCGCTTGGCATGGGCCAGGTCCTTGACCATGTCTTCCTTGGCAATGCGGAATGCCTCACCCATGCCAACGATCTGGTGGGTAGGCAGCGTGCCGGAACGCATGCCGCGCTCGTGGCCACCACCGTGCATTTGCGCTTCCAGGCGCACGCGGGGCTTACGGCGCACATACAAGGCACCCACGCCCTTGGGGCCGTAGGTCTTGTGTGCGGTCATGCTCATCAGGTCGATGGGCATGTTCGCCATGTCGATCTCGACGCGGCCCGTGGCCTGCGCAGCATCCACATGGAACAAAATGCCTTTTTCGCGGCAGGTGGCGCCAATGGCGGGAATGTCCTGGATCACACCGATTTCGTTGTTCACGAACAGCACGCTCACCAAAATGGTGTCGGGACGCAGGGCTGCCTTGAAGGCCTCGAGGTCGAGCAGACCGTCTTCCTTGACGTCCATATAGGTGACCTCAAAGCCCTGACGCTCCAGCTCGCGCATGGTGTCCAGCACAGCCTTGTGCTCGGTCTTGAGGGTGATCAGGTGTTTGCCCTTGCCCTTGTAGAACTGGGCGGCACCCTTGATGGCCAGGTTGATGGATTCGGTCGCGCCGCTGGTCCAGACGATTTCACGCGGGTCAGCGCCAATCAGATCAGCCACTTGTTTGCGGGCATTTTCCACCGCCTCTTCCGCTTCCCAACCCCAGGCATGGCTGCGCGAGGCAGCGTTGCCGAAATGTTCACGCAGCCAGGGGATCATCGCGTCGACAACGCGCGGATCCACGGGCGTGGTTGCGCCGTAGTCGAGATAGATGGGGAAATGCGGGGTCATGTCCATGGCTGGCTCTATGAAATCAGGCTGGCAAATAACAATGCCGGAAGTGCCGAAAAAAACTGCTTTGCAGACGAAGCGGCCGGCACATCACCGGCCTAGGCTGCTGGCATCAGGATTTGGCGAAGGCGTTACCCAGTGCGAACACCGAGTTGGGTGCGTTCACGCGGATGGGCTTGACCACAGGGGCTGTCGAGATGGCGCGACGCACCACAGGCTTGTCTTCGATCTGTACGCCCTTGGCGATTTGCTCGTCCACCAGCTTTTGCAGCGTGACGGAGTCGAGGAATTCGACCATGCGTTGGTTCAAAGCAGCCCACAGCTCGTGGGTCATGCAGCGACCCGCCTCGCCCAGGCAGTTTTCCTTGCCACCACATTGGGTGGCATCAATGGGTTCATCCACCGAGACGATGATGTCCGCCACGGTGATGTCTGCGGCCTTGCGGGCCAGGGTGTAGCCGCCACCGGGGCCACGGGTGGATTCCACCAGTTCATGGCGGCGCAGCTTGCCAAACAGCTGCTCCAGGTAGGACAGCGAAATTTGCTGGCGCTGGCTGATGGCCGCCAGAGTCACGGGACCGTTGTTCTGGCGCAGGGCCAGGTCAATCATGGCGGTGACCGCAAAGCGGCCTTTGGTGGTGAGACGCATCGCGAGCTCCTTCTATCAGGCTTGTTGGTTACAGAAACGTCGGCACAGCAGAGGCTTGTCCGACACCGTCTCCGCCCTTACTCCGGCCTTAACAAAGGTTCAGAGCCCTTCTTTGTTTCGAAGTGTTTTGTTGTTGAGTATTTGACCCGAGTATAACATAAACCCCATCAAATTTGTCGGATACCATGAGTTTTGTCGCTTGCAGGCATAGCGAAAGCCAATAGCCCCCGCCGTTCCTCCTCGAAAAACGGTCACTCTAGACACCCAACATCCGCGCTTTCAACGCAGCCAACTGATCGCGCGCACGGGCGGCCTGTTCGAATTCCAGGTTGCGCGCGAACTCCAGCATCTCCTTCTCGAGACGCTTGATTTCTTTGGCAACTTCCTTTTCCGAAAGTTCCTGAACTTCTTCCACTTGACGCTGACGCACTTCCAGCTGCCTCGCCTCCTTGCCACTTTTCTCGCTATAGACCCCATCAATCAGGTCTTTCACCCTCTTGACAATTGCCTGAGGAACAACCCCATTTTCTTCGTTATAGGCAATTTGCTTGACCCTGCGACGCTCGGTCTCGTCCATGGCCCGACGCATGGAGTCGGTGATACGGTCGGCATACAAAATGGCTTTGCCATGCAGATTCCGCGCAGCACGACCAATGGTCTGGATCAGGCTGCGCTCCGCGCGCAAGAAGCCCTCCTTGTCGGCGTCCAAAATGGCCACCAGCGAGACCTCGGGAATGTCCAAGCCCTCACGTAGCAAATTGATGCCGACCAACACATCGAATGCGCCCAAGCGCAGGTCTCGGATGATTTCCACACGCTCCACGGTATCCACATCCGAGTGGAGATAGCGCACCTTGACACCGTTGTCGGTTAGGTAGTCGGTCAGCTGCTCTGCCATGCGCTTGGTCAGCGTGGTGATCAGCACACGCTCTTCTTGCTCCACCCGCTTGCGGATTTCCTGCAACACATCATCCACCTGATGGGTCGCGGGCCGCACCTCGATCTCGGGGTCCACCAGGCCCGTGGGGCGCACCACCTGGTCCACCACCTGGCCCGAATGCGTTTTCTCATAGTCGGCAGGCGTGGCTGACACAAACACCACCTGGCGCATGCGCTGCTCGAACTCCTCAAACTTCAGCGGACGGTTGTCCAGCGCCGAAGGCAGGCGGAAACCATATTCCACCAGCGTGGTCTTGCGCGCCCGGTCACCGTTGTACATGGCATTGAGCTGGCCAATCATCTGGTGGCTTTCGTCCAGGAACATGATGGAGTCCTTGGGCATGTAGTCCGTCAGCGTGCTGGGGGGATCGCCTGGCGCCGCACCGGAAAGATGGCGGGTGTAGTTCTCAATCCCCTTGCAATGCCCTACTTCGCTGAGCATTTCCAGGTCGAAGCGCGTGCGCTGCTCCAGGCGCTGCGCCTCCACCAACTTGCCATCGGCCACCAGTTGCTTGAGGCGCTCCGCCAGCTCCAGCTTGATGGTTTCCACGGCCGCCAACACCTTGTCGCGCGGCGTGACGTAGTGGCTGCTGGGGTAGACGGTAAAACGCGGAATGCTTTGTTTGACACGCCCTGTCAGCGGGTCAAACAGCTGCAGGCTGTCCACTTCGTCGTCAAACAACTCGATGCGGATGGCCAGCTCGGAATGTTCTGCCGGGAACACATCAATGGTGTCGCCGCGCACGCGGAACTTGCCCCGCGTGAAGTCCTGGTCGTTGCGCTGGTATTGCATGCGGATCAGCTGCGCAATCACATCGCGCTGGTTGATGCGGTCGCCGGTACGCAGCGTCATGATCATGCGGTGGTAGCTCTCGGGCTCACCAATGCCGTAGATGGCCGAGACCGTAGCCACGATGACCACGTCGCGCCGCTCCATCAGGCTTTTGGTGCAGGACAGGCGCATCTGCTCGATGTGCTCGTTGATGGCACTGTCTTTTTCAATGAACAGGTCACGCTGCGGCACATAGGCTTCGGGCTGGTAGTAGTCGTAGTAGCTGACGAAGTATTCCACCGCGTTGTTGGGGAAAAACTCGCGGAACTCGCTGTACAGCTGCGCGGCCAGCGTCTTGTTGGGCGCAAAAACAATGGCCGGCCTGCCCAGACGGGCAATCACATTCGCCATGGTGAAGGTCTTGCCCGAACCCGTCACCCCCAGCAGGGTTTGGAAGGCTTCACCGTCCTCCACACCTTCCACCAGCTTGGCAATGGCCGCAGGTTGATCACCCGCAGGGGGATAGGGCTGGAACAGCTCAAACGGCGAATCAGGAAAATGCACAAAAGCGCCTTGCGGCGCGGAATCTATAGCTTCTTGCATGGTGTTATGTCTTCAACGCATGACGCCGCCCGTGGCTAAAATAGCGGGGCAATTCTCAAGACTACCGCAGTACTTGGGGATGCACTGCTTCATTTCCACCATCGAGGACTTTTCATGTCTCTGTTTACCGCCGTCGAGATGGCCCCCCGTGACCCCATCCTGGGCCTGAACGATCAATTTGCCGCCGACAGCAACCCCAACAAAGTGAATCTGGGCGTGGGCGTGTATTTTGACGATAACGGCAAGCTGCCCCTTTTGCAGTGCGTTCAGGCCGCTGAAAAGGCCATGATGGACAAGCCAAGCCCCCGTGGCTATCTACCCATCGACGGCATTGCCGCCTACGACAACGGCGTCAAGGCCCTGGTGTTCGGTGCCGAGTCTGATGTGGTCAAGTCCGGCCGCGTCTCTACCGTGCAAGCCATTGGCGGCACCGGCGGCCTGAAGATTGGCGCCGACTTCCTGAAAAAGATCAACCCCACAGCCAAGGTCTTGATCTCCGATCCCAGCTGGGAAAACCACCGCGCCATCTTCACCAATGCCGGTTTTGAAGTGGGCACCTATACCTACTACGACGCTGCCAACCGCAAGGTCAACTTCGAAGGCATGCTGGCCGACCTGAATGCCGCCGCTGCCGGCACCATCGTGGTGCTGCACGCCTGCTGCCACAACCCCACCGGCTACGACATCACCGCCGCCCAGTGGGAGCAAGTCATTGCCGTGGTCAAGGCCAAGGGCCTGGTCGCCTTCCTGGACATGGCCTACCAAGGCTTTGGTCATGGCATCGCCGAAGACGGCGCCGTGATCGCCAAGTTCGTGGCCGCCGGCCTGAACATTTTTGTCTCCACCTCCTTCTCCAAGAGCTTCAGCCTGTACGGTGAGCGCGTGGGCGCCCTGTCCGTGGTGGCCAACGACAAGGAAGAAGCGGCCCGCGTGCTGTCGCAGCTGAAGATTGCCATCCGCACCAACTACTCCAACCCGCCCACCCATGGTGGTGCCGTCGTGGCTGCCGTGTTGAACAACCCAGAGCTGCGCACCCAGTGGGAAACCGAATTGGGCGAGATGCGCGTGCGCATCAAGGCCATGCGCCAAAAGCTGGTCGACGGCCTCAAAGCCGCTGGCGTGCAGCAGGACATGAGCTTCATCACCACCCAGATCGGCATGTTCTCGTACTCTGGCCTGTCCAAGGACCAGATGGTGCGCCTGCGCTCCGAATTCGGTGTCTATGGCACCGACACCGGTCGCATGTGCGTGGCCGCGCTGAACAACAAAAACATCGATTACGTCTGCAAGGCTATCGCTGCCGTAATCTAAGCACGCGCCCAGCGCACACAGCGCACAACTGCACGGTCTGCTCGCTCAGACCTGTGCCTTGCAAGCCGCCTACGGGCGGCTTTTTTGCGACCATGCACAGGCCATGGAGAGCCCGGGTATAAACCAAGCTCCCAGTCGCAGCCTCGCTGCGGCCCCGCCACAATATTCAAAAAAAAGATATGAGACATCCACACAGCCTTCAAGGCATTCGCATACTCAGCTTGGCGCTGAACCTACCCGGCCCTGCAGCCTTGCAGCGCTGCCATGCAATGGGTGCCATCTGCACCAAGATTGAGCCACCCACCGCCGATGGCACCGGCAGCGGCGACCCCATGGCCCTCTACAGCCCACAGGCTTACCACGCTCTGCACCAAGGCATACGCGTGCTTCAAGTCCACCTCAAAACACCGGAAGGCCAGCACCAGTTGCAGCAGGAGTTGCAAACATCCGACGTGTTGCTGACCTCTTTTCGACCCGCAGCCCTGCACAAACTGGGGCTGGATTGGCCCGCTTTACACACACGCTACCCACGGCTGTGCATGGTGCGCATCCTGGGCGATGCCCGCCCCGAGGCCGCAGACCTGCCTGGCCATGATCTGACCTACCAGGCCGAAGCAGGCCTGGTCCGCTCCGGCCATATGCCCACCAGCTTGCATGCCGATATGGCTGGCGCCCTGTCCGCCAGCGAAGCCCTGCTGCACACTCTGCTGGAGCGAGCACGCAACGGCCTGGGCAATCTGCGCGATGTGGGCCTGGCCCAAGCAGCCCAGTGGCTGGCGCAGCCACTGGGCTGGGGACTGACCACCCCCCAGGGCGATGTGGGCGGAGCCCACGCCGGCTACCGCGTCTATGCCACGGCCGACGGCCATGTCGCAATCGCAGCCTTGGAGCCGCATTTTGCCCAACGTCTGTGCGCAGCAGCGGGTATCGATTGCGACGGACAAGCAATCCATATGCGCAGCCCGGGCCTGCATACGCAGCTGGAGGCTTTTTTGCAGCAGACCAGCGGTGCAGACTTGGCACGCATCGCCGCAGAGCGCGATATCCCCCTGCATGTGCTGCCAGGCCATCACCCCATGGGCATGCTTCAAACCTAAAACTAATAGATGGCATGCAGCATGCATGCCGCTGGTACCAGCCTTCCGCTCTACGGAGCCGGCCTGAGCTTGCACCTTATGCACACTGCAATAGTCCTGTCGCAGGACTTCTACGCAGCACTTGTGCAGCAGTGTTCACTGTTAATGCCCACAAAGGCCGCCATGTCGCCCTGGAGCCATGTTCACCGCCTGTTGTCACGCACCTGGCCTTTTGTGCTCGTCGTGTGCGTGCAACTGGTGCTGGCTGCCGTCAGCATTCAACTGTTGTCAGGCATGCGCGCCATTGTTGCCGGAGAAAGCATCTGGTCACGCGCGCAAATGGATGCCGTCTTCTACCTGGATCGCTATGCCAGCCAGGGCACTGAAGAGGCCTATTTGCAATTCCGCCAAGCGCTGGAGGTACCGTTGGGTGACCGTCAGGCGCGCCAGGCGCTGGACCACTCGCCCACCGATCTTCCCCAGGCCAGGGAGGGATTTCTGCGCGGCGGCAACCATCCAGGCGATATAGATACCACCGTCACTGTGCTGCGCCTGACCTGGGAGATGGAATGGATGCGCTCCACCATTGCCTTGTGGCGCTCGGCCGACAGCTACCTGGATCAGTTGATCATCCTGGCCACGGAAATCCGCAGCGCGCGCACCCAACCTCATCACGCCATAGACACATTGCAGATACAGGCCTGGCAGATGGAGATCAGCCAGATCAGCCGCAGCACGGCCCCTTTGACCAAGGCATTCAGCGAGTCGCTGGGCACCCATTCGCGCACCATCACCAAGGCGCTGCTGGGCATCCACCTCAGCGCAGCCACCCTGCTGGTGCTTCTGGTCATGCTGTCGCTTTCCAGAATGCAGGCCTTGCGCCACAACGCTGAAAGCGCGTTGCATTCCGAGCGCGAGCGCGGTCTCTCTACCCTGGTGGCGCTGGGTGATGGCGTGCTGACCTTGCACAGTGATGGAACCGTGCTGCATGCCAATCCTGCCGCCGAAAGCATGCTGGGTGTTCGCAGCGATCAACTCTATGGCCAGTTGCTGCAAGAAGTGCTGAACTTCGAGCCTTCTGACCCAGAAGCGCATGACACCCTCTTGACCCGTCTGAAGGAGTCAACGCACCCCTTCCGCGATGAAACCATACGCTGGATACATCGCGACAGCGATCAGCAAAAACTCGCCATCAAGCTGATGGGCTCTCCCATTCACCACGATGGTCGCCTGACAGGCGCCGTACTGGTGCTGCATGACGTCACGCGCGAGCAAAACTACATGCACCAGCTCAACTGGCAGGCCAGCCATGACGCTCTGACAGGACTGGAAAACCGCGGCGAATTCCGCACCCGCCTGGAGCAGTTGCTCAACACCCCGCGCCATCTGATGCGCCCGGCCATTCTGCTGCACCTGAACCTCGACCAGTTCAAGCTCATCAATGACGGCAACGGCTATGCCGCTGGCGATGAAGTCTTGCGCGAGGTCTGCCAATGCATCAGCCGCCATATCCAGGAAGGCGATGCCGTGGCCCGCCTGGGCGGCGATGAGTTCGGCGTCTTGCTGCACAACTGCAATGCCGATCAAGGCCTGGGGATTGCAGAAAAACTGCGCCAAGGCATACAGCAGCTGCAACTGCAGTGGGGTCGCCGCATGCTGCGCACCGGTGTCAGCATTGGTGTGGTGCATATCACGGCGGCGGAAGCCTGCGCCCAGGATCTGCTGCGCATGGCGGATATGGCCTGCCTGCGCGCCAAGGAAATGGGCCGCAACAAGGTCTTTGTCTACGAACATGAAGACCATGCCTTCCAGCGTTACATGGGCGACATGGACTGGATAGAGCGGGTGCGTACCGCATTGGAGCAAAACCGTTTCTGCCTGTTCGCCCAGACACTGGCGCCACTGCAAACCGGCGAAGAGCTTGGTGCGCACTTTGAGGTGTTGCTGCGCATGACAGACCCACTCGGGCAAATCGTTCCACCTGGCCACTTCATTCCTGCAGCCGAACGCTATGGCCTGATGCCTGCGCTAGACCGCTGGGTCATCACCCAGGCCATGCGCACGCTGGCACAGAACCCCAGGCAAATGCTGCAAGTGCATTCATGCGCCATCAACCTCTCTGGCACCAGTCTGGGTGATACCAGCTTGCTGGGCTTTATCCAGCAGCAGATCGCAGAGTTCCATATCCCTGCACAGATTCTGTGCTTCGAAATCACCGAGACCAGCGCCATTGCCAATCTGGACAACGCCATCCGCCTGATGAGCGAGCTGCAAAAACAGGGCTGCCGCTTCTCACTGGACGACTTTGGCGCTGGCATGTCCAGCTTCAACTACCTCAAGCGCCTGCCAGTGGACTACCTGAAGATCGATGGTGGCTTTGTCTGCGACATGCTGAGCAACCCATCGAACTACGCCATGGTGGAGATGATCAGCCAGATAGGCCACATGATGGGCAAGCGCACCGTGGCCGAGTTTGTGGAAGACGAGGCCACAATCTGCGCCCTGCAAAAAATGGGAGTGGACTATGGCCAAGGCTATTGCATTGCCAAGCCCATTCCCCTGAATCTGGAATACTTCAGCGCACCCACCACCTTGGCAGCCCAACGCTTTGGTCTCCAGAATCCAACAGAGCTCCACGCCGCCAGCCGCCAGGCCTAGCCAGCGGCAGCGTTCCCATCAGCGCTTTTTACCTTGCGGCTTGCCACGTACACCCGCACGCGGCGGCAAGCCGGTGTGCTGGGTCAGCAGCTTGCCCGGCTGCGGCTGTGACTTGCGAAAGCGCACATCGCCTTGAGGCTCTGCAGCCTCTTGCACGCGGCGACGCACGGCCACGGCCTTGCCGTCCTTGTTGACGGTGTAGCCCACACTGGCGGTACCGCCCTTGGTCGAAGTGCTGTTCTTCTTGCGCGCACTTTGGTAGCTGCCATCCACCAAAGGCTGGAAGGTGGGTATCAGATGGTGTTTGCCATTGCCGATCAGGTCGGCCCTACCCATGGTTTTGAGCGCCTCGCGCAGCAGCGGCCAGTTGTTAGGGTCGTGGTAGCGCAAGAAGGCCTTGTGCAGACGCCGGCGCTTTTCGCCACGCACAATGTCCACACGCTCCTCGGCCTCGTCACGCATCTGGCGACGCACCTTGGTCAGGGTGTTGCGGCCGCTGTGGTACATGGCCGTGGCCGTAGCCATGGGGCTGGGGTAGAAGGTCTGCACCTGGTCGGCGCGGAAACCATTCTTCTTCAGCCAGATGGCCAGATTCATCATGTCTTCATCACTGGTGCCCGGGTGGGCGGCGATGAAATAGGGAATCAGAAACTGCTTTTTGCCGGCCTCTTCGCTGAATTTCTCAAACAGCTGCTTGAACTTGTCATAGGTGCCGATGCCCGGCTTCATCATCTTGGTCAGCGGCCCCTGCTCGGTGTGCTCGGGCGCAATCTTCAGATAGCCGCCCACATGGTGCTGCACCAGCTCCTTGATGTATTCGGGCGACTTGACGGCCAGGTCATAGCGCAGGCCGGAGCCAATCAGAATCTTTTTGATGCCGGGCAGCTTGCGGGCGCGGCGGTAGATCTTGATCAGCGGGCCATGGTCGGTGTGCAGATTCGGGCAAATGCCGGGGAACACACAGCTGGGCTTGCGGCAGGCTGCCTCGATCTTGGGGTCACGGCAGCCCAGGCGGTACATATTGGCCGTGGGGCCGCCCAGGTCGGAAATGGTGCCGGTAAAGCCCTTGACCTTGTCGCGAATCTCTTCGAGCTCCTGGATGATGGAGTCTTCCGAACGGCTCTGGATGATGCGGCCTTCGTGCTCGGTGATGGAGCAAAAGGTACAGCCGCCAAAGCAGCCGCGCATGATGTTCACCGAGGTGCGAATCATCTCCCAGGCCGGGATCTTGGTCGCACCGTCATGGCTGCCATGCTCGTCCGCGTAATCCGGATGCGGATTGCGTGCATAAGGCAGGCCAAACACCCAGTCCATCTCGGCCGTGGTCAGCGGAATCGGGGGCGGGTTCAGCCAGACATCACGCGCCGTCACGCCCTCGCCATGGGCCTGGACCAGGGCCCGGGCATTGCCGGGATTGGTTTCCAGATGCAGCACCCGATTGGCATGTGCATACAAAATCGGGTCGCTCTTGACCTCTTCGTAGCTGGGCAGGCGCAGCACCGTGCGCTCGCGCGGCGGCAGCTTGCTCTTGCTGCGCAGCGACAGATTGGGCACAAACTGAATCGTCTGCACCTGGGGCATGGCCTCCACATTGTTTTGCCCGCTGGCACAGGCACTGCCTGCAGCAGGCGCTTCAGTTTTTGAAGCATCTTCCTTGGAGCAGCTCTGGCCCTGGGCCTCGGCCTGCTCGCTGGTGGTCATATAGGGGTTGATGTGGGGCTCGACTTCGCCGGGCTCATCCACCGTGGTCGAGTCCACTTCGAACCAGCCGTCCTCCGAGGCGCGGCGGAAGAATGCCGTGCCGCGCACATCGGTGATCTGCTCCACCGGCTCGCGTGCGGCAATGCGGTGCGCCACTTCCACCAGGGCACGCTCGGCATTGCCATACAGCAAGATGTCGCACTTGCTGTCCACCACCACCGAGCGGCGCACCTTGTCGCTCCAATAGTCATAGTGGGCAATGCGGCGCAGCGAGCCTTCGATACCACCCAGCACAATGGGCACATCCTTGAAGGCCTCGCGGCAACGCTGGCAGTAGACGATAGCGGCGCGGTCCGGGCGCTTGCCCGCCACATCACCGGGGGTATAGGCATCGTCGGAGCGGATTTTGCGATCGGCCGTGTAACGGTTGATCATGGAATCCATATTGCCCGCCGTCACACCCCAAAACAGATTGGGCTTGCCCAGGGCCTTGAAGGCCTCGGCGCTGTGCCAGTCTGGCTGGGCAATGATGCCCACGCGAAAGCCCTGAGCCTCCAGCACCCGGCCAATCACGGCCATGCCAAAGCTGGGGTGGTCCACATAGGCATCGCCCGTGACCAGGATGATGTCGCAGCTGTCCCAACCCAGTTGGTCCATCTCCGCCCGGCTCATAGGCAGGAACGGCGCCGGGCCAAAGCGCTTGGCCCAGTACGGTTTGTAGCTGGTCAGCGGTTTGGCCGCACGTTCAAAAAAGGAGACGTCGATGGGGGCATTCATGGGCGAATGGCTGCTAAAAGGCAAAGAACCTGGCAGTGTACTTTTGCATGCACACCATTGCTGATGTGGGTGTATCCAATGCATTGGGGCAGCGTCTGTGCCAGGTGCTTACACAGCGCATACCAGTCCATACAAATGCCAGCGGCACACCACCGCAGCTGACTTACCGGCGTGGGCTGCGCCCAACTATCAACGACGCGAATCCCCCTTTTTTCCCGGCTTTAGACATTTAGCATTCCTTCTACATTTCCTTCACTGTTTTTTGTTTGTCAGGGAGAAGGTTATGGACATTTCATTCGCCACCGCCGTTCGCAATGCCAGCAGTGCCTGGGCGCAAGGCCGTACTACGGATGCCATGACCATGGCCGAACTCACCAAGCGCCAGCTGAATCAATCCCCTGCTCAACTGGCCGGACAACCCACAGCCACGCAACTGGCCGTGCTGCAGCCCGAGCTGGCCCGTTATGGCCAGCTGGGCACCAAGCTCAATCTCTATGCCTGAGCTCTGCGACGCATGGCACGCCAGCGCCTCACGCTGGCCACTACAGTGACCACCCTATTCCTCCACCGTACAGCTATGCCAGACAGCAGTTCCTCTCAGGTTTCGGATGCTTTGACGTCCATCACCCCCCTGATCGCCACCCTGGCACAGGCACGCAAACAACAACAAATGACCCAGGCCGAGCTGGCAAGCCAGGCCGGCCTGTCCCGCATGACGGTGCAGCGCCTGGAAAGCAATGGACTGGACCCGCGCCTGTCTACGCTGCATGAAATGGCCCGGGTGCTTGGCTATGTGCTGCTTGCCGTGCCCCAAGGCGCAGAAAACCGGGTTCAACAAGCGCTGCAGCAGCACCGCACCGCCGAGACCGCACCGCTGTAGCCAGCATGCCCCACCCCACACCCAGCGCACTGTCACCACACAGTGCGCTTTTTTTCGTATCTGCCGCCTGCGCCTGCTATGGTGCCGTCCAAACAGGCCATTGCGCTGGATCAGCTACGGACCAAACTGCAGCTTCCCTGTAATTTTTTTACCTTTTAATTACATTCCATGGCGGTACAGCGCAGAACAATGTCGCAGAGAAGACATTTTTGATACCGAACCATGCGTTCCACTTTCGAGACCCGACTGGTCACCTTGCTGCAAAAACTGGAGGCAGCCCCCATCTGCAACAGCGCCGAAGAGGCATTCACCCTGTTTCACCAGGCTTGGCTGCTCACCAACGAGGAGCACAACAGCCCCGAAGCATTGCTCACCGCTTGGCGCCAGCAGCGCCTGTGTGCAGAGCATGGCTGGCAAGGTCTGAACAGCCCTGTTTGCTATCGGAACTTTGACGAATCGCCGAACATCCGCATTTATTTGCACCCTGACGGCAGCCTTGTCATCCAGCGCGTGACACCCGCCTCCGGCAGCATTTTGTGCGCCAAACTGGGACATCCACGCATGGAGCTGGCCGCCACACCAGCATCCGTGCACTAGTACCAGACTGCTGGCTGCAGCCCTTCCCCTTCATCAGACAACAGCACCGCAGGCAGGCTGCTGGTGGCTGGGCCGCGCAACACGGCATCGGCCACGGAATCCAGATCGGTAGCGGCCGTATTCAACACCACCACACGCCGGCCACAACGGCGCGCCAGTTGCGCCAAGCCAGCTGCCGGATAGACCACGCCTGCCGTGCCCACCACTAACAGCACATCGCAAGCCTCCGCCGCAGCCTGCGCATTGGCCAGCACACGGCCTGGCAACATTTCGCCAAACCACACCACACCGGGCCGGCGCAGATTGCCGCAGCAAGGGCAGGCGGGCGGCTCGCCATCGGTCAACACATCCGCATTGCACTGCGGGCAAGTGGGGTTCAGCCAGCGGTCTTGCCATAAATCGCCGTGCAGGCACAGCACATCGGTGCTGCCTGCGCGCTGGTGCAGACCATCCACATTCTGTGTCACCAGCGTCATAGCACCGGGGTGCTGCAGACTCCACTGGGCCAGAGCATGGTGGGCAGCGTTCGGCTGCACGGCGGCAATCAAGGCCTTGCGATGTTGGTACCACTGCCATACGCGCCCAGGATTGGCCCGGAACCCAGCCGCGCTGGCCATGTCTTCAGCACGGAATTGCGCCCAATAGCCAGTCTGTGCATCACGAAACGTGGGCACACCCGAGGCGGCACTCACCCCAGCCCCGGTCAGCACGCACAAGCGCTCGGCCTGCGCCACCCAGGTGCGTACGGTGTCCAAGGTTGTTTCGGGCGGAGATGCAGTCATGGCGTGCAGTAGCAGCTATCAAAACAGTATTTTTACCACCACTGCAAAGCCTGAGGCTTTTGTTGCACACGCCCTGGCGCTGCGCAGGGCGCGGCCCGTAAAAGCCGCCACAGAGGGAGGCACGGCGTGCCTCAGGGATTACTTCAAGCGCTGGCGCAGCGCCTCGTACAGGCACACACCGCTGGCCACGGACACGTTCAGGCTTTCCACCGCACCCTGCATGGGGATGCTGACCAGGGCATCGCAGGTCTTGCGCGTGAGCTGGCGCATGCCATCGCCCTCGGCACCCAGCACCAGAGCTGTGGGGCCGGTCAGGTCCATCTGGTAGAGGTGTTTGTCGGCGTCGCCACTGGTGCCAATCACCCAGATGCCGCGCTCCTTGAGCTCCTTGAGCGTCCGCGCCAGATTGGTGACCATAAAATAAGGCACGGTTTCGGCCGCGCCGCTGGCCACCTTGGCGACGGTGGCATTGATGCCGGCCGCATGGTCCTTGGGCGCAATCACGGCATGCACGCCGGCACCATCGGCCACGCGCAGGCAAGCGCCCAGGTTATGGGGGTCGGTCACGCCGTCCAGCACCAGCAGCAGCGGAGCCTTGACGCCGGACTCTTCCAGATCGTCCAGCAGCTCATCCAGCGTGCGCGTGTCCTTGACCTCTTCCACACGTGCGGCCACGCCCTGATGGCCGTGGCTGCCGGCCAGCTTGGCAATGCGCAGGGAATCAGCCTCGATCAGCCTGGCACCCACCTCCTTGGCACGCTCCAGAAACTGGCGCATGCGCGCGTCGCGGCGTGAGGCCTCGTAATAAATTTCGATAATGGATTGCGGCGCGGTCTTCAGGCGCACGCCCACGGCATGAAAGCCGAAAAGCACTTTGGGGGACGACATAGGAGGGGCATTATCCGGCCAAGCCAATGTCCGAGAAGAAGCCAGGCCGCCCGCCTCGCGCTGTCTACACCCTGCTCCTGTGCGCCAGAGCACAGCACAAGCACTGATTAACTACTCGGTTTCTCTGCAAAGGCCTACACTGCCGCCATCGGTTGGTCGCTTCAGGATGGAGTTGACCAACCCCACGCTTTCGCCGGTCATGCAAAGCCGCTGCACCGCAGTGGTCTTGCAGAGCCGGCTTCATTTTTATGTGCTGCTGCATCGCTGGTGCTGCGGCTTTTTTGTGTTTCGCCATGATGTCTCACCCCCTGATGAACCGCCTGCGCCGCACCAGTCTGGTCACGCAAATCATGATCGGCCTGGTTCTGGGCATTGCGCTAGCCCTGCTCTGGCCGCAAGGCGCACTGCATGTGGAGCTGCTGGGCACGCTTTTCATCTCCGCCCTGAAATCGGTGGCACCTGTGCTGGTGCTGGTGTTGGTGATGGCCGCCATCGGCAGCCACCGTCCGGGCCAGACCACGCGGCTCAAGCCCGTGCTCTGGCTGTATGTGCTGGGCACCCTGGCCGCGTCGACCGTGGGCGTGGTCGCCAGCATGTTGTTTCCCTCGGTGCTGCATTTCAAGGATGCCGCCACCGGCGTGTCCGCTCCGGGCGGCATTCGCGAGGTGTTGATGGGTGTGCTGTTGAGCGCCGTGGACAACCCGGTCAACGCCTTGCTCAAGGCCAATTACATCGGCATTTTGGTGTGGGCCATCGGCTTTGGCGTGGCCTTGCGCCATGCCAGCGAGACCACGCTACGCGCCGTGTCCGACCTGTCGAATGGTGTGACCCTCCTCATCCGCGCCGTGATCCGCTGTGCCCCGCTGGGCATTTTTGGCCTGGTGGCCTCTACCGTGGCCAGCACCGGCCTGGAAGCCCTGGGCGGCTATGTCCATGTGCTCTTCGTGCTGCTGGGCTCCATGTTGTTTGTGGCTCTGGTGGTCAACCCGTTGATCGTCTGGTACAAGATTCGCCGCAACCCCTATCCGTTGGTGTGGATGTGCCTGCGCGAAAGCGGCGTCACGGCCTTTTTTACCCGTAGCTCGGCCGCCAATATCCCCATCAATATGGCGATTGCCAAGCGCCTGGACCTGGACGAGAGCACCTACAGCGTGGCGATTCCGCTGGGCGCCACCATCAATATGGCGGGTGCGGCCATCACCATCAGTGTGCTGACCCTGGCCGCCGCCCATACGCTGCACATTGCCGTGGACTTGCCCACCGCCCTGCTGCTGTCCGTGGTGGCAGCCCTGTGTGCCTGCGGCGCCTCGGGCGTGGCCGGCGGCTCGCTGCTGCTGATTCCCCTGGCCTGCAGCCTGTTTGGCATCTCCAACGACATTGCCATGCAGGTGGTGGGCATTGGCTACATCATCAGCGTGCTGCAGGATTCGACCGAGACCGCGCTGAACTCCTCCACCGATGTGATCTTCACCGCTGCCGTCTGCATGGCGGAAGAACAGCGCCAAACCCAGACGGCGCAGGCCTGAGATTGCCCAACCCAGGGCGGGCCCGTAGCCCAGCGGCCCGCCCTTCCCTCGTCTGCTTGCCGATCATTGAATTGCTTGCGAAACACCGGCACCGCGCAGTGCCTGCTTTGCAAGTTTTTCATTTTCAAAACAAATACGATACCTTATTAACCGCCTGGATTCAGCGTGCAAATCCAGGCACCATCCCATAATAAAAATAATCGCACCCATTGATATATTCCATGAGGCCGCTGCATGCTTCAGAGCGTCAGAATCGGTGAATTCAGCCTGATTCCCGAGCATCGATTAACGCGTGCTGATGGTCTACATCTTTTGTGAAGGGTTTCATGAAGATGAGAGTAAAACCCTATGTGGCCGCATGCATTTGCGCCATTGGTCTGGCATTGGTCGGCTGCGCCAGCAGTCCTTCCCCTATTACAGTCCGTCGCAGCGAGGTGGTTGCGGCCATTGACAAGGCCAACACCTACTGGCAAACCCGCACACCGGCCCAGCAAGATGCCTACTGGGATGTGGCCGCCTATCACACAGGCAATCTGGAAGCCTATCGCACCACAGGTAAACGCCACTACCTGCGTTATTCAGAAGCATGGGCCGAACACAATCAGTGGATGGGTGCCAAATCCACCGACAAAGCCAATTGGAAATACCAGACCGCCAGCAAAAAATACGATTACGTGCTGTTCGCAGACTGGCAAACCTGTTTTCAAGTCTATGCAGAGCTTTATCAACTGGACAAAGACCCACGCAAAATTGCCCGCGCGCTGGAAGTCATGGATTATCAAATCAGCACCGCACCAGAAGATTATTGGTGGTGGGTAGACGGCTTGTATATGGGCATGCCCGTGATGGCCAAAATGTACCAAATCACCGGCAATAGCCTGTATCTGGAAAAAATGCATGCGTATTACAGCCACACCAACAGCGTCATGTATGACGCTGAAGCGCGGCTGTATTACCGTGATGCGCGCTATGTCTATCCCCAGCACCAAAGCAGCAATGGCAAAAAAGACTTCTGGGCCCGGGGCGATGGCTGGGCCTTTGCTGCACTGGCCAGGGTGCTGGATGCGCTGCCGCCAGACGCTGCCCACCGCGCCGAATATGCCGAGCGCCTGCAATCCATGGCTGCGGCATTGCTGCCAGCCCAACAGGCCGGTGGCTACTGGACGCGCAGCCTGCTCGACCCGGCCCACGCCCCAGGCCCGGAAACCAGTGGCACCGCCTTTTTCACCTATGGGCTGCTGTGGGGCATCAACCACGGCCTGCTGCCGCGCGCGCAGTATCTGCCGGCAGCCCAGCGGGGCTGGATGTATCTGAGCACCTTCGCCCTGCAGCCCGATGGCAGGCTGGGCTATGTCCAGCCCATTGGCCACAAAGCCATTCCTGGCCAGATCCTGGACCAGGACTCCACCGCAGACTTTGGCGTGGGCGCTTTTTTGCTGGCCGGCGCAGAAATGCTGCGCCTGCTCACTCCAGCACAGTGAGTGCCTCGCGCAGGCGTTCCGTCAACGAGGTGCGCATACGCCTCGACTCCCTGTTGCGGCACTCCTCCAGTTCAAAGCCAGACGCTCCAGCCCATGCCAGCCCGTGAAGCAACGGAAAATACTATTAATATCATAGCTTTATATGCTTATAAAGACTACGTTTTAGGCATTTTCACCCCAAATACTTATGCCGTGGCAGCAATGCTACGGTCATCCCCCACCAAGGCACCTGCGGCAATGGTCAGCACGCGCTGGCAGCGCGCAGCCAGGCCGCGGTCATGGGTGACCAGCACCAGGGTCGTACCCTGCTCGCGGTGCAGCTGCAGCATCAGCTCCATCACGGCCTCGCCAGTGGCGAAGTCCAGGCTGCCCGTGGGCTCGTCGGCCAGCAACAAGGCCGGGCGCACCACAAAGGCCCGCGCCAGCGCCACACGCTGCTGCTCACCACCCGAGAGCAGCTTGGGGTAGTGCTGCAGCCGCTGGCCCAGGCCCACGCGCTGCAGCATCTCCGCGGCCTGCTGGCGTGCGCCCGCCGCGCCCGCCAGCTCCAGCGGCAGCATCACGTTCTCCAGCGCGGTGAGATTGCCCATGAGCTGAAAGCTCTGGAACACAAAGCCGATTTGCTGCGCGCGCAGCGCGGCCCGGGCATCTTCGTCCAGCGCGAACATATCCTGCCCCTGCAGGCACACCGTGCCACGCGTGGGCGTATCCAGCCCCGCCAGAATCGACAGCAAGGTGCTTTTGCCCGATCCGGATGCACCGACAATGGCCACCGTCTCCCCTGGCTGCAAACTGCAATGGATGTCGCGCAAAATATCCAGCGTCCCGGTGGAATCGCTGACGGATTTGTACAAATGCTGCACCTCGATCAAGGGGGTGGGTGCCTGGGTCTCAGTCATGAAAGGCTTTCTGTGAACGCAATGCACATCATGCAGGGAAATCGCCGCCACTTTATCGCGCTGGCGGCTGCCATGGCAGCGGCCCAGGCTTGGCCGCTGCGCGCCCAAAGCCAGGCCACGGGCAGCACGCTCTTGGTTCTGGGGGATTCTCTGAGCGCCGAGTACGGCCTGGCGCGTGGAACAGGCTGGGTGGCCCTGCTGGAGCAGCGGCTGGCGCAGCGCCAGTTGCCGGTGCGCGTGGTCAATGCCAGCGTCAGCGGAGAAACCACGGCAGGCGGGCGTTCACGCCTGCCCTCGTTACTCAAGCGCCACCAGCCGCACTATGTGCTGATTGCGCTGGGCAGCAACGATGCGCTGCGGGGTCTGTCGTTGTCCAGCACGGCCGAGAATCTGCGGCTGATGCTGCAGACCAGCCAGGAAAGCGGGGCCCAGCGCCTGCTGGTTGGCATGCAAATGCCACCCAACTATGGGACTGCCTACACCCGCGACTTTGCGCAGATGTTTGCCTCCGTCGCCAAGGATAGCGGCACGCCGTTGGTGCCTTTTTTGCTCAAGGAGGTGGCCGATACGCCGCATTCCGCTCAGCTGTTTCAGGCCGACCGCCTGCACCCCAATGCCCAAGCCCAGCCGCTGATGCTGGACAACGTCTGGCCTGCGCTGGCCAAGCTGCTGGGCACCCGCCCGGGAAAGGCCTAGAGCCTTTCCTCCGGGGCGGAAGCTTTACTGCGGATGGATCCCGTCGCCCTGCACGCTGGCAGGGTCAGCGTCTGGCATCGCTGCATGCGGCATCGGCTCTGCAGCAGAGGCAGATCCAGGCTGCTGCTTGCGCAGCTCACGCTCACGGGCCTTCTCCTCCTTTTTCTTTTTCTTGGCCAGTTCGCGTTGACGTTTTTCGTATCCGTAGTTAGGGGTTGCCAATGTGTTCAAGCTCCATAAAAGTGAGGAAAGCACCATCTTCCTCCAAATCCCCTCGAAATGCGCATTTCACGGCGAATCCGCAGCTTGCGGTGCTGTTATAGAAGGTGACAAAACTGGGCCCCGTACCGCACTGCGGTAGGCATGCCAGCTGGCACAACCCAGCAACGGCCCCAGCACCACCAGGGGCAACCCCCACAGCAGCAAAAAGCTCAGCGCCACCAGCAAGGCAATCAGCGCGCCCCACAACAGCATCACTCCGGGCTGCCCCAGCACCACACGCAAGCTGGTGAGGGTCGCGGTCAACGCGTCCGTACCCTGGTCCAGCATCATGGGCATGGAAACAGCCATGCAGCCATAGACCAACAGCGCAAACACCCCGCCCACGGCCAGATAGACCGCAATGAATTCCCAGTTCTCGGGCCGGAAGATGGCCTGCAGCACACCGGTGGTGGAAGGCATTCCCGTATCAAAGAACACGGCAAACACCACCAGCGAAGCCCGCCCCCACAGCAGCTCCAGCACCATCAACACCAGCAGCAACATGCCCATGCCGCCCAGGTTGCGGTCCCAGGCAGTGATGGAGTGCCCCAGGGCAGCAGGCTCTCCCCGCTCCAGCCTGCGGCTGGTGTCATACAAGCCCATGGCCAGAAAAGGCCCCAGCAGCAGACAACCGCTGGCCATGGACATCACATACTCCGGGCTGGCCCTGAACACCCAGGCCACCATCAGCGCCATGCCCCAGAAACACAGGCCGTAGAACAGGGCGACGCTCCAGGCCTTGGCCACATCCTGTGCGCCCCGGGCCAGCCAATGCCAGGGATCATTCCAGTGCAATGCCTGCAGTTGCGCGCCCACAGGTATTTCGGGCCTTGCTGCGTTGTGTGGTGATGGTGTGTCCGCTGTGTCCGGCATTGCGCACCTCCTGGTGTGGCGCTGAGGCATCCGCTTTGTGCCTCCTCCCGGACACCCCAGCTCGGCGCAGCCTAACAGCCCGCCACGCCCTGTCGCCCAAGGAAAACACGGAATCCATGCGGGCTCGCGGCCTGGACTGACAAAAGGCTGGCCCTGCCGCAGCCCACAATGGCCTGTGTATTGCACGCCCCAAGGAGTCTTTGATGCGCTTTTCTCTTCGCCTGACTGCCCTGTCGCTGACGCTGGCCGCCACGGGTCAGCTGGCCATGGCCAAGTCCTCTTCCGAATGGCAGTTGCTGGTGGCGCAGTCCAAGCTGAGCTTGAGCCAGGCCGTGGAACAAGCCACCCAGGCCGTGCCTGGCACGGTGATTGATGCGGCGCTCGACGACGATGAGCACCAGGCTCCACGCTATGAACTGGAAATCATCACCGCCACTGGAAACCGCATCGAAGTCCAGGTCGATGCGGTCAGCGGTCTGACAGTGCAGCAACCCGATGGCAAGGCAAAGAGCAAGGACATGGAGCGTCTGAAGGCGGCCAAGATCGGCCTGCAGCAAGCCATTGAGGCGGCCACGGCCCACACACCGGGCACCGCCATTGCGGCCGAGCTGGACCAGCACTGGGGCACGATCAGCTACCAGGTGAACGTGCTGCAGGCCGACGGCCAGCTGATGGAGGTAAAGGTCAACGCCGCCAATGCCCAGGTGCTGCGCAGCAAGCGCGATTAAGCCCCGCACCGTCCCAGCGCTGCCCAAGGCCTCGCTTGCAGGAGTCGGGCTCCTCTATCAAGAGCAGCCTGCACTTGCAGAGTCTTGCTGAACATGACACTGGGGCACAAATCCCCCAAATGGGAGGGCTATGCCAGCATCTGCGCTGCCACCGCAGCAATGCCGTGCTCGGTCAAATCATCGCTTTCCACCACCTGGCGCTGCCCCCAGTGGCTGAAATGCTTGGCTTGCGAGCGGGCGTACTGCGGGTCGTAGTGCAGCTGCATCAGCTCGTCAAACAGCAGCGGCAATGCACCCTCCTGTGCCCACTGCTGCCAGCGCGTCACGCGCTCTCGGCCCTGCAGCTCCTTGAGATAGCCCAGCTTGTGCGCCAGGCCTTCGGCGTCATCGCCCAGATAGGCATAGTCCTGCAGCAAAAAGGCCAGCCGCGCTGCATGCGTGGCACGCAGCTCTACCACCGGCGACTGGCGCATATGCTCCACCAGGCCCAGCGGCAGCGCGACGCGGCCTATTTTGGGGCTTTCACCCTCCACATACACCGGTCGCGACAGGTCCAGCTGCGCCAGCTGGGCATGGAGCAAGGTGTCGAAATGCTTTTGGCTGGGTTGCTCCACGCCGGGCAAACCGCCCAGCAGCGAGCCCTTGTGCCGGGCCAGCCCTTCCAGATCCAGCACCTGCGCCCCTTGCTGCTGCAGGGCATGCAGCACCCGGGTCTTGGCGCTACCAGTAGCGCCACACAGCACACGCAGCTGCAGCTGGGGCACCAAGGCCTCCAACTGCGCCATCACATGGCTGCGAAAAGCCTTGTAACCGCCGGCCAGTTGCTGCGCGTCCCAGCCTACCAAACGCAGCCAGGTGACCATGGAGCCGCTGCGCAGGCCGCCGCGCCAGCAGTACACCAGCGGTTTCCAGTTCGCAGGCTTGTCGCTGAAGGTGTCATGCAGATGGCGCGCCAGATTCGCTGCCACCATGGCCGCGCCCAAGCGCTTGGCTTCAAAAGGACTGACCTGTTTGTAAATGGTGCCTATTTCCACCCGCTCTTCGTTGCTCAGCACCGGGCAGTTGATGGCCCCGGGAATATGGTCCAGCGCAAATTCCGCCGGCGTGCGGGCATCGATCAGGGTGGTGAATTGCGCGATATCGTTCACGCGGACGGGTTGGCGATGGGACACGGTGTGAGGGAACGATCAAATCAATCACAAGTACCCGGCACGACAGGCCCGCGACATTCACCACAGTGCCCGCCCTACCGGTACGGCACAAGGAGTCGATCGAGCCTCGATACAACGCCAGCAGCCTATTGCTGCCGCCTTGTCAAAACGGAAATTGTGGCATGCCTGCCTGCTTCTGCCTCCAAGCTGCATGCCATACCCTTGTGCCCGACTGCGCCACATGCGCAAGGCATTCCTCGGTACAGCCTCTTTCAGCGCACCGGCAAAAACTGCAGAAAAGGCCCTGCCACCAAGCTTTGCCCATAACCAATGACGGAGCGGCGATAGCGCTCCGTGGCATAGCTGGCCAGCAGGTCCAGCCGACCGATGATCTTGCCCATCTCCCGCTCAAAGCTGAGGTTCTGCCCCTGGCCATCCAACTGGTTGGACAGCAGCAGCGGTTTGCCATCCGCGCCCTGGCGGCTGTTCAAAATCCAGTTAGCGATCTCCATATTGCGCGCTGCGTTGTAGAGGTGCTGGGGCTCCAGGCTGTCCACCAGCGTAAAGCGAATCTTGCCGGCATGGGCCGCAATAATGGTATCGGCCGCAGCATAGACAAAGGCTGCGACTCGGTCCCCCACAAAATGCGGCTGCAGGGCCAGCGACAGCGCGGCCACATCGCGCTGGCCTTGCAGATCGGCCCAGTCCTGGCGCTCCAGCACGGCAATGCGCAGATAGGTCAGCGCCTCCTGGCGGCTCTGAGCGCTTTTCTTCCATTCGGCCGGATTGCGCTGGTAGAGCTTGTCCGCCATGCGCCACAGGCTGTCTAGGTTGTCGCGCATGGCCAGGGTGGCCATGCGGTTGCTGTCCGACTGCCACATCTCCCCGGAAGAAAAGCCCTCTCCCTGCACCGTGCCATGCGGCCCTCCAGGACTGGCACAGCCCATCACAGCCACCAGCAGCCCCAGCGCCACCATGCGCGCTGCGCCCCTGCGTATTGCCTGGTTTTCTCTGCTCACCATGCTCCCTTCATGCCCATCCAGCACAGCTGCCTACCTCACGGTGCACACAAGAAACGGCAGGATTCGAACCTGCGAGGTCATCATGGACCCGCGCAGTCCCTTGCGGGCGCTGCGCCCATTCAGCCGCTCTGGCACGTTTCTGCATGCAGTGTATCCAAGGCGTTTTGGCCGGCTCATCTTGTCAACGCTTTGGGCTCTACAAACGTTATACAAAAACAGCACAACGGCAATCCGTGCCGCGCGACTCAAAGGAATCAGCCATGACTTTTCTTTCCGCCGCCATCCAATACCAGGCTCCCCAGCAAGACACCACGCCTATGCCTGATCCTCGCTCCCCAGAGGAAGTGCTTCGCCTGCTGGCCCAAGAGCCGCCGCAAGGCGAGTACAGCGTAGACGCCTTCTGAGCGCTCCACTGCCCCAACGCGCAACCGCCCATCGAGGCGGTTTTTTCTTGCCCCAGTGCACAGGCCAAGCGCCCCTGACCTGCCGCATGCGTGAGTCATCCGGTGACTGATCACGATAAAGCCAATTTTTTCCAGCTTTACTGGCTTCAAGCCGCAAGCCTTGGCAGCCTTGAACGACAATACTCAGACTAGCCTGCGGCGCTCTGGCTTATCGCGCGCCAAAGTGCATGACCGCTCCAGATCAGCGTAGGTTTTGGCGTACACACAAAAATGACGCCAAAAGTTACGCTATAGGGTGAAGTGTGATGCCCGCGCGCTGACTGCACACTGGCAAAAACCTACGCCTTCGAAGACTGAACGGCTACGCCCAAACGGTCCGCATATCTAGATTTATTCGAATAGATCAATAGCTTAGAGAATCAATGCAGCCGATGAACATCGTGATTCTGGACGACTACCAAGACGCAGTTCGCAAACTCCACTGCGCCGGCCGCCTGGATGCCTTCAACGCCAAGGTCTATACCAATACCGTCAAGGGCCAAGGCCAGTTGGCCGTGCGTCTGCGCGACGCCGACATCATTGTGCTGATCCGCGAGCGCACCCACATCACGCGCCAGCTGCTAGAAAAGCTGCCGCGCCTGAAGATGATTTCGCAGACCAGCCGCGTAGGCCCGCACATTGACCTGCAGGCCTGCACCCATTACGGCGTTGCCGTTGCCGAAGGCGTAGGCTCTCCCGTGGCCCCCGCCGAGCTGACCTGGGCGCTGATTATGGCGGCCTCCCGCCGTCTGCCCCAGTACATTGCCAACCTCAAGCATGGCGCCTGGCAGCAGTCAGGCTTCAAGGCCGCATCCATGCCCGCCAACTTCGGCTTGGGCACAGTGCTGCGCGGCCGCACGCTGGGCATATGGGGCTATGGCCGTATCGGCCAACTGGTGGCCAGCTATGCGCGCGCCTTTGGCATGGGCGTCAAGGTCTGGGGCCGCGAGGCATCGCGCGCCCAGGCCCTGGCAGATGGCTACCAGGTGGCCTATTCCCGCGAAGACTTTTTTGCCAGCAGCGATATCGTCTCGGTGCATCTGCGGCTCACGCCAGATACCTTGCACTGCATCACGCGCCATGATCTGTCGCTGATGAAGCCTACGGCCCTGTTCGTGAACACCTCCCGCGCCGAGCTGGTGGAGCCCGACGCCCTGGCCACGGCCCTGCACCAGGGGCGCCCCGGTATGGCCGCCATCGATGTGTTTGAGACCGAACCCATCTTGCAAGGGCATGCGCTGCTGCGCATGGAAAACTGCATTTGCACCCCCCACATCGGCTATGTGGAGCAGGACAACTACGAGCTGTACTTTGGTGCCGCTTTCGAGAACATCGTGAACTTCGTCAACGGCCAGCCCAGCAACATCATCAACCCCGAGGTGCTGGCAGCGCGCTAGCCTCTCGCTCCAGCCCACGCACTCCGGCCGCTGGTTGGCAAGAAAGCTTGCGAGCAGCCCCACCTTCTTTCCGGGGCCAAGAAAGCGTGAGCGGGAAAGGCCCGGAGCACCCACAGCCTCAGCGCGGTGCTTGCTGCATCTCCTGGACCACGGCATCGGCCACTGCCGCACGCACCACATCCTCTGCCGCCGCACACAGGCTGCGCGCCAGCAGTTCTACATGGGATTGCACCACTTCCGCCACGGTATTGCGCAACTGGGTTTCCAGCATGGGTTGCACACGCGCCAGCAGGCGCGCCACCACCTCTTCATGCAGCTGCGCGGCATCCGGCATGTCCGCAGGTGCCGCCACCCCAGCCTGCAGCGGCGTGGCCTCTGACAATGCCTGGGGGAGCATCTGCGCTTTTTCCCGCGTGTAGAGGGCAGCACCTGCGCCAGTCTCGGCAGGCCGGTGAATGGGCAGGCCTTCGGCCACCACATCGGTCAGGGTCGGGACATAGCGCGGAGGCTGGCGTCCGAATGCATCCATCACATTCCTTTCAGCACCAGGTCATGGCGCTGGATGGCATAGCCCTGGGCGGCATAGCCCTTCCAGCGCTGGCGCGCCAGCGCACGGTCCATGTCGTCGAGCGACACCACCTCCACCACCCGCTCAAAAGCCTGGGCCGCTGCGGGCAGCTCATCGTGCAGATTCAGCAAAATCTGGTGGTGGGGTGACTGGGCCGCGTCTTCCACCAGCACCACGGGCGACAGGGCTGCCAGTGCAGCATCGCAGCCCGGGGTGGCATGGGCCAGAAAGTCGCTGGGTGCGCTTTTCCACAGGCGTGCCGACAAATGTGCCAGCACCTGCGCCGGCGCTGCCACGGTCACCCGGGCGTCGTGGCGCAACGCCTTGCGTACAAAGCGGCACACATAGCCCAGCTTGTCCGGGGCGTTGAAGTGAAAAGCCACCTCGGTCATGGCTGCCGTCACACTGCAGGGCCCGCGCTGGGGGCTTCAGGCGATGCAGCAGCCGTGACCATCGGCTGCGCCGCCACCACACGCTTGGGCGTGCGTGGCGCCTTGGGCTTGGCTGCAGCCACAGTCTGGACTGCCTTGACCACCTTAACGGCTTTGACGACCTTGGCTGGCGCGGTCTTGACCGCCTTCACCACCTTGACAGCCTTGGCCGGCTTGCCACTCTTGGCGGCTGCGGCCTGGCCCAGCAGGTAATGCACCAGCAAGCCCACGGGACGGCCCGTACCGCCCTTGGCAGCACCTTCCTTCCAGGCTGTGCCTGCGATATCCAGGTGGGCCCATGGGATATCACCCACAAAGCGCTGCAGAAACTTGGCCGCCGTCACCGAGCCTGCGGCGCGACCGGCCACATTGGCCACATCGGCAAACGTGCTCTTCAGGCCTTCGGCATAGTCATCATCCAGCGGCATGCGCCAGCACAGGTCTTGCGCGGCTTCACCGGCCTTTTGCAAGGCATCGGCCAAATTGTCTGTGCTGGCATACATGCCGCTGCGCAGTCCACCCAGGGCGATCACGCAGGCGCCGGTCAAGGTCGCCACGTCCACCAGGGCAGCAGGCTTGAAGCGTGCGGCATAAGTCAGCGCATCGCACAGCACCAGGCGGCCTTCGGCATCGGTGTTCAAAATCTCGATGGTCTGGCCGCTCATGCTGGTGACCACATCGCCCGGCTTCACGGCCTGGCCGTCAGGCATGTTCTCGCAAGCAGGGATCAGGCCCACCACATTGATGGCGGGGCGCAGCTCAGCCAGTGCGCGGAACACGCCCAGCACCGAGGCCGCACCGCCCATGTCGAACTTCATCTCGTCCATGCCGGCAGCGGGTTTGAGCGAAATGCCACCGGTGTCAAAGGTAATGCCCTTGCCCACCAGCACCACAGGGGCCTGCGACTTGGTAGCACCCTGGTAGTGCAGCTCGATGAACTGCAGCGGCTCGCGCGAGCCCTGGGCCACGGCCATGAAAGCGCCCATGCCCAGCTTGGCCACTTCCTTGGGGCCATGCACCTTGCACTGGATACCACGCTGCTTGGCCAGCGTCTTGGCAGCGCCTGCCAGCAGCGTGGGGGTGGCGTGGTTGGCGGGACGGTTGGCCCATTCACGCGCCAGGCCCACGCCGGCAGCCACGGCCTCCCCCAGAGCAAAGGCTTCTGCGGCAGCGGCCTTATCGGTCACGGCTACGGTCACGCGGGCCAGGGCCGGGGTCTTGGCCTCAGGCTTGGTGGCGGTGTAGACATAGCTGACCTCGGCCACCGTCTGCACGGCAGCCGCCACCACGGCAGGGGCGTCCAGCGCAGCCAGGCAGACCACGGCACGCTTGCAGGCCGGTGCTTTCAGTGTGGCAGCTGCTGCCGTCAATGCGCTACGCACTGCCTTCGCATCGCCATTGCCTGCGCCCAGCAGCAGCACGCGGCGCGCCGCCACGCCTGCCGGCTGGTACAGGGCCAGCTGCTTGCCTGCGGCCAGCTCCAGATCCCCAGCCTTGCGCGCCTGGGCAATGCACTGGGACAGCGGGTCCTTGCCGGGCTTGAAGCCCTCGGGCACCAGCAGCAACAAAGCATCACATTTTTCGGCGGCAGCACCCGCCAGGTCCAAGGCCTTGAGATCAAAGTTCATAATCGGTGTTTTCCTTTAAGCCGATGTTATTCGATTCATCCATACGCAAAGAGCTGGCTCGCAGCTTTGGTGCCACCCTGGTGGTGTTGGTCACCGTGGTCATGACCATGATGCTCATCCGCACCCTGGGCCAAGCCGCCAAGGGCTCCGTCAGCCCCTCCGACGTTCTGCTGGTCATGGGTTTTACCGTGCTCAGTCAGCTCTCCACCATTCTCATGCTGAGCCTGTTCGTGGCCATCGTGGGCACGCTCACGCGCATGTACAGAGACAGCGAAATGGTGATTTGGTTCGCCAGCGGTCGCGGGCTTGCCAGCCTGTGCCGGCCGCTGCTGCGCTTTGCCTGGCCCGTGGTGCTGATCATAGGCCTACTATCGCTGTGGGTCTGGCCCTGGAGCAACCAGCAGGTGCAGCAAATGCGCGAGCAGTTCGAGCAACGCAGCGATGTGGACCGCATTGCCCCTGGCGAATTCCAGGAATCTGCGAATGGCCTGCGGGTGTTCTTTATTGATAAGGAATCCTTGTCGGCAGACTCGGCCAGCAATGTCTTCATCGTCGACAACACCCAGGGCAAGCAGGTGGTGACCTCTTCCAAGAGCGCACGGCTGCAGATACAAAATGGCGACAAAATGGCCGTTTTGGTCGACGGCCAACGGGTGGAAACCAAGCCCGACGACGCCGGCCTGCGCATCAGCCAGTTTCAGGAATACGCCGTGCGCCTGTCCGAGGGCAACAGCGCCAGCGCGGCCGCCCAGCTGACCAAGGCCAAACCCACGCTGGAGTTGCTGGGCTCCAACGACATTCCGGAGCAAGCCGAGCTGGGCTGGCGCATGGGACTGCCGCTGGCGGCCCTCAACTTTGTGCTGCTGGCCCTGGCCGTGACCAGTGCCAACCCGCGCGCGGGCAAAAGCACCAGCCTGGCCGTGGCCCTGCTGGCTTTTGTCCTCTACTACAACCTAATGACCCTGGGCCAGAGCTGGGTGGGCTCGGGCAAGATGAGCATGCCCGCCTTTGTGCTGGGCCTGCATGGCACGGTGCTGCTCATAGGTGGCCTGGCATTGATGGCCCGCCACTATCGCTGGACGCCAGCCCAGCTGCTGCCACGCCGCAACCAAGGAGCCGCCGCATGAAGACGCTGCGCCGCATGATCTTCCGCGACGTCATCACCACGGTGGCCTTCGTGACCCTGGCGTTTCTGGCGCTGTTCTTTTTCTTCGACCTGCTCGACGAAATGCGCTATGTGGGCCGCTCCGAAAGCTACACCACCGGCTACGCCATGCTGGTGGTGCTGCTGGAAGTGCCCAACCACCTCTACGAGCTGCTGCCCATCACGGTGCTGATCGGCACCATCTATGTGATGGCGCGGCTGGCCGAGAGCTCGGAATTCACCATCATGCGCACCAGCGGCCTGGGCCCCTGGCTGGCGCTGCGCACCCTGCTCACCGTGGGCGCCGGCTTTGTGCTGCTGACCTTTGTGGTGGGCGACTATATTGCCCCCATGTCCGAGCGGGCCGCCACCGCTGCCCAGGCCAAATTCATGGGCAAGACCGTCACCACGGGCTCTACCGGCGCCTGGCTCAAGGAGCGCCAGAACGGCAACACCCTGGCCATCAATGTGCGCAACATACGCGGCGATGAACTGCTGAATCTGCGCATCTTCGAGTTCGACCGCGAGGGCCGCATGCGGCGCCAGATTCACGCTGCCAAAGGCCTGGCCGTGGATGGCACCCACTGGCAGCTGGAACAGGTGCAGCGCTCGGAGTTTCACTACCCCGATGCGACCGAAGCCAAGGTGGAGCGCTTTAACGAGCCCAGCTACAACTTCGCCACCGAGCTGACGCCCGATATGGTGGCCGCGGCTGTGCACAAGCCCGACCGCATGCCCACCATCGAGTTGTTCCAGTTCATCCAGCACCTGGAGAACAACGACCAGTCGGCCCAGAAGTACGAGATCGAGTTCTGGCGCAAGGTGTTCTACCCGCTCAGCTGCCTGGTGATGGTGGTGCTGGCCCTGCCCTTTGCCTATTTGCACTTCCGCTCCGGCGGCATTGCCGGCTATGTGTTTGGCGGTGTGATGGCGGGCATCAGCTTCTTCCTGCTGAACAACGTCTTCGGCTACGCCGGCAACCTCAACAACTGGCAGCCCATGCTCACGGCGGCAGCGCCTGGGGTGATCTACTCGCTGCTGTCGCTGGGCGCTTTTGCCTGGCTGGTGCTGCGGCGGTGAGCGGCCCCCACAGCGGCAGCACACCGTGCCCGCCCAAGGCCGGCGTGCTGCTGTTTGCCCATGGCTCGCGCGACCCGCTGTGGCATGCCCCCATACAGGCCGTGCAGGCCGAGCTGCAGCGCCTGCAACCCGATCTGCCCTGCGTCTGCGCCTATCTGGAAATCAGCAGCCCCGACCTGTCCAGTGCTGTCGAGCAGTTGGTGCAGCAAGGCTGCACGCGCATCACGGTGTTGCCCTTGTTCCTCGGCACCGGCCGCCATGCGCGCGAAGACCTGCCACTGCTGCTGGAGGCCGCCCGCGCCGCCCACCCCGGCCTGCTACTGGAAAGCGCCACGCCCGTGGGCGAAGACCCCCGTGTGATCGCCTTGCTGGCCCAGATCGCACAGGGAGAAATATATAAAAAACCAAAATCTTAGATAAATCATTCATAATGATGTCCACACCAGCTGACATCCGCTTATGAATCTGCACCAATTCCGCTTCGTCCAGGAAGCCGCCCGCCGCGGCCTTAACCTCACCGAGGCCGCCAAGGCCCTGCATACCTCGCAGCCCGGTGTATCCAAGGCCATCATCGAGCTGGAAGAAGAGCTGGGCGTGGACATCTTCGCCCGCCACGGCAAGCGCCTCAAGCGCATCACCGAGCCCGGCCAGCATGTGCTCAAAAGCATTGAACTCATCATGCGCGAGGTGGGCAACCTGAAGCGCATTGGCGAGCAGTTCAGCGCCCAGGACAGCGGCACGCTGAGCATTGCCACCACCCACACCCAGGCGCGCTATGTGCTGCCCAATGCCGTGGCCAAGCTGCGCGACACCTATCCCAAGGTCAATATCAGCCTGCACCAGGCCACGCCGCACGAGGTGGCACGCATGGTGCTGGACGAGGTGGCCGAGATCGGCATGGCCACCGAGTCCCTGGCCGACTACCCCGACCTGGTGACCCTGCCCTGTTATGAATGGGAGCACGTGCTGGTGGTACCCAAGGGCCACCCCCTGGCCACCAAAGAGCGTATCGGCCTGGAGGACATAGGTCAGGAAGCGCTGATCACCTACCACCCCTCGTTCACCGGCCGCAACAAGATCGACGCGGCCTTTGCCACGCGCAAGATCACGCCCCGCATCGTGCTGGAGGCCATTGACTCCGACGTGATCAAGACCTATGTGCGCCTGGGCCTGGGCATTGGCATCGTGGCCGAAATGGCCATGCGCGAGGACCCGGGTCTGGACCTGGTCTCCCGCCCCGTGGGCCATTTGTTCGGCCAGAGCGTGGCCCGCGTGGCCTTCAAGCGCGGCGCCTATCTGCGCAACTTTGTCTACAAGTTTGCCGAAACGCTGAGCGACCGCCTCAGCCGTGACCTCATTGCCCGCGCCATGACCGGCCAGGTCAATGACTACGAGCTGTGAACTGGCACCGCCCTTCCCTCCTTCCCCCTTCTCAGCCCGGCCTTCCGGGCTTTTTCCTTTGCCGTGATTGAGCGATGAGCACCGCACACACCCCCTCCACGCCCACATTTCCCAGCCGCCTGCCCCAGGTCGGCACCACCATCTTCAGCGTGATGTCGGCCCTGGCAGCCGAGCACCAGGCCGTCAACCTGGGCCAGGGCTTTCCGGACTTTGGTTGCGACCCCAGCTTGCTGGATGCCGTGAACGACGCCATGCGCGCCGGCCACAACCAGTACCCGCCCATGCCTGGCATGCCCCAGCTGCGCGAGGCGGTTGCTGCAAAAATAGAAGCACTGCATGGCCGTACATATAGCGCTGCCAGCGAAATCACCATCACCGCCGGTGCCACGCAAGCGATTCTGACGGCCATTCTGGCCACGGTGCAGGCGGGCGACGAGGTCATCGTGCTCGACCCCTGCTACGACAGCTACGCGCCCAATATCGCACTGGCTGGCGGCAGCGTGGTGCGTGTGCCGCTGACCCCGGGCAGCTTCCGCCCCGACTTTGCTAAGATCGCAGCAGCCATCACGCCCAAGACCCGGCTGCTGATCATCAACACCCCGCACAACCCCAGCGCCACGGTATGGACTGCGGCCGAGATGCAGCAGCTCGAAGACCTGCTGGCACCCACCAATGTGCTGCTGATCAGCGATGAGGTCTACGAGCACATGGTGTTCGACGGTGGCCAGCATGAGAGCGCGGCGCGCTTTCCCGGCCTGGCCGCGCGCGCCTTCATCGTCTCCAGCTTCGGCAAGACCTACCACGTCACCGGCTGGAAAGTCGGCACCGTGGCCGCCCCGGCCGCGCTGATGGCCGAGTTCCGCAAGGTGCACCAGTTCAATGTGTTCACCGTCAACACACCCATGCAGGTGGGCCTGGCCAGCTATATGCAAGACCCGGCGCCCTATCTGGAGCTGCCCGCCTTCTACCAGCGCAAGCGCGATCTGTTTGCCCAAGGCCTGGCGCAAACCCGCTTCAAGCTGCTGCCCACGGCGGGCACCTATTTCCAGTGTGCCGACATCTCGGCCATCAGTGACTTGAACGAAGCCGAGTTCTGCCAATGGCTGGTCAAGGAAGTCGGCGTGGCCGCCATTCCGCTGTCGGCCTTTTATGGCGACGGCTTTGACCAAAAGGTGGTGCGCTTTTGCTTTGCCAAGCAGGACGAGACCTTGCTGGCGGCCTTGGAACGGCTGCACAAGCTGTAAACCTTATCAAAAATCACGGCAAACCAGGCTGGGGCTCCGGCCCCATCCCCGCAATCCATTGCTTGCAAATCAAAAATAGGCCTGCAGCAGGCCAAAGAAGCTCTGTTTTCTTATTTGCAAAGCGCATTTTTTACTTCTGCTGCTCCTTGATTTTATTTGTCATTTTTCATACAAATATTTTTTGTCTTTTAATTTTCAAAATTAAATCTTTTTATCAAAATTCAAACCACAAAACAATAACAATTCATTTCTTCCCATTTTCCGCCTGGATGCCTATCATCCTTTATGCTGAAAAAAACCTTCAATTACTGCATTCTCGGTATTTTGATTTTTTCATCGCCCATGCTTTATGCACAGTCAAACTCCAAGACTGCAAAGCCTGGGTCCTCTTCAGATTCCAGCCAGCTTATAGGTCGCTGGGATCTCGAATTGCTTGATACACCCCAGCCAACGCCTTCATGGCTGGAAGTCGAGCACTCAGGCTTCAAAGCCCTGGTTGGCCGTTACGTCGGCGCATTCGGCAGTGCCAGGCCCATTTCAACAATCACTTTTGACAACGGAAATTTCTCGTTTTCCATCCCTTCCCAGTGGGAGCGCAACACCGAGGAGATACGGCTGACGGGCAAGCTGGTGGGCGATCAGATCGAAGGCAAGCTCACCAACCATGAAGGGCAGCCACAGCCGTTTCGCGGCACGCGGGCCCCTGCACTCAAGCGGGAGAAAGCCCCAAACTGGGGCCAGCCCATGGACTTGTTCAATGGCAGCGACCTGGAGGGGTGGCGCCCTTCCGGTGCAAACAGTCACTGGCAGGTACGCAACGGCATTCTGACCAATGCACGGCAAGGCGCGAACCTCATCAGCGAGAAAGTATTCAACGACTTTCAATTACATATCGAATTCCGATATCCCCCGGGTGGGAACAGCGGCATTTACTTGCGTGGCCGGCATGAGATACAGATTGAAGACAACAAAAAAGAAGCCCCTCTGGGGAGAACTTCATTCGGCGCCATTTATGGTTTTCTGACTCCCAGCGAATGGAGCAGCACGGGGCCTGGTGAATGGCAGGTATTCGACATCAGCTTGATCGGCCGCATGGTCAGCATTACCGCCAACGGAAAAACCATCATCTCCAACCAAGAGATCCCTGGCATCACAGGCGGCGCCCTGGACAGCCAAGAAGCGGCAGCCGGCCCCATTTATTTACAAGGGGACCATAGCGCGATTGAGTTCCGAAAGATTGTGATTACGCCTGCCCGTTGAGCCTGGAGAGATCACAAAAAAAGGAGCGCTTGATGCGCCCCTTTTATAGTTTTCAGCCATGTTTCATGCTGAAAACCGCCATCTACCAGCAAGGGTAGCTATGGTTTTGAATCAGTGCTCCAGCTGACCGCTTTGCTTGCGTGCAAAGTAGTCGCGCGTCAGCCTGGCCACCACGGGGGACAGCAACAGCAGCGCAATCAGATTGGGAATGGCCATCAGCGCGTTCAGCGTGTCGGCAATCAGCCAGGCCAGGTCCAGCGTGGCCACAGCGCCAAAGTAGGTGCCGATCACCCACAGAATGCGAAAAGGCTTCTCGCAGATGGGGCCCACCAGATAGGTCCAGCATTTCTCGCCGTAATAGGCCCAGCCCAGGATGGTGGTGAAGGCAAACACCGCCAGGCAAATGGCCAGCACATATTTGCCCACGCCGGGCAGTGCGGCCTCAAAGCTTTGCGCGCTCAGCACCGCGCCATTGGCGCCGCCCTGCCACACGCCGGTGACCACAATCGCCAGACCGGTCATGGTGCAGACCACGATGGTGTCGATGAAGGTGCCCATCATGCCCACGATGCCGGAGAACACCGGGTCCTTGCTGGCGCCCGCAGCCTGGGCAATGCCGGCCGTACCCAGGCCAGCCTCGTTGGAGAAGATGCCACGCGCAACGCCCATGCGGATCGCCATCAGCACGGTGGAGCCTATAAAGCCGCCCGTGGCCGCCGTGGGGCTGAACGCCTGCTCGAAGATGGTGGCCAGGGCCTGCGGAATCTGGCCGGCAAACACCGCCAGCACCACGCCGACACACAGCACATAGGCAATGCACATGGCGGGAATCAGCTTCTCCGCCACGGCGCCAATACGCTGAATGCCGCCCAGAATCACGGCCGCCGTCAACACCGCGCAAACCAGGCCCGTGACCCACAACGGAATGCCAAAGGCATCATGCATGGCGCTGGACACCCCGTTGGACTGCACCATGCAGCCAATGCCAAAGCCTGCCAGGCCGCCGAAGATGGCAAACAGCGTGCCCAGCCATTTCCACTTGCGGCCCAGGCCGTTTTTGATGGCATACATGGGGCCGCCCACCCACTGGCCCTTGGCGTCTTTTTCGCGGTAGTGCACAGCCAGCAGCACCTCGGCGTACTTGGTGGCCATGCCGACCAGGGCCGTCATCCACATCCAGAACAGTGCGCCCGGGCCGCCCACGGCAATCGCCGTGGCCACGCCGGCAATATTGCCCGTGCCCACGGTGGCCGACAGCGCCGTCATCAGCGCGGCATAGGGCGAGATATCGCCATGGGCCTTGTCATTGGCATGGCGGCTGCGCCAGATCATGCGAAAGCCGTAGGCAATATTGCGCAGCGGCATGAAGCGCAGGCGCAGTTGCAGATAAAAGCCCGTACCCAGAATGAGCACGATAATGGGCAGGCCCCAGACGATGTCATTGACCGCCTTGAGCCATTCGGTGAAAGCTTGCATGGAAATCCTGAAGGCGCGCAGCGCCTGCGCTTCCCCCTGAAGCCGACATCCACACACCGGTAACCAGCCGCAGATTGTGCCCCTGCAGAAACATTTTTTGACATGCAAGCGGCACAAAACCCTTGCAAAGACCTGTCCACCCGACTCCCTGCCCCATCACATTCCCTATGCCCCAAGCCCAGCCCAGCGCCACCTTGCATTACATCTTTGACCCTCTGTGCGGCTGGTGCTATGCCGCCGCGCCCCTGGTGGATGCGGCCCGGCATATTCCCGGACTGCAGCTGCAGTGGCATGCCGGCGGCATGCTGGCCGGGCCACAGGCCAAGCGCATCACCGCCGACTGGCGCGCCCATGTGCTCCCCCATGACCAGCGCATTCACCAGCTCACCGGACAGCCCTTTGGCGAAGCCTATACCGATGGCCTGCTGAACCAGGTGGGCACCTTGCTGGACTCCGCCCCGCCCATCACCGCCCTGCTGGCCGTGCAGACCATGGCCCAGCCCGCAGACCGCCCGGCCGTGCACGCCCTGGATTTGCTGCACCGCATCCAGCAAGCCCACTATGTGCAAGGCCGCACCATCAGCGACGCCGACACCTTGCAACAAATCGCCGCCGAGGCAGGCCTGGACCCTCAGGCATTTGCAGCGACCTATGTGGGCCAGCTGGGCGACCCCACGCTGGCCCATATCCAAGACAGCCGCCGCATGCTGCAGCAAGTGGGTGGCCAGGGTTTTCCCACCTGGGCGCTGTCGTGGCAAACCGCAGCCGACCCGGCACCGCAGCTGCAGCCCGTGGATGCCTCGGCCTTTCTGGGCCAACCCAAGGCCTGGCAAGAAGGCCTGCAGCGCTGGCTGGCTGCGCTGCAGGCATAGCACCCACAAGCGCACGGCAGCTACGCCCACTGTCGGCGCGCTTGCGGGAAGCATTCCAAAAAGCCTCTGTCCGACAACCCGCCCCCTGCACAGTTTCTACAATTTGTGCATTGCATAGGAGGTTGTACGTGATGTCGTTGTTAGGCACTTTGGCTGTGGGTCTGGTCATCGGATTGATCGCTCGCGCGCTGAAACCCGGGGACGACAGCATGGGCTGGATCATGACCATGCTGCTGGGTATCGTTGGTGCATTTCTGGCCAGCTACCTGGGCGCGGCCCTGGGTCTGTATCTGCCTGGTCAGCCTGCGGGCTGGATTGCCTCGATCGCAGGCGCCATTGCCCTGCTGGCGCTTTACCAATTGGTGCGCAGCAAAGGCCCTTGAACACCGACACCACCTCAATCTTCACTCCCAACGCTTTCCTGTTTCCTCATCGCTCGCTCGTGTTTCAGGTGCCACAAGGCACCTGTTTTTTTGAGCGCACCCCCGAGGCTCTCGATGCAGGGCATGGCGCAAATCGGCGATCATTGCGGCCATGACCGATGCCTCCACCGCCCGCTACTGGCTGATGAAAAACGAGCCAGACGCTTATTCCATAGACCATGCCCTGGCCGCCCCCGGGCAGACCATTGCCTGGGATGGGGTGCGCAACTACCAGGCTCGCAACTACATGCGCGACCAAATGCGTGTGGGTGATGGTGTGCTGTACTGGCACTCCAGCTGCGCCGAGCCCGGCATCTACGGCCTGGCCCGCATTGCAGGCCATCTGCGGGTAGACGACAGCCAGTTCGACCCCGCCTCCCCTTATTACGACCCCAAGAGCCCGCGCGACAAACCGCGCTGGCTGCTGCTGGATGTGCAGGCCCTGTACAAGACCCGCCCCATCCTGATTCCCGAGCTGCGCGAACACGCAGCACTGCAGGAGATGCGTGTGCTGCAGCGGGGCAATCGTCTGTCCATCACCGAGGTCACGCCTGAGGAGTGGGACTACATTCACCGCGTGCTGCTGCAAAACGCCATGTAAAAACGCGCTGCGTGTCTCCTGCACGCAGCGCTTTCTTGCCCCTTTTGCCTCTCTTGCCTCTTGCTCCATGACTTCTGTGACCGCCCCACACCCACATTGGCGGCGGGTGCTACAGGTCTTTACCGTGTTTCTGCAGCTGGGCCTGACCTCGTTTGGTGGTCCCGTCGCCCACCTGGGCTATTTCCGCACGGCTTTTGTGCAGCGCCGGCAATGGTTGAGCGATGCGCAATACGCCGATCTGGTGGCGCTGTGCCAATTTCTACCCGGCCCGGCCAGCAGCCAGGTCGGCATGGCCCTGGGCCAGCTGCGTGCAGGTAGCTGGGGAGCGCTGGCCGCATGGCTGGGTTTTACGCTGCCTTCGGCCTTGCTGCTGATGGCCCTGGCCGTGGGCCTTTCGCAGGCCCCGCATAGCGTGCAGTGGGCTCACTCCGGTCTGCTGCACGGACTCAAACTGGTGGCTGTGGCCGTGGTGGCCCAGGCAGTCTGGGGCATGGGCCGCAGCCTATGCCCTGACCGGTTACGTGCGGCCATGGCCCTGGGTGCGGCCGTGCTGGCCGTGGCATTGCCCGGCACGGGCGTGCAGTTGCTGGTGATTGCCCTGGGAGCCCTCGTAGGCTGGCGCTGGGTGCGCCCGGCCTTGCCTGCGGCATCGGCTGCGTCCAGCAATGAGCCCACACTGCAGGTGAATATTTCGCGCCGCACCGGAGCAGCCCTTTTGCTGCTGTGCCTGGCACTGGGCCTGGCATTGCCGCTGCTGGCCTATGCCACGCAGTCGCCGTTATGGCAGGCCGGCAGCGTGTTCTACCAGGCGGGTGCGCTGGTGTTTGGCGGCGGCCATGTGGTGCTGCCGCTGCTACAAAACGGCGTGGTGCAACCCGGTTGGCTGGACAACGCGCAGTTTCTGACCGGCTACGCCGCCGCCCAGGCCGTGCCCGGCCCGCTGTTCACGCTGGCGGCCTACCTGGGCGCCTTGCTGCCATTGGGTGCCTGGACGGGGTGGGCTGGCGGCCTGCTGGCCTTGTTTGCCATTTTTCTGCCTGCGGCCTTGCTGGTGCTGGGCGCTCTGCCTTTTTGGGCCTGGCTGCGCACAGCCCAAGCTGCCCAGCGCGTGTTGGCTGGCGTGAACGCGGCCGTGGTCGGCCTGCTGCTGGCCGCGCTGTATGACCCGGTATGGACCAGCGCCATCCTGGGCCGGCAGGACTGTGCCCTTGCCCTGCTTTATCTGGCGCTGCTCACCGTGGGCCGCCTGCCACCGGTGGCCGTGGTGCTGCTGGGCGCCATAGCCGGCGTGGCCCTGGGCTAAGAACATGCGCTAACGCCACGCGCCTGGCCCCAAACAGTCACCCTGTTTTGGATGTTTTGCAATTGATCTCCCCGGGACCTACAAGACGACACAGACGGCCCTCCTACAATGCGCGCCACTAGATTCATAACAAAGGGAAGAGTTGTATGTTCAAGTCCGTCGCCGCAGCTGTGCTCGGCCTGTCACTGTCTTTGGGCGCCTGGGCCAAGAATGCCGAGCCTGCCAACGAGCTGCCTCCGGAAATTCAGCAGCTGCACTGGGTGGAAAAAGGCCAGGGCCATATTGCCGGCAAAGCCAGCATCGCCATTCCGGAAGGCTTTGCCTTTCTGGACCCGGCCGATACCTCCACGCTGCTGCAGGCCATGGGCAACCCGCCCAGCAGCGACCGTTATCTGATCGCGCCCAAGTCCCTGGACTGGTTTGTGGTGTTCTCCTTCGATGAGACCGGCTATGTGAAGGACGACGAGAAAATCGACGCGGCCGAGCTGCTCAAGTCCATGCAGGCCGACGACAAGGAGAGCAACAAGGAGCGCCAGCGACTGGGCCTGGAAGCGGTCTATACCGAGGGCTGGGAAGTCCCGCCCCACTATGACGAAAGCACACGCCGCCTGGAATGGGGCCTGCGCCTGCGTGATGAATCGGGTCAGCGCAATGTGAACTACACCTCGCGCATTCTGGGCCGTACCGGTGTGATGAGCGCCACCCTGGTGTCCGATGTCGACACGCTGGGCCAAGACACCCAGGAATTCAAAAAGCTGCTCACAGGCTTTCAGTACAACAGCGGTCTGAGCTACGCCGAGTTCAAAAACGGTGACAAGCTGGCCGCCTTCAGCCTGGGCGCCCTGGTGCTGGGCGGCGCCGCTGCCGTGGCCACCAAAAAAGGCCTGTGGGGCGTGATTGGCGGCTTCCTGGCCGCTGGCTGGAAGTTCATTGCCGCTGCCGTGGTGGCCTTGTTCGCCGGCATTGGCCGCTTCTTCAAGCGCAAGAAGAACGACTGATTGTTCTTGCTTCCACGCCGGCCCCGCGTATCGCTAAGATCGCGGGGTTTGTTTTTTGCCGCCACGAAAGCGCCGCGCCTTGTATTTCACAATTTCCGCAGAAGTGCAGATGGTTTTGGCCATCGCCCTGTTCTATCTGTATGACGCTGCCCTGGCACTGCAGCCCGAGCAAGGCCTGCTGCGCCGAGGGCGTGGACAGTGGCTGGCGCGGCTGGCCACCGAAGGGTTTGCGCTGCGCCGCCAATGGCTGCTGTGGCCGCCGCTGTGGCTGCTGCACCAGCCCTTGTACCGGCTGCGCTGGGACCCTGCGCACATCGCCCTGCCTGGCGCGCCGGCTCCCGCCCAGGCCCTTGCCGCACATGCGGCCAGTTTCAAGGGCTTTGCGCTGCCGCTGTATCTGCTGGCGGCAGCATTGTTCATGGCCCTGCCCATTGCCTTGTTTGCACTGCATTCGGAAGCCATCTTGCTTGTCATGCTCGCGCTGATCTATCTGTGTACGCTGTGGATCGCCCTGCTGACGCTGCGCCACGGCCGCCAGGGCCATAGCGAGCGGCGCCTGGCGTGCTCGACCGCGCTGCAGCTCATGCTGTGCCCGCCCTTTGCCCTCAATGCCGTGCGTAAGTTGTCGCTGGCCCATGGCGTGGACAGCGATCTGCTGCAAAGCGCCCAGCAACTCATGGCGCCAGCACAGTGGTCGGCATTCGCCGGGCGCGTGCAAGCCGTAATGCAGCAAGAGTTGAATGAGATTGCCGATCTGCCCGAATATGCCCAGCAGCATGCACAGATGCAGGCCGCGCTGCAGGCGCTCAAGGCGAGCCTCCCCAGCAACTGAGGGCCATCAAGGCCTTGCTTTTGCCACAAGCCCCTGCAAGCTGGCCCACAATCTGCATTTTTGATCCACCCTGCACCACCTACCATGGCCTTTGCCGACAATCTGCGCCTGCTGCCCGCCATCACCGAAATCGCTGCCCTGCACCTGCTGGATGAAAACGGCAGCGTGGTGGCCGAGATTCCCAACGCACCGGGCAAAACAGGCTCGCTCACCATCTACCACGCGCTGGCGCTCAAGCATGGCCGCATTGATGCCCCAGCGGCCGAAGAAGGCTTGCAACTGTTCGCCGAGCACACCGAAGACGCCAAGGCCCGCCCCGGCGCCCACCCCAATATCGACCGCCTGCTGGAAGTGATCGCCAGCGGCAAGGGCTATGGGGTGCAAATCGTTCCGGCCTGAATGCGGCCCGATTGCCGCCGGCCTTCCTCTCTTTCGGTCAGTCACCTGTGTGCCAGCCCCGCTCTGCTGACACCCTGGTGCAACACCTGGCGCTTGTGCCAGTGACAGGGCAGCGCCACAGCACCTAGAGTGCAGGCATGACTGCATCCACCTCTGCCACTGCCGCCCTCCCCGCTCTCAGCCATTTCCGCTTCACGCTGCAGGGCCCTATCGCCCATCTGCAGCTGGTCCAGCCCGAGCGCATGAACGCCATGAGCCCCGGCTTCTGGCGCGAGCTGGACGCCGTGCTCCAGCACCTGCAGCACCACCCCGATGCCCGCCCGGCCCGCGCCCTGGTCATCAGCAGCAGCGGCAAGCATTTTTGCGCCGGCATGGCACTGGAGACCTTTGCCAACCCCGGCTTTGCCCCCGATGACCGCAGCCCCGAAGGCCGCTCCGCGCTGGCCGAAATGCTGTGGGACATGCAGGCCACGCTGACCCGCATCGAACAGCTGCGCATGCCGGTGATTGCCGCTATACAAGGCGGCTGCGTGGGCGGCGCGCTGGACCTGGTGGCCTGCGCCTGCATACGCTATGCCACGCAAGACGCTTTTTTCTGTGTGCAGGAAATCAATATCGGCATGGTGGCCGACATTGGCAGCCTGCAGCGCCTACCCAAGCTGCTGCCCATGGGCCTGGTGAAGGAGCTGGCCTATACCGGCCGCCGCTGGCCTGCGGCCCAGGCCCTGCAACACGGCTTTGTGAATGCCGTGCTGGACAGCCCCGAAGCCGCGCTGCAAGCCGCCATGGACTGCGCCCGCGAGATTGCCCAGCACCCACCCGTGGCCATCTGGGGCAGCAAGCAGGCCCTGCACTACGCACGCGACCACAGCGTGGAAGACAGCCTGCGCCAAATGGGCTGGCTGCAGTCCGGCATCTGGAGCAACCGCCATGTGATGGAGGCCGTGCAAGCCGGCCAGCAAAAACGCGAGGCCAGCTTTCCGGACACCGGGGGCTATCCGCGCTTTGGGCAGCTGGATGCAACCTGAAGCGCGGCGCCTGACACTACGGGCATCCGCTCCACACAGCCCAGCCGCCTTGCCTGACGGTGGGCCGTGTGGCCTACCTTGACGCAGCGCGTCGCCACCCACCTGTGATGGCGACGCGCCGCCGCTGACGTGCTGCCACGCCTTGGCGCATCAGCGAAGAAAACCCTTGCCTAGCAGGTTTTGGCGCACACCATGCAAGGGCCGCCCTAAAAACGGTGTTTTTCTGCCCCCTCTTGCCCGCCCCCAGCAAGACATGTCCAAGCCTTGGACACTAGTGTTTCTACCTATTTTTACCCATTTCGCCAGGCAAGACCTGGGCTCCCGCCGCTATTCCGGGGACCCGTTTTGCACGCTAAACAAGTCATTTCATGAAATTTTCCCAGCTAAACATCGGCTCGCGCTTGGGCCTGGGCTTTGCCGTCATGCTTGCATTCACGGTCTTTACCACTGCCATCGGCATGTGGCAGCTGCGTGCCGTGGGACTGGCCACGCAGGCCATGATGCAAGAGCCGTTGACCAAGGAGCGCCTCATCAGCGACTGGAACAGCAACATCGCCGTGGCGGTAGCACGCACCACGGCCATTGCCAAAAGCAGCGATGCCAGCCTGGTGCCTTTCTTTGCCGACGATATTGCCGCCACCAGCCAAAGCACAGCCGATTTGCTGAAGCAGATTGAGCCCCTGCTGACACCGCCGGAGCGCGAGGTCATGGACAAGATCATGGTCATTCGCAAGGACTACCTGGCTGCCCGTGACAAGGTCAGCCAGCTCAAGGGCAGCGGCATGGCCAGCGAGGCCGAGGCGCAGCTGATGCAGTCCTATCTGCCTTCGGCCCGCAATTACATGCAGCATGTGGCCGATCTGGTTCGCCTGCAGCGCAGCAGCCTGGATGCCCGGGCCGCAGAGGTGCAGCAAATCGAGAAGAACAGCCAGGCCTATTTGCTGACCCTGGCCGCCCTGGCGCTGGCCATGGGCCTGTTCGCGGCCTGGCGCCTCACGGTGGGCATCACCCGCCCGCTGCAAAACGCCGTGGCCGTGGCCCGCCGCGTGGCCGATGGCGACTTGAGCGCCGACATCCAAAGCCACAGCACCGACGAAACCGGCCAGCTGCTGCAGGCACTGCACGATATGAACGTCGGCCTGGGCCGGCTGGTGGGCCAGGTGCGCCTGGGAACCGACAGCATTGCCACCGCTTCCAGCCAGATCGCTGCAGGCAACCATGACCTGTCGGCCCGGACCGAAGAGCAGGCCAGCTCGCTGCAGCAAACCGCTGCCTCCATGGAGGAGCTGACCTCCACCGTCAAGCAAAACGCCGACAACGCCCATCAGGCCAATCAGTTGGCGCTGTCCGCCTCGGATGTAGCCACCAAGGGCGGCCAGGTGGTGTCGCAGGTGGTGGAGACCATGGGCGCCATCACCGATTCGTCCAAGAAAATCGCCGACATCATTGGCGTGATCGACTCCATCGCCTTCCAGACCAACATCCTGGCACTCAACGCCGCCGTGGAAGCCGCCCGCGCCGGCGAGCAAGGCCGTGGCTTTGCCGTGGTGGCCGGCGAGGTACGCACCCTGGCCGGGCGCAGCGCGGAAGCGGCCAAGGAGATCAAGGCCTTGATAGGCAACTCCGTGGACAAGGTCCAGGAAGGCAGCCAGCAGGTCAACGAGGCCGGCCAGACCATGCAGGAAATCGTGCGCAGCATCCAGCGCGTGACCGACATCATGGGCGAGATCACCGCCGCCAGCCACGAGCAGACCTCGGGCATCGAGCAGATCAACCGCGCCGTGGTGGAGATCGATCTGGTCACCCAGCAAAACGCAGCCCTGGTGGAAGAGTCCACCGCCGCCGCCCAGTCCATGCAGCAGCAAACGACGGAGCTGTCGCAGATGGTCAGCGTGTTCCGCCTGAAGCAGGTTTGATGCAACCCCAAACATCAACGGCCCATGACGGGCCGCTTCAAGACATCTTCACATCCCGCCTTTGGCGGGATTTTTTAATGCCCGCAGGGAAGCCGCGCCGCCCCGCAGTGCCGGTGCCATCCCCTCCGGCGCGTAGCGCCAGAAAGAGGTGAAGCGGCGTAGCCGCTCAGGGGGAGTTACTTGGGTATCCCGCCGCTGGCCTTCCAGCTGCCATCTTCCTGCTTGCAGAACCAGAACTTCCAGGTCTCTTGCGACTTGTGCTGGCGGATATCGGCATTCAGCAGGCGGCAGGCGCTGAAGGTCTTGGTCTCCGTGGTCTGCAGCGGCGTCAGCGCGGCCTGCACCGGCGCCCGGCGCGGCACGCCCTCGGAGCTGCTCCACTGCGTGGTCTGGCCATCGGCCGACTGGTTCAGCACCTCGGCCACCGTGGCCTGAAACGCCGGTACATCCTTGGCCGGAATGCGGTTGGTGATGGTGTGGTTCAGAAAGGACAGGCTGGCCGCCCCTGCCATGCTGGGCAGCGCCAGACCACCAACCACCAAAGCACCGGACAGCAAGAGCGAAGAAGACTTCATGGGAAATAGGCCTCGTGGAGTAAAAAGTGCTGACGAGTGTAGCGGCTGTACAGCGCAGCTTTGCGGCGCCGTCGACCCTGGCTGGCCAGGCTGTCATGGCATGTGCAGCAGCTCTGTGGCTGATGACCTACCGCTCTCTTGACGGAAAAGATTACAACCACTTACGATCAGCGGCATTTTTGCGCCCCAGCCCGCGCCCGTGCCTCGCATCTGCACGGTGCATATCCACCTGCCCTGCCCACTCTCTGGCCAGCGCCCACCGATTCCCCATGGTTGCCATCGTCATCCTCGGCATGCTTTGCGTGCACCTGCTGTGCTTTTGCCTGATGTTCTGGCTGATCAGCACCCGGCTGCATGGCAAAACCATGGGCATGGAGGTGTTTGCACTGGGCAATCTGATGCTGGGCTGCGCCTATATCCTGCAACTGCTGGCGGGCCCACCTGGCTGGGGCCCAGCCAGCGTCATCAGCCATACGCTCACCCTGTGTGCGCCCGTGGGATATGTGCTGGGCGCCATGCGCTTTTTCAATCGGCCCACCCCAGTGATGTGGCCGCTGCTGAGCTTGGCTGCGGGCTATACCGCGGCCCAGTTGCTGGTGCAGTGGACGCTGGGCTCTGCCGCCCGTTTTGCGCTGCTGTCGGGCAGCTGCAGCCTGTTGTTTCTGGCCATGACGCTGGCCGCTTTGCATGGTATGCGCAGCTTTGCCAAGGATTTGCGCATCGAAATGCTGGTGTTTGCGCTGCTGATTGCCGGTATTTGCGGGCTCAATGCAGCCAAGCTGGTGATCATTCTTTCCGGCGGCATGCAGGCTCTGAATATGAGCAGCCGTTTTCAGACGGTGTTCTACATCTATATGTCGTTTCTGGGCACGGTGCTGCCGCCCTGCGCCGTGTGGCTGGTGCTGCGTCGCCTCACGGATGAGCTGCAAGCCATGGCCTCGCAAGACCCGCTGACCAAGCTGCTGAACCGGCGCGGCCTGCAGCAAGGGCTGGAGACCTACTTCCGCTCGCGTGGCGCCGGCCCGGCCCATGTGCTGCTGGTGGACATAGACCATTTCAAGCACATCAACGACAGCTACGGCCACAAGGTGGGCGACCTGGTGCTGTGCCGCGTGGCCGAGGTACTCCACAGCACAGCACGCCAGGGCGATCTGGCCTGCAGGCTGGGCGGCGAGGAGTTTGTACTGGCCTGTTTGCACACCGACGACGCAGGCGCACTGCAACTGGCCGAGCGCCTGCGCATGGCCATTGCCCAGGCCCAGGTGCCGGGCCCCGCGCTGCACGGGCCCATACGCTGCACCGCCACCATTGGCATATCCGAATGCTTTGACCATGCCAGCGCGCTGGACCAGGCCCTGCAGCAGGCCGATGCGGCCCTTTACCGCGGCAAGGCCGGTGGGCGTAACCGGGTGGAACTGGCCCAGCCGGAGCAGCTGGAGTTGCCAGGAACCGAACCGGATGCAGCGGCCAAGGTTTTGGCTACAGAGGGCTAATCTGTCACCTGGTTTGCAGTCTGTCTGAACAACCCTCTAAGCACGTCCGCCTTACTCCACCACCACGCGCCCATTGAGCGGCTGCGGCGGCCGGTTGTTGGCATGCTCCAAGGCTTCTTCAAAGGCCTCAATCTGCGCTTTGGATGCCTTGATGGACTGCTTCATCACCAGCCACACCACCCCTTCGGTGCACGGCGGCGTGGTCAGCGAACCGCTGAAACGGTAGTAATGCCGGCTTTTGGGATAGAGCGATGAAATATTGATGGTGGTATTCAAAGCCTCTGCCTTGTTTTTCTCTTTGGGCAGGGATTTCAAAATCTCCGCAATGGCGGGATTGGGCTTGCCTTCTTCCACCATCACGGCCAGCACCGCAAGGCGGTTGCCATCTTCTTCCATTGCATGGACAAGGTGAATCTCCAGTGGAAACTCTTTTCCCTTTATCTTGTTCTCGCTGGGACTGTGAAAGTGGAATTGCTTTAAATTATAGTCTTTGCCATCAATTGAAAAATCATCATCATTGGCCACATTGATCTGTATGGAGTGGCCGTTGTTGATAATCTCCTGATTTTTCACATGAATATTGATATCCAGCGCTGGTAATTTTCCATTCACTGTTCTTTGGATATCTATAGGGGATTGATTGAACCCCTTTTCACAGATTTGAAACTCCTGGCTCAGCTTTCCCCAGTTTTCAGGGGCGCCACTGCCTTCATAGCTCCAGAGCTCATTGGCATGCACCGAAAAACCGAATGCCAGCACCATCAATCCTGTCAGCAATTTGCACTGCATAAAATTCCTTTCAGAACCAAGAAGAGATTGCTTTGCACCGCACCAAAATCCGCCGGTAATGCCAATGTGCCAATGCACCATTCCGCTTTGGAGTACCTGGAGCGACCAACACGGAGCACAAGCTGCATTCCTGGCTTGGATCGCGGTGGAGCGGGCAAAGCCTAGCAGTGACAGTAGGCTGCTGGCACACCACGCAGCCAGACCGGGCAATGGCATTCTGGATAACCGGGCTCAGCCACAGCGCACTCCCAAAATCAAAGCAGCCACCGCAATCGGGTGGCTTTTTTTACATGGTTTCAGACCTGAAACACTGAATCTATCTGTGCTGGCTGCTCCTGTTTTCAGAAGCGGCCATGCCCCGCCAAAACTCAATCCCGCACAAAAGACACCGGGAAGCTGTACTCATACAACGGCACCTGGGCCAGGGCCTGGCGGGCATGGGCCTCGGGGTTGGCGGCCACGCTCCAACTCTTGCCGATGCGGGCGGTGTTGCGCTGACCGCGCTCGTAGCGGCCCCAGTTCTGTACGCCACTGGCGGCGGAGTTGGGATTGCCGTTGCGGGCGAACTGGCCCCAGATGGCGCCCAGGCGATCGCGCACCTGCAGCTGGTCCGGGCTGTCCTGTACCAGGGCGCGGGCAGCGTCCAGCGTGCCAAAGATAAAAGGCACTTCGGCGGTGTGGGCCGCACCCAGGGCCCCGGCGCGCGCCGGCGAGGTCCAGTCGAAGGCATAGGCGTGCACCGGCGCCGCACCCAGGTCGGCCTGGCGATCGGCAAAGGCCAGCGTGGGCAGCTTGTAGTTGTAGTCGCTGGCCAGGGCGATCAGGCGCTGCGACGGCGTGCTGCCCGGGTAATGGGCCTCGTAGCTTTGCAGCAGCTCGTTCGTAGCCGGACCGGACAGGCGCAGAAACTTCTGCACCCGCGCCTGCAGCTGGGCCTCGCTGATGGAGAAATTGGCCGGATTGCCCGCCAGAAAAAACGTGGCCTCGTGCTGGGCATAGCCCACCAACACCGGCACCTGGGCCGCCAGCGGCGTGGCCACCGGGTCATAGGGTTCCTGCTGGAACACCACGCCATCGAGCGTGGGGCGAAATTCGCTGACGCCCCCGGTCTTGGCCAGCAGCTTGCTATAGGCCGCCACAATCTGCTCGACCGGCAACTGCTGTATGCGCGCAGCGCTGGCGCGGTCCAGCCCCAGCTCCTGCAGCAGGCCGTGGCTGGCCTGGGCCACCTTGTCGCGGCTGGCCAGGCGCCACAGGCCCGAGCCGCTTTGCACCACGGCCTTGTGGAACAGGCCCTTGGCGGCCGGCGCCCCCAGCAGCGCCGTGACCTTGGCCGCGCCGCCGGACTGGCCAAAGATGGTCACATTGCCGGCATCACCACCAAAGCGCTCAATATTCTCGCGCACCCAGCGCAGCGCCAGCACCTGGTCCAGTACGCCCAGATTGGCCGACTCGGCCGCAAAACCCGGGGCCTCGATCAGCAGCGACCCAAACACATTCAGGCGGTGGTTGATGGAGACCACCACCACATCCTGCGCGCGGGCCAGATAGCTGCCATCAAAGCCAGGCGAGGTGCCGGCGCCGGTGGCAAAGCCGCCGCCATGCAGCCACAGCAACACGGGGCGCTTTTTGCCATCCAGGGCCGGGGTGTAGACCGCCAGGGACAGGCAGTCTTCGCTGGTGGCCGCATCCGACCAGTACCAGGTAAATTCCGGCACCGATGCGCCCTTGGGCTGCGGCGCGCTGGCGCCGTGCTGGGTGGCGTCCCGCACGCCGGCCCAGGCCTGCTTGGCCGCCGGGGCGCGGAAGCGGTTCGCTCCGCCCGTACTCTCGCCATAGGGCACGCCCTTGAAGGCAAAGCCCTGGGCGCTGCGCAGCCCGCGCAGCTTGCCCGCAGCGGTTTCCACCACCGGATCCTGGCTGGACACCGTGCTGGCGCAGGCCAACAGACCTCCGGGCAGGCTGACCACGGCACCGGCCTTGAGGCCGGACAGCAAAAACTCACGCTTGTTCATCTGACTCACTCTCACATTCCTGTCGCTGCCGAGCGCGGGGAGTGCACTCGGTCAAGGAGCGCGACTCTAGGTGCAAAGCACCGGCAGACCAACAAAGATTTACGCATGAGCTCAGATGCAAACCGCAGATGCGCTCCGCAAGCGCTTGGTTATCGCCGCAGCCCGTTCTGCCAGAGCTTCCAGGCCTGCCATTCGCTGGGCCGCAGGCCATAGCGCGCCAGCACGCCCTCGTGCAGGCGGCGCAGCTCATCCAATATCAGGGCCTTGAGCTCGGCGCGCTGGGCCGGCGGCGCCTGTTGTTCCACGGCCTGCTCCACCAGGGCGATGGCGTCAGTGCCCGGCTGCTGGACGACGGCGCGCACTGTTTCCTTGATCAGCGCCCGATAGCCCAGGCGCAGTGGATCGGGCTCGGCCAGGGTCTGGCGAATCGCGGTGTACTCCTGCGTGCTGCGCTCATAGGCCCAGATGAACAGATCGCGCAGCAGCTCCACCCGGCCCATTTCATACACACCCAGCATGGCCTGGGCGTAGCGGTCCGCCGGCACACCGACAAAGGTCAGCGGCGCCAGATTGGCGCGAAACAGCGGCGCATTAGCGGCCAGGCGCGAGACGCGCTTGTTGATATCGGCAAAGGGCTGCAGATAGGGCAGATGCACCATCATGAAAAACGCTTGTTCAAATGGATCGGCAATGGCATTGACCTTGCCAATGACGGCGTTGAGCAATTCCTCCAGCACCTGCGGCGCGCCAATGGGGCGGTAAACGCTGAGCCCGATGTCCACCACATGCTGGCGCACGCGGCCTTCGTCCGCAGGATTGGGCAGTAGGTTTTCCGCCAGCGCGGCGTGCAGATTCATCAGCAGATAACGGCTCCACAGCGGCGCACCGGGTTGCAACTGGGCGATGCTGTCCACCAGCAGCTCGATGGCGGCCTTGTGGTTCAGGATCATCTGCGTCTCCACCTGCCCCTTGCCCTGGGCGGCCGCGCCCTCTTCGATCAACCTGCGCGTGTCCAGTCGCGAATAGGTGTTGCCCTCCATATGGCTGGAGGCCCAGGACAAATCAATCAGCAGCCGATTCAACACCGCACGGCTGTACGTGCCCGCAGGCGCTGTGGCATCTGCTGTACGCCCCTGCGCATGCAACTGGCGGCGCACGGTTTCGGGCAGATAAAAGCTGTGATTGGGCTGATAGCTCTCCAGCAAATCGCGCTGATAACCCACCGGCGCGCGCTGCGCCAAGGGCTGCTGCACATAGGCACGCACCTCCTGCGCATCGGGCGCCAGTAGCAAGGCCGTTGTGGCCTGCGCCCAGCCCGCCTGCGGCTCCTCCACCGCAGCGAAAACAGGCATGGCCGCTGCCTGGTATGGAGGCCTGGCCAGATAGCGCCGCCCCCTGCCCTCGCCCTGGGCCGCAATCCAGCCCTCGCTCACCCATTGCGCCAACCAGCGCTGGGCCGTACGGCGCGATAGCGTTGGAAATTGCGCCAGCAATTGCGCCACAGCTACACCCTTGGGGCCGGCATGCTGCACTGCCCGCAGCAGTGCTTCTTCCTCTGAAGAAAGGCTGCTTTCGAGCTTGATAGGGCTTGCAGGCATGGCGACGCGTTGATAGATGACGTGGCGCCTATTTTGGCGCGATTTCAATCAATGCGCCAAGTGCCAAGATGGCTGCTGACTAGCGGCCTGGGAGATCGGCGTGGGGGATGTGAGCTGAGGGCGGTCTGTCTGCGTCAGGCATCAAACTGGCCACCAGAGCATATGCAGCGAGCATTGATAGCTATCAAAAGAGAATCTACTCTTCCTTCCTTGATCTCACATTCATTACCGATCGGGAAATTTTCAAGGGGAAAGCAGACAAGTCTTGAAATATTTACCGATCGGGAATCTCAGATATTTATGCACTGTAGCGCTAGTACCCACATCCAGACATGGGTACCTAAAGTTCATTTTAAATCTCACCTCAATAATATTTATTCAACACATTCCCATTTTTGAAAGCAAAATTTCTCTAAATTCTTGGAAAGATTTTAAATTTCGTAAAAATTCATTATCTATCGACAATCCATTCGCTAGCCTCATTCGCATCTCAGGAAAAGTTTTTCTGAATTGCTTTAATTTATAGCCAGAGCACCCATTTATCTCACACAAAACATCCTCCAAAACCGATTTAGGGTCTGCTATATTTTCAAGCAAATTAAAATTTATTCCGTTAAAATTCCCACGATATCCCAAATTTCCAGCAACAGTTTTTAAGTATTCTTTATCCGTTAATAGCCAGGCCTCAAGCATTTTGTCTGTAATTATTGGAACCGTTTTATCAACAACAGAATATTTCCTTGCAGCATTCATTATCTCATCAAATCTCGCGCGATACCCCGCACGGTCTGCATCACGATGCACAATATACAAATTTACATAGGCATAATTTTTATTCAGAAACTCGATCTTATCCTCTACTCTTCGTCCTTTAATTAATTCAGTTTGATTGCCTGGAACTTCATAGCCAGAAACTTCATCCGCTCCATAATGTATCAATAGGTTTTCAATTAAATTTTTCAGATGCAAATCTGAAGACCCCTCTCCAACAAAAGCAAAACTAATATATCGCATATTAACCAACAGAATTCAAATCAAGATTGAGCTGAGAATTCTTGCTATAACTCAGGTAAGCGACTATTGAACCCACCTCAATCGCCTGTACTTTATTATTCTCACACCGCCATGTATTACGGATACTCTTGGCCCTAATTGTATTGGTTACCTTCCCTTCTTGGGTCTTCACCTTAACAACGTCTGCATATATTAGATCACGTGGATCTTGCAAATTAACCATTACAGGAGAATGCGTAGCAATAATAATTTGCCTCAAAACATTTTCATCAGAAATTTCTTCAAAAGGATCTACAGCGAGGCTCTTCAAAAGCTCATACATCGACTTCATTTTTTCTGGGTGTATTCCATTTTCAGGCTCTTCAAAGCATAGAGTGCCTCTGAACTCATTATCTTCAGCCATAATGCACAAGGCCAAAAATCGCAATGTTCCATCAGAAAGTACTCTTGCAGGAAGATAAGCACCTGCGCGCTCTTTAACCTCCACGGTCAATATTTGTCTCGACTTATCATCATCAACCCTTATATCAACAGTAGGAATAATTCTTGTCAATCTACTTGCAACCCTGGAAAGAATAGAAATATCTTGTTCCACAAGTCTATTTAAAGTGCTGGCCATACAGCCACCACTTGCATCTACTTGCCGTGAGTCATAGTATTTATTTGATCTACGCATAGCACTTGGCTCAAGGCACAACATTCTCCAAGACTGCATTTCACGACGTGCTGCCAATATTGTCGGAGAGGCAATGCTATTCGTATTAGAAATAACTGTTCGCTCCATATTCATTGCAGGAAGCCTCTGAGGTATTCCTGCAGTTCCATCTTGATGAAGATTGATTTCAACAAATCCACCCACCGAAGATGTCGAAATAAAACCAGCCCCTTTTCTTTTATTCAGGACAACTTTATCTCTAAAATTTCGTGCACTCAATGGAAAGGAAAGCTTAGATACTGCATCCCCTTTATTAATATAATTAAGTGATTCATGTGCAAGAAATATCCTGTAATCTCCCCTGGCATGCTCGTCTCTTTGATATTGAAGTTTTACTTCATACCGCAAGAATGTGGAGGCTGCTTGAGCCGAACGCTTATAGTCATCAATTGCCCTCTGCGAGACAATCATTTCTACAGCTATAGAAATTTCATTCGAACGATCCTCTCCATTAGTCCAGAATATGTCTAATGGATCAGAGAACTCAGTATCTCGGATTGCTAAAGATGCATCCAAAATTGTTTTATCACTCAACAAGGATAAAAATTTAATGGCATCGAATATATTAGATTTTCCTACACCATTTAGACCAGCTATACAATTAAATACCCCAAAATCAACTGAAAAATTTACCAGATTCTTAAACCCATTAACTTCCAGCCTAGTTAGCATATTTCACCCAATCATATTTTTTAATTAATTCGATTGCCAATTTAAGTTTGCAAAATTTAAATTTTTACTACTCAAAAATATAAATTTACTTTTTTATTTCAAATAAAATAAATTATCTAAAACCCCACCAGCCACCAATTGTCAGTACTCACATCGACATCCCTTCACTAAAGGAAATAGATATATAGTCTAAAACTTCATTTTTTTCAAGCGCAAAAAATACTTGCACCGGGACAGCACTCTATACAAGACTGCAAGCTATTCTTGGCGCTATAGCAGTAATTTCGAGCCACCTCAAGGGTTAAAGGGGGATTGATATTGACGATACGTCCATGTCACCTGTGTTCCAGCAGAACCATACTGCCACCCTTTGATGCGCCACAGTCTTTGTGCCGCCATCAATCATCCGCTTACCCCGCATCCGCTTCCGCCTCCGGCCACAGCTTTGGAAACAAAAACCGCAGCGCATGCTGCGGCAGCCCAAAGCGCACCTTGCCTTGCGGGCTGTCGCTTTTGAGCAGGCCGCGTTTGACCAAGGCGCCCAACGCGTCGGTGGCCATGCGGTCGCCCAGACCGAGCATGGCCTTGAACTCACCACGGGATATTTCTTCGCCGCTCAGGAAAAGATAGTGCAAGGGGCGCAGCGCTTCTTTGCGCACGCCGGTTTTGAGCACGGATGATTCAAACACCAGCGCGGCTTCGATGCGGTCTTTGATGAGCTCAAAGTCCAGCATGCGGGCCATGAACAGCAGCTGGTCCAGGCAGATATCGAGCACGTAGTCGGCCCAGGCAATCAGCGCCTGCTCGCTCAGATTGCCTCGGCCATCCAGATCGCCACGGCGGGCGCTGTCGGCGTCGGCCAGCAAGGCGTAGTAGCGCTCTTGCCCGCGCGCAAAGCCGCGCAGGGGCGACCATAGGCCATTGGTGTAGCCCAGGCTGCTGAGCAAGGTGTGCGTATGCAGGCGCATGACTCGGCCATTGCCGTCCATAAATGGGTGAATCCAGCCCAGACGCTGGTGGGCACAGGCCATGGCCACCAGCGCAGCCTCGCCCCGGCGCACGCTGCCGTAGCGGCTGGCCCAACGTTCGATAAACACAGGCACACTGGCGGCCGCTGGTGCAATGTGCCGGCCTACGCTGGCTTCCTTGTCACGCAGCTGACCGGGCGCCACGGTCTGGCCTTCGGCCACATCCCAATCGGACTCTGGCAAGCGACCAAACAGCTCTCGGTGCAGGTCTTGCACGCCAGCCTGGCTGTAGAGCGCACGCACGCCCTCCTCGCCCTGGTAACGCTGCTCCAGCGCGGCTTCGGCCTCGATATGCGCCACGGCCAGGCGCTGCTTGGCTGCCAGTTCTTTGTTGCTGGAGAAATCCTGGGCCAGCGCCAGCTCAATCTCGTGCGGGCGCGTGTGCTGGCCTTCGATGCGGTTGGTGTAGTAGGAATTCATGCTGCGCAGCAAGGTGCGCAGTTCGGGCAGCACAGGCTTGCCCACCAGCGATGTGGCAGCACGCACCACATCCCCGGCCTTGGAGAGCAAGGGCTCTATGTGGGCGTCCGATGGCATCAGGGGCTCGAACTGATGGGGCGATGTGTAGAGCGTAGTCATATTGCCAAGTTTACACATACTGCATCTCTTTGTTTATTAAAGAGAAATTCAAAATACTGCCAACTATTTTGCCAAGTTAAATGCCAAGGTTTTGAGCACCTCTGCGCGCTCTGGCAACCCGCAGCGAAATCCGCTGTCCGCGCATACACAGCAAGCACAAGCAGCTATCAAAGTAATAAAAAAGGCAGCCCGAAGGCTGCCTTTGTCTTGGTGCAAGTTCTAAAACTTACTTGCGCACCGGGGGCACATCCGTGCAAGAGCCATGCGCCACTTCCGCCGCCATGCCGATGGACTCGCCCAGCGTGGGGTGGGGGTGGATGGTCTTGCCGATGTCGACGGCGTCGGCGCCCATTTCAATCGCCAGGGCGATCTCGCCAATCATGTCGCCGACGTGGGTGCCGACCATGCCGCCGCCCAGGATCTTGCCGTGGCCATGGGCCTCGGGCGAGTCGTCGAACAGCAGCTTCGTCACGCCCTCGTCGCGGCCGTTGGCAATGGCGCGGCCCGAGGCCACCCAGGGGAACAGGCCCTTCTTGACCTTGATACCTTGGGCCTTGGCCTGGTCTTCGGTCAGACCCACCCATGCCACTTCGGGATCGGTATAGGCCACGCTGGGGATGACGCGGGCATTGAAGGCAGCGGATGCCAGTTCCTTGTTGCCTTGCAGCTCGCCAGCGATGACTTCGGCCGCCACATGGGCCTCATGCACCGCCTTGTGCGCCAGCATGGGCTGGCCCACGATGTCGCCGATGGCAAAGATGTGGGGCACGTTGGTGCGCATCTGGATGTCGACGTCGATGAAGCCGCGGTCGGTCACGGCCACGCCGGCCTGGTCGGCGCCAATCTTCTTGCCATTGGGCGTGCGGCCCACGGCCTGCAGCACCAGGTCATAGGTTTGCGGCTCGGGCACGGTGATGCCGTCCTTGGCCGGTGCGAACGAGACCTTGATGCCCTCGGGCGTGGCCTCGGCGGCCACGGTTTTGGTATTCAGCATGATGTTGTCGAAACGCGGGGCGTTCATCTTTTGCCAGATCTTGACCAGGTCACGATCGGCGCCCTGCATCAGGCCATCCATCATTTCCACCACATCCAGGCGCGCGCCCAGCGTGGAGTACACCGTGCCCATTTCCAGGCCGATGATGCCGCCACCCAGAATCAACATGCGCTTGGGCACTTCCTTCAGTTCCAGCGCGCCGGTGGAGTCCACCACGCGCGGGTCCTTGGGCATAAAGGGCAGGCGCACTGCCTGCGAGCCAGCAGCGATGATGGCGTTCTTGAACTGCACCACCTTCTTGCTACCCGTGCGCTCGGTGCCCTCACCCGTGGTCTCTTCAACCTCGATGTGGTGGGCGCCGACAAAGTTGCCGTAGCCACGCACCACGGTGACCTTGCGCATCTTGGCCATCTGGCCCAGGCCGCCGGTGAGCTTGCCGATGACCTTTTCCTTGTGGGTGCGCAGTTGGTCGATGTTCACCTCGGGCGCAGCGAACTTGACGCCGGCAACTTCGAGGTGCTTGACCTCGTCCATCACCGCGGCCACATGCAGCAGCGCCTTGGAGGGGATGCAACCCACGTTCAGGCAGACGCCGCCCAGGGTGGCATAGCGCTCGACCAGCACCACCTTCAGGCCCAGATCGGCCGCGCGGAAGGCTGCGGAATAGCCGCCGGGGCCGCCACCGAGCACCACCACGTCGCAGTCCAGATCGACAGCGCCGCTGAAGTTGCTGGCCACAGGTGCAGCCACCGGCGCTGCTACGGCTGCAGGAGCAGCCTGTGCAGGTGCGGTGGGCGCTGCAGCCGGATTGGACTGTGCTGCGGCCGCAGGGGCTGTCGCCTCACCAGCCGCTTCCAGCGCGATGATGACCGAGCCTTCGGCGACCTTGTCGCCGATCTTGACCTTCACTTCCTTGACCACGCCGGCGTGGCTGGAGGGAATCTCCATGGAGGCCTTGTCGCTCTCCACGGTGATCAGCGACTGGTCCACGGCCACGGTGTCGCCCACCTTGACCAACAGTTCGATCACACCCACTTCGGCGAAGTCGCCAATGTCGGGTACCTTGATATCGATGAGGCTCATATGCGCTCCTATCTTGGTTTTTGTCTCTGGCCGCCTGACAGTACAAGTGCGGCTGAAAACGGTTTTTTCAGGTTCTGAAGCCTCAGCTCCAGTCAAAGGTCAGCAGCACGGTGCGGCTTTGGGGCTCGTAGAACAACAGGGTTTCGGTGCCCATTTCGGTAAACGCATCGGCATTGGTGCTGGCGATGAATTCGAAATGCGCCCCGGTTTCCGGGTGGATGGGGTGAACGCCGTCTTCCGTGCCCAGGCTGCTGAGCAGCGGCTCGGTCACATTGCTCCAGTTACCGCCCCAGGATGGGCCGCCCAACACGCCCAGCACATAGCGGCCGGAGCTGGTTTCATAGCAATCCGTGCCCGGCTCGTACAAGGGCAGCTTGGCCACCTCGGTAGCGTCATCCCAGGCGTTGGCCGGGTTCCAGCCGTGGGCCACAAAGTCCCGCTTGGCCTGGTCATAGGCCGCGTGCTGGATGGCGTAGTGCAGCTCCATGCTGTCGCGATCGGAATAGCGGGCCTCGTGGTCCAGGGCAAACGGCGGCGCAACGCCACGTTTGACCAGCTCACGGTGCTGGTCCCGCACCTCGCGCCAGCTGTGCTTTTTCTCGGCCCAGTCGGCGCGGTCCTGCTCCAGCATGAAGCAGCGCCAGTCGCCCAACAGCTCGTACCTGCCTTGTTCGTCCAGCTTGAAAGCCAGCCAGTTGGGCTTGAGCAGCGCATTGCCAAACTCGGCGCCCCACTCCCCCACCACGCCCTCCATGGGTTCGCAGGGAGTGACGAGGTGAATCGGCCCGCTCCAGCCATCGTCGAGCATGGACAGGTCGATGCTCACCAGCGGCAAGAAATGCCGCGCGTAGCGCTCGACCGGCTCGGCGAAGACATCCGCCACATCCGGAAAAGGCCGGATGCCGGGGATGACGCCGCGCACATGCTCGATGGGATGCTGTCTCAGGTTCTTCATCTCACTCACAGGGCTTGCCAGGTGAAGCACAAGCTACTCAAAAACAAGAGCAGCCGGTGCTATTGGGATAAGCGCTGCAGGCCGATTTCATACAAAACCGGCCTGCCCGGCCACAAGGCTTACAGCAGGATGCGGCGGTAGTCGGCCAGCACAGCGCCCAGGTAGGCGTTGAAGCGGGCGGCGGCAGCGCCGTCGATGACGCGGTGGTCGTAAGACAGGCTCAGAGGCAGCGTCAGGCGCGGCACAAAAGCCTTGCCGTCCCACACCGGCTTCATGGCCGACTTGGACAGGCCCAGAATGGCCACTTCGGGCGCATTGATGATGGGCGTGAAGTGGGTGCCGCCAATGCCGCCCAGAGACGAGATGGAGAAGCAGCCGCCTTGCATGTCTGCAGCGCCCAGCTTGCCGTCGCGGGCCTTTTTGGCCAGCTCGGTCATTTCCTGGCTGATCTGCAAAATGCCCTTTTTGTCGGCATCCTTGAGCACGGGCACCACCAGGCCATTGGGCGTATCCGCCGCAAAGCCGATGTGGAAGTACTGCTTGTAGACCAGGGTGTCGCCATCCAGCGAGGCGTTGAACTCTGGGAACCTCTTGAGCGCAGCGACCACGGCCTTGATGACGAAGGCCAGCATGGTCACCTTGACATCGCTCTTGGCCTTGGCGCTTTCGGCATTGGTCTGCACACGGAAGGCTTCCAGCTCGGTGATGTCGGCCTCGTCGTTGTTGGTGACGTGGGGAATCATTACCCAGTTGCGGTGCAGGTTGGCGCCCGAGATCTTCTTGATGCGCGACAGGTCCTTGCGTTCCACGGCGCCGAACTTGGCAAAGTCCACCTTGGGCCAGGCCAGCACTTCCAGGCCACCGACATTGCCACCGCCAGACTTGGCGGGCGCTGCGGCCTGCTGTGCCAGGGTTTGCACCGCGCCGGCCATGACCGACTTGGTGAAGGCCTGCACGTCGTCAGCCGTGATGCGGCCCTTGTTGCCCGAGCCCTTGACCTCGGCCAGTGGCACGCCCAGCTCGCGGGCGAACTTGCGCACCGAGGGCGATGCATAAGGCAGCGCGCCCGTGGGGGCCACGGTGGGGTTGTGTGCAGGCACGGCAGCAGGTGCCGCCACGGCTGCTGTGGCGGCGGCTGCCACAGGAACTGCAACGGGTGCGGCCACAGGGGCTGCAGCCACGGGAGCGGGTGCTGCGGCAGCGGGAGCAGCAGCAGCAGCAACGGGCGCGCCCTGCACCGTCATCTGGCCGACCACGTCGCCCACATTCACGGTGTCGCCAATCTTCAGCGTCAGCGCGGTGATGGTGCCAGCGGCGGGCGACGGGATTTCCATCGATGCCTTGTCGGACTCCACGGTGAACAGCGATTGCTCGGCCGTCACGGTGTCGCCCACCTTGACCAGCATCTCGATCACGGCCACGTCCTTGAAGTCGCCGATATCGGGAATATGGATGGCCAGTGTGCTGGAGGCTGCCGGCGCAGCGGCAGCCACGGGGGCTGCTATAGGTGCAGGAGCAGCTTGTGCAGCTGCAGCGGGCGCTGCAGCCGGAGCGGGTGCAGCGGCGGCAGGCGCCGAAGCGCTGTCGGCCGTCTCCAGCACGGCAATCACCGCGCCTTCGCTGATCTTGTCGCCCAGCTGCACACGCAGCTCCTTGAGCACGCCGGCGTGGCTGCTGGGGATTTCCATCGATGCCTTGTCGGACTCCACGGTCACCAGCGACTGCTCCACCTTGATGGTGTCGCCCACTTTGACCAGCACTTCGATCACGCCCACGCTGTCGAAGTCGCCAATGTCCGGAACCTTGATTTCTGTCAGTGCCATTGTCTGTCTCCGGTCGTTTTAGGCGTGCAGCGGGTTGATCTTGTCGGTCTTGATGCCGTACTTGGCAATGGCCTCGGCCACCTTGGTGACGGGCAGCTTGCCTTCATCGGCCAGGGCCTTGAGCGCGGCCACCACGATGTAGTGGCGGTCGATCTCGAAGTGCTCGCGCAGCTTGCGGCGGAAGTCCGAGCGGCCAAAGCCGTCGGTGCCCAACACCTTGTAGGTACGGCCCTTGGGGATGTAGGGGCGGATCTGCTCGGCGTAGGCCTTCATGTAGTCGGTGGAAGCAATCACCGGGCCGGCGTGGGCTTGCAGCTGCTGGGTCACAAAGGCCTGCTTGGCCGTTTCCAGCGGGTGCAGCATGTTGTGGCGCTCGGTGTCCTGGCCGTCGCGGGTCAGCTCGTTGAAGGACGGGCAGCTCCACACATCGGCGGCAATGCCCCAGTCCTTTTCCAGCAGCTCTTGGGCAAAGAAGGATTCGCGCAGGATGGTGCCCGAGCCCAGCAGTTGCACGCGCTCGCCGGATTGCGGCACCTTCTGGCCGGGCTTGCACAGGTACATGCCCTTGATGATCTGCTGCTCCGTGCCAGCGGTGAGGCCGGGCATGGCGTAGTTCTCGTTCAGCAGCGTCAGGTAGTAGAAGACGTTTTCCTGGTTCTGCACCATGCGGCGCAGGCCGTCTTGCATGATCACCGCCACTTCATGGGCGAAGGTGGGGTCGTAGCTGATGCAGTTGGGCACGGTGTTGGCCAGGATGTGGCTGTGACCGTCTTCGTGCTGCAGGCCTTCGCCATTCAGCGTGGTGCGGCCCGAGGTGCCGCCCAGCAAGAAGCCGCGCGCCTGCATATCACCCGCAGCCCAGGCCAGATCGCCAATGCGCTGGAAGCCGAACATGGAGTAGTACACATAGAACGGGATCATGATCCGGTTGCTGGTGCTGTAGCTGGTGGCCGCAGCAATCCAGCTGGCCATGCCGCCGGCTTCGTTGATACCTTCTTGCAGAATCTGGCCGGCCTTGTCCTCGCGGTAGTACATCACCTGGTCCTTGTCCACCGGGGTGTACTGCTGGCCATGGGGGTTGTAGATACCGATCTGGCGAAACAGGCCTTCCATGCCAAAGGTGCGGGCCTCGTCCACCAGGATGGGCACCACGCGGGGACCGATTTCCTTGTCGCGCAGCAACTGGGTCAGGAAACGCACATAGGCCTGGGTGGTGGAGATTTCACGGCCTTCGGGCGTGGGCTCCAAAATGGCCTTGAAGGTGTCCAGCGCAGGTGCGGTGAACTGCTCGTCGGCCTTTACGCGGCGGTGGGGCAGATAGCCGCCCAGGGCCTTGCGGCGCTCGTGCAGGTACTTCATCTCCGGCGTGTCGTCGGCCGGCTTGTAGAAGGGAATGTCTGCGATCTGGCTGTCGGGGATGGGGATGTTGAAGCGGTCGCGGAAGGCCTTGATGTCCTCGTCGCCCAGCTTCTTGGTCTGGTGCACGGTGTTCTTGCCTTCACCGATCTTGCCCATGCCAAAGCCCTTGACGGTCTTGACCAGCAGCACGGTGGGCTGGCCCTTGTGGCCATTGGCAGCGTGGAAGGCGGCATAGACTTTTTGCGAGTCGTGGCCACCGCGGCGCAGGTTCCAGATCTCGTCGTCGCTCATGTGCTCGACCATCTTCAGCGCGCGCGGATCGCGGCCGAAGAAGTTCTTGCGCACATAGGCACCGTCGTTGGCCTTGAAGGACTGGTAGTCGCCGTCGTTGCACTCCATCATGATCTTCTTGAGCACGCCGTCCTTGTCCTTGGCCAGCAGCTCGTCCCAGCCCTGGCCCCAGATCAGCTTGATCACGTTCCAGCCCGAACCACGGAATTCGCCTTCCAGCTCCTGGATGATTTTGCCGTTGCCACGCACCGGGCCGTCCAGACGCTGCAGATTGCAGTTGATGACGAAGACCAGGTTGTCCAGGTTTTCGCGCGCGGCCAGGGAGATGGCGCCCAGCGATTCCACTTCGTCCATTTCACCGTCGCCGCAGAACACCCAGACCTTGCGGTTTTCGGTGTTGGCAATGCCGCGGGCGTGCAAATACTTCAGGAAGCGCGCCTGGTAGATGGCCATCAGCGGGCCCAGGCCCATGGACACCGTGGGGAACTGCCAGAACTCGGGCATCAGCTTGGGGTGGGGGTAGCTGGACAGGCCCTTGCCATCCACTTCCTGGCGGAAGTTCAGCAGCTGCTCTTCGGAAATACGGCCTTCCAGGTAGGCGCGGGCATAGATGCCGGGCGAGACATGGCCCTGGATGTAGAGGCAGTCGCCGCCGTGGTTTTCGCTCTCGGCATGCCAGAAATGGTTGAAGCCGGCGGCAAACATATTCGCCAGCGAGGCGAAGGAGCCAATGTGGCCACCCAGGTCACCGCCTTCGGGCGGGTGGATGCGGTTGGCCTTGACCACCATGGCCATGGCGTTCCAGCGCATATAGGCGCGCAGACGGCCTTCCAGAATCAGATTGCCGGGGCAGCGGGCTTCCTGGTCGGCTTCAATGGTGTTGACGTAGCCGGTCTTGGCCGAGAAAGGCATGTCCACGCTGTTTTGGCGGGCATGTTCCAGCAGGTCTTCGATCAGTTGGTGGGCGTATTCGGCACCCTCGCGGTCGATGACGGCGGACAGCGCGTCCATCCACTCACGGGATTCTTGGGCGTCCAGGCTCGGCTTGGCGTTGGCGCCAGCTTGGGGGTCGGTCTGAGCTGTCATGGTTGTCTCCTGGTCAAGAGGCTTCGGGTCGTTTGATGCCGGGCCTTGTGGTGCGCGATATAGGGTGTGCGGCCGCCTTGTCACCATGCGGTCACGCACACGCAGCGCCCACAGGCCTAGGGCTTGTTAGCGTGGCGAAGTTTCGCATATTTTCCTCATATTTCAAATCGTGCTTTTCGATTTCTTAATATGAAAAAATGCTGCAGCCGCACATCCTTCTACTCCACTCTGAGACCGTGGCTGAGCCTCGGGAAAGCCCTGTAATTCACCTACACTTTGCTCATGCATTCGCGCCCCGATCCGTCCACCTCCGGACCAGACACAGCTTCCCCCAGCCTCTACGAATCCACGCCCCCCGTGCACTGGTGGCGCACGTGGTGGCGCAGCCTCTCTCCCACGCGCCAGGACCGGCTGGCCGCGTTGGCGCCCATGGCGGCCGTGGCCTTGTTTCTGACTGCAATCCTGGTGGCGTTCTGGTATTTGCGCGCAGAAGAAGTCGATCGCGAGCAGGAAGCCCTGCGCCGTGATGTGGAATACGCCCAGCAGCGCCTGCGCCTGCGCCTGCTGGAGCGCCAGGAACAGGTGATGCGACTGGCCCGGGATGCTGCCAATGCCGACATAGGCCCCACCGAGTTTGGCAACCGGGCCGAGGTGCTGATCACCCAATACCCCGAGCTGCAGGAACTCAGCTGGGCCACGCCGGCAGGCAAGATCCTGGCCACCCACGCCGCCCCCACCGTGGCCAGCGAGCAGCTGCGCCAGGTGGGCGAGGCCCTGGACAGCGGCGAGACGGCCAACGCCTTTCGCACCGTCAAGCTGCAGCTGCAGCCCGTGTATTTGCAGCCCCACCGAGAGGCCGGCGAGCAGCTGGCCCCCATGCTGCAGCTGCAGGTGCCGCTGAACAGCTCGGGCGAATTCGGCGGTGTGGTGCTGGCCGAGTTCTCGGTGGACAGCCTGCTGCGCTACGGTATTCCCACCGAGGTGCTGGCGCGCTACGCCCTCAGCCTGCGCGACGACAACGGCAAGCTGCTGGCCGGCACGCCGCTGCAAGCCCCGGCCCACCCCGCAAATTGGATGGGTCTGCGCCCCAGGGCCAACCAGTACGAGGTGGCCGTAGGCCCGGTGGGCAGCTCGCTGATGCTGCACGCCCAGGCCTACCGTGCCTCGCTGGGCATGGTGGGCAGCGCCCTGTTCTGGCTGGTGGGCACCTTGAGTGTGATGACGGCCTGGCTGCTGCTGGCCACCTGGCGCCACACCCGCAAGCGCATGCGCACCCAGGAAGCCCTGGTGGCGGAAACCAACTTCCGCCGCGCCATGGAGAACTCCGTGCTCACCGGCATGCGCGCCCTGGACCTGCAAGGCCGCATCACCTATGTGAATGCGGCGTTTTGCCAGATGACGGGCTGGAGCGAGCAAGAGCTGGTAGGCCAGATGCCGCCCTACCCTTATTGGCCAGACACCGACTACGACACACTGCGCGCCAAGCTGCATGACGAGCTGTCGGGCAAGACCATACACGGAGGCTTTCAGGTGCGGGTGCGGCGCAAGAACAGCACCCACTTCGATGCCCGCCTCTATGTCTCCCCGCTGATTGACGCCCATGGCCAGCACACGGGCTGGATGTCGTCCATGACGGACATCACCGAGCCCAACCGCATCCGCGACCAGCTGGCTGCCTCACACGAGCGCTTTACCGTGGTGCTGGAGGCGCTGGATGCCTCGGTGTCCGTGGCCCCTCTGGGCAGCACCGAGCTGCTGTTTGCCAACAAGCTCTACCGCCAGTGGTTTGGCAGCGAGGCCGAAGGCCATCTGCGCCTGGTGGAGCAGGCCGGCGTGCCCAGCGCCCACAGCCGCAACCACAGCACCATGGACGATGAGGACGGGCTGATGGGCCTGCCCACCGAGGAGCTGACCAGCTCCAGCACCGGCAATGCCGAGATTTATGTGACCGAGCTGGGCAAATGGCTGGAGGTGCGCTCACGCTATCTGAGCTGGGTGGACGGCCGCCTGGCGCAGATGGTGATTGCCACCGACATCACGCCGCGCCGCCTGGCCGAGGAGCAAAACGCCCGCCAGGCCGAACGCGCCCAGTCGGTCAGCCGCCTCATCACCATGGGCGAGATGGCCTCCAGCGTGGCCCATGAGCTCAACCAGCCCCTCACCGCCATCAGCAACTACAGCAGCGGCATGCTGACCCGCCTGGCCAATGGTTCGCTGACCGAAGACCAGATGAAGTTTGCGCTGGAAAAAACCGCCCACCAGGCCCAGCGCGCGGGCCAGATCATTCAGCGCATACGCTCCTTTGTGAAGCGCAGCGAGCCCAACCGCATGCTGGCCGATGTCAACGACATGGTGGAAGAAGCGGTGGAGCTGGCCAATATCGAGCTGCGCCGGCGCAATGTGCGCCTGAGCCACCATATCGCCGCCCGCCTGCCCCAGGTCATGGCCGACCGCATTCTGATCGAGCAGGTGCTGGTGAATCTGATGAAAAACGGTGCCGAATCGGTGGATCTGTCCAACCGTTCATCAGGAAATCGCAGCGTGGAGTTACAGGTTCGCCCCAATGTGCAAGACGGCAAGCAGGGCGTGGAATTCGCCGTGCTCGACAGCGGCAAAGGCCTGCCGCCCGAGGTGCTGGAGCGTTTGTTCGAAGCCTTCTTCACCACCAAGACCGAAGGCATGGGCATGGGACTGAATCTGTGCCGCAGCATTGTCGAGTCTCACCACGGTCGGATGCAGGCGCAGAACCTCTACAATGGTTCCGAGGTCACCGGCTGCCGGTTTTCATTCTGGCTGCCGCTGGCACACCCCAAGGACAGTGAGACATCCCCCCCTCAGGCAAACCATCCAAATCCAAGGACACCTGTATGAATATGACCCCCAAAAAAGGCACCGTGTATGTAGTCGACGACGACGAAGCCGTCCGAGACTCGCTGCAATGGCTTCTGGAGGGCAAGGATTACAGAGTGCGCTGCTTTGAATCGGCCGAGGCCTTTTTGGCCCGCTACGATCCGCGCGAAGTGGCCTGCCTGATCGTGGACATCCGCATGACAGGCATGACCGGCCTGGAACTGCAAGACCGCCTGCTGGAGCGCAAGTCCCCGCTGCCCATCGTCTTCATCACCGGCCACGGCGACGTGCCCATGGCGGTGAACACCATGAAAAAGGGTGCGCTGGACTTTATCCAGAAGCCCTTTAACGAAGACGAACTGCTGGGCATTGTGGAGCGCATGCTCGAGCATGCCCGCGAGGCCTTTGCCGACCACCAGCAGGCCGCCAGCCGCGACGCGCTGCTGGGCAAGCTCACCGGCCGCGAGGCCCAGGTGCTGGAGCGCATCGTCGCCGGCCGCTTGAACAAGCAGATTGCCGACGACCTGGGCATCAGCATCAAGACGGTGGAAGCCCACCGCGCCAACATCATGGAGAAACTCAACGCCAACACCGTGGCCGATCTGCTGAAGATCGCCCTCGGCCCCACTACCGGGTCGGCCAAGGTATCGGCATAAAGCGACTCCTTTCTCCAAAGCTGCCAGCGCTTGTCATACGGGCGCTGGCAGTCTTTTTTTCCTGGAAACCCCAATGACTGCACAACTGATCGATGGAAACGCCCTCTCCCGCCAACTGCGCACCGAAGTCGCTGCGCGCGCTGCCGCACTGAAAGCCAAGGGCACCACGCCCGGCCTGGCCGTGGTTTTGGTGGGCGACAACCCGGCGTCTCAGGTCTATGTGCGCAACAAGGTCAAGGCCTGCGAGGACGCAGGTTTTCATTCCGTGCTGGAAAAGTACGACGCCAGCATGACCGAGGCCGAGCTGCTGGCCCGCGTCGAAGCGCTGAACAACGACCCCAGCATCCACGGCATCCTGGTGCAGCTGCCCCTGCCCAAGCACATTGACGACCACAAGGTCATCGAGACCATCTCCCCCGCCAAGGATGTGGATGGCTTTCACGTGGCCAGCGCCGGTGCGCTGATGGTGGGTGAAGTCGGCTTCAAGGCCTGCACCCCCTACGGCTGCATGAAGATGCTGGAATCCATCGGCATGAAGGACCTGCGCGGCAAGCACGCCGTGGTGATTGGCCGCTCCAACATCGTGGGCAAGCCCATGGCCATGATGCTGCTGGCCGCCAACGCCACCGTGACCATCACCCACAGCGGCACCGCCGACCTGGCCGCCATGACGCGCCAGGCCGATGTGGTGGTGGCTGCCGTGGGCAAGCGCAACGTGCTGACCGCCGACATGGTCAAGCCCGGCGCCGTGGTGATCGACGTGGGCATGAACCGCAACGACGAAGGCAAGCTCTGCGGCGACGTGGATTTTGACGGTGTCAAGGAAGTGGCCGGCTTCATCACCCCCGTGCCCGGCGGCGTGGGCCCCATGACCATCACCATGCTGCTGGTCAACACCATGGAAGCGGCCGAGCGCAGCGCAGCTTAAGCAAGGACCACATGCTCCCAAGCCCCTGCCAGCCTCCGGCCAGCAGGGGCTTTTTGCTGGCGGAAACTTTGTGGCCGAACAAAGCTCTTATCCTGCTGTAGAGCGCACACCCAGCTATCAGCACGATAGCTGCCCATACACCTTGAAACACTGCCAGTTGGCGCAAAATGCAAGCCATGACCAATGCCCTGCTTGATTCCACCGGATTGCCCTCGTTCGACCGCATCGCTCCCGCCGATGTGGGCCCCGCCATCGACCATTTGATGCAGCAGGCCAGCACGGCACTGGAGACCGTCACCGCCCCGGACTTTCCGGCCCAGTGGGATGCCATTGCCAAGGTGCTGGACGTGGCCACCGAAAAGCTGGGTATGGCCTGGAGTGCCGTCAGCCACCTCTCCAGCGTGGCCGACACGCCCGAGTTGCGCGCCGCCTACAACGAGGCCCTGCCCAAGGTCACCGACTTCTGGACCCGCCTGGGCGCGGACGAGCGCCTGTACGCCAAGTACAAAGCGATTGATGCGGGCACGCTCAACCCCGCCCAGCAAAAAGCCCATGCCAATGCGCTGCGCGGCTTTGTGCTGTCCGGCGCCGAGCTGCAAGGCGAGGCACGCGAGCGCTTTGCCAAGATCCAGGAGCGCGCGGCCGAGTTGGCACAGAAGTTCAGCGAGAACACGCTGGACGCCACCGACACCTGGAGCTACTACGCCAGCGCGGCCGAGCTGGACGGCGTCCCCGCCGATGTGGTGAATGCCGCCCGCGCCGCTGCCCAGGCCGAGGGCAAGGACGGCTACAAGCTCACGCTGAAGATGCCCTGCTACCTGCCTCTGATGCAGTTCGCCACCAGCAGCGCGCTGCGCGAAAAAATCTACCACGCCTATGTGACCCGCGCCTCCGAGCAGGCCGAGGGCGAGGCCGTGAAGTTCGACAACACGGCCATCATCAAAGAGATTCTGGCCCTGCGCCTGGAAGAGGCACGCCTGCTGGGCTATGCCAACTTTGCCGAAGTCTCCCTGGTGCCCAAGATGGCCGAGTCGCCCCAGCAGGTGATTGGCTTTTTGCGCGACCTGGCCCAGCGCGCCCGCCCCTTTGCAGAAAAAGACGTGGCCGACCTGCGCGCCTTTGCCAAGGGCGAGCTGGGCATTGCCGATCCCCAGCCCTGGGACTGGACCTTCATCTCCGAAAAGCTCAAGGAGGCGCGCTACGCCTTCAGCGAGCAAGAGGTCAAGCAGTACTTCACCGCGCCCAAGGTGCTGGCAGGCCTGTTCAAGATCATCGAGAGCCTGTTCGACGTCTCCATCCGCCGCGATGAAGCTGCGGTGTGGAACCCCGCCGTGCAGTTCTACCGCCTGGAGCGTGCCGGCAAGGTGGTGGGCCAGTTCTATCTGGACCAGCCCGCCCGCGCCGGCAAGCGCGGCGGCGCCTGGATGGACGATGTACGCAGCCGCTGGCTGCGCCCCGACACCGGCGCCCTGCAAACCCCGGTGGCCCACATGGTGTGCAACTTCGCCGATGGCGTGGATGGCAAGCCCGCCCTGCTCACGCACGACGATGTGATCACGCTGTTCCACGAGTCCGGCCACGCCCTGCACCACATGCTGACCCAGGTGAACGAGAAAGACGTCTCCGGCATCAACGGCGTGGAATGGGATGCGGTGGAGCTGCCCAGTCAGTTCATGGAGAACTTCTGCTGGGAATGGGAGGTGCTGCGCCATATGACGGCCCATGTGGACACGGGCGAGCCCCTGCCCCGTGCGCTGTACGACAAGATGATTGCCGCCAAAAACTTCCAGGCCGGCATGGGCACGCTGCGCCAGATCGAGTTCTCGCTGTTCGACATGCTGCTGCACGCCGAGCACGCACCCGATGCCGACTACTACGCCCTGCTCAAGCAGGTGCGCGATGAAGTCGCCGTGCTGCCCACCACGCCCTATAACCGCGGCACCAACACCTTCAGCCACATCTTTGCCGGCGGCTATGCGGCGGGCTACTACAGCTACAAATGGGCCGAGGTGCTGAGCGCCGACGCGTATGCTGCCTTCGAGGAAACGCAAGGATCTGATGGCACACCCAGCCAGGCCACGGCGCAGAAATACCTGCACCACATCCTGGAAATGGGCGGCAGCCGCAGCGCCATGGACAACTTCAAGGCCTTCCGCGGCCGTGAGCCCCAGCTGGATGCGCTGCTGCGCCACCAGGGCATGGCCCAGGAGAGCGTGGCCGCGTAACGCCACCGCCAGCGCCGCAGCACGCTGCGGAATGCCTGCATCAGCATGTGCAGCCCTCCGGGGCGCACATGCTTTTTTATTGCATGAACGCAGGGCTGTGAACAAAGCCGCAAGCGCTATATGGCCGCCTCCAAACGATTCACAGCCCACAGACAAAGACCTGCACAATGCCCGCAGCGGTCTGTGTACCGCCCTATTTGCGACGTTCCATGACGCCGCACCCATTAAACCGCCGTGTTTCCGGACGGCGGTGGCTTATTCAACGGAGCACTTATGCAGCAATCTCTCGCACGCCGCCAGGCGCTGCGCGGCTTGGCCTTTGCCGCCCTGGCCGCCTCTTCGGTCTCTTCCATCGGCACTTTCAGCGCCCATGCCGACACGCCTGCCGTGTTGCGCGTCTCGGCCATCCCCGACGAAGCCCCCACCGAGCTGCAGCGCAAGTTCAAGCCCCTGGGCGACTATCTGTCCCAGGCCACCGGCATGAAGGTGGTGTTCACCCCCGTGTCCGACTACGCCGCCGTGGTGGAGTCGCTGGCCACCAAAAAGCTGGACCTGGCCTGGCTGGGCGGCTTTACCTATGTGCAGGCCAAGATTCGCACCCACGGCACGGCCATTCCCATCGTGCAGCGCGCCGAAGATGCGGTGTTCACCAGCAAATTCATCACCGCCGACCCTGCCATCAAGTCTCTGGCCGACCTCAAGGGCAAGACCTTTGCCTTTGGTGCGCCCTCGTCCACCTCGGGCAGCCTGATGCCGCGCTACTTCCTGCTGCAGGACGGCATCAACCCCGAAAAAGACTTCAAGACCGTGGCCTACTCCGGCGCGCACGACGCCACCGTGGCCTTTGTGGCCGCAGGCAAGGCCGAGGCCGGCGTGCTCAACACCTCGGTGTGGGACAAGCTGGTGGAATCCAAGAAGGTGGACACCAGCAAGGTGCGCGTGTTTGCCACCACCCCCACCTACTTTGACTACAACTGGACCGTGCGCGGCGATCTGGACGCTGCCCTGGTCAAAAAGCTGACCGACGCCTTCCTCGCTCTGGACCCGAACAAGCCCGAGCACAAGGCCATCATGGAGCTGCAACGCGCCTCCAAGTTCATCCCCACCAAGCCGGAGAACTACGCCGGCACGGAAACCGCCGCCAAGTCGGCCGGCTTGCTGAAGTAAGCCGGTATGGATCCTTCCCCTATCGGGGGAAGGTGGGGATGGGGTCGCCCCCAAGCCGCGGGCACCCACCCCAACCCTCCCCCGAAAGGGGAGGGAGTTGATGACACATTGAGCTGCTACAGCTTTTCTGCACAAGCGCTGGCAGCTATGGTTTTAAAAGTATTCCCATGAGCTTTACGCTGGACGATGTGGGCCTGACCCACGGCAACGGCTTTTGCGCCCTCTCGGACATCTGTCTGTCAGCCACCCAGGGCGAGCACATCGCCCTGATCGGCCCTTCGGGCGCAGGCAAGACCTCGCTGCTCACCACCCTGGGCACGGGCCATCTGCCCACGCGCGGCCATATGACGGTGCTGGGCCAGAGCGTCTCCATGCAGCCCACGGCCCGCCAGCTCAAGGCCTTGCGCAGCCGCATCGGCACGGTGCACCAGGCCGCTCCGATTCCGCCGCGCCAGCGCGTGGTCACGGCCGTGCTGGCCGGCAAGCTGGGCCAGTGGCCGCTGTACAAGGCCCTGGCCTCGCTGGCCTATCCACAAGACATTCCCGGCGCCAGCAAAGCCCTGGCCCGTGTGCAGCTGGAGGACAAACTGTTCGCCCGCTGTGACCAGCTCTCCGGCGGCCAGCTGCAGCGCGTGGGCATTGCCCGCGTGCTCTACCAGCAGGCCGAGCTGATACTGGCCGACGAACCCGTGTCCGCGCTGGATCCGGCGCTGTCGCTGGCCACGGTGCAATTGCTGGTGCAAGAAGCCGCAGCGCGCGGCGCCACGCTGGTGGCCAGCCTGCACGCCGTGGACCTGGCCCTGGCCTGCTTTCCCCGCATCATCGGCCTGCGCCATGGGCGCATGGTGTTTGACCTGCCCGCCCCCCAGGTCAGCCAGGCCCAGCTGCAAGCACTGTATGCCAATGATGGACCTGCCCAGCCATTGCCCACGCTGCAGCAGACCGCACCCGCCATGGTGATGGCATGCCGGTGAACTTTGCAGCGCCCCGGCTCCCGCCGCGCACGCCTGCTGTACGCGACCCGGCCGCACGCGGGCGGCTGACCGGCCTCATCCTGGCCCTGGTGCTGCTGTGGCCGCTGCTGCAGACCTCGGGCTTTGCACTGCAGCCGTTTTTCGATGCCAACAACCTGCGTGTCATAGGCGGGTTTCTGGCTGGCTTTTTGCCGCCCGAGACGGGCAGCGAGTTTCTCGGCTATCTGGCCCAGGCCACGCTGGAGACCCTGGCCATTGCCACGGCCGGCATGGCCCTGGCCTTTGTGCTGGCCGTGCCCCTGTCCTATCTGGCCAGCGGTGCGGCGCGCGAGCGCATCACACTCAACCCCGTGGCGCGCGGTCTGCTCACCTTGTTGCGCGGCATTCCCGAGCTGGTCTGGGCCCTGGTGCTGGTGCGGGTCTTCGGCCTGGGCCCGGCGGCCGGTGTGCTGGCCCTGGGCCTGAGCTATGGAGGCATGCTGGCCAAGGTCTATGCCGAGATTCTGGAGTCCACCGACCCCGCGCCCGCCCGCGCCCTGCGCGCGGCCGGTGCGGGCCGGCTGCCAGCCCTGCTTTACGGCCTGCTGCCCCAGGCCGCCAAGGAGCTGACCTCCTACACCGTCTACCGTTGGGAATGCGCCATCCGCGCCTCGGTGGTCATGGGTTTTGTGGGCGCCGGCGGCCTGGGCCAGCTGATGGACCAGGCCATGAAAATGCTCAACGGCGGCGAGGCTGCCAGCATCTTGCTGGCCTTTGTGCTGCTGGTGGCCGCGGCCGATGGCCTGTCCACCTGGCTGCGCCGCGCGCTGGACGCCGCACCTGCTGCGCGGGCCCTGCCCTTTGGCTGGCGTACTGCAGCGTTTTTGATAGCTGTCTGCACCGGTCTGTGGGCCAGTCTGCGCCTGCTGGACATGGATTTACCGGCCCTGTTCACCCGGGAGGCCGCCCAGTCCATGGGCGAGTTCGCGGCTGGCTTTTTCCCGCCCGATCTCAGCCAGGCCTGGCTGCGCAAGGTGGGCAAAGGCATATGGGAGACGCTGGCCATTTCCATCGTCGGCACGCTGCTGGCGGCCCTGGCCGGCCTGCTGCTGGCCTTGCCGCGCTGGCGTGCGCCGTGGAATGTGCTGCTGAACTTGCTGCGCTCCGTGCCCGAGCTGGTCTGGGCCACCATCACCGCCCTGGCCGTGGGCCTGGGCCCGTTTGCAGGCGTTCTAGCCCTGGCGCTGCACACGGCAGGCGTGCTGGGCCGGCTCTATGCCGAGGCCTTGCAGAACACGCCCGCTGCCCCTGCCCTGGCGCTGCGGCGCGCGGGCAGCTCGCGCCTGCTGGCCTTTGCCTACGGCAGCCTGCCCGGCGCCGCGCCGCAGTTGCTCGCTTACACGCTTTACCGTTGGGAAATGAATATCCGCATGGCTGCCATTCTGGGCTTTGTGGGCGCCGGCGGCCTGGGCCAGCTGCTGTATTTTGAGCTGTCGCTTTTCCATTATGCGCAAGCCAGTACAGTGATTATTGCTATGCTTTTATTGAGCATCACCGTGGACTGGAGCAGCGCCTTGCTGCGCCGCGCCATGCGCTGAACTGCACTCTCCACGCTCGCTATACTGCGCCCCACTCTTGGCTTGTTTTTCAGAACGCATATGAATGCCTCTTTTCGCCTGCTGGCCTGTGCGGCAGCGCTAGGCCTGACCGCCTGCAACAGCAACCCTCCCCGTCCCAATGTGCCCACTGCGCCGGTACAGGCCAATGCAGCGCCCGTGAAGATTGGGCTGGCTCTGGGGGGCGGCGCCGCCAAGGGCTTTGCCCATATCGGTGTCATCAAGATGCTGGAGGCCAATGGTTTCACCCCGGCCGTGGTCTCTGGCACCAGCGCCGGCAGCGTGGTCGGCGCCCTCTATGCCAGCGGCATGAATGCCTTCGAGCTGCAGGAAAAAGCCGTAGCCCTGGACGAAACCAAGATTCGCGACCTGCAGCTGTCCTCGGGTGGCCTGGTGCTGGGCCAGAAGCTGGAGGACTACGTCAACGAGATGGTGCAGCGCAAGCCGCTGGAACGCCTGGCCAAGCCCTTTGTGGCCGTGGCTACGCGCTTGGAAGATGGCGAGCGCACCGTCTTCGCCCGTGGCAACACCGGCCAGGCCGTGCGTGCATCCAGCAGCATCCCGGGCGTGTTCCAGCCTGTCTCGATTGGCAAGTACCACTATGTGGACGGAGGCATCGTCAGCCCCGTGCCGGTGGATGCTGCGCGCCAGCTGGGCGCAGACATCGTGGTCGCCGTGGACATTTCCAACAAGGCCCGCGGCAAGACGCCGGAGAACATGCTGGGCGCGCTGAACCAGTCGATTGCCATCATGGGCCAGAAACTGGGCCATGCCGAGCTCTCCCGCGCCGACATCACCATACGCCCCAAGGTGCTGGACATTGGCGCTGCCGATTTCAGTCAGCGCGCCAACGCCATCGTGGAAGGCGAAAAAGCCGCCATGGCCGTGATGCCCCAGCTGCGCGAGCGCGTGGCCAAGCTCCAGGCCGAACGCAGCAAGGCCGCACAGCTGGCCCAGCAGCAAGCAGCCCAGGCCGAGTACCAGAACTGCCTGGAGCAGCGCTCCAGCCTGCAGAAAATGGCAGGCATGGCCGGACTGGACAGCGGCTGCGCCAAGCCCGAGGGCCAATAAACCTGGCGGCTTGCTGTTGGTGCACCCGGCCCACAAGGTGCACAGCAGCTAACGCCTTAACGCCCCCTACCGCCTTCCTCCGGGCCAGGGGACTCATTCATCGCCCTGGCGCCTGGCGCACAGGGTGGGCTGCCGCAAAGCGGTAGCTGCACAATGCCAGCGACAAAATACCTATCTGGGCCACGGCACAGGCCACTGCGGGGTCCTGGCCATAGCCCACCAGCTTGGTGCCCAAGGCCCCCATGGCCATTTGGCCAAAGCCGTACAGGCCAGCTGCGGCACCGGTCAACCAGGGCACCGAGGTCAAGGCCCTGGCCAATGCGGCCGGGCTGGCCAGGCCGGCCCCAAACGTCATCACCAGGGTGATGGCGGCCAGTGCAGGCCCATTCAACAGGCCTGCCAGCTGCACCGCCAGCAGCAGCGCCGCCATGGACAGGCCGATCAGCCCCCCGACAAACAAAAAGCGCTCCGCCGTATAACGCCCACCCAGACGCCGGGTGACCATGGTGCCCAGACTGGCACCCACTATGGTGATGGCCGCAAACCAGCCCACCATGGCAATGGGGTAGCCCAGCTGTTCGTGCACGATGTAAGGGGCTGTGGCCAGATAGGGATAGAGCGCCGTGGTGGAGCAGGCCCCGCCCAGCATGAACCCGGCAAAGCGCGGCGTGCCCAGCAGGCTGCGGTAGTCCCGCGCAATACTCCCTAAGGCCATGGAGCGGCGCTGGAGGTTGGTTTCCGGCAGCATGCGCCAGGTGCACAACACCATGGCCGCACCCATGCACACCAAGAACAGATAAATCGAGCGCCAACCCAGGTGCTCGGCCAGGTAAGAGCCCACAATCGGCGCCAGCCCCGGCCCCACCAGGGTCAGCAGATTCAAGAGCGCCAGGTCTTTGGTCACCCTGTCGGGCGGTGCAATGTCACGCACAATGGCCCGGCCCAAGGTGATGCCTGCAGCCCCGCCCAGGGCCTGCACCAGGCGAGCCCCCAGCAGCCAGGGCAGTGACGGCGCACACAGCGCCACCACGCTGGCCGACAGATACAGGCCCAGGCCCAGCAGCAGTGCGGGCCGGCGCCCCCAGGCATCCGATACCGGGCCATACACCAGCTGGCCCGCCGCCAGGCCGATCACATACCAGGTAATGGTTTGCTGCATGCTGGCCGCAGGCGCATGCAGGGCTGTGCCTGCCACCGGCAAGGCCGGCACAAAAATGTGCATGGCCATGGTGCCGCTGAGGGTGACCAGCACCAGCAGCCACAGCGGCACGCCCAGACCGACTGCCGCTGTGGGCATGCATGCAGGCCCACCGGATTCCGCATCCTGGCCCACAATCTGGGCCGCCCGGTTGGGTCTTTCCTTGTCTGGCTGTGCCCCCAGGGCCTGGCCTTCATTCCGCTGCCGCATTCCTTGCCTTTTCTTCAGAACCGAGACCTTGCCTGCCGCAGCGCCTGCGGCACAGACACGCTTACAAACTGTCCAGACGCTGCGAGATTTTTTCCAGTGCACTGCGCAGCACCTGCAGCTCCTGCGCGGAAAGATCGACCAGCAATTTGCGCTCGATTTCCATGCTGCGCGCCAGAATCCGCGCCACGGTTTTGCGGCCTTTCGCCGTCAAGGCAATGCATTTGGTGCGCCGGTCCGCCGGGTCGCTCTCCCAGTCCACCAGCTCCATGGCACGCAGTTGGTCCAGCACACGCACCAGCGACGAGGTCTCCAGCAACAAGGCCTGGGCCAGGTCTTTTTGCCGCATCGGGCCCTTGGCCGCATGCAAGGCCAGCAAAGGTGCACGCGTGGCGTCGGTCAGCCCCAGGGTTTTGACGCTCTGGTCGATCTGGCGGCGCCACTGGCGGTAGACACCACCAATCAATCGCCCCAGGCGTGCATGGGTGGGGGGAGCCTCTGCAGGCACCTCCTGGGCACTTGCTGCAACTGGCAGGGATAAATTAGTTTGCATGCCAATATTTTGCAGAAAAACAAAATACCCATGTCGGCAGCGTACCCGGCCCCGCCAACGCAGCGAGGGCATATGCAAGAAATGCTGGAGAAAACGGCCCAGCAGTGCGTGCAGGCTCGGCCCTGCTTCTTCCGCACACAGGGCGGGCTGGTCACATCATTGCAATGCCCAGCCCCAAGCCCTGTGCAAAAACCCGCTTAGCTCAGTTGCCGCATGCTGCGCGGTGCGGGCTGCGGTGCAGGGGCTGCTGCCAGGGGCATGGCGCTCCCCCGTCCATCTCCGGACAGGCTGAACACCGAAACCGCCTGCACCAGCTCCTGGGATTGCCGCTGCAAGCTGCTGGCGGCCGCCGCCATTTCCTCGACCAGGGCCGCGTTCTGCTGGGTGCTCTGGTCCATGGAGGTCACCGCCTCGCCCACCTGGGCCACGCCTTCGCTTTGCTCGTTGCTGGCGGCACTGATCTCACCCATGATGTCGGTGACGCGGCGGATGCTGCTCACCACCTCCCCCATGGTGGAGCCGGCCTTGTCGACCAAGGCCGTCCCCTGGGATACGCGCTGCACGCTGTCATCAATCAGCGCCTTGATTTCCTTGGCGGCATCGGCACTGCGGCTGGCCAGGCTGCGCACCTCGGAAGCCACCACGGCAAAGCCGCGTCCCTGCTCGCCGGCACGGGCCGCTTCCACGGCGGCATTCAGCGCCAGAATATTGGTCTGAAAGGCAATGGAGTCGATCACGCCAATGATTTCGCTGATGCGGCGGCTGGCGTCATGAATGCCCTGCATGGTCTGCACCACCTCGCCCACCACGGCGCCGCCCTGTTCGGCCACGGTGGAGGCACTCAAGGCCAGGGTATTGGCCTGGCGCGCATTGTCGGCGTTGTGGCGCACCGTGGCGCTGAGCTGCTCCATGCTGGCAGCTGTTTGCTCCAGGGCACTGGCCTGCTGCTCGGTGCGCGCGCTCAGGTCCTGGTTGCCCTGGGCGATTTCGGCACTGGCATTCGCCACCGATTCGGCACCCCGGCGCACATCGCCCACCACCTGTGCCAAATGGGTTTGCATGCTGTCCAGCGAGACCATCAAGGCACCCAGCTCATCGCGGCGCTGCACCGTGATGTGCGAGGTCAAATCGCCCTGGGTCACGCGCTGCGCCACGGCCGAGGCCTGGGCCAGCGGCTGGGTGATGGAGGCCGACAACCGCCAGGCAATCCACACGCTCAGCACCACGCTCAAGGCCCCCAGCACCAGCAGCAGGCTGCTGCTGGTGGTACGGCTGTCCTGTATGGTCTGTGCCAGCGCATTCACCTGCTCGCGCTGTGCATTCAGCAGCGCATCGATCTTGCCGGCGTAGGCGGCAGACTGGGGGACGAACTCCTTGTCCAGCAAGGCATTGGCCTCGGCCGTCTGCCCTTGCTTCTTCAAGGAAAAAATGGCGTCGCGCCCCTTGAGATAAAGGCCGCGCTGCACTCCGATTTCCTGGAACAGCTGCTTTTCTGCATCGGTCGCCATCAAGGCTTCCACCGCTTTTTGCAGCTCGGTAGAACGCCTGGAAGAGTCTTTGGCATCGGCCGCAAAAAAATCGGCCAGCTCGGGATCGCTGCTGCGCGCCACCGCCACGGTGCGGGTGATGCCCGAAGCCAGATTGCGCGCCCAATCGCTGACCAGGCGCTCGGTCTGTATCGGCTTTTGCATCATGGTCTGCGTGGCCTGTGCCAGCGCATTCAAACGCACAATGCTGAAGCCAATGACCGCTATGGACAGCAAAAGCACCAGGGCAAAGCCCAGTGACAACCGCTTGGCCACGGAAAGCTGGAAGAACTGACCCATCGAATGCCCTTTCATGGAAAAACCACGGGCACGGCCATGCGCCCATGGCTGTCTTTCGGGCGCCGACATGGCTCTGCCCAGAACCTGTTACAGATCCAAGACGATAGCGATGTTCAGCCGCACAGAGGCCGATATATGGGGGGCCGTTCTACCACTTATGGCGCCTTTCTCTACGCCAATTTCCCCTGTTTTTGGCATGTGCTTTCGAGTGTGTTCATCAGGGCACAGGGCCCGATACGGCCTCCACCGCCTGCTGCAGCCTGGCCATCTCGCGCGCCGGCACGGCCTGCTCGCCACTGGCCATGCGCATCAGCAGGCAGTGCAGCATTTCGGTGGACAGGCCGTGCAGCACCAGCCGGTGGCCGGCACGCAGCGTGGACAGCGGCACCAGCGGGTGCTTGTTGTTCAGCATCACCAGGTGCTCGGGGGTGGACAAAATCTTGGCGCAGTAGATGGCCAGGGTTTCATCCAGCTGCAGCGAGTTGCTGGCACGCCAGAAATCGTGGTCGGTCAGCAACAACTGGTAGACCGGGGTGTAGACCTCGATGGCGCTTTGCAGGTCCAACTTGTTGAAAGGGCCACGCGGCATGTCTGCCAGCCGCAGCGTGGGTTCGGTGACCATGGAGAAGTCTGGATTGGCCACCGGCCCCAGTTCCTTGCCTTCGGCCCGCAGCGCCTGGTTCAGGCGAATGACGAAATTGAACAGGTTCAGATCGTGCTTGAGAAACAGCTCGTCCTTGATGTCATCAATGCAGTCCGGCGCAATAGGGGTGGTCTTCACCGGCGTGGGCGCATTGGCCGCCACAAAAGCCAGGATGTGCGAGCCCAGGTGAAAGTGCCGCATGATCAGCCAGTTGGCCTCGGGCGAGACAAACTTGTTCATGCTGAAGGCCAGCACCTTGTGCAGCAGCCTGGAATGGGCCCAGCGCTTGGGCAGCAGTACTTTCAGGATCTGGATCAGGATGATGCTCAGCCGTGCCAGCGGCCGCAGAAACGGCAGCAGATACTGGCGCGAGCCGCTGCTGCAGTCCCGCAGCCAGGCGGCTTTGACCTCGTCGGGCAGTGGTGTGCTCTGGTCCAGGTACAGCGCCAGCCAGGGGCTGGGGTCGCGCTCATCCCAGGGCTGATCGAAGAATTCCTGGTGCGCATGCTTGCGCTCGGGCTGTGGCGGCTGCTTGGGCTCATCCATGGCGGGCTCCTTCTCACTCACAACAGCTCGGGCAGCACATGCTGGAACTGCATCAGATACAGCTGTGCCGTGTGGCGCGCTGTCTGCAATATGGCTTGCTGGGCAGTACCTGTTTCATCCAGCGCCAGGGCCATCTGCACCGCCATCAGCCAGCGTTCCAGATGGTGCTCATCGTTGGCACCGTGGTATTCCAGGAAACGGAAAGCATCTGGCGGCAATGGCAAAGCCTGGCGCAGCAAGGGCAGCAGGCTGGGCACAATGCGCTGGCCCGTGCCCTCGATGATGTAGATGGCGCCCAGCAGGCCTATGGGGTTGGGCGTGGCCGCCAGACCGTGCAGATAGGCATTCAGCGCCTCGCCGCCCGGGTTGCGGCGCAGCTGGCTGATGTCGGTGGCCGTGCCACCTGCCTTCAGATAGTCGCTGTGCAGCACCTTGAAGTCGTGCTGCTCGTCGTCGGCATGCAGGTCAATCAGCGCGGCCAGTTGGGCGTAGTCACCGGTGAGCGAGGCTGCACCCTCGCGCATCCACAGACTGCCTTCGCGCACCTGGGGAATCCAGTGCCCCATCCAGCGCACATAGTCCGGGGTCGTCAGCTGGCGGGTGCGCATGCGCAGCAGCAGCGGCGTGCGCCACACACGGGAGCGATAGTCCTGCCAGATGCTGGCCAGCTCGGTCAGCAAGGGGGCCAGTGCCTGGGGCGCCTGGGCGGGATCGTGCGGCGCGGCAATGGTGCTCACATCGGGCAAGGCATCGCCAGCCAGCGGCTGCGGGGCAGCAGCAGATGGGCATGCCGGCGCGGGCTTTGCAGCAAAACCGGCCTCTAACGCTTTTCCAGCGGGCACATCGCGCTCCACTTCCCATAGCATGTAGCCGGCAGTGAAGCGGCCGGACTCGGGGATGAAGCACAGCACCGTGTCTCCAGCCTTGAGGCGTGCGCCCTCTTTCTGCAAAAACTCCGACAACATGATGAAGATGGAGGCCGCGCCCGTGTTGCCACGCCAGGCCAGATTGCTCCACCAGCGATCGCGGGGAATGTGCAGCTGGGCTTTTTGCAGCAAATCGTCCACCACGGGGATAAAGCGCTCGGACGAGTAGTGGCACAAAAAGTGGTCAATGCCGCGCTCGGGCACCCAGCCCTGGTGGGCCAGGTCGGCGTATTCGTGGATGCAGACGTCAAACAGATGCGGCAGCAAGCGTATGTCCTGGCGCAGCGCCAGCGCGCCTGCGGCCTCGGCATCGCCCCAGGCGGGAAAGTCCAGGTGGCTGGTGGAGCGGTCGGGCGTCAGACCCAGCTGCATGCACACCGGGTAATCGCCGGCAAAGCTGCGCTGGTGGGTCCACTTCAGCTTCAGTCGCAGGCCCGGCGTCTGGGCCAGCGCACGCGGCCCGCCCAGCAGCACGGCGCCCGCGCCGTCCGACAGCATCCAGCGCAGAAAATGGGCATCGAAATCGGTGTCATAGCCCTGGGCCGCAAAGCGCGAGCGCTTGAACAGGCGCGAAGGCATTTCGCTGGCCACGGACAAGGCCAACGCATGGGCACCGCTTTCCACCGCCAAGGCCGCGGCCTGCATGGCGCCCACGCTGGCCGCGCATACGCCGTGCACCGACAGGGTCTCCATGGGTGGGGCGGCCATCTCGCCCTGGATCATGTTGGCAAAGCCCGGCATCAGGGCATCGCCCCCCGAGGAGCCGCTGGACAAAAAGCCGATATCGGCCAGCGACTTGCCGGCCTGGGCCAGGGTGTCGCTGATGGCTCCCGCCGCCATCTGCGCATTGCTGAAGACGGTTTGACCCTCTCCATCGATGGCGTAGTGGCGGGTCTGTATGCCGTTTTCGGCCAGGATGCGCTGCTTCAGGCGGCCGGAGATGCGGTTCAGCGGCGCCACATAGGCATCCATGCCGGCGTTGTCGACAGGAGTGCCCGGCATGAACATGCCGGCAGATTGCAGATAGACGTTGGAATAGGCAACAGGCATAGGCTGTGGTGTTTTATTGAACAGACTCGGGCGGCATCAGGGGCTGGGTGCGCGCACGGCGCCAGAACAGCCCCAGCACAAACACGCGGCCCATATAGGGCAGCAGGCCGCCTTCATTCAGCTTGGGGTGTACCCGGCTGCGGTAGTGCGCAGCATGCAGCCGGGTGAGTTCGGACCAATGGGTCTGCGGGTGCTCATGGTGTGCGGTGTGCAGGCCGATGTTGAACAGCAAGGGGTTGACCAGGCCCTCGAAATTGCGGGCGTAATTCAGCGCCGTACCCGGACTCTTGCGCTGGGCGCGGCTCAGCGGCCTGCCGTCCGCATGGGCATGCTGCAGATAGTTGGTGGCCAGCAGCCAGTGCAGGCCATGGAGCTGCGGCACGATCACAAACAGCAGCGCCTTGCGCCAGTCCAGCAACAGCAAGCCGGCCCAGCTGGACAGCCACAGCGCGTACTGCCCCATGCAGTAGCGAAACGCCCCCGGCCCGTGCACACGCAGCCTGGCCAGCCAGTCGATGAACAAGGGGTAGAGCACCCACGCCGCCTGCAGCGGGTGGACCAGATAGCCCCAGAGGTGGTTGGTGTCGCCGCCAAACTCGGGCCGGTAGGTGCGAGCGATATCGCGCGGGCCATGGCGAAAACGGTGGTGGTTGCCCACATGGGCCGGCCAGAACACAAAAGTCGGGTGGCCTTGCAGCAGGGTCAGCCAGTAGTCGGTGGCGCGGTTGGCCCAGCGCCCATGCCACATGCGCAAATGCGTGTGGTTGTGGTGCATCACGCCCACACCCAGCGTCAAAAACAGCAAGAGTCCGTAGAGCAGCCAGTGAAAGCCATACATCCACTGCCAGGCCACCAGCAGCGGGAAAGCAGCCATATAGGCCAGGGACTGCCAGTCACGCACATGGCGCAGGCGTGGCAGCAGGCGACGGCGCGAGCATGACGCTGGCGACATTCAGTGCGCGCCCTCTTGCACCCTGGGTGTGCTCGGCTGCACCTGGGTGCGCATGAGCTGGTCCATGAAAGCCAGCGCAAAACCATAGTTGCCATGCGTGCGCGCATGGTGCAAATGGTGGCGGCGGCTGGCCGCCAGCGGGTGGGTGGCCGAGACGCCCGGGAAAAAGTCGTAATTGGAGTGGCCTATGACATTCAGCACCAGGCTGAGCACGGGCACGGCCGCCAGCGACCAGAAAGAAAAATCATGCACCACCATGGGCAGCAAAATGACATTGCCCAGCATCAAGGCCTCCAGCGGGTGAAAGCTGTAGGTGGACCAGGGTGTGGTCACATAGGAGCGGTGGTGATCACCGTGAAAGCGCACCAGGGCTTTGACATGCAGCAGCCGGTGGTTGACCCAGAAGTGCACATCGTTCCAGAGCATCAGCACGATGATTTCCAGCACCACGCGCCCGGCACTGGCCGTGGGAGCAAACTGGGCCCAGCCCAGCTGCAGCAGGCCCCAGGGAACGACCATGCCGGTGCCGAACAGCAGCACCGACTGCAGCGACAGCCGCCATTCGCGCGGCAGCTGATCAGGTTTGAGCGGGCGCGTATCCAGCACCTTGCCCACGCCACGGCGGGCCAGCCAGCGGGTGAGTGCCGTCATGCCCCAGCCCCCCAACAGATACAGTGCGCCAAAGAACACCAGGCCCAGGGCCATGACCTGCCAGACATTCAGCTGGACAAACCACTGACCCGCGCTCACGCACCACCCCATGCCATGGGTGGCAGGCTGTTTGTGTCCATTTTGTAATCCCTCTGCTGCATGCGGCGGATGATAGCGGAGGGGGTCCGGCAGCCCGGCAAGCAAACAAAATGTTACTCACCAGGCTGCGTACGGAAATCAGGCCCTCAGTCCAGCCCTATGCCCTGCACCACGGCTTTTTCCTCTGCAAAGGCTTTTTTGGCAAAGGCGCTGTAGTCCTGGGCATTGCGGTACGCCAGACGTATGCCGTAGTTGGCCGCCACCTGTTTGAAGGCCGCATCCTGCATGGCGGACTGCATGGCGGCCTCCAGCTTCTGCACCACATCGGGCGGCAGGCCCTTGGGGCCGGCAATGCCCAGCGGCGAAGGCACGTCAAACGCATAGCCCAGCTCACGGAAAGTGGGCACATCGGCAAAGGCCTCGGAGCGTTTGTCCGCCGCAATGGCCAGGGCGCGCATCTTGCCGCTGCTCAGATAGGGCTGCACGGTGTTGGCCAGCAAAGCGGTCTTGGTGTGGCCGGCCAGCAAGGCATTGATGGAGTCTGCATCGCCCTTGAAGGGCACATGGGTGAATTGCACCCCGGCTTTTTGCTCCAGCATGGCCATGGCCACATGGTTGGCCGAGAACTTGCCGGGGGTGCCGTAGTTCACCGCCCCGGGGTCACGCTTGGCGGCATCCACCACGTCCTTGAGCGACTTGAAGGGCGAGTCGGCCGCCACGGCCAGCAAAAAGTCGTAGGTCATAAAGGCGCCCACATAGCTGACATCGGCCACAGGATCAAAGCTCACCTTCTGGATATGGGGCTGGCGAAAAATCCCCACCGGCGTGAGCGTGAGACGGTAGCCATCGGGCTTGGCGGTTTTCATATCGACCACGCCCATGGAGGCCCCAGCGCCGGGCTTGTTCTCGATGATGATGGTCTGCCCCAGCGACTTGCCCATTCCCAGCGCCAGCGCGCGGGCCATCACATCGGTCACGCCCCCAGCGCCATAGGGCACGATCAATGTGATGGGCCGGTTGGGATAGGCCGCTGGCTGCGCCTGGATCTGAGTAACGGGAGCCAGGGCCAGCATGGACAGCGCCGCAGCGCCGTAGGCCAACAGGGTTCTCTTGTGCATGGTGTTCTGCTTTCGGGAAGGCGATCAGTTTGTCAGCCGCGCCCTGTGCGGGCGACTGGTCTGCTTCCAATATAGAAGCGCCCCCAGCGCCAACGGCTAGGGCAAACACCAAAAATCCCTGCGTATCGTGCTTACCCTAGTGCCACGGCCATGGGCCGGACCTTGCAGGAATTTTTCCCAAGCCCATCAAGCACTTGCCTGCCTTCCAGATTGGCGCACACGCCCCAGGCAGCGGCCATTTTGGGAGGCTGACGTCATCTGCGTGACAAGGCCCACACCTGGCGGCGCAGGCTCGCTGGCCTGTTGTAAGCCTGGCATGCTATTTCTGCGCCCGTCTGACCACGGCCACGCACATTGCGTGGCACTTTGTTTTCCCCACTTGGCTTTTGCACCATGAACGCAGCTTCCTCTTTCGCCCCCATGCCCGATGCACAGGGCTTTTTCGGCCCCTATGGCGGCCAGTTGGTCCCGCCCCATCTCAAGCAGGCCATGGACGACATCAACCAGGCTTATGCGCAAATCACCCAGCGCCAGGATTTTCAGGACGAACTGGCCAGCCTGTTTGCCGACTATGTGGGCCGGCCCAGCCCCATCTTTCACGCCAAGCGCCTGTCGGCCCAGTTGGGTGGCGCGCAAATCCACCTCAAGCGCGAAGACCTCAACCACACCGGCGCCCACAAGATCAACCACTGCCTGGGCGAGGCCCTGCTGGCCAAGTTCATGGGCAAGAAGAAAGTGATTGCCGAAACCGGTGCCGGCCAGCATGGCGTGGCCCTGGCCACGGCCTGTGCGCTGGTGGGCATTCCCTGCGAGATCCACATGGGCCAGGTGGACATCGAAAAAGAGCACCCCAATGTCACCAAGATGCGTATCCTGGGCTGCAAGCTGGTGGCCGTCACCCGCGGCGCGGCCACGCTCAAGGAGGCGGTGGACAGCGCGTTTGACGAGTACCTCACCAACCCCACGGACTATCTGTACGCCATTGGCTCGGTGGTCGGCCCCCATCCTTTTCCCATGATGGTGCGCGACTTCCAGTCCATCATCGGCCGCGAGGCCCGCGAGCAATTCCAGGCCAAGCTGGGCCGCCTGCCCGACTATGTGGCGGCCTGCGTGGGCGGCGGCAGCAATGCCATGGGCATGTTCACCGCTTTCCTGGATGACGCCGCCGTGAAGCTGGTGGGCGTGGAGCCCGCAGGCGAAGGCATAGACCGCCCCGGCCGCCATGCGGCCACGCTGTCCGTAGGCAAGCCCGGCGCCATCCACGGCATGCAATGCTATGTGCTGGAAAACGCCGACGGCACGCCCGCCGCCGTGCACAGCATTGCCTCCGGCCTGGACTACCCCGGCGTGGGCCCGCAGCACAGCTATCTGAAAGACCTGGGCCGCGCCCAGTACGAGGCCGTGAACGACCAGGAATGCCTGCACGCCTTTATGACACTGTCGCGCGTGGAGGGCATCATCCCCGCGCTGGAAAGCGCACATGCCGTGGCCTGGGCCATGCGCACGGCCCCCAAGCTGAGCCCTGAGCAGCATATTCTGGTCAACCTGTCCGGCCGTGGCGACAAGGACGCGGACTATGTGGCCAAGGTGCTGAACCTGGCCTGAGCAGGCACATGCCCGGACACCGTCAAGGCGGTGTCTGATTGACGGCTGGGCCTGCTTGCGCATGCAATGGGAAGGCCTCGCGCAAGCCCTCAGAACGTGTTCTAAGCTGTGCTGCGCGCCTTTTCTTTGACCTGCTTCGGAGATTCGCCATGCCCCCCACTCTTGTTCGCCACACCCGCCCTGCCCTGGGCACCCTGCTGGCCGCCGCCCTGCTCACGGCCTGCAGCCATACGCCCTTCGACCCGCTGGCGCCAGGCGCCGTGGCCCAGGCCCAGCTGCAGCCCACGCTGGCCAGCAAGGTGCAGGGCCAAGTGCGCTTCAGCACACAAAAAGATGGCAGCGTACGCGTGCAGGGCGAGGTGCAAGGCCTGGCGCCCAACAGCGAGCATGGTTTTCACATCCATGAAAAAGGCGATTGCTCGGCCCCCGACGCCACCAGTGCTGGCGGCCATTTCAACCCGGGCAACAGCCCCCATGGCCACATGGGCCACGGCCATGCCGGCGACCTGTACAGCCTGCAGGCCGATGCCAACGGCACGGCGCGTTTTGACTACAGCACCCGCAGCATCACCATAGGCCAGGGCATCAACAACATCATCGGCCGTGGCCTGATCGTGCACCAAGATGCCGATGACTTTGTCAGCCAGCCCACGGGCAATGCCGGCGCCCGCCTGGCCTGCGCCGTGATCACGGCAGTGAAGTAAGCGCAGCCGGCCTCAGCCAACCGGCCCTGGCGGCCGGTTTTTTCATGCGGCAGTTGCTACCAAAGTCGCAGCTGCCGATGCTTGCCTGTCATAGCGGAGCACGTTCTCAGGCCATGGCGCGCAGCCAGGCCAGCAGATCGGCCTGCGGGCCCTGCTCCGGCAAGGGCCGGGGCGAGAGCAGGTGGTAGCGCGAGCCATCTTCGACAAAATCCAGCGGTGCGGCCAGCACGCCGCTGGCCACATCGTCACGCACCTGCTGCCACGGCCCCATGGCCACGCCAAGACCCGCCACGGCGGCCTGCAGGCTGAAGTAAAAATGCTCGAAATACTGGCCTGCCGCCGTGGGCAGGGTCTGGCCTGTGAGTCCAGCCCAGGTCTGCCAGGCATCCGGGCGTGTGCGCGTATGCAGGCAAGGCGTGGCCGCACGCAACGCCCGACCGCGCCGGGTGCTCAGCCAGGCATCCACCTGGTCGGGGCGGCAGACCGGGCCGATCTTCTCGGCAAACAAGGGCACTGCATGGTAGTGGGCGGGCCAGGCAAAGTCGTCACGGCGTATGGCCAGGTCCATACCACCGGCAAAGCTGAAAGCCCCGCCACCCGCCACCAGTTGCACCTCCAGCTCGGGGTGGCGCGCCTGAAACTCCGGCCAGCGCGGAATCAGCCAGCGCATCAGCAAGGTGGGCTCGCAGGACAGCACCCAACGCCTGGCCTGGCTGGCACTGCTGCGCAGCTCGCCCACGGCCTGGCGCATCAAGCCCAAGCCCTCGCCCACGGCCCGCGCCAGCTTGCGGCCGGCATCGGTGAGAAACACACGCCGGCTGCGTCGCTCGAACAGGGCCAGGCCCAGCTCCTCTTCCAGCAGGCGCACGGCGCGGCTGACTGCACCATGGGTCAGGTGCAGCTCTTCCGCAGCCCGGCCGAAATGTTCCAGCCGGGCCGCCGCCTCAAAGCAGCGCAGCGCCAGCAGCGAAGGCAGGCGCACGCTGCCATATGGTGAGTTGAACTCACCATCATGGTCAGCAAACATCGTTATTCATTTCCCTGGTGAATCCCTAGCATGCGCCCTATTGCATAGATTTTTCAGAGGATACGCCATGAGCGAATGGATAGCTGTCATCACCATCACCTTGCTGGCCGTGATCAGCCCCGGGCCGGACTTTGCCATGGTCACGCGCAACAGCCTGCTGCTGTCACGCCGCGCCGGCCTGCTGACGGCCTTGGGCATCGGCCTGGGTGTGTGGGTGCATGTGGGCTATACCCTGGTCGGCGTGGGCCTGCTGATTCAGCAATCGCTGTGGCTGTTCCAGGCCATCAAGCTGGTGGGGGCGGCCTATTTGATTTACCTGGGCGTGCAAATGCTGCGCACCCGGGCCGGTAACATGGCCCATAGCGCGTCCGATAGCGCGCCAGGCACCGCGTCTGGTAGCAAGCGCGCCCTGCCCACATCGGATGCGGCTGCGCTGCGCACCGGCTTTCTCACCAATGCCCTCAACCCCAAGACCACGGTGTTCATCGTCAGCCTGTTCATGCAGCTGGTGCAGCCAGGCACGCCACTCGCCCGGCAACTGGCCTATGGCGCCTTTATTGCGCTGGCGCACATGCTCTGGTTTGGCCTGGTGGCCTGGTGTTTTTCCGCAGGCAGCGTGCGCCAGCGGCTGCTGGCCCTGCGCCACTGGATTGACCGGGTCTGCGGCTGCCTGCTGATTGGCTTTGGCGCCTTGCTGGCTGTGGCGCGTGAACACTGAAGTCCCCACCAAGCCCGCTTTATACAAGCCCCGGCCTTTGAAACTAGCGCCCCCCAACCCAGGGACAGCGAGCAAGGGCCGCCCCGCCGCGAGGCTGTCGTCCCCTTGCCCGCGAGCACAGCGAAGCGAGAGCGAGGGGAAGGCGCAAAGCGCCTCAGGGGAGTGTTTAATAAGTAATCGTATCTACACCTTCGGGCTTGCCCATCAGGCAAATATGGGCCTTCTGGTGGGCAAACACCCCCACGGTGACCACGCCAGGCCATTGGTTGACCTCGGACTCAAAGGCCAGCGGGTCGGCAAGCTGCAGACCGCGCACATCCAGAATGTGCTGGCCGTTGTCGGTCACCAGGGGCTGGCCATCCTTGAGGCGCAGCGTGGCCACGCCGCCCATGGCGGCAAAGCGGCGGGCGATTTGCTGGGCGGCCATGGGAATCACTTCCACCGGCAGCGGGAAAGCGCCCAGCTTGCCCACCAGCTTGGAGGCATCAACGATGCAGACAAAGCGCTGGGCCATGGCGGCGACGATTTTTTCGCGCGTCAGTGCGGCGCCGCCGCCCTTGACCATATGGCCCTGGCCGTCGATTTCATCAGCGCCATCGATATAGACCGACAGGCTTTCGACCTCGTTGGCGTCGAACACGGGGATGCCCAGGGCCTTGAGGCGCTCGGTGCTGGCCACGGAGCTAGAGACCGCGCCCTTGATCTGGTCCTTGATGGGGGCCAGGGCGTCGATGAATTTGTTGACCGTAGAGCCCGTGCCCACGCCCACGATGTCGCCCGGCGTCACATAGGCCACGGCGGCCTGGCCAACCAGGGTTTTGAGTTCATCTTGGGAAAGAGGTGCAGCAGAGGTCGTCATGGGGGAAAATCCAGCAAATCCTCGAATTATCTCCATGTCGCTTATTCCCTACGCCCTGCTCCGCCCCTTTCTGTTCAATATGGACCCCGAAGCCGCCCACGACTTCACCATGAACGCTTTGGCCCGGGGCCAGAACACACCGCTGCAATGCGCCTGGTCCAACGAACTGGTGAACGACCCGGTGACCCTGGCCGGCCTCACCTTCCCCAACCGCGTGGGCATGGCTGCCGGTCTGGATAAGAACGCCCGCGTGATCGACGGCCTGGCCGCCATGGGCTTTGGCTTTGTCGAAGTGGGCACCGTCACCCCCAAGGGCCAGCCCGGCAACCCCAAGCCGCGCATGTTCCGCATTCCCGAGGCCAAGGCCCTGGTCAACCGCCTGGGCTTTAACAACGACGGTCTGGACGCCTTTATCGCCAACGTCAAAAAGTCCACAGCGCGCCAGCAGGGCAAGCCCATGCTGCTGGGCCTGAACATTGGCAAGAACGCGGCCACGGCGATTGAAGACGCCACCCGCGACTATCTGACTTGCCTGGAAGGCGTCTACCCCCACGCCGACTATGTGACGGTGAACATCAGCTCGCCCAACACCAAGAATCTGCGTGCCCTGCAAAGCGATGAGGCGCTGGACGCCCTGCTCGGCGCCATTGCCGACCGCCGCGAGGAACTGGCCGCCCTGCAAGGCCGCCGCGTGCCGATTTTTGTGAAGATCGCCCCCGACCTGGACGACGCCCAAGTCGACGTGATTGCCGCCACGCTGCGCCGCCACGGCATGGACGGCGTGATTGCCACCAACACCACCATCAGCCGCGAAGCCGTGAAAGGCATGGTCCATGCGGAGGAAACCGGCGGCCTGAGTGGTGCACCGGCCTTTGAAGCCAGCAACCGCGTGATCCGCCTGCTGCGCGCCGCCCTGGGCAAGGACTTTCCCATCATCGGCGTGGGCGGCATCATGCGTGCCGAAGATGCGGTGGCCAAGATTCAGGCCGGAGCTGATGTGGTGCAGATTTATAGCGGACTCATCTACGCCGGCCCCGAGCTGGTCGTCCAGTCCGCCCGCGCCCTGCGCGATATGGCGAAGTAAGCATTACGGCAGGTGGGTGAGTCGTTTGGAGGCGCCCAGACGGCGCTTCATGCTTTGTTGCTGGCCCTGGCCTCTCAAGCCCTCCCCTTCGGGGGAGGGTTGGGTGTGGGCTAGCGGCCTGAATTTATTCAACGGAAGGGGGAGTCGGACACGCTGCAGCCCCCCATCCCCACCTTCCCCCGATGGGGAAGGAGTCATGCAGACAGCCACATCGGATGCACCGCCATCCAAGCCCGCTCTGGTTTTTCAGGCGGGCTTTTGTTTTGATAGCTTCTTATGCAGGCCACATAAGCCTTGCAGCGGCTTTTGATTGAAAAATCAAGCTTCCCAGGCCGTGGTTTGCTGCGTGAGCGCGTCCTGCTCCATGGCGTTCAACAAGGCGTCAAGCAGACCCGGAAAGCGCGCCTCCAGGTCTTCGCGGCGCAGGGACAGCAGATTCTCGCGGCCGGCGGGCCGCTGCCAGATCACGCCGCTGCTGCGCAGCACACGCCAATGGTGGGTCATGGTGGACTTGGTCTGGTCGCGCAGCAGCGAACCGCAACTGCGCTCCTCGCCCTCGGCCAGTTGCGCCAGCTGGCGCACGATGGCCAGGCGCAAGGGGTTGCCCAGGGCGGTGAGCAGGTTCTCTAGGCGTATCTGCGCGCGTTCAGGGTGGTTGGGAATCATGGCTCCGTTCGATCCGGCTTTCCGGCAGGTCACAAGCAAAGCCGCGTAATGTGCCACATCACACGAGGTGCTGCCCATTATGGGCAGACAGGCAATACCCACGTCGACAGTACGAATGTCTTCGTACATTTAATATTTAGGGCTTCCGGTTCTGCGCCGGCGCTGCAGGTGCAGCGCTTGTCATTTTTAAAGCGCAGAATCACTTTCGCGGCTACATCCAAGGAGTTCACCATGGCCCGCCACACCCCCATAGAACGTTATCGCAACATCGGCATCTCGGCGCACATCGATGCCGGCAAGACCACCACGACCGAGCGCATCCTGTTCTACACCGGGGTGAGCCACAAGCTGGGCGAGGTGCATGATGGCGCCGCCACCATGGACTGGATGGCCCAGGAACAAGAGCGCGGTATCACCATCACCTCGGCCGCAACGACGGCCTTTTGGTCGGGCATGGAACGCAACTTCGCTGCCCACCGCATCAACATCATCGACACCCCCGGCCACGTGGACTTCACCATCGAGGTGGAGCGTTCCATGCGCGTGCTGGATGGCGCCGTCATGGTTTATGACTCGGTCGGCGGCGTGCAGCCCCAGTCCGAAACCGTGTGGCGCCAGGCCAATAAGTACAAGGTGCCGCGCCTGGCCTTTGTCAACAAAATGGACCGCACCGGCGCGGACTTTTTCCGCGTGCGCCAGATGATGGTGGACCGGCTCAAGGCCCACCCCGTGCCCATCGTGATTCCGATTGGCGCCGAGGCCGACTTTGCCGGTGTGGTCGATTTGATCAAGATGCGCGCCATTTACTGGGACGATGCCAGCCAGGGCATGAAGTTCGAGTACCGCGACATCCCCGCTGCGCTGCAGGCCACGGCTGCCGAGTGGCGCCTGAAGATGGTCGAGGCCGCAGCCGAGGCCAGCGAGGCGCTGACCGACAAATACCTGAACGATGGTGATCTGCCCGAGGCCGACATCATTGCCGGCCTGCGCCTGCGCACCATTGCCACCGAGATCCAGCCCATGCTGTGTGGCTCGGCCTTCAAGAACAAGGGAGTCCAGCGCCTGCTGGACGCCGTGGTCGAACTCATGCCCTCGCCGCTGGATGTACCCCCCGTGGTGGGCCACAGCGAAGACAGTGATGACAGCGCCACCCTGGTGCGCCATGCCGACGACGGTGAGAAATTCGCCGCCCTGGCCTTCAAGCTGATGACCGACCCCTTCGTAGGCCAGCTCACCTTTGTGCGCGTGTACTCGGGCGTGCTGTCCAAGGGCGATGTGGTCTACAACCCGATTCGCGGCAAAAAGGAGCGCATAGGCCGCATTGTGCAAATGCATGCCAATGAGCGCCTGGAGATTGACGAGATCCGCGCCGGCGATATTGCCGCCTGCGTGGGGCTGAAGGACGTGACCACGGGCGAAACCCTGTGCGACCCCAGCGCCCCCATCGTGCTGGAGAAAATGAGCTTTCCCGAGCCGGTGATTGCCCAAGCCATAGAGCCCAGGGCCAAGGCCGACCAGGAAAAAATGGGCCTGGCCCTGTCGCGCCTGGCGGCCGAAGACCCCTCGCTGCGCGTGCGCAGCGACCCGGAGTCCGGCCAGACCATCATCGCCGGCATGGGCGAGCTGCACCTGGAGATCATCGTCGACCGCATGAAGCGCGAATTCAATGTGGAGGCCAATGTGGGCAAGCCCCAGGTGGCCTACCGCGAGACCATACGCAAGACGGCCACCGATGTGGACGGCAAGTTTGTGCGCCAGTCCGGCGGCAAGGGCCAGTACGGCCATGTGGTGTTCACGCTGGAGCCGCTCGAGGCCGGCAAGGGCTTTGAGTTTGTCGACGAGATCAAGGGCGGCGTCGTGCCGCGCGAGTACATACCGGCCGTGGAAAAAGGCGTGCTGGAGGCCATCACCTCCGGCGTGCTGGCTGGCTACCCGGTGGTGGATGTGCGCGTGCGCCTGACCTTTGGCTCCTACCACGATGTGGACTCGTCCGAGCAGGCCTTCAAAATGGCGGCCATCTTTGGCTTCAAGGACGCCATGAAGCAGGCCGCCCCGGTGATCCTGGAGCCCATGATGGCGGTCGAGGTGGAAACGCCCGAAGACTATGCCGGCTCGGTGATGGGCGATCTGTCCTCACGCCGCGGCATGGTGCAAGGCATGGACGACATCGCCGGCGGCGGCAAGAGCATCAAGGCCGAGGTGCCGCTGTCCGAGATGTTTGGCTATGCCACCCAGCTGCGCTCCATGAGCCAGGGCCGCGCCACCTACACCATGGAGTTCAAGCGCTACAGCGAAGCGCCAGCCCAGGTGGTGGCCGGCATTGCGGCCCGCAGCACGCGCTGAGCGGCATGAAAAAAGCCCATGGCTCGACTGCCATGGGCTTTTTTTGATAGCTATAGCTACCCGCCACACCTGCATGTAACGGATAAAACGCTAAAAAACTTGGGCTCTCAGCGGCGCAGCTTGGAAATCAGCGGCAGCACGGCCATGCCCACACGCATCAACTTGCGAGGGCCTACCCACAGGGCTGCGCCCACCAGACCCACCGAGGCGAACGGATGCAAACGGGCAAACGCCAGCACACGTTCCGCCAAGGGAGCGTCGACAGGAATGCTCTGCGCCTGGGCCTGCAAGGCCCGGGCTTGCTGTTTGGCCGCCTTGCGGGCCGCCAACCTATCGCGCTGCTGCGCAATGCGGCGCAGCACGGCCTGCTCTTGCGCCGAAGCATGGGCCCAGCGCGCTTCTTTTTCCAGCGAGGCCTGGGCAGGGCCTGTAGCCACAGAGTGGGAGGCAGACTGGATAGGGGTTTCGCTCACAGCTTCTCCTTCAGGGATTGCCAGTCACGCGCCAGCTCGGCCCGCGTCTGCACAAAGGGCGCACGCATTTTGCGCAGCGCCGACAACAGCGCCCACAGCACGCCCATCCAGGCGGCCACCCACACAGCGGCAATCACCCAGGCCACAGTGCTGCGGTCGGGGCTGTCCCAGAAATGGATCAGCACGGCCAGCGACAGCAGGCCCAGTGCCACCACGGTCAGCCCGCCCAGTGCAATGGCCAGCACCAAAATGACCTGCATGCGGTTGCGCTGCAGCTTCCACTCCAGCTTGGCCAGATCCACCCGGTCTTCTGCGGCAATGGCCACCTCAACGACTGCGGCCCGGTAACGGGCCAGCAGTGCATCCAATCCCAGTGCGGATAACCAATTCACGGCTTGTGCTTCCTTTCTGACCACCTCTTGAGCTGCTGTGCACCGCCTCCTTTGAAGGAGAGCGAGAGCTTCGCTGCAGGCGGCCCTTGCTCACTGTCCCTGACTTGGGAGAGCGCCAGCCTCGTGCCGCGCGCGGGATGCGGCAACACGCCAGGCTGGCTGCTTGTGGGTGGCGGTGGCTTGGGCCACCGCAGCGCTTTAACGACGGGCCAGCAAAAAGCCCACCAGCGCGCCCACAGCCAGGGCGGCGCCGGCTACGCGCCAGGGTTCGTCATGGGCGTAGCGGTCGGCGGCAATGGCGGCTTCCTTGGCCTGGCGGGCCGCGTCCTGGGCAGCGCGCACTGCGGAGTCACGAGCGCTGCTGATGCCATCGTCCAGGCGCTGGCGCAGCACATGGATATCGGGCACGGCATCCAGGTCTTTGCTGGACAGCAGGCCACGCAGGTCGCTCACCAGCTTCTCCAGGTCAGCCTGGGCGTTGGACACGGTATCGGAGACAGAAAACGACATGGTTTGCACCTTTCTTGTTGAATGAAGCAGAGAAATTCTCTCAAAGACGCATCCATCTTAACGAATGGCAGCGGCTTGGCGAGTGAGCATCGACCAAGACACAGGCCAGCTCTGCGCCATTTCTCATGCGCCCTCTCCTGCAAGCCCTCAGGCAGCCTCTGCAGCAGATCTCATGCCTGCTGCTACTTCGGCCACCTGCTCGGCAATGGCCAGGCAGCTGGTCAAGCCAGGAGATTCGATGCCAAACAGATTGATCAAGCCGGGCGCACCATGCGCTTGTGCGCCCTGAATGCAGAAATCAGCCGCTGCCTCGTGCGGGCCGGAAATCTTGGGCCGTATGCCGGCATAGCCCGCCACCAGAGCCCCATCGGGCAGCGCCGGCCAATAGCGGCGCACCTCGGCATAAAAACCATCGCCCCGGCGCGGGTCCACCTGCAGCTGCTGCGGGTCGTCCACCCACTCCACGTCCGGGCCGAACTTGGCCTGGCCGCCCAGGTCCAGCGTCAGGTGCACGCCCAGGCCTGCGGCCTCGGGAATCGGATAGATCAGCTGCGAGAACGGCGCACGGCCGCTGAGCACAAAGTAGTTGCCCTTGGCGTAATGCGCCGTAGGAATATGTTCCGCAGCCAGGCCTTGAAAGCGCTGGGCCACTGCAGGGGCCCAATAACCTGCGGCATTCACCAGCAGCTCGGTCTGCAGCACCGTGCCGTCGCGCGTGGTGACCAGCCAGCTGCCATCCGGCTGCAGCACGGCCTGCTCCACCTCGGCATGGCACACCACCATGCCGCCGGCGTTTTCCAGGTCGCCCTGCAGCGCCAGCATCAGCCCATGGCTGTCCACAATACCGGTGCTGGGCGAGTGCAACGCGGCCTCGCATGCCAGAGCCGGCTCCATGGCCCTGGCCTCATCGCCAGACAGCAGCACCAGATCGTTCACGCCATTGGCGATGGCTTTGTTGCGTATGCCCTCCAACTGCGGCACCTGCTCGGTCGAGGTCGCCACAATCAGCTTGCCGCAGCGCTTGTAGGGCACAGAGCGCGCATCGCAATAGGCGTAGAGCATCTGCTTGCCTTCCACGCACAGCCGCGCCTTGAGCGAACCCTGCGGATAGTAGATACCTGCGTGAATCACCTCGCTGTTGCGCGAGCTGGTGCCCGTGCCTATGGCTTCCGCCTGCTCCAGCACCAGCACTTCCCGCCCGGAAAGCGCCAGCGCCCTGGCCACAGCCAACCCCACCACGCCAGCGCCTATGACCACGCATCCAACCCTGTCCACCATCACTTGCTCCTCGTTTTATGTGCTGTGCCGCCCACGGCAGCGCTGCAAATATTGTCCGGGGATTTTGATGGTGCACAGAAAAAAACTGCGGTCCACGCCAGCTCTGGGATCAAAAAAGGCAGCCCAAGCTGCCTTTTTTGATGCTGAAACTACCAGCGCTTACTGGCGCACCACCAGCACCGGGATGCGGGCCGTGCTCAGCACGCGCTGGGCCACGCTGCCCAGGACCAGCTTTTCCAGGCCACGGCGGCCGTGCGAGCCCATGACGATCAGGTCGGCGCCCACGGAGTCGGCCACACGCACAATGCCTTCATGGATGGCATGGCCCTCGCCCACCATGGTCTTGACTTCCACGCCGGCTTCGGTCATCAGCTTCTTCACGGCTTCCAGCGCGGTATTGGCCTCGGCGGTGGCAGCGCTCAGATACTGGGCCTGGCCATAAGCAAAGTCCGCACCCACGCCGGTGAAGGGATAGGGGTCGAGCACGTAAACCGCCGTCACTTCGCTGCCAAAGGCCTTGGCCAGGCCGGCGGCCTTGGCCACCGACAGCATCGAGGTTTCAGAACCGTCTACGGGAACGAGAATGTGCTTGAACATGGAAGAAAACTCCTGGCTTTTCTTGTTGAGAAGAAGGTTGGGCTGCAGGCATTGCCGTCCACAACCCTTGCTTGACAGTCTGCAGCGGCTGGCCGGGCCAAAACTTGACCTTGGTCAATCTTGCAGGGATTGCTCTGCATTGTCACCCTGAAAACCGCCACGTCGGCAGGTCACGACCAGGGTGTCGCGCACACCGCCGTCCTGCAAGGGCTGTATGGGGGTGGACTCGTGGATCATGCGGGCGTCATCCAGCAGCATCAGCGACCAGGGCTCGGTCAGCGTGAAGCGCTGGCCTGCCGGGCCTCTGGCCTCAAACACCCGGGTTTCACCGCCCTTGATCTGCGCCCGGTTGACCAGGAACACGGCCACCAGGTCCACGCCGTCGCGGTGCGCGCCTTCGGGCGTGGGCCGCCCAATGCCGTTGGCGGTGTCGATACGAAACTGGTGCGCCTCCACATAGCAGGGGCCGGGCACTGGCGCAGCATGGTCAAACAAGGCGCTGGACAGGGCCGCCAATTGCTCCACCAGTTGCTGCCACACCGGCAGGGCCATGGTGGCCTGCTGCATGGGGGCAAACATGCGCTGCATGCCGCCGTGCAAGGCGTTGTACTCCACCGGCTGCCAGTGGGCACGGTGTGCAACCTGGCGCAGCACGCCCTGCTCCACTACAAAGCAGGAATGGCGGCGATAGCGGTAGCGGCCGCCATCGCGCAGAAACTCATCGGCCGGCAAGGCGCTCCAGTCGGCATCCATCTGGTGCAACTCTGCCAGGGTGGTACCCAGCCACAGCGCCACATCCGAGGGCTGCAGCACGGCAAAGCCGTGGTCGCGGATTTGCGCCTGCACATGGGCTGGCGAGTGAAAAGGCGGGGCAAAACTCATTTGGGACATGGTGACCCCAGCATACGCCCGTGCACGCCCACCTCAAGGCAAAACCGAAAAAAAGCATGCGCATTTCAGAGAAAAACCAGGCTTTGGCCACACAAAAAGACTTCGATGGCTGCCTCCCATTTTTGGACCTTATCGCCTCAGCGCACCGGCACCAGCTGCGCACACCGCTATCAAAACCAGGGCGCCGAACATAGCGCTCCCTACAATGCACGCACCCACAGGAGCCCAGTCATGCCACACCAACCCCGCCTCATGCAATCCCTGCACCACCTGCTGTGGAGCCAGCGTGTGGCAGCCCTGGGCACGCTGAGCATGCCGTCAGCGCCAACCGATCCGGCCCACGGCACCCATGGCCCAGACACCTGGCCCGCTGTCTCCATGGTGCCCTACGCCATAGACAGCACACAGCAGGCGCTGGTGGTGCATGTCAGCGCACTGGCGGCCCATACGCAGCAGATGAAACAGCACCCCGATGTGGGCTTGATGGTCTGCAGCCCCGAGGTGGCAGGCCAGCCCGTACATGCGCTGGAACGCATCAGCCTGCAGGCCCGCGCCCGCACGCCCGAGCGGGAGAGCGCGGCCTGGCACAGTGCCCATGCAGCCTATACCGCGCGCTTTCCGGAAGCGGCCTTTATGACCGCCTTGGGCGACTTCCGCTTCGTGCTGCTCTCACCCACCAGCGGCCGCCATGTGGCGGGCTTTGGCGCAGCGCGCCAGGTAGGCTGCGAGGAGCTGGTGCAGCTGCTGTCCACCGCTCCGACGGCTGCCACCAGCCAGTGACGCCCGGCCCGAGCGCAGCGCGGCCACAGTCCGCACACCGCCCGCACCCGGTGCTCAGGCCGCGCTCTGCTCCTTTTCCTGCAGCAGCCGCCACATCACCTTACCGCTGCCGCTCTTGGGCAGGGCATCGACAAACTGCACCAGGCGCGGCACCTTGTAGACGGCCATGTGCTCGCGGCACCACTGAATGATGTCGGCCTCGCTGACCTGGCCCTTGAAGGCCTGGCGCAGCACCACCACGGCCTTGACGGTCTCGCCCCGGTAAGCGTCCTTGGCGGCGATGATGCAGGCTTCCTGGATGGCGGGGTGGCTGAACATCAGCGCCTCCACCTCGGCAGGCCAGACCTTGAAGCCGCTGGCATTGATCATGCGCTTGAGGCGGTCGGTGAGGAAGAAGAAGCCCTCTTCATCCATGCGCCCCAGGTCACCGGTGCGGAAGAACTTCTTGCCTCCAATGTCCACAAACGCGGCCTGCGTGGCCTGCGGGTTGTTCCAGTAACCCTGGAACACCTGGGGGCCGTGCACCAGAATCTCCCCGGACTCGCCCACGGGCATTTCCTCCAGCGTGTCGGGGTTGGCCACAAAGGACTCGGTGCTCATGAAAGGAATGCCCAGGCATTGCTGCTTGGGGTGATCGGAGGGATTGTTGTGCGTGGGCGCGGCGGTCTCGGTCAGGCCATAGCCTTCCTGGAAGGACAGGCCGAACTCGTCTTTCAGGCGCTGGGCCACGGCCTGGGGCATGGCCGCACCGCCGCCGCCGATATAGACCAGGCTGCTCAGGTCAAAGCTGCGGTAGTTGGGACTGCCCATCAGGTCGATGACCATGGTGGGAATATTCGTCCAGTGCGTGACGCGATACTGCGAGATCAGGCGCCCCGCCACCTCGCGGTCCCAGCGCGGCAGCAGCACCATGCATGCACCCTGGTAGATGCAGGTGTGCATCATGGACACCATGCCCGTGATGTGGAACATGGGCACCACGGCCAGGGTCACCATCTCGCAGGTGCCGCTGCCCCAGGCAGCACCCGCCACGGCGTTGTGCATGATGGAGCGGTGGGTGTGCATACAGCCCTTGGGCAGGCCGGTGGTGCCGCTGGTGTAGGGCAGCACACTCAAGTCATCGCTGCCCACTTCCAGCACAGGCGCTGCGGCCGTGGTGGCCACCGCATCCTTCCAATGGCTGACGCTGCCGCCTTCCAACGAGGGCAACGGGCGCTCGGGCTTGAGCCAAGCCTCCCAGGCCTCGGGCATGGGTTCGCAGTCGGCGCCAGCCGGCAGATAGTCATTCAACTGGGTGACCACCATGTGCGACAGGCGCTGGTCCGCACCCAGGGCGTTGCTGGCCTTGGCCAGCTCGGGCGCCAGGTCGGCCGTGGTGATGGCCAGCTTGACGCCGGCATCGGTGATGTAGTGCGACAGCTCCTGGGCCAGGTTCATGGGGTTGACCGGCACCACCACGGCGTTGGCGCGGAGAATGGCGAAATGCGCCATCACCAGCTGCGGCAGGTTTTGCATCAGCAGGATCACACGGTCGCCCTTGCGCACACCCTGGGCATGCAGGTGGGCGGCCAGGCGCTCGGCCGTGTCGGCCATTTCACGGTAGCTGATGCGGCGCCCCATGAACACCAGCCCTGCCTTGTCCGGGTAGCGGCGTGCACTGGTTTCCAGGTTGTCCCACAGCGAGGTCGCGGGCACGGTCAAGGCATGGGGCAGGCGGCGTGGCCAAAAAGCATGGTGTGGTCGTATAGCGGTCATGGCTGCGTGGATGGTGGGAGAAGAGAGTGAAGACATATCCCCTACGCTAGACCGCAACCCCCTTGCGGGCATCCGTACCGTCCCCTACACCGGGTCGCTTGTGCGACGCAGCAGGCTCCCGCGCCAGTAGCTCCCAGGGCTTGTCCGAGCATGCCAGCAAGTTGTGCAAGCAGGCCGAGGCTTCTGCCCCGGACATTGCGCACAATGCAGGCCATGACTGTTTCTTCTTCGTTACGCATGCTGCTGCGCCCGCTGCGCCGCTGGCTGCGCACCACCCCAGCCTCGGCCCGCCGCGCACTGGGCGACAGCCTGGCCGCCGCCCTGGCCTGTGTGGTGGCCTGGCATCTTTCCCATTTTCTGTTTGGCCAGCCCAAGCCGGTGTTTGCTGCCATGACCACCGTGGTCTGCCTGGCTCCGGGCCTGCCCAACCACCTGCGACAGACCTGGAGCATGTTGCTGGGCTGTGTGCTGGGCATTGTGGTGGGCGATCTGGCCTGGCTGCTGCCAGACCACCACTTTTTGCTGCGCCTCAGTGGGGCCACCCTGGTGTCCATGTTGATTGCGGCCTTGTTCAGCAGCACGCCCGTGGTGCCCATCCAGGCTGCCACCTCCACCTTGCTGGTGCTTGCCATGGGCCCCAGCACGGCGGGCGGTGCCCGGCTGCTGGATGTGATGGTGGGCGCGGCCACCGGCATTGTCTTCAGCCAGGTGCTGTTCACCACCGACCCGGTGCGCGCCATGGCGCGCGCCGCCAGCACCTTGCTGCAGCAACTGGGCGATGGGCTGGAAGCCATGCAAGCTGCCGTGCAGGCCCGCAGCCAGGCCCAGGCCGAGCATGCGCTGGGCCGGCTGACCCGCGCCAATGACGCTCTGGCGGCCTTGCGCGTGGCCGTGCAGCAAGCCCAGTCCGAGTCGCGCTGGTCGCTGCGCGGGCGGCTGGCTGCCGAACAGGTGGGCGCCATCACCCGTCGCTATGACCGCCATGCCGTGCGTGTCTATGCCTGCAGCCTGCTGCTGGGCGAAAGCCTGTCGCGCAGCCTGGCCCACACCTCCGAGGCCATGCCCGCCAGCATTGCCCAGCGCTGCGATTGGCTGGTGCAGGCCTGCCAGGCCCTGGCCCACAACCCGGTGCTGGTGGATCTGGATGTCAGAACCGCCGCCACCGACCCCGAAGCGCCGGAGCCCGGTCTGCCCCATGTGCCGCTGCCACCGCCTTGGAGCATGGTGGGCGAGCAGGCCCAGCAACTGCGCGAGGCCTTGCAGGCCCTGGCAGATTCCAAGCGCCGCTGAACATTCAAAGCACCAAAAAGGCTTTTCACGCACAGCCCATAAGCTGCAGCCGCTCCTTGAAAAGGAGCAGTCGCATCGCACCCGTCATCGCAGGGCTAGAGCTGCCAGCTGCTGCCCTCTTGCGGCACCTGCACCTGGCCCCAGTTCGGCAAGGCGCGTAAGGCTCCCGCCAGTGCCTGGGCGGCATGGTCTTCGCCATGCACCACAAAGGTCTGGGCCGGCGGGCGCTGGAATGCCCCGGCCCAGTCCAGCAAGGCTTTCTGGTCGGCGTGGGCCGAAAAGCCGCCCAGGGTGTGCACCGAGGCGCGCACCTCGATGTCGTCGCCAAACAGGCGCACCCGCTTTTCCCCATCCACCAGGCGCCGGCCCAGCGAGCCTGCGGCCTGGTAGCCGCAGATCAGCACCGCGCAGTCTTGGCGACCCAGGTTGTTGTGCAAGTGGTGCAGCACACGGCCGGCATCGCACATGCCGCTGGCCGAGATGATGACCGCACCGGCCTTGATGCGGTTCAGGCGTATGGACTCCTCCACATCGCTGATGAAATGCAGCTGGCGCCACTGGGCCAGATGCTCGGGGCTGCCCATCAACTGGCGGGTTGCGGCGTCAAAGCTGGCGAAATGCCGCAGCGTGATGGCCGTGGCCGTCACCGCCATGGGCGAGTCCACAAAAATCTCCACCGGGGGCAACCGCCCCTGGCGCGCCAGCTGGGCAAAGTGGTAGAGCAGCTCCTGGGTGCGGCCCACGGCAAAGGCCGGGATCACCACATTGCCGCGCGGCGCAGTGCGGCCCACCACCTCAACCAGCTCTTCCAGCGTGGCGCCGCTGTCCTTGTGCAGGCGGTCGCCGTAGGTGGATTCGATCAGCAGCACATCGGCCTCATCGATGAGGGCCGGGTCGCGCAAGATGGGCCGGCCAGGCTGGCCCAGGTCACCGCTGGCCACCAGCTTGCGCGTGCGACCCTCTTCGGTCAGCCATGCCTCGACAATGGCCGAGCCCAGAATATGGCCGGCATCGCGCAGCTTGACCTGCACAGCCGGGTGCGGGGCAAACAGCTGCTCATAGGGCCTGGCCTCCACCAGGGACAGGGCCCGCGCCACATCCTGCTGGGTGTACAGCGGTGCGACTTCGTCCTCCTCGTGCTGGCCATGGCCGGCATGCTTGCCGCCGTTTTGCCGCCCCTTGCGGGCGCGGCGCCAGTGGCGTTCGGCCTCCATGCTCTGGATATGGGCGCTGTCCTTGAGCAGCACCTCCAGCAGATCGGCCGTGGCCGGTGTGCAGAAAATAGGCCCGCGAAAACCCTGGGCCGCCAGCTTGGGCAGCAGGCCGCTGTGGTCGATGTGCGCATGGGTGAGCAACACAAAATCGATCTCGCGCGGGTCGAAGGCAAAGGCGCTCTGGTTGTGCGCCTGCGCCAGCTGCCCGCCCTGGGCCATGCCGCAATCGATCAGAAAACTGCCATCTCCTACTTCCACCCGGAAGCAAGAACCCGTCACCGCTTGCGCGGCACCATGAAACGTGATTTGCATAGAGGTTCAATCCGCTGGCTGCGCTGGCTACACCACCCGGTGCTGCCCTGCATGCAGCAAACTGTAACAGCCGGACCGCCACAGGCAGGCCCTGCGGTTTGCTTCAGGTCAATACCCAGGCAACACAGATCAAGCCCATATCGATACGCAGCCTGGTGCCCACGTTCTTAGAATCTCAGCCCCTGCCCTGCGCGCCCAAGGCCTGGCGGAAATGCGCAATCAGCGCCTTGACCTTTTGCGGCAGGTATTTGCGCTGGGAGTAGATGGCCAGCAGGCGCAGCGGTGCGGGCTGCTTGTCCAGATCGATCACGACCAGCTCCCCGGCCGCTATGGCCTGCTCGCAGGCCTGACGGGCCAAAATGGCAAAGCCCGTGCCACGCCGCGCGGCCATGAATGCCAGGGCACCACTGTCCAGCCTGACCCGCGCCATCACCGGCTGCTGCCAGATGCGCCCCCTGCCCTGCACAAAGCGCCAGGGTGCGCCGCCCAGCACATCCACCGTGGTGATGCAGGGCAGCTGCTCCAGCTCCCTGACCTGGGTGGGCGTGCCATAACGCTGCAGCAAGGCCGGCGCGGCCACCACCACACTTTCCAGCTCGGCCAGGGGCTGGGCCACCCAGCTGGTGTCGGGCAGGTCACCCCGCCCCACCACCACCGCCAGATCCATATCCTCCAAGCCCCCTTCCACACCTGCCAGCGTGGTGATGCAGCGCAGCTCCAGCTCGGGGTTCTGGTGCACAAAGTCGGCCAGGGCCGGCCCCAGCAGATAGGGGCCGGCTTCGCTGGGCAGGCTGATGCGCAAGCTGCCTTGCAGTGCAGCGCCGGCAGGCTTGAGCGTGTCCACAAAGCCCTCCACATCCAGCAGCAGCGGCGCAAAACGCTCGCACAAGGCCTGGCCCGCCTCGGTCAAGCGCAGCTTGCGGCCGCGCCGGTCCAGCAATTTGAGGCCCAGGCTCTGCTCCAGCGTGCTGACATGGCGGCTGACATTGGACGTGGGCAGCTCCAGCATCCGCCCGGCCGCGGCAAAGCTCTGCCGGGACGCTACGGCCACAAACACCCGCAAGGCATTCAGGTTCAGCCGCTCTTTTTTTTCACTCATTTTGATATTCAATCGTTATCAAAAACGACCTATTTTAGACAGCACTTGGCACCTAGACTGCGGCACTTTCCGGCTACCAAGCACCTGTCATGCAAGATCGCAGTCCTTCTTCTTTTTCATCAGCCTCTGCACCAGAGTCACCCGCCACACCTTCCATAACCGGCAGCGCACGCAGCATTGCCTGGGTGGTGACCGCCATCCAGTTCACCAATGCGCTGGAGTACATGGCCGTCAGCCCCTTGTTTCCCTGGATGGCGGGCGACCTGGGCGTTCCCGTGGGCTGGGCCGGCTATGCCGCCGGCGCCTACACCATCGCAGCCATCGTCTCCGGCCTGCTGGCCTATGGCCTGGCAGACCGCGTACAGCCCAAGCGGCTGCTGCTGGCGGCTCTGTCGGTGCTGAGCCTGAGCACGCTGGCCGTGTCCATGACGGAGCACTTTGGCAGCCTGATGCTGTGGCGCACCGTGGCCGGGCTTACCGGCGGCATCACCATGGGCAGCGCCTCCGCCATTTTGCTGGTGCATGCCAGCGAAAAAGAACGGCCGGCCCTGCTGGCGCTCACGGTGGCGGCGTTTTCCGCCGTCAGCATTGCCGGCACGCCGCTGGTGTTGTGGCTGGCACAGGCTGCGGATTGGCGCTGGTCGTTTCGCCTGATCGTCACTTGCTGTCTGCTGTGCCTGTGCACTGCGGCCTGGAAGCTGCCCGCTACACGCCCACCAGCCCGTGCGGCCTCGCTCGGTCAAATGCTGTCCGGCCTGCGCGGCGGCACACTGCGCCACGCCGGGCTCAATGCCTTGTCGCAATTCTCGGCCCTACTGGTGATTCCCATGCTGGCGCCCATTTTGATGGGCCTGGCCGGTGGCAGCGCCCAGTTGCCGCTGTGGTTTTTGCTGGGTGGCGTGGCCGGCCTGCTGGCCTCCAGGCTGGCGGGCAAGGCCGTCTCCCGCTTTGGCGGGCCGCGCGTGTTCCGCTGGGGGCTGGCGGCGCTGGCAGCCAATCTGCTGGCCTGCGCCAGCGGCGTGATGGGCCCGCTGGGCGCCATGGCCAGCGGGCTGTTCATGGTGTGCTTTATGGCCAGCACCTATACGGCCCTGGTCGCAGCGGCTGCCACCAGCGCGGCCCATCCCAGCCCTGAGCGACGCGCCAGCTTTTCCATGCTGCAAACCAGCTTGATGCACCTGGGCTCCAGCCTGGCGTTTTTCGCTACCGCATGGTTGATGGGACTGACTGCCATGCAGGCCAACGGCACCCGCTGGCTGCTGGTGCTGGCGGCCCTGCTGGCCCTGGGCCTGGCCTTGTCCAGCCGGGCCTTGCTGCGGCCTACAGCGTCTGCGTAGCCACCTTGTGGCGCAGCTCCGTCTGGCGATTGTGATCATCCACAAACACCAGCTGGGGCTGATGCTCGGCCACATCGCTTTCATGCACCTGGGCAAAGGCAGCAATGATGAGCAAATCCCCCACGGCGGCACGGCGCGCTGCCGAGCCATTCACCGAAATCATGCCGCTGCCGCGCTGGCCCTTGATGGCATAGGTGACAAAGCGCTCACCGTTGTCGATGTTCCAGATATGGATTTGCTCGTTCTCGGCAATATTGGCAGCATCGAGCAAGTCCTCGTCGATGGCACATGAGCCTTCGTAATGCAGCTCGCAGTGCGTGGTCTTGACGCGGTGAATCTTGGACTTCAAAAGTGTGCGGAACATGGGGGTCTCCTCTTGGGGTAGCGGTAATGCGCCGCGCATTGTGCATGGCACACCGCCGGCCCCTCAAACCAAACACCCATGCGGGCTGCGGCCATGTGGCAGCGCAGGCCATACAGAAGATTCAGACGGCGCAGCGAGGCAGAGCCTTCCTCGCCACACCGTGGTCGTCAGCCTTGCCCCCTGAGCAGCGCCGTATGCTGCCCCAGTGCCGGCGCAGCAAACGGTGTGGGCCCGGGGGTGCGGTGAAAATCCACAGGACGGGTGAAGCCACGATAGCTGCCAACAACAGGGTGCGAGAACTCGGCAATCAGCCCTTCCGCCTGTACCTGGGGATCATCGAACATATCTTCCACCGTGCGCGCTGCGGCACAGGGCACCTCCTCGCCGAAGATGCCCTCCCACTCCAGCGCCGTCTGCGCCTGCAAGGCGCTGCGCAATCGCTCCACCAGCAGCGCCTTGTGCTGCGCGCGCTTACGCACCGTGTCGTATTGCGCGTCGCGGGCCAGATCATGCATGCCCGTCTTCGCGCACAGTGCCGCCCAGAAATGCTGGGTATTGGCGGAAATGTAGATAAAGCCCTCCCTGGTGGGATGGATGCCGGTAATGCCACCCGAGCGCATATCGCGCCCCACGTCCCGAGCTTCACCGCTCGCCCAGACCAGGCGGGCAGACTGCATGGTGAGTGCAGCGCCCAGCAGCGAAACCCCCACATGCTGGCCCAGCCCGCTCTGCTCGCGCTCGTACAAGGCAGATGCGACGCCACTGGCCACCAATGCAGAGGCGTAGTAGTCGACCACCGAGCCGTACAGGATTTCGGGCGGCCCATCGGCCTTGCCCTGCATGGCGCACATACCACTCAAAGTTTGTAGCACCTGGTCGTAGCCAGCCTTGTTCTTCAACGGGCCTTTGCTTCCATAGCCCGTCACGCTGCAATACACCAAACGCGGGTTGATGGCGCTGAGCTGCGCAAAGGCAATCCCCAGGCGTTCCGGCACGCCGGGGCGAAAGTTGTGCACCAGCACGTCCGCATCCCGCACCAGCTTTAAAAGCACCGTATGGTCCGGCGCCTGCTTCAAGTCCAGCACCATGCCCCATTTGCTGCGGTTGACCCCGAGAAAAGCCCGGCTCTCGGCCTCCAGCGTGGAAGGATATTGGCGCAGGTTATCGCCCGCTGGGGGCTCAATCTTGATGACCTCCGCCCCCTGATCTGCCAGCAGCGAGCACCCGTAGGGGCCAGCGATGTAGGCACTCAGGTCCAGGACACGAATCCCACTCAACGGGCCCTTGGGACCTTCACGTTCAATAAGGGCGAAGCTCATTCGTCCATCACTCCATCAATCTGCAACGATATTGTTTGTCTTGGCCAATTGCTTCCAGCGCGCCACATCGCTGCTGATCACCTCGCCGAACTGGGCCGGCGCCATCGGTGTCACCAGTGCGCCCTCACGCAGAAAGTGATCTTTCAGCGCGGGCTTGGCCAGCGCCTTATTCACAGTGGCATTGAGCTGGTTGACGATGTCGGCAGGAGTCCCTGCCGGCGCCAGCAGGCCCCACCACAACTCAAATTCAAAGCCCGGCACGGCCGAGGCCATAGGCTTGAGATCCGGCGCAATCGGGCTGGACTTCAGGCTGGTGATGCCCACGGCCTTGAGCTTTCCGTTGCGAATCATTGGCAGGATCGACGGCCCGCTGGACATCAGTATCTGCACCTGGTTGCCAACCACATCGGTCACCGCCAGGCCTTGGCCTTTGTAGGGGATGTGGGTGATGTCAAAGCCAGGCGCCATGGCGCGCAGATACTCCGTCGCAATGTGGTTGACGCTGCCGGTGCCGGAGGTGGCGTAATTGAACTTGCCGGGGTTGGCCTTCACCGCCTTGATCAACTCTTCGGGCGTGCTGGCTGGGAATTCGTTGTTCACCGCCACCACCATCGGGCCCTTGGCCAGCATGGCAATAGGCGCCAGGCTCTTGACCGGGTCAAACGGCATCTTCGGCTGCACCGCCGCATTGGTGGTCATGCTGGAAGAGACTGCCACGATGGTGTAGCCATCTGCCGGCGCCTTGGCCACGGAAGCCGTGCCCGTGTTGCCGCTGGCACCAGGGCGGTTTTCCACAATGATGGCCTGCTTGAGCATCTCTCCCATTTCCTTGGCCACCAGCCGCGCAAACACGTCATTGGAGCCTCCGGGCGGGTAAGGCACGACCAGGGTGATGGCCTTGCTGGGATAAGGTGCGCCGCTGGCCATTGCGGGAAAAGCCACACCGCAAGCCAGCATGCACGCAGAAATGGCCACCGTGCGGCGAACCAGGGAAGTTGTCGGTTTCATCTATGTCTCCTGTCGTTATATGAATCAAAGCGCCCCATCGCACAGCGCGCAGCGCACCGCCTTGTGCGGCTACGCTGTCTGCGATGGCGGGGGCGATATCAAGCCTTGCTCCCGGGCGCGCGCCACAATGGCTTGCGCACGCAGCACAAAGGGTTTGTCAATCATCTTTCCGCCTACCACGTAGGCACCCACAGCGCTGTGCTCGGCTTCGTGCGAAGCCGCCACCACCTTCAATGCCTCTTCAATCTCTGCTGCAGTCGGCTGAAAGACGGCATTGGCCAAGGCGACCTGGCTGGGATGGATGCAGGTCTTGCCCTGAAACCCCAACCTGTGGGCCAGTTGCGCCTCGGCACGGAAGCCCTCGGTGTCGCTGATATTGGAAAACGCGCCGTCGTAGGCCTGCACATGGGCTTCTGCCGCCGCCATGCGCACGGCAAAAAGCACTTGCTCAATGGCAGCACGCTCCCGCCGGTGAATGCCATAGGGCTCGAAAAGATCGCCCAGCCCCACCTGCAGGCCCACCACGCTGGGGTGAGCACCTGCCAGCTCCGCTGCGGTGCGCAATGCTTTCGGGGTTTCGATGTTGAGCAGCAAGCCAGGAGCCACATCCAACCCATTGGCTTTCGCTGCCGCAGCGATTTGTTCTGCTGCTTCTCTGACATGCTGGGCGCTTTCAGGCTTTGGCAAGTTGATGAGATGCACCCCTTGCTGCACGACGGCGGCCACGTCCGCTGCGAAATGCGGGGTATCCATGGCGTTGACCCGCACGATGATGGTTTTGCCATGTGCACGCGCCGCATCGGTTTGCAAAAAGGCGCTCAGCAAGGCCCTCGCCTCTGCCTTGCGCGGCTCTGCCACGGCGTCCTCCAGGTCATAGGACAGGCTGTCCGCATCGCTGCGCAAGGCCTTGGAAAAGAGCTCAGGCCGGGAGCCAGGAACAAACAATTTGCTTCTCATGCAGCGATTGTCTGCAGCGTGCCCCCTGAAATAAAGCGCTGTACCATGTATTTAGAAGATAGAAAAACTTTCTTTTAAGCACCCTCTGATGGAAACCAGCTACCTCAACAGCTTTCTCCTGGTCGCAGAAACCGGCTCTATGGCAGAGGCCGCACGGCGCATGCACCTCACGGCGGCCGCCGTGGCGCAGCAGATGCGCAATCTGGAAAAAGAATTTGGCACCCCGCTGCTCACGCGCGCGGGGCGCACTGTGGTGCCCACCCCGGCAGGCCATCGGCTCAAGGACAGCGCCCCCGCACTGCTGCGTGAGCTCTCGAACACCCATACCCTGGTCAATCAGGATGCCAACACGGGCGAGCTGGTCATTGGAACGATCAATACCGCCCTGCACAGCTTGCTGCCCGACATCCTCGCCAAGTTCGTCGTGGCATGCCCGGACGTCAAGGTCTATCTGCGCTCGGCCACCACCCACCAGCTGTATGAGGAGATGCAAACCGGCGACATCGATGCTGCGGTCTGCCTCTATCCCAACTTTCCGCTGGCCAAGACTTGCGACTGGTCACAGCTGCGGGAGGAAAAGCTGATCTTGCTGGCCCCCAAAAGCATGGCCAGGCGAGATCCGCACCAGCTGCTGCGCACCCAGCCGCTGGTGCGTTATGACCGTACTCTGGGTGGCGGCAAGATGGTGGAGCGTTATCTGCAGGACATTGGTGTCGCTCCCCTGGAGCGCTTCGAGCTGAGCTCGCTCGCGGCCATTGCCATGATGGTCGACCGCGGGCTGGGCGTGGCCCTGGTGCCCGACACCGCATTGAACCTGCCGGACGGGCAAGATGTGGTGCGGATTCCGCTGCCCGACGCCATCCAGACGCGCAGATTCGGTGTCATGTGGCTGCGCTCTTCCGCAAGGCTGGCCCTCATCCACAAGCTGGTCGAGAGCGCCCGGCAGGTGCTGGCCGAGCGCCAGCGCCAGGCACGCTGAAGCTGCAAGGCCAGCGCGGCATCAATGCTGCAACTGCTGCCAGACCTTGTCCAAACGCTTGCTGCTCACCGGATACGGCGTGCGCAGCTCCTGGGCGAAAAAGCTCACGCGCAGCTCTTCCAGCATCCAGCGGTATTCCTGCATGCGGGCATCGACCTGGCCCTTGCGCTCGGCCACCAGGCGCCAGTAGCGCTGTTCCAGCGGCTGCAGCTCCTTGAGCTTGGCGGCATCGCGCGCGGGGTCGGCGCGGTATTTGTCCAGGCGCGTGGTGATGGCCTTCAGGTAGCGCGCGTAATGGCCTAGCTGCGTCCAGGGTGCCACGGCGATGAAGTTCTTTGGCATCAGCTTGTTCAGCTGCTCGCCAGCGTCCTTGGTGGCATCGGGCGCGTTTTTCGTGTCCTTGATCTTGCGCGCGGCAGCCGCGTACTCCACCAGAATCACACCGGCCATGCGCGCCACCTCGTTGGCGATCAGGGTCAGGCGTCCGCGCCCGTCCTGCACACGCTGCTTGAAGTCGGCGGCATTGGCTGGCAAAGGCTCCTGCAAAAAGGCACGGTCTATGGCAACGTCAATGATCTGGGCGCGCAGCTCTTCCTGCGTGCCCAGCGGCATATAGGCCACGGCCATTTTCTGCAGATCGGGGATGTTTTTTTCCAGGTATTTCAGCGCGTCGCGGATCTGCAGCGCAAACAGGCGACGCAGGCCCACGCGGTGCTTGGCGGTGGCCATTTCGGGCTCGTCAAACACTGCGATGCCCACGCAGTCGCCGTGATCGATCAGCGCCGGGAAGCCCAGCAAAGTCTGGCTGCCCTGGCGGATTTCCATCAGCTCGGGCAGCTCGCCAAAGCTCCACTCCTTGTAGCGGGCATCATGCGGCTGGGCTGCTGCGGCCTGTTCGATCTTGCCTGCAGGCGCTCCGGTTTTCGCAGCAGCCTGCGCTTTCTTTTCACTGCTTTGCGATGTGTTCGATGCCACATCTGGCTGCACAGGTGCTACGGCTGCTACCTTTAAGGAAGCAAGCGCCTGGAAGGCGCCACGCGCCTGGCTGCCCAGTTTGGACTTGAGCGCGCCCAGATTGCGGCCCTGGTCCAGCTGGCGGCCATGCTCGTCCGTGATGCGGAAGTTCATGAACAGATGCGGGCTGAGCATGTCCAGCTTAAAGTCGGCACGCTTCACATCCAGCGAGGTTTCGTCACGCACCTGCTTTAACAAAGCATCGATCAGGCCGCTGCCCTGCTGGGCCCAGCGCTCGGGCTGTGTGAACAGCGCGGCCAGGCGGGCCGCGCTTTCGGGCAGGGGCACAAAGCGGCTGCGCGGGCGCTGGGGCAGGCTTTTGAGCAGGGCTTGGATCTTGTCCTTGAGCATGCCCGGCACCAGCCATTCGGCACGCTCCTCCGATACCTGATTCAGCACAAACAGCGGCACGGTGACGGTGACACCGTCGCGCGCATCGCCGGGGCTGTGCAGATAGCTGGCCGTACAGTCCACACCGCCGAGCTTGAGCAGCTTGGGGAAATTGTCGGTGGTGATGCCGGCGGCCTCATGGCGCATCAGCTCGTCCTTGGACAGGCGCAGCAGCTCGGGGTTGCCCTTGCTGTGCAGGCGGAACCACTGGTCAAAGGTGGCACCGCTGTACACATCGCGCGGCAGTTGCTGGTCGTAGAAGGCGAAGATCAGCTCGTCATCGACCAGCACGTCCTGGCGGCGGCTCTTGTGCTCCAGCTCTTCGACCTTGCGCATCAGCTTGAGGTTGGCGGGCAGGAAATGCCATTTGGTCTCCCACTCGCCCTCCACCAGGGCCTGGCGGATAAAGGTGTTGCGCGCCGAATGCGGGTCCACGCGGCCATAGCTCACGCGCCGGCCGTTGTAGACCACCAGGCCATAGAGCGTGGCGCGCTCCAGCGCCACCACATCGGCCTGTTTCTTGCTCCAATGCGGGTCCAGCAGCTGTTTCTTCAGCAGATGGCCGCCCACCTCTTCCAGCCACTGCGGCTCGATGGCGGCAATGCCACGGCCGTACAGGCGCGAGGTCTCGACCTGCTCGGCCGCTACAATCCAGCGGCCCGGCTTTTTGCTCAGATGCGCGCCGGGATGGGGGTGGAATTTGATGCCATGGGCGCCCAGATAGGCTTCGCTCTCCTCGCCCTTGTAGCCGATATTGCCCAGCAGACCGGAGAGCATGGACAGGTGCATGGCCTCATAGCCTGCGGCCTCGCTGTTGATCTGCCATTTCTGCTCTTTCACCACCGTGAGCAGCTGGGAGTGGATGTCGCGCCACTCGCGCACGCGGCGGATGTTGATGAAGTTCTGGCGCAGCAACTGCTCCCACTGGCGGTTGCTGACCTTGTGCGTGGCGGCTTCTTGCTGCGGCTCGGCCGGGTTGAACAGCGCCAGGCGCTCCTCCACCGTACCTTCCACTTGGGCTCCGCTGGCACGTTGGCTCACCGGCAAAAAGGCCTGGCTGCGGGTGCTGGGCTTGGCTGCGGGCTTGGTTTGCGCGGCCATCTCGGCCCGGCTCTTGGCCACCACCTTGCCGCCGCGCGCGTCCGACAGCCATTTCCACAGCCGCAGATAGCCGCTGAATTCGCTTTTCTCGTCATCGAACTTGGCATGTGCCTGGTCGGCCTGCTGCTGGGCCTCCATGGGCCGGTCGCGCACGTCCTGCACCGAAAGCGCCGAGGCAATGATCAGCACCTCGGCCAGGGCGCCACGGTTTTTGGCCTCGACGATCATGCGGCCCACGCGCGGGTCCAGCGGCAGACGCGACAGCGCCTTGCCCATATCCAGCAGCTCACCGCGCTCATCCACCGCGCCCAGCTCGGCCAGCAGCTGGTAGCCGTCGGCAATGGCGCGGCCCGAGGGTGCTTCCAGAAAAGGGAAATGCACCACATCGCCCAGGCCCAGCGACTTCATGCGCAAAATCACGCCGGCCAGGGAGCTGCGCAGGATTTCCGGGTCGGTGAATTTGTCGCGGCCATTGAAGTCGGCCTCGTCATACAGGCGTATGCAAATGCCGTTGGCCACGCGGCCACAGCGGCCGGCGCGCTGGTTGGCCGCTGCCTGGGAGATGGGCTCCACCAGCAGTTGCTCCACCTTGCTACGGAAGGAATAGCGCTTGACACGCGCCGTGCCTGCGTCAATCACGTATCGAATCCCTGGCACCGTGAGCGAGGTTTCGGCCACATTGGTGGCCAGCACAATGCGGCGGCCGGTGTGGCCGTCAAAAATACGGTCTTGCTCGGCCTGGGACAGGCGCGAGAACAGCGGCAGCACCTCGGCAGAGCGCAATGTGGGCGAGTTCTGCAAATGCTTTCGCACATGGTCGGCGGCCTCGCGGATCTCTCGCTCGCCGGGCAGAAAAATCAGGATGTCGCCGCCCCTGCCGCCCTGCCACAACTCGTCCACACCATCGGCGATGGCGTCGTTCAAGTCCTTGTCTTTTTCGCCTTCGAAGGGGCGGTAGCGCATCTCCACCGGATAGGTGCGGCCCGAGACCATGATCACCGGCGCCGGCACCAAATCGTCGCCCCCACGCTCCCCCATTGCATGTGGGTCGCTGCCCCCCAAGGGGGCTTCGCCGGCCTTGGGGCGGCCCTGCGACCGGCGAGGGGATGCAAAGTGCTTGGCAAAACGCTCGGCATCGATGGTGGCCGAGGTGACCACCACTTTGAGGTCGGGGCGCTTGGGCAGTATCTGGCGCAGATAGCCCAGCAAGAAGTCGATGTTCAGGCTGCGCTCGTGGGCCTCGTCAATGATCAGGGTGTCGTAGGCCTTGAGCAAAGGGTCGGTCTGCGTTTCGGCCAGCAAAATGCCATCGGTCATCAGCTTGACCGAGGCGTTTTTTTGCAGCGTGTCCTGAAAGCGCACCTTGTAGCCCACCACCTCGCCCAGGGGTGTGTTCAGCTCCTCGGCAATGCGCTTGGCCACGGAAGACGCTGCAATCCGACGCGGTTGGGTGTGGCCGATCAAATGGCCGCGCACCTGGCCTTTTTCATCGGGCACCGCATTGATCTTGCCCCGGCCCAGCGCCAGCGCGATCTTGGGCAGCTGCGTGGTCTTGCCCGAGCCGGTTTCGCCACAGACGATGATGACCTGGTGGCGGTCCATGGCCTCCATGATCTCGTCACGGCGACTGGATACGGGGAGCGACTCGGGGAAGGTGATCTTCAAAGACATAAGGGGCTGGATTATCGGGGTTCGCGGCCCATCCACGTTGGCCTGCTACCACAAGCACCTGCACTTGCGTTGCCATTTGCGCGCCCGCTGCTTCATAATCTGTAGCTTCGCTTCACCGCGCGGCAACTAGCGACCTTGCCGCGCCCTTGTACAGGAGCTACTCGCATGTTTGATCTCAACTCCCTCACTCACTGAACACGGTTCCTCGCCCCGGCTGAACCGTGTCGCAACAGGTTCAGCCACGGCTGTGACGCAGCAAGCGTCCACGCAAAAGCCCTGGCCTATCCGCCGGGGCTTTTCGTTTTCAGGAACCGGACTGTATGAGTTCGCAAAAACCCTCGCGTGCCTTTGCCAAAGGCCGCGTCAAGGCCTTGCGCCGCATGAAGCAGCCCATGGTGGTACACCTGGAGGCCAGTGCGCCTCCACGCAACCCCGTGGCCCATGCCGCACGCTCGGCCAGCGGCGGCGCAGGCCGCCATATCCACAGCCAGGGCGCCCAGCGCCGGGCCGACCGCATGCAGCTGCAGCGCAGCCTGCGGCAGTTTCACCTCGAATAAAAACACCATGGACATGAAGAAAACCACCGCTGCAGCCGAGCTGCAGCCCCTGCTGGCACAGCGCCAGCAACAGCTGGCCGAGATTGCAGCCCAGCTCAAGACCGAGCTGTTCGGTATCGACGAGGTCATTGACCGCGTCATCGACAGCGTGCGTGCCTGGTATGTGCTGCCCCAGTGCATTACCCGCCCCGTCATCGTCTGCCTCTGGGGTCTGACCGGCACGGGCAAGACCCAGCTCACGCGCCGCCTGGCCCAGTTGCTGGGCTTTTACGACCGCTTTGTGGAAGTGCAAATGGATGGCTTCAGCAATGGCGCGGGCAGCTATCGTGGCTCCTCCATTGCCTCCATGCTCGAAGACTCGGGCATTGACGAGGGCACGCCCGGCATTCTGGTGCTGGACGAGTTCCAGCGCTACCGCACCAAGGACAGCAAAGGCGAGGATGCCAAGGCCGAGCGCTACCAGGACGTGTGGATGCTGCTGTCCGATGGCCGCCTGCCCCCGCCCCTGGGTGCGCTGGTGGACATCGAGCGCAAGCTGGCCGGCCAGCAGTACGACGCCGAGCGCGACGATGAGGAAAAGCCCGACAAGGCCTACCGCTTCCGCCTCGACGCCTGGGACGCCCAGGAGCTCAAGCGCAGCTTCAAGCTGCATGAGCCGCTGACCGAAATCATGCAATGGCCTTCGGAGCGCGTGCACCAGCTGTTTGTGCAGTTCCGCGAGCAGCAGCAGGACTGGGAAACCGACTACAGCCGGCTGCTCATTTTTGTCTGCGGCAACCTGGACGAGATGTACCGCGAGACTGCCCAGCGCGTGGAGGATTGCGACACCGATGCCGACATCTTCCACCGCCTGACCCAGCGCCTTTCGGTCATCGATGTGAAAAAGGCCTTGTCCGAGCGCTTCAAGCCCGAGCAGATCGCACGCCTTGGCAACAACCATGTGATCTACCCCTCGCTGAGCCGCGCCACCTACGAGCGCCTGATCCGCGAGCTGTGCGCCGGCTATGTGAACGACATCCAGACCCAGACCGGTGTGCAGCTCAGCCTGGGCGCCGATGTGCTGGATGCGTTGTATGCCAACTCGGTCTTCCCGGCCCAGGGCACGCGGCCACTGTTTTCTGCCGTGCATGCGATCTTGAGCAGCACCCTGGTCAAGACCACGCTGTGGACGCTGGAGCAAGGCCTGGACCTGCAGCGCCCCGTGGGCATCAGCCTGGCGGCGGATCGCCTCCACCTGCTGGCCAACGGCCTGCTACCCGATGGCCAGCATGCCAGCGAGCGCTTTGCGGTCACGCTGGACCTGGACCGCGTCAAGCAGCGCGCCAATGCCGACTTCCGCGCCCTGCTCGCAGTGCACGAGGCCGGCCACGGCCTGGTCTATGCCCTGCTGTTTGGCCAGGCACCGCAGGAGATCAAGATCAACATCGCCTCCTTCGAGGGCGGCTACAACAGCTTTGCCACGCTCAAGGCCACCACACGGCAGAACGCGCTGGACATGATGTGCGTGAGCCTGGCCGGCCGCGTGGCCGAGGAGCTGGTGTTTGGCGAAATGGCCTGTACCGCAGGCTCGGAAAGCGACTACAAGCAGGCCACGGCCATGGCGGCGCGCCATATCCGCTACCACGGCTTTGGCACGCGCATCAGCCGCACCGATGTGACTTCGGACACCGAGGACCACCTCAACACCGATGTGGCGCCCAGCAACCAGGCCATAGAGGACTTGCTGCAGGCCCAGTACCAGCGCACCCATGCGCTGCTGAAAACGCATGGCCCTGCCTTTGGTGCCACGGTGGACGCGCTGATGACCCGGGGCTCCATACCGCCCCAGGAGATGGCCGAGCTCATGGCCGGCTTTGGCCTGGTGCTGCGTGTGCCCGGTGCACAGCCTGACGACAGTCTGGTGCTGGAGCCTTTTGCCCAGCGCCTGGCGGCCTTCCGCTCCGGCCAGGCTTGAGCCGCTGCTGCACGCAAAAAGAAACCCGCCTTGGCGGGTTTCTTTTTGCGTCATGGCCGCTGCTTCAGCAGTTGCCCTAGCAATTGCCCTTTTTGGCCTGCCCCGGAGGGCAGCCATGGGGATGGGGCTTGTTATAGCCGTCGTCATAGCGGTCGCCGTGGCGGTCGTGGTAGACAGCACAGCCACTCAACACAAAGGCCGCAGCGGCCAAAGCCAGGATTTTTTTCACAAATCGCCTTTCAATTCATTCAATGGGCGCGGCGAGTCTATGGGTTTCGGCGCCAGCGTTTTGTCAAACTTTTTCAAGCGGTCAGCAGCGACAAACTATGGGCTTCGGTAGGCAAAGGCACCTCCCAGCGCCCCAGCATGGCCAAGAGCGCGGCATTGCTCAGCGTGGTGTCGCGGGCACGGTTGCGCGCCAGCAGCTCGCTTTTGCTGGCTTCGAGATGCACCAGCTGCACGCGCGCGCCATAGGCCAGGCACAGGTCCAGGGTTTTGCTACGCATCTGCCGCGACAAATGCGTGGCATTCCACACAAAAGGCGTATGGCTGCGCAGCAAGGCCTTGGCCTTGTCCACGGCCCGGTGGGCGGCGGCGCCCTCGTTCTGGCCATGGCGCAGGCCCAGCTCGGTGCGCGCATCGTCAAAAGAGACCACGGGCCGGTCCGCATGGTGCTCGGCCACCCAGGTGTTTTTGCCACTGGCCGGCAGGCCGCACATGACGATGACGTCCGAACCCGCAGCCTCGTGCAAGGCGTAGTCCGGATGCAGCTGGGCACCACGGAAATAGCGCACCGCCGTCTCTGCCGAGGCAAAGCGGCGCGGCGTGCGCAAGCAGTCTTCTTCCAGCGCCAGCTCGCACAGCAGCGCAATATTGAGCAGCACGGCCTCCACATCGGGGCAGATGCGGCCCAGGATATCGGCCCGGGCCAGCATGCACAGCAGGTGCAGATCCACCTGCCAGGACAGCTCACGCAGGATGAACTCCGGTGACTGGCCGCTGCGGGACATGCCAAACGCGAAAAACGGCACCTGGTGCACAGCGATCAAACGGCATATGGCCTCACGCTGCAGCACGGGGGCGCCCGCCTCCCACAGCATGAGACGCGCATCCAGCGCCCCCTTGCGTGAGTGGCCGGGCTGGCTGATGCGCCCGTCCTCGCTCACCACCGTGGTGCGGCACTTGGCCACATCGTGCAGCAGCGCCGCCAAGAACACGGTTTCGCGCTCAGCGGGCGCAAGCTCGGTATAAGCCGTATCGTCCAGCAAGGCCTGGATCACCATTTGCGTATGGGTCCAGACATCGCCTTCGGCGTGGTAGAGCGGGTCCTGGGGCGTGGTCTTGGCCTGCTCCAGCTGCGGAAAGGCGGCCAGGCAGGCGGCGAAGTCCACCGCGCCCCATCCCGCCGCTCCTGGCTGGGGCACCAGGGTTTGAATTTGTTTCCAGTTCCACATGGGAACCTCCTTTTTCCAGGGGCCTTGCTTCACCACACTTTGGAAATGCAAGGCGCAAAAATGTCCACCCCTGCCCGCAGGCCGTTGGCCACAATGGGGCGCTCGCTGTGGTGTGAGCCCGAGTCCAGAATCGTCTGCACAAAATCGGGACGCACAAACTTGTAGCGCTCCACGGTTTTGCCGTCCTCTTCCACCTTGAGGTAAAGGCCTTCGGCTAGGTCGGAGCCATCGGTTTGCTGCCAGCACAGGGCTAGGTCCAGCTGTTGGCGCAGCACCTGCTGCGCAAATACCTGGCGCCAGCCCGCGCTGCGCGCCAGCGATGGGGCCAGCATGGCCAACAGGTCCTTGAAGCGCCGGGGCGCCACACCGCTGTAGAGCACGGGCACCGAGACCACGGGCAGGTCTGCCAGCAGGCCATGGCGGCGCGGCGTGTCCAGAAAGCAGCTGTGGTGCCGGTCCCAGATGTCGAACTCGCAAAACCAGTGCGGCAGCGCGTCGTAGTACAGCGAGTGCTTGGCATACAGCCATTCGCCATACATCACATAGCGGTCTTCCAGCAGCTCTAGAAAGCGCGCTTCATGCGCCGCCCCCCATTGCTTGAAGGCATTGAACTGGCGCTCGCGCCCGCCCGAGCCCGGTTGCAGATAGTGGCCGCGCGACTGCAGCAGCAAGCCGGCGTCGGCACCAAAGCTGAGCGCGGCATTGGCGCCGTCCAGCTTTTCCTCGACCACGATATGCCGGCCCGCCAAACGCTCATAAGCGATGGCGTCGTCCTGATCGCCTGCCTGCAGGCGCGAGCCGCGCAAATGCAGGGTGCGCGGGTATTTGAGAATTTCCAGATTGAATAAATGACTCATATCGAGCTTTCCAAAAGCAAAGCCAACCCGCGGAAAAACCGCGGGAGCGATGAAAAGCTGAGAGCGACTGCGCTACGGCGCAGCAAGGCCGGGTCCGCCCACGAGGGGGCAGCGCAAAAGGCCTGAAAGAAGATGGCTACAAAACCGGGCCGGATTCAGCAGAAACACAAGCGCAAACCAAAGCGCAAGGTCAGCGCTCCCAGGTATTGGAAGCAGCGTGAATCAGGCGAACAGGAAAGCCACGCACCGCAGCGCACACGCAAAAAAAGAGCCCCGCTTGAAGCAGGGTCAGCGTGTGGCAATGTCGTTCAGCAAAGAACTGTGCGGCGGGGCATGGTGCACCTCAGTAGCGGTGAGGGTTAGAGAAAGCGGCAAAGTATAGGGGCTGCAGGGCCCATCGGCAACCTGGCCCTGCAGCTTTTCTCATCGGCCATCAGCGGCGGCCGCGCTCCCAGCCGCCCCGGTGCAGCATCCAGCGGCCATCGGGGCCGGCGTGCCAGCCTGGCTGGTGGTAGGCAAAGCCAGGGCGTGGATGCTCATAGTGCCCCGGCCGCCAGACATGGCGCCCACCCGCCCAATCCCAAAAGCCCCCAATCCAGATGGCGCCCACAAAGGGGGCCACGGGAATGGTCTCTACATAGGGAGCGGGCGGTGCACTGGCACCGGCAATGTATTCACCATCGTAATAGCCCGTGCCATACACCGGCGTGGCCGGTACCACGGCGCAACCCGACAGCAGGGCAGCGCCCGCCAAGGCCCCTGCGGCCAACCATGTATGGCTTTTGCGCGGGATGCGCTTGGCCTGCACGGCAGATATTGCAGATGTGGTGCCAACTTCCATTGCGTGGCGGTTTTGCATGGTGCGCTCCTTCACTGGCGGTTCATGAGAATGTGCATCGGCTGATGCGACAAGCCCATTAGCTGGCGCGTGACTTAGGCCAGACTTAAGCCAAAGTGACCGGTGGCTGCCATCGGAGCCCTGCTCACTTGCCGCGCATGCACCTTTCCCTCTGAAACAGCCTCCAGATCGGCACGGCTTGTAGCGTGGCCCTACAAAACTTTGACGCAGATTTACACGCGCGTCACACGGACTTCACTGCCGACTTGGAGACTGGCCTCTCCTTCACTTCCATGCACTTCGGGAGTTTGCTGTGGCCTTGAAACGCCTGTTTGTGCTGTTGACCGTGCTGCTGCTGTCCGCTTTGCTCAGGGACATGGTGGTGCCGCGCGAATGTGTGGAGGACTGGGTGGACCGCTGCATACGCACGGGCAGTACGGGCAGCCCCCGCAGCAGCGACGCATCAGAATTGCCCTGACCCCAGGCCTGCATCACCCCCACGCCCACACCCCGCATCAGGGGAGGGAACTTTTGGCCATGTACTGCCCTCTGCCAAGCACTCACATGCGTGGCCGGTTCTTTGTGGCACGCTGCTCCCCCCCATCCAATACCTACACACCATGATCACTTTCTGGGCCGCTGTGGCCGTTCCGCTTCTGGCCTGGTGGCTGTGGCATCCGCTGCGGGCCCTGCATGGCCATGCCTTTTTTTGGGCCCTGGGCTGGACCACGCTGCTCGGTCTGTTCCCCGCCCTGCTGCTGTGGGCCGTGCGCAGCACCTCGCTGGCCTATGAGGTGATTGCGCCGTTGCAGGTGGTCGGCGGCTGGTTGCTGGCCTCGCTGCTGCTGGCCTGGCTATTGGCCGTGCTGCGCGATCTGCTCTGGCTGCTGGCTGGCCGCAAGGCACGCCGCTGGAACAAGGTAAGCACCACGATCGCAACCACGGCCCTGGCCCTGCTGGTGGCAGGCTATGGCACATGGCAAGGACTGAAAGTGCCCCAGGTGCGCGAACAAAACCTGAGCCTGCCTCGCCTGCCCGCCGCACTGGACGGCCTGCGCGTGGCCGTGCTGGCCGATATGCACGCCAGCCCGGTGAACAACGCGGCCTATGTGCAAGCCCTGGTGGATCGCACACTGGCGGCGCAGCCCGACCTCATCGTGCTGCCCGGCGATCTGGTGGACGGCGACACTGCCACCCAGGCCGTCCACCTGACAGCGCTGCGCCAGCTGGATGCGCCTTATGGCGTATGGGCCGCGCCCGGCAACCACGAGTACTACAGCGGCTATGACGCCTGGGCCCAGGTGTTTCGCCAACTGCCGCTGCACTATCTGGAGAACCAGTCCCAGATCGTGGACATACGCGGCCAGCGGGTGGCCATCTCCGGGGTGGGCGATCCGGCCTATGGCCGTCTCTCACGCCACAACACACGCCCCTTGGTAGCCGAAGGCCTGCCTCCCGATATCGAGGCCGTCGCCCAGCAGGCACAAGGCGCGGACTTTCACCTGCTGCTGGCCCACCAGCCCAAGCTGGCGCGTGAGAATGCCCAGCATGGCGTGGATCTGCAGATTTCCGGCCACACCCATGGCGGCCATATTCTGGGCATGGACCGCTGGCTGGTGGCCCCGCTAAATGACGGTTTTGTGCGCGGGCGCTATGCGCTGGGCCCCATGACGCTCTTTGTCAGCAGCGGCGCAGGCCTGTGGGCCGGCTTTGCCCTGCGCCTGGGCGTGCCATCCAGCATCGATGTGCTGGTGCTGCGCCGCCAGCCCTGACACGTTTCACCAGGGATTTGGGAGTAGTGCACACTTTCACAGCTGTATCCCGAGCCACTGGAGATAATCTGGGCCGCGATTATGTCTGCCATGCGGGCGCCCTCCACCACAAGGACGCCAATATGCCGGACCCCATACGCCGGCGCCCACCAATATCCGATGGCATATAGCGGCTGAAACAAGGCATGGATTTTGGTGGCAAGCCCTCAAAATGAAGCAAATAGTAAAATTTACGGAGAAAATGTCTGATTCCACATTCTCCGGAAAAATGAACTGCGCCCATTGCCATCAGGTACTGGCGGCCTCCGCCAAATTCTGCAGCCGCTGCGGAACGCCCCACACCCCAGTCTCCGATGTGCGGCCTGCCGCATCCCATCCTGGCCCGATTTGCGAGGCTTGCCAGACACTCTGCCAGCCGCAAACCAAGTTCTGCCCCCAGTGCGGCCACACGCTGGGGCAGGCCACGCAAATAGCATCGCCACAGCCCCGCCCCCCTTTGCTGCGCTGGGTTCTGGTCACCGCCGCCGTGGTGCTGGTGGGTGGAGGCCTGGCCTGGGCATGGCTCAAGCCTTCCGCCCACACGACTGCGGCATCCGGTGCCCAGTCCACTGCACCCCGGGCATCTCCAATCAACCTCGAGGACCAGGCCAAGGCCGACGCCCTGGTTGGCCCCCCCAGTAGCGCACAAATACTCCCGCCGGCCGCAGCCAACACCACGGCGGTAGACACCCCGGCCGATGACGCCACCACAGCGCCTGCGGCCCCCACTGAAGCTGCTGCGCCACGCGCCACAGAGCCCAGCAGGCCGGCAATGCCGCCCTCCAAGCCTGCAGCCAAGCCCCAAGCCAGCCCCACACTGCAAGACCTTCTGGATTGACGCCCCCCACGCCTGGTCCTGCAACAGGGCCTGCGCGGACTATTGTTTGCCTGCCATCTTGACGAGCCGCCCCATGCGACCACTGAAACTCTCCGTCCTGACCTTCGCTGCCCTGTTGCTGGGCGGCTGCGCCAGCCTGGACCAGGCCACCTCCTCGCTGAGCTGCATGCTCGCCCGCGTAACGGGCTCGGCCGGTGCCAGCTGCGGCGGTGACAGTGCAGCCAGCACCCAGTCTGCCCAGGGCGACCGCTTTGACAAGCTGCAAGCCGTGCTGGACCAGGAGGCCGCACAGGCCCGTCAGGCCCAGGAACAGGCCGTGAACGCCATGCAAAAACTGCCCCCCAGCCAGCGCGCCGTGGCCGGCCCGGTGCACATGCTGAACGTCAACATCACCGACAGCCAAAGCCATCGCACACGCACCATGTCCACGCTGGACAGCATCACCGTGGACATGCCGCTGGCAGCCAAGGGCCGCCCCGAATACACCCAGGCCATGGATGGCCTGAAGGCCCTGGCCAATCAGCTGGCAGACAACCGCGGCAGCGCCAGCATCACCGTGGAGCAGACCGAGGCCGACATCCAGGCCCGCCGCGTCAACACCGCCACAGGCACCAGCAAAAGCCCGCAAGGCAGCCCGGTCAGCGTCTACAAAAAGACCAGCCGCAGCCTGCCCGCCGGCATGGAGCGCTACACCATCCAGGCTGGCGAAATCCGCGGCAAGCTCTAATCACTCCTGAATTTGCAGCACATAGCGCATATGCCACGGGCCTTAGCGCATATATATATATATATATATATATATATATATATATATACATAGATAACACTGATAGGACCAGATATGAGAGAGAGCCACAAGCTCGGAGAAATTCGCTTCGCAGTCCTGGCCCGCGCGGGCGAGGGCCTGACCCAATGGCGCCCGCTGCTGCTCGGCTTTCTGACCCTGCTGGTGGCGGGAGGCCTGGTGGCCCTGTCCATGTGGATGGTCTCCCATATGTTCAGCGCCCTGGGTGGGTTGCTGGCCCTGCTAATCAATCTGGCGGCCGTGGTCGTCGTGCTGGCAGGCACCTCGGGCGTGGGCGCCATGCTGATGGACCGCGCCCGGGAGCTGCCCATGCGCGGCTTCCATGAGGCTGCCATCTTCGGCCTGCGGTGCATTCCCAAATTCCTGGGCCTGGGTCTGCTGGTACTGCTGGCCGGCCTGGCCTTTTTCCTGGTGGCGGCCATCGTGTACTTTGTGTGCAAGATCCCCGTGCTCGGCGCCCTGCTCGCCTTCGTCGCCCATCCGGTGCTGATCGTGGTGGGCGCCGCGCTGCTGGTCACTTTAGTGTTTGTGGTCAACCCGCTGTTTGCGCCTGCCGTGTGGAGCGGCCTGTCCATGAAGGCCGCACTGGCCAGCGTGCTGGGCATTGCCCGCAAACGGCTGGTGCAGGTGGTGCTGATGCAGCTGGTGCTGTATGTGGTAATGGGCATCATCAGCAGCCTGCTGGTGACGGGCCTGCTGCCCGTGGGCATGACGCTGACCGGGATGGCCGCCGGCATCATGGGCGGCGCCAACATGGTGGCCGGCCATGGCGGCTATGGTGCTGGCCCCATAGGCATGCTGGGCGGCCTGATGGCCAATGGCTCCATGGTGGGCCTGGTCATGGGCCTGGCCGTGCTGGCCGCCGTGGTGGTGGCACTGATGGCCCAGGTGATGATGCTGGGCCTGAACCTGGTCTATCTGCAGGCCCAGGAGCAGCTCGACCCCACAGAGGCCGAGGGCGAGCTGGATGATTTCCTGGGCGATATGCGCCAGCGCGCACAACAAGCCACACAGCGCGCCAAAGAAGCCGCCGAACATGCCAAACAGGTAGCTGAGCAAAAGGCCCAGGAAATGGCGGCCGCCCACGAAGCACGCCGCGCTGCGGCCGCAGAGGCCAAGGCCGGGCAAGATCGCCAGTCCCCAAACCAGGCTCGCAATGACGCCGAACAGGCGCCTGAGCCCGAACACCAAGGTGGCCCAGCCGCACAACCAGCCCCCCAGTGCCCGGCCTGCCTGCATGTCGTGGGCTCCAGCGATGCCTTCTGCAGCGAGTGCGGCCACAAGCTGAAATAAGGTGCGGGGGTTTGCCCCCGCTGCTTCACCCTTCTCAGGCGCCCGTGGCGCCTTTTTTTATCGCTGCTGCCGACATGCCTGGCTTTGTTTAGCGCTCTGCCTCCCCAAGCACCAAACTCACGGCCGCAGGCACCGGGCGCGGCAGACGGGCATCTCGCGGGCCTTCGTTGATAAGCACAAACAGATAAAACAACCCCACACAGCCCAGGCCACCAAAGAACAGGCCTATGCCATCCACCCAGCGGCCATCCGGCAAGTGGAACACCATCAGAAACGACAACGTGAACGCTGCCAGCACTGCGATCAACAGGTACACAATGGCACCATCCATGTCCATGCCCTCACGGTAAGGGCCTGTGCATTGCGGTATGCGGCCCTGACAACACCAGCGGCGAAAACCCAGGCCTTCGCCACTCCGCCGTGGATGGACTGCACCCAGTGAGCAGGTACACACCCTCAGCGTCTCCAGAATGCTGCGATGCTAGGCCGGGAGCGCCGGCAGCGTCTGATCTGGCGCAAAGTCAGTGCACACCCCACACAAAGGGGCGCAGGCTGCGGTGCAGCGCCCATCCCATGCCTGCCTGCAGGTGATAGACAGGCCTTCATGCAGCCCTCATAGTTGCCAGCCAGCATCACTGTCCGTCTTCGCCTGTACCTGCACCCGCTTCCATGACTGCCGCCTCGCCTTCTTCCTCTCCCACCACTTCGCAGCGCAACTTGGGCTTGCTGGTGGCCGCCCAGTCCCTGGGAGGCGCCTCGCCCCCCATCATCATTTCGCTGGGAGGTCTGGTGGGCCAGCAGCTGTCTACCAACCCGTCTGCAGCCACGTTGCCGGTCAGCCTCTATCAACTGGGACTGGCCCTGTCCACGCTGCCGGCGGCCTGGCTGATGCACCGACGTGGCCGGCGCACGGCCTATGTGCTGGGGTCCGTCATGGGCCTTCTTTCCGGCCTAGTGGCGGCCCAGGGCATTGCCCAGTCCAACTTTGTGCTGTTCTGCCTGGGCACGGCCATGGCAGGTTTTTATGGAGCCTGTGTGCAGAGCTATCGCTTTGCGGCCACCGAGGCCGTGGGCCTGGCCTCACGCCAGGCACAGGCTATTTCATGGGTGATGGTGGGTGGGCTGATTGCCGCCATCATCGGCCCCCAGGTGGTGATATGGACGCGCGATGCCCTGCCCATGACGCCTTTTGCCGGCAGCTTCTACAGCCAGGCGCTGCTGGCCTTGCTGGCCTTGCCGCTGCTGGCCGGTCTGCGCCTGCCGCCGCCTGCCCCCAAGACCGTGGCCACGGATGCCCGCGCGCTGGCGGAGATCGCCCGCACACCGCAGTTTGTGGTGGCCGCTGCCGCCGGCGTGGTCAGCTACGGCCTGATGGCCTTTTTGATGACCGCCGCCCCCATGGCCATGGTGGGCTGCGGCCACAGCGTGGGCGAGGCGGCGCTGGGCATTCAATGGCATGTGCTGGCCATGTTTGCACCCAGCTTTTTCACCGGCAAGCTGATTGCCCGCTTTGGCAAGCGCCGCATCACCGCCCTGGGCCTGGTGCTGATTGCCGCCTCCGGCCTGCTGGCCATGGCAGGGCTTGCGCTGACCCATTTCTGGGGCTCTTTGGTGCTGCTGGGTCTGGGCTGGAACTTTGGCTTTATCGGCGCCACCGCGCTGCTGACCGAGTGCTACCGCCCCAGCGAGCGCGCCAAGGTACAGGCGTTGAATGATTTTCTGGTGTTCGGCACCGTGGCCATGGCCTCCTTCGGCTCCGGCCAGCTGATGCACAGCGTGGGCTGGGCCAAGATCAATGCCGGCATGCTGCCGCTGATTGCCCTGGTGCTGGTGCTGTTGGCCATGCAGGGGCGCGGCCCCCGCCCCGGCAGCTCCCTGCCGGCCTGATAGAGGTGGAGCAGCAGCACTACTCACAAAAAGAAAGCAGTCTTCGCGCTTGCATCCTAGGTTTCAGGCTGATTTCATAGGAATTCAAGCGTTGCAGCCCGCGTGTGGTCTGAACGACAGCATTGTTTTCGTGTGGGCACAACTGCAAAAACTTCTGCAGCGTGCCCTGGTGCGCCGCTACACTCGCGGCTGACCTGGCTCGCCCTTCTCCCAAAGTGGCGGGCCTTTTGCCCCTTTGAGACCGGCAAGGCAGCCTGCCTTGCCGGCGGACTGGACTCTCTCGCCCCCCACTGTCTGCACCTACATGTCCACGGTTTTCAATTTCACCTTTGTCCCCTGGTTCCGGTCTGTGGCCCCCTATATCCACAAGTTCCGACACCAGACCTTTGTGGTGGGCCTCACCGGCGAAGCCATTGCCGCCGGCAAGCTGCAGGGCATTGTGCAAGACCTGGCCCTGATCCAGGCCATGGGCGTGAAGATTGTGCTGGTGCATGGCTTTCGCCCCCAGGTGAATGAGCAACTGCGCCTCAAGGGCCAGGAGCCGCGCTACTACAACGGTGTGCGCGTGACCGACTCCATCGCCCTGGACTGCGCCCAGGAGGCCGCAGGCCAGCTGCGCTATGAGATTGAAGCCGCCTTCAGCCAGGGTCTGCCCAACACCCCCATGGCGGGTGCACGCGTGCGCGTGATCTCGGGCAACTTTCTCACCGCCCGCCCAGTGGGCATTGTGGACGGCGTGGACTTTATGCACTCCGGCCTGGTGCGCAAGGTGGACGTGGAAGGCATTCGCCGGGCGCTGGAGTCCCAGGCCATGGTGCTGATCTCGCCCTTTGGTTTTTCGCCCACGGGCGAGGCCTTCAACCTGGGCATGGAAGAAGTGGCCACCCGTGTGGCCACCGAGCTCAAGGCCGACAAGCTGCTCTTCATGACCGAGATGGCCGGCATACGCACCCAGCCCCTGGAGCCCGAGAGCGAAGACAACCCCATCAACACCGAGCTGCCCCTGGACAGTGCCCGCCGCCTGCTGGCCCAGTTGCCCCCGGCGCAAAACCCGACCGACGCCAGCTTTTACCTGCAGCATTGCGTGCGTGCCTGTGAGCATGGCGTGGAACGCAGCCACATCCTGCCCTTTGCCGTAGATGGTGCGCTGCTGCTGGAGATCTATGTGCACGACGGCATAGGCACCATGGTCATCGATGAAAAGCTGGAAGAGCTGCGCGAAGCCACCATCGACGATGTGGGCGGCATCATCCAGCTGATCGAGCCCTTCGAGCGCGACGGCACCCTGGTCAAACGCGACCGCACCGAGATCGAGCGCGACATCGCCAGCTACACCGTGATCGAGCACGACGGCGTGATCTTCGGCTGCGCCGCCCTGCACCCCTATCTGGAAGCCAAGACCGCCGAGATGGCGGCCGTCACCGTCTCGCCCAAGAGCCAGGGCACGGGTGATGGCGAAAAACTGCTCAAGCGCATAGAGCAACGCGCCCGCGCCCTGGGCTGCACCAGCATGTTTGTGCTGACCACCCGCACCATGCACTGGTTCATCAAGCGCGGCTTCCAGCCCGTGGACCCGGACTGGCTGCCCGAAGCACGCAAGGCCAAGTACAACTGGAGCCGCAAGAGCCAGGTACTGGTCAAGCAGCTCTAAGAACGTGTTCTAAGCGGCACCGCTTTTACGTGGCGGCTGCAGGCAACTCGAAATAATCCACCAGCAGCTTGAGCTCGCCCGCGGTCTGCTTGAGCGCCTCGGATGCCTGCCACGCACGTTGTGCCTCGCCGCGGTTCTCCACGATCAACTCGGCCACCTGGTGCATGCTGCGCGCCACCTCTTCGGTCCCGAAGGCGGCCAAACGGGTGGCGGTGGCCAGCTCACGCGCGTCCTGCACCAGTTGCACGCCTGTTGCGGCGCCTGGCGCTTCCTGCTGGCTGGCCAGTTGCAGCAGATGCTCTGCCCGCGTGCTCAGGCCACTGGCTTCGACCATGACAGCATCCAGCGCCGCAATGGCACCATAAACACGCTCGTGCTGCTCTTCCGAGTGCTCGGTCACCCCGTACAAGGTGGTGTTCAGCGTGGCGCAGTGACGGTGAATACGGCGTGCCGATACGGTGATTTCGTCAATCATCACCTTCAGGTGCAACTGCATCACGGCCGCCGCGTGGTTGAGCTGACCGGCCTCCCCGGTGCCTGACAAGTCCATCTCACCTTGCAAATCGCCCTGGGCAATGCGGTTCAAGCGGCGTATGGATGCATTGAGCGGCTCCACAATGCTGCGTATGAACAAATGCCCCACCACAGCCAGCACCAGCAGGCCCAGCAAAATACCGGCCGCAGCAAAATAACGTATGCGGGCATTGCGCTCCAGCGCATCGTTGTATTCCGCCTTGGCCGCGTTCAGCAAGGCGTAGCGCAGCTCTGCCGCAGCTGCGATGGCCTGCTGCTCCAGCGGCAGCACGCGCTGGGCCACCAGTTGGTCCACCTGGACCGCATCCTCGCGTGCAGCCGCCAGCTCCACCCTCAACAAGCCATCGTTGGTGTAGTAGGTCAAGGCCTGGGCCAGCCACTCTTTTTGCTGAGCCACCTCTTCTGTGGTGTCCTTCAACTGGTCCAGCAGCTGCAAGATTTCATCGCGGCTGCTGCGCAGCTTGGCGATCTGGGCTTCTAGTCGCGGAGGCTTGCCGTCGGCGGTAGGCGCCTCGCCTTTGCGCGCCAGGCGGATTTCCAGCATGGTGGCCCGGCTTTCATGCAGCCCGGACTCAATCGCACCAATGGTGGCCACAGGCTCCAGCTGGCCATGGTAGAGACGCGAGAAAGTGCGGTCTGCCAGAGTCAGCCCTCCCATGCCCAGCGCACCGCCGGCCAGCATCAGCACTGCAACAAACAGACTTCCTGCCCGCATGCCGCCGCGCACGCCCAGCCGGTATGCCAGCGAGGTGCGGCGTGGCACGGGCTTGCTCGCCAGGCTGGCATAGCGCGCCTCTGCCTCTGCCACCGCATTCGCCGATGCGCGCTTGCACACGGCGATGTAGCCCGTCACCCGATCATGCCGTGTGATGGGTGCCACGCTGGCGTCCACCCAGAAATAGCTGCCGTCCTTGCAACGGTTTTTGAGCAGGCCACGCCAGAGGTGGCCACGCTTGAGCGCTGCCCACATCTCTGCAAAGACTGCAGCAGGCATGTCGGGGTGACGCACAATGCTGTGCTGGCTGTGCTGCAGCTCTTCGAGCGTGTAGCCGCAGACATCGATCAAGGCCTCATTGGCAGAGGTGATGACCCCTTGGAGGTCGGTCTTGGAGATCAGCTTCACCCCTGGCGGGACTTCGGTTTCTCGCGTGGTCGCGGTCAGGTTTTGTGTCATGGGTTGGGCTTTCTCTAGGATTGCGTCCACAGGCGCTTGAGCACCAGGGCGGCACTGCGGCACTCCTCCACCCGCAGCGTGCCTATGACCTCGTGTGCCGGGTCATTCGCATCACGCCACTGCGGGCGCAGAACCGGCATGCCGCTGTTGTCATACAGGCACCACAGATCCAGCGCGTCATTGATGCCGTGGCGCGAACGCACCACCGCAGATTCACCATTGGCCAGGCGCACCAACATGCCGGGCGGGTGCATGGTCAGCGTCTTGATGAGCAGCTGCAGCAGCGGATCGTCATAGCGCCGAGTACTGTCTTGAAACAAGGCCTTCAGGGCCTCATGCGGAGACTGCTCCACGCGGCTGGGCCGCGGAGTGACCATGGCGGCGTAGGAGTCCGCAATCGCCAGCAGCCGCGCGCCCGGCAAGATGGCCTCGTCCCGCAGGGCCTGTGGATAGCCCGAGCCATCCATGCGCTCGTGGTGCTGCGCCACCAGCTCCAGCCACAGCATGTCCTTCACTCCCATTTCTTGCAGCAGCGAGGTAGAACGCTCGGGGTGACTGCGCATTTGCTCCAGTTGCGGCAGCGTCAGCGGCCCTTCCTGCTTGTCCAGCGTGGCCTGCAAAGGCAGCAGTGACAGATCGCGCGTGAGTGCTGCACACAGCAGTGAACGGCGCTCTGCGGCATCCATGCCCATCTCACGCGCCACGATTTCTGCCACCGTGGCCCCGAGCAGTTGATGGATCACCAGGTAAGGGTGCTGGCGACTCAGGTGCAGCGCGGCCAACAAAGCATCAGCGTCTTCGTTGCAGGCGTCCCAAATGCCATGCACCAGGCCTAGCACCACCAAACGCAGCTCTGTCTGTAGTGAACCAGCCTGCAGGTGGGCATGCAGGCGTTTGAGCGTCATGGCCAGGGTGTCGGCACGCTCAAACACCGAGCTGCCCGCTTCGGGCCTGGCATGACATTCGGGCAGATCCAAGGTGTAGGGATCTTCTTCATCATCCGGCAGCCCCGGGGCAAAGGCGCCGCGCTCCAGCAAGGCATTGATGTGGCGCGGGATGCTCAGCACATAACCTTCTCGCAGCAGCAAGTTGCCGCTTTCATCAAACAGCGGCCAGGGCAAAGGCTCATTCAAGACCAAATCACTCTGACGGACGCGTCGCATGGCAATGGGCTGCAATCGGCAAGCAAAACAAAGAATGCTTTTTTTATGGCACGCATTACGTTTGGTGACAATTCCCCGCGCATCTCTTTGATGTATATCGACCACTCGTCACTTAACAGGAATTTGTCCTCTAGCCATTTTTTTTTAAAACAGCTATACCGCAGCGCCAACTGCACATCGCGACAACCGCAGCAAGGAGAATCTCTCCACACCATGCGCGGCGCTGATAGCCTGGGGAGTCCCGATAGACCCCCTGCGCGCCTTTCAGGCGCTTGCCCGGGGAGTCATATCGTTTGCGTCGGCCGGTCACTGGCCAGCAGCGGGCCGAGCAAGGCTTCGATTTTTTGCTTGAGCCCAGCAGAGACAGCGCTCTTGGCAAACTGCATGCCAATGCCCTGAGGCCTATGGTCTACGGCCTGGGCCGGGGTCACCCAGACCACCTTGCAGATCACCGCATGAGGCAGGGAGTCATGGGGCAACTGCAGCAGTAAACAAGCTTCTTCACCCAGGTCAAAACTGCGCTGCGTGGGTACAAAAACACCGCCCTCTGCCAGCCATGGCATATAGGCGGCGTACAAGGCATCTTGGTCCTTCAGCACCAGCTGCAACACGCTGGGGCGAAGGGCATCAGACGCAGCGAAAGTAGGGTCCATAAAAGGACGCGCACGGGGCGCAAAAGCGGTCAGTGCCGCGAGTGTAGGACGCTGCGCGCCTGCGCCACCAGCGCCTCCAGCATCAGGCCGGCATTGAATGGATGATCGGCGGTGCGCGCTTCCTGCGCCAGCGACTTGGACCAGCGCGCCAGTACCATGGCAGATGGTGGTTTGGGCAGGTCTTGGGACTGAAAGTAGCGCGGCGCAGCGCCGCTGGCCACACGCATCAGGTCGTGGCAAAGCTTTTGCAGGCTGTCCACCGCCACCGGGGGTGCCATATCGGCCAGGGCCGTCACATCGCCGGCGGCCATGGCCTTGGGCAGGCGTGCCCAAGCCGCCACATCGCGGCCGCTGCGCGACAGGGCCAGCGCATCCTCGGGCCGGCCGCCCGCTGCGCGCAGCCAGGCCTGGGCCACATCGGCCGCCAGGCCTTGCTGCTGCAGCCATTGCAGGGTCTGAGCCTCATCGGGCCAGCGCATGGTGTGGCCCAGGCAACGGCTGCGAATCGTGGGCAGCAGCTGGTGCACGGCCTCTGTGGCCAGCACAAAGCGGGCATCGCCTGGCGGCTCCTCCAGGGTTTTGAGCAGCGCATTGGCGGTAATGGCATTCATCTGCTCGGCCGGGTAGACCAGCACGGCCTTGCCCCGCCCACGCGCACTGGTGCGCTGGCAGAACTCCACGGCGTCGCGCATGGCATCCACGCGGATGTCTTTGCTGGGCTTGCGTTTTTTGTCGTCGATCTCGGCCTGGGCCTTTTCCGGCAGTGGCCAGCCCAGGGCCAGCATGGCGGTCTCGGGCATGAGCACGCACAGGTCGGCATGGGTGTGCACATCAATGGCATGGCAGCTACCGCACTGGCCACAAGCACCCTGCTCGCCGGGCTGCTCGCACAGCCAGGCGCGCACCAGGGCCATGCCCAGCTGGAACTGGCCCAGGCCCGATGGCCCTTGCAGCAGCCAGGCATGGCCGCGCTGGGCCAGCAGATCGCTGCGCTGTGCGGCCAGCCAGGGTGCCAGTTGCATGCCGTCCTGGGCGGTGGAAGTCTCGTTGCTGCTCATGCGGATGCTCCAGCCTGCAACCAGCCCTTGGCCTGCAGCACATCGGCCACCTGCTGCCACACGGCCTCACGGCTGAGATGGGCATCAATGCGGGCAAAGCGCTGCGGCGCCTCGGCGGCCCGGCGGGCATAGCCTGCGGCCACAGCGGCGAAGAAAGCGCCGGGCTGGGCCTCGAACTTGTCGGGCACGCGGGCGTCGGCTAGGCGTGCGGCGGCCACCTCGGCCGGCAGGTCGAACCAGATGGTCAGATCGGGCTGGCGCAGCGGTGCAGCGGCATTTGGAGCCCAATCTCCCGCTAACGCAGGCACAGACTGCACCAGCCGCTCCAAAATCGTGAGCTGCTCCCAATCAAAACCACGGCCCGCGCCCTGGTAGGCAAAAGTGGCATCGGTAAAGCGGTCGCTGATCACTATCTCACCCCGGGCCAGGGCCGGCTCAATCACCTGCACCAGATGGTCGCGGCGCGCGGCAAAGGCCACCAGGGCCTCGGTCAGCGGGTCCATGGCCTCGTGCAGCAGCAGGGCGCGCAGTTTCTCGGCCAGCGGCGTGCCGCCGGGCTCGCGCGTCAGCGTCACCGTGTGGCCCGCATCGCGCAGTGCCTGTGCCGTGGCGGCGATATGGCTGGACTTGCCCGCGCCATCAATGCCTTCGAAAGTCAGAAAAATGCCAGCAGGCATGTGTGGGGATTCCTTGCTCATGGAGCCTCCGCCGCCGACGGGGCCACGCTTTGCCCGGTGTTGCCACGGATAAAGCGGTTGACGGCGCGGTTGTGTTCTTCCAGCGTGGCGCTGAAGTGGCTGCTGCCGTCACCCCGCGCCACAAAATACAGTGCCTTGGTGGGCGCGGGCTGCACCGCTGCCATCAGCGCTGCCTTGCCGGGCATGGCAATCGGCGTGGGCGGCAGGCCGGCGCGGGTGTAGGTGTTCCAGGGCGTGTCGGTGCGCAAATCCACACGACGCAGCACACCCTCGTATTTCTCGCCCATGCCATAGATCACCGTGGGGTCGGTCTGCAGCAGCATGCCCACGCGCAAGCGGTTGGCGAATACGCCGGCCACCTGGGTGCGGTCCGAAGCCTTGCCGGTTTCCTTTTCCACGATGCTGGCCAGGATCAATGCCTCATCGGCTGATTTCAACGGCAGATCGGGTGCACGCATGGCCCAGGCCTGCTCCAGGCGCCGGTCCATGGCGTGGGCCGCACGCTTGAGCACGGCCAGTCCACTGCTGCCCTTGGCATAGGTATAGGTGTCGGGGAAGAAGCGGCCCTCGGCCGCAACGCCGGGCTTGCCCAGGGCGTTCATGATGTCGGCCTCGCTCAGCGCGGCCGTGTCTTGCTTCAAAAACTCATCCTTGGCCATGGCGGCGCGCATCTGGCGAAAGCTCCAGCCCTCCACAAAGGTGATGGCGCGCAGGCTTTCCTCGCCCCGGGCCAGCTTTTGCAGCAGCTCGTAGGGCGTGGTGCCGGCAGGAATTTCGTAGTTGCCGGCTTTGATCTGCCGGTCCTTGCCGGAGAGGCGAAACCAGGCATAAAGCAAACGGGCATCGGTCTGTATGCCGCTGTTCACCACATCCACGGCCACAGCGCGCGGCGTGGTGCCGGGCTCAATCTCCAGCTCCACCGTGGACGCGTTCATGCGCAGCGGCTGCCCTAGCCACCAGGCCGCCACACCACCGGCGATGACCACCAGGAAAACAAGACACAGCAGCCCTTGGAGCAATCGACGCACAAGCCCTCACCATCAGAAATAGGTAGACCGGGGATCATAATTCACCCATGACCGCTTCTTTGCAAGGCATCGCCCGCCTCACCCATCTGGGCATCATTCGTGCACAAGGCGCCGACGCCGCCAGCTTTTTGCACGGCCAGCTCACCCAGGACTTCGCGCTACTGGATATGCAGCACGCACGCCTGGCCGCCTACTGCTCGGCCAAGGGCCGCATGCTGGCCAGCTTCATCGGCCTCAAGACCGGGCCGGAAGAAATCCTGCTGCTGTGCAGCCAGGACCTGCTGCCGGCCATGCTCAAGCGCCTGTCCATGTTTGTGCTGCGCGCCAAGTGCAAGCTGAGCGACGCCACGGCCGACTACCAGCTGTGCGGCCTGGCAGGCGACAGCGTGGCCCAGCTCGCGGGCAGCGCCCAGGCGCCCTGGACGCTGCAGATCGTGGACGGTGCCCAGCTGATCCACCTCTATCCTGCGGCCAACACGCCCCGCGCGCTGTGGCTGGCCCCTGCGGGCCATGCCCTGCCCGCAGGCCCTGTGCTGAGCGAGGCCGACTGGCAATGGAGCGAAGTGGCCAGCGGCATCGCCACGCTGAGCCTGCCCGTGCAGGAACAGTTTGTGCCGCAGATGCTGAACTACGAATCCGTGGGCGGCGTGAACTTCAAAAAAGGCTGTTACCCCGGCCAGGAAGTGGTGGCACGCAGCCAGTTCCGCGGCACGCTCAAGCGCCGTGCCTACGTCGCCCATGCAGAGCAACCGCTGACCGTAGGCACCGAGGTGTTTGTCGCCAGCGATGCCGAGCAACCCGTGGGCATGGTGGTGCAAGCCGCCGCAGCGCCTGCTGGTGGCACGGGTGGCTATGACGCCATCGTCTCCCTGCAGATTGCATCCACAGAAGAAGCGCTGCATGTGGGCGGCGTGGCATTGACGCTGCAACCCCTGCCCTACGCGCTGTTGGCGGATATTTAGGCCTCCGAGCGGCTACGCCGCTCTGTGCCAGGGTGTCAAAACACCTTTCGCATGGTGATGTGGTCTATGCCTGCATCCTGGTAGATGCCACCTTCCGCCACAAAGCCGGCGCGGGCGTAAAAGTTCTGGGCATGGCACTGGGCATGCAGCACCACGGCGCTGTCGCCGCGCTGGCGGGCGGTTTCCACCAGGTGGTCCAGCACCAGCCGGCCCACACGGCTGCCGCGCACGGCGCGGTCCACGGCCATGCGGCCCACGCGGGCCACACCGGGGGCATCGGTCAACAGGCGGCCGGTGGCCACGGCCTGGCCCAAGCGGTTGAAGGCGACCACATGGCGGCAAATGGGGTCGAACTCGTCCATCTCGATCTCGGCGGGTACGCCCTGCTCGCGCACAAACACCTCCATGCGCAGGCGCTCGGCCGCCCGGCCCAGGTCATTCCAGTTGCCGGACTGCAGCGTCACCATGTCCTCGCCCGCTTCAAAAGCGGTCAGCGCATCGCGCAAGGCTTGCGGCAGCGGCTGGGGCTTGCGATCGGCGTCGGCAAACACATAGACCAGCTCCACGGTGTTGAGCAGTTGGCGGCCACGGAAGATGCCGCATTCAAACTGCAGCGAGCTATTGCCCTGCTTGATGCAGCGCATGCCCACGTCCAGCACATCGCCCATGACGGCAGCGGCGTGGTAGGTGACCTCGGCTTTTTTCACATACAGCTCGCCGCCCAGCTTGGCCCAGCTGGCCTCATAGGGCATGGCCATCTGGCGCCAGTACTCGGTGATGGCCACATCGGCATACAGCATGTAGTGGGCGTTGAAGACGATCTTCTGGGCGTCCACCTCTGCCCAGCGCACGGCCAGGCGTTGCTTGCAGCGGAAATCTTCGGGTTGCATCGCGACTCTCTTTTTTGAATCAGGTGAAAAGATGGGGGCTATTTTTCAGGCCCTGGGTTCAGGGGGAGACCCCTCACCCCCACCCTCTCCCCAAAGGGGCGAGGGAGCAAAGGCAATAGCATGACGTACCAAACTGGCGCAGCGCTGGCACTACCCCGCATCAGAGACAGCGAGCAAGGGCCGCCCCGCAGCGAGGCTGTCGTCCCCCAGCCCGCATCGCTTGCGATGCGAGAGCGGGGGGAAGGCGCGCAGCGCCACAGGGGGGTGTTCATGTAAACGCCGCACGCAGCGCCTGGGCCGCATCGGCCTGGGCGCGCTTGGCCTCGGGAATGGCGCGGCCCATTTTGATGAACTCATGGGTCACGCCGCGGTAAATATCCAGCTCCACGGCCACGCCGGCCATGCGCAGCTTGTCGGCATACGCCACGCCCTCGTCCACCAGCGGGTCCAGCTCGGCCAGGCAGATAAAGGCCGGTGCCACATCGTCCACATCGGGGGCCAGCAGCGGGGCAAAGCGCCAGTCTTCGCGGTCTTCGGGGCCGCGCACATACTGGTTGAAGAACCAGGCAATGCCCTCTTTTTCCAGAACCAGGTCGTGGGCATAGCGCTCGTGTGAGTCCGTGTCCTGGTGGGCCGTGGTGCCGGGGTAGATCAGCAATTGCAGCGCCAGCGGCAGGCCAGCATCGCGGGCCAAAATGGCGCAGCTGGCGGCCAGCGTGCCACCGGCGCTGTCGCCGCCCACGGCCATGCGCGCCGCGTCCAGACCCAGGGCTGCGGCCTCGCGGGCCAGCCATTGCAGCGCATCCCAGGCGTCGTTGCTGGCCGTGGGGAACTGGTGCTCCGGCGCCAGTCGATAGTCCAGCGACAGCACGGCGCAGCCGGCCTGGTGGGCCAGGCTGCGGCACAGCGGGTCATGGGTGTTGACACTGCCCACCGTGAAGCCTCCGCCATGCAGATACAGCAGCACGGGCAGCGTGCCTTCGCTGGGCAGTTGGGGAGCGTACAGGCGGGCGGCCAGTAAGGCGCCGTCGCGTGCGGGAATGTGCAGATCTTCCACGCGCGGCAGCGGCACCTTGGGTATTTCCAGCACGCCGGAGCCTGCTTCATAAGCCGCCCTGGCCTGCTGGGGCGTGAGGCTGTGCATATGCGGGCGATTGGCCCGGGCCATGCGGCGCAGCACATCGCGCATGGCAGGGGTCAGCGGGTATTGGGGCAGGAATTCGGTGGCAGCGTCGGTCACGGCAAAACAGTGGCGTGGGCGGCAACCGTTGCTGGCCAGCGCGCCCACAGGGGTCAAGACACAAAGCCCTGCATCATGCAGCAAAACACCGGCCCCTACGGGCAGACAGGTGACAGCAGCGTTGGTGATGGGGCTTGGGCTTAGAGCGGTTCACAAAACCCAGCAAATCGCAGATTTGCGCTTGAGACGAGGCGTGAAGCCGCAGGCAGTACCAGGGTACGACAAGGCTGAACAACGACGTATCAAGGGTTTTGTGAGCCGGTCTTATTCAAACTGCACGGCCACCGGCTGCAATCCCGGCACACCGTCATAGCGCACCTGCACCTGTTGGCCGGGTTGGGGCGGCATCAGCGGCGAGAACGATCCCAGGCTGACCCAGTCACCGGGCTGCAGCGCCAACTGCTCCGCCGCCAAGGCCTGGGCCAGCCACACCACGGCCTGCAGCGGGTGGCCCAGAATATCAGCCCCCTTGCCACGCGCCAGCGCTGCGCCGCTGCTGTCGCTGACCACCACATCCATGGCCTGCAACTGGCTCAGGAGCAGCGCACGCTCGCCCCGGGTGGCGGGGATGGGCAAGGTCTTGCCCACCACGCCCAGGCGCGCGCCCACATTGATGGCGCCCACACCCGCACCATTGAGCTGGGGCGGCGCCTGCACCATCAGGTCAGGCAGCTCCACAAAAGGGGCGATGGCATCGATATGCTGCATCACCTCCCAGGGCGTGCGCGCCTGGTTGATGCCGGCATCTTTCACCCGCACCAGCATATCGGCCTCGAACAGCGGCCGCGCGCCAAAGGCGGCGGGTACGGGGCGGCCGTCGGTGAGCAGCATGCCTTCATACAACTTGCCCCACACCGGTTTGTCGGTGCGAAAGCGCTGCTGCACCGCCGGGTTGGTCAGCCCCGCCTTGTAGCCCACCACTTTGCGGCCTGCGGCCTCCAGCGCCCGCGTGAACTTGGCGCGGGTGCAGGCGCTGTCGGCATCGCTCATATCGGCCGGCGGGTTGGCTGCGGGCTGGCGTGCCTCGTAGCGCTGCACCCATTGGGCAATGGCGGCATCGTCCAGGCAGGCGGCCTGGCTGGCGCCGCTCCACACGGCCGCTGTCGCGCAGACGACGGCCCACAGCGTTTTATGGCGATGCCCCCGGGTTGTGGTGCTTGGCATGGCGGTCTCCTCGTCCTAAATTGGAATGCCATCCATCCTAGGTTTGCTTTGGAGCGCTTTTTCTCATGGCTTTCATCAATTACGTGACCCAGATCCAGTTCGACTTTGGCGCCCTGAAGCTGCTGCGCCAGGAGTGCGAGCGCGTGGGCATGCACAAGCCCCTGATCGTCACCGACCCCGGCGTCAAGGCCGCAGGCATTGTGCAAAAAGCCGTGGATGCGCTGGCAGGTCTGCCCCATGCGGTGTTTGACCAGACCCCCTCCAACCCCACCGAGGCGGCCGTGCGTGCGGCCGCAGCCCTCTACCAGGCCCAGGGCTGTGACGGCCTGATTGCCGTGGGCGGCGGCAGTGCCATCGACTGTGCCAAGGGCGTGGCCATTGCAGCCACCCATGAGGGGCCGCTGGCCCACTACGCCACCATTGAAGGCGGCTCGCCCCGCATCAGCGAGCGCGTGGCTCCCATTGTTGCCGTACCCACCACCAGCGGCACGGGCAGCGAGGTGGCGCGCGGCGCCATTCTCATCGTGGACGACCACCGCAAGCTGGGCTTTCACAGCTGGCACCTGGTGCCCAAGGCCGCGATCTGCGACCCCGAACTCACCTACGGCCTGCCGCCGCTGCTGACGGCGGCCACCGGCATGGACGCCATCGCCCACTGCATGGAAACCTTTATGGCGGCCGCCTTCAACCCGCCGGCCGATGGCATTGCCCTGGATGGCCTGGCGCGCGGTTGGACCCACATTGAGCGCGCCACACGCAACGGCCAGGACGCCGAGGCCCGCCGCCAGCTGATGAGTGCCAGCATGCAGGGCGCCATGGCCTTTCAAAAAGGTCTGGGCTGCGTGCACAGCCTCAGCCACAGCCTGGGCGGCATCAACCCGCGCCTGCACCACGGCACGCTGAACGCCATGTTCTTGCCCGCTGTGGTGCAGTTCAATGCCGGCGCCGACAGCGTGCAACGCGAGCAGCGGCTGGAAAAAATGGCCCATGCCATGGGCCTGGCCTCAGCCAGCGATATCCCCACCGCCATCCGCGACATGAACGCCCGCCTGGGCCTGCCCAGCGGCCTGGCCGCCATGGGCGTGGAGACCGACTGGTACGCCCCGGTGATTGCCGGCGCGCTCAAAGACCATTGCCATGCCACCAACCCGCGCCTGGCTTCGGCCGAGGACTACGAGGCCATGCTGGAATCTTCCATGTAAACACCCCAACCTCTATGGCACCTCGCCCCGCAGCCCACATTCGCCCTGTTGAGCTCCATGACCATGCGGCCTGGCTTTCGCTATGGGAAAGCCAGAATGCCTTTTATGGCCGCGAGGGGAACACTGCGCTGCCCAGCCTCGTGGCCCAAACTACATGGGCACGCTTTTTTGACCCTGCCGAGCAACTGCGTGCACTGGTGGCTGAACGGCAGGGAGAGTTGGTCGGGCTGGCGCATTACCTCTACCACCGCAGCACCATGCGGCTGGAGAGTGCCTGTTATCTGCACGATCTTTTCATCTTGCCCGCGCAGCGCAGACTGGGCATTGGCAAGGCACTGATTCAAGCGGTGTATGCACAAGCCGCGCGAGATGGGGCCTACCGGGTCTACTGGCTCACCCCCAGCAACAACACGATCGCACGCGCGCTGTACGAACAAGTGGCCGAGCACCGTGATTTTGCGATCTACCACCACGGGCTTTGAGAGCCCGCATGGCAGCTTATGATGAATTGCCACGCCATGGCGCAGCACATTTGCTGCTATAGCTCTTGTTTTTGAACTTCCCCCGGGCCGCCTGCGCCTGCCGGCCCTGCCTTGATGATGCACACACCCACCGTACAGATCCGCCCCATTGCATTGAACGACCAGGCAGCCTGGCTGCAGTTGTGGAAGGGCTATAACGCCTTCTATGGCCGCGAAGGCGCCACCGCCCTGCCCGACGCCATCACCCAAACCACCTGGGCACGTTTTTTTGACCCGGCCGAGCCGGTGCACGCCCTGGTGGCCGAATGCGATGGGCAACTGGTAGGCCTGGTGCATTACCTCTACCACCGCAGCACCACGCGGCTGGACAAGGTCTGCTATTTGCAAGACCTGTTCACCGCTCCCACCCAGCGCAAGCAGGGCGTGGGCAAGAGACTGATCCAGGCCGTCTATGCACAAGCCGCCCAGGACGGCGCCTGCCGCGTCTACTGGCAGACCCAGGCCAGCAACACGGCCGGCCGTGCGCTGTATGACAAGGTGGCCGAGCACCGGGGTTTTGTGGTGTACAGCCACGAGCTGTAAGCACAAAAAAGCATGAATCAGAGCGCAGTTGCGTGAAGCAATGCCTGCTGGAGCGGGCCTGAGCAGCACAAACAGGCCGCAGGACAACACTCCACAACGCCCAGACGGCACTGCAGGCTAGGCGCTTGCCCGCAGACAGTACGCCTGTACGGCAAGGGCGAGCAACAACGCATGGAGTGCCGTATGGGCGCCTCCATACGGTGCACCTACGAAGCCGCAAGGCTTCGCAGCAAGTGCAAAAGCGCTTTACTTCTTCAGGCCTTGCAACTTGGCAAAGGCAGAGGCCATGGCATTGGGCTGCTCGGGCTGATTGCCACGCTGGGGCTGCGCATAAGCACCACGCCCCTGGCCACCACGGCCTGCGCTTTCAAAGCGGTTGTCGCGGGGACCATCGCGGCGGGCCGGAGCGGCGTCGAGCTTCATGGTCAGGCTGATGCGCTTGCGGTCCACATCCACCTCCAGCACCTTCACCTTGACGATCTGGCCGGTCTTCACCACTTCGCGCGCGTCTTCGATGAATTTGTGGCTCATCTGGCTGACGTGGACCAGACCGTCCTGGTGCACGCCCAGATCCACAAAGGCGCCGAACTGGGCCACGTTGCTCACCGTACCTTCCAGCGTCATGCCTTCCCGCAGGTCCTTGATGTCTTCCACACCGTCGTTGAAGCGGGCCACCACAAAGTCCGGACGCGGGTCACGGCCGGGCTTTTCCAGCTCACCCAGAATGTCCTTGATGGTCATGGCACCGAACTTCTCGTCGGCAAACTGCTCGGGCTTGAGCGATTTGAGCACCTCGCCCCGGCCCATGATTTGCTCGATGGGCTTGCCGGTCTTGACGATGATCTGCTCCACCACCGGATAGGTTTCGGGGTGCACGCCCGTCATGTCGAGGGGATTCTCGCCACCGCGTATGCGCAAAAAGCCTGCGGCCTGCTCGAAGGTCTTGGCGCCCAGGCCTGCCACTTCCATCAACTGCTTGCGGCTTTGGAAGCTGCCATTGGCATCGCGCCAGCGCACCACCGACTTGGCCACCGCGCTGGAAAGGCCGGAGACGCGCGACAGCAGCGGGGCCGAGGCGGTGTTCAGGTCCACGCCCACGGAGTTCACGCAGTCCTCGACCACGGCGTCCAGCTGGCGGGCCAGCTCGCTTTGGTTCACATCGTGCTGGTACTGGCCCACACCAATGCTCTTGGGGTCGATCTTCACCAGCTCGGCCAGCGGGTCTTGCAGACGGCGGGCAATCGAGGCCGCACCGCGCAGGCTGACGTCGATGTCGGGCATTTCCTGGGCCGCGAACTCGCTGGCCGAATACACCGAGGCACCGGCCTCGCTGACCACCACCTTGTCGATTTTTTTCTCCGCCTTGGCGGCAATCTTGATCAGGTCACCCGCCAGCTTGTCGGTCTCACGGCTGGCCGTGCCATTGCCGATGGCGATCAAATTCACACCATGCTTTTCCACCAACTTGGCCAGCGTGGCCAAGGAGCCATCCCAGTCGCGGCGCGGCTCATGGGGGTAGATGGTGGTGGTGTCCAGCAGCTTGCCGGTGTGGTCCACCACGGCCACCTTGACGCCGGTGCGAATGCCGGGGTCCAGGCCAATCACCGTGCGCTGGCCCGCAGGCGCGGCCAGCAGCAAATCACGCAGATTGTCGCCAAAGACCTTGATGGCCACCTTGTCGGCGTCTTCACGCAAGCGCGAGAACAGATCGCGTTCGGTGGAGAGGCTCAGCTTCACGCGCCAGGTCCAGGCCACGCATTTGCGCAGCAAATCATCGCTGGCGCGCTTGGCATGGCTCCAGCCCAGGTGCAGGGCAATCTTGCCCTCGGCCAGGCTGGGCTGACCGGGTTCGGGCTCAATGGGTTGCACCAGCTTGGCTTCCAGAATCTCCAACGCCCGCCCACGGAACACGGCCAGGGCACGGTGCGAGGGCACGCGACCAATGGGTTCGTCGTATTCAAAATAGTCGCGGAACTTGGCGACCTCGGGGTCGTTCTCGTTCTTGCTCTCGACCTTTTTGGACTTGAGCAAGCCCTCTTCCCACAGCCATTCGCGCAGCTTTTGCACCAGGGCCGGGTCTTCGGCCCAGCGCTCGGACAGGATGTCGCGCACACCGTCCAGCACGGCAAAGGTGGTGGAGAAATCGGGGCCGGGCTTGCCATCGTCCAGGGTGGTGGCGGGCTGGCAAAAGGCCTCTGCTTCCTTGTGCGGGTCCAGCGTGGGGTCGGCAAACAGCTTGTCGGCCAGCGGCTCTATGCCGAACTCCTTGGCAATCTGGCCCTTGGTGCGGCGCTTTTGCTTGAAGGGCAGGTAGATGTCTTCCAGCTCCTGCTTGGTCGGCGCATTGGCGATCGCCAGGCGCAGCTGATCGGTCAGCTTGCCTTGCTCGTCAATGGCTTTGAGCACGGCCACGCGGCGCTCTTCCAGCTCGCGCAGATAACTCAGGCGCTCGTCCAAGGTACGCAGCTGGGTATCGTCCAGGCCGCCGGTGGCTTCCTTGCGGTAGCGGGCCACAAACGGCACCGTGGCACCGCCATCGAGCAGTTCCACGGCCGCACTCACCTGCTGCGGCTTGACGTTCAGTTCCTGGGCAATCTGGCCAATGATTTTTTGCATGCAATCGGGCGCCCCATGGCGCTTGGGTCGAGAAAGCGAATGAGTGTGCCACAAGCGCCACAGTGCTCTGCCTTCACAGCGGCCCCAGGGTGTGAAGGAATGCAAACATGGCATGGCGCTTTCTACAATGCCCTCATGCCTGCTTTTCGCACGCCCTTGGAATCACTGCAGCTGTTTCCCCAGCGCGTGCCCTGCCCGCCCGGGGCCTGCGACTGCGGCCATGCGGCCCTGGAGCAGTCACCGGGCGACCACCGTATCTTGCTGCTCACCCGCGAGGAAGAGGCCAAGCTGGTACAGCGGCTGGAACAGGTGCAGTCCCTGGCCCAGTTGCGCCAGCTGCAGCAGCGCATGCAGGAGCAACTGGGCCTGCAGCTGGTGGTGGCCGCCGGCAAGCAGGGCACACAAGGCCTGCGCGGCCTGGACATTCACCTTGAGTCCCTGCCCGGCCTGTGCCGCAAAACCCGCCAGTCCTTGCCGGCCGCCGTGCGCCGCTGCTTGGAGCTGCACCCCGAAATCGCCCATGCCCTGCTGGACGAAGGCGGCCTGTTTGCGGTTTGAAAAAGCCCGCTACAGTTGCCAGCTTGACCATGCAAGACGACTTATTTGGCGCCCCGGCCAGCTCTGAGCCCGCGCCCCCTGCTCCCGAAAAACCAGCCAAGCCCTCACCCCGCCGCACCAGCGCGCGTGGCGTGCAGCCCGCGCCTGCTGGCCAGGCCTTTGCACCGCTGGCGGCCCTGCTGCCGGCCGCGCTGCGCATGGGCGTGTCCACCTGGTCCTATCCCGGCTGGGACGGTCTGGTCTGGGATGGGCAATACGACGCCAGCACCTTGTCCAAAAAAGGGCTGACGGCCTATGGCCAGCACCCGCTGATGCGCACCGTCAGCGTGGACCGCAGCTTCTGGCGGCCTTTGACGCTGGAGCAGTACGCCCAGATGGCGCTGCAGGTACCAGAAGACTTTCGCTTCTTGATCAAGTGCCCGAATGTGGTCACCGATGCCCAGGTGCGCAGCGAAGACGGCAAGGGCCAGTCACCCAACCCTGTCTTTCTGGCGCCGGAGCTGGCCGTGCAGCAGTTTGTGCAGCCCGCACTGCAAGGCCTGGGCCACAAGCTGGGCGTGCTGCTGTTCCAGCTCAGCCCCCTGCCCTGGGACTGGCTGCGCCGAAACCGTGCCCTGCTGGAGGCGCTGGCACAGATGCTGGCCGCCGTGCGCGCGGAGCTGGCAGGCCACCCCCAGGTGATTGTGGCCGTGGAGGTGCGCGACCCCGAGCTGCTGACCCCGGCCCTGGCCAGCGTGCTCAAGGCCGGTGGCGCCACCTACTGCCTGGGCCTGCACGGCAAGATGCCGCCGCTGGCGGAGCAGCTGCCGCTGCTGCGGGCCCTGTGGCCCGGCCCGCTGGTGTGCCGCTGGAGCCTGAACCGCTGCTTTGGCGCCTATGGCTACCCCGAGGCGCAGAAAAAGCACGACCCCTTCAACGAGATCCGCTCCGAAGACCCTGCCACCCGTGCCCTGTTGGCCCGCACCATTGCTGGCATCACCGGCGCAGGCCAGCCTGCATTTGTGACCATCAGCAACGATGCCGAGGGCTGCGCCCCACGCTCGATTGCGCTACTGGCCCAGGCTGTGCAAGGGCTGCAACCCGGTGGTACCGAAGCAGCGGCTGCAGCGTCTTAGCGCACACATCTAGTAACAACTGCACGACCGTGCGGGCTTCTCTGCCCAGGCTGGGAAGGCAAGTGCTGACTGTGCCATCATCACGCCTTTCTCTCCCCCTGCGATCCACTCCCTGTATGCCCAAGAAAGGCACCAGCATCACTTTCTCCAGCGGCGATGCCGCTGCGGATGCGCCCGCCCCCGTACGCCAACGCACGCCACGCGGCCCTAGCCCACAGAAGACCGAAGCCACGCGCCACAGCATTGTGGATGCCGCCTTTGCCGAGTTTCTGGAGCAAGGCTATGCCCGCGGCACCACGGCCTCGGTGGCGCGCCGTGCCGGCCTCTCCAAGGTCACGCTGTTTCGCTATTTTGATAGCAAAGAAAGCTTGTTTGATGCGGTGATGCAGCGTCACATCGCCTCTGCGGCGCTGGCCTTGCAGTCCAGCACCCTCCAGGCAGATGAAACCGTGGGTGCCTTTTTGCTGCGCACCGTGGCACCGGCCATGGACGAATTTGACCGCAGCGGTCGCGCAGCCACGGCGCGGCTGGTGGTGACCGAGGGCCTGGAGTTTCCCCAGCTCCCCCGCATGTACCGCCAACATGTGCTGCAGCCCATGCTGGCGCATTTCCGCACCCTGGCCGAGCTGGCCCAGTCACGCGGCGAACTCAAGGACGCCCGGTTGCAAACCGTGCCCGAGCTGCTGCTGGGCCCGCTGTGGCTGGCCATGGCGCACAACACCGTGCTCCAGCCCGAGGCTGCGCTGAACACCGGCGCCCTGTTCCGCATGCAGGTGCAGCTGCTGTTTGACTGCGCACCGCAGCGCGCCCAGGCTTCACCCGAGGCCTGCTAAAAAAGGAGCTGCAACCGCTTTCACTGATTGGATTTCAGAACGTTTTCACTCTGAGACCCTTGGTGCGAGCGCAATGACAGCTCCTCTTTTTCAAGCGCAATCAGGAAGCCGGTGTCACCTGTTCCCCGCCCAGTACCTTCCACAGCGTGACGCGGTTTTGCTGCTCGGACAGGCGCAGGCCGATCAGGGTTTGCTGGGCAGAGTAAAGGCTGCGCCGCGCATCCAGCACCGTCAGATAGTTGTCCATACCGGCTTTGAAGCGCGCGTCCGACAGGTCCAGCGCTTTTTGCGTACTCGCCACCAGACTGGTCTGGGCGGCCAGGCGCTCGCTCCACTGGGCACGGTCAGCTAGCACATCGGCGGTTTCCTTGAAGGCGGTCTGCACCGTCTTCTCGTACTGGCTCAGCGCAATGCGCTGATTGCTCTCTGCCACCTGCACACCGGCGCGGTTGCGGCCGCCATCAAAAATCGGCAACTTGACCAGGGGGATAAAGCTCCAGGTGCTGTTGCCGCTGCCAAACAAACCATCCAGCTCGCGGCTGCCCGTACCCACGCTGGCCGTCAGGCTGATGGTGGGGAACATGGCCGCACGTGCCGCGCCGATATTGGCATTCATGGCCTGCAGATTACGCTCGGCCGCCTGCACATCGGGGCGGCGCAGCAGCACGCTGGAGGGCAGCGGCGCCGGCACAGGCAGCAAGGCCGCCGCAGTCTGTGGATCGGTCAGCGTGCTGGCCGTAGGCAGCAAGGCCTGGGGAACAGAGCCCCCCACCAGCAGTTGCAGCGCGTTGCGGTCACGCTCCACCTGGGCCGTGTAGCTGGCCACATCGCCACGCGCCGTATCCACCGTGGTCTGGTTTTGCACCAGCTCCAGCCCCGAGCTGGCACCAATCGTGTGTTGGCGCTGCATCAGGGCCAGCGATTGCTCTCGGCTGCGCAAGGTGTCACGCGCCAGCTGCAGCCTGGCCTGGTCGGCCGCCAGCGTCAGCCAGGCATTGGCCACATCGGCCACCAGGCCCAGTTGCACATTGTGCTGGTTGTCCTGGCTTTGCAGAAACTGCTGCAGCCCGGCCTCATTCAGGTTGCGGATGCGGCCCCACAGGTCCAGCTCATAGCTGGCAAAGCCCAGCTGGGCCGTGTACTGGCTGCTGGTGGAGGACGCGCCGTTGCTGCTCAGATCGGCCGCTGTGCGCGCCCGGTTGCTCTGGGCCTGGGCGTTGACGCTGGGCAGCAAATCGGCCCGGGTGATGCCGTACTGGGCACGGGCTTTCTCGATATTCTCCAGCGCCACACGCAGATCGCGGTTGTGGCTCAGCGCCAGCGCCACCACCTCGCGCAGCGGGGCAGATTGCAGCCACTGCAAGGCCTGGGCCTGCTGCAGCGCCTGCGCACTGGCCACCACCGGTGCGGCCGTGTTCAGCACCTGATCAGCCACGGGCAGTGCCGGCGTCTGGTAGGTGGGAGCCAGATTGCAGCCGGCCAGCAAGGCCGTCAACGAAAGCACCGCAGCGGCGGTCGAAGTCTTGGTCATCAGGCGCTTCATGCTGCGCTCTCCTGGTTCACTGCGGGAGTTTCATGGCGCGAGCGGCTCTTGAACCAGCTGCGAGTCAGCAGGAAAAACACCGGCACCAAAAAGATGCCCAGCACGGTGGAGGCCACAGTGCCGCCCAGCACGGCCGTGCCGATGGCATTGCGCCCGCCGGCACCGGCGCCGGTGCCTATGGCCAGCGGAATCACGCCAAAGCCAAAGGCCAGCGAGGTCATCAAGATGGGGCGCAGGCGCAATCGCACCGCGGCCACCGTGGCGTCAAACACATTCTTGCCCTGCTCCTGCAGCTGCACGGCAAACTCCACAATCAAAATCGCGTTCTTGGAGGCCAGGCCCACCGTAGTCAGCAGGCCGACCTGGAAGTACACGTCATTCGTCAGGCCCCGGGTGTAGGTGGCCAGCAGCGCGCCCACCACGCCCAGGGGCACGGCCAGCATCACCGACAGCGGCACGGTCCAGCTTTCATAGAGGGCTGCCAGACACAGGAAGACGAAGAGGATGGAAATCGCATACAGCATGGGCGCCTGTGCACCGGACTGGCGCTCCTGCAGCGAGGCCCCGGTCCATTCATAGCCAATGCCGGACGGCAGCTCCTTGAGGATGTTCTCCAAGGTCTTCATGGCCACGCCCGAGCTCACGCCCGGCGCCGGGCTGCCAATGAACTCATAGGCCGGCGCACCGTTGTAGCGCAGCAGCTGGGGCGAGCCATAGGCCCAGTAGCTGCTGGAGAAGGCCGAGAACGGCACCATCTCACCCTTGTTGTTGCGCACCGTCCACTTGCCAATGTCCTGGGGCAGCATGCGGTGGGGTGCATCGCCCTGGATATAGACACGCTTGACGCGGGCATTGTTCAAAAAGTCGTTCACATAGGTGCCGCCCATGGCACTGGAGAGCACGCTGTTGATGTCGATGTACGACAGGCCCAAAGCGGCGGCCTTGCGGTCGTCGATGGACAGGCGCAACTCGGTGGCATCTTCCAGGTTGGTGGAGCGCACTGCCGTCAGCTCGGGGCGGGCACGCATCTGCGTCTGCACCTGGTCGCGGGCGGCCAGCAGCGCATCATGGCCCATGCCATTGATGTCCTTGAGCATGAAGTTAAAGCCCGAACTCGAGCCCAGGCCCCGCACTGCGGGCGGCAGCATCACAAACACCCGGGCGTCGCGGATGCGCGCCAGATCCTGGGTGGCCTTGTGGGCGATGGCTGCGGCCGATTGCGAAGCCAGCGGCCGGTCGGCCCAGGGCTTGAGGCGGACAAAGCCGCGCGCCGAGCTCTGGTCGCCATTCAGGCCCGAGACCTGGTTGAAGCTGATCACATCGGGCTGGGCCAGCAGGTATTCGCGCACCTCGTCCAGCACCTCCTGCAACCGGGTATTGGCCGCGCCCGCAGGCAGGTTGACGTTGACCGAGATAAAGCCTTGGTCTTCGTCCGGCAAAAACGAGGTGGGCAGGCGGCTGATGATGAGCCACACCGCCACGCAAATTGCCAGAAAAATCAGCATCATGCGCTTGCTACGGCGCAGCATCTTGGCCACCGTGCTCTGGTAGCGGTCGGCCGTGGCATCAAAGCCGTGGTTGAACCAGCGGAAGAACCGGTCGCTCACGCCCAGAATGCCGCTGCGGATGGGCTTGTCATGGCCGCCGGGAGGCGGTGCCTTCAAGATGCTGGCGCACAGCGCGGGCGTGAGCGTCAGCGCCACAAACACCGACAGCGCCATGGCCGCCACAATGGTGATGGAGAACTGGCGGTAGATCACACCGGTGGAGCCACCGAAAAACGCCATGGGCACGAACACCGCCGACAAGGTCACGCCAATGCCCACCAGGGCCGGGGTGATCTCACGCATGGACTCGCGCGTGGCCTCCTTGGGGGATTTTCCGGTCTCGTGCATCACCCGCTCGACGTTTTCCACCACCACAATGGCGTCGTCCACCAGCAGGCCGATGGCCAGCACCATGCCGAACATGGTCAGGGTGTTGATGGAAAAGCCTGCGGCCGACAGCACGCCAAACGTGCCCAGCAACACCACGGGCACGGCAATCGCCGGAATCAAGGTGGCACGGAAGTTCTGCAAGAAGATGAACATCACCACCACCACCAGCAGCATGGCCTCGCCCAGAGCGCCCACCACTTCCTTGATGGAGGCGCGCACAAAAGGCGTGGAGTCCGAGCTGACGAAGTACTCGATCTGGTTGGGGAAATAAGGCTTGAGCTCGGCCAGCTTGGCGGCCACGGCATCCGACACTGCCATGGCGTTGGCGCCGTCGGCCAAGATGATGCCCATGCCAGCGCCATTCATGCCGTTGAGCTTGGCCTGTATGGTCAGGTTGTCGGCACCCAGCTCGACACGGGCCACGTCCTTGATGGTGACCACCGAGCCATCGGTAGAGGACTTGAGCACAATGGCTTCAAATTCCTGCGGTGTCTTGAGCTTGGTGCGTGCGGTGATGGTGGCGTTGAGCTGCTGGTTGCGCACTGCAGGCAATGCCCCCAGTTGACCGGCCGAGACCTGGACGTTCTGGGCATTCAGCGCCGCCGTGAGGTCCGAAGGCATGAGCGCGTACTTCTCCAGCTTGGCCGGGTCCATCCAGATGCGCATGGCATAAGGGGTGCCAAAGACGGAGACATCGCCCACGCCTTCGATGCGGCCTATGACGTCCACCAGATTGCTGTTCAGGTAGTCGCCAATGTCCACATTGCTCATGGCCGGGTCAAGGGAGTAGAAGCTGTAGGTGACCAGATAGTCCTGTCCGCCCTTGTTCACAAACACGCCACGGCTCTTGACCGACTCCGGCAGCCGGTTCATGGCGGACTGCAGCTTGTTTTGCACCTGCACCTGGGCCACGTCGATATTGGTGCCGGGGGCAAAAGTAAGCGAGGTGCGCGAGCGCCCCGAGGCATCACTGGTCGAGCTCATGTAGAGCATGTTGTCGATGCCCTTGATTTGCTGCTCGATGATCTGCGTGACCGAGTTTTCCACCGTATCGGCCGAGGCCCCGGTGTACTGCGAGGAAATCGTCACCTGGGGTGGCGCGATATCGGGGTATTGCTCCAGCGGCAAGGTCGAGATCGACAAGGCCCCGGCCAGCATGATGACGATGGAGATGACCCACGCAAAAATGGGCCGGTTGATAAAAAATTGTGCCATGTATGTGCCCCGTGTTTACAGGGCCGATTTGGTGCTGGCCGGGGCATCTGCCGCGGTCTGCACCGGCGGCATCCCAGGCTTGCTCTGGCGTTCGGCCTTGGCCTGCATGTCCACCTCCACCGGGCTGACCTTGTCACCCGGCTTGGCACGCTGAAAACCGTCGACCATCACACGCTCGCCCGGCTGCAGGCCTGCCTGCACCAGCCAGGAGGCCCCCAGGGCGCGGCTGAGCTCCACATCGCGCTTTTCCAGGGTGTCATCGCTCTTGGCCACCAGCACGCTGGGGCGGCCCGTCAGGTCACGCGTCACAGACTGCTGGGGCAGCAGCAGCGCATCGGGCGCCAGGGCCGTGGGCAGCAGGGCCTGCACATACATGCCCGGCATCAGCAGGCCGTCGGGGTTGGGGACCAGGGCGCGCAGCGTCAAAGTGCCCGTGCTGTCGTTGACGATCACGCCGGCATAGGCCAGCTTGCCCTGGTGCGGGTAGTCGCTGCCGTCATCCAGACGGATGCGCACGGCAATCTTGTCGCCATCCACCTTGGCAAAGCGGCCTGCCTCAATATCGCGCTTGAGCTGCACCAGCTCGGTGCTGGACTGGGTGAAGTCCACATACATGGGGTCCATCTGGACGATGGTGGTCAGCGCCGTGGTCTGGTTGGCCGTGACCAGTGCACCCGGTGTCACGGTGGACAGTGCAATGCGGCCACCAATGGGGGCTTCAATGCGGCTGTACTTGAGGTTGATGCGCGCCGTCTCCAGATTGGCCTTGGCCACGCCCACATCGGACTGCGCCTGGACCACGGAGGCCTGGCCTTCTTCATAGACCTGCTGGCTGATGGCGTCGATCTTCACCAGCTCGGCATTGCGGCGTGCCGTCGCTGTCAGCGTGCGCAAGCTGGCTTCGGCCTTGGCCAGGGCGGCAACGGCGCTGGCTTCGGTGGCCTGCAGCGAGGCTGCATCAATCTGGTAGAGCGGCTGCCCCTGCTTGACCTGCGCGCCTTCGGTAAACAAGCGCTTTTGGATGATGCCCGAGACCTGGGGCCGCACCTCGGCTGTCATAAAGGCGCGGGTGCGCCCTGGCAAGCTGGTGTCAAGCTGCTGGTTCTGCGGCTTCAGCGTCACCACGCCCACTTCGGGCATAGGCTTGGCGGCAGCCACTGGTGCATCCGCAGCCCTGGAGCAGGCGGCCAGCACCATGACGACGGCCAGGGCCAGTGCGCTACCGCGCCACCGCCCTCCCAGGCGACCACGCTGGGACGCTAAATCGGCAGATCGAGGGCCACACAGGGCCTGCGCCTGGTGCTGATCTAGGCGTTCTTGTTTGACTGTCTTCATGGGATGGAAAGAAAGGGGGTGGAAGTTGTCAGGGTAGGCCATTCTGGCCTGCTCATGTTTACGCTTCGTAAAGCCTAGCAATGTAGGGCATATTCCTAGGCCGCTCCGGCATTCTGCATGCGCTAGATCTGCCTGAAATGGCCCTATGCAGGCTCACCCCCTTCAATGCAAAAAAAATGCCAGCATCTGGCATTTTTTTGTCCCTCCCTGTCCTCTCCTTCTTCCCCTTGCAGGCTATGCGCTGCGTAAGGCAGTGCGCAGCTGCTCGCTTACTTCGGGCCGGCCTGCCAAGGCATCCGTGGGGTTGCGCTGCTGCAGCATGTCCTCCATACGGGTCTGCACATTGCCCAGTGCATGGGGGTGGCTGAAGATATAGAACTGATTGCCCGCCACAGCAGCAAACACTTTCTCGGCGATATCGGCCGCCGTGACCTTGCCTGAGCCCACGGCTTTTTGCGTCATGGCACGGGCAATCTTCTGGCTGGTCGTCAGCGTGGCCGCAACCATATCGGTGGGGCGGTTGCGTTCGCTGTCGGCTATGCCGGTAGCGACAAAATACGGGCACAGCAGGCTGCAGTGCAGCTGGTCCGTCACCAGGCGCAAGTCCTGGTAGAGGGTTTCGGTCAGCGCCACCACGGCATGTTTGCTGACGTTGTAGACCCCCATATTGGGCGGGGCCAGCAGCCCGGCCATGCTGGCGGTGTTGACGATGTGGCCGCGCCAGTTCGGGTCTTGCCGCGCGGCCTCCAGCATCATGGGGGTGAACAGGCGCACGCCATGGATCACACCCCAAAGGTTGACGCCCAAAATCCATTCCCAGTCGGCCTCGCTTTGCTCCCACAGCAGGCCACCACCGCCCACGCCGGCGTTGTTAAACACCAGGTGCGGCGCACCAAAGCGCTGCTGCACCTCTTGCGCCAGCGCGGCCATGGCTTCGCCGCTGGACACATCCACGCGCCGGGCCAGCACATCGGCAGCTCCCAGTGCACGCGCCTCGGCCTCGGCGCGTTCCAGCGCGTCGGCCTGCACATCCACCAGCACCAAACGCATGCCGGCACGCGCACCGATACGGGCACATTCCAGACCAAAGCCCGAGCCGGCACCGGTCAGCACTGCGGTTTTTGCTTTCAAATCTTGCAGCATCTTGCATGTCTCCTTTTTGCGTAACTCTTTTTTGCGCCCCAAACTCATCCCCAAATGGCAAGCCTGCAGGTCGGAGCGGGTCCGAAAAGCCCAGCCAGAACCAGGCCATCCTCCACAACGTGCCTTACCACTGCCCATGGTCAACAAAACTGGCGCAGCCCAGGTCAGGGCACAGCGCAAGGGCCGCCCCGCCGCGCTGGTGCCGTCCCCCTCCGGCGCGCAGCGCCTAAAGAGGGGGAAGACGCGCAGCGGCTCAGGGGGTGTTACATCAGTTTCACAAGCTGTTTGCCAAAGTTTTTGCCCTTGAGCAGGCCGAGAAACGCCTCCGGCGCGGCCGCCAAACCCTGGGCCACCGATTCGCGCGGATGCAGCTGCCCCTGTTGCACCAGGCCAGACAGCTCGGCCAGCGCGGCAGGCCAATGCTCCATATGCTCGCTGACGATAAAGCCCTGCAGCTTGAGGCGATTCACCAGAATCAGCGCCGGATGGGTCATGGGCAGGGGCTGGCCGTCGTAGCCGGCAATCATGCCGCACAGGGCAATGCGGCCAAAGGCGTTCATGCGCAGCAGCACGGCATCCAGGATGTAGCCGCCCACGTTGTCAAAATAGCCGTCGATGCCATCCGGGCATGCCTCTTTCAAGGCAGCGGCCATGGACTTCACATCGGCATGCAGGCGGTAGTCAATGCAGGCATCAAAGCCCAGCTCTTCCAGCGCATAAGCGCATTTCTCCGGCCCACCGGCAATGCCCACCACGCGGCAGCCGCGTGCCTTGGCCAGTGCGGCAAAGGCACTGCCCACAGCGCCCGTGGCGGCACTGACCACCACGGTTTCACCGGACTTGGGTGCGATGATGCGGTCCAGCCCATACCAGGCCGTAACCCCTGGCATGCCTACGGCGCCCAGGTAGTACGACAGCGGCACATGGGTGGTGTCCACCTTGCGCAGCATGCCGGGCGCATTGCCATCCACCACGCTGTAATGCTGCCAGCCCCCCATGCCCACCACCTGGTCACCAGACTGAAAGCGCGGGTGACGACTTTGCTCCACCACACCCACGGTGCCGCCCTGCATCACCTCGCCCAGGGGCTGGGGTGCGGCATAGCTCTTGGCATCGTTCATGCGGCCGCGCATATACGGATCCAGGCTGAGGAAGTGGTGGCGCACCAGCACCTGGCCATCGGCCAAGGCCGGTGTGTCGGTCTCCACCAAACGGAAGTTGCTGGCGACAGCTTCGCCCTGGGGGCGGTTGTCCAACAGAATTTGCGGATTGCGTGGCATATCGTCTCCTTCAGTTGTGATAGCTGCCTGCGCTTATTTGATGCGCCCTACAGCCTGGTTTACTTTGAAATTTATGCTGCCATGACAGCAGCACTCCGTGCATCTGCTTTGCACCGCGCCGCCATATGGGGCACCGCGCAAGGGCCTACGCCGGCCGCGCCGCCCCGCAGCGCTGGTGCCGTCCCCCTCCGGCGCGTAGCGCAAGAGAGGGGGAAGACGCGCAGCGGCTCAGGGGGTGCTTCATCTCAACGCCTCAATCCGTAGCGATCACCGTATCCTTGGCATCCTTGCTTCCCGGGCGCACGGTACGCGGCATGTATTTGAAGGTGCCGGTGGCATGGCTGCACAGCCTGCCCTCGCCGTCATAGACCTTGCCCTCGCAATAGGCCATGGTCTTGGTACGGTGCAGCACCAGGCCTTTGGACACCAGCATGCCGCGCGCGGGCTGCATAAAGCTGGTCTTCATCTCGATGGTCACGCAGCCAAAGTCATCGCTTTCCAGGCTGCGTGCGGCCACGGCCATGGTCACATCCAGCAGCGTCATGCTTGCGCCGCCGTGGGTCACGCCAAAGGTATTCAAATGCGCGGGCTCGGCTTCGTAGCGCAGCTCGGACTCGCCGTTCTCCATCTTGTGCAGCGTAAAGCCCAGGTGGTCGACAAAGGGAATGGGGTGGGCGCCAAAGCTCAGCAAGATCAGTCTCCAGAAAAGTTGCGGGCGCAAGCATAGCCGCGCTGCGGGCCCGCGCCGTGCAAATGGCTGTCACCCAAAAGATAAGCCCCCCTGCGTCGCCTGCGGCGACTTCAGCCCCCCACCAACGCGCTGACGCCGCCGTCCACCGCCATCCACTGGCCGGTGATGTGCTTGCCTGCGGCGCTGGCGTAAAGCAAGGTGATGCCCTTGAGGTCTTCGTCATCGCCCAGGCGGCCCAGCGGGGCATGGGCTGCCATCTTGTCTTCGCCCATGGCGTCGATCAGCACCTCGGCCATCTTGGTGCGGAAAAAGCCCGGGCAGATGGCGTTGACCGTGATGCCATAACGCCCCCACTCGCCAGCCAGCGCACGGGTGAAGTTCAGCACCGCGCCCTTGGAAGTGTTGTAGGCAATGGTCTGCATGGCCACGGGGTTGCCCCCCAGCGCCGCAATCGAGGCCAGATTGATGATGCGACCGCTGCGGCGCGCAATCATGCTGCGCTTAGCGATCTGCTGGCTGAGCAAAAAATAGCCGCGCACGTTCAGGTTCATCACCTTGTCCCAAGCCGCAAGCGGATGGTCCTCTGCCGGCGCGCCCCAGCTGGCGCCGGCGTTGTTGACCAGAATGTCCACATGGCCCATGCGCTCCAGCGTCTGCGTGGCCAGGCGTGCTATGTCTTCTTCCTTGGCGCAGTCGGCGGCAATCCACTGCGCATCAATGCCCTGGGCCTGCAGCGTGGCTACCGCCTCTTCCAGGTCGGCAGCCTTGCGCGATGTCAGCATCACCTTGGCCCCGGCCTCGCCCAGCGCCTGGGCCATCTGCAAGCCCAGCCCGCGCGAGCCCCCGGTCACCAGCGCGGTCTGGCCGCTCAAATCGAACAATTGCTGCACGGTATGTGCCATGGGGGTGGTCTCCTTGCTGTGTTGTGAAATCAACGGCCTGCAGCCAGCGCAGTCGATGGCCTTGCCCGTTGTATCTATGCTGCCCATTGTGCAAGTGGGCCTGCGCTCGCCCTGTCACCTGGGCGCAGCCTGTGTTGCGCGGCGCTTGGCCTGCTGCGCCGTATCCAGAAATCGCATGCCATCGCGCGATGCCATTGCACACATGGCAGCCCAGGGCCGCACCGGCGTTGCATATGGCAACCCCAGGCCGCGCGGTTTTCACGCACACTCAAGCCCTCCCTATATGGAGGCAGTTCATGGAGGATTTCCAAGGTGCCAAGATCGCGCTGTTTCTGGGCACCCAACTACTGGTTTACCAGCGCGACGACAAGGCGACGATTCCGTTCCCGGGGTGCTGGGATCTCCCCGGCGGCGGCAGAGAAGGCAATGAAACCGCGATGGAATGCGTGCTCAGAGAAGTCCAGGAGGAGTTCGGCATTGCACTCTTGCCGAGCTGCGTGCACTGGCGCCGCCACTACCCCTCTGGCCATCACTCCGGCTCCTACTTCATGGTGGGCACGCTGACCGACAGCGACAGCGCGGCCATTCAATTCGGTGACGAGGGCCAGCAATGGTGCTTTATGGCGCTCGCCGAATTCCTGTCGCACCCCAACGCAGTCCCTCGATTGCAGCAGCGGCTGCGGGACTATGTGGCGGGCGTCCCATCGCTGTAGACGCCCCTACACAAGCCTATTCGAACAAGGAGCGTGTGCCACCCCAGGCCGCCCCTTCCAGCTCCAGCATGCGCAGCTTGGTCAGAGCGCCCTGGCCGCCGGAGAAACCACCCGGCTCGCGTCCGGCCGCCAGCACACGGTGGCAGGGCACGATGGGGGCAAAAGGGTTGGCCCCCAGTGCCTGGCCCACGGCCCGTGCCAAGCCCAGGCCACCCAGCTCCTGGGCCAGATCGCCATAGGTGCGGGTCTGGCCAGGGACAATTGCCCGCGTTAACACATAGACCTGGCGCGCAAAGTCCGGCACGCCGCGCCAGTCCAGGGGAATGTCCAGCAACTGGGGCAGTCCGCCTGCGGCCGCAGCTTCGTGGTGGTGGCGCAAATCCCCCAGCACGGCGGCAGGCACGGTCGTGGTCCACACAGCTTCATCGCTGGCGTCCTCTGCATGCGCATGCTGCCCTGCCAGCAATTGCTGCACACCGGCGACCGCTTGCCCTGCATGGTCTGGCAGTTGCCCGGCAGCATTCGCCTGCACCCACAGGCCTTGCGCTGGTGCATCAATGTCTGTCAGGCGCTGGGCCAGCTCGCCCAGCATGCGTGTCTGCGTCGCCTGGACACTGGCCTCGGGCAGTTGCATGGCCAGCACGGCCTGGGCATTCCAGGCCAGGGCACAAACACCTATGCGGGTCACAAACAAGGCATGGCCATGGCCGCACGATGGGTCGGCCAGATCAGCAGGCAAGGCAGAAGACAGCATGACAAGCGATAAAAAACAGGCGAAACAAGAGGCCCATTGTGCGGCGCCGGCACCACGCTGCAGCAAAAAAATCAAAACACTGTACACACAGCCAGTGTTTAACTGTATATTTACACAGTCATCAACTTTTTTACCTGCAGCATGGACACCGCAGAAGCCACTTTCACCGTCTCCCTGTGCGACTTTGATGGTCTGCCGGACGCCGCACGCGCCAAGGCCGAAGAACGTTACGCCAAGACCCTGACCCGCCAGCTGGGCAGCACCGAACAGGTCTGCGCCACCTTGCAATGGGCCCAGCGGCTGGAGGAAGAACCACCGGAAGAAATCACCGAGGAAATCAAGACCGGTTTTGCCCGCTGGATGAAGGCGGTGCGCGCCGCCACCGAGGCCGGCATGCAAGGCCTGGGCGAAGGCGAAGGCAGCTTTTTCGAGATCCGCAGCGCCTGATCCTCCGGCAGAGGCCAAAGCTCCAGCAGGGCGACGGGGCAAACCGGGCTCGCCAGCAGGGCTGGCAGGCAACTGCCTACACTTCGGCCTCTTGTTTTCTGCCGATTCTTGCCCTTTATGCAGCCCTTGCTCGACGCCATTGCCCAGATGCCACTGCCCCATGATGCCCGGCGCATCTTCCATGGCCGGGGCGGGCGCTATCCGGGGTGCGAGCAGATCGTGCTGGATGCCTTCCCCCCGGTGCTGCTGCTCACCAGCTTTGCCCCGTTGGATGAAGCCCAGCTGACCCGTATTGGCGCCGCACTGCAGGAACGCTGGCAGCAGATTGCCCCGGCCGACCAGCCGCTGTGCTGGGCTTTCCAGACCCGCGAGCACGGGGGCAAGGTGGAGACCCGCGTCATGGCCGGCGCCCTGCCCGACCCCCATGTGGTGACGGAAAACGGCGCCCGCTACCTGATCCACATTGCGCGCGGCCAGAACCACGGCCTGTTTCTGGACATGGCCGCCGGCCGCGACTGGGTGCGCCAGCAGGTGCTGGCCCATGCTCGCCCCGAGCGCATGAAGGTGCTGAACCTGTTTGCCTACACCTGCGCGTTCTCGGTAGTGGCCAAGCTGGCCGGCGCCGGCCAGGTGCTGAACATGGACATGAGCAAGGGCGCTCTGGCTACGGGCCAGCACAACCACCAGCTCAATGGCGTCAAGGCCGGCGCCAGCTTTGCCGCCCACGACATCTTCAGCAGCTGGGGCAAGATCAGCCGCAGCGGCCCCTATGACCTGATCGTGGTCGACCCGCCCAGCTACCAAAAAGGCAGTTTTGTGGCCACCAAGGACTACGCCCGCCTGATGCGCCGCCTGCCCGATCTGCTGGCACCCGAGGGCCAGGTGCTCCTCTGCCTGAACGCCCCCGAACTGGGCACCGAGTTCCTGCGCGCGCAGATGGCGGAGATTGCGCCCGAGCTGCAGTTCATAGAGCGCCTTGCCAACCCACCCGTGTTTGCCGATGTGGACGAGGAGCGCAGCCTCAAGGTGCTGGTCTACCGCGCGCCGGGTCTGGAAGCTGGCAATTGAATCGACCTCAATCGACCTCAATTGACCCACATTGGCTTCTAGCGCTTATCCATATTGCATATATAGCTCCTGATAACGGAGCACGGATCAAAAAAGCCACCGCAAGCGGTGGCCTCCAAACTGGCAGCGCGCGGCACGCTAAAAAGCCGCAGGCCGCCATTTGAGCAGTCGTTTTTCCAGGCGGGTGAGCAAAAAATCGGCGGCCAGCGCCACCACGGCCAGCACAATCATGGCGGCAAACACGCCGCTCGCATTGAACGCGCCCTGAGCGGTGGAGATCAGCAGGCCTATGCCCTCCTTGGCACCCAAGAACTCCCCCACCACCGCCCCCACCAGGGCGAAGCCAAAGCTGACATGCAGGCTGGCCAGAATCCAGGACATGGCCGAGGGGATCACCACCGACATCGTCACCTGGCGTGGCGAGGCCCCCAGGATTTGCGCATTCGCGATCAGGTATTTATCGGCCTCGCGCACGCCTTGAAAAGCGTTGGCAAAAACCACAAAAAACACCATCACCACGGCCAGCGCCACCTTGGAGGCCATGCCCAGGCCCAGGGCAATCACGAACACCGAGCCCAGCACCACGCGGGGAATGGAGTTGGCAATCTGGATGTAGATGGAAAACACATCGCTCAGCAGCTTGTTGCGCCCCAGCACAATGCCGCAGATAACGCCAGAGACGGCACCGATCAAAAAGCCGATCACGGTTTCTTCCAGCGTGACCAGCACCTGCTGCCACAGCGGCCCCTGCGAGGTGCCGTCGCGCAGCCACTCCACAATCTGGTTCCAGATCATCGAAGGCATGGAGTAGAAGAACGGATCGATCCACTTCATGCGCGCCGACAGCTCCCAGCCACCCAGCACCAGAACCAGCACCGCCAACCGCAGGCCGATGATCATGAGCCGGCGGCGCTTGATGGCGGCCTGCGCAGCCACGGATTCCTGGGCCAGTGCGGCCTCGCTGACGGCGGCCGGCGTGTGGTGGGCCGCATCCGCTGCAGCGGGCTGCGAATGCTCTGCGCCTGTATTCCAATGTATTTCGGACATGAGGGTCTCCTTGTCTGGCCTTACTGGATATGCACTTCTTCGCGCAGCTCATCCCAGATGCGCCGGGACAGCTCGATGAACTGCGGCTCATAGCGCACCTGGCTCATCACACGCGGGCGCGGCAAATCGATGTCGTAGACGCGCTTGAGCGTGGCGGGCCTGGCCGTCAGCACAAACACCCGGTCGGCCAGGGCAATCGCCTCTTCCAGATCGTGGGTCACAAACACCACCGAGCCGCCGCTGCCTGACCACAGCCGCAGCAGCTCGTCCTGCATCAGCGTGCGGGTCTGCATGTCCAGGGCCGAAAACGGCTCGTCCATCAGCAAGATCTCGGGCTGGTTGATAAAGGTCTGGGCCAACCCCACCCGCTTGCGCATACCGCCCGAAAGCTGGTGGGGATAGTGGTTGCCAAAGCCCTCCAGGCCCACACGCTGTATCCAGTCATCCGCCAGCTGCAGTGCCTGCGCACGCGGCTGGCCGCGAAAAATGGGGCCGGCCGCCACGTTCTCGCGCACCGACTTCCAGGGGAAAACGGCATCGGCCTGGAACACAAAACCTATGCGCGGATCGATGTGCTCCACCGCCCTGCCCATCACCCTGACCTGGCCCACCGTGGGCCGCAGCAGCCCGGTGATCAGGTTCAGCGTGGTGGACTTGCCGCTGCCCGTGGGGCCGACGATGGCGATGAATTCGCCCTTGGCCACCCGCATGGAAAGATTGCGCAACGCCAGCGTGGCCGTGCCGTCCGGAGCGATAAAGCGCAGCGAGACCTTATCAAATTCGATAGCTGCATCCGCAGCATGGCTGGGCGCTACACCGTATCCGGCCACCAAACCTTGGGATGGCTGTGCCACGGCGGCCATGGGAGAGAAAGAGGACATCAAGATCTCCTGAAGACAAGGGAAGCCGGCACGCCGACTGGACCGGTTTACTTGCTAGCCAGATAGGCGTTGCTATAGGTCTTGCTCAAATCAATGTGTGCACTCTTGACTTGAGGTTTGTAGGCCGATAGCACCTTGAGCACGGTCTCGGGCCCGCCGGCGGGCATGGCCCCATCCTTGGTAAACATGGGCAGCGAGGCCTTGAGCGCCTCCACATACAAAGCCTTGTCGTTGCCGTAATAGTCCTTGGGCATCAGCTCGGCAATCTGCTCAGCGCTGTGGCTGCCGATATAGGCCATGGTCTTGCCAAAGGCGCGGGCCAGCTTGCCCGCCTGCTCCTTGTGCGATGCGGCCCAGTCATTGCGCACATACAGGCTGGCGGCCGGGTACAGCCCGCCCAGCGCGGCCTGGCTGCCGGCCTCGGTGCGCAAATCCACCATGACCTTGGCCTCGCCCGACTTGAGCATTTGCGACACCGTGGGCTCGGTGGTCATGCCAGCCTGGATGCGGTCTTGCTTCATGGCCGCAATAAAGGTGTTGCCCGCGCCCACGGGCAGCAGCGAGTAATCCTTGCTGACCACGCCATTTTTATCGGCCAGATAGCGGGTCAGAAACTCGGTGGACGAGCCCAGGCCGGTCACGCCCAGGGTCTTGCCCTTGGCCTCGGCCATGCTCGCGAACGTAGGCGCGGCCTTGGTGGACACCAGCTCCACCTCGCCCGGCACCTTGCAAAACACGGCAATGGCCTGAATCTCCTTACCCTTGGCCTGCAGGTCTATGGTGTGGTCATAAAAACCCACCACCGCCTGCACAGCTCCGGCAATCAGCTGATTTTCAGCGTCCACGCCGGCGGGCTGGGACTGCAGCTCCACCTTCAGGCCCTCTTCCTTGAAATAGCCCAGGGCCTCGGTCAGCTTGGCCGGCAAATAAATGATTTTGTTGATGCCGCCCACCATGATGGTGACGGTATCGCTGTCGGCCGCATGGGCCGTGGGCAGCATGGCGCACAGTGCCAGCGCAACAGCCGACAAGGCCGAGGGACGTAGGGCGGTAGAAAAAGACATGGCGTTCACTCCTGCAACAGGGTTCAACACATGCGCCATGCCGACTCAGAGCGCGGCCAAAGACCGTGGCGCATACCGTGTGAACACTCTAAAAATCCCGTGCTTTCGATTCGCTTTCGCTGCGCTGCAATATTTTTAGGGGTTATCCCGGGGCGTTATTTCCCGTAGCAGCAAGGCTTGGTGGCCGGCGTACGCTGCTGTCCATGAAAGTTCTTGTGGTGGAAGACAACCCCGAGTTGGGCCAGTCGCTGGCCGCGCTGCTGCGCCAGCAGGGTTTTGTGGTGGACCTGGTGGAGCGCGGCGATGCAGCCGACCAACTGCTGGGTCAGGCTTCTTACGATCTGCTGCTTTTGGACTTGAACCTGCCCCAGCTCAGTGGCAAGGCCTTGCTGCGGCGCTTGCGCGAGCGCGGCAATACGCTGCCGGTGATGGTGCTCACCGCCTCCGACTCCATGGACCAGAAGGTGCTGTGCCTGGAGATCGGTGCCGACGACTATCTGGTCAAACCCGTGGACATGCGCGAGCTGCTGGCGCGCATGCAGGCCATTGTCCGGCGCCAGCACCCAGGCCGCGAAAACCAGTTGCGCTGCGGCTCGCTGCTGCTGGATTTGCGCACCCGGCAATTCAGCGTGAAGGGCGAGGCCCTTGGCTTGCCTCCGCGCGAGCGTGGCGTGCTGGAGGCCTTGATGCTGGCCCATGGTGCCAGCGTCTCCAAGGCCAAGCTGCTGGACACGGTATATGGCATGGACGAAGACGCCAGCGAGGATGCGCTGGAGCTGTATGTGCATCGCCTGCGCAAAAAACTCGAGGCCTGCGACGCCACCATCATGACGCTGCGCGGCGTGGGCTATTTGCTGCGGCAAAAGCTGGCGGACGATGCCGCAGGCGCGCACTAAGAACGTGTTCTAAGTCCAAGCTCCCCACCGCCACCATGTTCCACAGTCTGCGCGCTCGCCTTGCCCTGTGGCTGCTGCTGCCTCTGGCCGTGCTGGTGGGGCTGTGCGGCTGGTTTGCTCACGAACATGCCGAAGACGCCGCCGACTATGTGCAAGACCACGATCTGCTGTCCTCGGCCAAAATCCTGGCCGATCGCCTAATCTGGGAAGACGGCGACGTGCATGCCAGCGTGCCACCCTCGGCACTGAGCCTGTTCATGTCGCCCGCGCAAGACCATGTCTATCTGAGCGTCAGCGATGCCCAGGGCCAGTTGCTGGCCGGCCAAGCCGACTTCCCCCTGCCACAGCCGCTCCAGCTTTCGGGTCAGGACCATGCCCAGTGGTATGACACGGTCTGGCAGGGGCTGCCGATTCGCGCTGTCACCACACGCCGCTCCATGTATGACGTGGCGGGAGCCCGTGAAATCAGCATCACCGTGGGCAAAACCACGCACAGCCGCGACGCCATGGTGCACACCCTGTGGTGGCCCACCATGCAATACCTGCTGTGGGCCCTGGCCGTGGCCGTGCTGGTCAGCGCCACAGCGTTGACGCTGGAGCTTCGCCCGCTGCTGCGCATGGCGCGCCAGCTGGCCGGAAGACCTGCACACGAACTGGACTTTCACCTGGACTCGCGCCAGCTGCACCGCGAGCTGCGGCCGCTGACCGACACCGTCAACCAGTTTGCCCGCACCCTCAGAGCCCAGGTGGCGCGCCAGCGCCAATTCATCTCCGACGCTGCCCACCAGCTGCGTACGCCGCTGGCCATACAGGCGCAGACGCTGGAACAGGCTCTGGGCCAGACACCAGACCAAGGGCAGAGCCCAGCCGAACGCCGCGCCCTGTTGCAACGCCTGCAGCTCGGCAACCAGCAACTGCTCAATGTGAGTCACCAGCTACTGGTATTGGCCCAGGCCGAGCAGCCCATCCCTGCGACGGCCTTCGCTGTCGATTTGCAGGCTGCCTGTCTGCAAGCCCTGGAGCGCTTTGCCCCGGCAGCCGAACGCAAAAGCATCGATCTAGGCTGGGAAGCCAGTCACAGCTCCGATGCCCCCCAAGCGCCCTACCAGCTGGTCTGCAGCACACGCTTGCTGCCCGAATTGATTGCCAATCTGCTGGACAACGCCATCCGCTACACCCCGGCCCATGGCCGCGTCACACTGGGGTTGCAGGCCAGCGCCAGTGCCTTGCTGCTGTTCGTGGAGGACAACGGCCCCGGCATCCCCCCGCAATGTCACGACAAAGTGTTTGAGCGCTTTTACCGCATTGCCAGTGATGGCCAGGGCACGGGACTGGGCCTGGCCATCGTGCAGCAAGTGGCCCAGGCCTGCGGCGCCAGCATCCACCTGGACACCGCCCGGCAGATGCCCTCCACGATTGAGCGACCCGGTCTGCGCATCAGCTTGCGATTTCCAACCTGCTCAGAGGCTGCTCCACGCGCATAGGCCATTGAAACGCGCGTGCTTCTGGTGTGAGTCCGTGATTGGGCTTCGGGTCCTGCATTGCTTGTGCCTTCTCAACGGCAAGCAATGTAGGCAAGCCCACACAAACCGGCGGCAATGTGGCAACCAACTCTAGAACAAACCCTGGCCGTTATTGGCAACGACCTACCTACATTTAAAAGAAGCCATCGCCCCTCTTCATGCAGATAGGCCACCGCCTTCCACCAGGAGCAAGATTGATGCGACTTTGTCCAAGCGCTTCAGGCTGTCAGTCGCATGCTGTGCGCTACCGCGCGCGCTCAGGGTACATGGCCAAAGCAATGCCGTGGCAAGGTGCAACGCCTATCTGGTTCGTGGGTGAGATCAAGACCTCCTGACAACGGAGCCGATATGAACGAGTCCATGGATTCTTACCACCTGAGCCGGCGCGAACTGCTGCGCTGCGCGATCTTGCTGGCGGGCGGGACCGCCACCGCACTGCCCAGCGAGTTGTTCGCGGCAGCGGCCGAAGCGCCACGCTTCTTCGACCCGCCGCAGTTCGAGCTGCTCGACGCCGTCTGCGAAATCATCATCCCAGCCACCGACACGCCGGGCGCTCGCGGCGCTGGCGTGCCAGCCGCCTTCGATGCGCTGATGCACAACTGGGCCTCACCCCAGCGCCGCAAAGACTTCAACGCGCTGCTTGCCGCCATTGACGCCGCCGCGCTCGCTCAAGGTGGTGCAACGCTGCTAAAGCTGCCCCCCTTGCGCCAGATCGAGGTCATCACACAGTTCGATGCCGTCAGGTATCGCAAGGACAGCACTTACACCAAGTTCAAAGAGCTGGTGGTCCGCCTCTACTATCTCTCGGACGTCGGTGCCACACAGGAGTTGCGCTATGAGCCTGTGCCAGGAGTCTGGGATCCAGCCTTGAAGATCACCCCCAAGACCCGCGCTTGGGCCACCCCCAAGTAGCCACATGAGGAAGCAAGCATGTTTGACGCCATCGTCATCGGATCGGGCATCAGCGGCGGCTGGGCAGCCAAGGAGCTGACAGAACACGGACTCAAAACACTGGTCATAGAGCGCGGCCAGAACATCGACCCTGGCACCGACTACACCGACCTGCTGCCCCCCTGGGAGCTCCCCCATGCAGGCATGCTCCCGGAAGAAGAGGCCGAGCGCGACTACGCCGTGCAGAGTAAGTGCTATGCAATGTCGACCGCCAACAAGCACCTGTGGGTAAAGGACAGCGAGCACCCCTACAGCCATCCGCCAGAGCGGCCCTTTCATTGGATTCGCGGCTATCACCTGGGCGGGCGTTCGCTGACCTGGGGCCGACAGACCTACCGGCTGAGCCCCATCGACTTCGAGGCCAATGCCAAAGATGGTCATGGCTCCGACTGGCCGATCCGCTACGCCGATCTCGCCCCTTGGTACGACCATGTCGAGCGCTTTGCCGGCATCTCGGGCTCCAGCGAAGGGCTGGTGCAGTTGCCCGATGGACAGTTTCTGCCCCCCATGTCGCTGACACCCGCCGAGCGGGCGTTCGGCGCGAATATCGAAAAGCATTTCCCTGGGCGACGCCTGATTCCGGGTCGTTGCGCCCACCTCACCGAGGCGCGCCCCGAACATACCGAACTCGGGCGCACGCCCTGCCAGTACCGCTCGGTGTGCGAACGCGGCTGCCGCTTCGGTGCCTACTTCTCCAGTCTCAGCGCCACGCTGCCGGCCGCACGCAAGACCGGCAGGCTCACCATCGTCACCGATGCCATCGCCCACCGCATTGTCTATGACGCCAAGACCCGGCGTGCCAGTGGTGTGCAAGTCATCGACGCCAAAACGGGCGAGGGCCGAACCTATGAGGGCAAGGTCATCTTCCTGTGTGCTTCAGCGATCGCCAGCGCGCAGATCCTCCTCAACTCCAAGTCCGAAGTCTTCCCCACGGGCCTGGCGAATCGCTCCGATGCGGTGGGCCGCTACCTGATGGACCACCTGGGCGGCGGCACGGTGGCTGGCATCTACCCAGGCTTCGAGGACTTGAATACCCACGGCCGCCGGCCTAACGGCTTCTATATCCCGCGTTATCGCAACATCAGGGAGCAAGATGACTTTGTACGTGGCTATGGCTACCAAGGTTCCGTGTACAGGGCATCCTGGAAGGAAACCTCCAAATTCGAACCGGGGATAGGCGCGGCCTTCAAGGAGAGGATACGCAAGCCCGGCCCTTGGATCGCTGCGATGGTCCCCTTCGGAGAGATGCTGCCCAACCCAGACAACCGCGTAACACTACACCCTACCCGCGTTGATCGCTGGGGCATTCCCATCGTGCACATCGACTGCCAGTTGGGCGACAACGATCGCCGCATGAGAGATGCCATGTTCGAGGATGCCAAGGCCATGGTGAGCCGCGGCGGTGCCAGGATCATCATGGCCGACAAAGGTCACGAGGCGCCCCTGGGGCTGAGCATCCACGAAATGGGTACGGCCCATATGGGGCGCGACCCAGCCACCTCGGTGCTCAACCAGTACAACCAGGCCCACGATGTGCCGAACCTGTTCATCACCGACGGGGCAGCCATGGCCTCCGGCGGCTGTCAGAACCCATCGCTGACCTATATGGCCCTGTCGGCGCGCGGCGCACATTATGCGGTGGACTTCCTGCGCTCCGGCGTAATCTGATCGAAATCTCCCACGCTGCACCGCAGCGGTAGATGGGAATTTCGCCCCCTCATTCCGCCCCAACACCACGGCAAGATACGGTGGTGCTGCACCTGGGCGGCTGCAAACTGCCCAGGAATGATGGTGAAGCCCAAGGTCTCCCTCTGCGAGGAGTGGCGCAGGCCGCGAGCCGCCCCTCCTCTGGCCAGCACAACCTTAAAAATATCCAGTTTCAGCCTCAAGAAAAGCTAGCCCACCTTCCCCTGTCCTTTCCTACATTTTGTACTCGGATGACTTTGCGCCCTGCTCACCCAGGAGAACGCAAAGCACCGACTACAAGAGCTATCAAAAATCCAAGGAGACACAGGTGAAACATAGATTTCTTTCGGCTGCTGCCATCGCGGCCGGCATGCTCGTCGTGGGTGGCAGCGCGGTTGCGCAGGACTATCCCAAAAAAGGCAAGGCCATCAATTTGATTGTGCCGTTCGCTCCGGGGGGGGCTTCGGACATTCTGGCGCGCATCGTGGGGCAAAAGCTCAACGAGCAATGGGAGACTCCCGTCATCGTGCAAAACAAGCCGGGCGGGGACATGGTGATTGCGCTGCAGTCGGTCGCACGTTCGGAAAAAGACGGCTACACCATAGGCCTGACCACCAGCAGCTTTGCGCTCAACAAGGTGGTGAAGAAGGACTTTCCCGTCGACCCCATCGCCGACTTCGCCTTCATAGGCACCATTGGGCAGTCCCCCTATCTGCTGGCCGTCAGCACGGACTCCAAGATCAAGAGCTTCAAGGAGCTGGAAGCAGCATCGCAGGCCCAAAACAGCAAGTTCAGCTATGCCTCCTGCTGCTTTGGCACCTACTTCGCGGCCGAAATGATCAAAAACGCCACCAAGCTCGATGGCGTGCACGTGCCCTACAAGGGCAGCTCGCCAGCGCTCAATGCCATGCTGGCCAAGGAGGTGGAATACATCATCGACACCACCACGGCCACCAAGCCGTTTGTGGCGTCCGGCAAGCTGCGCCCCTTGATGGTGACCGGCCGCAAGCGCTCTGCGTCCTTCCCCGAAGTCCCCAGCATGAGCGAAGCGGGCGTACCCGGCAGCTTTGAAGTGGGCGTGTGGTATGGCTTTGTATTCCCCGCAGGCACACCGGCAGACATCGTCAAAAAGACCAATGCGGCGCTGAACAAGATTCTGGCCATGCCCGAGGTCAAGGCCAAGATCGAGAGCTTCGACATCGAGGTCATGACCTCCACGCCGGAGCAGATGACGGCCCGCGTCAACAGCGATTTGCAGTCCTATATCACCACCGTGAAGACTGCCAAGCTGGAATTCGGCAACTGAGACCCGCTCACACAGCCCTGGATACATCGTTGCCTCGTCTTGTCGTACCTCTGTACTGCCTGCGTCTTCGCACCTCGTCTCCAAGGCAAATCTTCGATTTGCTGGGCTCTGTGAGCGGCTCTAAGCAAGGGTGCCTCGGCACCCTTTCCCATGGCTTGCCTGCAACCTCTCTCCCTTTTTCTCTCAGATGCTGGATTTATTGACCTGGGGCACACCCAACGGGCACAAGGTGCACATCATGCTGGAGGAGTGCAATGCGGTTTATCGCATTCACCCCGCCGACCTCAACGACAAACCAGGCTTTGCCGCACTGCTTGCGCCACACAGCGTCAACGGCAAGATTCCGGTGCTCATAGACAGTGATGTGGGCTCTGACCAGCCACTCACGGTGTTTGAGTCGGGCGCCATCCTCATTTACCTGGCGGAGAAATACCAGCGCTTTCTCTCGCAGCAACCCGTGGAACGCAGCGCAGCCCTGCAGTGGCTGATGTTCCAGATGAGTGCTGTCGGCCCCATGATGGGCCAGTTCAGCCACTTCAGAGGGCGTGCCAAGCCCGATGATGCCTACGCCCTGGAGCGCTTTGGCGGCGAGGTGCGCCGCATCCATGCGGTGATGGAGCAGCATCTGCAAAACAAGACCTACTTTGCAGGCGGTGCATACTCCATTGCCGATATGGCCATCTTTCCCTGGCTGCGATTGTCGGAAAAGTTCGGCATTCCATGGGCCGACTTTCCCCGGCTGCACGATTGGCTGCAGCGCATCCAGGCACGCCCTGCGGTGCAGCGCGCACTGGCGCTTCCCTCTCTTTCCCCAACGACCAGGACATGACTATTTCCAAGACATTCGACCTCATCGTCATCGGCGCAGGCTCTGGCGGCATTGCGGCATCTCGCCGCGCTGCCAGCTATGGCGCCAAGGTATTGCTGATTGAAGGCACGCGCGTGGGCGGCACCTGTGTGCTGCGCGGCTGCATTCCCAAAAAACTCATGATGTATGCCTCGGAGCTGCGCAGCGCCTTCGCCGAGGCCAGCGCCTTTGGTTGGGGCGAGGTGTCGACCGAATTCGACATGGCCCGCTGGACGCAGGCCAAGGACCGCGAGCTGGACCGGCTGGAGGGTGTATATGGCCAGATGCTTGCCAACTCCGGTGTACAGACCTTGCTGGGCCATGCACGCATCGTCGGCAAGCATCTGGTCGAGGCCAATGGCCAGCAATACCAGGCCGAGCGCATTCTGATCGCCACCGGCGGCGCGCCGTCCACGGACGGCATCCCGGGCATAGAGCAGGCCTGGACCTCGGACGACATCCTGCAGCTGCAAGCCCTGCCCCAGTCGCTGCTGGTGATTGGCGCCGGCTATATTGCCGTCGAGTTCGCCTCCATACTCGCCAGGCTGGGCGTGCAGGTGTCCATGGCCTATCGCGCCGACCTGCCGCTGCGCGGATTCGACGAAGACCTACGCCAGCAGGCGGTGCACGCGCTGGAGAGCCTTGGCGTGCACCTGCACCCAGGCATGCAGGCCCAGGCGCTGCAGAAAACCGACGCCGGCTTTGCGCTGCAGCTCGCCAATGGCACATCGCTGAGGGCCGATGCGGTGCTCAATGCCACAGGCCGACGGCCCAATGTGCGCCAGCTGGGTCTGGAGAGCGTGGGCATCCACACCGATGCGGCCGGCGCGATTCCCGTGGATGCGGACAGCCGCACCACGGCCCCTGGCATCTGGGCGATCGGAGACGTCACCAACCGCGTCAACCTCACGCCGGTGGCCATTGCAGAAGGCCGGGCCTTTGCGGATACGGAGTTCGGCGGGCGCGCGGTGCAAGTCAGCCATGCCAACATCGCCAGCGCCGTATTCTGCTCACCGCCGATTGCCACCATCGGCCTGACCGAGGCACAGGCCATGGCGCAAGGCCCCTGCGATGTCTACACCAGCCAGTTCCGCCCCATGAAGAAGGCGTTTGTGGGCAGCCAGGAACGCACCTATATGAAGCTCATCGTGGAGCGCGCCTCGGACCGTGTGGTGGGCATACATATGCTGGGGGCCGACGCGCCCGAAATCATCCAGGGCCTGGCCATTGCCATCAGCGCGGGCGCCACCAAGCGCGACTTTGACCGCACCATGGCCATGCACCCCACCTCGGCAGAAGAGTTTGTGCTGATGCGCGAGCCCGCGCGCCAGCACGGGTGAGTCCAGCCATGCACAGCGCCGACTCCATATATCGCGGCGCTGTGCAGGCTGCTCAGGAAGTCCAGTCCACTGTGCTGAATGCAGACAGCAGCAGCGCCGTGAGCGCATCGTGCTCGTTGGAGGCCCGCGTGATCAGCGACACCGGCCGCTCGAAATGGGGCAGGCGCACCACATGCAGATGGGGGCTGGCATGCCAGGCTGCGCCGCGAATCAGCGGCACGATGGAAATGCCCAGGCCCTGGCTGACCAGGGCCGCAATCGCATCCAGCGAGTTGAGCTCCATCGAGGGCTTGGTCATCACGCCGCGCTTGAGCAGGAACTCATCGATGAGCTGCCCGGCCCAGGTGCTGCGGTCGAAGGCGATATAGGGGGTCGAAGACTTGAAGGCCTGCACCAGGTCCTGAAAAGGCACTTCTGCCGGCGTGAGCAGGGCAAAAGGCTCGCTGTACAGATAGTGCACATTCAGATTGGTGGGAAAGCGCTGCGGGGGCTCGGTCACGATGGCCATGTCCAAGGTGCCCCGGTTCACCTGCGTCACCAGCTCGCCCGAGATGCCGGCAATGATCTTCAGCTCCAGCCCCGGGTTCTTCAGCGTCATCTCCTTGAGCAATTGCGGCAGCACGCCGCCCAGGGCGCTGTTGATCACCCCCAGGGACAGAAAGCCGCCAATAGGCCCGCCGCCCTTGAGTGCCTTCATCTCCTCATAGATAGACACCATCTTCTCGGCCAGCGGCACCAGCTGGCGCCCTGCCGAGGTGAACTCCAGTGAACGCTTGGTGCGCACAAACAGGGCCACGCCCAGCTCGTCTTCCATGTTCTTGAGCTGCACGCTGACGGCCGCCTGCGAAAGGTGCACCTTCTCTGCGGCGGCGACGATGGTTCCATAGCGGTGCAACGCCAAAAATGAGTGCAGCGATCTGATCAACATGGCATAGCTCCCGAATTTCTGCCATCCCCGGGACTATGGAGCCCGGGGATATGTGCCAAGTCGCCAACTATACGGAGGGCTTGCGCGGCAGCACGCTTTCGTAGGCGGCGGGGTCTATGCCCTGCTCCTTGAGCACCTCGTCCGTGTGCTGCGCAAAAGCCGGCGGGCGGCTGCGATAGGTCGCCGGTGTGCGCGAGAGCTTGACCGGCGCGCCCGTGCCACGGTAGTCGTCGATGTCGACAATCATTCCACGGTGGTGGGTGTGCGGGTCGTCCACCACCTGGTCTATGGTGCGCACCGGCCCGCAGGGCACACCGGCCGCCACCAGCTCCTGCGAGATTTGCTGGCCATCGCGCTGCGACAGCAGGGCCACCAGCTCCTCGCGCAACGCGTCGCGGTGGAGGTTGCGCGAGGCATTCGTCACAAAGCGCTCGTCCGTACCCAGCGCCGGCTTGCCCAGCACCTTGCACAGGGTCACAAACTGGCGGTTGTTGCCCACGGCCAGGAACAGCGGCACGGTGCGGGTTTCAAAGGCATCGTAAGGACAGATATTGGGGTGGCGATTGCCCGAGCGCTGCGGCACCTTGCCGTTCAGATAGTAGTTGGGCAGGTGCGGGTGCAGCATAGACACACCGGAGTCATACAGCGTGGCTTCGACAAACTGCCCCTCGCCGCTGCGATTGCGCTCCTGCAGCGCCAGCAAAATGCCGATCACGCCATTCATGCCGGTGACCATGTCGATGATGGGCACCCCCATGCGCAAGGGCTCGCCCTGGGGCTCGCCATTCACACTCATCAGCCCCGTCATGGCCTGCACCGCAGCGTCGTAGCCGGGCTGGCCGCCGTAGGGGCCATCGGCACCAAAGCCGGAGATGCGGCAATGCACCAGACGCGGAAAGCGCTGGCGCAGCGCGTCACCGCCCAGGCCCCATTTCTCCAGCGTACCGATCTTGAAGTTCTCGATGAAGACATCGGCATCTTCCAGCAGTCGCAGCAGCAGCTCCTGGCCGAGCTCCTGCGTCATATCGATGGGCACGTCCCGCTTGTTGCGGTTCACGCCGATGAAATAACTCGCCGCATCGCCCACAAAAGGAGGGCCCCAGCCACGCGTTTCATCGCCCATGGGGGGTTCCACCTTGATCACATCGGCGCCATGATCGCCCAGAATCTGGCCACAGAAAGGCCCGCCCAGCACACGGCTGGCATCAATCACACGCACGCCGGCCAACGCGCCAGCACTCATTGTTTTATTCAGCATGGGCCATCTCCTGGGTCAGCTGCTTGGCAAAATCGGGGTAGGTTTCTTGGAGCTCGTGGAGTACCCGGCCCCTGAGCAGCGCCAGCGTGGCGGCATCGGGAGACGGGGTCACGCTCAGTTGCGGGTCCACATCAAAGGCAAAGCCCGTTGCGGCCTGGATCTCGTCCAGCGTATGGCCGGGGTGCATATGCACCAGGCGGAAGCGCGCCAGCTGCGGATCGAACATGAACAGCCCCAGGCCGGTGAGCAGGGCGTATGGCCCGCCTTTGCGGTAAACGCTGGGGTCGCTGGTGCCGGGTGCGCTGATGAAGTCGACCTTGTCCACCAACACCCGCGGCGAATGCTCCTCACGGAACAGAATCACCTTGGGCACGGTGAAGTACAGATAGGCAGAGCCAAACGAGCCCGGCCAGCGCACGCGGGTGTTCGGGTACTCGCCAATGCCCACCAGGTTGATATTGCCCTGGCCATCGATTTGCCCGCCACCCAGAAAAAAGGCATCGATTCGCCCCTGTCCTGCGCAATCGAACAGCTCTGCAGAGCCATTGGTGAACAGGTTGTGCTTGACCGAGCCCAGAATCGACAAGCGCACGGCAGGCGCGTTCAACGCTTCCTTTTGCGCACGCAGCAGCATGGCAGCGGCCGCCGGAATCGGCGAAGAAGCACCCACGGCCACATGGCGTGCCCCATCGAGCAGCGAGGCGATCGTGACGATCAGCCGCTCACGCAAAGTCACGGCGCTCATGCGTACACCTCCGCTATCCATTGCTGAAACCCTTCTTCGGTCTTGGCCTGCTGCGCATAGCGCTGCAGCGCGGCCGTGTCGGGTGCGTACTCCCCCCAGAGGCCATAGGGCCAGGCCCCCTTCTCTGCCACGGCAATGCCGTCCACATAGATGGCGGGCAGCACGCCCGCGGCCGTGACCTCGTCGTCCAGCAGGCGGTGCTCCACGATGCGCTCCACCGTCACAAAGTTCTTGCGGCTGGCATAGGCCATGGCTGCCAGCTCGCGCCGGCGACCGATCCAGACATTGCCCTCCCGGTCGGCCATGGGCGCGTGGAACACCGAGACATCGGGGTGCAATGCGGGAATCGCCACCACCGGATCGGGCTCCACCGAAAACAGGTTTTGCATCACACGCCAGTCCGAGCGGTGCATCAGCACATCCGTGCCAATCAGTCCGCGCAGCGTGGTGAAGGGCGAGCCCTTTTGGGCCGCCATCAGCCCGGCATGAATGGCCGGGCAGGTGCTGTCCTTCATCTGAATAGCCCGGTTGGCAATGGCCCGCATAAAGCAGGGCGCACCGCCCGCCTCTCCCAGGCTCACGGCACTGGTTTCCAGGCTGTGCACCAGTCCGGCGCCGATCAGAATGTCGAACGACAGGCCGGCCGTGGGCACGCCCACCAAATCCAGATTGCGCGGCGCGCGGCGCAGCAACGCGGGCACGATGGCCATGGGCACCCCCGCGTAATCCACCGGCATGGCAAGCCGGCAACCATCGCTGATTTGCGCGGCAATCTCATCCACGCTCATCGCTGCCATTGTCTGTGGCATGTTGTCTCCTTTGCATTTCGCTTCATGGTTTGAGCGGCCTTCTTTCGAGGCATAGCCCATCATAGGTATCGAAATTTTTTGAGTAAAACGAAAATTTCAGCTTCTCAGCATCGTAAAAATAGATGGTGAAACGGTATCAGGCTGCTCAAACCTGAGCTGACCACACTGCACCTCTCGGTCATGGCGCGGCCATGGCGCTTGGCCTGGAGCGCTAGCCCTTGGCTGTCAGATTAGCCTTGCAGCCTTGAAAAAAAGCTCAACTGGGCATGAATTTCCACGCTGCGGCAGCCTCTGCAGACATGGAAATCCACCCGGTGTCCAGACGCGGCCCACCGGGTGGAAAAACTGGGGAAAAACTGGGTGAAGCAGGATGGCGGCCCAAGGCAGCCACCCTCCACTGCTGCGCTTGCAGACTCAGTTCTGCACCAGGCCGGAGTCGACAATCAGCGGCGTCCAGGTCGCAAAGTCGGCAGCCATCACAGGGGCAAAATCGGCCATGCCCTTGTATTCCACCTCCATGATCTTGGAGATTTTGTCTCTGACGGCAGGGTTGGCCAGCGTCTTTTGAATGGCATCCTGAAAGCGCGTATTGAATGCGGCACTGGCCTTGCTGGAGCCCAGAAACCCCAGCCAGAGTTCGGCCTCCACATTGGCAATGCCCTGCTCTGCCATGGTGGGCACATCGGGCAGCAGCGGGAATCGCTTGCTGCCGAAGACACCCAGCACTTTGAGCTTCTTGCCTTTGTGCCGCTCGACAAAGTCGCTGGCCGTGTCCACCCCCGCATCCACCTGGCCGCCCATCAAATCATTCGCCATCGGAGCACCTCCCTGGTAGCCGATGGGATTGGGTTTGAGCTGGGTTGCGGCCGCGAATCGCAAGCCGGCCAGATGGGTCAGAGAGCCCGGCCCCATATTGCCGTAGACGAAATCACCTTCCTGCTTGCGAATGGCGATGAACTCCTTGGCGTTGTGGGCCTTGTGCGCATAAGGCACGGCCAGGGCTGCCGGCATGGTGCCGACCTGTGCCAGCCCCACAAAGTCCTCTTTGAACTTGAAGTCCTTGGCGTTTTGAAAAACGATGGAGTTCACCAGCACGCCATTGAAGGCGAACACCACGGCAGCCCCGTCTCCCTGGGTGCTTTTCAGTGCCGACAGTGCAATACGGCCCCCTGCGCCGGGCTTGTTCTCGACGATGGCCATGCGCCCCGTGTGTTCCTTGATGCCATCGGTGAGCATGCGTGCGATGACATCGGCGCTGCCCCCTGCGGAATAAGGAACGATGATCCGCAAAGGCGTGCTCTGCGCCTGGGATGCCATGGGCATGGCCATCCATAAGGTGCTGAGTGTGAGTGCGATGTAGTGTCTGCGATTTTTCATTGTCTGCCTCCTTGTGCCCCTGCTCTTTTGGCGTGGGCTTTTTTTGTGCGTTGAAATTCAGCTGAACATCGAATCTGACAAATTCGTTTTCTTTATTTCTTTGACCGTTCTTTCTGGGACATTCCCGTTGTTGAAAGCCAGGTGGCTTTTCCATCAGCGACTGCGCTGAGACTTTCCGCAAGCTCCAACCTTTGCGGCCCACTCACTCCGCCTTGATATTGGCCTGCTTGATGATTTTTCCGTTCTTCTCGTAGGCCGATTGCACGTCTGCCGCGAACTGCGCTGGAGTTTGGGAAAGGGCAATGTTGTCCAGTTTCTGCACCCGGTCCCGCAGCTCGGGCTGCTGCAGCAAGCGGTTGATCTCGGTGTTCAGGCGCTTCACCACCTCGGGGGCCATGTTGGTCGGCGCCACAAAGCCGAACAGCGAAGTCATATTGGCATCGGGATGGCCCAGCTCGGCCAGGGTTGGCACGTCGGGGACGGCAGGCAGACGCTGCGGCGAACCCACGGCGATGATGCGCAGCTTGCCGCGTTGCACCAGCGCATTCACCGGTTCCGAGGGGTTGATCAACAGAATGTCGAACTGCGCGCCCACCGCATCCGGGAGCAGTTGCGAGTCGCCCTTGTAGGGAATGGGAACCAGGTTGCTGCCTGTCTGGCGGCGCAGCTGCTCGATGATGATGTGGCCGACCGAGCCAAAGCCCAGGCAGGCCATGGTCACACTGCCCGACTTGGCTTGCGCAAAAGCATCCGCCAGCGTTTTGCCCTTGAAGGCCTCCGTGGCGCAGACATAGACCGGCGAGTACATGACCGGTGCCACCGGAACAATGTCCTTCATGGGGTCGAAGCCGACCTTCATCAGATGCGGGCTCAGCGTGATCGGGCTGATGGGCGTGAAGGCGAAGGTGTGGCCATCGCCCCCCTCTTTGACCATGGCATTCATGCCCATGGTGCCGGCAGCGCCGGGGCGGTTGTCCACCACAATGGATTGCCCCAGTGCCGTGCCCAGCCGCTGGGCCACCAAGCGCGCCACGATGTCGGAGACACCGCCGGCCGAATAGGGAACGATGAGGCGCAGCGGCTTTTGTGGCCAGTTGCCTGCGGCAAACGCTTTTCCGGCAAGACCACAGACTGCGGCCGATGCCAGCAGGCTCAATGTCTGGCGACGCTGTGGGTTGAAGTGGTTTTTCATTCTGTCTCCTTGTGGGTGGTGGCAAACCAGCGGCGCACCAGGCGGTCCCAGAAGCGGGCGCCCAATGCAATGTTGTCGTCGTTGAAGTCGTAGTTCGGGCTGTGCAGATTGACACCGGGCTGACCGTGGGCACCGTTGCCTATAAAGCCATAGGCGCCCGGTACCTGCTCGAGCATGAAGCCGAAGTCCTCTGCCGTCATGGCGGGCTGCACATCGGTGTCTGCATAAGCGTCGCCCACCATCTCGCGCATCACATCGCCCATAAAGCGGGCTTCGTCCCGGGTGTTGCAGGTGCTGGGGTAGCCCGGCTTCCACAGCACCGTGGCCGTGGCGCCATGCGCGGCAGCCACATGCGTCGCAATGCGCTCGACCCCGTCCAGCATGCGCTTCAGCGTCTGGGGAGACAATGTGCGGCAGGTGCCATAGATGGCAGCATCGTCCGGAATGATGTTCTCCACCGTGCCGGACTCCATCTTGCCGACCGTGAGTGCCACGCTGTCGAGCGGGTCCGTGGCACGCGAGACCAGGGTCTGCAGCTGGCCGACAATGGCACAGGCCACAGGGATGGGGTCTATGGTGGTGTGGGGCATGGCCGCATGCCCGCCACGCCCGTGCACGCGAATCTCGAAGCGGTTGGCCGAGGCCATGATGGCCCCCACCCGCACCCCCATGGAGCCCGAGGGCAGCGAGGGCCAGTTGTGCAGGGCAAACACCGCATCGCAGGGGAATTGGGTGAAAAGCCCCTCTTCCATCATCACCCGCGCACCTGCACCGCCCTCTTCACCGGGCTGAAAAATCAGGTGTACCGTGCCTTCGAAGTCTGCCTGCTTGGCCAGCAGGGTCGCTGCCCCCAGCAGCATGGCCGTGTGGCCGTCATGGCCGCAGGCATGCATGCGGCCTTCATGGCTGCTTTTGTGCGCAAAGCTGTTCAGCTCCTGCACAGGCAAGGCGTCCATGTCGGCACGTATGCCTATGGAACGCACAGCGGCACCGGCAGCGGGTTTGCGCCCCTGGATGGTGGCCACAATACCGGTCTGGGCCAGCCCTCGGTGCACAGGCACACCCAGCGCCTCCAGATAGGCCGCAATCCTGTCGGCCGTGCGGTGCTCCTCAAACTTCAGCTCAGGGTGTGCATGTAGATCGCGGCGAAACGCGACCAGCTTTCCCAGATAAGGCGAAATATCGGGGCTTTCCGGTTGGGGGGCGTGAGACAACATATTCAGCATGCCTGCCTCCTCACTGGTTGCGAACGACGACAGAGCGCACGTTCAAATAGGCCTCCAGGGCCTCCGGGCCGCCTTCCGCGCCATAGCCGGAGTCCTTGAGCCCACCAAAGGGCAGCTCGGGGCTGGTGGAGGCAGGCATGTTCAGCCACATCATTCCCACTTCCACCTTGCGCGACAGCAGATCCGCGTGCTTGAGCGAGGTGGTGAAGCCATAACCGGCCAGCCCGAACGGCAGGCGATTGGCCTCGGTGATGGCGTCGTCCAGATCACGGAAGGAGCGAATCGCCGCAATGGGCCCGAAGGGCTCTTCGTTGAAGACCTTGGCACTCTGCGGAACCTGCGCCAGCACCGTGGGTGCCCAGAAATTCCCGCTCTCGCCCATGCGCTTGCCACCGGCCAGCAACTGCGCACCTTGCTGCAAGGCGTCATCCACCAGCTCGGCCATGGCCGCCAGCCGCCGGGGGTTGGCCAGCGGCCCCATCTCCGTGCCCGCATCCAGGCCGTTGCCCACCTTCACGCCGGCCGCATGGCGGGCCAGCGCCTCGGAAAACGGTTGCACCACGCTCTCGTGCACCAGAAAGCGTGTGGGGGAAATGCAGACCTGCCCCGCGTTGCGGAACTTGGCAAAGCCCGCAGACTGCACCGCCAGGTCCAGGTCGGCGTCCTCGCACACAATCACCGGCGCATGGCCACCCAGCTCCATGGTCACGCGCTTCATGTGCGCGCCTGCCAGGGCAGCCAGTTGCTTGCCCACGGCGGTAGAACCTGTGAATGTGAGCTTGCGCACCACGGGGTGGGCGATGAGGTAGCTCGAGATCTCGCCGGGATTGCCATACACCAGCCCCAGCACACCCGGGGGCAATCCCGCATCGGCAAAGGCGGCCACCAGGGCCGCAGGTGCGGCCGGTGTTTCTTCTGCGGCCTTGGCGATCACCGAGCAGCCCGCAGCCAGTGCCGGGCCCAGCTTGAGCACCAGCTGGTTGATGGGGAAATTCCAGGGTGTGAACGCGGCCACCGGCCCCAGCGGATCGCGCACCACGGTTTGCCGTATGGCCTGGTCGCGCCGCGAGGGAATGACGCGCCCGTAGACGCGAAGGCCTTCGTCCGCAAACCATTCAATGCTGTCTGCTGCCGCCAAGGTCTCTGCCTTGGCCTCTGCCAGGGGCTTGCCCTGCTCCTGTGTCAGAACCTGGGCAATGTCAGCGGCACGTTCACGCAGCAATGCCGCTGCCTGGCGCATGATCTTGCCGCGGGCCACCGGCAGCATGTCGCGCCACACGGCGAAGCCGCGCTGCGCTGCTACCAGGGCGACATCCAGGTCTGCACGGCTGGCGCAAGCGACACGGCCGATCTCCGCACCGGTTGCCGGATTCAAAACCGGCAGCGTCGCGCCACCGGATGCAGGCCGCCACAGGCCATCGATAAAAAGTTGCGTATCGGGATAAGTCATGGGGACACCATTGCCCCCGGCGCGCGGACGCGCAGGGAGGCTGTATGACGAAAACGGGAGTGCGGGCACTGCTCCGGCACACCAAGCTGAAAGCGGGTGGCGGGCTGCCCCGCCACGGGCTCAGATCATCAATTCGATGAGGAAGGGCGCCTGCTTGTCGAAGCTGCGCGTCATCAGCTCGGCGCAGGCTTCCAGCGTGGTCGCACGGGCTGCATCCACCCCCATGCCATTGGCCATGCGCACCCAATCCAGCGCGGGGTTGCCCAGGTCCAGCATGCTCATCGCCGTTTCACCCGGCGTGGCCCCCACGTTGGCGTACTCGCCGATGAGAATGTTGTATTTGCTGTTGTTGAGGATGATGGTGGTCACCGGCAGCTGTTCGCGCGCCTGTGTCCAAAGCGACTGCAGCGAATACATGGCCGAGCCATCGGCCTGCAGATTGATCACGCGACGCTGCTTTTTCGCCCCCAGTGCAGCGCCGGTGGCCACGGGCATGCCGTCACCGATGGCGCCCCCTGCCAGGTGCAGCCAGTCATGCGCCGGCGCGGCATGCGTGAACTTGTAAAAGCCACGCCCATAGGAGATGCTCTCATCGGAGATGATGGCGTTTTCGGGCATCAAGGCCGCCAGCGTCTGCGCCAGGCCTTCGGGTGTGGGAGCGCCGCGCACGACCTCGGGGCGCGGGCCCGGATCGGGCATGCGCACCTCGGGCGCACCCAAGGCCTTGACCAAGGCCTGCAAGGCTTCGACCGGGTTTTGATCGGGGCGTGACAGGGTATGGAAAACGGCATCGCTGCGGTGCTGGGCCGAGGGCATGCCGGGGTAGCCAAAAAAGCCCACCGGTGGCGTGGCGTTCACCAGGATGATGTGGCGAAAGCGCTCCAGGGCCTTGATGGCGGCCTCCATGTTGTAGGGCACACGCTCCAGCTGCATATGGCCACGGCCACGCGCCACATGGGAGGTGACATAGCTGGCCATCACGCTGGCACCCGTGGCCTGGGCGACCCGCCAGGCCAGCGCCTGCCCCTGAGCCAGCACGGCCGGGCCGGCCAGCAAAATCAGCACATCGGTATTGTCCCGCAACGTGCGGGCCGCACGCTCCACCGCCCCGCCATCAATGGCCGGGGGCTGCGGTACCTGCAAGGGCTGGCCCACCACACCGCCCTCCTGCCAAGACACATCGGCCGGCAGAATCAAGGTGGCGATCTGTCCGGGGTAGGTGGAGGCGGCACGCACCGCCTCCACCGCGTCGCGGCCCAGGTCCGGGGTGCTGGTACTGGTATGCACCCAGGCAGAGACGGTTTGCGCCATGCCGGCGGTGTCCCCCGTCAAGGGTGCATCGAAAGGACGGTGGTAGACGGCCTGGTCACCCACGATGTTGACAATGCCGCTGCGCGCGCGGCGCGCATTGTGCAGATTGCCCATGCCGTTGGCCAATCCCGGCGCGCAGTGCAGCAAGGTGCAAGCGGGCTTGCCGGCCAGTCGGTAATAGCCGTCGGCCATGCCCGTGACCACATTTTCCTGCAGACCCAGCACGCATTGCATGCCGGGCACCTGATCGAGTGCGGCCACAAAATGCATTTCACTGGTTCCGGGGTTGGCAAAGCAGGTGTCAATACCTGCGGCCAACAATGTCTTCACCAGGCTCTTGGCTCCGTTCATGTTTTTGTCTCCTTGATTTTCTTTATGCTGTGTGTTGTTCAACCAGACTGTCAGGCAGGTTGCGCCTGTTTGTTTTTTGCGGCCCGCGCTGCAGCCATGGCCTCGCCCAGGCGTTTGCAGCCTTGGGCCACCTCTTCCAGGGTTGGCGAAGCAAAGGACAGGCGCAGGGTGAAGTCATCCGTGCCATCGGCCTGAAAGCCGGCACCCGGCACAAACATCACACCGCGCGCAATGGCATGCGTCAGCAGCTCGGCAGCGGTGATGTCGCCCGTCAAGCGTGCCCACACAAACATTCCGCCCGAGGGCTCGTGAAAGCGGATGGCATCGCCCAGCTCCTGGCGCAGGCCCTGGGCCAGCGCGCGGCATTTGGCGCCGTAGGCAGCGCAGATATGGGCCAGATGGGTGTCGAGCCGGCCACTGGCCAGGTATTCCGCCGCAATGCCCTGTATCCAGGGCGAGCTGCCCACGTCCGCACTTTGCTTGGCGACCGAGCAACGCTTGAGGATTTCCTCCGGCGCCACCGCCCAGCCCACGCGCAGACCGGGCGCCACGATCTTGGACAGGCTGGACATGTGCACCACCCAGTTCTGGGCGCCGGGGACCTGGCTGGCCAGCGCCATCAGCGAAGGCACAGCCTCACCCGCAAAGCGCAGACCGCCGTAGGGGTCGTCCTCGACCAGCACCACCTGGTATTGCACCGCCAGCTGCAGCAAGCGCATGCGCCGCTCCAGGCTCAGCGTCGCCCCCGAGGGATTGCTGAAGTTGGGAATGGTGTAGAGCAGCTTGGGCGTTTTGCCTTGTGCGCTGGCGCTTTCCAGCATGTGCGCGAGGGCTTGCACATCCATGCCCTCGGCGGTCACAGGCACCGCCGTCAGCTGGGCCTGGTGCGCCTGCACGGCCTGGATGTTGGTGGAGTACGTGGGCTGCTCGACGAAGACGCTGTCACCCTTTTCCACCAGCACGCGCAGCACCAGGTCAAAGGCCTGCTGGGAGCCGGTGGTCACGATGAGGTTCTCGGGCCTGGTGTGCACGCCTCTTTGCTGCATCAGCTGCACCAAGGCCTCCTTCAAGCCCGAGGTTCCCTCCGTGGGGCCGTATTCCAGACAGGCCTTGCTGTTGGCAAAAGCGCGTTCGGAAGCGGCACCCAGCCCTTGCACATCGAACAGCTGCGGGTCGGGATAGCCCCCCGCAAAAGAGATCATTCCGGGCTCGCTCAGGTGCTTGTAAAGCGCACGTATGGGAGAGCCTTTGGGGCTCTGGTAGACGGAAGAAAAACGGTACATGGCAGCAGCGCTATGGAGAAGGTGGTTTGGCTCGCAACATCGGGAAAACCCGTTGTGCTTACTACGTAGGTCTTGCCAAAAACTCATTCATCAGCCTTCGCTGGAAAAGCAAGAGCTTGGAATTCGCATCTGGTTTCAGGGCATTCTTGCCCCGCACCTGCTGTGCGTAAAGCAATTTAAAATTGCGATGTAATGACTTTTATGAACTAACATGCTGCGCAACCGCATTCCTCCCATGGCCGCATTGATTGCCTTTGAAGCAGCGGCACGACATGAAAGCTTTACGCTGGCAGCGCGCGAGCTTTTTCTGACCGAGAGTGCGGTTTCGCGGCAAATCAACGGCCTTGAATCCAATCTCAACATTCGCCTGTTTGTGCGCGTCAAACAGCGGGTGGTGCTGACCAAGGCCGGGCGCCTGTATGGCGAACAGATTCGGGCCTCGCTGCGCGCCATTGAGCGGGACACACGCGCCATCTCGGTGCACGGCAGCGGAGAAGGCAGCCTGGAGCTGGCCGTGCTGCCCACGTTTTCACTGGAGTGGCTGATCCCGCGCCTGCCCAGCTTTTATGCAAAGCACCCCCATATCCGTGTGAACATGGGTGTGCGCTCCAACCCGTTTTCCTTCAACGAGGAGCACTTCGAGGCGGCCATTCACCATGGCAAACCCATCTGGCCCTGGGCCACTTCCGAGGTGCTGTTCGGCGAGGAAATGGTGGTGATCGCGCGCAAGGACTTGATAGGCGACAGCATCAAAGAAGCCGCCGATTTGCTGAAATTCCCCCTGCTGTTCTCCACCACACGCCAGGAGTCATGGAAGAAGTGGTTTGCCGCAGCCCAGCTGCCACCGGACACCGTGCCCGAGCGCAGCGTCGGGTTCGAGCAGCACTCCATGATGATCCGCGCCGCAGAATCGGGATTGGGCATTGCGCTGGTGCCGGAGTTTTTCGTACCCAAAAACGTCTGGGACAACGGCGTGGTGCGGGCACACCCGCTGTCCATCCCCGCCGAGGATTTGTACTACCTCGTCTACCCCAACAACATGCGCCACAGCGCGCCACTGGAGGCTTTTCGCCTGTGGATCCTGGATGAGGCACGCGCATTTGCGCAGACGCTTCCGCCGCGTTCCCGCGCTGCAGCTTGAGAACGTGTTCAAAGTCTCCTCGCGGCGCACCAGTGTCTTTGCGGGATGGGATACAAGGCGCGACACCGCAGCAATAGCCGTGCTATTGCGAGGATTCGCAACACAGTAGACCGCCCGCAAAGCCACTGGCCCGAAGGGTTGGAGCGAAATCGGGCGATTTCTTCGCGCTGTCTCTTGCTTGCACACAGGTGCAAGCTGCGCCCCATCGACTCGAACTCATCCCGATTGCGTTCCAACGCAACTGCGTAGAGACTTGGAACACGTTCTGCACCAGTCCCGCATCGGCTTCCCCTGCCTTGCGCTTGCCCTTGCACCGGCCTGGGCCTTGAAAAAAAACTCAATTGAGCATGAAGTGCGCCCTCCACATACTGCAAACGATGGGGAGGACGCTGTCCATGCCTATGGACTTGCGCCTCCCTCCATCGATATTGAAGTGTGAAGGACGGCGATCAGATGCAAGCGCAGACAAACAAGGGGGCACTCACCGGCATACGGGTGCTGGATCTTTCCCGCATTCTGGCAGGCCCCAGTGCCACGCAGCTGCTGGGCGATCTGGGCGCCGATGTCATCAAGGTGGAGCGCCCCGAAGAAGGCGATGACACCCGCAAATGGGGCCCGCCCTATATTGCAGACACGCAAGGCACGCCCACCCGCGAGAGCGCCTACTACCTGGCGGCCAATCGCAACAAGCGCTCGATCGCCATCGACATTGCCAGCGAGGATGGCCGCCAGCTGATCCACCAGTTGCTTGCCAAGGCCGATGTGCTGGTGGAGAACTACAAGGCCGGCGGGCTGGCCAAATACGGTCTGTCCTACGCACAGCTGCGCGCGCAATACCCGCGCCTCATTTATTGCTCCATCACCGGCTTTGGCCATACCGGCCCCTACGCCAGCCGGCCCGGCTATGACTTTCTCATTCAGGGCATGGGCGGCATCATGAGCCTCACCGGCGTTCCCGATGGAGAGCCCATGAAAGTGGGCGTGGGCATCGCCGATGTCATGACCGGCATGTACGCCACCGTGGGCATGCTGGCCGCGCTCCAGCACCGCGACAAGACCGGTGAAGGCCAGCACATCGACATCTCGCTGCTGGACTCGCAGATTGCCTGGTTGGTCAACGCCGGCACCAACTACCTGGCCGAGCGCCAATTGCCCACCCGGCTGGGCAATGGCCACCCCAACATCGTGCCCTACCAGGTGTTCCCCACTGCCGACGCCCCGATGATTCTGGCCGTGGGCAACGACGCACAGTTCCGCAGGTTTTGCCAGGTGGCAGATACCGAAGCACTGGCCGACGACCAGCGCTTCGCCACGAATGTGCAGCGCATCGCCCACCGCGAGGTGTTGTGCCCGCAGATCTCCGAGCTGCTGCGCACCCGCCCCCGCAGCCACTGGCTGCAAGCACTGGAGCAGGCGGGCGTGCCCTGCGGGCCGGTCAACGACCTGGAAGACGTATTCAACGACCCCCATGTCATCGCCCGCGGTGCCGAGCTGCGCATGCCCTGCGAATGGGCTCAAGGCGGGGAAATCAGGCTGCTGGCCAACCCGCTGAAGATGTCTGCCACCCCACCCAGCTATCGCCGTCCGCCCCCACGCCTGAACGAACACGCCCAAAGCGTTTTAGACGACTGGCTGGGCGAGCACTGAGCGCCCCGCCCATTCCATTCACACCACCCCACCCTTTCCCGGAGACATTGATGTACGAACTCACCAAAGCACAATTCGACCTGCAGGCACGTGCACGCGAACTCGCGCAAACGGCATTCGCCCCCACGGCTGCCGACACCGACCTCACCGAGCAATACCCCTGGGACAACATCGCCAAGCTGCGTGATGCCGGCTTTATGGGCATGACGCTGCCCAAGCGCGCCGGCGGCCAGGGCCTGAGCTATCTGGATGCCGTCATCGTGGTCGAGGAAATGGCCAAGGCCTGCGCCACCATGGGCCGCATCACCGTGGAAGCCAATATGGGCGCCATCGGCGCCATCGCCACCTATGGCACGCCCGAGCAGCTGAAGATCGCTGCAGAGCTGGTGCTGGGCGGCGACAAACCCGCCATCTGCATCTCCGAGCCCAATGCCGGCAGCGCAGCCAGCGAAATGACCACCCGTGCCGATCGCAAGGGCGACGAGTACATCCTCAACGGCGAGAAGTACTGGATCACAGGCGGCGGCGTTTCCAATCTGCACCTGATCTTTGCGCGCGTGTTCGACGACGGTGTGGACCAGGGCGTGGGCGCCTTTATCTGCGTGCGCGACCGCACCCCGGCCGACCAGCTCGTGGTGGGCCGACGCCTGTATGCCATGGGGGTGCGCGGCATTCCCGAAACCCATCTGGAGTTCCGCAATCTGCGGGTGCACAAGTCCATGCTGGTCGTTCCTCCGGGGGGGCTCCAGCGCGGCTTTGCCTCGCTGATGAATGCATACAACGCGCAGCGCGTGGGCGCCGGCACCGTGGCCCTGGGGATTGCGCAAGGCGCCTTTGAGGAAGGCATGGCCTATCTGAAGACACGCCAGCAATTCGGCCGCCCGATTGCCGAATTCCAGGGTCTGCAGTGGATGCTGGCCGATATGTCGACCCAGCTGGAAGCTGCCCGTTTGATGCTGCGCCATGCCGCCGCCAGCGGTGAGCATTTCCCCGATATTGACAAGGCTGCACGCGCCAAGATCATGGCGGCCGAAACCGCCAACAAGGTCACCAACGACGCCTTGCAGTTCTACGGTTCCTCGGGCTACGGCCGCCACAATCCCATGGAACGCCATGTGCGCGATGCACGCATGTTCACCATTGCCGGGGGTACGGCGCAAATCCTGCGCACCCAGGTGGCATCCAAGCTGCTCAATATGAAATTGCCGCAAACTCGCGATGGCTACGTCGCGCAGAGCAAGGCCTGAGACCTAGCGCACCGACAACAACAAAGGAGACACACCATGATGGCCATGCCAGAAAAATTCCAGCAATTCGTCGCCGACTTCACCCGGGTGATCGATCAGCACCAGGGTGACGAGCCCACCATCCTCCAGCAAGGCGGCGCCGTGCTCAAGCAGCTGATTGCGCAAGACGACTGGCTGCCCGAGCGCTATGCCAAGCCCGACCCGCAGTACTACCAGCAGTACCTGCTGCATGCCGATCCCCAGGATCGCTTCTCGGTGGTGAGCTTTGTCTGGGGCCCCGGCCAGAAGACGCCCATACACAACCACACGGTATGGGCTCTGATCGGCATGATGCGTGGCTGCGAAGTCGGCGAATTGTTCGAGCCCGCAGACGATGGCCGCAGCATGCGCTCACTGGGGACGGAGCAGCTCAACCCCGGCGATGTGGACTGCGTCTCGCCCACCATAGGCGACATCCACCGCGTCTCCAATTTCTATGACGACCGCGTCTCCATCAGCATCCATGTCTACGGGGGCAACATAGGCCGCATCTCGCGCCATGTGTTCGTGGAAGACACGGGCGAGCGCAAGCCCTTTATCTCCGGCTACTCCAATGAAGCCGAATTGAAGGCGGCCTGAGTTCCTCGCATCTCTCGTGCTGGCCAAAGCACGGCCCCATCGCTTTTTTGCAGTGCTTTGCGCCAACAGTATCTTGTACCATCCAACCGCCCCATCCAGCCATGGGAGCGGTTGGAGACAAACGCCATACGCTGCGGCAAGTGCCGAAGCGGTGAGCGCGAAAGGGACAGGACACTGTGAATCTGGGCGGCAAGCATGATTTCCCCACACTCAAGCAGCTAGAGCTGCTGCTGGCGCTGGTGCAGGCGGACGGCATCTCCAGCGCGGGTGCCAAGCTGGGCCTCTCGCCCTCTGCCACCAGCCATGCGCTGCGTGCCCTGGAGTCTGCACTCGGGGCCCAGCTGATAGACCGCAGCGCGCCCGGCGCACCGCTGACCTATGCCGGCGAACGCATTCTTCCGCTGGCCAAGGAGGTGTTTGCCTCCATGCAGCTGATGAAGTCCATCGCCCGCTCGGACGCCGAGCTCAAGACCGGGCAGCTGCACATAGGCTCGTTCGGTGCCAGCGGCACCCTCAAGGCCTTGCCACCGATACTCAAGGCCTTTCGCGCCAAACACCCCGGCGTCGATGTACACATCATCGAAAAGCCCGAGGACCAGGTCAGCCTGGACCTGATGGAGCACCGCATCGAACTGGCCGTGGTCCCACTGCCCAAGCTCGAGCTGGAAACCCAGACCCTGGCCATGGACGAACTCGTGGCCGTGCTGCCCGAAGGCCACCCTCTGGCACAGCAAAGCATGGTGCAACTGAGCGAGCTGATGGAATACCCGTTCTTGCTCACCCGGGCAGGCTCCAAGCCGCTGATCTACCGCTTGCTGCTCAAGCATGACCTCAAGCCCCGCATTGCCCACGAGCTGCACCAGATCACATCCATTTTGCAATATGTGGCCGATGGGCATGGGGTGTCCATCCTGGCCAGGTTGGCACTCCCGGATGCCATTCCCGGCATCGTCTACAAGCCCATGACGCCCACCACCCAGCGCTATATCGCACTGGCCTGCCAGAACTCCAACCGTCTCTCCCCCGTGGCACGGGCGTTCTGGAACGAAGCCGCACGGCACAGCTAAGCAGGCACATCACGCTGCCGGGCAAAAGCCCGGACAAATTCCATGGAATGCGCAGCCGGGGCCGGCAAATTTATGATGGCCTCTATGGCCGCCCCCATCGCACTCCCACCCGTAGACCCCGCGCTCGCGCGCACGCTGCAGCGCTTTGCCCAGCTGGATGCCGCCACGCCTGCGCCCCAGCTGTCCTATGCCCAGCGCCGCCGCCTGCTCAGCGAGCTGCAGGCCAGGCTGGTGCGCACGCCCTTGCAAGGCATTGCCCAGCACAGCTTTTTTGTGCCCGCTGCAGGGCGCGAAATCTGTGTGCGGAGCTACCAAAAAAGCAGCGGCAAAACGCAGCACACCCTGGTCTGGCTGCATGGCGGCGGCTGGATGGTGGGCGATCTGAACACCCATGACGATTTGTGCGAGCGCCTGGCCCTGTGCACCGGCCACTGTGTGCTGAGCGTGCACTACCGCCGCACTCCGGAAAACCCTTTTCCCGCGCCACTGGACGATGTGCTCGCCGTACTCCAATGGCTGCGCGATATGCAGGGCCTGCAGCCCTTGCCCCAGGGCAAGGTGCTGCTGGGCGGCGACAGCGCAGGCGCCCACCTGGCACTGGCCGCTGCCATACGCCAGCTACAAGGGCTGCCCGGTGATGCCGGGGCTGCGCAGATTGACGGCCTGCTGCTGCTATACCCCCCGCTGCTGCCCGGCCAGGACACGGAGAGCATGCGCAGCTTTGCCAGCGGCTACGGGCTGACGCCAGCGGCCATGCAGCTGTACTGGCAGGCCCTGGGCCGGGTACAGGGCAAGGCGGCTGCATGGATACACCCCAGCCGCTGCGAGACCGAAATCGCCCAGTTGCCGCCTACGCTGGTGGTCACCGCCAGCCACGACATCTTGCGCGATGAGGGCGAGGCCTTTGCGCTGCAAGCCCAGGCCCTGGGCGCGCCGGTGCAGTTGCAGCGCGCGCCCGGCATGGTCCATGGTTTTGCGCGCCTGGTGGCGGCCAGCCCGGCCGCACGCCAGCAGGTCGAGAGCGCCTGCACGGCCTGGGCCGAACTGTTGCGCACGGCCGCCTGATCAGGCCCGCGCCCAGGCCAGGCGCGCAACAGGCTCCACATCCTGCACATCGCCCGCCAACTGGAACACGGACACGGCCTGCACCAGCTGCTGGGCCTGGGTGCGCAGGCTGTCGGCAGCGGCCGCGCTTTCCTCCACCAGGGCCGCGTTCTGCTGCGTGACCTGGTCCATCTGCATGATGGCATCGCCCACCTGGGCCACACCGCTGGCCTGCTCGCTGCTGGCGGCGCTGATGTCACCCACAATCTGGCTGACGCTGGCAATGGCGGCCACCACCTGGTCCATGGTGGCTCCAGCCTGGTCCACCTGTGCCGAGCCCTGGGCCACGCTGCTCACATTGGCGGTAATCAGCTCCTTGATCTCGCGCGCAGCCGTGGCCGAGCGCTGGGCCAGGGCCCGCACCTCGCCAGCCACCACGGCAAAGCCTCTGCCCTGCTCCCCGGCCCGGGCGGCCTCCACCGCCGCATTCAAGGCCAGGATATTGGTCTGAAAAGCGATGGAGTCGATCACACCAATGATGTCGGCAATGCGCTGGCTGGCACTTTGGATATCGTGCATGGTGGCCACCACCTGGCCCACAACCGAGCCCCCTTGCGCCGCCACGGTGGAGGCGTTGTGGGCCAGTTGGCTGGCCTGGCGGGCATGGGCCGCGTTTTGCTGTACGGTGGACGATAGCTCCTCCATGGAGGCAGCGGTTTCCTCCAGCGCGCTGGCCTGCTGTTCGGTACGGGCCGAGAGGTCGTTGTTGCCATGGGCTATCTGGGTACTGGCCGTGGCCACGCTGTGGGCGTTCTGGCGCACGCCCTGCACCACCTGGGACAGCGCCTGCTGCATGGTATGCAACGCATTGAGCAGTTGAGCCACCTCGTCGCGCCGGGTATTGGGCTGGGCCGCTGTCAAATTGCCACCCGCCACGGCTCGCGCCACCTGCACGGCCGCATCCAGCGGGCGCACCACGGCACGGCTGAACAACAGGCCCACGCCTATGCCCAGCAGGCACACCAGAGCCATCACCACCAGGCTGATCCACTCGGCACGCGTGGCCGTTGTGCTGGCATCTTCGGCCACCGCAGCGCTGCTGCGCTGTATCAGCACAGCCACCTCATCCAGCAACTGGGTGGGTTCGCGATCGATACCGGCCACGGAACGGTCGCCCGCCTCGGCATTCATGCCGGACGCCATAAAGGCCTGGTAGCCACTGTGATAGGCCTGGCTCATGCGATGGTGGGCCTGGGCAAAGCGCTGGACCAGCTCATGGCTTTCACCCTCAGGCAGGCGCGCCACCAGGGCTTCGGCCATTTGCTGGACATGGGCGTCCTGCTTCACAAAGGCGTTCCAGTATTGCTCTCTGCGCTTTGCATCCTGCCCACGCAGCAACACGTTTTTCCACTCCTGGGTCTGCAGCCTGAAGCCAGAGAGCAACTGGCTGACCAGGCGCTCCTGCTCCACATGCTCGGCCACCGAGGTCTGGTAGATGCGCAGGGCCTGCGCAAGCTGGCCCATGCCCCACAGCGCGGTACCGAACAGCACCAGCATGGCCAGGGCAAAAGCCATGGGAAGTTTGAAACTCAGCTTCATTCCGTAACCTCCTGGTGGCTGCACTTTTTCATGGACCCACAGCGGGGTGTTGCATACATCGTCATTCTTTTCCTCGCTTTTTGATGGCACAGCGCCGGCAGCAAACCCAGCGCTGTGCAAGACGGCGGCGATTCTCAAGTTGTTTTCACCTCTGCATGGCCCCCATGCGCTTTGCCCACATCAAAGAAAGGAGCAAAAAACGCCTTGCCAGCATACGGAGGGCATGTATGGCGTCTCTACCGGTAACAAACTCAAGCCCTCGTGAAAACCCTCACAACCTCGTGCGACAGGCACAGCACTTCGCGTTAAGCCCAATGCACGCCAGGTCCGGCCCATGAAATGCTGGACACCTTGTTACTTTTTTGTCCCAAGGAATCCCCACGATGCGCCAGATGCTCTCCGCCCTCGCCACCGCCAGCCTGCTGGCCCTGTGCCTTCCCTCCGCAGCACAGACTGGCGCCTCCCCCACCTTCGAAAAAATCAAAAGCAGCGGCAAAGTCGTGCTGGGCGTGCGCGAAAGCTCGGCCCCCATGGCCTATGCCCTGGGCTCCATGCAGAAATACGTGGGCTACCACGTGGAGCTGTGCGAGAAGGTGCTGGACAAAATTGCGCCCCAGGCCCAGCGCGAGTACATGGCGCTGACGGCGCAGAACACCTTGCCCCTGGTGCAAAACGGCACCGTGGACATTGGCTGCGGCCCCACCACCAACAACCTGGCGCGGCAAAAACAGGTGGCGTTCGCCGTGACCACCTATGTCAGCGAGGTACGCGCCGCCGTGCGAGCCGACTCAGCCGTGCAATCCTTCAAGGATCTGGACAACCAGGTGCTGGCGGCTTCGGCCGGCACCACGGCCGTGCAACTGCTGCGCAAATACAGCCGCGACCATGGCAGCAAGTTCGACGTGCAACTGGGCAAAGACCATTTCGAGAGCTTTTTGATGCTGGAATCCGGCCGCGCCCAGGCCTTTGTGCTGGACGCCAACCTGCTGGCCGGCGTGATCGCCAACTCCAAAAACCCCACGGGCTACAAGATCGTGGGTGAGGTACTGGGGGCCGAGCCCATCGCCCTGCTGTTCCGCCACGGTGATGCACCGTTCAAAAAGGCCGTGGATGGCGCCATCACCGAGCTGATGCGCAGTGGTGAGATGGCCAAGCTCTATGAAAAGTGGTTTATGCAGCCTATCCCACCCAAGAACATGCCGCTGAACCTGCCCCTCAGCCCCATGCTCAAGGCCTTGTTTGAGCACCCCAACGACAAGCCCCTGGAGGCTTACCAGGACAAAGACCCAAGCTGATTCCAGGAGGCCTCAACGCAAAAGGAGCGCCATGGCGCTCCTTTTTTCATTGCAACTCCAGCACAACCCGTCTGCGTGAGCAGCCGAAATGACTGAAATTTGCCGTCAGCTTGTGACGATGCCAGAACTCACAGGCCCAGCGCGGCAATGCCGGCGCTGGCCACTTGCGCGTCTTCGCTGGCCTTCACACCCGACACGCCCACAGCGCCCAGGCATTGGCCGTCCTTGACAATGGCCACGCCGCCTTCGAGCAAGCCGTCCACAAAAGGTGCGCTCAGGAAAGCCGTGCGGCCGTTGTTGATCATGTCTTCAAATGCCTTGGTGTCCTTGCGGCCCACAGCGGCTGCACGCGCCTTGGCGGGAGCCACATGGGAGGACATGGGCGCTGCGCCATCCAGGCGCTGCAGCCACAGCAGATGACCGCCGTCGTCCACGATGGCAATCGTCACCGGCCAATGGTGCTTGAGTGCCTCGGCCTCGGCGGCGGCGGCGATCTTTTTGACGTCGGAGAGTTCGAGTTCGGGCTTGGTCTTCATAATAGGGATAGGCAGTGATTTGCGCTGAATAAGAACTGCCCAGCATAATGCGCAAACTTGGACCAAAAGCGACCCTGGGCGCAAAACATTACAACCTAAAACAGCCCAGGTGAACTGCAAGACGCCCCCTGCATTGCTGGGCTCTTGTGCTTTGCTCCCCCATCCCCATTTTTATTTCGGACTGCCATCCGGCATCCATCCACAGGAGAAACCTATCCATGAATGACAACGTCACCACTTGGGACACTGCTGGCGCTGCCCTCTCGCAGCAGCAGCGCCACAAGGTGCTGCGCAACACCTACTGGCTGCTGGCGCTGAGCATGCTGCCCACCGTGCTGGGCGCCTGGATCGGCGTGTCCACCGGCATCACCCGCTCGCTGTCTGGCGGCCTGGGTCTGATTGTGTTCATGGCCGGCGCCTTCGGCTTTATGTTCGCCATCGAAAAGACCAAGAACTCCGCCGCCGGCGTGCCCGTGCTGCTGGCCTTCACCTTCTTCATGGGCCTGATGCTCTCGCGTCTGATCGCCATGGTGCTGGGCTTCAAGAACGGCTCCGAGCTGATCATGACCGCCTTTGCCGGCACAGCTGGCGTGTTCTTCGTGATGGCCTCGCTGGCCACCGTGATCAAGCGCGACATCTCGGGCATGGGCAAATGGCTCTTCGTCGGCGCCATGGTGCTGCTGGTGGGCTCCGTCATCAACGTCTTCATCGGCTCCACCGCCGGCATGATGGCGATCTCCATGCTGGCCATCGGCATCTTCTCTGCCTACATGCTGTATGACATCAAGCAGATCCTGGACGGCGGCGAAACCAACTACATCAGCGCCACACTGGCCCTGTACCTGGATGTGTTCAACGTGTTCCAAAGCCTGCTGGCCCTGCTGGGCATCATGGGCGGCGAACGCGACTAAGCACGCTGTAGAAGGCTTTTGCAGGCCTTCTGGCAACAACCACAAAGCACGCCTCGGCGTGCTTTTTTCATGCTTGCAGCCAAGCTGCTGGGTGTGTCTTCTGATCCATCTTCGGCGCAGCTCGCTATCTGCAACACCAGCAGACCCGCATCCGGTAGTCCTCCAGCCAAGCCCCTGCTCGCTTCATCGCCGTCAAAGAAGCGCTCCCTCCAAACCACTACGCCTCAAGCTGCCCCATCCCGGCATTGCTCAGACGCCGCGCTGCACTGAGGGCGATAGGCCATGCTCTGCCGTCAAAACACCCACAAGGCAGTCTCACCGTCCAGGGCTGTACTACAGACACAAAAAAACCGCTGCCAAGGCAGCGGTTTTGTGCGAAAGAAGCGCAGCGCTTAGAAGCGATAGCCCACACCCACACCAATCAGCACTGGGTCGATCTTCAGATCGCCGACCTTGCCCACGCCGTTCACGCTCACGTCGGTCTTCATGTAGACCTTCTTCACGTCAAAGTTGATGGACCAGTTCTTGTCCAGGGCATAGTCAAAGCCCACTTGCAGAGCACCGCCCCAGCTGTTGCGCTTCACATCAGCACCACCATCCAGCAGGTTCACATTCGAGAAGCGGGTGTAGTTGATACCAGCGCCCACATAGGGCTTGAAGGCGCCCAGGTTGGTGAAGTGGTATTGGGCCAGCAGCGTGGGAGGCAGTTGCTTCACGGTGCCGATCTTGCCACCCAGTGCGCTAGAACGCACATCGTGCTTTTGGGGGTAAGTCAGAATCAGCTCAGCCGCAAAGTTGGGCGTGAAGAAGTAGGAGATGTCCAGCTCAGGGATGGTCTTGTTGCTTGCCGACAGACCCAGGCTGCCAACACCGGGCAGATTGGTCGAACCACCGTTATCGCTTTCGATATGCACAGCGCGCACACGCACCATCCACTTGCCATCTTGCTGCTGCGCCATTGCAGCGCCGGAGGTCAGGGCAGTCAGAGCGGCAATAGCCAGCAGGGTTTTCTTCATCTTGGTTTCCTTTGGGTTGCTGAATCGGGGTGGTTTCCCCTTGGACTTGATTGAAACAAAGCCACAGGCCCTGGGATTTGCCCTAGCTCAAGCTTTTTCCTGGCGCGCTCCAGATCCAGCGCGTTGTGTTGCCCCGCGGCAACACACAGCATTGCCCGCACATAAGCCCGCAAGACAAGGCCTTGCGGCATAGCCAGCACCAACTTAAATCCTGCTGCGAGAGAGAAGAATGCTTTGCGCTTTGGCGCGTGCACTGCGCTGCATAGAAAAAGCCCCGCAGCGTTGCCACTGCGGGGCTTTTTTCTGGTTGCAAGGCCAAGGCCCTTGCGCGGGCCCCTCCCCCTCTCCCACCACAGGAGGGGGAATCAAGCCAGGGACGCGAGAGCTCAAGAAAAAGAAATCAACCCAACCACTTGCGTGCATTGCGCCACACGCGCATCCAGGGGCTGAATTCAGACTTGTCGCCAGAGGTCCAGCTCATTTGCACATTGCGGAACACGCGCTCGGGGTGGGGCATCATGGCCGTGAAGCGGCCGTCGGCCGTTGTCACCGCCGTCAAACCACCGGCCGAGCCGTTGGGGTTGAAAGGGTACTGCTCGGTGACCTGGCCCAGATTGTCCACATAGCGCATGGAGCCAATCACCTGGCCTGCATTACCGCGGAACTTGAAATTGGCATAGCCCTCGCCGTGCGCCACGGCGATGGGCAGGCGCGAGCCAGCCATGCCTTGCAGGAAGATGCTGGGCGAATCCAGCACTTCCACCATGGACAGACGCGCCTCAAAGCGGTTGCTCTGGTTTTGCGTAAAGCGCGGCCAGTCCTGTGCGCCGGGGATGATGTCGGCCAGCTCGGCAAACCTCTGGCAGCCGTTGCACACGCCCAGGCCGAAGGTATCGCTGCGGCCAAAGAACTGCTGGAACTCGGCCGAGAGGCGATCGTTAAAGGTAATGGAGCGCGCCCAGCCAATGCCGGCACCCAGGGTGTCGCCATAGCTGAAGCCGCCGCAAGCCACCACGCCAGCAAAGTCCTTGAGCTGGGCACGGCCGGTTTGCAAGTCGGTCATGTGCACGTCCACGGCCTCAAAGCCTGCCTCGGTAAAGGCATAGGCCATTTCGACGTGGGAGTTCACGCCCTGCTCACGCAGCACGGCCACGCGGGGCTTGGCCTGCAGATTGAGGAAAGGCGCGGCCACGTTCTCTTGCGGGTCGAACGTCAGCTGCACATGCATGCCGGGGTCGTTGGCCACGCCGGCGGCGGCGTGCTCGCTGTCGGCACAGGCGGGGTTGTCGCGCTGCTGGGCAATCTTCCAGCTCACGGCGTCCCAGACCTGGTGCAGATCGCTCAATGTGGCGCCAAACACCTTTTTCGCATCACGCCAGACCTGCAGCTCGCCCTTGCCCATGTCCACGGGCGAGGATGCGGGGCGGGTCTTGCCGATGATGTGGCTGCAAGTGGCCAGGCCATGCTCGCGCAGGGTCTGCAGCACGGCGGCGCGGTCGGCCGTCTTGATCTGCAGCACGGCGCCCAGCTCTTCGTTGAACAGCGCGCGCAGCGTCAGGTCTTCGCGGCGGCCGCTGACCTGGCCGCCCCAGTTCTTGCCTTCGCCGCTGTCCATGCGGCTGTCGCTGATGCCATCACCCTCGGTGATCAGCATGTCCACATTCAGGGCCACGCCCACATGGCCGGCAAAAGCCATTTCGGCCACCGTGGCCAGCAGGCCGCCGTCGCCCTTGTCGTGGTAGGCCAGGATCTGGCCCTTGGCGCGCAAGGCGTTCACGGCGTCGACCAGGGCGATCAAGTCCTTGGCATCATCCAGGTCCGGGGTTTCATTGCCGGATTGGTTCAGCACCTGGCCCAGGATGGAGCCGCCCATGCGCATCTTGCCGCGCGACAGGTCGATCAGCAGCAGCGAGCTGTCTTCTTCCTCGGCATCGAGCTGGGGTGTCAGCGTGCTGCGCACATCGTCAATGGAGGCAAAGCCGGTGATGATCAGACTGACGGGGGATGTGACCTTTTTGACCGCACCACCCTCGCTCCACTGGGTGCGCATGGACAGCGAATCCTTGCCCACGGGAATGGAGATGTTCAAAGCCGGGCACAGCTCCATGCCCACGGCCTTGACGGTGGCGTACAGGTCGGCGTCTTCACCGGGCTCGCCGCAAGCGGCCATCCAGTTGGCCGACATCTTGACCTTGGACAGCGCTATGGGCGCAGCCAGCATATTCGTGATGGCCTCGGCCACGGCCATGCGGCCCGAGGCGGGGGCATTGATGGCGGCCAGCGGCGTGCGCTCGCCCATGGCCATGGCTTCGCCCTTGAAGCCACGATAGTCGGCCAGGGTCACGGCCACGTCGGCCACCGGCACCTGCCAGGGGCCCACCATCTGGTCGCGGTGGGTCAGGCCACCCACGGCGCGGTCGCCGATGGTGATCAGAAAGCGCTTGGAAGCCACCGTGGGGTGGGCCAAGACTTCAATGGCTGCCTTTTCCAGTGGCACGCCGGTCAGGTCGATAGCGGGCAGCGCACGCTCCACCGTCTTCACGTCCTTGACCATCTTGGGCGGCTTGCCCAGGAGCACGTCCATGGGCATGTTCACCGGCAGCTTTTGGTCGCCGGACTCCACAGCGGTGTCGTCCAGCACCAGCTGGCGCTCTTCGGTGGCCGTGCCGATGACGGCAAACGGGCAGCGCTCACGCTCGCAGAAAGCGGTGAACTCCGCCAGGGATTCGGGAGCGATCGCCAGCACATAGCGCTCTTGCGATTCGTTGGACCAGATTTCCTTGGGCGCCAGGCCGGATTCCTCCAGCTTCACGGCGCGCAGGTCAAAGCGGGCACCACGGCCGGCATCATTGGTCAGCTCGGGGAAGGCGTTGGACAGGCCGCCGGCACCCACGTCGTGGATGGCCAGAATCGGGTTCTTATCACCCTGCTGCCAGCAGTGGTTGATGACCTCTTGCGCACGGCGCTCGATCTCGGGGTTGCCGCGCTGCACCGAGTCAAAGTCCAGCTCGGCCGCATTCGTGCCGCTGGCCATGGAGCTGGCTGCGCCGCCGCCCATGCCGATGCGCATGCCCGGTCCACCCAGCTGGATCAGCAGCGTGCCTGCGGGGAACAGAATCTTCTTGGTTTGCTGGGCATCGATCACGCCCAGGCCACCGGCAATCATGATGGGCTTGTGGTAGCCACGGGTGATGTCACCGACTTGCTGCTCGTACTCGCGGAAGTAGCCGGTCAGATTGGGACGGCCAAACTCGTTGTTGAAGGCCGCGCCACCCAGGGGGCCCTCGATCATGATTTGCAGCGGGCTGGCAATGTGCTCGGGCTTGCCCACTTCGCTGCCCCAGAGCTTGGAGACGGTGAAACCCGTCAGACCGGCCTTGGGCTTGGAGCCACGGCCGGTGGCACCTTCGTCGCGGATTTCACCGCCGGCGCCGGTGGATGCACCGGGGAATGGAGAAATCGCCGTGGGGTGGTTGTGCGTTTCCACCTTCATCAGCACATGGCTGGTAGCGCTTTGCTTTTGATAGCTGGGAGCGCTGGATTGGTCAGCACTACCGTCGAATTTGGCCGTAAAGCGCTCGACCTGGTGGCCTTCCATGATGGAGGCATTGTCCGAATACGCCACCACGGTGTGCTGTGGCGAAACGGCCTCGGTGTTGCGGATCATGCCGAACAGCGATTTGTCTTGCGCCACACCGTCGATGGTGAAGTGGGCGTTGAAGATTTTGTGGCGGCAGTGCTCGGAGTTCGCCTGGGCGAACATCATCAGCTCCACGTCCGTGGGGTTGCGCTTGAGGCCCTTGAAGGCGTTTTCGAGGTACTCGATCTCGTCTTCGGCCAGGGCCAGGCCCCATTGCTTGTTGGCGGTTTCCAGCGCGGCGCGACCACCACCCAGCACGTCCACAAACTCCATGGGCTGGGCTTGCAGGGTGGAGAACAGCGTCTCGGCTTCGGCACGGGTGGCGAACACCGACTCGGTCATGCGGTCGTGCAGCAGCGCGGCGATTTGCGCAGTCTGTTCGGCGCTCAATTCGGTAGCCCCACCCAGCAGGCCGGACTTCAGCTGCACGCGGTACTCGGTGATGCGCTCCACGCGGAACACGGCCAGGCCGCAGTTGCGTGCAATGTCCGTGGCCTTGGAGGCCCAGGGCGAGATAGTGCCCATGCGGGGCGTGACGACAAAGGCCTGGCCTTCGCTGCTCCCTTCATAGGGGTCACCATAGGTCAAGAGCGCCGACAGGCGCTCTTGCAATGCGGGCACAGGAACCCCTTCGGTGGCCACCAGGTGGACAAACCGCGCAGCAATGCCGCAGATCTTGGGGTGGATGGCGACCAGGTCGGTCAAAAGCTGTTGGGCGCGGAACGAGCTCAGGGCGTTTCCACCCTCAAACTGTGTCAAATGCAAGGTCACGTGGCGGCCTGTTTATGTGAAGGCTGGTGAAAAGCGCCATGGCCCGGCCCTGCGGATGCGGGCTGGGCCAGAGCGCTGAATCGGTGAGCCTCAGATTTTACCGTGCCTAGCGCTTACCCGAAGCGCTCCCGCCCCTTGCCCCTGCAGGTTCAAGCCTGCGATGGGATAATTCCCCTCATGAGCATCACCTTGAAGACCCCCGAAGACATCGAGCGCATGCGCATCGCAGGCCGCTTTGCTTCGGATGTGCTGGACTACATCACCCCCCATATCCAACCCGGCATCACCACCCAGCAAATCGATGACCTGTGCGCCGAGCGCATGGCCCAGCAAGGCACCAAAACGGCCTGCCTGGGCTATCAGCCACCAGGCATGACGCCCTACCCGGCCTATGTCTGCACCTCGGTCAACCATGTGGTCTGCCACGGCATCCCCAACGACAAGCCGCTGAAAAAAGGCGATATCGTCAACGTGGACGTCACCGTGATCACCGAAGACGGCTGGTTTGGTGACAACAGCCGCATGTTCATCGTGGGTGAAGGCTCTATCGCTGCCAAGCGCCTGTGCCAGCTCACCTTCGATGCCATGTGGAAGGGCATCCAGCAGGTCAAACCCGGCGCCACGCTGGGCGACATCGGCCACGCCATCCAGAGCTTTGCCGAAGGCCACAACCTGTCGGTGGTGCGCGAATACTGCGGCCACGGCATTGGCCAGGTCTTCCACGACGAACCCCAGGTGCTGCACTACGGCCGCCCCGGCACCGGCACGGTGCTGGAAGAAGGCATGGTCTTCACCATCGAGCCCATGCTCAATCTGGGCAAGCGCGACATCAAATCCATGCCCGATGGCTGGACCGTGGTCACCAAGGACCGCAGCCTGACCGCGCAATGGGAGCTGATGCTGGCCGTCACCAAGACCGGTTACGACGTGCTGACCTGGTCCGAAGGCTCGCCCACGCCGCCGGACTTCATCAGCGCCATCCGCACTTGAAATCCCCCCTGAGGCGCTGCGCGCCTTCCCCCCGAGGGGGACGACACCAGCGCGGCGGGGCGGCGCGGCCGGCATAGGCCCTTGCGCGGTGTCTCTGGACTAGGCTGCGCCAGTTTTATGTACCAGGGCCTGATTGAGGCTGAGGAGCCTGATTGGGGTTGCGTGCCATCCCAACCCTCCCCGTTGGCACACCGCGCATGCACCCACCATGCAAAGACAAGGTGCCAGCCGCAGCGGGAGCTCCCAGCTTCTGCACCCTCCCCCTGCTCCCCCAGACCCCACCCCGCCGCTACACCACTTCGGTACAGCGGCTTTTTTGTGGCTATTCCATTTCTCCGCTATATTCGCTATTCATTTTTAGAATAACGATACCGCATGGTTTGACTGGGATTAAATACCTTCAAAACATGTAATTAATACTTTCTTAATACTTGATTTTAAAAATAAAAGGTTTTTTATATTTTCCATAAGTATCAATAACTTACATCGCTTGACGCATATCAAACCCATTAACTGACATGAATCTGAAAATTCCACTCACACGATGATGGATTTTCAAACCATGGCAGATAAAACCCCATTCCCCCTGACGCAGAACCCAGGGCAGACCAAGCGGACGTTTCTGCAAGAGCTGGTGGCACTGGCCACCACTTTCGGCCTGGCAGGCTCCGCCCAGGCCGGCATGCCGGGTGCCCCAGGCTTTCAACCCACACGCCGCCCCGGCATGGAGGGCAAGCGTTTTGGCATGCTGGTCGACATGCGCAAGTGCATTGGCTGCCAGGCCTGCACGGTGAGCTGCTCGGTCGAGAACATGCCGCCCATTGGCCAGTTCCGCACCACGGTGCTGCAGTACGAGGTGGACCAGGCGGACAGCGCGCCGGCCATGGTCAGCCTGCCGCGGCTGTGCAACCACTGCGACGAGCCGCCCTGCGTGCCCGTGTGCCCGGTGCAGGCCACCTTCCAGCGCACCGACGGCATCGTGCTGGTGGACAACGAGCGCTGTGTGGGCTGCGGCTACTGCGTCCAGGCCTGCCCTTATGACGCACGCTTTATCAATCACGAGACCCAGACCGCCGACAAATGCACCTTCTGCGAGCACCGCCTCGAAGTCGGTCTGCTGCCGGCCTGCGTGGAAAGCTGCGTGGGCGGCGCCCGAGTGATTGGTGACCTCAACGACCAGCACAGCGAAATCAACCAGCGCATGGCCGCGCACCAGGACGAGATCAAGGTGCTCAAGCCCGAAATGAAGACCGAGCCGCGCGTGTTCTATATCGGCCTGCCCGATGAATTTGTCCATGGCGTCGATGGCCAGGCCAGCGTGCGCTTGATTGCAGAACACTAAGAAGGAGCCCCTCATGCAAATCATTGAACTCCTGACCCCTGCCTACGAAGTCGCCTGGCTGCCCTGGGCCGTGCAGTACTTCTTCCTGGTCGGCGTGGCCACCGGTGCCGCGCTGCTGGCCAGTGCCTGCGCCTTTGGTGCGCCCGGCAGCCTGCGCCAGCGCCTGTTGCCCGCCGTGCTGCTGACGCTCACGGTGAGCGTGATTGCCGCGCCGGTCTCGCTGCTGGCCGACCTGCACCAGCCCGCACGCTTCTGGCATTTCTATGCCTACTTCACCTCCTGGTCGTGGATGTCGGTGGGCGCCGTGCTGCTGCCGGTGTTTCTGATGCTCAGCCTGGGATTGATCGCCAGCTGGTGGCTGGGCAAGCCCGGCTGGATGCGCGCCATCGCCCCGCTGCTGGTGCTGTCGGCACTGACCATCACCATCTACACCGGTGCGGAGATGATGGTGATCCGCTCGCGTCCGCTGTGGAACACGCTGTGGGTGCCGGTGAATCTGGCGCTGACGGGCTGGCTGGCCACCGTGGGCTGCACCTTTGTGCTGGAGCGCTTTTTGCCTGCCGCACACCGCCCCGACGCCGCCGCCCTGCAAGCGCTGCGCAACGTGGGCCTGCTGCTGGCTGCGGCCCTGGTCGCTGCCGCACTGATCTGGGCCGCAACAGGTCTGGCCGGTGGCAACCCGTCGTTCGACGCCGCGCTGCGCCTGTGGAATGACTTCCCAGTCTGGCGCATGACCATGCTGGGCTCGGCCCTGTTCGGCGCCGTGGTGGTGGGTGCGCTGCTGCGCGGCAAGCACCGTCTGGGTGCCAAGGGCTTCACCCTGGTGCTGGGCCTGGGGCTGGCGGCTGCCGCCTGGGCCTTCCGCTGGGCCTTGTTCATGGGCGTGCAAGGCGTGCCCAAGTTCGGCGCCGGCCTCTACCTCTACCACATGCCTCTGGGCGGCGATGGCCTGCTGGGCATGCTGGGCGTGGCCGGCCTGTGCGTGGCCCTGGTGGCCATGGCGAACTGGGCGCTGGAGCTGTTCCCGGCCCGCCGCACCACGGCCAACGCCTGAGTGTTGGCTCTAGAAATACCAAGCAAATCGGCTTTTCACGCAATACCCAAGCGCATTGGCAGCTATCAAATTCAAAAAATAGCTGCCAGTGCCTGCCCAGAAAGGGCTGCACATGACTGACAAGAAAACCCCCGACAACTCTTCCCAAGACGCCGATGTGGCACGCCGCCGCCTGCTGCTGCGCGGTGGCGCCGTGGCCGGTGGCCTGGCCGCCTTTGCCGCCGGCTATGGTGAAACCCTGGCGCGCGGCGCCAAAGGCCTGGTGGCCGGCACCTCCGGCACCGCCACCAAGAGCGCCACGCGCGGCAACTCGCTGACGCCCGAGTTCCGTATCGACCCCGTCACCGGCCAGCTCAGCACCCAGCCCGGCCAGGTGGTCAGCCCCTCTTCCTGCCTGGGCTGCTGGACGCAGTGCGGCATCCGCGTGCGTGTGGACACCGAGCACAACCAGATCCTGCGCGTGGCCGGCAACCCCTACCACCCGCTGGCCACCACCCGCCATGCGCCCATGGACACGCCAGTGCGCGAGGTCTATGCCATGCTGGGCGGCGACAACGGCCTGGAAGGCCGCGCCACCAGCTGCGCACGCGGCTCGGCCATGTTCGAGCACCAAAAAGCCCCGCACCGTGTGCTGAGCCCGCTCAAGCGCGTGGGCCCGCGTGGCTCCGGCCAGTGGAAGAGCATCACGCTGGAAGAGCTGGTCAAGGAAATCTGCGAAGGCGGCGACCTGTTTGGCGAAGGCCATGTGGAAGGCCTGGCCGCCATCCGCGACGTGACCACGCTGATCGATGCCGACAACCCCGAATACGGCCCCAAGGCCAACCAGCTGCTGGTGACCGATGCCTCCAACGAAGGCCGCACGCCCCTGATCAACCGCTTTGCCAAGCAGTCTTTTGGCACGGTGAACGTGGCCAACCACGGCGCCTACTGCGGCCAGACCTACCGCGTGGGCACGGCGGCTGCCCTGGGCAACATCCCCGGCATGCCCCACGGCAAGCCGGACTGGAAGAACTCCCGCTTCGGCCTGTTCATTGGCACTGCACCCGCCCAGGCCGGCAACCCCTTCCAGCGCATGGGCCGCGAGCTGTCCGAGGCCCGTACCCGCCCCGAGCAGACCTACCAGTACGTGGTGGTCTCGCCCGTGCTGCCCACCTCGTCCAGCCTGGCCGCCGGTGACAACAACCGCTGGCTGCCCATCAAGCCCGCCACCGACCTGGCCCTGGCCATGGGCCTGATCCGCTGGATCATCGACAACGAGCGCTATGACAAGCAGTTCCTGACCCAACCCGGCCCCGCCGCCATGGCCGCCGCTGGCGAAGCCAGCTGGAGCAATGCCACCCACTTGCTCATCAACGAGCCCAAGCACCCGCGCTACGGCCAGTTTTTGCGCGGCGCCGACATCGGCCTGCCCATGCCCGAGCCGGTGGACGAGAAAACACCCGCCGAAGATGTGTACGTGGTGCAGCTGCCCGATGGCCGCCTGGCGCCCCACACCGTGGACCAGGCGGCCGAGCTGGTGGTGGAGCGTGCCTTCACCCCCATCAAGGCGGCCGATGCCAGCGAAGACCCGGCCCCCATTGCCGTGTGCTCCTCGTTTGTGAAGCTGCGTGCCGAAGCCCATAAGCAGACGCTGGAGGAATACTCCGCTCTGTGCGGCGTGCCCGTGGGCGAGATTGAAGCCCTGGCCAAGGAGTTCACCAGCCATGGCAAGCAGGCCGTGGCCAACTCCCACGGCGGCACCATGAGCGGCTCGGGCTTTTACACGGCCTACGCCATTGCCATGCTGAACAATCTGATCGGCAACCTCAACGTCAAGGGCGGCTGGGTGCTGGACGCAGGCCCCTTCGGCCCCTTTGGCCCCGGCCCGCGCTACAACTTCGCCCAGTTCGAAGGCGCGGTGAAGCCCACGGGCGTGGCCCTGTCGCGCACCCGCTTCCCTTACGAGAAGACCAGCGAGTTCAAGCGCAAAAAAGAGGCCGGCGAGAACCCCTACCCCGCCAAGGCCCCCTGGTACCCCGCGCCTGGCGGGCTGTCCAGCGAGATGCTGGCCGCCGGCATGCTGGGCTACCCCTATCCGGTCAAGGCCTGGATCAACCACATGAGCAACCCGGTGTACGCCATCTGCGGCTTCGAGAACGCGCTGGTGGACGCCATCAAAGACCCCAAGAAGCTGCCGCTGTTTGTCTCGGTCGACCCTTTTATCAACGAGACCTCGGCCCTGGCCGACTACATCGTGCCCGACACCGTCACCTACGAAAGCTGGGGCATTGGCGCCCCCTGGGCCGACGTGGTGGCCAAGAGCAGCACCGTGCGCTGGCCCGTGGTGGAATCCGCCACGGCCAAGACGGCCGAGGGCAAGCCCGTGAGCTTTGAGAGCTTTGTGTTTGCCGTGGCCAAGCAGTTGCAGCTGCCCGGTTTTGGCAAGAACGCCATGAGCACCAAGGAAGGCGAACTTCTGGATCTGGAAAGCTCCGAAGACTTCTACCTGCGCGGCATGTGCAACATCGCCTACCAGGCCGGCAAGCCCGTGCCCGAAGCCAGCGATGACGACATCGCCATCACCGGCCTGTCCAAATGGATGCCGGCGCTCGAAGCCCGCGTCAAGCCCGAGGAAGTGCGCCGCGTGGCCATGGTCATGAGCCGTGGCGGACGCTTTGACCGCGTGGAAGATGCCTGGAAGGAAGAGCACATCAAGGCGGCCTACAAGTTCCCGGTGCAAATCTGGCACGAAGGCCTGTCCAAGATGCGCCACTCCATGACCGGCGAGCGCTACAGCGGCTGCCCCACCTGGTACCCCACCCGCTTTGCCGACGGCAGCGATATGCGCAAGCTCTATCCCGAGCAGGAATGGCCGCTGACCATGAGCAGCTACAAGTCCAACCTGATGAGCAGCATGTCGATTGCCGCTTCGCGCCTGCGCCAGGTGCACCCGCACAACCCCATCAGCCTGCACAAGGTGGATGCGGCCAAGCTGGGCATTGCCAATGGCGACCATATCGAGGTTTCCACCCCCGGCGCCAAGCTGCAGGGCGTGGCCCTGGTGCGCGAGGGCATTGCCCCCGGCGCCATTGCCATCGAGTACGGCTACGGTCACAAGCAGCTGGGCGCAGTGGCCCACACCGTGGACGGCAAGCCCACCCATGCCAACCCGCAACACGGCAACGGCGTCAACCTCAACCGCCTGGGCTTTACCGACCCCACCCGCCCGGCCAAGGACAACACCTGGATAGACTGGGTGTCCGGCGCCGTGGTGCGCCAGGGCCTGCCGGTGAAGGTGCGCAAGGTCTAAGAGCGTGCTGCTTTGCTGCGCTAGCATTACCGCCAGCGCGCCCCACAACCCCGCCCTCGGCGGGGTTTGTTTTTTGGAAAGATAAACACCGATGTCTACCCCGCCACCACCCAAGCACTGGTCCCGCGTGGAAATGCTGCACCAGACCGTGCGCAACCCCTATATCCACATCAAAGGCCAGCACAGCTATTACAGCGATGCCTGGGATGGCGGCTTTGAGCAGTCGGTGGTGCGCTATCTGTATGGCGACGCCTACAGCCTGCAGCACTGGCAACCGCAGTGGGAGATTGACCCGCTCTACATTGGCGACTACGTGTGCATAGGCGCCGAGGCGGTGATTTTGATGGGGGGCAACCACACCCACCGGGCCGACTGGTTCAGCCTCTACCCCTTTGCCGACAACATCAGCAATGCCTACCAAGGCAAAGGCCCCACCACCATAGGTGACGGCGCCTGGATTGGCATGCGCGCCATGATCATGCCGGGCGTGCGCATTGGCGAAGGTGCCGTGGTGGCAGCCAACGCCGTGGTCACCCGCGACGTAGCGCCCTATAGCGTGGTGGGCGGCAACCCGGCCCAGCACATCAAGCACCGCTTTGCCGACGACGTGATTGCGCGGCTGCTGGCGCTTAATATCTACGACTGGCCTACCGAAAAGTTCCAGCGACTGCAGCCTTTGCTGTGCGCCTGCGATATCGACGCGCTGGAACGCGCCGCAGCCGAGACACCTTGACGGAAAACACCATGTCCACCTACATCGCCCTGCTGCGCGCCGTCAATGTGGGCGGCAGCGGCAAGTTGCCCATGGCGGAGTTGAAAGCCATGTGCGAGGACCAAGGCTTTGCGCAGGTGCAAACCTATATCGCCAGCGGCAATGTGGTGTTTCGCACCGACCAGACCGCGCCCCAAATCCAGGCCGCGCTGGCCCGGCGCTTGGCCCTATACGCTGGCAAGCCGGTGGGCGTGCTCGTGCGCACGGCTCAGGAAATGGCCGAAGTGCTGGCGGCCAACCCTTTCCCCCAAGCCCCAGGAAACCGCACGGTGGCCATTTTTCTGGATGCACCGCCGCCCGCCGACACCCTGGAGCAAATCCGTGGCCAGGCCGACGAACAACTGCAACTGGGCGCACGCGAAATCTACGTGGCCTATGGTCCGGACATGGGCCGCTCCAGGCTCAAAATCCCGGCGGCCGAACAGGGCACGGCCCGAAATATGAACACCGTGGCCAAGCTGGTCGCCATGGCTGCAGCCATGTGAAGCACTCACCCCTTTGACTCCCCCTGCTCCACCGCAGCACCTGTTCCCAGCCCGGCCTGTACAGGCCTAGAAAAACCCCATGCCAAGTTCCCTCACCTTAGACCGCTGGCTGTCCATGGCGCGTGACGATGTGGTCGCCATCGACGCGGCCGACATCCTGCACGAAGCACAGGCCAATATGTGGAGCTTCTCCCCACACGATGATGCACCCCAGGACATCAGCACCGCAGGCCTGGTCCATTTCATCACCCAGATCATGGCAGCGCGACGCAGCAGCTGACGGCCCAGCCACCCATGCTGTTTTATTGCTGGCATGACGCGCAAGCGCGGCAGCTGCGATTCAGCCTGGTATCGGCAACACATGGCCGCCTGCCCTTTGGCTGCGCCACCAACCCAGCAGCCACGCTGAGAGCGATTGCGGAGCGCGTGGTCCACGGCGACTGGTACAACCCGCAATGGGGAGCGCTCGGAGCCGACGACACAGAGCCAGATAGCGCTCTGCCTGTCTTTGTGGCTCTGCTGCAGAACTAGGGTCTCAGGGGTTTACCGGCAAGCAAGGCCATTACCGGGGTAGTGCGGGCTGGTGCCAAAGCTTGATTCGCTGCGCTGCTTCAGACGCTCTCTCGCGTTGACCATGGCACAGCAAATGAACCACCGCCCCAACTGGCACGCGCAACATCGATACCAAAGGCCTGGGCCAAGTTCTGGTCAGAGCAGGCGATATGAGGCTCACCATCGGCTATCTTTTTTCCCTCATGCAGCACAACAATCCGTGAGCAAAAGCGCATGGCCAGCGCCAAGTCATGCAACACCACCGCGACGGCCAGCCCCTGGCACGCTTGCTCCTGCAGCAGTTGCATGATGCGCAGTTGGTGGGCGGGATCCAGGGCCGCCAACGGCTCATCTGCTAGGAGCACCGGGGCTTGCACGGCCAAGGCACGCGCCAGCAAGGTTCTGGCGCGCTCACCACCCGAAAGTGTCTGCACATTGCGTTGGCGCAGGTGTGTGATGCCCACTTGCTCCATCACCATGCCTGCGATACGCGCATCTTGAGCAGGGTGCCGCACATGGGGAATTCTTCCGAGCATGACCACTTTTTCCACGGTTTGTGGCCAGTGCGCCTGCTGGCCCTGTGCCAGATAGGCAATGGACTGCGCTTGGTGGCGCGGCGCCAACGTGGCCAGACCCCGATCGCCAAGTCGGATCTGGCCGGAGCTTGGCTTGTGAATGCCCACAATGGATTTGAGCAGGCTGGATTTGCCTGCGCCATTGCTGCCCAGAATGCCCACGAGTTCTCTGGGGGAGAGTGCAAAGTCCACACCGTTCAGAATGCGGCTGCCATGCAGCTCCAGATGAATGTCTGCGCACCGCAGCTGTTGGCCTTGATACGGGTTATTGGTCATGGGCGTTTTTTCTGCTGCGCAGAATCAGGGCAATGAAGAACGGAGCACCAACAAGCGAGGTCAAAACACCGAGCTTGAGCTCCTGGCCGCTGTTGTAGAGAAGCCGAACGCCCAGATCGGCCAGCAGCAGCAGCGTGGCTCCGGCCAGTGCCGACAGCGGCAGCAGCCTGGCGGGATCACCACCGGCCGTGCGCCGCATCAGGTGCGGGGCCACCAGGCCGATAAAACCGATGCTGCCCGAGACCGACACTGCGGCCCCCACGGCAAGCGCACAGCCGATCATGATCTTGATGCGCAGCTGGCGCAGATCTATGCCCATGGAATGGGCTGTTTCCTCACCCAGAGCCAGCGCCTGCAGCGCCGTGCCGCAGGTCAGCAACAGGGCGCAGCCCGCCAGCATGAATGGCAGGGCAAGAATCACATCGTTATTGCTGCGGTCAGCCAGGGAGCCCATCATCCAAAAGACGATTTCACTCATCGCCATGGGATTGGTGGACCAGTTCAATATGAGCGAAATCAGCGCCCCGCACAAAGCGGAAACCGCCACCCCTCCCAGGATCAGCGTGGTTCTGGAGCTGTGATGCCCCGCCAGCAAAAAGACAAAGACACATGCCGCGGCCGTGCCGGCAAACCCCGCCAGAGGCAATGCCAGGTAAAACGCATTGGCCACCCCCGTATAAAGGGCCGCCACCGCCCCCAAGGCCGCGCCGCTGGAGATGCCCAGCAAGCCGGGTTCAGCGAGAGGGTTTCTGAGTAGCCCCTGCATGGCGGCCCCTGTCAGCCCCAGGGTTGCACCAACTGCGAGACACAAAACCGTGCGCGGCAGCCGGATATCCACCAGGATGCGTGACGGCACCAAATCACCCGTCCAAGCACCTTGCAGCAGCCTGGCCGGCCCCATATCCACATAGCCCACAAACAGTGAGCCGGCGGCCAGCGCCAGCATTGCCAGGAACAGTATGAGCAGCACCGGCCATGTCGGTCGTGCAGCGGGGGCCTCTCCGAAGGAGTGCACCAAGGGTTCCGCGTTGACCTCCGCTGCCGCTCCTGGTGAAGGCCTGCTGGCGCGCGGTCGTGGCAGCGCAAAGCTGCCCATGGGGGCGCTGTCCACAGCATGTGTCAAAGCAGGCGCCGGTTTTTGCATATTCATAGCTGACAATCACTTATTGGCTTGCTGCACGCAGCTGGATCGCCGCATCCAGATTCCAAAGCCCGCCACACACGATGTCCCGTGACTCAAGCACCACATCTTTGGCGTGCAGCCCTTTGATGGCCGGATGCGTCAGCATGCGGTTGCCTTGTGTGGGGGTCTCAGGCTTGTAGTCGCTGCCGAGGATGATGGCGGGCCGCTGCGCGATAAGGCGCTCCATGGGCATTCGTCCATAGCCTTTGACTTTGGCTTGTCTGGCACCGTTTTCCAGCCCTGCGGCCTCGAATATGGCGTCGTACAAGGTGTGGCTGCCGGCGGTGTAGCCACCAGCGCTATAGCGCATGGCAACTTTCTTTTCGTCGCTGACCGAGGCCAGCAGCTGTGCCAGTCGATGGTCGAAGTGCGCAATCAATTGCTCGCCGCGCAGCGTTTCATTGACCGCCTCGGCCACTTCGCGGATCTCCTTGCGCACATCCTCAAAACTGTTGGCCCCGGGAATGGCCACAACCTTGATGCCAAACTTGCGCAACATGGCATTGGTGTGGCGTGTCGTATAGGTTCCCACCAGAACCAGGTCCGGATGCAGCGCCAGGACCTCTTCCGCATTGCCGCGCACCGTGGGAAGCTGTGCTGCCTGGGCATGCAAGGCGGAGCTGCGCTTGTCCTGGCTCAGATAGGAAAGTGCCGCAATGCGCTCGGGCGGGACCAGTTGCAAAAGCAGCTGGTCGGTGCACAGATTCAAGGAAACAATGCGCACCGGTGTCTGGCGCGCCGGCTGTACCTCCACGGGCTGTGCATGCAACGCGCTGGCGCAAAGACATGCCAGCCCCGCGCAGGCACGCCGGGCAAGCATCTTCAGGCTGAGCATGAAAAGCCTTGCCCGCTGCGATCGAAGGGATCGCTGGGCAAGCCGAGATAGGTTTCACGCAGCCAATCCCACATGGCCAGGCGCGACCAGTCGGGCGCGTCGGCAATTTTCTGTTCTGGGGTCAGAAAAGGGTTGGGCAAAAAGACCGTCATTTGCTGCTGGCCGGCATTGTTGAAAAGGCGCAGCCCCCAGGACTTTGGCTTGCCCTGCTTGTTCAGCGCGCGGTACAACTCGGCGCGGCCCGTACGGCGCTGAAAAGCCTCCTCCTCGGAGGCCCCATTGAAATGGCCTATGCAGAGGTGGAAATGCCAGGCGCCAAAGTCGACGGTCAGATAGCCATCCAGCACACTGACCTTTGTGGGCGCATTCGGCGCCCGGATTTCCCACACGGCACCAGGAATGCAGGAGCCAAAGACAATGTCGCTCCAGTATTTCTGAAACACGTCCTTGGACAGCATCCACAGACTGTCTTCATCGGTAGGCAATGCCCAGGACTGGACACGGCCAAAACTGGGCTCATCGGTTTCCACGGGCTGTTGGTGCGTAGCGACTGTATTCATCGGGGTCTTTCTATGTTGTAGCTTCTCAGAGCTTTTTACGATCACAAGGAGGAGCGCGCTGACTCAGCAGGGCAGCGCACCAAGGGGTAACCTAGAAGCGGTATTCCGCGCCCACCACGCCGTAGAAGCCCATGGGCTTGTAGCCGAGCCCCTCACGGACCTCTCTATCAAAGATGTTTTCCAGGCGCGTGAAAATGCTGAGTTGCTTGTTCACTGCATAGCGTGCGGAGATATCAAAGCGGGCATAACCGGGAATCCAATCCACCCCGGTCCAGTCATAGCGCCGCCCTGTCAGGAACGCCGAAAAATCCACGCTCAATGGGCCATTGCTATAACCCAGGCCAATATTTCCCTTGTGGCGTGCGACCTGCACGGTCTGGGCGTAATCCTTGCCTTTTTTCTTGGTCTGAGAGTCGGTATAGGTGTAATTGGCTTTGAGTTGCCACTGTGTATTGATGCGCACAGCCCCGCTCAGCTCCATGCCCTGGGTGCGCAGACTATCGCCATTGGCATACAGCCCAAAGCCGCTGCTGGTACGTGGGTTGACCAGGGTACCGTCATAAAGAATGGCGTCTTTGACCTTGCCATGCCAGATGCTGGCTTCCCAGTTCATACCCATATCTGGCAAGGCTTGCCGAATACCCAGCTCGGCAGTTCGCCCGCTCTCTGGCTTTAAATTGGTGTTGCCATATGTGGGGTTGTAGAGCTGTGACAGCGTAGGCGCCGCATAGCTGGTTGCGTAGTTGCTGTAAACCGTGGCGCTGCCTATGCGCTGGTTAATGCCCAGGCTGCCTGTTGTCTTGCTGCCCCACACATCGTATTTGTCATGGCGGACACCTGCCGCCAGCGTCGGCCCCGCTTTACCCACCTGATATTCACCATTGGCATAGAGCGACTTGCGCTTGTCCTGGCCATCGAGCTTGCCAAACATGCCCCACTGCGAGGCCCGGGCGTCATAGACCTCGGCTCCGCCCAGAACCTTGAAGCCCTGCCCCGCATATCGGAGGCTGTAGTTCAGCTGCTTGCTCTGGTCTTTGTAGTCTGCGCTTCCCTCACGGGTGTTGTCATAGAAAGGAACTTGCTCGCCGCGATTGAAGTAATTCTTGTAGTCAAGCGAGAAATGGTCCCAGGGAGCAGTCACATACCCTAGCAACCCATCGTTGACACTGACCGTGGTGCGCTGTGTCTGCGTCCAGCCAAAACTCAGGCGCTGGCTCAAGCGCTCGGAGAGACGGTGCTCCAAGTAGGCGCTGGCCGTTTCCGTACGGCGCTTGTTGTATGCATTGGGATCAGGTAGTTGCATGCCCCAATAGGCCGGTTTTCCGTTCGGGCCTGTCGTGACCTCCTTGAGATGCGCATAGTTGAATCGATTATTGCTGCGGCTCAGCGCAATACCGGCGTCTATGGATCTTCCGCGATAGTCCGCAGATGCTTGCAACGTCGTATCGCGTGTGCCTTCGTATTTCAGCAATCCATCGCTGTCTGTATGTGATGCATAAAGCGAGGTACTCAAAACCCCATCAGCCACATCAAAAGATTGCTGCAAAGACGCTTTGGCTTTTTTCCAATTCAGCGAACCTGCCTCCACGGCAATACTGCGCCTGGGCTCCAACGATCCGCGCTTGGTCGTAATCGATATCACGCCGGCCGTGGCGTTCGACCCATACAACACTGTCTGAGGTCCGCGAAGCACTTCAATGCGAGCGATGGACGCAGGATCGAATTGACTCAGCAGATTCCCGACATCGCCCGAACTTGGTAAGTTCATGGTGACGCCGTCCACCACTACCAGAATATTGGCCGAGCCAAAGCCGCGCATTTTTATGTAGTTGTATTGACCCGGTCCGCCTACCTGCTTGAACTCAATACCGGGCACGCTACGCAGCACCTCGGTAAGATCTGTGTATGCTCCACGCTCAATCTCCTCTTCATCGATAATGGTTGCAGCCTGAGTCAGAGTGAATACATCTTTTTCCAACTTGGATGCTTCGACCACTGTCTCTGCCAGAGAGGCTTGGGGGCTTTCAATATTCCTTGACGCTTGTGCCAGCGCCGTTATGGAAAGAAATGCGGGAAATACGCCAAGTGCAGCAGCGCCTGATATTCGTTTTTTCATGGGGTAGCAAGTCATAGGGCTTGCCGCCACCAGAAAGTGCAGGCAACAAAAAAGGCACCATCACATTGGATGGCACCTTTCTCGAGTGCAATATATATCTGGCGAGATTTGACCGTGAATATCGGCTCATCGTGGTGCGGCAAACATAAACAAATAGGGTTTGTTTACGCTACTGCACGGTTGACCCGTCCATTCAGAGCCCTCGCTCAATGGCACAGTAACGACTCGCGCTGGCAGGTCTCCTGGCTTACACCGTCTTTGACGCTCAATGCCCCTTCCCGCTTTTCAGCAGTGGTTATGGCAGCAGCTCGGTGCTCACAGTTGCGAGGACAGCCACGTATTTACAACGTGTTCCCTTTTTCATCCTTCTTTAGAAGGAGCTCATTGCTGGGCCGGCATTCTACTGTAGGCAACAGCCCCCCGGTCCAGGGGACTGCAGCCTGTTTCCGCACAACTGCGCCCCAGCGATCCCATGACACACTCGGCTGACTGCGCACTATTGCAAGGCCTCACAGGAGACACCCATGACCCACACCCCCATCACCGAAGGCGGCAAGCCCTTTTTCTTCGAAGGCAATGAAGTGGGCGTTTTGCTCTCCCACGGCTTTACCGGCACGGCCTCGTGCATGCGGCCGCTGGGTGAATATCTGAACCAGGCGGAAGGCTGGACCGTGCTGGGCGTCAAGCTCAAAGGCCATGGCGAAACGCCAGCGGCCATGGCACAGACCACGGCCCAGGACTGGATCGACTCGGTGGAGGCCGGCCTGCAGCAGCTGGAGGCCCGTTGCAAGCATGTCTTCATGGCAGGCCTTTCCATGGGTGGCACGCTGACGCTGTATATGGCGGGCCGCTATCCAGAGCGCTTCAAGGCGATTGCGCCCATCAATGCCTGCGTGGCTTTCAACAACCCCGATCTGGCCGCACTGGCCTTTGACCATGGCGCGCCAGCCACGGTGCCGGGGGTGGGCAGCGACATCAAAAAACCGGGCGTGACAGAACTTGCCTATGCCGAAGTACCTGTGCCCACGGTCAAGCAAATCTACGCCCTGATGTCCGTGACACGCGATCTGCTGCCGCGCATCACGGCGCCTACGCAGGTACTGGTCTCGCCCGACGACCATGTCGTGCCCGCACGCAATGCCACGCACATTCTGGGCGGCATCCACAGCAGCCTGCGCGAGCAGGTGCTGCTGCACGAGTCCTACCATGTGGCCACGCTGGACAACGATGCCGAGCTGATTCACCGCTCCATACAACGTTTCTTCAAGCAGGCGCTGGCGGGTTGAGATGGCAGGGGCCGGCGTTTTTAGGCCATGGCCCGCTCTACCCCGCTCCCAGCTCAGTCATCCACCCGCCACCACCCGGGCAGCAATGCCCTGACTTCGGTACGCTGAAAACGGTCGTCCATCAGCACCACCACGCCGCGGTCTGTTTCGCTACGGATTACGCGGCCCGCGGCCTGTACCACTTTGCGCAGGCCGGGGTAGAGATAGGTGTAGTCATGCCCCAGGCCGTGGCCCATCACCGCTTCGATGGCGCCCTGCATGGCCTGGTTGACGGGGTTGAGCTGGGGCAGGCCAAGCGTGGCCACAAAGGCCCCAATCAAGCGGCTGCCAGGTAAATCCACCCCTTCGGAAAAAGCCCCACCCAGCACGGCCAGGCCCACGCCCCGGCCGCCTTCGGCAAAGCGCTCCAGAAACGCGCTGCGCCCGGCCTCGTCCATGCCGCGCTGCTGCTGCCACAGCGGAATGTGCGGGTGCAAGCGCTGCAGCGTGGCGGCCACGCGCTGCAGATAGTCAAAGCTGCTGACAAAGCACAGATAGTTGCCCGGCTGGTGTGCGTACTGCCGGGCAATCACATCGGCCATGGGCGCCAGCGAGGCTTCACGGTCACGCCAGCGGGTGGAGATATGGCTGGCAATGCGCACCTGCAACTGGTGGGCGGCAAAAGGTGCCTCCACTTCCAACCAGGCGGTGTCGGCCGGCAGGCCCAGCAAATCGCGGTAAAAGGCCGGCGGACTCAGCGTGCCCGAGAACAGCACCGTAGCCCGGGCCGCCGCATGGCGCGCCGCCAGGTGCGGTGCGGGCACAACATTGCGTATGCACAGCGTGGATGCCGGTGTGCGCAGCGCCCCGCTGCCGCTGCGCGGCGGTGCTGCGGCCAGTTGAAGATCGAACAGTGCATGCGGGCCAAACTGCTCGGCCAGGGCCTGGAAATGCAGCAGCTCCCAGTAAAAAGCCAGCAGCGCATCGCCTGGTGGCAGCGGCTGCTCGGCCTGCAGATCGGCGATGGCGCCCACGGCGCGTTGCACCGCGGCCAGCAGCGCGGGCGGGATGGCGGCATAGCTCTGGTAGTCGCTGCCGCGCACGGGCAAGGCGGATGGCGTGGACAGGGCGGCAAACAGCGGCAGCACCTGCATATCCGCCACGCCGCCCTGCCCTGGTGGACCGGGTTCGGCCTGCGCACCACCTTGCGCCCGGTTGAGCGCATTCCACTGGCGCTGCAAAGCATCCAGCGCTTTCTTGACCGCGCCCTGGCTCACCTTGCGGGCCGCGGCCAACTCCCATTGCGACAACGACGCGCTGTACATGCTGCGGGCGCGCTCCAGCAGGTTGTGGGCCTCGTCCACCAGCACGCCCACGCGCCAGCCCTGCTGCTGCGTCAGCGCGTAGAGCATGGCTGCGCTGTCGTAGTAATAGTGGTAGTCGGCCACCACCACATCGGCCCAGCGGGCCAGCTCCTGTGACAGGTAATAGGGGCAGATGCCGTGCCGCAGCGCCAGCTGCCGCAGCTGCTGGGCATCCCAGGGCTGAGTCTGGGCTGCGGCCATTGCCCGAGCTGCGCCCAGCCGGTCAAAAAAACCGCGTGCCAGTGGGCAGGAGTCGCCATGGCAGGCTTTGTCCGGGTGCTCGCAAGCCTTGTCGCGTGCACGCATCTCCAGCACGCGCAGCGACGCGGCAGGTGTTTGCTGCACCAGTGCGGCCCGTATCTGGCCCAGCGCATGCAGGGCCAGTCCATGGCCCGTGCCCTTGGCTGTGAGGAAAAACAGCTTGTCAAGCGCACCACCATTGCGCTGGGCGCTATGGTTTGGTGACTCCACCGCCGCTGGTTCGGCCGCCTCCGGCTGCGCCATGGCCTTGAGCATGGGAAAGATGGTGCCCAGGGTTTTGCCAATGCCTGTGGGTGCCTGGGCCATCAGGCAGTTGCCTGGGGGCTGGTGGTGGGCGCTGCGGTACACGGCCACCGCCAGCTGCCGCTGCCCAGCGCGAAATGCCGGCATCGGAAAGCGCAGGGCCGCCAGTGCGGCGTTGCGCTGCTGTTGGTGGGCCGCCTCGCTGCGGGCCCAGTCCAGGTAGCGCCGGCACTGGGCTTCAAAAAAGTCTTGCAACTCGGCAGCGCTGCAGTCTTGCACCAGCAGCGTTTCTTGCTGGCTGGCTATCTCCACATACACCAGCGCCACCTGGAGCCGCGCCAGGCCCCGCGCCCGGCACAGCAAATGGCCGTAGACCTTGGCCTGGGCCCAGTGCAGCGCACGGTGGTGGGAGCGCACGCTGTCCAGCGGGCCACGGTAGGTTTTGATTTCTTCCAGCTGCTGCCGCTGTGCATCAAAGCCATCGGCCCGGCCGCGCAGTTGCAGCGCCTCATAGCTGCCGCTGAGTGCCAGCTCGGCCTCGTAACTTGCCCCCAGCTGGGCCTGGCGCCGCTGCTGCACCAGGGCATGGCCCTCCATGCCTTCGAGTGCGCTGGGCGCGGGGGTAAAGCGCAGGTCCAGGTCGCCGCTGCGGGCCGTGAATTCACACAGCGCCCGCACAGCCACGGTGAACGCCGGCTTGCTCATACGGTCTCGGCGGCAGCAGCGGGCTCGCGCCACTGCACATGGCAAACGCGCACCGGTATGCCCTGCTCGGCGCAATAGGCCAGCCAGCGGATCTGGTTGTCTTGCAGCTTGTCGCCAGGGGCTTTGACCTCGACCAGCTCGTAGCGGTCTTGCGACTCCGCCCGCTGCGGCCAAAAGCGCACCAGGTCGGGCAGGCCGCTGCGGTTGCCAGCCACATCGCACAGCAAGCGCGCAAACAGCCGCTGTAAATGGGCGGCGGGTATGCAGTCCAGCGCCAGCGTCAAGAGCGCCTGCGTCAGCACGCCCCAGAACACAAAGGGCGACTGGGTGCCGGCCTTGTCGGCAAAGCGCTGGAGGATGGTGGCGCGGTAACGTCCGTCCTGCAGCTCGGCCAGGCAGGCATCGAACAAGGCCTGGCGCCGCTGTACAAAATCGGGCGCTCCCAGGTCAGCCGGGCCGCTTTGAAAAGGGTGGAAGAAGGCCCCGGGCAGTGGCGCAAAAACAGCCGGCCAGCACAGCAGGCCGAACAGCGAGTTGACCAAGGCGTTTTCCACATAAAACACCGGTGCAGCGTCGCTGTGCCAATGCGCGCGCAGCGCGTATTCCACCGCAATGGGTGGCTCGAGCGGCTCGGGCAGCTCCAGCACCACATCGCTGCGCAGCGCGGCCACGGCAGGGGCCAGCGCTGCACGCCGGGCACTGCCGCCCTGCCCCAGATGGCGCAGCAGCCTTGGCAGCATGCGCGCCAAGCGCTGGTGCTCTTCTTCACTCTCAGGAGCAGCCTGCGCTTGCTGCGCAAGGGCTAGCGCCTGATCGAAGCATTCCATGCGCTCCAGCACCCGAATCTGCCGGTGGCGCGCACCGGGGTAGCGGCTAAGGCCATAGGCCTGCAGCGCCAGCGACCAGTTCTGCACGCGCTCACAGGCCTGGCCTATGCGCAGCAGCAGCTTGGCCCGGCGCTGCGCCAGCCAGGGATTGGCCAGCTCCATAGCGGCCAGTGACTGCAGCAGAGCCGCGGCATCGCTGCCTTCATCCAGCGCCTGGCGCTGGGCTACCAGGGCCAGATAGCCATCCAGATCGGCGCGTTGCTGAAAAGCGCGCGAGGCGGCATCCAGCGCCACGGCCTCGTAGCGAAAAATGCCCAGATCGGCCAGCACAAACTCCGACCAGCTCTGGTGCAGATTGCCAAAAAACATCAGCCGCAGCCGCTCGCACAGCGCGCCCACCATCACGCGCCATACCGGCTCCGTGGCCTGGGGGTGCCAGCTGGCATAGGGCTGCGGCACCTCTGCCGCCCCCTCCAATGCGGCCAACATCTCGTCCTTGCGCAACGTGGCGGGCAGTGCTGCGGGCTGCAAAATCTGCAGCAGCTCGGGCTTGGTGTGCAGGGCAAACAGCTCGGCCAGCGCCATGGGGGCATCGGTGCTGAGCCAGCCCAGCGCCAGCAGCGGGGCTGCCGCCTGCTGCACATCACCGATTTCGTCATACCGCAGTTTGCTGGCACGAAACCACGGCCCTTTGCGCATCACCATGCGCACCAGCAGCGCCTGCGCGGGCTGGGGCAAATGGGCAAACTCGCGCAGAAACTGCTGCTCTTGCGCATCCAGCAGGTCGCCATAGCGCTGCTGCAACCAGTCCAGCGCACGCTGGAAGTTGTGCAGATAGTAAAAGCGGTGCGGTGGAATGGAGGCAGGCAGCGCGGTCACAGGTGTGGCAAGATTTTTCGTTTACTGTATTTTTATACAGAACCCTCAACCCTGTCTGCAGCAAAAGCTCTTGGAACATACGCTCAGGGAGCCGTGCTGCCCTGCAGCCGCCGCCAGCGGGCCGGCGTCTGCCCCAGTACGCGCTTGAAAGCCGTGGCAAACGCGGCTTCCGAGCCATAGCCCACGGCGGTTGCCACATCGGCCACGCTGCGCTGGCCATCCGCCAGCCAGGCACAGGCTTGCAAGGTACGCACCCGCAGCACGCATTCCGCCACGCCGCAGCCCGCCAGTGCCTGAAAGCGACGCGCATATGTGGCGCGTGACATGGCCACGGTTTCTGCCAGTGTGGCAATGGTCCAGGGCTGACCGGGGTCTGCCAGCAAGGCGTGCAGCGAGGGTGCCAGCCGCACATCGGCCAGCAAGGGCAGCAAGCCGCTGGGCAGCTCGGCCTGCGGGGCCGCGCGCAATGCCAGGGCCAGCAAGGCCTGGCCCAAACCATCCAGGACAGCCTGGGCACCGGGTTGTGCTGGGCCTTGGGCTTCGCGACACAGCCATGCCAACAAGGCCTGCAGGCCGGGTGGATCGGTCCTGTGGAACAGATTCACCCGCAGCAGCGGCGGCAGCCATTGGCTCAGCAGTTGCCCGGCACCACGAGCATAGCTGTAGCTGCCGCACAGCAGCTCTACCGAAGCACTGCCCTGCGCGCCCACATTGCTGTGCAATGCCAAGGCCGTGCCCGGTTGCAGCAAAACGGGGGCGCGGGCTCTGGCCTGCGGCAACCCCTGCGTAGCAGCATGCACCATGCCGTGCGCGTTGCCTTGGGGCAGCAGCAGCCAGTCGCCCTCTTCCAAGGGCAGCAAGCACCCATCCAGCTGCAGCTGGCAACGGCCACGCAACACCAGGTGAAAGAACGCAGCCTGCGGCGCGGCGTCATGGGTCAGCGCGAACACCCCGCCCAAGAGGCAGCGCTTGTCCAGCCGCACTTGCACGCGGGCCAGCTGCAGCAAATGACTCAGGGCATCCATGAGACGAATTCAAAAGAAATTGAGCTGTTTATACATTGAATAATGCAATTCCAGGCAGCACAATGCAAACATCCCATTCACAAGGAGCACTACATGCTGGACTGGAACAACTACCGCAAGGAACTGGCGGGCCGCATGGGCGAACTGGCCCAACTGAGCCCCGGCACCATGGAAGGCTACAAGGCATTGGCCAGTGCTGGCAGCAAAACCGGCCACCTGGACGCCAAGACCCGGGAGTTGATTGCGCTGGCCGTGGGCGTGACCACACGCTGCGACGGCTGCATTGCCGTGCACACCAAGGCAGCCAAGGCCGCCGGTGCCACCAAGGAAGAGATTGCCGAGGCCCTGGGCGTGGCAGTGGCCTTGAATGCGGGTGCGGCCATGGTGTATTCCGCCCGTGCGCTGGATGCCCTGGGGGAATAAACCCGCACATCCACAGCGAAGCCCAGGCCCTGCGCCTGGGCTTTTTTTCGTTTGCAGAGAGAACGCACCGCCAGCGCTTGCGTGCGCCTACAACACCACCTGGGTGCCCAGCTCCACCACCTGGTTGGCGGGCAGCTTGTAGTAGCCCGAGGCGCTGGCCGACTGGCGCATCATCCAGCCGAACAAAGCGCAGCGCCATGGCGACAGCCCGCCCGGGCCGTCCACCACCTGCATGCGGGCCACGAAAAAGCTGGTGCGCATGGGGTCCAGCCGAGGTTTTTCGCCCTCGGCATCGGGCTGTATCAGCTGCAGCGCGGCCGGAATATTGGGCTGCTCGCGAAAGCCGAAATGCATGCCCAGCGTCCAGACCCCGTTGCACAGTCTTTGCAGCTGCAGGCGTTGGCTGTCTTGCACATAGGGGCTGTTTTCATTGACCACATGCAGAAACACGGTCTCCTCATGCATGACCTTGAAATGCTTGAGGTTGTGAAACAGCGCGCTGGGTACCAGCTTGGGGTCGGAGGTCAGATACACCGCCGTGCCGGAGACTATGGGCACATCGCTCATGGGCGTGTGCAGCAGCTCGCTCATGGGAATGTCCAGGCGGCTGCGGTGCTCGGCCAGCAGCTGTGTGCCGTCACGCCAGGTGGTGAGGGCGATGAAAATCAGCGCGCCCACGGTCAGCGGGAACCAGCCACCCTGGTCCAGCTTGGTGAGGTTGGAGGTGAAAAAGCCGATCTCCAGCAGCGCAAAACCTGCCAGCGCAACCAGGGTGAGGCCGCGATAACGGCGGCGCCCCAAATACACCACAAAGCCCACCAGCATGGTGGTAATCAACATGGTGCCCGAGACGGCAATGCCATAGGCTGCGGCCAGCGCCCCTGAGGATTTGAAGGCCAGCACCAGGGCAATGACGGCCAGCAGCATCAACCAGTTGACGCTGGGAATATAGATCTGGCCCTGCTCCTGGTCCGAGGTGTGCAGCACGCGCACGCGCGGCAAATAGCCCAGGCGACTGGCCTGCAGCGTCATGGAATAGGCACCCGAAATAGTGGCCTGGGAGGCGATCACCGTGGCTGCCGTGGCCAGCACCACCAGGGGCAGCAGCGAGGGTGAAGCCAGCAGGAAAAACGGATTCTCGGCCGCTGCGGCGTCACGCAAGATCAGCGCTCCCTGGCCAAAGTAGTTGACCATCAGCGCCGGGAACACCAGGCCAAACCAGCCCAGGCGCACGGCACGGCTACCGAAATGCCCCATATCGGCATACAGGGCTTCGGCCCCGGTCATGGCCAGGAATACGGCGGAGAGCAAGAAAAAGGCCTTGCCCGGCTGCTCCAGCGCAAAGCGCAGCGCATACAGCGGGTTGATGGCCTGCAACACCTCGGGCGTTTGCACCATGCTGTGCACACCCGCCCAGGCCAGGCACACAAACCAGATGATGGTGACCGGGCCAAACAGCCGCCCCACGCTGCCCGTGCCCTTCATCTGTATGGAAAACAGCCCGATCAAGATGCCTATGGTGATGGGCACAATGAAATGCTCGAACTCGGGGGTGGCAATGCTCAAGCCCTCGACGGCCGAGAGCACTGAAATCGCCGGGGTGATGATGGCATCGCCATAGAACAGCGCCGCAGCAAACACCCCGGCCCCCACCACCAGGCGCGAGCGGCGTGAGCTGTCGCCCAGCACACGGTGGGCCAGCGCCGTCAGCGCCAGCACGCCGCCCTCACCGTCGTTGTCGTAGCTGAGCACCACCCACACATATTTGATGGCTACCACCACAATCACCGCCCACAACAGGGCCGAGAGCGCGGCCAGCACATGCTCGGGCGTGGGCGCCAGCCCATGGCTGCCGTTGAATGCCTCTTTGAAGGCATACAGCGGGCTGGTGCCTATATCGCCAAACACCACGCCCAGCGCGGCCAGCGTCAGCGCGCTCTGGCTGCTGCGGGGGGAATGGTCTGCGCCGCCGGGAGCCGTGTGCTTCTGTGCCATAGCATGCTTTTCAGAAAAAGGCTGCAAAACAGCGCAGCCGGTTTTCAGTATGGCACGGCGCCTGAGCGCGTGTTTACGATCGCTATGCAGCCGGGTGCACAGGCTGGTCCGACACCACAATGCCATCGGCATCGGCATACACCCAGTCACCGGGGCGCACGACCACACCGGCAATGACCACCTCCAGATCGGCCCGGCCCTGGTTGCGCTTTTCCGTGGGCATGGGAATCAGCGCCAGCGCACGAATCCCCAGCGCCGTGGCACGCAACTCGGCCACATCGCGCACCGCGCCATGCACCAGCACACCGGCCCACCCATTGCGTGCGGCAGCGGCCGCCAGGTTTCCCCCGACCAGGGCCTTGCGCACCGAGCCGCCGCCGTCCACCACCAGCACCCGGCCCTGGCCCGGGGATTCCACGGCGGCTTTCACCAGGCTGTTGTCCTCAAAACACTGCACCGTCGCGGCCGGACCGGCAAAGCTGGCCTTGCCTCCGTAGTCCTGAAACACGGGAGGTAGCACACGGAACTGCCCGCTGGTGTCGTTTTTGTACACATCGCACAGATCACAGGTGGCAAATGCCCCGACGGGGGTGGTGGATGCAATCATGAAGGTCTCCCGGATAGTGAAAAACTGCAGGCGCAGTGCATGCCCGCTTCCCACACCATGATGCACAAAGCGGCTGACGAGCACCCGACAAGGGCCAAGCTGCCTTCCTGCAGCCTGAAAAATGCCTCGAAATTGTGGCAATCTGGACAAAAGTGACGTTGCAAAACAATTCAAGTCAAAAAAACCGCCCAGTCAGCTTGGAATGGGCAATTTTTCCCAGTAGGATTTGCTGATGCCTGTGATGCAAGACCGCATACAGGTGAAAAGAACCACTTCCTCTTCAAGGACAAGCAACATGGCAACTGCAAAGAAGGCAACTGCTGCACCCGCAGCTCCCGCAAAAAAGCGCACCCCCAACGCAGCCTTCATGAAACCCCTGACCCCCAGCGCCGCTCTGGCTGCTGTGGTCGGCTCTGCTCCCCTGCCTCGCACGGAAATCATCAGCAAGCTGTGGGTCTACATCAAGGCCAACAACCTGCAAGACGCCGCTAACAAGCGCATGATCAACGCCGACGCCAAGCTCAAGGAAGTGTTCGGCAAGCCCCAAGTTTCGATGTTCGAAATGGCCGGCCTGATCGGTAAGCACGTCAAGTAATTTTTGCTTTCGCAAAAATACAAAAGCCGGCAATTGCCGGCTTTTTTGTTTTGAAAATCTTGATGCGGACATGACGACACCTCAAACAGCAGGCACAGCCCATCAAACTGGCGCTGCCTAGACCAGAGCTGCCGCGCAAGGGCCGCCCCGCCGCGCTGGCAGCGTCCCCCTGCCCGCGAGCGCAGCGAGCAAAGAGCGGGGGGAAGGCGCCGCAGGCGACTCAGGGGGTGTCCCATCAGTACACATCCCGTCGATACCGCCCACTGCGCTGCAAATCCTGCAATGCGTCGGCTCCCAGTACCTGCTCCAGCGCCTGGTGCACGCCCTGGCCCATGCCCTGCATGCTGCCGCACACATAAATCGCCGCACCGCGCGCCACCCAGTCCCGCAGCGGCTCGGCCTGCTGCAGCAATACGTCCTGCACATAGCGGCGTTGCGGCACCTCGCGCGACCAGGCCAGATCCAGGCGCTCCAGCTTTCCCTGTTCCAGCCACGCCTGCAGTTCCTCCCCGCAGATGGCGTCATGCCTGGGGCTGCGTTCGCCATAAACAAGCCATTGCGCATACAGGCCACGCTGCACACGGGCTTTGATGTGGGCACGCAAGCCCGCAAGGCCGGAGCCGTTGCCAATCAAAATCAGCGGCCGCTCGGCATTGGATTCCAGCCGGAAGCCCGGATGGGCCCGCACCGCCATCTCCAATACATCGCCCTCGGCCATGCCGGTACACAGCCAGCCCGATGCCAGCCCCGGGCTGCCATCGACACGCAGACTTTCGCGCACCAGAAGTTGCAGACAGCCGTCGGCGGGAGTCGATGCAATCGAGTAATCACGTGGGCGCTCGGGGTCTGCGGGCACGGCCAGTGACACCAGGTCGCCGGCCTCCCAGTCGGGCAGCGCGCCCTGCTCTGCCACCCAGTCCAGCACATACAGGCCACCCGCGCTGCTGCCGGGGTTGAGCAGCTGGCGCCGCTGCAACCGCATGCGCTGGCGCGGGGTGGGGAGCAGCCAGTCGCCCTGCGGGGCCATGGCATCGACACCAGCGGCTGCGGCCCATTGCTGCAGCTGCTGCTCCATCTGCCCCTGCCAAGCTTGCAAGGTGGCGGGGTGCATATTGTCCACACAGGTCAGCGGGCCGTTGGCGCCCTGGGTCTGCAACCAGTCATGCACCTGCTGGCCAAAGCTGCAGAACTGGGCGTACTCCCTGTCACCCAGCGCCAGCACCTGCATGGAATGCCTTTGTAAAGCGCATGAATGGGGCAGAACCTGCTGCATGAAAGAGAGCGCGTGGTCCGGTGCATCGCCCTCGCCGGTGGTGGACAGCACCCACACGCTGCGCGGGCTGCTCTGCAGCAATGCGGCCGTGATGTGCTCCACCGGCTGCAGCAGTACCTGAAAGCCTGCCTGCCCCAACATCTGCGCCGTGGCGCGGGCCACGGCCTGGGCCTGGCCGGTCTGGCTGGCATAGGCCACCAGCACCCCAGGGCCCTGGCCGCCCATATGAGCCTCCGCCGCTTCCTGGCGCCGCCGGCCGCGCACCTGCCAGGCCACGCCTGCGCACAGTGCCGCATAACCTGCCAGCAGCGAAGCCGCGCCCGCCATGCGCGCGGGGGAAACAAGCCATTCCATATTCAATGTCCAAATTGCGAATGCCACGCTGGGGTGCGCAGCGGCTGCGCGTTGGCACCATGCGAGGTGAAGACCGCAGCGATATCGTGCTGCCTGGCAAACGCCATGCCCTCCTCCGGGCCCAGCACCGTCAGCACCGTGGCCAAGGCATCGGCATACATGCAGGCCGCGTGGTAGACGGTGACGCTGGCCAAATCATGTGCCACCGGCCAGCCGGTGCGCGGATCCAGGGTGTGCGAATACTGCTGACCGCCGCTGGCAAAGCGGTGCCAGCAATCGCCCGAGGTGGCAAACGCACCCTCGCCCACCTGCACCACCACGGGCTGCGATGCGGCCTCGGGCCCGCTGGCCAGTTGCACACGCCAGGGTTGCCCATCGGGCCGCTGGCCCCAGCTGCGCAACTCACCACCGATTTCAAACAGACCGCCACTCCAGCCCTGGGCCTGCAGCAGCTCCACCACCGCATCCACGGCAAAGCCCTTGGCAATGCCGCAAAAATCCAGCTGCACGCCGCCAGGCTGCAGCAACTGCGTGCTGCCTGTAGCCCACGGCAGACGCTGGTAGCCAGCCTGGGCCTGCAGCGCATCCACCTGCGCCTGGCTAGGCAACACGCCGCTGTGCGAGCGCAAAGGCTCTGCACGCGGACCAAAGCCCCACAGCGACACCAAGCCACCCATGGTGGGGTCCATGGCACCACCTGAGCGCTGGGCCCACAACATGGCAGCCTCCAGCACCCGTGCGAACTGCGCAGGTAGCGCATGCAAGCTGCCCGCAGGCGCTGCGTTGTAGCGGGAGATGAAGGAATCCGCCTCCCAGTTACTCATCTGGGCAATGACTTCATCCAGTACCTGCTGCAACTGGGCCTGCACCGGCTCCAACGGCAAAAAATCAGGATTGGCCAAACGCAAAGACCAGGTGGTGCCCATGGTGCTGCCCGCCAAGCGCTGGCTGCGCGCATCTTGCGCATGCTGCAGCTGCACGCGCCCCCAGCCCGGCTGGGAAAAATCACCCGCCCCACCATGCAGCGGCGCAGCCTGCGGCAGCTTCCACAGGCTGGATGCGTAGGAAACACGGGGGGTAGAGGATCCGGTCATGCCAAGTTCAGATGTTGGGAAGGAGGTCAGCAGCGCCTTGCGGCGCTCCCCTCACCCCCACCCTCTCCCCGAAGGGGCGAGGGAGTGAAGCCAGGGCGCTAAGCATAAAACTGGCACAGCGCGTGAAGCGGGCGCGGCTCCAAGCCAGGGCACCGCGCAAGGGCCTACGCCGGCCGCGCCGCCCCGCAGCGCTGGTGCCGTCTCCCTCCGGCACGCAGTGCCAGAGAGTGGGAAGACGCGCAGCGTCTCAGGGGGTGTTCAGGGAAGCACTTCCAGCGTCGCCACATAGCTCAGGCTGCGCTCCGTCGCCTTGGCAATGCTGGTCTTCTGGTCCTTGGCCTGGGTGCTCAGCCAGAACAGGCCAGGGCGTGGGAACTTGACCTTGAGCACGCCTTCGGCATCGGTCTTGAGCTGCATGGCATCCACACCATCGCGGTAGCGAATGCCATCTGCCACCAGCTCCACCTCCAGATTGGCTGCTGGCTTGCCATCCAGCAGGAAGACAAAGCGGGCTTCCTCGCTGCTCACCAGGTCGTTGGGATGGGTGATGGGCTTGAGCTCCAGACCCTTGCCGGTCACCGCCAGCGCGCTGGGCTTGCCCACGGAGACAAAGGCTTCCATGCGACGCTGGGTTTCGATGACACGCACCTCGGTGGCATCGGCCGGCACCTGCTTGAGGATGTCCTCCACCGAGCCGCGCAAGCGCTTCATCTGGCCCTTGGCGTCCTTGTAGCCCCCCATCACGCCCGCAGCCACCATGGCAACGCGGTAGGTACCGGGCTGTTCGGCCTTGAAGTCAAAGACGCTGCGCAGCTCGCCCTTGAGCACATTCTGCATGGCCACATCGGCGCCATCGGGGGCCGAAACCTTGACGGCTTCCAAGCCCAGCGGGCGGTGGTTGAAGAAGAACACATCGTTGGAGACGGCGGCATCCACCGTCACCCAGTCGGCCTTGGAGAGCACGGTGCTCGAAGGCTTGAACCACAGGTCATGGGCATGCGAGCAGACAGCAGCCAGCGCCAAAGCCGTGGCCAGAACAGTGCGTTTGTTGAACATCATGTGTGCTTTCTTGCGAATGATTGAGGAGATTTCGTAATTCATGGTGCTGAGCAATACGCACAGCCTATGAAACTGGCAGGGCCCAGACCAGAGACGGCCAGCAAGGGCCGCCCCGCAGCAAAGGCCGTCGTCCCCCTTGGGGGGAAGGCACGAAGTGCCTCAGGGGGGCTTATTTCAAATCCAGTTTGATCAGGCCCAGCTCGGTCTTGCCCTGTGCAGACAGGCTGGTGGCCTGCTTGGCCGGCCATTCAAAAGGAATGCTCACCACCTCGCGGCCGCCCACTTCACGTGCGGCCTCCACCATCAGCTTGTAGCTGCCAGGCGCCAGCTGGGGCAGCGGGTTCTTGCCTTCGGTGAAGGTCAGCGCATGGGCACCCACAGGCTTGGTCGGCTGGGTCACGCCATCAATGGGCAGGCTCAGCTCACGGCCCGTGCGGCGCCACCACTGGCGCATGTCCTTGAGCCACTTGGTGCCCTCGGCATCCTTCATCTTCAGGTCATACCAAACCGACAAATTGGCGGCCACGCCGCCATCGGCCTTCTCCAACCACACCGCCACATAGGGCTTGTGGTATTCAGCCACCTGCAGCTGCGGCACCGTCACAGTCACCTGCATGCCGCCCGCCATGGCAGGCAGACCAAGCACCGCGCTCAGCGCTGCGGAGTAAGAAAAAAGCTTTTGGGCCATAAAAAACAAGTTCCTTCGGTAAAAACAGGGGATGGACAAGCACGCACGCTTGCGTCACCCATGAGGCATAAAACTGGCACGACCCAAGCCAGGGCTGCCGCGCAAGGGCCGCCCCGCCGCGCTGGCAGCGTCCCCCTGCCCGCGAGCGCAGCGAAGCGAGAGCGGGGGGAAGGCGCGCAGTGCCTCAGGGGGGTGTCCATATCTCAATGCCCCACCAGCAACAACGCCAGCAACGCAGGGATCACCAAGCCCAGGCCTACCATGGGCCAGGTGAGTGGCCGGCGCAGGGCATGCATCTTCAAAATCAATAGCCCGGTCACGGCAAACAGCAGGCAGCCCACTGCAAAAACGTCCAAGAACAGGCTCCAGGCCACGCCGGTATTGCGGCCCTTGTGCAAGTCGTTGAGGTAGGAAATCCAGCCCCGGTCCGTGGATTCGTACTCCACACCACCGCTTTGCAAGTCCAGCCGCAGCCAGGCATCGCCCCCGGGCCTGGGCATGGGCACATAGGCCTCTTCCGCATTCCACTCCACGGCGGCATTACGGCCTAGCTGCACCTGCATTTCGGACTGCACCCATGCGCGCACCGGCTCCGGCAAGCGCGCATCTTCAGTCTGCCTTGCCTGCGCATTGACCAAGGCATCTACCAGGGGCTGCGGCAACTGGCCTTCGCGGCTCACCACCACCGGCTTGCTTTCGATCTGCCCGGCGTGATTGAGCGTGATGCCGGTCACGGCAAACAGCAGCAGGCCGATCAGGCAAATGGCGGAGCTGATCCAGTGCCATTCATGCAATGTCTTGAGCCAATACGCCCGCTGCGGGGCCTTGGTTGAAGCCGCTTTCATACCAAACCTTGAGGAAGAGAAATCCGGGCGGCCTCCAGCTGCAGCGCCCTAGCGCGCTACCCAGCCGTACCTGCCGCCCTTCTCAGAACTGATTGGGGTTGCCATTCCATTTCGGTGTGTAGCTGCGGCACTGCGCACCGCAGCAGCCAGGCACCGAGAAATGGCCAGCGGGCATTGTAGTGTTGAGCACTCAAATGAATCTCACTTTTATTTACTTTACTCAGCAGATACAGAAGCTCCCGTGACCACGAACGCGGGCCTTCACTCACACGCCTGCGCTGTTGGCATGCCACCACAACCCTGAATGAATTGCATTTATCTCGCAAACAAGTTCAAGAACCATTCTCACTAGTATTTAAAATCCGCCAGTCAGTTTTTGACCCATCTACTCCAAAACCATGCAACGCAATACAACACCAGTAGAAGATGGCCACAGCCTGCACAGCGAGCTGAAGCCATTTGTTTTCGCCATGGGGCTCAGCCTCATCGGCACCGCCGCCCTGGCCCAGACCGAAGCCACCTTGCCCACCGTGCGTGTGCAATCCAGCGCAGAAGCCAGCGGTTTCAAGCCCGAGGTTTCGCCCCAAGGCAAGTTCACCGCCCCTTTGATTGACACCCCGAAAACCGTACAGGTGATTTCGGAAGAACTCATCAAGCAAACCGGCGCCACCAGCCTGCAGGACGCGCTGCGCTCCACCCCTGGCATCACTTTTGGCAACGGCGAAGGCGGCAACCCCTCTGGCGACCAGCCCTTTATTCGCGGCATGGATGCCCAAACCAGCACCTTTGTGGATGGTGTACGTGACATCGCAGCCGGCACACGCGAGGTCTTCAACGTGGAGTCGGTGGAGGTCATCAAGGGCGCGGACTCGGCCTATGCAGGCCGCGGCGGCGCGGGTGGCTCTATCAACCTCACCACCAAGAAGGCCAAGAACGAGAACTTCATCTCCGGCGATGTGGGCCTGGGCACCGACAGCTACAAGCGCGCCACGCTGGATCTGAACCGCGTGTTGAGCGAAGGCGTGGGCTTCCGCCTGAACGCCATGGCACACGACGCCGATGTGCCCGGCCGCAACGGCCCCCAGAACAAGCGCTGGGGTATTGCCCCCACCGTGACCTTTGGCATGGGTACGCCCACCGAGGTCACGCTGTCCTGGCAACATCTGCAGACCGACAACATCCCTGACGGCGGCGTGCCTTATCTGTACAGCAATAACGCCATGGCTGGCCTGCCTGGCGGCAGCACGGTGCGCCCCACCTACGGCAACAACCGCAAGAACTGGTACGGTCTGTTCAACCGGGATTATGAAAAAGAGAAGAGCGATCTGCTGACCGCCTCCGTCGAGCACAAGTTCAGCGACACCAACAAGCTGCGCAATACGCTGCGCTACAGCCGGTCCAGCCAAGACTATGTCTGGACCCAGCCTGACGACAGCAAGGGCAACGCAATCAATGGCTACGTCTGGCGTCGCGGCAATTTCCGCGATTCTGTGACAACCACGCTGCAAAACGTGACCGAGTTCACTGGCAAGGAGCAAACAGGCTCCATCAGTCACAGCTATGCCTTTGGCCTGGAGCTGGCCAAGGAAAAGGCGGACCTGCAATCTGGCGCCATCCAGGATAACGCGACCAGCAAATGCACCTCTGCGAATATGTGGTGCACACCTTTGAATGCGCCCAACGCCTCCACCCCCTGGAATTACGCCTGGGACAAAGGCCGTGTCCAAACCAACAAGGTAGACACCATTGCCCTGTATGGCTTCGATACCCTGAAGTTCAACGAGCAATGGCTGCTGAACGCCGGCTTGCGCATGGACCACTACAAAGTCTCCAACGTTGCGCCTGCCTACACCAACCCGATCACCAACGCCAAGTCGACTGCTTTCGACTACTCGCGCACCGATACGCTGTTCAACTACCAGCTGGGCTTGGTCTACAAGCCCGCATCCAATGGCAGCATCTACGCCAACCTCGGCACCTCGTCGCGCCCCGGCGGAGCCACGCTGGGCAATGGCAACGAAGATCTGAGCATCACCACCGATGTCGCATCCACCCTCAAGCCCGAAAAGACCCGCTCCATGGAGCTGGGCACCAAATGGGACTTGCTGGACAAAAAGCTGGGCCTGACAGCCGCCATCTTCCGCAACGAAGTCACCAATGCACGTATTACAGACCCTGATGGCTTCGTCTATATGGCTGGCGACAAGGTGGTCAACGGAATTGAGCTGGGCTTTACCGGCCAGATTCTGAGCAATCTGAGCGTGTTTGGTGGCTATACCTATATGGATAGCGAGCAGAAAAAGGCTGGCCAGACCTGCAGCGGAACACCTTCCGTGTGCACGCCTTCCGCATCTAACGGCCAACCCTTTGTGAACACGCCCAAGCACAGCTTTAGTTTGTGGGCCAGCTACAAGCCCATGAACAAGCTGACCCTGGGCCTGGGCATTTATGCACAAAGCAGCGTCAACGCTGCCTATGCAGTCTCCAAGGTGGATGGCGGCATCGTCACCAAGGGCGCCAATGGCTATGCCCGTTACGACGCCATGATGGCCTACCAGTTCAACCGCAATCTGGCATTCCAGCTGAATCTGTACAACCTGGGCGACAAGGTTTACTACAGCGGCGTGCGTTCGCCCCACTACGCCACCATGGCGGCGGGTCGCTCTGCAGTGGCTTCCCTCAAGTTCACTTATTGATACGCCACGCGCCCCATTGCTGCGCCACTTGATCTGGCGCAGCAGCAGAAACCAAGCCCCGTCAGCACACACCGCTGTCGGGGCTTTTTTGCTGCACACTTCTTCCATAACTGCGCATCACACTTATTTACACCATGCTGCTCCGCATTCCCGCCCTGCTCACCAAAGAAGAAGTTCAACAATGCCGCCAGGCACTGGAGGCTGCAGCCTGGCAAGATGGCCGCGTCACGGCCGGCCATGTGGCGGCGCAGGTCAAAAGCAATTTGCAGCTGCCGCTGGACAGCCCCGTGGGCAAGAGCATGGGCAATCTGCTGCTGGACAGGCTGGGCAGGAACCCTCTGTTCATGTCGGCCGCGCTGCCGCTGAAGGTGCTGCCGCCGCGCTTCAACCGCTACGAAGGCGGTGGCACCTATGGCAACCACATCGACAACGCTTTTTTCACCATCCCCGGCACCTCCATCAAGGTGCGCACCGATGTGTCCACCACGGTGTTCTTCAGCGAGCCCGATGAGTACGAAGGCGGCGAGCTGATGGTGGAGGACACCTTCGGCACCCAAAGCGTCAAGCTCGCAGCAGGGGACGCCATCGTCTATCCCGGCACCAGCTTGCACCGCGTCAACCCCGTTACCCAGGGCGTGCGCTATGCCAGCTTTTTCTGGACGCAAAGCCTGGTCAAATCGGCCGAGCAGCGCCGCCTGCTGTTCGAGCTGGACCAGTCGGTGCAGCACCTCACCATAGACCACCCGGACTACCACCGTATCTCCGCCCTCTCGGGCACCTACCACAATCTGTTGCGCATGTGGTCTGAGTCCTAAGCTGCACCCTCACCCATGTCCAACACTCCATCCCTGAACGCCCTGGGCCAAGCCATTCAGCCGGCGCGCACACAGATTGCCGCCGACACCCAATCGCTGGCCGACTACGCCCAACAAGCCATACACCATGTGGAGGCCCATGCCTGGTGCCATATCGAGGGTGGCAGCGACCAGAATCTGACGCTGCAGCACAACCGCGCTGCCTTTGATGCACTGCGCCTGCTGCCCCGGCACCTGGCCGATCTGCGCCATGCCCATACCCGCAGCACCCTGCTGGGCCATGCCCTGGAAAGCCCTATTTTGCTGGCACCCGTGGCCTACCACCGGCTGGTCCACCCCGAGGGTGAGCTGGCCACCATGCGTGCGGCCATGGCCTTGCAGACCGGCATGGTGGTGAGCACCTTGTCCAGCCACACGCTGGAAGAGATTGCCGCCGCCGGCCAGCAAGCCACCCAGGACATGGGCCATGGCGGCGGGCCACGCTGGTTCCAGCTGTACTTCCAGCCCCAGCGCGAACACACGCTGGCCCTGCTGCGCCGGGCCGAGGCTGCGGGCTACACCGCCATCGTCTGGACGGTGGACGCCAGCATCAAGCGCTCGGGCTTTCCCCTGCCCTATGGGGTGGAGGCCGCTAATCTGCGCGGCATGCCCGCCCCCCAGCACACCAGCCACCTGGCCCAGGGCCCCATCTTGTTTGGCACGCCGCTGGCCTTGCAGGCCCCCAGCTGGGACGACCTGACCTGGCTGCGCGCCCAAACCCGGCTGCCGCTGCTGGTCAAAGGCGTGCTGTCCCCCGCTACCGCGCGCCAGGCCGTGGCCGGGGGCGCGGATGCACTCATCGTCTCCAACCACGGTGGCCGCGTGCTCGATGGTGCAGTCAGCCCACTGGAGGTGCTGCCCGCTATCGCCGACGCCGTGAACGTACCGCTGCTGCTGGACAGCGGCGTGCGCTGGGGCAGCGATGTATTCAAGGCCCTGGCTCTGGGGGCGCAGGCCGTTCTGGTGGGCCGCCCCCAGCTGCATGCCCTGGCCACCGCCGGCATGCTGGGCGTGGCCCATATGCTGCATTTGCTGCGCGCCGAGCTGGAGCTGTGCATGGCACAAATGGGCTGCGCAACGCTGGCCGACATCGGCCCGGACTGCCTGTGGCAGAGCCCTGCCAGCAGGCCACCCCACAAGTTGTAGGCTATGGCTGCGATAGACATTGCAAATGCGATGGATTCCTATTTATAATCAAGTCCATCTTTTAACAGCCAGCCACAACTGCTTGACGCCATGATCGTTTGTGTATGCCGCCGGGTTTCTGACCGCGAAATCGCACGCCACGCGCATGCGGGCATGTCGTTCGACGAGATCCAGTTTGAACTTGGCGTGGCCACCCAATGCGGACGCTGCGAAAGCTGCGCCCGTGATGTGGTGGACAAATGCTGTGCCACAGGCACGCATGCCGCCATTCACAACGAATCCGCCCAATCCGTTCAGCTTGCCACATCCATCATGGAGAGCAAAGCATGGCCTACCTCGCAAGCATCACGGGCAGTCTGATTCTGGTTCTGGGGTGTTCCTTGTGGATTTTTCGACGCTGACACACCCCTGGCTTCTTGGTGCTTGCATCGCCACAATGGAGCCATCTTGCTTTGACAGACCACCCCAGGTGGTCTGATGCATCTGCCGGCCCAGGGCCGGCTTTTTAATCCCCTATGTCTTCACTTGAACGATTTGCTCCCACGGCAAGCTTTGGTCGCAAGGCGACCATCGTCGGCGCGGTGGCAGCAGCACACGCAGCGGGTATATGGGCCTTGCAACATGGTTTGAGCCAGGCACCAGCAGTCCAGATTGAGCCGCCCGTGGTGATTGCGGAGTTCATCGCTCCGCCGGCACCCGAGCCTCAACCACCGGCACCTCCGCCGCCTGCGCCCCCCACACCCCAACCGCCCAAGCCAACGCCTAAGCCCACACCTGCTCCCAAGCCGGTGCAAAAGCAGCCGGTCTTGCCCAAGGCGATTGCCGACCCCACACCAGCCCCCAACGCGCCCACGGGTACGCTGGACAGCACGCCGGCTCCGGTCAAGGAGGCCCCGGCAGCACCGCCAGCGCCTCCCGCCCCCCCGGCTCCGCCAGCGCCTCCGGCGATTCAGCTGCCGTCGAGCAACGCGGCCTATCTGAACAACCCCCGCCCCTCCTACCCCTCGATCAGCCGCCGCATGAACGAGCAAGGCAAGGTGGTGCTGCGCGTCTATATCGACGACCAGGGCCAGCCGCAGCAGATCGAAATCAACAAATCCAGCGGCTACGACCGCCTGGACAAGGCGGCCATCGACGCCGTCAAACGCTGGAAATTCGTTCCCGGCAAGCGCAACGGCGTCCCGGAAGGCATGTGGAACATCGTGCCCATCAATTTCGTACTCGAATAAGCATTCACCTCAGGAGTTTTCATGGAATCCCAATTCGGCATTGCCCACGTCTGGGCACAAGGCGACTTTGTCACACGCAGCGTGGCCATCCTGCTGCTGCTGATGTCTATCGCCTCCTGGGTGGTCATCATCGTCAAGGCTCTGGCCCTGGTGAAGTTCAAAAAGCAGGCCCGCCAGGCCAAGGACTTCTGGCACAGCGCGGACTTTGGCTCCGGCCTGAACAAGCTGGACACCGATCCTTCCAACCCCTTCCGCTACATGGCCCTGGAAGGCCGTGAAGCCCAGGCCCACCACCGCAAGACCAGCGCCCATCTGCATGACGCACTGGATATCAGCGACTGGATGACCCGCTCGCTGCGCTACTGCATCGACGAATTCACCGCACGCCTGCAGTCCGGCCTGGCCGTGCTGGCTTCGGTGGGCTCCACCGCTCCCTTTGTGGGTCTGTTCGGCACGGTGTGGGGCATCTACCATGCGCTGGTGGCGATTGGCACCTCGGGCCAGGCATCCATCGACAAGGTGGCCGGCCCCATTGGCGAAGCCCTGATCATGACCGCCTTCGGCCTGGCCGTGGCCATCCCCGCCGTGCTGGGCTACAACGCCCTGGTACGTGGCAACAAGAATGTGCTCAACGGCCTCAACAGCTTTGCCCACGACCTGCATGCCTACTTTGTCACCGGCGCCCGCGTGGACAGCCACCAAAGCGGCAATGTCTCGCCCCTGAAGAAAGGCGCTTAAGCCATGTCCTTCGGCACCCAAGACGACAGCGATGACGTGATGAATGAAATCAATATGACGCCCCTGGTGGACGTCATGTTGGTGCTGCTCATCGTCTTCATCATCACCATTCCGGTCATGAAGCACGCGGTCAATGTGGATCTGCCGCGTGCCAACAACGAGCCAGAACAGGTCAAGCCACAAAACATCAGCCTGTCCATCACGGCCGATGGCCAGTACCACTGGAACAAGGAAGCCATCTCCGACGAGGAGCTCAAGACCCGCCTGCAGGCCGAAGCCGCCAAGGACCCGCAGCCCGATCTGCACATCCACGGCGACAAGGAAGTGCGCTACGAGCGCGTGGCCCAGGCCATGGCCGCAGCCCAATCTGCCGGCGTGCGCAAGATTGGCTTTGTGACCGACCCCGCCAGCAAATAAGCTGCTACCCCACAAAAAACACCCCGCAAGGCCCAAGCCCTGCGGGGTGTTTTTTATGCAGAGGATATTAAAGGTCTGCTGGTATTTACGGCCTGCCGGAGCGAGCCTCCGCAATGCAGTGGGCCTTGATGCCCAGCCCCAACGGCCAGACAGCGCTTCAGGCGCGGCGCTGGCCTGCAGACAGTACTTTGGTACGGCAAAGGCAAGCAACAACGCATGAAGCGCTGTATGGCCGCCTCCACAAGAGGCGCAGCCCCAAACTATCGAATGATCTGAGCCAAAGGAGCGTGGCCGTGGTTGAGGGGGCCGTGTCCATGTCCGGTACGCACAGCCGCACCGCTGCGAATCGCCTCCAGGATATAGCTGCGCGCATCAGCCACCGCATCTTCCAGCGGCAATCCCTGAGCCAGATAGGCCGCAATGGCCGAGGACAGTGTGCAGCCCGTTCCATGGCCGTTGTGCGTGGCAATGCGTGGCGACTCCAGCGTGCGGCGCAGGCCGTCCTTGCGGGCCAGCAGGTCCACCACCCAGTCGCCAGGTAGATGCCCGCCCTTGACCACCACGGCCGGCGCGCCCAGCGCCAGCAGGTCGCGGGCGGCGTCTTCCAGGCCATCAATGCCATCGATGGGCCGGCCAATCAGCAAGCTGGCTTCGTCCAGATTTGGCGTCACCACCGTGGCCAGCGGAAACAGCTCGCGCACCAGCACATCCTTGGTCTCGGCGGCAATCAGGCGGTCGCCGCTGGTGGCTACCATCACCGGGTCCAGCACCACCTGGGTCAGCTGATGGCGGCGCAGCGCATCGGCCACGGTGCGCACCACCTCGGGCGTGGCCAACATGCCGATTTTGACGGCATCCACGCCTATGTCTTCCACCACCGCATCAATCTGCCCCCGCAGAATGTCCACGGGAATGCTGTGTATGCCCGTCACACCCAGCGTGTTCTGCACCGTGATGGCGGCAATCGCCGTCATGCCGTAGCAGCCCAGGGCGCTGAAGGTCTTGAGGTCGGCCTGGATGCCGGCACCGCCACCGCTGTCGGAGCCCGCAATGGACAGCACACGCACATAACGCGGGGCGTTGTGCTGCGCAGAAGATTTCTGTGGAGTCATAGGTCAAAAATTATGACCCAAGCCAAGGCTTGCGCAGACAAGCCCGTGCTGGCATGTGGCTTGTGCTGTAATGGCCGCTCACGGACGAAACAGGGGTGTCCCTCCACGTCCGCTGCACCTCATCCACCGCGCATCTCTCGATACGCTGGGCTGATCTGCAACGGAGACTACCGGCAACGGCAGTGGCGGCGACTGAGAACAGACCCTGGGGCCTGTGCACGCACACTGTGCACCGTGGCCCCGACACCCGATCCAGATCATGCTGGCGTGGGGAGTTTCACAGTCGGTGGCCTGCTGCAGGCTTTGCCACCCCGTTTGGTCCTGGAATGTTTTGCCTTTTTCCATGGACGACGAACACACCATGCACGCTCTCACCGCACCTTCCCATATCGCCATTTTGGGCGCTGGCCTCATGGGCCGCCTGCTCGCACTGGAGCTGGCGCGTGAAGGACACCGCGTGCAAGTCTTTGAAGCCAAGGGCCCCGAGGCCGATGGTGCTGCCGCCCGCGTGGCCGCCGCCATGCTGGCCCCGCTGGCCGAGTCCGCCATCACCGAGCCCGGCGTTGTGCGTATGGGCCAGTACGCGCTGACGCGCTGGCCCGAATTGATTGCCCAGCTGGATGCGCCGGTCTATTTCCAGCAAAACGGCACCCTGGTGGTCTGGCACCGCCAGGACGCGCCCGACGCGGCCCGCCTGTGCGGCCTGTTCGAGAAAAACCGCCGCATCAACCCCAGCCTGCCCGCGCTGGAAAACGTGGATGCCGCCCACATGGCCCGGGTGGAGCCCGCGCTGCAAGGCCGCTTTCAGCAAGGCGTGTACCTGCCCGGCGAAGGCCAGCTGGACAACCGCCAACTGCTGGCAGCACTCGAATCCACGCTGCAAGGCCTGGGCGTGAGCTTCCATTGGCACACCGCACGCGAAACCACGGACTTCACCCCCGGCCAAACCGGTCAGCCCGATCTGGTGCTGGACTGCCGCGGCCTGGGCGCCCGCACCCAGTGGAGCGCCCTGCGCGGCGTGCGCGGCGAGGTGGTGCGCGTGCATGCGCCCGAGGTCACGCTGCAACGCCCCACCCGCCTGGTGCACCCGCGCTACCCGCTGTACATCGCACCCAAGCAGGACCATGTCTTTGTGATCGGTGCCACCGAGATCGAGTCCGACGATATGGGCCCTGCCAGCCTGCGCTCCACCATGGAGCTGCTCAGCGCCCTCTACACCGTGCACTCCGGCTTTGCCGAGGCGCGCATTCTGGAAATTGCCACCCAATGCCGCCCCACCCTGCCCGACAACCTGCCCGCGCTGCGCTGGCTGGATGACCGTGTGCTACAGGTCAACGGCCTGTACCGCCATGGCTTCATGATTTCACCCGCCATGCTGGACATGACATTGCAGCTGTTGCGCAGCGGCAGCAGCGAGTTGGCGCGACAATTCGAGGTTCCGGTGCACCAGGCCTGAGAGCACGCTCCACGACCCGCACACACCGCCTTGCCACTGTTTTTTCGAGTGACCGCCATGCACATCACCATCAACCAGCAATCTGTGGAACTGCCAGACCACGCCACCGTGGCCGATGCCGTGGCCCACTGGCAGGCCCAGCCGCCCTTTGCCGTGGCGGTGAACACCGGCTTTGTGCCCAACAGCCGCTATAGCACCCATGCCCTGGCCGAGGGCGACCGCATCGAAATCATTGCGCCGGTCACCGGGGGCTAAACCTGCTCACACCCACGGCCTGCGCTGCAGTTTTATGCATCAAACAGGCCGCTAGCGCTTGCTACGCCTGCACAGGCAGCTATTGATTCAAGAGAACACCATGTCCAGCAACACCAACGCCTCGCCCTCCGCCGACAGCCTCACGCTCTACGGCCAGACCTTTCACAGCCGCCTGCTGCTGGGCACCTCGCGCTACCCCTCGCCCGCCGTGCTGGAGGCCGCTGTGACCCGCGCCAAGCCGGCCATGGTCACGGCCTCGCTGCGCCGCCAAGGCAGCAATGCCGCCGAGGTGGCCGAAACCGGTGCCAGCTTCTGGGAGTTGCTGCGCAAGCTGAACGTGCCCGTGCTGCCCAACACCGCCGGCTGCATGACCATCCAGGAAGCCGTGACCACGGCGCAAATGGCGCGTGAAGTCTTTCAGACGCCCTGGATCAAGCTGGAGCTGATTGGCGACGACTACACGCTGCAACCCGATACGCTGAATCTGGTGGAAGCCGCCTCCATGCTGATCAAGGACGGCTTCCAGGTTCTGCCCTATTGCACCGAAGACCTGGTGCTGTGCCAGCGCCTGGTGGATGTGGGCTGCCAGGCCGTCATGCCCTGGGCCGCCCCCATTGGCACCGGCCGCGGCCCCGCCAACCCCTATGCCATGCAGATGCTGCGCGAGCGCCTTTCCGTGCCGCTGATTGTGGACGCCGGCCTGGGCCGCCCCAGCCATGCCTGCACGGTGATGGAATGGGGCTTTGACGCCGTGCTGCTGAACACCGCCGTGGCCCTGTCCGAAGACCCGGTGCGCATGGCTGGCGCCTTTGCCGACGCCGTGCAGGCCGGCCGTGATGGCTATCTGGCCGGCACCATGGCCGAGCAATCCGCAGCCCAGCCCAGCACGCCCGTGCTGGGCACGCCTTTCTGGCACCACGCTTGAAGAGAGACGCCATGCAAGCCGATGAAATCCAGGCCCTGGCGGACGCCATCGTCCACCACCACAGCGCCACCTTTGGCGCGCGCCTGCACCACGATGCCAACTCCGTGGAACTGCTGCCCCAGCCCACGCCGCCCGCGCTGCGCCATGAGCCAGCCTATCTGGCTGCGCTGCAGGCCTGCAGCCGCCTGGGCTTTATCGCCGTGGATGCCGAATGCCTGGCCCAGGCCTGGCAGCGCCAGACCGAGCGGACCAACCACTTTGATGTGACGCACTGGCCGGACGATCCGCAAGACTTTGGCTTGAACCACGCCGATCCCGCCCAGGCCCCTATGGCCCAGACCCCAATGATCCAGGCCTTCCCCGCCTGCCCGCGCCAGCTGGGCCTGTACGGCGTGCTGCCCACGGCCGAATGGGTGGGCCGCATGGCCCGCGCCGGCGTGCCCACGGTGCAACTACGCTTCAAGAGCGAAGACCAGGGGGCCATACGCGCCGAGGTGCAGGCCGCCGTGCAAGCCGTCCAAGGCACGAATGCCCTGCTGTTCATCAACGACCATTGGCAAGCCGCCATCGACGCCGGTGCCTACGGCATCCATGTGGGCCAGGAAGACCTGGACGCACTGGCTGGCGAGCAGCTCGCAGCCATCCATGCCAGCGGCCTGCGCCTGGGTGTCAGCACCCATGGCTATGCCGAAATGGTGCGGGCCCATGCCGTGCAGCCCAGCTATATCGCACTGGGCGCCGTCTTCCCCACCACGCTCAAGAAAATGGCCACCGCCCCCCAGGGCATGGCCCGCTTGCAGGCCTATGTGAGGCTGATGCAGGCCTACCCACTGGTGGCCATTGGCGGCATTGCGGCCGAGCAGTTTGCCGAAGTGGCAGCCACCGGCGTGGGCTCAATTGCCGTGGTGCGTGCGCTGGTGAATGCGCCCGACCCCGAAGCCGCTGCACACGACTTGATGGCACGGCTGCACAAATAAGCATCCAGGCAGCCGGTAAAGCGCTCTGCATATACAGAAGCAGCTATCAAAAATGGACTTTTAGCGAAGTCCATTTTTTGTTTGGAAGGCAGCAGACCCATCAGGGCAAGGAAGCCAGCCACAAGGCATAACGCCGCACATGGGGCCGGCTGCTGGCCTGGGCCTCTTCGCCTGCCGCCAGGGTTTGCTTGGCATTCAGGTGCATGGCCAGGCGCAGCTGGTCCTTGAACTGCTCAGAAAACGTCCCCGTCTGCAAGCGCTGCAAGATGCAGCGCAGCAGCTGGGTGCTATGGGTACGCCCCAGGGCGCAATGCTTCAAGCGCCGGCACATCATTGCCCTGGCCCGGCCGTGCCACAGCCCCCTGGTCTCTGCCAGCACAAACGCAATGCAGTCATCGATGGCCGTGCGGTCTTGCACCAGCAACCCGTCTGCCAGGGTATGCAGCTCCTGCTTGGTCAGCATGGCGTGCGCAGCCTGCTTCAAGCCGATCATGGAGGTAGCGGTGGAATGTGGGTCGACACGCATGGGCTGGGAGGGAATCTTTAAATTGTCGCGTGCTGGCGATCTCAGGCCTGTGCCTGCTGTGCAGCATTCTGCCTTCATGGTGCTCCCCATGCACCCTCGCTCTATCATGGCTGCCCATGACGACAGCAGAGCAGCTCGCAACATGGCAGCCCACATGGCGCTATTGGCCATCGCCCACACAGGGTGCGGTGGAGACCTGCCAGGTTCAGGGCCGACAGGTTGCGCTGCCAGCGCATTTCCACACGGAAGATCAGCTCGTCATCGTGCTGCAAGGCCGCAGGCGCATTGCGGTGGGCGACACGCTGTTCAGCGCAGAGGCAGGCCAGACCCTGCTCATCCCCGCAGGCACGGTCCACCACTCGCTGGCCGAGGCGCAGGAGCTGCTGTGCATCAACGCCTATCTGCCTGCAGCACGCCATGCACAGCAACGCTTGCGTGCACAGCTGCACCAGACATGGCTGGCAGGAAGGCTGCACTGCCGGGAGGATGTACTGGCTGTGCTGGCGCAACACAGGCCCGAGTGCACAGTGCCATGCACCGCAGCACCCAGCAGAGAACAGCTGCAGATACAGCCCACTGCCAGCGTGCGCGAGGCCGCTTCGGCCTATGGCCTCAGCCGAGAGCACTACGCCAGGCAGTTCAAGCTGCAGCATGGCGTACCGCCCCAAACCCATCGCTTGCTACAGCGCCTGAACCTGGCACGCGCGTATTTGCGTGCCGGACAAGCCATTGCCGATGCGGCGCTGGACGCGGGCTTTACCGACCAAAGCCACCTGAGCCGCGCCTTCAAGCGCAGCTTTGGGGTCAGCCCGGGCCACTACCAACCTTCCCCACATGTCTGCAGCCTTGGTGACATGGCACATCCAAAGACTGAGATTGCGTTAGCCATGCCGCAGTGACGCCGGATTCCATGGCTTCGCATTGCGCCAACCAGCGTGTGATGCCATGCAGCAGGGAGCAATCTGACAACCTGCGGTGACCTTGGCCCACTGCACCAGGTACTCCCCTGGTGCACTCGAGCAGCAGCTCGCTCAGAGGTTATTTCCTGACATATTTCCGCGCCAAGTCCTACTTGCGCGTCGTATTCATATGCAACGAAAGTAATGACGTGAAACCTTCCTAGCCATGCCCGGTGCCAACCGGGCCAAACCAGAGCATCTACTTCATTGGGTGCTGCGGTTTGTTTTATCGCCGGGTCTGGGAGTCTCCTCCTCCATCCTCCCTTCTCTTTTCCCAGGCTGCCGCAAGGCACCGGCTCTTTCTTCCTTGTGAGTCGCTCCATGCGACTTTGCCCACCCAGCCCCTGCTCGGTGGGTTTTCTTTTTTTGCAGGGATACCAAAGGTGGATTGGATTTTGAGCAAACTGCGCACATTCAAGCTCATGCCCAGGCACTGGATCGTCGAACGCAGCTTTGCGTGGTTGAAGAAAAACAGGAGGCTGTGGAAGAGCTGCGAGCGCTGGCTCAATACCAGCTTGCAGTTCATCCACTTGGCGTTCCTGGCTCACCCGACTTTGGGCATGCGCTGAGGCCGTCATTCGGTCACGACTGTCTGGCGCACACGGATGTTTTCGATGACCCAGTAGGCCAGCCCGGCGGCGATGAAGGACGAGATGGAGGTCGACATCTGCGGCATGAAGTGATCGATGAGGTAGGCCGTCAGCGAACCCAGACCCCATGCCCAGAACGCGGTTGGCCGCCATTGGGAATGGTTGAACGGGTCGGTCGACAGAAAATGGAAGTGCACCAGAAAGATTGCTCCGACCGGGGGCACCAGAATGCCCAGCAGATTCAGCCATGGCACAAAGTAGGACCAGATGTTGCCTGCAGCCACCGTGATGCCGATGAGCGCGAGAAAGGTTGCGGCCGTACGCATTTTGATGCCGGCAATGCGCGACCAATTGACCGATGACATGTAGAGATTGTGCGAACAGACCGAGCCGAAACTCAGGAATGCGAAGATCACGGCAAGTGGCGAGAGCCAGGGCCAACTGTTCTTCAGAACATAGCCAAAGATGTTGTCCAGGCCGAAAGGGTCCGGTGACGGATTGGCCAATGCTGCGGTGATGATTCCACCGGTCAGCAATGCAAAGGTGTGGGCAAGCGGAAACGTGATGAACGCAGCGATGGTGGAGTCCCTGCTGCTCCTGGCCCAGCGATTGAAGTCGGGCGACACGATGGCGCCGTCGATGAACAGGCCGACAACCATGGTCAAAGCGATGCCGAAGGCCATCGGCATTTCCTTGTAGGAACCTGCATAGGTCAGGATGGCGTGAAAGTCGGAATGCACTATTGAATGAATCGAAGCCCAGATGCCGACGGCCAGGAACAGCGGGGCAGAGATCAGGCCAATCCAGTGCAGGCCTCGTATGCCAATCAATGTCACGGCGAGATAAAGCACGCCAGCCACCAGAGAGACAAGAAAGTAGTTGTATCCAAACGCGGCCTTCAGCAAATTGCCCGTGAAACCGACTTGCACCGCAAACCAGCCCAAAATCAGCAATGACAGAAGGCCGGAAGCCGTGACATAGCCTCGCTTGCCGAAGACGTTGCTAGCGAGCAAGGCAAAGTTCATCCCCGTCTTGGCGCCGATCGAGCCAATTGCACTGACCAGCACAAAAAGGATGAGGTTGCCCAGAAGAATGGCCCAGACTGCATTCATGAACCCCATGCTGGCCACCAGCAACGAGCCGGTCATGGCACAGGTGATGATCATCGGGAAACCCAGCCACACGGTCGTGATCGACAAAAGACTGCGTCTACTGCGCAGCGGTACGGCTTCGTGTTCATATTCGTTGGATTCGTCCGGCTGCATATCTGCCGGCCTGGAGTTGCGTTCGGTAACCATGGGGCTATCCTTTCGTGTGTCTTCCGACTGAATTCGATGGTTCGTCTTTGGAATGCGGGTCAAGAGAGGAGACGGGATTCGGGAATGCGGTAGATGTGCCCCCAGGGTCTCGCTTGCTCGAACTCGCTGATGGCTGCCAACACATCGGCATCACCGTGACGGGGCCCGATGACGAGCATGCCGACCGGCAGACCATCAATCAGCCCGGCAGGCACCGAGGCACTGGGATTTCCTGTGAAGTTGGTCAGGTAGGTCAGGCACCAGCCAATCAGTGGGTCGACAGGTGTTCCATTGATGCTGTCTGGGCCTTGCGTCAGTCCTTCACTTGCATTGCGAACCGGCATGCAGGCCAGCGTCGGCGCGACGACATAGTCAAAGGTCTGGAACAGGTCGGCAAAACAATCCAGCACCTGGGTTCTGACCACCTGGTCCTCGAACAACTCGGTGACTTTCAGAGAGGGAACGGAGTCGACCCACTTCATCATTTCCGCGGGAAGATCGCCAGAGCTGTGCGTGCGGATGTCATGGCCGCCAGCCAGCAGGGCCTCGAGGGTTTCATGGATGCCGATGGCGGTCGTCCGGCACCAGATATCGCTCAATCGGTCCTGAGAATATGGAAGACGGAGGTCGACTTCCTCGACGGTCGCACCGGCCGCCTCGAACGCCTGAACGGCTTCACGCAGAAGTGCCACGATGCGGGGGTCCACCGGGAAGATCCCGAAATCTGGTGTGAAAGCGATTCGCTTGCCTTTGATCGGGCGGTGCAACGCTTGCTCGAAGTCGACATCTACTGTCAACGACGCGGGATCCCGTGCGGCCTGCCCCTGTAGAGCGGCCATTGCAAGCGATATGTCCTTCACATTACGTGCGATCGGTCCTTCGTACAGATAGAAGGCCGAGCCGAAGGCATTGGGCCGTGCGATGAAGGGCACGCGCCCCGCCGAGGGCTGAAAACCCACGGCACCGCACCAGGCTGATGGAATGCGGATCGAGCCACCGCCATCGGTGGCGCCAGCGATCGGCACGATGCCATCGGCGACCGCTGCCGCGCTTCCGCCCGAAGAACCTCCGGCGTTGTGCCGCAGCGAGAAAGGATTGCGCGTCGGCCCCACCGCGCGGTTGTCTGTGGTCCCCCTGAAACCGAATACAGGGCTGTTGGTCTGCCCCAAGAGGATGCCGCCAGCCGCTTCAACTCGCTGGGGAAAGACGCTGTAGTTCGTGGCCAGGTTGCCACGTAAACCCGAAACCAGTCCATACGAAGCGGGCCAACCGGGTTTGAACCCGTACAGATCCTTCATCAGCATGGGAACGCCGGCCAGTGGTCCGAGCGGCTCCTTGCGAGAGATCTTCTGCTGAAGTCGGCGGGCCGCCTGCCGGGCCCCCTCAAAATCGGTGAAGGTGATGGCGTTCAACGCCGGGTTGCGATCGCTGATGCGCTGGATGGCCGCATCCGTCACTTCCAACGCGGACACCTCGCCATCCCGAATGGCCGCCGCAATTCCCGATGCCGTAGATAAATCGAATAATTCTTTTGCCGACACATTTGCCTCCTGATTGAAACCGTTGCACCGACCGGTCGTGAAAGCGATTGCGCATTCCAGGATCGGTCGATGAAATCAGTCTAGTCAGGGGGGTGGGGGCCGACATCCGTCAACTGACGTATATGGAATCAGAAATACAGACCCATCTGCGTGGCCATCGACGCAGCGCCCGCACGTGTCTGCACATTGAGCTTGCGGAGTATTCTTTCGACGTGCGTAGACGCCGTCCGGCCGCTAATCCCCAGCGACAGGCCAATCTCGTGGTTGGAAAACCCTTTTGCCACGGCTTTTAAGACCTCCATCTCGCGTGGCGTCAATCCATGTGGCGAATCATCATGCCGCCAGGTCAGAAGTTGCTGGCAACTGCCATCGTGTATGGGATAGATCGAGAAGCTGATGGACTTACCCATTTGCGGTCCGCTGGATTTTCCGCGCCTTGCGTGTTGCCAGTTGGACTTCATGGGCAGCCTGAGAGGCGGAGCAACAGACAACGACTCAAGTAGCTCGGCGGGCGGCAGCCCCTCACCGCTGATGTCGCACCAACCTTTTTTGACGTCAAATACCGCAGCAGCATGGCGCGGTGCGCAAAGTGCGGCGAGGCGCCTGGGCATCGTATAAGGATCGACCAGAGGCACCAACGCAGCCCCGATGAGACCCAGCAGATCACGCGCGCTTTGCGGAGGCGGCTGGCTGCCTGTCATGTTGACTGTCAACATGCCCAGATAACCCTGCTGCCGGTCGCGCAAGATGACTGTCCCACCTTCGCCATAGCCACCGGGTTTCAGGATCGACGAGTAAAAATTCGACTGGCCGACTTCGAAAGGGCAGTCTTTCCAGAAGACTGCGCCGTAGCTCTTTTCCAGAAATGGCCAGACCAGATCGTTGCGATATCTCGAGTCGTTCAGTGCGCTGCGGGTGATGGACGAGTAGCCCTTGGACGCCACGGTGTGATGACTTTGTCGTTCAGCATCCCACGTAGAAATCTGAGCCGCCGAGCAGGCCGTCAGGTCGAAGACCTCGTCGAGGACTGAGCACGCCAGTTCATCGATCGCTCCGGCACTGCGCGTGATTTCCAGGACCCGCTCAAAGCATTTGTAATGATCGGTATTTTGCATGGCTGCCTTGACGCGGACGTATGCTGGGTTGCCGCGTCGAAATTACCGATCGCTCCAGGGTTTTGCAATAGGGGTTTTGGCCGGCTCGCTCAGTCCGCTGCTGATCATGTGACGTACCAGCTCGCGCCATGCGAGTGCGCTCACCACTTTTTTCTCAAAGCTTCTTTCGTCACCTCATTCTCAAGCAGGGCATCGGACACGCTCATGCCGCCAGACTTGCTGCGTCAGAGGTAGTAGCTGGCCTCAAGGAAACCGTGCCACCGGCAAGCCTGATTCAGCTGCCTGCAGGAAACCAATGGTCTGTTCTTCCGTAAACCTCTTCTTCATGTCCGATCTCCTATCTTCGAGACTGGACTCCAGAGTCAGGCGCTGCTCAAATCCGAAGGGGCGTCGCTTGGGAAGTGCTAGACCTGCTGCCACAGCGAGTGCTACACGGGTCAGCGCAGAAAAGAAAAAAGCCGTTGAAAATCAACGGCTTTTTTGATTTGGGGTGGCTGATGGGGCTCGAACCCACGACAACAGGAATCACAATCCTGGACTCTACCAACTGAGCTACAGCCACCGGAAGAGGTTTGCCAAGGAATGGCTCCTTGGGGTTTCCTTGTCAGCATGCCGTCCTAAAAAGACATGCCGAAGGAGAAAAATTGGGGTGGCTGATGGGGCTCGAACCCACGACAACAGGAATCACAATCCTGGACTCTACCAACTGAGCTACAGCCACCGGAAGAGAACGCTATTGTAGCCCGGTTTTCAGAGCCTCCAGAGAGATTCTGAAAACTTTTCCCTCACATCAGGGGCGCGGCACCTTGATCTGCACCTTGAAGCGCTGCTTCAGCATCTCGTAGTAGGCAGCGCCTTCCGCCGAAGACCACAGCTGCACATACTGCTGCGCAGCCTGGCGGGAGAACTCTGCATCCTTGCGCTCGCTGGGCATGACCTTGTTGACCTTGACCACGGCATAGCCTGCCTGGCCCAGCGACACGCCGGTCCATGCTACGGCATCGCCTTGCACCGGAGCCACCAGCGCCGCATCGATCACGTCACGCGGCAGGCCCTTGGGCTCGTTGCGCGAGACCACCTGTGCGGCGGCCAGGCCCTGTGCCTTGCTGGCATCGGCCTTCCATTCGCCCAGCTTTTGCTCTCCGTCCTTCTTGGCAGCCTCGGCAGCCTTGTCGGCCACCCACAGGCGCTTGACGTCGGCTTCGACGGCGGCCAGGGCTTCGGTATGTGCAGCTTCGTAGCGCGTGATGCGGCCGGCCACCATCTGGCTGGTGCCAAACTCCACGGCTTCGGTGTTGCGCTTGGATTCCAGCGAATCGGGCGCAAACAGCGCCTGCAGGAAGCGGGCATTGGCCAAAGGACCTTCCAGACCCGGCTGCGGGTTGCGCTGCACATTGCTGGCCTTTTGCACCTTCAGACCCAGCTTCTCGGCCACGGGCTGCAGGCTGTCGGCCTGCTCATACACCAGATTGGAGAAGGTGTCGGCCACGTCGGCGTACTTGCGCTGGGCTTGCTGTTGCTGCAGCTCTTCCACGATCTTGGGGCGCAGCTGCTCATAGCTGGGCACGGGGGGCAGCTTCACATCCGTCACATGGATGATGTGGTAGCCAAAATCGGTTTCCACCACATCGCTGATGGCACCCTTGGCCAGGCTGAAGACGGCCTGCTCAAATGCAGGCACCATGGCGCCACGGGCAAAAAAGCCCAGATCGCCGCCTTGGGCAGCAGAACCCGGATCTTGCGACTCCTTCTTGGCCACTTCGGCAAAGCTGTCGGGCTTGGCACGCACCTCGGCCAGCAGGGCTTCGGCCTTGGCTTTCGCCTTCGCACGCTCTTCGGCACTGGCCGATTGGGGCGCATTGATCAGGATGTGGCTGGCACGGCGCTCTTCTTGCACGCCGGCAAGGCGTTGTGCGTTTTCCTTGTAATAGGTACGCACATCGTCTTCATTCAGCTGAATGCCTTGCTTGACCGTGTTCAGGTCCAGCACCACATATTCGATGTCGGCCTGCTCAGGCTTGCGGAACTTGGCCTCATGGGCCTCATAGAAGGCCTTGAGTTCATCGGCCGAAGGCGTGAGGCCGGCCTTGTACTGGTTGGCATCGAACATGGCCACCTGGATTTCACGGCGCTGCAGCACAGCGTCCATGCCCACATCGGTGGCAGCGGCTGTGGTGAACGAGGTGTTGAGCACGCTGCCCATGACCTGGTTCAGCGCCAATTCGCGGCGCAAGTTGGCTTCAAAGCCTTCTGGCGTCAGGCCTTGCGAAGCCACCAGGGCGCGGTAGCCATCGGCATCCAGGCTGCCATCGGGCTTGCGCAGGGAGGCAATTGCAGGAATGCCCTGCAGCGTGCGCACCAATTGGGCGTCGCTGGTGGTCAGGTGCATTTTTTGCGCTGCGGCAACGATCACGCGGTCACGCACCATGCGCTCCAGCGTGGCGTACTTGGCCTCGTCGGAGTCCAACAGCTTGGGATCCAGATTAGGCATTTCTGCACGCATGCGATCGCTTTCCACGCGATGCGCATTGTCCCAGTCAGCCTGGGTGATGTCCTGACCATCCACGCGCGCCACTGTCGGGCTGGAAGCGGTGAAGTAATTTTGGTCGACACCGACAAAAATGAACGAGGGAATGATCAGCAGGAACAGCAAGATCATCACGATCTTGGAGTTCTTGCGGATGGATTCGAGCATAGTCAAACTTTCTGAAGCTGCTGCAGATGCAAGAAAAAAGGCGAACCCAGGGCCCGCCTTGACCCGCCGCCGCGCTCCTGCGGAGCGTGCGGCGATGGGGAATCACCGTTAGAACGTGTTCAAAGTCTCTACGCAGGCGCGTTGGAGCGCAATCGGGATGAGTTCGAAGCGATGGAGCGCAGCTTGCACTCGTGTGCAAGCAAGCCACAGCGCGAAGAAATCGCCCGATTTCGCTCCAACCCTTCGGGCCAGTGGCTTTGCGGGCGGTCTACTGTGTTGCGAATCCTCGCAATAGCACGGCTATTGCTGCGGTCTCGCGCCTTGTATCCCATCCCTCAAAGACACTGGCGCGCCGCGAGGAGACTTTGAACACGTTCTTAGAGGCTGTGCATGGACCCAAGAAGGCCTGCCCAGCAGTGAGCCGGGCTATTCTACTTGAGGCCTTTTGCCCAAGCCCCGCCATCCCTGGCCCAGGACGGCTCTTTTGCTGCTCTTTTCTATACAGGCCCTGCCCTGGCGCTTAGGCCTGCGGTAAAGCACAGGACCCCGTCATTCCCGCATACCATGGCGGGCCATGACCGATCGCCACGCCACGCCTGTTCGCCCTGCACCCCATGCTTCGGGCCTGCCCCTGGATGCCGAGGGCATACACGCCCTGGCCGCCCGCTCCATGTTCCAGCTGTTTTCTTCCAGCAGTCAGGGCATGTTCTTGGTCGACAACAGCGGCCGCATTGCCTGGGTCAATGAGGGCTATCAGCGCTTTTTGCCGCGCCTGGGTGTGGCCTCCATCGACGATTTTCTGGGCCGGCGCGTGGAAGACGTGATCCCCAACACCCAGATGCGCCGCGTGCTGGAGACCGGTCAGCCCGTCCTGGTCGACCTACTGACCAACACCGCCGGCAGCTTTGTGGTCAGCCGGCTGCCGCTGCATGACGACCAGGGCATGCTGATTGGCGCCATAGGCATTGTGCTGTTCGACCAGCCCGAAACCACGCTACAGCCCCTGATCAGCAAGTTCGCTTTGCTGCAACAAGACCTGGACGATGCCCGCCGCCAGCTCGCAGCCCAGCGCAGCCGGCAACTGGCAGCACCTGGCGGCGAGCGCCGTGCCAAATACAGCTTTGCCAGCTTTGTGGGCAGCAGCCCGGCCGCGGCCGAGGTCAAGCGCCAGGCCCGGCGTGCGGCCCAATCGCTCAGCCCGGTGCTGCTGCTGGGCGAAACCGGCACCGGCAAGGAACTGCTGGCCCACGCCATCCACGCCGCCTCGGCCCGCGCCCAGTCGCCTTTTGTGACGGTGAATATTGCAGCCATCCCCGACGCCTTGCTGGAGGCCGAGTTCTTTGGCGTGGCGCCGGGCGCCTATACCGGCGCCGAGCGCAAGCCACGTGCGGGCAAGTTCAAGCTGGCCGATGGCGGCACCTTGTTCCTCGACGAGATCGGCGACATGCCGCTGGCCCTGCAGGCCAAGCTGCTGCGCGCGCTGCAGGAGGGTGAGATCGAACCCCTGGGCTCCAATGCCATCGTGCGCTTTGATGTGCGCGTGGTGGCCGCCACCTCGCGCGACTTGCTGCAGATGGTGCGCGACGGCCGCTTTCGCGAAGACCTGTTCTATCGCCTGCATGTGCTGCCCATTCACGTACCGCCGCTGCGCGAGCGCCAAAGCGATGTGCCGGCCCTGGTCGAAGTGCTGTGCGAAGACCTGGCGCTGCGCAACGATATGCCGCCGCCCGAGCTCGATGCTGCGGCCCTGGCACTGCTCAGCCACCAGGAATGGCGCGGCAATATCCGCGAGCTGCGCAATGTGCTGGAGCAGGCCGCCATGCTCAGCGATGACGCCCGCATCGGCACCGCGCTGCTGCAGCAGGTGCTGCGCATGTCGGGCGTGGAGCCCTCGCCCGCCAAGCCCGTGCCCACAGCCGCCCCATGCCTTGCACCGCACGACGACCCTGGCCTGTTGCGCCCGCTGGCCGAGCAGGTGGCCGAGCTGGAAGCCCGCGCCATACGCGCCGCACTGGCAGCCCACGGCGGCAACAAGCTGGCCACGGCACGCGCCCTGGGTATCTCGCGCGCTACGCTGTACGACCGCATGGGCGCAGCCGGATTGTCTGAAATAAAAACAGATTGACTGAATTTCAGGCAAACGGATTGCCTGAAATTCAGACAACCATCCCATCTCAGCCCACCTCAGCCCATGCGGCTTGGTGGCCTGCACAGGCTGCAGACTGTCTGCGCGATAGCTGGCACAAAGCCTGCTTACAAGATTGCTACAAATCGCGCAGTGGAGAAGCACTTCACGCACACCAACTGACTAGGAGACAAGACATGCATCGCCGCACGCTGATCACTTCGGCGGCCCTGGCCGCCATTGCTGGCGCCACTCTGGCCACATCCACCGCCGCCCTGGCGCAGTCCGAAATCCGCATCGCCCATGTCTACAGCAAGACCGGCGCGCTGGAGGCCTATGGCAAACAAACCCAGGCCGGCCTGCTGATGGGCCTGAACTACGCCACCGGCGGCACCATGACCGTGGCCGGCAAAAAACTGGTGGTGATTGAAAAAGACGACCAGGGCAAGCCCGACCTGGGCAAGAGCCTGCTGGCCAGCGCCTATTCCGACGACAAGGCCGATCTGGCCGTGGGCCCCAGCGCCTCTGGCGTGGCCCTGGCCATGCTGCCCGTGGCCGAGGAATACAAGAAAATCCTGATTGTCGAGCCCGCCGTGGCCGACTCCATCACCGGTGACAAGTGGAATAAATACATCTTCCGCACCGGCCGCAACTCCAGCCAGGACGCCATCAGCAATGCCGTGGCCATAGACAAGCCCGGCGTCACCATCGCCACGCTGGCCCAGGACAACGCCTTCGGCCGTGACGGCGTCAAGGCCTTCAAGGACGCTGTCAAAAAAGGCAAGCTGGTGCATGAGGAGTTTCTGCCTGCCGCCACCACCGACTTCACCGCCGGCGCCCAGCGCCTGATCGACAAGCTCAAGGACCAGCCCGGCAAAAAAGTGATCTGGATTGTGTGGGCCGGTGCCGGCAACCCCTTCAAGATTGCCGACATGGACCTCAAGCGCTACGGCATAGAGATCGCCACCGGCGGCAATATTCTGCCGGCCATGGCAGCCTACAAAAACCTGCCCGGCATGGAGGGCGCCACCTATTACTACTACGGCATTCCCAAGAACCCGGTGAATGACGCCCTGGTGACCATGAACCAAAAACAGTTCAATGCCCCACCGGATTTCTTCACTGCAGGCGGTTTCTCGGCGGCCATGGCCATCGTCACGGCGCTGAAGAAAACCAATGGCGAGACCAAGACCAACACCTTGATCAAGGCCATGGAAGGCATGAGCTTTGAAACGCCCAAGGGCGTCATGACCTTCCGCAAGGAGGACCACCAGGCCCTGCAAAGCATGTACCACTTCCGCATCAAGAACGACCCGGCACTGGCCTGGGGCGTGCCGGAGCTGGTGCGCGAGATCAAGCCCGAAGAAATGCAAATACCGATTCGCAACCGGTAAACCCAGGCACCACCCATTCCTGCGCGCCTTCTCCGGCGTGCAGGAATCACCCAATTTTGATAGCTGACAGTGCATACACCGTATGCGCTGCGGGTTGATTCGCCTTCAACCCTTCGTTTTCACTCCTTCGCTTTCATGGATTGCACACTCTTTCATGCTGACCACTGACAAGCTCACCATTCGCTTTGGCGGCCATGTGGCGGTCAATGGCGTGAGCTGTGCCTTTGCGCCCGGCACGCTGACCGCCATCGTCGGCCCCAACGGGGCAGGCAAGACCACCTACTTCAATCTGATCTCGGGCCAGCTCAAGGCCAGCGCCGGCCGCGTGACCCTGAACGGCCAGGATCTGACGACGCTGCCGCCCTCGCTGCGTACCCGCGCCGGCCTGGGGCGCGCCTTTCAGCTGACCAATCTCTTCCCCGGCCTGTCGGTGCAGGAGAACGTGCGCCTGGCCGTGCAGGCCACGCAGCAAGGCCGCCACCGCCGCGGCATGAATCTGTGGAGCATCTGGAGTGACCACGGCCAGCTGCTGGCACGCACCCAGAGCATCCTGGAACAGGTGGCCATGTGGGAGCGCCGCGACGAGCCCGTATCCTCCCTGCCCCATGGCGACCAGCGCAAGCTGGAAGTGGCGCTGCTGATGGCGCTGGAGCCCCAGGTCTATATGTTTGACGAGCCCACGGCCGGCATGAGCCACGACGAGGCGCCGGTGATTCTGGACCTGATACGCGCACTCAAAAAAGACAAGACCAAGATCATCTTGCTGGTGGAACACAAGATGGATGTGGTGCGCGAGCTGGCCGATCGCATCATCGTGCTCACCAATGGCACGCTGGTGGCCGATGGCGCGCCGGCCGAGGTCATTGCCTCGCCCATCGTCCAGCAAGCGTACCTGGGGCTAACGCCCCAGGACGCAGGCAGCAGCACCGACGCTCTCCCCCATCCCAACCTTCCCCCGTCCGGGGGAAGGGGAGAACAGCCATGAGCGCACAACTCTTAGAACTCTCGGGCGTGCACACCCATATCGGCGCCTATCACATCCTGCATGGCGTGGACCTCACGGTACCGCGCGGCGAAGTGACCATGCTGCTGGGCCGCAACGGCGCGGGTAAGACCACCACGCTGCGCACCATCATGGGCCTGTGGCAGGCCAGCCAGGGCCGTATTGCCTTCAACGGCCAGGACATCACCCGCCAGAACACGCCGGCGATTGCGCGCCTGAACATTGCCTATGTCCCCGAAAACATGGGCATTTTTGCCGACCTCAGCGTCAAGGAAAACCTGCTGCTGGCCGCACGCGCAGCCGCCCATGCCGGGCAGATGGATGCGGCCCGGCTGGAATGGATTTACGGCCTCTTCCCCGCCGTGCAGAAATTCTGGCATGCACCGGCCGGCAAGCTCAGCGGCGGCCAAAAACAGATGGTGGCCGTGGCCCGCGCCATCATTGAGCCGCGCGATCTGCTCATCATCGACGAGCCCAGCAAGGGCCTGGCGCCCGCCATCGTCAACAACATGATTGACGCCTTTGCCCAGCTCAAGGCCCAGGGCGTGAGCATTTTGCTGGTGGAGCAGAACATCGACTTTGCCAAACGCCTGGGCGACAGCGTGGCCGTGATGGACAACGGCCGCGTCATCCACGCCGGCCGCATGGCCGATCTGGCGGCCGACGAAGCATTGCAGCAATCGCTGCTGGGGCTGTCGCTATGAGCCCGCAGATTTGGCAAACAAAACCGCCTGTAATGCAGGCCCTATATGCACAAGCAGCTATGCATAGCAAAGCACTGCTCCAGCAAAGGACACGCGCATGAAGCTCAAAGAGATGGACTACCAGCCGCTGCTGCTGGTGCCGCTGCTGGCCCTGCTGACCCTGCCCCTGGTGGGCGCGCCCAGCACCTGGCTCACACTCACCGTGGCCGGCCTGACCATGGGCATGATCATCTTCATCATTGCCTCGGGCCTGACCCTGGTGTTCGGCCTGATGGATGTGCTGAACTTTGGCCACGGCGTGTTCATCGCCCTGGGAGCCTTTGTGGCCACCAGCGTGCTGGGCGCCATGGGCGACTGGACCGGCTCCGAGCAGCTGTGGCGCAATCTGGTGGCCGTGTTCCCAGCCATGCTGGTGGCCATGCTGGTGGCCGGGGCCGTGGGCCTGGCATTTGAACGCTTTATCGTGCGCCCGGTCTATGGCCAGCACCTCAAGCAGATTCTGATCACCATGGGCGGCATGATCATTGGCGAGGAGCTGATCAAGGCCATTTGGGGCCCACAACAGATTCCACTGCCACTGCCCGAGGCCATGAAGGGCGCCTGGCTGCTGGGCGATGCTGCCGTGGAGAAGTACCGGGTGTTCGCCGTGCTGGTGGGGGCCTCCGTGTTTGCAGCCCTGGCCTGGACGTTGTCGCGCACCAAGATCGGCCTGCTGATTCGCGCCGGCGTGCAGGACCGCGAAATGGTCGAAGCCTTGGGCTACCGCGTGCGCTATTTATTCATTGGCGTGTTTGTGGCCGGCTCGGCCCTCGCGGGCCTGGGCGGCGTGATGTGGGGCCTGTACCAGCAAAACGTGGTGGCGCAAATGGGCGCCCAGGTGAATGTGCTGATCTTCATCGTCATCATCATCGGCGGCCTGGGCAGCACCGGCGGCGCCCTGATCGGTGCGCTGCTGGTGGGGCTGATGGCCAACTACACCGGCTTTCTGGTGCCCAAGGTGGCGCTGTTTTCCAACATCGTGCTGATGGTGGCCATTTTGCTGTGGCGCCCGCAGGGTGTGTACCCGGTGGCGAACAGATGAAATACCCCCTGAGTCGCTGCGCGCCTTCCCCCTGGAAGGGGGACGATGGCCTCGCTGCGGGGCGGTGCGGCCGGCCTAGGCCCTTGCTCGCCATCCCTGAGTTGGGCCGCAGCAACTACATACAGCAGGCCACGTGCCGCAGATCATTGAATAAGGATTGGTGATGTTGAACAGACTGCTCTCTGGCGATCTGCCGCGCAGCCGCGTGCTGGCCGCCTTGCTGCTGGCCATCTTCATCGGCCTGGTCGCCGCGCCCTTTCTTTTTCCCGGCGTCAAGGCGCTGAATGTGGCGGCCAAGGTGCTGATCTTTGTGGTCCTGGTGGCCAGCTTCGATTTGCTGCTGGGCTATACCGGCATCGTCAGCTTTGCCCACACCATGTTTTTTGGCATAGGCGCTTACGGCATTGCCATCGCCTCCTCGCACATGGGTGCGGGCTGGAGCGCGCTGGCCGTGGGCCTGGGCGCGGCGCTGCTGGTGTCGCTGCTGCTGTCGCTGGCCATAGGCCTGTTCTCGCTGCGCGTGCGGGCCATCTTCTTTGCCATGATCACGCTGGCCGTGGCCGCGGCCTTTCAGACCCTGGCCTCGCAGCTCTCGGAATGGACCGGGGGCGAGGACGGCCTGACTTTCAAAATGCCCGAGTGGCTGTCACCCAGCTTCGAGCTGTTCGAGGACGAAGTCCTGGGCGCGATGATCGATGGAAAAATCCTCAGCTACTACCTGCTGTTCATCGCTGCCGTGGTGCTGGTTTTGCTGCTGCTGCGCATCGTCAACTCGCCCTTTGGCCGCGTGCTGCAGGCGATTCGCGAGAACGAGTTCCGCGCCGAGGCCATAGGCTATCGCGTGGTGGTGTACCGCACCACCTCCAGCGTGCTGTCGGCCCTGTTTGCCTGCGTGGCCGGTGCCATGCTGGCCATCTGGCTGCGCTACAACGGGCCGGACACCTCGCTGTCCTTCGAGATCATGATGGACTGCCTGCTGATCGTGGTCATAGGCGGCATGGGCACGGTGTATGGCGCGGCCATTGGCGCGGTGATTTTTCTGGTGGCGCAAAGCTATCTGCAGGATTTGCTGCGCCTGGCCAGCGAGGCCACGGTCAGCCTGCCGCTGCTGCCGGCCCTGCTCTCGCCGGACCGCTGGCTGCTGTGGCTGGGCCTGTTGTTTGTGCTCTCGGTCTACTACTTCCCCACCGGCGTGGTCGGCCGCCTGCGCGTGGCCGCAGCCCGTGCCAAGGCCGAACCCGGGCGCTGATTCCAGCCGCTCGCATCCTTCCAACTTCATAGCGCCCCATGCCCTATCCATGGGCATGGGCGGCTTGTCTCATGATGGACATTGCCATGACCATGCATTCCCTTCCACCGCCGCCCACCTCCTGCTACACCCGCTGCGCCGGCTATGAAATCCACTACATGGACTGGCAACCCTGCACCCCACCGCAAGGCACGGTGCTGGCCTGGCATGGCCTGGCGCGCACCGGTCGCGATATGGATGCGCTGGCCCAGTTTCTGGCCGCTCAAGGCTACCGCGTGATCTGCCCCGACACCCTGGGCCGAGGGCTGAGCCAATGGAGCACAACGCCACGCGACGAATACCAGCTGCGCTTTTACGCCCGCCTGGCCCGCGAGCTGGTCGACGCGCTGCAGCTGGAGCCATTCCACTGGGTGGGCACCTCCATGGGCGGGGCCATAGGCACGGTCTGCGCCTCCGGCCTGTTCGAGCCCAGCCTACGTGATCACATCCAGACCCTGGTGCTCAACGACAACGCCCCCGAGCTGGCACAGGCCGCCCTGGAGCGCATCAAGGCCTATGCCGGCCAGCCCCCAGCCTTCGACACCGTGCAAGAGCTGGAGGCATTTTTCCGCCAGGCCTACCAGCCCTATGGCTGGCTAAGCGAAGTCGAGTGGCGCAAGCTCACCGAAACCAGCGTGCGCCGCCTGCCCGATGGCCGCGTCACCCCGCACTACGACCCGGCCATGATCCAGCAGTTCACGGCCCACGAAAACGACTACCTGATCTGGGAACACTACGACGCCCTGCAACTGCCCGTGCTGCTGCTGCGCGGTGAAAATTCGGACCTGGTGCTCCAAGACGTGGCCCAGCAAATGACCCAGCGCGGCCCCGGCGCACGCGGCCAGCTGCAGTGGCTGGAGGTGCCTGACTGCGGCCACGCCCCAGCGCTGAATGTGCAGTCCCATTTCGACGCGGTGCTGGCGCATTTGCGGCAAGGCACGTAAACACCACAACCAAGCCCTCTCACGAGGGCTTTTTTACTGCTGCGTCTACTCCTTTGAACCGGCGCCCTACTACTCCTAGGCAGGTTGGTAGACGCTTGCTTTCGGTTGGTAGACACGGCTTTTGACGGCCTTACAGGGTGGCAGAAGGGGTAAAGAAAAAGGGCCTGGATTGCTCCAGGCCCTTTAATGGCTGCAGATTTGATGGTGGGTCCTGACGGTCTCGAACCGCCGACCTACTCCGTGTAAAGGAGCCGCTCTACCAACTGAGCTAAGGACCCCATCGAAACCTGGTATTAGTTCAGCGCGTCCTTCAGGGCCTTGCCCGGACGGAACTTAGGCACCTTGGCTGCCTTGATCTTGATGGAGGCACCAGTGCGGGGATTGCGGCCAGTACGCGCAGCGCGCTTGCCCACGGCGAAGGTGCCGAAGCCCACCAAAGAGACAGTGCCACCCTTCTTCAGGGTCTTCTTGACCGCATCGATGGTCGATTCCAGAGCGCGCGCAGCGGCGGCCTTGGAGATGTCGGCATTGTTAGCGATGTGCTCAATCAGTTCTGTCTTATTCACAAGATGCCTCTCGAGAAATTGGGTTAAACATCGTGAAAGCATGGTTTTGCTGAATCGCAACCAAGCTTTGCTGTTTGTCACAGTGCCGAACGCGAAACCACGCGAATGACGCTGTATGGCCGAGATTCTAGACGGATTTATGGGCCTGAAATTCCAAGCACCACGTTTTTTCCCACAAATGACCCACGCGTGACTTTCCGCATTGACAAACCGGGTCGGCAAGCTGTGCTCTTCCCCAGCCCCTGCTCAAGGCAATCCGCCAAGGCTGCAGCAGGCGAAAACGCGCAAAAAAAGAGCTGTACATGCAGTCTCTGTCTGCGCGTACAGCTCCATGGCCTTGGCGGGGGCGTTTATTTCTCGACGCGGGCGCGAATCTCCGGCACGGCTTTTTGCAGGTAATACACCATGCTCCACACCGTCAACACAGCGGCGGCCCAGATCAGCCAACGCCCCCAGTAGCCCGTGTCCACGCCCCACACCGTTCCGTCATAGAGCAAGAAGGGAATGGCCACCATCTGCACCGTGGTCTTGACCTTGCCAATCATGTGCACCGCCACGCTTTTGCCGGCACCGATATGGGCCATCCACTCTCGCAGCGCAGAGATGGCGATCTCGCGGCCGATGATGATCAGCGCCACAAACACATCGGCGCGCTGCAGATGCACCAGCACCAGCAGCGAGGCACAGACCAAAAACTTGTCGGCCACGGGGTCCAGAAAGGCGCCGAAGGACGAGGTCTGGTTCAGGCGGCGCGCCAGAAAACCATCCAACCAATCGGTGGCGGCAAAGACGATGAACATCACGGCGGCAAGCAAATTGCGAGTACCGGGATCAAAGGGCGCGTAGAACACTCCGACGATCAAGGGGATCGCGATGATGCGCGTCCACGTCATCACAGTGGGAATGGTGAAAAACATGGGGCGATTGTGGCATGACCTCACGGCCTGCAATGCCGTAGCAACCACATGCACCGCTCTGCCCGCCGGGCTTGTGGTGATGACACGCCCAAACCGTCAATAACGAAAGAGAACACGAAAGCAAACGCAGCACTCAGCACAGCGCCAAGTGCCGCCGCAAACACCCCTAGCACCGCAGCGGCATGCGGGCTCAGTGCAAGGCGCGGTAAATGTCTTCGGCCAGCGTGGCCGAGATGCCTTCCACCGTCATCAAATCTTCCACGCTGGCGTCCTGCACGCCGCGCACGCCACCAAAGCGCTGCAGCAGGCGTGCGCGTTTTTTCGGGCCCACGCCGGGGATTTCCTCCAGGCTGCTGCCGCCCGTGCGCACCTTGGCGCGGGCAGCCCGCATGCCGGTGATGGCAAAGCGGTGGGCCTCATCGCGAATCTGGGCCACCAGCATCAGCGCGGCCGAGTCGTGGCCCAAATACACCTTGGGCCTGCCATCGGCAAACACCAGCTCTTCCAGGCCCACCTTGCGGCCCTCGCCTTTTTCCACGCCGACGATGCGCGCCAGATCCAGCCCCAGGGCGGTGAACACCTCACGCGCCATGCTGACCTGGCCCTTGCCACCATCCACCAGCACCAAGTCAGGCAGGCGCGGCGCACCCGCAGGCAACTCGGCCCCGCCGGCCTCGGCCAGGGCCTGGGCCACGGGCTGGTAGCGGCGCGTGAGCACCTGGCGCATGGCGGCGTAGTCGTCGCCCGGCGTGATGCCGTTGATGTTGAAGCGCCGGTATTCACTGCTTTGCATCTTGTGGTGGTGGAACACCACGCAAGAGGCCTGGGTGTTCTCGCCCGCGGTGTGGGAGATGTCAAAGCATTCGATGGCCAGGTTTTCCAGGCCTTCCTGCGGCAGGTCCAGGGCCTCGGCCAGCGCACGGGTGCGGGCTTGCTGCGAGCCCTCTTCGGACAGCAAGCGCGCCAGCTGAATGGCGGCATTTTGCTGTGCCATATCGAGCCAGATGCGGCGCTGGCCGCGCGGCTGGTGCTGGGCCGCCACCTTGTAGCCGGCCTGCTGCGACAAGGCCTGGGTCAGCTGTGGGTCTACGGCCTCGCTGACCAGCAGCACCGGCGGCACGGCCACGTCGATATAGTGCTGGGCCACAAAGGCCTCTAGCACGCGCTGCTCCACGCCCAGGGCCTGCTCGGCCTCGTCCTCGGTGGCGTAGACGCCCATGGCGTCATCCAGCTGGCTGGGGAAATAGGCTCTGTCGCCCAGGTGGCGGCCGCCACGCACCATGGCCAAGTTGACGCAGGCGCGCCCGCCTTGGACCTTGACGGCCAGGATGTCCACATCGCGGTCATCGGCCGTCTCTATCGCCTGCTGGTGCAGCACGGTGGACAGGGCTGAAATCTGGTTGCGCACCTCGGCCGCCAGCTCGAACTCCAGCTTGTCCGAATGCTGCAGCATGCGCTGCTCCATGGCCTTGAGCAGGGCGTCGGTTTCGCCGCGAAGCATGGCCTCGGCGTTGCGCACATCCAGGGCATAGGCCTCGGGCGAAATCAAATCCACGCAAGGGCCGCTACAGCGCTTGATCTGGTAGAGCAAACAGGGCCGGGAGCGGTTGGCAAACACCGTGTCCTCGCAGGTGCGCAGACGAAAGACTTTTTGCAGCAGCTGTATGGTTTCCTTCACCGCCCAGGCGCTGGGGTAAGGGCCAAAGTAGCGGTGGCGCTTATCCACCCCGCCACGGTAATAGGCCATGCGAGGGAACTGCTGGCCCGGCGCGCCACCCTGCCCGTCTTTGCCGGCCAGGCCGGTGATCTTCAGATAGGGATAGCTTTTGTCGTCCCTGAACAGAATGTTGTACTTGGGGTGCTGGGTCTTGATGAGGTTGTTTTCCAGCAGCAAGGCCTCGGCCTCGGAACGCACCACCGTGGTGTCCAGCCGCACAATCTTGCTGACCATATGGCCTATGCGCGTGCCGCCATGGTCTTTCTGGAAATAACTGCCCACGCGGCGCTTGAGGTTGCGCGCCTTGCCCACATAGAGCAAGGTGTCCGCCGCATCAAAGTAGCGGTAGACACCGGGCAGCGCGGGCAGCGCTGCCACCTGGGCCAGCAATTCGGGAGTGTGCACATCTAAAGCCATGGCCTCTATTGTGCGGTGGCCGCCGCGCCGCGCCGTACAAGACGGGCACCACTCCCGAAAAAAGAGCTGCTGGCGCAGACAGGGCCTGCTCCAGCAGCTTTTTTGACGATCAAACTCGTCTGAGAGCGGGTTGGCGATCTCTACTCGGCCTGGATATTCGCCGACTTGACCACCGCGGCCCAGTTCTTCAGGTCAGATGCCACCATGGTACCCAAGGCCTTGGGCGCCATATAGTCGGCCATGGCGCCCTGCTCCTCGGCCTTTTTCTTGAAGGCCGGGTCTTGCACCACCTGCTTCACATCGGCGGCCAGCTTGTCTATCACCGGCTGGGGCGTACCTGCAGGCGCAAACAGCGCAAACCAGGAGGTGGCGTTCACGCCGGGCAGGCCCACTTCGGCCGTGGTGGGCACATGGGGCAGGCTGGTCAGGCGCTCCTTGCCGGTCACGGCCAGCACCTTGAGCTTGCCGCTTTGGATATGCGGCATAAAAGGAGGGGCCGTGCCAAAGGTCAGGTCCACCTGGCCGCCCAGCAAATCCTGCAGCGCCGGGCCTGTGCCCTTGTAAGGCACGTGCACCATCTGGATACCGGCCTGCTGCTCCAGCATGGCACCGGTCACATGCTGCAGCGAGCCATTGCCCGAAGACGCATAGTTCAGCTTGCCCACATGGGCCTTGGCGTAGGCCACCAGCTCCTTCATGTCCTTGACCGGCAAATCACCACGCACCACGATGATTTGCGGCGCCGAGACCAAATTGGCCACGGGCACAAAATCGCTTTGCTGCCAGCTCTGACTCTTGCTCAGATGGGGTGAGATCACATGAAAGCCCGAGTACTGCATCAGCAGCGTATAGCCGTCGGCTGGTGCGCGCTTGACCTGGGCCGCAGCCAGATTGCCGTTGCCGCCGCCCTTGTTTTCCACCACCACGCTTTGGCCTATGACAGGGGCCAGCGCCTGGGCCACCATGCGGCCCGACAAATCGGTGGTGCCACCGGCAGAAGCCGGCACCACAAAGGTAATGGCCTTGTTGGGGTAGGCCTGGGCCCAGCTGGCTGCAGGCAAGGCCAGCGCCACGGCGGCGGCCAGGGCCGCACCATGCAGGCGGCGGCGGGTGGTGAATAGGGTGTGCATCAAAGTCTCCTTGGGTTGATTGCCTGTCGGCTTGTTATAGGGATGCGCCCGCCCCCTGCGGGCTCCCTGCTGCTGGAAAAATCTCCATGCCGCGCAGCCCGAGCCTTGCCCCCGCAAAGCCTGCCGCTGCATCGCATGCGCTCTGACCGCTGCGCTCAGCCCTTGGCCAGGGCGCGCTCGCGGATCTCCTGAAAACCCGCCGGCGGCAGGTGCAAGGCCCAGCGTGGCCCGGCCTTGGCAATCTGGCTGGGAATGTCGTGGCCTATCAGCGCCGGCAGGCTTTGGGCCGCTGCCACCACGGCCGCAAGATCGACACCGGTGTCATAGTCCATCAGCGCCAGCGCATGCACGATGTCCTCGGTACAGGCATTGCCTGAGGCACCGGGCGCATAGGGGCAGCCGCCCAGTCCACCCATCGATGCATCAAAACGGTCCGCCCCGGCATCTATGGCCGCCAGCACATTGGCCAGTGCCATGCCGCGCGTGTTGTGAAAGTGCAGCGTCAGCCCCAGCTGCGGCCAGCGCGCCTTGCAGGCGGCCACCAGCGCCAGCACCTGGCTTGGATAGGCCATGCCCGTGGTGTCGCACAGCGTCACTCCCTGCACGCCCAGGTCGACAAAGCGCTGCACCCAGGCCAGCACCTCGGCCTGCGGCACGCCGCCCTCCATGGGGCAGCCAAAGCAGCAGGACAGCGAGACATTCACCGCCACCGCAGCCTGCTGGGCCGTGGCCACCACCTGCTGCAGGGCCGCAAACGACTGGCTGCGCTGCATGCGCAGATTGCACAGGTTGTGGGTTTCGCTGACCGACATCACCAGATTGAGCTCGTCGGTGCGGGCATCAATGGCGCGCTCGGCGCCACGCACATTGGGCACCAGGGCGGTGTAGATGGTGCCCGGGCGGCGCTCTATCTCACGCATCACGATCTCGCCATCGCGCAGCGCCGGAATCGCCGTGGGCGAGACAAAGGCCGTGACTTCAATCTTGGACAACCCTGCCGCCGACAGCGCATTCACCAGCGCAATCTTCTCGGCCGTGGGCACAAAGGTCTGCTCCATCTGCAGCCCGTCACGCGTGCCCACCTCGTTCATATAGATGCGGCGGCCAGCGCCTTGCCATACGTTCACCGCGCTCATTGGATGATCCCCTTGGCACGCAGCTGGGCAATCTGCTCGCTGCTCAAGCCCACCTCGGCCAGCACGGCGTCGGTGTCGTCACCCACATGGGGAGCGTTGCTGCGCACCGTGCCAGGTGTGCGCGAGAGCTTGGGCACCACGCCCGGCACTTCCACCGCATGCCCATCACGGGTGCGCTGGGTCAGAATCATCTCGCGGGCGCGGTAATGCGGGTCTTCGGCAATGTCCTTGGCGGTGTAGACCTTGCCGGCCGGCACGCGGGCTGCGGCCAGTTGTTCCATCACCTGCTGCACGCTCTGGCCCTGGGTCCAGGCGCCAATCACCGCATCGATTTCGGCCACCCGGGCCACGCGGCCGGCGTTATCGGCCAGCTGTGCATCGTCGGCCAAATCCTGCCGACCAATCGTGGTCATCAGGCGCTTGAAGATGGAGTCGCCATTGCCGGCCACCAGCACCCAACCGTCCTGGCAAGGGTAGGCATTCGAGGGCGCAATGCCCGGCAGTGCACTGCCTGCGGCCTCACGCACGGCGCCAAAGGCACTGTATTCGGGCAGCAGGCTTTCCATCACATTGAATACGGCCTCGTGCAAGGCCACATCAATCACCTGACCGGGCCCGCCCTGCACCTTGCGATGGTAGAGCGCCATCATCACTCCAATCACCCCATGCAGAGCGGCCAGCGTGTCGCCAATCGACACCCCCACGCGCACCGGCACGCGGCCGGGCTCGGCCGTCAGATGGCGCAGGCCGCCCATGGCTTCGCCAATCACACCAAAGCCGGGCAGATCACGGTAGGGGCCGGTCTGACCATAGCCGGAGATGCGCAGAATCACCAGGCCGGGGTTGATGGCGTGCAACTGCTCGGGCGCCATGCCCCAGCCCTCCAGCGTGCCGGGGCGGAAGTTCTCCACCAGCACATCGGCCTCGGCAATCAGCTGGCGCGCCAGCGCTTGGGCTTCGGCCTGGCGCAGGTCCAGCGCCACCGAGCGCTTGTTGCGCGACTGCACCTGCCACCACACGGAGGTACCGTCCTGAATCAGCCGCCAGTTGCGCAGCGGGTCGCCCGCGCCGGGGGCTTCGATCTTCACCACATCGGCGCCGAACTCACCCAGGGTCTTGCCGCAAAAAGGCCCGGCAATCAGCTGGCCCATTTCCACCACCTTGATGCCCTCCAGCGCACGCGGCGTGGCGGTCTGGGTGGCGGGGTCTCGTATCCATTGCGTTGTGGACATTGCTTGTCTGTCTCCCTACACGGCCCGGCATCCGGGCTCTGGCGAGCATCTTGCCGCCAGCCACGCGCTGTGCAAAACGCTGAAATGCGAAGCTGCCATCGCATTTGGGCATAGCCAGAGCCACCCACGGGATAATGGCCGCCCTGTTCTCCCCTGCTTATGAAACTCGACCCCGTCACCCTGCGCCTGTTTGTGGCCGTCATGGAAGAAAGCGCCATTGCCCGTGCCGCCGCGCGCGAGCATATTGCGCCCTCGGCCGCCAGCCGCCGCCTGGCCGAGCTGGAGGCCCAGTTGCAGGTGGAGCTGTTCACCCGCAGCAACCGCGGCAGCCAGCCCACAGCGGCGGCCTATGCGCTCTTGAACATGGCGCGCAGCGTGCTCAATGAGCTGGACGGCATTGCCACGCAAATCAAGGACTACGGCCGCGACCATGGCAGCGGCCTGCGCGGCCATGTGCGCGTGGTGGCGAACATCTCGGCCATCACCCAGTTTCTGCCGGCGCAGCTGCAGCGCTTTCTGGCCCAGCACCCGCAGGTGGATGTGCGCCTGCAGGAACGGGTGAGCACCGACATTGCCTGCGCCGTGGCCGACAACGAGGCCGATATCGGCCTGCTCAATGCCGGCAGCTATGGCGAGAAACTCAGCCTGCGCCCCTACCGGCGCGACCGGCTCACCGTGGTCGTGCCCCTGGGCCATGCCCTGGTGCGACGGCGCAGCGTGCGCCTGGCCGAACTGGTGGAGTACGACTGGGTGGGCATGCATGCCGGCAGCGCGCTCAACCACCTGGTCACCCGTGCCGCGGCCGACCAGGGCCTGCAGCTGCGGCTGCGCATGAAGGTCACGGGCTATGACGCCCTGTGCCTGATGGTGGCCTCCGGCCTGGGCATTGGCATACTGCCCGAGGGCAGCGCCAGCCTCTACCTGGGCGCGCTGCCGCTGCGCAGCATTCGCCTGCAAGAACCCTGGGCCGAGCGCCAGCTGATGCTGTGCGTGCGCGCCACCGAGGCACTGCCCCCTGTCACCCAGCTGCTGGCCACACATTTGTGCCAGCCGGCCGCCGATTGAAACCTGTCCATGCTCGATTTCCGCCCCCTCACCCCTGAGGCCCATACGCCCGTTGTGCCCCCCCGCAGCTGGGATATTTTTTGCCAGGTGATCGACAACTTTGGCGATGTGGGCGTGTGCTGGCGCACTGCGGCCGAGCTGGTGGCACTCGGCCAGACCGTGCGGCTGTGGATGGACGACGCCAGCGCCTTGCAGTGGATGGCCCCCGCTCCCCACCCGGCCGGCCTCACGGTGCATGCCTGGCCCACGCAGCCCGGCGATGTGCCCACAGACATTGGCGATGTGGTGATAGAGGCCTTTGGCTGTGAGATTCCCACGCCCTTTGTGCAGGCCATTGCGGCCCGGGCTGCGGCTGGGCAGGCGCCGGTGTGGATCAATCTGGAATACCTCTCCGCCGAAGACTATGTGGCGCGCTGCCACCGCCTGCCCTCGCGTTTGATGAGCGGGCCGGCTGCAGGGCTGACACGCTGGTTTTTCTACCCCGGCTTTACGGACTACACCGGTGGCCTGCTGGCCGAGCAAGACTTGCCCGCACGCCAGGCCACTTTTGACCGTACAGCCTGGCGCACAGCCCATGGCTTGCAGGCCGGCAACTGCGCCATCAGCCTGTTTTGCTACGAGCCACCCGCCCTGCCCCAATTGCTGGCCCAGCTGCAAGCCGGTGCATGCTTGCCGGATTGGCAGCCGCGCCTGCTGCTCACCCCCGGCCGTGCCACGGCCGCCGTCCATGCGGCCATGCAGGCCCAGGCCGATTACAAAAGCATAGCAGTCCATGCTCTGAGAGCCTGCCCGCAGCCGCAGTTTGACGAGATGTTGTGGGCCTGCGACCTGAACCTGGTGCGCGGCGAAGATTCGCTGGTGCGTGCACTGTGGGCCGGCCAGCCCATGGTCTGGCATATCTACCCCCAGCAGGACAACGCCCACCATGCCAAGCTCAACGCTTTTCTGGATTGGCTGCAGGCCCCAGCATCGCTGCGGTCTTTTCACCATGCCTGGAATGGCATGGCTGAGCCAAGCGCCCTGCCCCTGCTCACCCCCGATCTGCTGCGCGAATGGCAGGTCTGCATGCTTGCGGCGCGTCAAAGATTGCAGGCGCAAACCGGGCTGATCTGCCAGCTGCTGCAGTTCGTGGCGGAAAAAAGCTAAAATTGCGCTTTTGCCTCTTCGGCCCAGTCTTATGGCCTTGCCATAAACAGACTGCAGCCGCGGGATGCTCCCGCCGCGGAACATGCGGCAGGCCCTTCGCCATGGAACGCCATGGACGCTCTTGCCTGCTGCGTAGAGCGGCTTCACCCTCAGCAAGACAGCTATGAAAATCGCTCAAGAAATCCGCGCCGGCAACGTGATCATGTTCGGTAAGGACCCCATGATCGTCCTGAAGACCGAATACGCCCGTGGCGGCCGTGGCGCTGCCACCGTGCGCATGAAGCTCAAGAGCCTGATCGGCAACTTCGGCACCGAAAACGTGTTCAAGGCCGACGACAAGATCGACAACGTGATCCTGGACAAGAAGGACTGCACCTACTCCTACTTCGCTGACCCGATGTATGTGTGGATGGACCCCGAGTTCAACCAGTACGAAGTCGAAGCCGAAAACATGGCCGACGCCCTGAACTACCTGGAAGACGGCATGACCGCCGAAGTGGTGTTCTATGACGGCAAGGCCATCTCGGTCGAGCTGCCCACCACCATCGTGCGCGAAATCACCTGGACCGAGCCAGCCGTGAAGGGTGACACCTCCGGCAAGGTGCTCAAGCCCGCCAAGATCGCTACCGGTTTCGAAGTGGCTGTGCCCCTGTTCGTGGCCCAGGAAGACAAGATCGAAATCGACACCCGCACCGGCGAATACCGCAAGCGCGTGTAATGGCGCCGCAGCCCAGTGGCTGCGCTCCATGCAAAAAGGCTTCCCATGGGAAGCCTTTTTTACGCCCCGAGAAAGTGGGGAAAGGCGGGAAGAAGGCACGCCGCACCCGCCCCAACGCAGAGACAGCGAGCAAGAGCCTATGCCGGCCACGCCAAGCCTTGCGCTCAGCTATCGCCCCTTGCCTCCCGATTTCAGGGGAAGCTGCGCAGCAGCAGCTCAGGGGGTAGCCAATACATCCCCTATGCACATGTACTTGATCTCCACATAGTCATCCATGCCGTGGCGCGAGCCCTCGCGGCCCAGGCCCGACTGTTTGACCCCACCAAAGGGCACATGCTCGGTGGCCAGAATGCCCACGTTCACGCCCACCATGCCGTATTCCAGCGCCTCACCCACACGGAAAATGCGGCCCACATCGCGCGTGTACACATAGCTGGCCAGGCCAAACTCCGTGGCATTGGCCGCCTCAATCACCTCCTGCTCGCTGTGAAAACGCAGCACGGGGGCCAGCGGGCCAAAGGTTTCCTCGCGCGTGCAGGCCATGGCCGGCGTCACATCGGCCAGCACCGTGGGAGCAAAGAACTGGCCGCTGCCCAAATCGCCCAGGCGTTGGCCGCCAGCCACCACCCGCGCGCCCAGGGCCTGGGCATCGTCGATATGGCGCTGCACTTTTTGTAGCGCGGCCTCTTCAATCAGCGGACCCTGGACCACGCCGTCATCAAAACCATTGCCCACCTTGGCCTGGCGCACGCGCTGGGCGAACTTTTCCACAAAGGCCTCGTACACCCCGTCCTGCACATAAAAGCGGTTGGTGCAGACACAGGTCTGGCCCGAGTTGCGGAACTTGCTGGCAAAAGCGCCCTCCACGGCCGAGTCCAGATCTGCATCGTCGAACACAATAAAAGGGGCGTTGCCACCCAGCTCCAGCGACAGCTTTTTGATGGTCGGTGCGCACTGGGCCATCAGAATGCGGCCCACCTCGGTGGAGCCGGTAAAGCTCAGGTGGCGCACCACATCGCTTTCGCACAGCAGCTTGCCAATGGCCACCGAGTTGGTGCTGTCGGCGCTCAGCACATTGATCACACCTGCGGGAATGCCTGCGCGCTGGGCCAGCTCGGCCGCCGCCAGTGCGGTGAGCGGCGTGAGCTCGGCCGGCTTGACCACCACGGTGCAACCTGCGGCCAGGGCCGGCGCCACCTTGCGCGTGATCATGGCCAGCGGGAAGTTCCAGGGCGTGATGGCGGCGCACACGCCAATGGGCTGGCGCAGCACCAGCAGGCGGCGGTTGTTGTCAAACGTGGGCAGGGTCTCGCCGTTGACGCGCTTGGCCTCTTCGGCAAACCACTCCACAAAGCTGGCCGCATAAGCCACCTCGCCACGTGCCTCGGCCAGGGGCTTGCCCTGCTCGGCCGTCATGATGCAGGCCAGGTCTTCGGCATGCTGGTTCAGCAAATCAAACCAACGGCGCAGCAACTGGCTGCGCTGCTTGGCGGTCTGGCGCTTCCAGGTCTCACCCGCAGCCTGGGCCGCAGCCACGGCCTCACGCGCCTGGTCCACGCCCAGATTGGCCACATCGACCAGGTGCGCGCCCGTGGCCGGGTCATGCACCGCAAAGCGCGAGTCACCCGCGCACCAGCGGCCATTGACCAGCGCATCGCTGCGCAGCAAAGAAGGATCATTCAGCGCCAGCAAAGGGCGCGAAGCTGTGTTGGAAGTCATAGAAAATCAATGCATGAGACACAAAAAAACCGGCACCACAGCTGAGCCAGGACCGGTTTGTCGTAATGGGATGAAGAGGCTCCAAGCGCCCCTGAGCACCGCGAGGCGAAGCGATGACCACCGCCGTATAAAACCGGCGCAGCCCAGCCCAGAGACACCGCGCAAGGGCCGCCCCGCCGCGCCGGTGTCGTCCCCCTCCGGCGAAGCCAGAGAGGGGGAAGGCGCGCAGCGCCTCAGGGGGTGCTTGTATATTCCCGGAGATAACGCAGATTGCGCTGCGAGGTGAACGAGGGAATGGTGCAGCCCGGCGCCAGAATGAAGTTCTGGCGGCCCACCTGGGCAAAGCTGTCATCGACCTCGGCCGCGATCTCGGGCAGGGTGCGCTCCTGGATCTTGGTTTCATCAATCCCCCCCATCAGGCATTTGTCGCTCATGGCGCGCAGCTGGCTGAGGTTGGGGTTGCTGGGCAGGCGGTCCGAGACGCTGAGCACTTCAAACGGATAGCCTTGGACACGCTCCATGACCAGCGAGCTGCCATGCACATGCAGCACGCGCGCCATGCCTTCGGCGGCCTGGAGCACGGCCACGGTGAAGGGCTTTTGGAACACCTCGTGCTGCTCCTCGGTGGCGCCGCGCGCCACATTGGCGGGAATGGCGCCGTTGATGGACAGGAACATGCCCTCAATGCCCAGGGCCTTGACGGCGGCGATGTACTCGCACATCACCTTGGTCACCACCTCCAGCGCGGCCAGGGCCTCGCCGCGGTGGCTGTAGAAATTCTGCATCTGGGAAAAACCGATGTTGCGCACGATCTGCTGGTAGGGCTCAAAGCCGGTTTCCAGCAACGGCGTCTCGGGGCAGGCGTCCTGGATGCGCTGCAGGCATTCGAGCTGGGCCACAAAGCAGGGGTCCTTGAGCGAGATGCGCTGGTAGGCGCGCAGGCTGGCCGGGTCTTGCAGGCTTTGCACACCCGTCGGCACGGGATAGCGGTAGTCGTTCATGACCTTGAGCACATCCCATTGGTACTCGCGCAGGAACTCGATATGCAGGTCGGCGGTCTGGCGACCTTGCAAATGGTCAGACAGAAAGTGCACCCAGGCCGTGACGGGGGGACGGTCCACAGGCTGGCCCTTGACGGCGGCGTGAAAGCGTTGGCGTTGATTCATGTTGTTATCGGAAAAGCAAAACTACAAAACGGTGCGGGGCTCAAACAAGCGCTTTCAACGCTTTTATTGGGGCTGGACATTGGCGCCGCGCAGCAGCTCGCCCACGGTGACCATGCTGTCCTGCAGGCGCTTTTGGTAGGCCGCTGGCGAAGCGCTGGGTGCGGGAAACATGGCCTGGCCCTCGACGGCCGTGCGGAATTCGGGGTCGTTCACCACCTTGGTCACTTCGGCGTAGAGCTTGTCGATGATGGGCTTGGGCGTGCCTGCGGGGGCGGCCACGCCAATGCGCGTCACAAAGCGGTAGTTGGGGAAACCAGCCTCGGTGGTGGTGGGCACATCGGGCAGCATGGGCAGGCGCTTGGCCGAGGTCACGGCCAGGGCCTTGAGCTTGCCGCTCTGGATATGGGGCATGGGGGTTTGCGGCAGGTCGAACATGACCTGGATGCGGCCGGCCAGCAAGTCGAGAATGGCCTGCGATGCACCCTTGTACTGCACATGGTTGAGCTGCACACCGGTCTGGCGCGAGAAGTTCTCGCCCGCCAGGTGCAAGGTGTTGCCCAGACCAGCCGAGCCGAAATTGAGCTCGCCCGGGTGGGCCTTGGCATAGGCCACGAATTCCTTGAGGTTGGCGGCCGGGAATTGCGGCGGCACCGAAATCACCAGCGGCGACTCCACCAGGTTGGTGATACCTGTGAAGTCCTTGACCGGATCAAAAGGCAGCTTGGCGTTGAGCGCGCTCAGCGAGGCATGGGTGAGCTCGCCGATCAGGTAGAAGGTGTAGCCATCGGGCTTGGACTTGGACACATGCTCGGCCGCGATGATGGTGTTGCCACCGGGACGGTTGTCCACCACGAAGCTGTGCTTCATGTTCTCGCCCATCTTGCGCACCAGCAGGCGCGCCACGAAGTCCGAGGAGCCGCCGGCCGCATAGGGCACGACCAGGCGAATGGGCGTATTACCCGAGGGATAGGCCGAAGCCGGTGTCTGGGCCTGAACGGCAGCGGCTGCCAGCAAAGCGCCAGCGCCCAAGGCAAAACTGCGGCGGGAAATAGAGGACATGCTTGTCTCCTTTTTGAAGGTCATTGAAAGTCAAAGAAAGTAATCTGAGGTTACTTTTGTTGGGAAATCCGACTCAGGCTACGGATACCAGGGCCGACACCTTGCGCGCCATGCAGTGCTGGGCGGCCTCCAGCCCCTGGAGCAGGTCGGCCGCCAGATCGCCTGCATCCTCCAGACCGGCATGGATGCGCACCAGCGGGCCTTGCAGATCCCAGGCGCGGGTATTGCGCTTGGGGTGGTCCAGGGGCACGACCAGGCTTTCGTAGCCGCCCCAGGACAGGCCGATGCCAAACAGCTGCAGGTTGTCGATGAAGGCGGCCAGGGCCTGGCGGTCCATGGGCTGCAGCGCAATCGAGAACAGGCCGCTGGCGCCCAGGAAGTCACGCTTCCACAAGGTATGGCCGGGGTCGGTGGGCAAGGCCGGGTGCATGACACGCTCCACCAGCGGATGGCACTGCAGCACCTGTGCCAGATGCAGGCCGGTGGCCCAGTGCTGCTGCATGCGCAGGGCCAGCGTGCGCATGCCGCGCAGCGCCAGGAAGACATCATCCGGGCCTATGGTCTGGCCAAAGTCCTGCACACCCTTGCGCAGCAGCGGCCAGGCACGCTCGTTGGCAGTGACCACGCCCAGGATGGCATCCGAATGGCCGACCATGTACTTGGTGCCGGCCTGCACGGACACATCCACCCCATGCTCGAAGGGCTTGAAGAACAGCGGCGTGGCCCAGGTGTTGTCCATGACCACATAGGCACCCACGGCGTGGGCCTGGTGGGCAATGGCGGGGATGTCCTGCATCTCGAAAGTGCCCGAGCCCGGTGCCTCCACAAACACCACCCGGGTGCGCGGGCTGATCTGGTGGGCAATGCCGGCGCCTATGCAGGGGTCGTAGAACTCGGCCTCTATGCCAAAGCGCGCCAGCACCTGCTGGGCAAAGGCGCGCGTGGGGCCGTAAACGCTGTCGGGCAGCAGCACATGGTCGCCCGCGCTCACCAGGGCCAGGATGGCGTGGGTGCAGGCCGCCAGGCCGGATGGCAGGACCAGAGAACGGTAACCACCCTCGGCCTGGGCCACGACCTCTTCCAGCGCGCCCGTGGTGGGCGTGCCAAAGCGGCCGTAGGAGGCGTAGGGGTTGTCGGGCTGCTTGCGGCTTTCCCATTGCTCCAGCGTGGAAGACAGAATGGTGGAGCCGCGATAGATGGGCGTGTTGACCATGCCGTGGTGCTGCTCGGGGCAGCGAGCGGCGTGGGCCAGAAAGGTGGAAGCGTGCGTTTTGTGGGACATGGCGGCGAAAAACAGAGCTGATGAGCGGTACTTGTTATGCGCTCCAGTCTAGGAATTACGCCTTGGAAAAGGGATTCGTTTTGAAGCCGTTTCGGGCATGTTCTGGCAAAATATTTCTATTCATCTTTTTGTTTATAGAAATTTTTCACCAATGGACCGGATAGACCTAAAAATTCTGTCGCTGTTGCAGGAAGATGCCAGCCTCTCGCTGCAGCAACTCAGCGAGGCCGTGCACCTGTCCTCCACGCCCTGCTGGCGCAGACTGCAAAAACTGGAGCAGGAAGGCTTTATCCAGCGGCGCGTGGCCCTGCTCTCGCCACAAAAGCTGAATGTGGGCGTGACGGTGTTTGTGTCCATACGCACCACCCAACACAACGACCAGTGGATGCACCAGCTCACGCGGGTGATCAACGAGATCCCCGAGATCGTGGAGTTCTATCGCATGAGCGGCGATATCGACTATTTGCTGCGCGTGGTGGTACCCGATGTGAGCGCCTATGACGCGGTGTACAAGCGCCTGGTCAAAGGCATAGAGCTGTCGGGTGTGTCGTCCAGCTTTGCGATGGAGCAGATCAAATGGACCACGGCCCTACCCCTGGGCTATATACCCACCACCTGAGTGGCTGCGGGTGTTTTCTGCCCTCCTAAAAAAGAGAGCAACTACCGCCCATAAACAAAAGGGTTGAACAGCAAAAGCCATTCAACCCTTTGATGGAAGCGCTAGGAGCGCTCACATTTTCTAGACCTGATCAGACCGGGATACCCACCAGATCATGGCCTTGCGCGCTCAGAATGCGCACGCTGATGAGGTCGCCCACCTTGTAGGTCTTGCTGGCTTTTTCTGGCGGCTGGATGTGGACCACGCCATCGATCTCGGGCGCATCGGCATAGGTACGGCCCAGACCGCCCTTTTTGCCCAGGCTGACGGACTTGTCCACCAGCACCTTCATCACCTGGCCCACGCGGCGCTGCAGGCGCTTGGCGGAGACCTCTTCGGCCACTTCCATAAAGCGGGCACGGCGGGCCTCGCGCACTTCCTCGGGCAGCATGCCGGGCAACTCGTTGGCGGTCGCACCTTCCACCGGGCTGTAGGCAAAGCAGCCGGCGCGGTCGATCTCGGCCTCGCGGATAAAGTCCAGCAGGTGCTCAAACTCTTCCTCGGTCTCGCCGGGAAAGCCGGCGATGAAGGTGGAGCGGATCACCAGATCCGGGCAGATGGCGCGCCACTCGCGGATGCGGTCCAGGTTCTTCTCACCCGATGCCGGGCGCTTCATGCGCTTGAGCACATCGGGGTGGCTGTGCTGCAGCGGCACGTCCAGATAAGGCAGGACCAGGCCCTGGGCCATCAGCGGCAAGATGTTGTCCACCGTGGGATAGGGATAGACATAGTGCAGACGCACCCAGGCGCCGTGTGCGGCGGCCAGCTTGCCCAGCTCTTCGGTCAGCTCCAGCATGCGGGTCTTGACCGGCTTGCCGTCCCAAAAACCGGTGCGGTACTTCACATCCACACCATAGGCGGACGTATCTTGGCTGATGACCAGCAGCTCCTTGACGCCGCCTTCAAACAGGGCCTTGGCTTCTTTGAGCACATCACCAATCGGGCGCGACACCAAGTCGCCGCGCATGCTGGGGATGATGCAGAAGGTGCAGCGGTGGTTGCAGCCCTCGGAAATCTTCAGATAGGCATAGTGCTTGGGCGTGAGCTTGATGCCGGCATCACCAAAGCTGCCGGGCACCAGGTCCACAAAGGGGTCGTGGGGCTTGGGCAGGTGCTGGTGCACGGCATCCATCACCTCCTGCGTGGCGTGCGGCCCGGTCACAGCCAGCACGCTGGGGTGCACCTCAGCCACCATGCTGGCACCGCCCTCCTTGCCGGCCTTGGCGCCCAGGCAGCCGGTGACGATCACCTTGCCATTGGCAGCCAGGGCCTCGCCAATGGTGTCCAGGCTTTCCTTGACGGCGTCATCGATGAAGCCGCAGGTGTTGACGATGACCAGATCCGCGCCTTCAAAGGTCTTGGAGGTCTGGTAGCCCTCTGCGCTGAGCTGGGTGAGGATGAGCTCGCTGTCCGTGAGTGCCTTGGGGCAGCCGAGGGACACAAAGCCCACTTTGGGTACGGCTTGTGTGGGGGTGTTGCTTGCGCTGGTCATGGGGGTCTTTTAGCTTGAGGCTCACCCGCGCAGTCCACGGGGATCATCACCAGCCCTTTGGCCAGCGAGCCGACATTAACCCCCTATTTTATCCGCCACAGGCAATCCATGCCGCGGCGCGGCTTTGCACCCGCTGCACGCTCCCATGCAGACATAAAAAACGGACCTCACGGTCCGCTCTTGTTGGCAAGCCTGCGCTACTCAGCGTTTGAGGCCGAACATGGCCAGCATCTGCTCGGATTGCTTTTGCATCTGGTCCTGCATCTTCTGCACTTGCTCGGCATAGCCGGTAGGCAGCATGGGATTGGGCATTTGCAGCATCTTGACCCAGGCGTCCGAGCCGCCCACACCCGACTGCTCGGCCATCTTGTTCTGGAAGTCGGTGAACATTTGCACGTTCTTCTCGATGTAGTTGCCCATATAGCCCTGCATGGCATGGCCGTAGAAGCGAATCATGTTCGCCAGCATGGCCTCGCTGAACATGGGTGCGCCGCCCGCCTCTTCTTCCAAAATGATTTGCAGCAGGATGGAGCGGGTCAGATCCTCTCCCGTCTTGGCATCACGCACCACCACAGGCTCGCGCTCGATCACCAGCTGGCGCACTTCTGCCAGTGTGATGTAGGAAGAGGTGTCGGTGTCATACAGCCTGCGGTTGGGGTATTTTTTGATCACGCGCTGCTTGGCAGCGGACGGGGGGATGCTTTGTTCTGTGGCTGTCATCTGGACTCCTCCGGGCCCGGGCCCGCTGCCTGTGTCAATCTGTATGTGCTCGATTCTAAAGATACCGCATCACGCGCCACGCGGGGCCAAACCCTGAGGCATAGGGCCAAACATGCGCAGCGCGGCAGCCGCTCTCAGACTTTGTAGCATAACCAGCTGACATACCACGGGTGTCTTGGGTCACACCCATTCAAAGCTTGGCCTCCCAACGCAAAGGCTCCTCCGGCCCAATGCCACTTTCACGGCGTTTTTGGCCGCAGTCGCTGTTCCATTCCTTGGGGAAGGTCGGCCAATAGCACAGCCATTGACCCAGGCTGTTGGCAAACAAAAAGGGCAGTGGCAGCAATCTGCCTATGAAGGAGAGCTTGGCCCTGGGATCTGGCTCGCCCAGCAACTCTGCCTGGCGAATCTCAGGATCCATTTCTTCCTCCCAGTAGTGCTGCAGCATGGTACTGCGTCCCTTGCGCCGGTAGTGGCTGGCCTCGGGTTTGGGCACTGCATCCATGCCCTCTTCCATAAAGCGGCGTATGTATTCCCAGTCACTCACCCCCGACTGCCATTGCCCCACCCATAGCAGCTCCTCGCCCTTGCGATTGGGGTCTTCAGCATCCAGCGGCGGCCAGTACAGCAGCAGGCCACGTGTCATCATGAAGCCGCCACTGGCATTGGCTCTGGCTTCCCGCAGCCCGGTATTGTGTTGAAAGCCCGGCTCCAGCTTGAGATTTCCGGGTGCCCGCCAATAGGGATGTGCCTGCACCCTGTCCCAATCCAACACCACATTGCCGCCAAACTGGCGCGGACGCAGCACATAAACTTTGCGCGTGGTGCGATTAAATCGATAACGGGCACATAGGGCGGTGAGCAGGGTGGCACGAAGATATATATACCAATAAACGGTCGTGGAAAGCCAACCAAACAGAAGCCCACCTAGAAGTATCAGTACTGAAGTTACAGTGAATTCATTATTATAGATATATATCCAATAGAAACCTAATATCGGCATTATTACTAAGAGCATCACAAGCAATGAGGTCATAAATGCCCCCCCCCTATCTCGCACTGGACTACCCCACTCAATAAAATGCTCATTGAAATCGAATAACTGGCGTGCATTTATCCACGGATAGTCCACCGATTCCTTGGAGCTGTAGAGCTTGGTGTATTCATGGATATCGCCCACAATTTCCACAGCCGCTTTTTGTCCGTGCTGACGACGATCCCACGCAAGCGCTACAGGTGCTTCAAACATGCTTAACCTCCCGCCTTCGCATCACCAACGGCATCATCCAGCTTGCTAAGCATTTGCGCCTCGCTTTGATGTGGACCCCAGTTCTGAAAAAATTGACCCCGTCTTTCTTGACTGGAAAGCTACCACAGTACCCAAGCCGCTAGCAGCGCGATGCCAACTGCAGCCACAAAATAAATTGGCAAGTTGTCAGCAATAGGCTTGTTCATTGATGCATCTTTACGAAAAGGATCATCAGGATCGATCGTACAAGCTTCTTCAGTCTCCTGCGGCCAGATGGGGAGTTTGCTGGTGTGCATTGCTATCCAGCGGCCTGGATAAAAAATAAAATACATCAACAAAAAAACAATTTGAAATATAAAATTCACATGAGCTGATTCGCCGTGCATTCTATGGAATCCGAAAGCAAAGCTTTCTCGCTGATTCTTAATAGGTAAGCAGTACTCGACAATATTTAAAACTGATTCAGGCCCTTCCTCCATATATCGGCGCACAAATTCCCAATATCTTAACAATTCCCCGAGATCACGGACACCCACCCCCCACAACATAAATGCGAACGTCTCCTTAACTGTATCACCGTCATCATTTAATATATTCCCATGAATTTCAAAATTATTTCTCGGCAATTCAGAAATACAGAAAAAAACATCATCCCAGGAGGAACTCAAAACAGTTCCATCCGTACGAAAAACATGCACCATTCGTGTTTTCCGATTAATACGAATAGGAAAATAAGTAAATCGAAATGCATCTTTCTTAAATAGCCAAATTGATAAGGCCATAGGGAGAAGAGAAATAAGCGTTATGCTTAGGGCAGCCAAGCCGAATCCATCCCCAACACTTTCTTCCGTAAAATAATAGTATGGCCACGCACCAACTACAAACAATACAAAAAATCCCAAAATTAATGCGCCTGATGTCGGAGCTCCTCGAGACACAAACCACTTATCAACCAACTCCATATAATTTGAATTAAAATCAATCACACTCAATTGATAGACAGGGTCCACATCTAGTCGCTGCTTCTGGTGTAGCTGACGTTGCCGCTCCTCCTCTTTGAGAGGCCGGTTTTTTTCATAAGGCTTGAAAAATCCACTGAATTCCATACATCATCCCGCAGCCAAGCTCAGCTGCTTCATTTCAATTTCAATATCTGGATATTTATCCATTTCATAACTATTATTTTTCCAATAGCAACGCTTGAGCCACTCTTGAATCTTGTTATCCTTCAAATATTCAATCAAAACAGCCATTGCGATAAGAAGAGAAATCATTATTAAAGCAATGGTCCCAGCCCAAGCGACAGATGTCGAGAATAATAACAAAAATGCGGAACTAATACCCAAAAAAGCAGAAGCCCCACACAAAACAGCCATGCCATATTTTCTCTCCCCAAGATATTTCAGCCCGGCCTTCCCGTCCCAGTAAGCGACAACTCCCGCCCCGATAATTCCTGCACGGCTTCCAATATAGGAAAATATCCGCCCTACTACCGGAGCTAGTCCCTTAGCTACTTTCGGAATAAATAGCGCTGTCTTTTCTAACCCTTTTCCAGTCAAATCCGCCACGGTCCCCCAAAATGCCGTGATTCCGGCCCCTAGACGATAGCGACTCTCTGTTATTTCATGGCTCATGGATTTTTGCTCATCCTCTCCCAACTTGGCCATTGCCTGGTACTGAAATATCGCACCGATCAGCCCCACTAAATAGGGGTAGCTACCATTGACCATTGCAGCTCGCGGCTGCCCCAGTTTGGTACGCCAGTGCCCCATCTCAAGCATCTCTATCTTTTCGACTGTACTGAGTTTTTCGACTGCATATTTCACCTTGTCAGCAGCACTGAGCTTGGAAGGCATTCCTTTCAGATGCGATTCATCCAAAAATATTAGAAACCGCTTGCTCTCCCGCCCATCCAGCTTAGTTCCTGAAATTTCCATTCTTCGTATTTCCGCAGCCACGGCACGTCGTATTTTATTTTCGTTAAGGGGCTGCCCTGATAATTTGATCAATTGCTTGACCAACATTTCCCGAAAGCGTTTTTTGCTCCCTACTACATCAATTACCGTATAGGGCTTTCCGGAAAAAACCGACATGCTGACCAGTGACAGCTTGGCTCGCCCTGCGGCTGCAGATTGGTCCGCGATTTTTGCTAAAGGACCCATGGCCCGAGTTACCAAGTGAGATCCGATGGCCTCTGCCATTTTGGCCCAGTTGCCTTTGTAGGTTTCCCCCAAAGAGCCAGCCAAGGCATCCCAAGAGAAGCCGCGCCAGTCCAGGCTGACTTCCGCAGCTTTCTGGAGTTTCTCCTTGGCTATTTCTTGATTCAACGCAAATGCATTCAGCAGCAGATTGGTTTTTTCAAATGTGCTAGCACTTAGCCACTCCGTGTAAAGATCAAAGCACGCTGCCTTATCCTGCGTACTCCCCATGCACTGCGACAGGGTTAATACATAAGCTAGGCCGTTATCTACATCTGCCTCGTCAAAGTTACAAGCAAAGTATTCACTGGTTGCATCGCACTTCATCCAGTCTCTATGTGCTTTAGCCAATGGGGATATATGCTCAGCATCAAATTTTCCCAACTCTTTTTCGTACTCGCTTCGCCATACCTTCATTGCAGACTCGTCGATTTTTTCTGCATATGGCTTCCATGCCTTATCTGCGACCCGCTTCATCTCGGCAGGTGTCACAGTACGCATATCTTTTATTAGCTCTGATTTTGCAGCACGATAACTCTCAAACATCTCACCGGAATCGTCAAACTCAGAAATTTTAGTTGCCCTCTCTTCACCAAACGACTCCTCACGATCAACAGCCTGTGTACGAATTGCATTTTCTAGCTGCTCAATTGCTTGCGATGTTGCCAATGGGTGCTGCCGCTTTGCGTCCCCCATAAATCTTTTCAGTCGATAGTTCATTAAAGCGTCAAGCTCTGCAGCAATAGAGGCCGGGTCATGCAAAGCCACAATCGCCGCTCCACCCTGCGGCCTTTCTTTCTGCACTGCGGCCTTCAAATCCTTCACTTGCAGAACCCTGTCATTGAATTGAAATGGTGCCCAAGGCTTAATGTACTTATCGCTAATTTCTGAATTCAACTTGTACTCGGGAACCAACGCATCAACCCGCTCAATGGGAGCCGTATGCGGCTGTGCTGCCACTTTGCCATCAATAATGACGATCTTCTGCATATGCCGTTTCCGATATGCAGCATCTTCATGGCGCTTCCAAGTCTCCTTAGTCCATTCCACATCGCTAAAACCAATCCAAACATTGCTTGCATGTTTAGGGTTACGAATGGTGATAACACTTGCCAGCGGCGCTGCTCCACTGCGAGCACAGGAAAATTCAGTTGCAGGAACTGCACGGCTTCCCACTTTAGGGCGCGGCGGCATTTTTGTCAAAAACCCATCAACCGTGACAAAATACTCATCTCGGTATTTACGCGCTTCATCATATACATACACATAGCCACTGCGCAGCAGTCTAAGCCCATATTTTGTATTTTCCCCCAATGAAATTTTATTAACCTGACTTTCTCCAAAATCCCACCCCATCAATGCAGCACTACGACTTTCCACGGCATGAATCGCATAGCGTGTTAAAAGTATTGGAAGCCCATTTTTTTCGCAGGTTTCACAAGGATTTATGCACATCTTTGCTTCGCTCATGACATGATTCCTTTGATATTATTTACGGATTGCATATCCATGGCAATTTTTTCCCAGTCTGACTCACTCAGGCTGGACGTTAATTCGAGATAATCCAATTCATCCTCTGGAGAAACATCAACAAGTTTCGATAATATTTTTTGTAAAAATGGATGCTGGTGAAAATTTGGATGATGCATCCAAGCATGCGAAGAAAAAGCAATAAAATCATCTCTATTCATCAAGCCATAGACACGACGGGCATAATCAACGCTATGATGTATTTTTTTGCTTGCCTCTCGCCATTGCTCTTGATTTTCAATATTCTCTATTTGTACTAAAACTCGATTAATAATGCTGATGTCTTGCAGTCTTTCAATATACTGATTTAGCTTAAATCGCCACTGTTCTTTATCACTTGGATTAGCATAATTACGCCACTCACCTAGCCAAGGAACGGCAATAGCATCAATTGGACCTAGCAGCCAGGCCATACCCTGATTACCGAAGATATCGGGTAGCTGAATAAAAGTTCCAGGATCAAAATAACGAAATTGGCGCGGTTTATTTTTCAAAAAACTACGTATAACCAGGCGATTTCTTAAATGCGTCAGAACTTGTCTAAAGGGCTTTTCACACGCCAAGCTCAAGCTAATAAAAGTATCAGCGCGTGCTGCTGTTTCTTCTTCCAAACGCACCAATAACGCAATGCACTCTTCTTGAGGAATTGCAGCAGCATCGATCAGCAGTGGGCATCGAAAAATATCTTTTCCCAAGAAGCTAGGCGCAATAGGTACAGCCCTCCAATGCTCTGGAATATCCCCTTTCCACTCCGCATCCACAATGGCATACCGATAACGCTGAAAAAATCGGTAATCCAGTTCTACGATATCTGTCATGGCTTAGAACTCCGCAATTGCATCCAGGCCTTTGCTGGCTTGCTGGGCACAGCCTTTGAGCTCACTCTTGGGCAGGCTGATGCTGTTGCTCGCACTACCCGGCCCCACGAAGCTATGCGCCCCCGCCCTGAATGTCACCGCCCCCGGTGCATGAATCTGGATGCCACTGCCCTCCAGCCGCACATAGGCACCCACCGCCGTCAGCAGCAGGTATTTGGATGCCAGCACGCTGGCACCCTGGGTGGCGCTGGCGAATGTCACGCTTTGCTGGGCGGCGATCTTGCTTTCGCCTTGCTGGCTTTGCACCTTGACGCTGCCTGCGGCCGCATGCAGCTGGATGCCGCGCTCGGTGTTGGGGTCATTGGCGGGGGCCGCATTGCCCACGGTGTACAGGCTCAGGCCTTTGGCTGCTGCCAGTGACAGTTGTCCCTGGGCGATGGCTTCCATGTCTTGCCCACCGATGAGGCTGCTGGTGCTGCCGCTGACCACTACAGCCTGGCCGGGCGTGGCCAGCGCAATGCCTTTGGGAGCGGACAGCTGCAGATGCGCTTCTTCGTAGGCGGTGACGGTACCCTGCCCGCCTTCAGTGGCGCGTATGGCGCTGCCCACGCCGGGCTCCGATGGGCTGCGGCTCTCTGTCTGCGCCGCAGGCGCATTTCCACCGGTTTGGGCCGTGGCTTGTATCACCTCGCCTATGTGCTTCAGTGATGCAATGGCGGGCAGGTCTTGGGCCTGGCTGGCTTCATCGGGCAGCTGGGCTGTTTGTGTGCGGGCGCTTTGGGCCAGGCTTTGGGCCAGCTCCTGGGCTTGCTGTGTTTGTGCCTGCTCGCTTTGGCCGGCCAGCAAGCCACCCTGGCCTTGGGCCTGCACATGGGCGCTGATGAGCACACCTGCACCGCCACGCACCGCGCCCTGGGCGCTAGCGGCCAGCTCGGCTCCATGGCCTCGGCCTGTCCCGCGCTGGTTGTCTGCTTGCTGGCGATGTTGGCCCAGCTGCAATCTGCTGGCTGCCTGGGTGGTGGCCAGGGCAGCCCGTTCCTGCCCCGGCGTTGCGTCAAACACCAGTTGGTTATAGCCCGGCCCGGTATGGCTGCCGCTACCACTTTGGCTGGTTTGTAGCTCCTGGGTTTTGATGCCGCTGTAGACGGCGGCATGGGCATGCTCGCCGCTGTCACCAGTGAACCAGGCAGAGGCGTTGCCGGTTGCGCCTGCCGCTCCTGCCTGCTGCTGGTTGCTCTGGCCATTGGCCTCACCCGCACCGTTGTAGACGGCGCCTACGACGACAGGCCGGTCGATGTCTCCGCCTATAAAGTCCACCAGCACTTCCTGGCCGATGCGGGGCACGCCCGTATGGCCCCAGTTGTCTCCGGCCACGGCACTGCCCACGCGCACCCAGGCGCCCAACGCCTCGCTGGCCGGGGCGTTGTCTTCGTTGCTGGGGTGTGCCAGCCCCCGCGCGCTGGCTGATGCACCGCGTTGCCAGTGAAACTGGATCTGGATACGGTGGTCACGGTCACCGTGCACGGGCCGGCCTTGCGTGCCCACCACAATGGCGCTCTGGCTGCCATGCACCGTGGGTTTGGGGTGGAGCAGCATGCCGTGGCCATCACGGCTTAAAGGGCGATACGGGGTGTTGGCACGTATAGCCGTAAAGCGATTGCGATAGAACGGGATGTCAGCCTTGGCATTGCCTTGCGGCTTGTCTGCTGTGGTGTTATTTCCCTCCGTATCGATCTGGCTGCGGCCCAAAGCCTGGTCCACTGCGCTTTGCAGATCTTCATCGAAGTTGTTGCGTGCGCTATGCGACACCTCCTGCACCAAAAAATGGCGCTCGTCCTCACTCTCAGACGCATGTGCGTGGTGGCCTTCCAGCACAAAAGTAGTGGCCGGTGCCAGCGTGCGTACTGTGGATTCGCCCTGCCAGGTGTGTGCGCGTGCACTCAAGGCCTGGGCTGCGTTGTCCAGTATGCGCTGGCCTTGCTCGTTCGTAGGCCAGCGATACAGACCTGCATCATCCGTCCATGCAAGGGGTGTGACGGCACTGCCCAGGTGCCGCGCACTGGCTTGCAAAGGACGCGCATCTACGCTGCGGTAATCCCAGCTGTTGCGACCCAGTTGGCTGGTTTGCAAGCGGTTTTGTGCACACCAATGCTGCAGCGTGTCGCGCGACTCGGTGACATCGGCGCGCTGAAATGCGATATGCGTTTGCACACCGGTGCGGTGCGCCGTGGCGGTATCTGCCAGCACCAGGGTGTGACGCCCTAGATGCGCGGTGCCCTCCTCCTGTGTGCTGCCGGTTTCATTCGCCTGGTGCTCAAACCAGTAATACAGGCCCTCTTCGGCCAGCAAGCGCGTCAAGAATGCCAGATCGCTTTCGTGAAACTGGGTGGTGGTGCCGCGCTGGGGGTAGGCCGCGGTATCGGCCAGCGCCCAACGCCAGGCGACATCCATACCTTCCGAACCCTGGTAGTCGGCAAAAAAACTGTCGGCAATATCGATCACGCTGCGCTGCTGGAATAAAAAGCTGTCCTGACGCCAACGCAGAAATGCCAACCAGGGCTCGATTCGCAATCTATAGCGCGCAAAGCCACCGTTGCTGGCCTGCAGCTCAAATCCGGTGACATGACCATGCCATACGCGCGGCTGGCTTTCGGCGGTTTGTATATCGAGCCGCACCGCTTTGCCGAGCAGGCTTTTGAGCGGGATTTGGGCATCGTCACTGAGTGCATCCAGCAGCAGCACAAAGCCCCCACTGTCTATCTGCTCCTGGCCTTGCAATCGCTCGGCCAGCAGCTTGTTTTCACCCAGTGGGGTGTAGAGGCGGAGTAAACGATTGGTCTGCGTATAGCGGGCAGCGGACAGTAGCTGCGCTGCCTGGCCTGCTGTGCTGGCAATGGTGACAGCAGCATTCATGGTCGTGTTTCCGTATGAAGTCGGCGGAGGTGGAGGCCTGGGTATGGCATAGCCCTACTCCACCTTGTATTTGAAGTCGCCGCTCTTGCTGGCGCTGACCTTGACCCGGGCGATGGCCTGGCCGTCGACCATGCGGTCCAGCACGGCTCCTGCCACGGCTGGCAGCAAAGTGCCATTGATGATGTGGTCTACATTGCGCGCGCCAGAGTCCACCTCGGTGCAGCGTGCCAAGATGGCTTCCACCACCGCAGGCGTCCACTCGAACTGCGCCTTGTGGCTGGCCTGTACACGGTCACGAATGCGGCCGAGCTTGAGCTGGATGATTCCCTCTAGCACCGTGTCGCTGATGGGGTAGTAAGGCACCACCTTCATACGCCCCAAGAAAGCCGGCTTGAAATGCTTGAACAGCACCGGGCGCAAAGACTCCGCCAATTCGTCAGCAGCCGGCAGCTCCGCTGCTGGTTTGTTCAGACAGGCTTGCATGATCTGGGTTGAGCCGACGTTAGATGTCAGGATGATGAGGGTGTTGCGAAAGTCGATAGACCTGCCCTCTGCGTCATCCATCTCACCTTTGTCAAAGACCTGGAAGAACATCTCTAACACGTCAGGGTGTGCCTTCTCGACTTCATCCAGCAGCACCACGCTATAAGGGTTACGCCGCACCGCTTCGGTCAACACGCCGCCCTCGCCATAGCCCACATAGCCTGGCGGTGAGCCTTTGAGGCCGGACACGCTGTGCGCTTCCTGGTACTCGCTCATATTGATGGTGACCAGCTTTTTTTCGCCGCCATACAGGATGTCTGCCAACGCCAATGCGGTCTCGGTCTTACCCACACCGGAGGGCCCTGCGAACATGAAGACACCACGCGGCTTGTTAGGGTCTTCCAACCGGGCGCTGGCGGTGCGTACGCGCTGGGCCACGGCCTCGAGTGCGTGGTCCTGCCCAATCACGCGCTCCGCCAGCAACGGCGCCAACCGGCGTACTGTGCGAATCTCATCTTTGACCATGCGGCCTAGCGGTATGCCAGTCCAGGCCGAGACGATTTCCGCCACGACATGGCCGTCCACCTGCAGCGGCACAATGCCGTTCTCGCCCTGTTCCGCACGCAGCAGTTGTAGAGCAGTTTCCAGCTCGGCACGCGTTTCGCCGGTCTCGGTTTCAGGTTGTGCCATGGCCGCACGCAGGGCATGGATTCGTTGCACCAACACCTGTTCCCGCGCCAATTTGGCTTCGTCTTCAGCAAGCCGGGCACGCGCCTGCTGCAAGCGATCTGCCAATTCACCTAGACGCTGCATGGGCTGGACAGCTGTGCCTGCACGCTGCGCATCGGCCTCCAAGGCCGCAACTTCCAGCTCCAGACGCGCAATCAGCTTGCGACCATCATCAATCTGCGCAGGCGTTGCACTTTGCCCCAGGGCCACGCGCGCGCAGGCCGTGTCGAGCACGCTGACGGCCTTGTCAGGTAACTGGCGCCCTGTGATGTAGCGGCAGGACAAGCGCACAGCCTCGGTCACGGCCTCGTCCAGCAAGGTGACACCAAAGTGGCGGGACATGAGCGGCGCCATGCCTCGCAGCATGGCGGCAGCCAGCTCTTCGCTGGGCTCATCCACCTTGACCACCTGAAAGCGGCGCGCCAGAGCCACATCTTTTTCAAAGTATTTTTTGTATTCGGCCCAGGTGGTGGCAGCGATGGTGCGCAACTCACCCCGCGCCAGCGGTGGCTTGAGCAGGTTGGCTGCATCGTTTTGCCCTGCGGCACCACCGGCACCGATCATGGTGTGGGCTTCATCGATGAACAAAATAATGGGGGTGAGACTTTTCTTGACCTCATCAATCACCCCTTTGAGGCGATTTTCAAACTCGCCCTTGACACTGGCGCCTGCCTGTAAAAGTCCAAGGTCGAGCACCCGCAGCGAGACGTTACGCAGTGGCTGTGGCACATCCGCTGCAACGATGCGCAATGCCAGCCCTTCGACCACGGCGGTTTTGCCCACACCCGCCTCTCCGGTGAGGATGGGGTTGTTTTGCCGGCGGCGCATTAGCACGTCGATGACTTGCCGAATTTCTCGGTCGCGGCCGATCACGGGATCCAGCTTGCCTTCGCGCGCCCGGGCCGTGAGGTCATTGGTGTATTGGTCCAATGCGGGTGTGGCTGCACCCCTCTCTGCTGCCGCACTCCCTGTTTCGGCAGCGCTCTCTTGCACGGCGTGTGCCTCCTGCGCCTCGCTCGAACCACGCGTGATGTCATGGAAACGATGCTTCAAGTCTTCTCGGCTGATGTGCGCAAAGCGAGGTGATCCACGCAGTGCCAGCTGCGTCAGATCTGACTCCGTCAACAAGGCCTGCAGCAGATGGCCGGTGCGAATCAGGGCAGAGCCCTCATCCAGTGAGGCCAACAACCACGCATGTTGGAGCAGCTTCTGCAGATACTGCGAAAACACCGGGGTGCGGGTGTTGCCCTTTTTGAAGCCTTCGATCTCGGCCTCCAAGTCAGCCTGCAGACCGCTCGGACTGACATCACTGGATTGGAGGATGGCCGCAAAGTCGCCATCGGTTTGCTCCAGCAACGCTAGGAACAGGTGCTCCAAATCAACTTCGTAATGGCCGTGAGCCATGCAGATATTGGCTGCACGCTGGGTAGCCATGCGCGATGCACTATTGAGCTTGGTAATCAGGGTCTTGAGCGATGTAGTCATGGGTATATAGAGATTGAGCGTTCAAATCTTTCGGTTAACACCACACTGAATGCGTATGCCCCTCCATCTGTCACGGCAGGACTTCGAGCTCATACACGGCATCACTGCGGTCAACATCACTGCCTCCTGGCCCACAGAGAAAACAGTTCCAGCCCAGCCGGGCATCACCCTTGCCCTCCAGGCTCAGCGAGCCAATAGCACGCCGGTCCAAAATCAACCGCACCTCGTATTCATAGGTCACACCAGCCATTGCTTTGAGAAGTCGTGACAACGCCTTCGCGCGAGGCTGTCCCGGGTAAAACGCATCGAATGCAGACCTGCTCAAAGGGCCAATCCAGAGGCGGACACGCAGATCTCTTTGCCATACCCTTTGTCCTACCAGCGCGGTACGCCCCAGCACCGCATGGTTTGCACCAAGCGCCGAACACTGACGCTCAGGCACCTGATACCACTTGCCTGCAAACTGCTCTACTCGAATGGAGCAGCCAAAGTGGTCGCATAGGATTCGCTGCAGATATGCAGCGGACAACGGCCGCTGCCGCCCTGCTGCGGCATAGTGACCCAGCGTCTCATCGAAGACATGATCAGCCGCATAGGGCTGTGCAATGTCCTCTAACCTGCGCCCTCCACCACCGAGCCAAACCAGCGCTTGTAGATACGCACTGCGGCCAGGCTGCTCATCACACAAAGGCAGCCGGTATTTGCGCCAGGCGCGGTAGAAGTGACGCAGCGCACGCTGGACAAAGATGTCCAAAAAGGCTCTGGCCGCACGTTCTTTGCTTTGCGACTCACGCTGCAGTAATTGCTCGGTATAGCCAGAAGGCAAGGCACCATGTGCGCCCAGCAAACTAAAAAAAGCGGGAGTGATTTGCACCGCGCCGATCCGCACACCCTGCCAGTCGACCTGCTCTCCCAACCATCGGCCCTCCTCGTCTTGTATTCGCAGCGCTTCAATCTCGCTGGCCGGAAAAGCCAGCGATGTGGAGTTCGTAAAGGAAATCCGGTCAGCCACCTCTCGCATTGACAAGCCTTGGCGCAGCAGCAATTGCTCCAACAGCTTCAAGGCCTGGAAAAATTCAAAGCGATAAAACTGCGTATGCAACCGCCGCGCTACAGGAGGGTCGAGTCGCCGCTGCGAGGTTGGCATCGTGCCAGCTCCTTTTCTTCCTGTAGAGCAGAGAACACCACCAGCTGTGTGAAGCTGTTGAGATTGACGTAGAGCCCGAAAAACCGGTCAAGCACTGCGACAAATACCTGCAGGCTGCTACCAACAAAACGTGTCTCATCCACCCATAAATGCACTTCCACACCTCGCACAAAAGTGGCGAAAGGTTGGCCTGGCAGCCACTGCACACTTTGCCTATACCCAACCCTCACAATGCTTTCAATCTGCTGAGATGACACAGAAGAGCGCCGCCAGTCATAGAGGTACAGCAGCTCGCGCAGTGCAGCAGCATCGCCATCGACCAATGACTGATGGCTGAGGGCAAGATGGGACACAAGTCGCCAATGCATGCTTTTTCCGCGTCGAGGTCGTAGCGTGCCGCTGGGACGACGCAGCAGCCGGATGCGGCTTGCCTGTGAATTACCTTCCACGAACAAATCCCCACTTGCTTTCCCAAACGACAACAGGGCGGGCAAATCGCGATTGGTGCAAGTTAGCCCTAGGCTCAAGGTCTCGCTTTGCGCGACTAAGGGATTGAAGTCTGTGTCGATAATGGATATCTCAGCTTCGTAGCCAGGGCTACGTTCAGCCATCTCTGCATTGCGCCGCATCAGCCAGTAATGCGCATTTCGCTGCGGAGTCTGACCATGTTTGAGCGAGTAAAAGGGCTGAAACGAAACCACCGTATCGCCTTGTGCGCTCTGGCGCACCAGTTTGACACTGTCAATGCTGTAGACCTCGTAGGCGGTCGCATTGCGACCATCTGCCAAAACTGGATAAGAACCGCTGGCGTGCGTCAGGCGGATGGGGTCGCCCAGCCTTTCAAATAAATTAACGACAGGGCTACACCCCGTTTGGAAATGCTGTGCACCAACTTCTTCCAACATTTGCGATGCATGAGAGCCTGCGCGTAAATCTCGGAATACCAGGTGCAACAACGCCGCGCTCCCTGCTGGCTGGCTGCGCCTCAACGCAGTGATATCAATATCGAAAAAGTAAAATTTTTCTGGAAAGGCAAAATGCTCCGCAAGCAGGCCCAAAGCGGGGTGCATCGAGCCCGCTTGTGGCACTAACAACTCATCCTCTCCAAAGCCAACCGGCTGCAATGGAATTTTTTCTAGCTCGATCCAGCGTTCGGAATCTTCGAGAGCAATATATGCTGCACAAACATGGCCCAGCAGAGCATCCATCAATAAGGAAGCCAGCGACGTTTCGGCATCTACGAAAACACGCAGCTTTTCTTGCTGAACCACAGACCAACCACCTTCACCAGCACCAATGGTGAGTGACAAGCAGGAAGTCGCATGCCGTGGCAGCACAATATTAGAGTTCCCTGCTACTAAAGGTTGATAGCGGGCAGCGATCACCTTCATCGGTGATAGGACCACTTCATACGCCGTGCGGAAGCGACAAGGCACTCCGCGTACAGCATTCGACAGCAACTCAGTATGGCGCGGCAGTCTCGTTAGCTGACTAGGACTGACACCTGCAGGCAAGCTAAACTGTGCAACAGAGCAGCTTGGAAAAGGCTTAAGATACTGCGGATACAGAGCGTCGAGCAACGCCTCTGTGAATTCTGGATAGTCGTCATCAAGCTTTTTACTGATCCGTGCACTCAACAATGCAAACGACTGGATGAGCCGCTCAACATGCGGATCTTCACTGCCGTCTTGAGATATTGTCAGACGAGCAGCAATCTTCGGATAACTAGCTGCGAAGACCTGAGATTGCTTACGTAAGAACGCCAGCTCACGTTCATAAAATGGCAGCAAATCTTGCATTTAAAAGAAAGCAGTAGCACATTGCTCTGTATTCAATAAGGCATAGGCTGTGGCCTGGCCTTGGAAACCGAATATTGAAGAGTACTTGGCTGCAACATAGCATCAAAATTGACTGGCTCGCGCATACCAGGCAACATCAAAACAGCCGAGATATTGAAGCACAAGACACTATTTCCTCCGCGTCGCGTCCCGACCAACGAAACCTCCACTTGGCGCAGCCGACTCTCATGCCGTGCGATTGCATTCTGCAATGACTTACAGATATAAACACGATCATAGTGACTAACAAGACTCATCCCGGCGAAATCATTGAGACCGTATGTTAGAACCGATCGACTACATTGAGGATAAAATTCCAGATCACCTTCACTTAAAGAGATACGGGCATTCAGCAATGACTCTAGGTCATGTGCAACAACACCTTTCATTTCTTCCGGTGACATCCTTCTCAGCATGGTGGTAGAAAAATTCGGCTCGTCATCAAAGAGCTTGTCAAATAATCCTGGTTCAAATCCACTCATCTCTGACAAACCCCTACCTTAAGATTATTCTGTAGTAGCATCGTTGCACCATTTTTCAAATGAGAACAATATGCTACCACCCTGGCCAAACCAGCTTATACCGTATAGGTCTTATCGTTCTTTGTCAGACTCCATGCCCCCTTAGAGTTACCGCTTTGGTTACCGGCAATTTTCTGCTGGGTATAAGTCCACTGGACAGCTGCATACTTCAATGAGAAATTCTCAGTCGGCACCCCTTCAGATGCGACGGATGGGTTCACACTGGCGATCAACACATACTTGAGCTTGATCTCCAGATAGCGCACACGCTTACCCTCTCCATCAGCGCGATAGAATTCAACGGCGACTTCATCGAATGTAGTACCACCAGAAGCATGCTGATAAAGCAATGGACTCACAACATCCATCGCCTTAGAAAAAATCATCTCGCCATGCTCACAGCGCTCAGCTGTATGGCCGCCGGAAGTCGATGCCGTGGCCGAACGGGGCTGCACAATCTTATGGGACCAAGTATCCACTTCGATCCAGTCCTTGTGGTCCTTATCCTGTGATTCGCCATTGATATTTGGACCGCTGAATTTGACGTAAATATCTTTCATTACCATCTCCTATTGAATAAAATTCAGAATAACAAGCTTCATACAAAGCTTTACTTGAAATAGGTCTTAAGGCCCTATAGGTAAATTATCCTGCCGACTTTGGCAAATCAGCAACCAACCTCAAAGAAATTGACAATTCATCAAGTTGAAAATGGGGACGCAAAAATGCCACTGAACGATAAACTCCAGGTTTCCCAGGAACTTCAGCCACTTGAATAGATGCCTCTCGCAACGGAAGCTGTGCTTTCTGCTCCTGTGTTGCATTATCATCAAGCAGGACGTACTGAGAAACCCAACGATTCAAAAATGTTTCCACATTCTGAGCCGAAGCGAAACTTCCTATTTTGTCTCTCATCATGGCTTTTAAATAATGCGCCACACGAGAGACAGAAAAAATATATTGAAGTTGAGCAGAGAGTACCGCATTGGCATTGGCACTGTCAGTATTGTATTTTTTAGGCTTCTGCCCTGACTGGGCACCAAAGAATGCCGCATAGTCAGTATTTTTGCAATGCACCAAAGGAATAAATCCTAGATCGCTTAGTTCTTTTTCACGCCGATCCGTAATCGCTATTTCCGTTGGACATTTGAGGGCCACCTCACCTTGATCTGTCTTGAATGTGTGAGTTGGCAAATCTTCTACCAACCCACCGCCTTCCACACCACGTATAGCTGCACACCACCCAAATTCATCAAATGCTGTTGTCAGTCGCGTGGCAAATGCCCAGGCAGCGTTGCACCACAGATATTTCGAGTGATCGGTTCCATCAACGTCTTCAACGAAGTTGAAGCTATCCACCACTGTGCCTTCTTTAGGATCATATGGAAGGCGACCTAAGTAGCGCGGCAAGGTCAGCCCCACATAACGGGAATCTTCCGATTCACGAAATGACTTCCATTTAGCGTACTCAACAGTATCAAAGACTTTTGCCATATCCCGTGGCCGGCCTAGATCTGAAAAGCTTTCCAAACCTAAAAGTTCTGGCGATGCAGAGCTGATAAATGGCGCATGAGCAGCAGCGGCGACATGCGACATCTGCTCAAGAAAATACATATCTTCTGGCTGGCGGGTGATTTCATAATCACCAATCAAAGTACCAAAAGGAGCCCCACCGAAAGTACCGAATTCTTCCTCATAAACTTTCTTAAACATTGCGCTTTGGTCAAACTCTATAGCAGATTTAAAGTCACGCACCAAATCACGCTTCGTCGCATGCATCACCCTTATCTTCAGCATTGCATTGGTATTAGATTCCTTGCACAGATAATCCAACCCCCGCCAAGTACTCTCTAACTTCTGAAATTCAGGCGCATGCATTACCGCACTGAGCTGCGCTGATATTATCTGATCTAATTCAGCAACACGCGCATCCAACGTAGCAGATAGATTATCAGAGATCAGCATACTCCCATCGAGCACTTGTGCAACAAGCTCTCCCACAATATCTCGAGCTCTCGCATGCTCAGCCTGTGATTTTGCAACTTTGCTCTGCTCAACAATTTTATCCAGCAAGTCGATATTTTCAATTTCTTTGACTTGTGATTCAATAGTGACTAATTTTTGATTATTCATTGTCTCACCTACTCTTCTCGCACCTTGGCAGAACCCAATTTCTGCAATGCTTCGGTATTTCCAAGTACCTCTGCCAGCAATTCTTCGAGCTTATCGTTCCCCGCTAACTTGTTTCGAAGATCTGCCAATTTGGAACGAGCCTCCAACAACTTTCGAAGAGGCTCCACCTGTGACACAACAGCTTCTGGTGAGAAGTCATCCATTGAACTAAATGACAAATCAACAGCAATGGAGCCCCCACGTGCTTCATCCAGCTTGTTTTTGACTTTGAATGCCGCACGTGGAGCGATGCCCTTCATCACATCATCAATATTATCCCTATCAATATTTACAAAGCTACGTTCCTTGAGCTTTGGAAGTTCCTTTTCAGACTGACCTGCAAGGTCCGCAACCACCCCAACCACAAAAGGTAGCTCTTTTTTCTCAATAGCATCACCTAACTCAACGTCATAAGTTAGTTGAACTCGAGGAGGCCGGACTTTTTGTAAACGCTTTTGTATGCTCTGCTTTTTCGTTGCCATATCTTCCTCTTTAGGAAAGCGGTCTATTGGCGTATGTCATTCAATCTACGGATCTCATTGCCGGATCACTCACTGCAATGATCCAAACGGATTGCTTCCTCGGTTAGCGGATGGTGCCGCTGGCGCCGCAGGAGCGACTTGTGGAGCTTGGATTTCGACCGCAGACTTGGATGTGGATGGTCGCGAAGGGATGGGCTTGCGAATTGGAGGCTTATTCTTCGACTCCAACACAGGCTCGCCCAGTGTTTCACGCAGCATGAGTGCGAGCTTTACAGCATCGACTTTGGCGTCACCAGCTAAAGCCGCATCGTTGCGCAGATCTTCTAACGAACGCACTGCCAATCTCAAGCCACCAACAGCTGTCACGCTCTTGGCCTCTCTACTTGAGGGATCTCTGCGCAAGGTTTCCTCTGCGGCAACAATAGCTTGGCTGTAATGTCCTTGTACAAATTTAATTTGTGCAATCTTCGACCATGGAGCACCTTGTGCGGGATTGCTTTCTGCGATCTTCTCATAAGCCATCACAGCCGCATCCTGCTTCCCCGACAGAGCCAATGCATCGGCATCCCCCATGCGCTGGGTATATTCTTCTGCGGGACTCACACCCTTATCAGGGGTGGAACATCCTGCAAAAAACCCAGCACTCAAAAGCATAAATATCACATAGCACTTTTTAGAAACAAACATTTTCATCTCATATTTTCTAATAAATTCATACCAGGAAATTCTGCATAATTCACTATCTACAGTCACACACCAGAAGTCAACAACCGAGTATCCAGAGAGACAATCGGATACAGGCCTCATTGAGAAGCGCATATGATATGTGTATTCCAAACCAAAATTTTCCGTACTTTGTTACGTGAGGTTTGGAGAACATGTTCATGCAGCGATGCAGCCTCCCATCATCCTAGTAAGGATGATACAAGTCGATCCACGCACTATGAAAACGTATATGCCGACGGTACGACTCACCGTGATAAACGGCATTGTCACAAGAGATTAAATGCTACAAATGTCATCGTTTGAGATGGATATGAAGACAGTTACATATCTTGCGGTACTTACGACAATTACATTCATTCTTTCTGGATGCTCATCTCCAGTTTCAGCCATTGGTGGTGCAGCCCTTCAGCTTATGGGAATTGGAAAGCCCGAGGTACCCGACGAGCAAAAGCCTCCGCGCCAAATTAGATTGCAGCTGCAGGCAGGGGAAAATCTGAATGCCGATGAAAAACAACGAGCACAGGCAGCGGTCGTACGCATTTATCACCTCAAAGATGCCAATGCTTTCTGGCTGACGCCATATGACACGTTTGTCCAGCCTGAACGCGAACGTAGCGTTCTCGGAGGTAGCCTGGTAGCAGTACAAGAAATCACGCTCTCTCCAGGACAAAGCTACAACGTCGTGGAAAAGGTACCTATGCAAGCCAAATATGTGGGGGTCGTCACGCTGTTTTACGCACCTGCACCGCAGCGTTGGCGGCTTGTTTTTGACGCCGAAAAGTCAGAGAAAGATGGCATTTTGGTTGGCATCCACGCCTGCGCCATGACGGCCACACGTGGCAGCATCCAACCGCCCCAAACTCCTGGACAAGGCACATCTTCCAAAGCTCCTCAATGGAATAGCCTTGTGTCGATCCGCTGCCCAGCCACCTCCTGACCTCCCACCACGCAAGCATCTATCGTGAGCTACACATCCAAAATTTTATGGGGCGAGGGACTTTTTCTTCGGCCTCAGCATTTCCAGCGACAAGACGCATACCACGAATCTCGCCTGCACCATGCTGCACTCTCCTTGCATCCGTATTACTGGGGAGTTCGAGCACTCTCCTTTGACCTTGATGCACTTGCCAGTGGCATGCTTCGAACTACACAGCTTTCCGTGATTTTTCCGGATGGCGAGCCTTATTCAGCGCCGGGAGCCGATCGTCTTCCCCCAGCGATCGCACTGGATGTACTGCCCCCAGGTCAGACAGAGTTCACGTTCTATCTTGCACTGCCGCCCATGAAGGACCTCGGCAACAACAGCAGCGGCCCATCTCATCAGCTCGCAAGCACAGGTATGGCCCGCTTTTCTGATGAAGCCAGCAGCTGCGCCGATCTATTCACCAATGCCATCGATGCTGAAGTCATCTATTTGCGCAAGAACATACGTCTGATTAGCGACAGTGACCCACGCGATCAGCTCATAACACTCCCCGTCATACGCATCCGCCGCAGCTCTGCCGGAGGCTTCGAGCTGGACACCTCTTTTGTCCCTCCCATAGCATCCATCGAAGCCAGCCCGGCGATCTATCAACAATTGCGCCGGCTGCTCGACATGCTGCAAGCCAAGGTCAACTCTCTTTATGGATTTCACCGTGAGCCGAGCAAGAACATCATCGAATTCCGTTCTGGCGATGTGGCCTCGTTCTGGCTGCTGCACACAGTCAATACGGCCTTCGCGACGTTATCGCACCTGTTTCGACAGCCAGCACTGCACCCCGAGCGGCTTTTTCAGGAGCTGCTAGCCCTCGCCGGCAGCCTGATGACCTTTACCAAAGCGCATGCACTGACAGACCTCCCCACCTACGACCACCACAACCCTGGGCCTGGTTTCACCTCCCTCGACATACTCCTACGCGAGCTGCTCGACACCGTGATATCCACCCGCTACTTCGCCATCGCGCTCACCGAAACCCGTCGCTCCTTTCACGTCGGCCACCTCGATTCCGGAAAGATCGATGAAAAGACCACCTTCTATATCAGCGCCACATCCAGCATGCCGGCAGCGGAGTTGGTCGACGCCATTCCCATGCGCCTAAAGGTTGGTGCACCGGACGATGTCGACAAATTGGTGCTCTCCGCCATGCCTGGTGTGCGCTTGGGCTACACACCGCAAGTGCCTCCCGCTATTCCCGTCCAGCCTGGCGCTTGCTACTTTCTACTCGATAGCCGCAACCCACTGTATGAGCGCATGCTGCAAGCCCAAAGCGTTGCCGTCTACACCCCCAACGGTATCCCCGACCTTCGGATCGAACTCATCGCCGTCACCTCATGAACACCTCCGCCCCATCTTTGCTGGCAGGCCAGTCTTCCAGTCCATTGCAGCCGTCTTCCAGTGATCCCCGATACGGAGCCAATGCCACTCTGCTGGATCTGCTGTACGACGGTCTGGTCATGCTTTTTTTGCTCAAAAACAAAAACACACCTGCACAAGCAGAGGTGTTCTTTCAGGAGGTCCAGCGCTACCTGGGCGATTTTGAGCGCAGTGCACGCAAATACGGCGCCAGCGCAGAAGAGATCTATGCTGCCAAATATGCTTTTTGTGCCAGCGTTGACGAATTCATCCTCGCCAATCCTGAAGCTGCCATCCATGTCGAATGGGAGCGACGCCCGCTGCAACTGGTCTTGTTCGGAGATCAGCTCGCCGGAGAGAACTTCTTCAAACTTCTGGAGGAGCAACGCGCATTCGGCGCCCCCCGCCTTCAGGCCCTGGAGGTTTTCCATATCTGTCTTCTGCTGGGCTTTCAAGGCCAGTACATGTTGGAGGGGCCTGAAAAACTGGCTTATTTGACGGCCCGCCTCGGCGATGAAATTGCCAACATCAAAGGTCAACGCGCCGCATTTGCGCCCCACTGGGCTTTGCCAGACCTGATCTCACACGCACTCAAGCGTGAAGCACCGCAATGGGTCGTAGCCGCGGTCTTTTCACTGATAGGCCTGATCACGTTCATTGGACTGTCCACCCACCTCAACACCACTTCTCGGAATGCACTGGCGGCCTACCAAGACGTCATCCAACTCGGGCCGCGCCAAGCCAATCTGACGATTTCGCTGCCTTAGTCTCCTCCACCATTGCCATCCACCATGCAGAGTTCTCCTTCGCCATTTTTTGATCTTGCTGCACTTCTAGAGCCCATTGCCATTGAACAGCCCTGCGGGCCTGACATGCTGTTGAGCACGGACTTTGATGAGATTCAAACGGCACGGCAGCAAGACGATATGTCCCTGGACCAAGGCGAGTGGGTGACCGATCGCAAAGAGGCTGACCTGCCTTTTGTCGTGCAGCGCTGTACACAGCTGCTACATAAACAGACCAAGGACTTGCGCCTTGCCATCTGGCTAACTGATGCGCTGGCAAGCCAACATGGGCTTTCAGGCCTCTCGCAGGGCTATGCCTTGCTGGATGCCTTGACCTCGCGCTACTGGGACAACGTACACCCCGCCCCAGAAGACGGCGATATGAGCGCGCGCATAGGCAATATCGGCTGGTTTCTGAAGCGCACTGTGGAGCAGCTTGAGCGTGCTCCACTGCTGCGCACGGGGAGCACCCATATCAGCATGCTCGCCTGGCAAACTGCCGTGGCCCTGGACCAAGCCGTACGCCGTCAGCCATCAGAATCCCATGAAATCCTGCGCGGGAAAGTCACGTTGGAAGAGCTAGAGCGCCAGCGCACCCAGGCCCCCAGCAGCCAGTTGCGCACGCTTGTACCCTTGCTCGACCAATGCCGGACAGCGCTTACCGCCTTTGAGCACACCCTCGACACCAAGCTGGGAGCAGAAGCCCCCAGCTTTTCTGCCGTGCGCGAAACACTGGACCAGCTACAGCATCTTGTTCGCCGCTGGGGTGGAAATGAACTCTCCAACAGCACCCTCCCAACACCTGCGACCACACATGTGGTGTCTCCAACCGCCACCCCAGACTCAACCTTGACGACGCCCGTGCATACGCACACAGGAGCACCCCAGGCCCTGCTCACGCGGGCAGACGCCATCGCCTTGCTGCAACAGGCTGCCACCTTTTTCGAGCGCACCGAGCCTTCCAGCCCCGCCGCCTATATGGCCAAAAAAGCCGCACACTGGGCCCAACTCCCCTTGCATGAATGGCTCAAGCATGTGGTCAAAAGCAATGACGAACTGGCACAGCTGGAGGAAATGCTGGGCGTCACCAGCCACGCCCGCGTCACTCCCCAATAGCTGAGCCATCATCCCCTAAGCCCAGCCTGCCTGGCTCTTAGAGCCTGTTTACGATCTCGATGAGCAGGACAATAGACAGGTGAACAGAAAGCCATACCCAAGCGACATCAGCCGAGAGAAGTTTGCAGATATAGAGGCGCTGCTGCGTGGCG
>JAITLO010000033.1 GCA_031277855.1 Acidovorax sp. | reverse complement strand
AATAATCGGTGTTGGCTGCGTGCGATTGCGCGGCCAGTAAATTGTGGCTCCCCGACCTGGGCTCGAACCAGGGACCTGCGGATTAACAGTCCGTCGCTCTACCGACTGAGCTATCAGGGAATATGCGGTACAGGTTGTATGCGATTGCACAACCAAATAAATTGTGGCTCCCCGACCTGGGCTCGAACCAGGGACCTGCGGATTAACAGTCCGTCGCTCTACCGACTGAGCTATCAGGGAACAAGACCTAGATTATATACACAGAAAAAAACGACCCGCGGCAAAACGCGTCGAAAAATCGCGGGACTGGGCTTCGTATCAGTTGCCAGGCTCTGGCCGGCTCCACAGCCAGGCCAGCACGCACACCATGCAGCCCGTGGCCAGCAGGCGCACCCAGGTCGGGGTGGGAGCCAGCCACAACACGGCGGCGCACAGCGTCATCATGGCCGCCGCACTGTATTTGGCCTTGCGGCTGACCAGGCCGCCCTGGCTCCAGTTTTGCAACATGGGGCCAAACAGCTTGTGTTGCCACAGCCAGGCATGCAGACGGAGCGAGCTGCGTGCGGCGGCCCAGCCTGCAATCAAGATGAAGACCGTGGTGGGCAGACCGGGAATGAAAACGCCGGCAATGCCCAACCCCAGGCTGGTCACGGCCAGCAGGCGCAGCAGCAAGCGGGTCAGCCAGCTGGCAGCGGGCTGGTGCGCTGGGGGGGAAGGCGGCGAAGGCGGAGGAAGGTCAGACACGCGGCAGCTTGGGCAGAAAACAGCCGCATTGTGCCTGTTGCTGTGCGTGGCGCGCTATGCTTTTCCCTGTAGGTGGGCGGCTGCGCCCAGGTAAGAAAGAGAAAGAAAGAGAATCGCCATGGCCATACGCCCCATACTGAAAATGGGTGATCCGTTGCTGCTGCTGCAAGCCCAGGAGGTAGGGCAGTTCGACACACCGGCATTGCATGCCTTGATTGCGGATTTGCGTGACACCATGCGTGCCGCCAGCGGCGCCGGCATTGCTGCGCCCCAAATCGGCGTCAGTCAGCAGGTGGTGATTTTTGGCTCGGAGCAACGCAATCCGCGCTATCCAGACCGGCCGCTGGTGCCGCCCACGGTGCTGATCAACCCCACGATCACGCCGCTGTCGCAAGATGAAGAGAGTGATTGGGAGGGCTGTCTGTCCGTGCCCGGTCTGCGTGGCTGGGTGCCGCGCTGGCGGCAGATTCGCTATACGGGCTTTGATCCGCTGGGTCAGCCCATAGACCGCACCGTGGATGGTTTCCACGCCCGGGTGGTGCAGCATGAATGCGATCACCTCTGGGGCAAGCTCTACCCCATGCGGGTGCGGGACTTCAGCCGCTTTGGCTACACCGAGGTGCTGTTCCCCGACATCAGCGCGGCCGAGGACGATTGAAGGCTGCCGGTGTGCCACAGGCAACACCAGCAGTGCACTTTCTAGCGCTTAGTCGCGGAAGTTGTTGAAGGACAGAGGGTGGTCGGCCAGGTCCTTGCGGATCAAGGCCATGGCGGCTTGCAGGTCGTCGCGCTTGGCGCCGGTCACGCGCACGCTTTCGCCCTGGATGGCGGCCTGCACCTTTAGCTTGCTGTCTTTCAGCAGCTTTTGCAGCTTCTTGGCCAGCTCGGACTCGATGCCGTTTTTCACGGTGATGACTTGCTTGACCTTGTCGCCGCCAATCTTCTGGGCCTTGCCCACATCAAGAAAGCGCACATCCACATTGCGCTTGGTGAGCTTGTTGCGCAGCAGGTCTTCGACTTGCTGCAGCTGGAACTCGGCATCACCGAACATGGTGATTTCCTTGTCTTTCAGCTCCACGGCGGCGGAGGTGCCCTTGAAGTCGAAGCGGGTGCCGATTTCCTTGGAGGCGTTTTCTACAGCGTTCTTGACTTCAACGAAGTCGGCTTCCAGCACGGTGTCAAAAGAAGGCATGGTGTGACTCTTTCCTTGTAGGGGGTGGAAATGGAGGGGTAGGGGCCATCCGCCGGCGGCGCAATCCTCTGCGTGCGGCGGTGCGACAATTGAAGGGATGTTAGTCGAGAAAAACGCCCCCCTGCAGGACTGCAACACCTTTGGCATTGTCGCCAGCGCCGATACGCTGGTGCGCGCGCGCAGCGCGGCCGATGTGCAGGCATTCGTCTCCAGCCCCCTCTACCAAGGTCGGCGCACCTTTGTGCTTGGCGGTGGCAGCAACATCGTGCTGGCCGGTGATGTGGTGGATGCGGTGGTGCTGAAGATGGAAATCCCCGGCCTGCGCCTGGTGGAGGAAACCGAGCGGCACTGGGTGGTCGAGGCCGGCGCCGGCGAGCGTTGGCATGACCTGGTGGCCTGGAGCGTGGCCCAAGGCTATGGCGGGCTGGAAAACCTGGCCCTGGTGCCGGGCACCGTGGGTGCGGCACCGGTGCAAAACATCGGCGCTTATGGCGTGGAGCTGCAAGACCGTTTCCATTCCCTGGATGCGGTAGATCTGCGCAGCGGCGAGTTGTTCACGCTGGACGCAGCCCAATGTGCTTTTGGCTACCGCGATTCGGTTTTCAAACATGCCCCCGGCAGCGACGGGCGCGGCATGGGTCTGGCAGGTTGCGCTGTCATCACCGCTGTGCGCCTGGCCCTGCCCAAGGCCTGGAAGCCCGAGCTGGGCTATCTGGACCTGCAGCGCCGCCAGCAGGAAGAGGGGGTGGCCGCACCCACGGCCCAGCAGATTTTTGATTGGGTGTGCGCCATACGCCGTGCCAAGCTGCCCGATCCGGCCGTGATCGGCAATGCTGGCAGTTTCTTCAAAAACCCCACGGTCACCGAAGACCAGTGCCGCGACATCATCGCGCGCGAGCCCAAGGTGGTGCACTACCCCATGCCCGATGGCTCCATCAAACTGGCTGCGGGCTGGCTGATCGACGCCTGCGGCTGGAAGGGAAAGACCATGGGCCACGCCGGCGTCTATGACAAACAGGCACTGGTGCTGGTCAACCGTGGCTCGGGCGGTGTCAGCGTCACCGGTGGCGAGGTAATGACCTTGGCCCGGGCCATACAGACCAGTGTCTATGAGCGCTTTGGCATTCGCCTGGAGCCGGAGCCCGTGGTGGTTTAAACCCCGCCGACACACAAAAAGGACTGCGCAGCGCAGTCCTTTTTGCTTGCTGGGGCCTATTTACTCTCCAGCCTCCACCATGCGGCGCAGGGCTTGCACATCCACCACGGTCAGGCTGCGTGGCCCGGTTTTATGCAACAGGCCTTGTTTGGTGAGCGCATTCAGGGCGCGGGTGACCTGTTCGCGGTTGGCGCCAATCATGCTGGCCAATACCGTGTGGGCCGGCAGCGGGTGGATATGGGCCGCGCCTTGCGCATCGACACCTGCTGTCTCGCACAGGCGCAGCAGCTCGGCATGCAAGCGGGCAGGAACGCCCAGGGTGCTGAGCTGTATCACGCGCTCGCTCAAGCGGCGTATGCGGGCCGTGAGGAAGTGGATCACCCTGTGGGCCAGCAGCAGTTCCTGGTGGACCAGCTCTACAAAAATTTGGCTGTCCAGCGTGGCCAGCACCGTGGGCTCCAGCGTGATGCCGAAGGCAGAGGTGGAAAGACCTTCCAGCGCTGTGATGTCGCCCATGTGCGAGCCTGCCGCCCGCTCGCGAAACGACACCTCTTTGCCATTGGCCGCATACGAGGTGATGCGCAGACTGCCCGAGCAGACAAAAGCCACCTGGTTGTTATAGAACACCTGGGTGTTGGGCTCCATCACCCACCATTCACAGTGGTTGGCAATGTGCTGCAGACGTTCAGGGCTGAAGCCGCGAAACAATTCAATGGACTGCAAGGCCAGTCCGGAGCGTTGGGGAGAAGCTTGCATAGAAAAAGCCATGTGGCAGGCCACATGGCAGCTGAGTCAGGGGCTAAGGCCTCAGTTGCTGGCTTCGCCGCTGAGGATCTGGCCCTTATGCAGCGCCTGGGCGGCTTCTGCCTGCACGGCGGAGCGGCTCAGCTGGCTGGGTGCGCTGGGGGCAATGTACACCCGGTTGTTTTGCACGGCGAGGGTGCCGTTGTCACGGGCGGCCTGGGCCTGGGCACGCACTTCGGCGCGGGTCAGCTGTGAGTCGCTTTGTGGCAGTGTGGGCCATTCAACGGCTTCGCTGATGGGGCCGCCGGCCAGGGCGGTGCCAGCGGCACAGACCAACAGGGACAAGGTCAGGATAGAGCGAGTGAATTGCATGGTTTTCTCCGTGTCTGGGTATCTATATGCCGGGGTGAGCACCGGGGCATGGCTGCAGTGTGGATCGCCAGCAGCCCGGCTGTATGTGCCAAAACGCACACTTTCGAGCGGATACGAAAACAAGGAAGAAGGTTTGCGCAACAGGGCGGCGCAAAGGGGGCAACGGATCAGCACCAAGGGGCAGAGCAAAGAGACAGGGCAAAAGCAGGCACAAAAAAGCCGCCCCACATGGGGGCGGCTGGGTGCGGAGCAGGCTGCCGCTTGGGGCGGCCTGCAGAAGGCTTTACTTCTTCCAGTAGCCGGGGCGAATCAGCAGGCTGTGGATGCGGTAGGGGGCTTTTTCTTCCACTGCGATGTCCATGGGCACAAAGGCCTTCTCACACTGCAGCAAAAAGCCGCTGGCAAAGGACACGGGGCTGCGCATCTGGGCCGCCACCTTGCAGGCGCCCACGCTCTCATGCACCTGTTGCAGCACGCCCTTGACCTGTTCGGTGGTGACTTGCTTGTTGAAGTCTTCGGTGAAGTTTTTGGCGTCCGGCAGGGCGGCCTTGCCTTCGAAGGCCGCAAAAATGCTTTGGAAGCGCTGGTTCAGCGCTTTTTCGGCAGCGGGGTTGGGTTGGGGCGCTTGCTGGGCCTGGGCCTCTGCAGGTGCTGGGGCGGCCGCGGTGTTGTCATCGGCAGCCAAAGCCGGAGCTGCAACCACGGCAGCCAGCAAGGTGGTGGCCAGAGCCTGGCGGCTCCAGCGGCGGGTAGAACGGATCATCAGCGCTCCTTTGCGCAAAAAACGTTGGTTACCACTGTATCGCTAATGCGAAAGGGTTGGCGTAACTCTTGGTTTTGGTAGCGCCCTGTGTACAGATCGCTTGGGTTTGGATGCGAAAACTGTTGCAAATCAAAGCGGAATCTGCGAAGGCTGCTCTCTCAATAGGAGCCCTAAAACGGGGCACAGCGCTGGTTCTGTGGGAGCGAGAGGGCGCAAACCGCCTGGTTGCGGGCAATGGAATTGGGAAACTGCCTACAATTGCGGCCCGGCAATCTCGCCGCCCATGGGTTCCCTCGCCCCCATTCATCAAAAAGGAAAGCCATGTGCTCTCTTCAGCGCACGCCGTCGCGCGTGCCGTTTTACCTCTCCGTTCTGGTGGCGTTTCACATCGCCATCGTCATCGCCAGCAACTACCTGGTGCAGCTGCCCATCGATCTGCTGGGTTTTCACAGCACCTGGGGCGCGTTCAGCTTTCCCTTTGTTTTTCTGGCGACCGATTTGACGGTGCGCCTCATCGGCAAGGTGCAGGCGCGCAGTGTGATCACCCGCGCCATGCTGCCGGCGCTGCTGGCTTCTTACGTGGTGGGGCTGCTGTTCCATGACGGCCATTTCAATGGCTGGGAAGCGTTGGCCGACTTCAATAGCTTTGTGTTCCGCATTGCCCTGGCCAGCTTTGCGGCCTATGTGCTGGGCCAACTGCTGGACATTCAGGTGTTTGACCGCATACGCCAGCAAAGCCGCAGCTGGTGGCTGGCGCCGGTCGCCGCCTCGGTGTTTGGCCAGGCGCTGGATACCGTGGCGTTTTTTGCGATTGCTTTCTGGCGCAGCACCGACCCCTTTATGGCCGCACATTGGGTGGAGATTGCGGCGGTGGACTATGTGATCAAGCTCCTGGTCAGCCTGCTGCTGTTTGTGCCGGCCTATGGGCTGATGCTGGCGGCCATTGTGCGCGCCATGGGCCAGGGCGCGGCGCCTGCGGTGGCGGTGCGATAAGTCGCAGGTATCAGGGTGAGGCGGAGGCCCGCGTCACCAGCAAGATGCCGGCAATCACGGGCAGCACGCCGATCAGGTCGCGCCAGACCAGTTGCTCGTCCAGCAACAGCCAGCCCATGAGCAGGCCCAGCGGCGGCGTCAAAAACAGCCAGGCACTGACCGTGCCCGCATCGGCACTGCGCAGCAGCGCAAACCACAGCAGATAGCCACCCATGGACACCACGGCCACGCACCACAGCAGCGCGCCCAGGGTGTTGGCGCTGAGCTGCACCGCAGACCAGGACTCGGTGGCCAGGCTCCAGGGCAGCATGATGGCGCTGGCCAGCAGCGTCTGCAGCCCCAGGCCGCCGAGCAGGCTGGCGGGCACGGTGATGCGTTTGAACAGCACGGTGCCGCAAGACAGAATCAGCAGCGCGCAGCCCACCAGCAGGGCGCCGCGCAGGCTGTCGCTGCCGCCGTGGCCTATGCGGCTGGAGACCACAAACACCACCCCGCCAAAGCCCAGTAGCAGCCCGGCCAGCTTGCGCAGCGTCATGCGCTCGCCCAGCAGGGGAATGGCCAGCAGCGCCACCAGAATCGGGCTGGCGCTGATGATGATGGTGGCCAGGCCCGAAGACAGCTGCCGCATGCCCAGCCAGCTCACGCCCAGGTAGAAAGCCTGGTTGCTGGCGGCCAGCAAGGCCAGGGCCAGCCAGTCGCGCAGCCCCAGCCGAAAGCGCTCGCCCTGGGCATAGGCCAGGGCGGTCAAGACCAGCCCTGCCAGCAGAAAGCGCAGGCACAAAAATGCCAGTGGCGGGCAGTCGCGCAAGGCGAACTGGGTGGCGGGAAAGGCGCTGGCCCAGATCACGGTAAAGGGCAGGGCCAGAGTGAAGGCCTGGCGGTTGAAGCTGGCGTGGGTGGACATGGTGTGGGTGCGTGCAAAGAGTGGGCCCACTGTAGGGAGGGTTGGGTGGATTGGGAAATGAAAAGATCGGATGCTTAGAATTCGATTTCCCGATCCATCAATCCAGGGCATGCACCATGGCCGATTTCGATATTGCGCTGCTGCGCACCTTTGCCAGCGTGGCCGACAGCGGCGGCTTTTCCCGCGCGGGCGAGCGGGTACACCGCACCCAATCCACCATCAGCCAGCACATCAAGAAGCTGGAGGAGCAGGCCGGGCGGCAGCTGCTGAAACGCAGCGCACGTGCCGTGCAGCTCACACCCGATGGCGAGCGCATGCTGGGTTATGCACGCCGCATCCTGTCGCTGCACGACGAGGCGCGCAATCTGTTTGCCGAAGACCTGCCCGATCTGGTGCGTATCGGCGTGACGGATGATTTGTCCGTCGAAGCCCTGCCGCAGCTGCTGGCGCCTTTGGCCCGTGCCCACCGCCATCTGCGCCTGGAGCTGTGCTGCGCGCGCTCCCAGCAGGTGCGGGCCGATCTGGAGGCAGGGCTGCTGGATGTGGCGCTGATGCGAACCCTGGGCGTGGATGGCCTGCAGGCGCTGGAAAGCTGGGACGAGCCCTTGTACTGGGTGGCTGCACCTTCCATGGAGCCATCGCAAAGACAGGTGCTGGATTTGGTGCTCTACCCCCATGGCTGCCTGCTGCGCAGCTATGCGCTGGCGCAGCTCGATGCCCAGAACCGGGCCTGGCGCATGGCCTACACCAGCCCCAGTTTGACCGGCGTGCTGGCGGCCGTGCAGGTTGGCATGGGGGTGTCGCTGCTGTCCCAGCGCATGCTGCAAGGCGTGGGTGGTTTGCGGGTGCTGGGCCCAGGGGACGGTTTGCCCGATACGCCGGCCAGCCGCATTGTGCTGGCCACGGGGCCCAGGCCGCTGAGCTGGGGCGCCAGCCAGGTGCTGCAGCTGGTGCGTGCGCATATGCACCAGGTCAACGAGCAGCCTGCGTTGGCGCGGGCGTGATGGGCCTCATGGATCTGCAGGGCTTGCACGGCCTGCCATGAAAAAACCGCCAGACCCTTGCGGGGCAGGCGGTTTTTTTGATAGCCGCCAGCGCTTGATGGTGAAGCGCTGGCGGCTGTTTGGATGTGAAATGGAGGCGAGCTTACTGCTTGTCGCCGCCCAGCTGGGGCAGGGCGTTGGCGCTGCTCACGCTCAGCAGGCCGGCCTTGGAGTAGATGGCCAGCTTCTCGCGGGTGTCGATCAGGTCCAGATTGCGCATGGTCAGCTGGCCGATGCGGTCGGTGGGGCTGAAGGGCGCATCTTCCACCTTCTCCATGGACAGGCGCTCGGGGGCGTAGGTCAGATTGGAGGACTCGGTGTTGAGGATGGAGTAGTCATTGCCGCGGCGCAGCTCCAGCGTCACGGTGCCGGTGACGGCGCGGGCCACCCAGCGCTGTGCGGCTTCGCGCAGCATGATGGCTTGGGGGTCGAACCAGCGGCCTTGGTACAGCAGGCGGCCCAGCTTCAGGCCGTTGACGCGGTACTGCTCGATGGTGTCTTCGTTGTGGATGCCGGTTACCAGGCGCTCGTAGGCGATGTGCAGCAGGGCCATACCCGGGGCTTCGTAGATGCCGCGGCTCTTGGCTTCGATGATGCGGTTTTCGATCTGGTCGCTCATGCCCAGGCCGTGGCGGCCACCGATGCGGTTGGCTTCCAGGAAGAATTCCACCGGGTCTTCGATGCGCTTGCCGTTCAAGGCCACGGGGCGGCCTTCTTCAAACGTCACCGACACTTCTTCGGCCTTGACCTCGACCTCGGGCTTCCAGAACGCCACGCCCATGATGGGGTTGACGATGCGGATGCCGCTGTTCAGGAACTCCAGGTCCTTGGCCTCGTGGGTGGCGCCCAGCATATTGGAGTCGGTGGAGTAGGCCTTCTCGGCCGACATCTTGTAGCCAAAGCCTTCCTTGGTCATGAAGGCCGACATTTCAGCGCGGCCGCCCAGCTCGTCGATGAAGACATTGTCCAGCCAGGGCTTGTAGATCTTCAGCTGGGGGTTGGTCAGCAGGCCATAGCGGTAGAAGCGCTCGATGTCGTTGCCCTTGAAGGTCGAGCCGTCGCCCCAGATGTTGACGTCGTCTTCCTTCATGGCAGCCACCAGCATGGTGCCGGTCACGGCGCGGCCCAGCGGAGTGGTGTTGAAGTAGGTGATGCCGCCGGTGGAGATGTGGAAGGCGCCGGCCTGGATGGCGGCAATGCCTTCGTTGGCCAGCTGGGTGCGGCAGTCGATCAAACGGGCTTTTTCAGCCCCGTATTCCATGGCCTTGCGCGGGATCTCGTCGTAGTCCGACTCATCGGGCTGGCCCAGGTTGGCGGTGTAGGCATAGGGCAGGGCGCCCTTGTTCTTCATCCAGCGCAGAGCGGCGGAGGTGTCCAGGCCGCCGGAGAAGGCGATGCCGACCTTCTGGCCGACGGGAACGTTTTGCAGAATGGTTTCCATGGTGTTGATCTCTATAAAAACGATAGCTGCTTGCGCTTGATGGTCATGCGCCAGCGGCAAGAATTGCGGTAGTGATGACTGAGCGTCAAGGGCTTTTCACGGCGCATCCAGCGTTGCGAAGGCCCCCAGGCACTCAGGCGTAGTGGCAGATGTAGTGATACGCCTCTGCCACGCGGATCTCGAATTTGGAGTTGGCGGGGATCGCGAAAGACTCGCCAGCCACCGACTTTTTCCACTCGTTTTCGCCGTCGAGCTTGTACTCGCAGGCACCGCCCACGCATTCCATGATCTCGGCTGCAGCCGTGCCAAAGGTCAGCGTGGCCGGCAGCACCACACCCACGGACTTCTTGGTGCCATCGGCCAGGGTGAAGCTGTGGCTCACGCACTTGCCGTCAAAGTAGACATTGGCCTTGGTGGTCAGGGTGACGCCGGAGATGTGATCGGTGCTCATGGGTGAAAGCGCTTGAAGGCTGCGAAGGTGGTCAAACCAACCATTTTAGGCCAGCACCATGAAGCGGCGCAGCAAAGGCCGCGGCGCCATGGCAAAAGCGCTCTCATGCGCTGATGGGAGCGCAGCGGTTTATGGCTGGGTGCGCGGTTGCGGGCGCGGCGGGGGGTAATAGGGATAGCGTGGATCCACATTGATCACCATGGGCATATTCGGCATGGGGGTGTCGTAGCTGATGCTCTCGGTCTCCGTCACGCCGGGCGGGGTCGAGCCGTACACGCCGGGGCTGACGGCGCCGCTTTGCAGTCCCGCGCTGTCGTAATTGCCGGAGGGCTGCTTTTGCACCAGCACCCAGCGGCCGGGGTCATGGTCCATGCGGGTGGTGTGGCGGCGGCCGGCGTATTCGTAGCTCACGTCCCAGCCCACGGTGCGGTTTTCGTAGCGGGTGGTGTTGACGCAGCGGCGCATGGGCTGGCTGCCGGGGTAGACCTGCATGGGGCGATTGCCATAGGTGGGGGCGTCATCGCAGACCTGTTGCGGCACGGCCACCTGCTGCACCACGGGCACGGCCTGCAGCACGCGGGCGCGTTCCTGGGCGCTGGCCGTGCCCCAGCCCAAGGTGGCCGCCGTGGTGACGGCGCCCCAGATCAGCCAATGTGTGTGTTTCATGGAATGCTCCTTGACTGTGCCCCGCTGGGAAATGTCATGCGTGGCCTTCAGCGGCCCAGGGCTGCGGCCCAATCTTCGGGCTTGAAGCCCACGGTGGTGCGGCCATCTGCCCATTCCACCACCGGGCGCTTGATGACGCTGGCATTGTCCAGCATCAAGCGGCTGGCGCTGGCGTCGTCTTGTACCGCTGCTTGTACGGCAGGCTCCAGCTTGCGCCAAGTTGTGCCCTGGCGGTTCACCAGCTTTTCCCAGCCCACGGCCTGCAGCCAGCGCGGCAGGTGGTCGGCGGGCACGCCCTGCTTTTTGAAGTCGTGAAAAGTGTAGGCAATGCCTTGCTCGGTCAGCCAGGCGCGGGCCTTTTTGACGGTGTCGCAATTCGGAATGCCGTAAAGAATGTGCGTGGTACTCATACCCTCCATCATCAGGGATACAGAGGGTGGGCGACAATCTCGCCTCGTATGCACCACACACCGACCACACTTTCCGAGTGGCTCGCCCATTGCGAGCAGATTCACCCTCAACACATTGCCATGGGGCTGGAGCGCGTGCAGGAAGTCGCGCGCCGCATGCAGCTGCGCTTTGACTGCCCCGTGATCACCGTGGCGGGCACCAATGGCAAGGGCTCCACCTGCGCCATGCTGGAAGCCGTGGCGCTGCAGTCGGGTTTCAAGCCCGGGGTCTATACCTCGCCCCATCTGGTGCACTTTGAAGAACGCTGCCGCATGCATGGCGAAATTGCCAAGGCCGAGGAGTTTTTGCCGCATTTCGCCGCCGTGGAGGCGGCCCGCCTGCAGGGCGAGGCCGTGCAGCTGACCTATTTTGAATTCACCACGCTGGCGATTTTGCGCATGCTCAGCCTGGCCAAGCTGGATGTGGCAATTTTGGAAGTGGGCCTGGGCGGGCGGCTGGACGCCACCAACATCGTCGATGCCGACTGCGCCATCATCACCAGCGTGGACATCGACCACACCGCGCTGCTGGGCAATGACCGCGAGACCATTGGCCGCGAGAAGGCCGGCATCATGCGCGCGGGCCGCCCGGTGATCGTCAGCGACCCCGTGCCGCCGCAAAGCGTGATCGACCATGCAGAGGCCATTGGTGCGGATCTGTGGCGCTTTGGCCGTGACTTCAACTACGACGGCGACAAGCAGCAATGGGGCTGGGCCGGCCGTGGCCGCCGTTATGCCGGCCTGTCTTACCCGGCGCTGCGCGGCGCCAACCAGCTGGTGAACGCCGCCGGCGTGCTGGCCGCATTCGAGGCTATACGCCAGCAGTTGCCGGTCACGGCCCAGGCCGTGCGTACCGGCCTGGCCATGGTGGAGCTGCCCGGGCGCTTCCAGATCATTCCCGGCCAGCCCACGCTGGTGCTGGATGTGGCCCACAACCCCCACTCGGTGGCGGCGCTGACGGCCAATCTGGATGCCATGGGCTACTTCCCCACCACACATGCGGTGTTCGGCGCCATGGCGGACAAGGATTTGACCCCCATGCTGGCCAAGCTGGCCCCGCTGATTGACCGCTGGTATTTCACAGACCTGCCCACCCCCCGGGCCGAGACCGCAGCCTCTTTGCAGCAGAAGTGGAATGCGGTGCAAATGGTGGCAGGTGGCCGTCAGCAGGTAAGCACCAGCCAGCACGCCAGCCCACAGGCCGCTTTGGATGCAGCCGTGGCTGCTGCAGAGTCGGCTGATAGAATCATCGTCTTTGGCTCGTTTTTCACGGTGGGTGGTGTGCTGCAGCACGGCGTTCCACGTCTGGACGCCAAGCATTTGCAAGCTTGACGCCGCCGCAGCCACTTCGCATCGCACTCCATGGCATTTTTCAAGTTCCGTTGGCCCGGCAAAAAAGAAGAGGCTGAACAGCCGTCTTCACGGCGTGCCTCCCGCAATGCCCAGGCAGAGAGCATTGAGTCGCTGCGCCGCCGCGCACGCCATCGTCTGATTGGTGCGGCCGTGCTGGTGCTGCTGGGGGTGGTGGGTTTCCCGCTGCTGTTCGATACCCAGCCGCGTCCCGTCGCGGTGGACGTGCCCATCGAAATTCCGGATCGCAACCAGGTCGCCCCCATTGTGGTGCCGGGCGAACACACCACCCAGCCGGCCGACCCCAGGGGGGCTGCCATGGCGCCTTCGCGTGGCGCGCCGGCGGCCGTGGGTACGGAAAACAGCCTGGGCGAGGGGGAAGAGGTCTTCACCCCCTCCACGCCCGTGCCTGGTCCGGCTACGGCGTTGCCGGTACCCGTGCCTCCTGTGCCCCGTGTGACGCCGCCCCCTGCGGAAGTGAAAAAGCCCGAGCCCAAGCCGGAACCCAAGGTCGAGCCGAAAAAGCCCGAACCTAAGCCTGAGCCGAAACCCGAGCCCAAGCCCGAACCCAAAAAGCCCAGCCATGACGACGAGGCCGCCCGCGCCCGCGCCTTGCTGGAAGGGCGCTCGCCGGCCGCAGCCGCCGCACCGGCTGCTGCGGCCAAGCAAGAGGGCCGCTTCATTGTGCAGGTGGGCGCTTTTGCCGACGCCGACAAGGCGCGCGAGGTGCGCCAGCGCCTGCAAGGTGCAGGCCTCAATGCCTATACCCAGGATGTGAATACGGCCGCGGGCAAACGCATCCGCGTGCGCGTGGGACCATTCAATGGCCGTGACGCCGCTGATAAGGCCGCTGCCCGCATCAAGGGCATGGGCCTGGCGGCTGCGGTACAGCCGGCCTAACGCAGGCGGCAAGGCAGGCATGCAGACCTTGGACGCGGTATTGCTGGTGCTGTGCTGTGCCTCCCTGTTGCTGGGGGCATGGCGCGGTCTGGTGTATGAATTGTTTTCGCTGGTGGGCTGGATTGCCGCTTTTTGGGTGGCGCGCCTGCTGGCCAGCGATGTCGGTGGCTGGCTGCCCATGGAGGGCTTTGACCCCACGGTGCGTTATGCGGCCGGCTTTGTGTCAGTCTTTGTGGTGGCGATTTTTGGCTGGGGGCTGTTGAGCGCACTGGCCAAGAAGTTGATAGAGATTGTGGGGCTGCGCCCGGTGGACCGTGCCCTGGGCGCCGTGTTTGGCGTGCTGCGCGCGCTGGTGCTGGTGCTGGTGGCCACGCTGGTGGTGGTCAACACCTCGCTGCACCAGCAGGACTGGTGGCAGCTGTCGCTGTCCGGCCCTTGGCTGGCCGACATGGTGCACCAACTGGTGCCGGCGCTGCCGCAGGACCTGGGCAAATACCTGGTCACCCCGGAGTAAGGCTTGAAAGGCGCGGGGCTGCGCAAGCGGCCTTGCATAGCAACGCAGGAAACACTCCTGCCATTGATGGAACGCAACTATGTGTGGAATCGTCGGCGTGGTCAGCACCTCGCCCGTGAATCAACTGATCTATGACGCCCTGCTGCTGCTGCAGCACCGCGGGCAAGATGCCGCCGGCATCGTGACCCAGCAGGAACGCAAGTTCTTCATGCACAAGGCCAAGGGTATGGTCAAGGACGTGTTCCGCACCCGCAATATGCGGGCGCTGCCGGGCACGGTGGGTCTGGGCCAGGTGCGCTATCCCACGGCGGGCAATGCCTCCAGCGAGGAAGAGGCCCAGCCCTTCTATGTGAACGCGCCCTTTGGCATTGTGATGGTGCACAACGGCAACCTCACCAACGCCAAGCAGCTGCGCCACGAGCTGGCCGAGACCGACCACCGCCACACCAACACCGAGAGCGACTCCGAAGTGCTGCTCAACGTGCTGGCCCACGAAATCGGCCGTGCCACCAGCGGTGCACCGCTGACGCCGGACGAAGTCTTCAAGGCCGTGCGCGCCGTGCACAAGCGCATCAAGGGCTCTTATGCCGTGATCGCGCTGATTGCAGGCTACGGCCTGCTGGCTTTCCGCGATCCTTACGGCATCCGCCCGCTGTGCATGGGCAAGGGCGCGGATGGCAGCTATATGCTGGCCAGCGAGTCCGTGGCACTGGAGGGCACGCTGTACCAGTTTGAGCGCGATGTGGCGCCGGGTGAGGCCGTGTTCATTGGTAGCGACGGCGTGCTCCACAGCGAGCAGTGTGCCGAGGAAACCCATCTCAATCCCTGTGTGTTCGAGTATGTCTACCTGGCCCGCCCGGACTCCACCATCGACGGCATCTCGGTCTACCAGGCGCGCCTGAACATGGGTGAGACCCTGGCCAAGCGCGTGGTCTCCACCGTGCCGCCCAGCGAGATCGACGCCATCATCCCGATTCCCGAATCCAGCCGCCCCAGCGCCATGCAGCTGGCCCAGCTGCTGGGCATTCCCTATCGCGAAGGTTTTGTGAAGAACCGCTACGTGGGCCGCACCTTCATCATGCCGGGCCAGGGTACGCGCAAAAAGTCGGTGCGCCAAAAACTCAATGCCATCGGCAGCGAGTTCAAGGGCCGCAACGTGCTGCTGGTGGATGACTCCATTGTGCGCGGCACCACCTCCAAGGAGATCGTGCAGATGGCGCGCGACGCCGGCGCCAACAAGGTGTATCTGGCCTCGGCCGCGCCTCCGGTGCGCCACCCCAATGTCTATGGCATTGACATGCCCACCCGCGCCGAGCTGGTGGCCCATGGCCGCACGGTGGAAGAAATCCGCCAGGTGATTGGCTGCGATGCGCTGATCTACCAGGACGTGGCCGCCATGAAGCAGGCCGTGGGCAAGATCAACCCGGCGGTGCAGGGCTTTGAAGCCTCCTGCTTTGATGGCGTCTACATCACCGGCGACATCTCCAGCGAAGAGGTGACGGCGCTGAACGAAGGCCGTAACCGCGGCGGCGAAGAGGAGGAAGAAGACACTTCGCGCCTGTCCTTGCCCAACGCGCAAGACATGTAATGAGGTTTTACGCAAACCAGGATGGAGCATGGCTTGTGCCCCAAGGCGAAGCACTTGCCTTCACCGAATTTGCGTAAGCCGTGGTAATGCCCGGCCCTGCATGCCGCGCCGCCGTGCGCTGCATGCAGGGAGCTAGTAAAAACATGAGCTTATGGTGCTGGTATAGACTGGGTTTGGGCATGTTTTATGCCGAAAATCAAGACCGCATCAGCTTCATAAGCTCATATTTTTAGTACGGTGCGCAAGCCCTGTGAGGTGCAGGGAGGTGCATTCACAAGGAAGCCAACGTGACCGAACACTCCCTGCCTGATGGCTTGCACCCAGAGACCCTGGCCGTGCGCGAAGCAGTGGAACGCAGCCAATGGGGCGAGCACAGCGAAGCCCTGTACCTGGCCAGCAGCTTTGTGCAGCCCAATGCCGAAACCGCGGCGCGCCGCTTTGCGGCCCAGGAAGAGGGCTATACCTATAGCCGCACCAGCAATCCCACGGTGACCAGCTTTGAGCGCCGCCTTGCCGCCATGGAGGGCACGGAATGCGCGGTGGCCACATCCACCGGCATGTCGGCGATTTTGCTGGTGGCGCTGACCGCGCTGAAGGCGGGCGACCATGTGATCTGCTCCCAGTCCATGTTCGGCTCCACCATCAAGCTGCTGGGCACGGAAATGGCCCGCTTCGGCGTGGAAACCAGCTTTGTTTCGCAAACCGATGCCGCTGCGTGGAAGGCCGCCTTGCGCCCCAACACCCGCATGCTGTTTGCCGAAACGCCTACCAACCCGCTGACCGATTTGTGCGATATCGCCGCGCTGGCCGAGATCGCCCACGCCCATGGCGCTTTGCTGGCGGTGGACAACAGCTTTGCCACGCCCGTCTTGCAGCAGCCCTCCAAGCTGGGCGCCGACATCGTGGTGCACTCGGGCACCAAATTCCTCGACGGTCAGGGCCGCGTCATGGCGGGTGCCGTTTGCGGCACCGTGGCCCTGGTGGACAAGGTCATGGGCACGTTTTTGCGCAGCGGCGGCCTGAACCTGGCACCCTTCAACGCCTGGGTGGTGATGAAGGGGCTGGAGACGCTGGCCCTGCGCGTCAAGGCCGAAAGCGCCGCTGCGCTGGAGCTGGCCACCTGGCTGGAAGCCCATCCCAAGGTGGCGCGCGTGTACTATCCCGGCCTTGCCAGCCACCCGCAGCATGAACTGGCCATGCGCCAGCAAAGCGGCATGGGCGGGGCTGTGCTGTCCTTTGACGTGGTGGGGCAGGGCGCCGAGCAACTGCGCGCCAATGCCTTCCATGTGGTGGACAGCACGCGTGTGTGCTCCATCACCGCCAATCTGGGTGATGTGAAGACCACCATCACCCACCCGGCCAGCACCTCGCATGGTCGGCTGACCGAAGAGCAGCGTCAGGCTGCCGGCATAGGCCAGGGCCTGATTCGTATTTCCGTGGGACTTGAGCATTTGGACGATCTGAAAGCCGATCTGTCCCGCGGACTGGACTCTTTGTGAAACACCCCCTGAGTCGCTGCGCGCCTTCCCCCTCAAGGGGGACGATGCCCTCGCTGCGAGGCGGCTCTTGCTCGGCATCCCTGGCCAAGGCTGCGCAGCACGCATGTGCAGCGCGCTTGGCGTTCGATATGCCACCCAAGGTTCTCTGATATGACTACGAAAATTCGCACCCGTTTTGCTCCCTCGCCCACCGGTTTTATCCACCTGGGCAATATCCGCTCGGCCCTCTACCCCTGGGCCTTTGCCCGCGCCAATGGTGGCGACTTCATTCTGCGCATCGAGGACACCGATCTGGAGCGCTCCACCCAGGCTTCGGTGGATGTGATCATCGAAGGCATGGAGTGGCTGCAGCTGAGCCATGACGAAGGCCCGTTCTACCAAATGCAGCGCATGGACCGCTACAAGGAAGTGCTGGCCACGCTGCAGGAAAAAGGCCATGTCTACCCCTGCTATATGAGCATGGAAGAGCTGGATGCCCTGCGCGAGAAGCAAATGGCGAACAAGGAAAAGCCGCGCTATGACGGCACCTGGCGCCCCGAGCCTGGCAAGGTGCTGCCCCAGATTCCCGAAGGCGTGAAACCCGTGCTGCGCTTCAAGACGCCCAAGGACGGCGTGGTGGCCTGGGAAGACAAGTGCAAGGGTCGCATCGAGTTCCAGAACTCGGAGCTGGACGACCTGGTGATTGCCCGCCCCGACGGCACACCCACCTACAACTTCTGCGTTTGCGTGGACGATATGGACATGGCCATCACCCATGTCATCCGTGGCGATGACCACGTCAACAACACGCCGCGCCAGATCCACATCTTCGAAGCGCTGGGCGCCGATGTGCCCGTGTTTGCCCACCTGCCCACCGTGCTCAACGAGCAGGGCGAGAAGATGAGCAAGCGCAATGGCGCCAAGGCAGTGACCCAGTACCGCGACGAAGGCTACCTGGCCGATGCCATGGTGAACTACCTGGCACGCCTGGGCTGGAGCCACGGTGATGACGGAAGCTTCGCGCGCCAACAGTTCCTGGAATGGTTCAACCTGGACCACCTGGGCCGCAGCGCGGGCCAGTTCGACGAGGCCAAGCTGCGCTGGGTCAATGCCCAGCACATGAAGCTGACACCCGATGACGAGCTGGCAGCCATGCTGACCCCATTCCTGAAGAACCTGGGCCTGGACAGCATCACCGTCGGTGATGGCCGTCTGCCACGCATCTGTGCATTATTCAAAGACCGCTGCGACACCCTGGTGGATCTGGCGCACTGGGCCCAGGTGTTCTACAAGGACGTGCAGCCCAGCGCAGAAGACCTGAGCACCCATGTAACGCCCGAGATCATTCCGGTGATCGACGAGCTGCTGCAGGTGCTGCAAGAGGGTGATTGGAGCAAGGAAGCGATCAGCGCCGGCTTCAAGCAAGTGCTGAAGACACACGGCATGAAGATGCCGCAACTGGCGATGCCGGTGCGTGTTTTGGCCGTGGGTACAGCCCATACGCCTTCGGTGGACGCAGTGCTTGCATTACTCGGTCGTGAAAAAATTATCGAAAGACTGCAAAAGCGCTGAAATACGCCCTATAATTCGAGTCTTCGGTGAGCAGCAACAAGTAAATTGTAAAACTTGCCGATACGGGGGTATAGCTCAGCTGGGAGAGCGCTTGCATGGCATGCAAGAGGTCATCGGTTCGATCCCGTTTACCTCCACCAAATTTTTTGACGGCTGATCGAGAGATCAGAAACGTTCTAGGATTGACCCTATCGTCTAGAGGCCTAGGACATCACCCTTTCACGGTGAGTACCGGGGTTCGAATCCCCGTAGGGTCGCCAAG
>JAITLO010000006.1 GCA_031277855.1 Acidovorax sp. | reverse complement strand
CACGCAAAGCTACGCTCGACCACCCAGCGCTGGGGTAGCACCTTGAACGTATGCAGGTCGCTGCGCTTGGCAATTTGCACTCCAACGTGCCCGCCCAGAATGTCTTGCACTGCCTGTGCGAACGGCTTGCCCACATAGCCGCTGTCACACAGCAGTGCTTGCACCTGACCCAGGCCAGCTTTGCAACGCTGCAGCGCCAGCAACGCCCCTTTGCGATCCGTCACTTGTGCTGTGGTCACCGCAACGGCATGCGGCAGCCCTTGGGTGTCTACCGCAATGTGGCGCTTGATTCCCGAGACCTTCTTGCCGGCGTCATAGCCCTTGAGTGCCGCTGTGTCCGTGTTCTTCACGCTCTGCGCGTCCACGATCAAGAACGCGCTTGAGGCGTTGCGCCCCAGTTTCCCGCGGGCCACGCCAACCTGATTTTTTAAGTGCCTGCTCCAGCACGCTCGTACCGTGCTGGTCAGGCTCGCTCCACTTGCGCCAGTACGCATAGACGTTTTGCCACTTGGGAAACTGTGGCGGCAGAAAGCGCCACTGACAGCCCGTGCGCAGCAGATACAACACTGCGCAGAACACTTCATAAAGGTCCAACGTTGCAGGCTTGGTGCTGCGTCGAACGCCACGCAGCAGCGCCTCTATATCTGCAAACTTCTCTCGGCTGATGTCGCTTGGGTATGGCTTTCTGTTCACCTGTCTATTGTCCTGCTCATCGAGATCGTAAACAGGCTCTCAGCGCAACAAAGACCGGCTACACACCCCAGCCGCAAAAACCGGCGCGCCCCCAGGCCAGCAGACAGCGAGCAAGGGCCGCCCCGCAGCCAAGGCTGTCGCCGGTTGCCCGTATGCCCCCCTGGGGGGAAGCCGCCGCAGGCGGCTCAGGGGGTCAGTTCAACGCCATGCTCAACTTGCGCCGATAGCTGTTGACCAGGGCCGTGGCCTCGTCCTGCTCGGCCGCGCCCTTGCCCAGCAGTTCGATGCCGCCGGCGGTTTTGCCGGGCACGGCGTCCTGTTTCTTGGGCTTGGGCGGGGTCAGCAGTTCCAGAATGCCCACCAGCAGCTTGCGCGCGGCCTGCTCGTTCCAGGTCTTGTCGCGCATGATGATTTCCAACAGCTCGTCCATGGAGGCCGTCCACTGGCCTTCGGCGGCCAGCACCTGGGCCTTGGCAAAGCGGGTGTCGAAGTCGCGCTTGTTTTGTGCGATGGCGGCGTCGAACTGCTCCAGCGGCCAGTTGCCGCGATCGTCCTGCTCCACAAACACCATGCATTGCAGCCACTGGTGCAGGGCCTCGAAGCGCAGTGCCTGGGGTATGCGCTTGAGCGGCTCCACCAACAGGCCGGCCGCTTCTTCGTAGCCACCGGTGCCGATCAGCAGACGCACATAGTCAAAGCGTGCATCGTCGTTGGCCGGGTCGGCAGCCAGCGCCTCGCCCAGCTTTTGCAGCGCGGCCTGGGTGTCGCCGGACTCCAGCATCTGCTGGGCCTCGTCCACCTCGGCCTCGGCCGCGAGCTCGCCCTCGCTGGGCAGGTGCTTGTCCAGGAACTGGCGCACCTGGCCTTCGGTTTGCGCGCCCATAAAGCCGTCCACAGGGCGGCCACCGATCATCAAGATGCAGGTGGGCACGCTGCGAATGCCGAACATGCCGGCGATTTGCTGGTTGGCATCCACATCCACCTTGGCCAGGGTGAAGCGGCCGGCGTATTCCACCTCCAGCTTCTCCAGCGTGGGCACCAGGGTCTTGCAAGGGCCGCACCAGGTGGCCCAGAAATCCACCAGCACCGGGGTCTGCATCGAAGCTGCGACCACTTCGGTTTCAAAATTCTCGATGGTGACGTCAATCATGTGATTTCCAATAGGGTGCGCAGCGCTTTGCGGGCCGCGCGCAAAAATTCAGAGCGAAGGCTTCCGCCCCCGCACGCTCAAGGGATTCTCCACGCAAACGCATGGCATGCACGCCATAGGCCGGCAACTGCGGGGTGTTATGCCGGATACCCGCTGCAAAAATGGGAGCGTGTCATGCCTATTTCAAGTGCTTCTCATGGCAAAACCGTTGAAGAGCCAGCATGCACCTGCACGGCCAGCTCCTTTTTTGAGAGCCCCATCCAAGGCGATGCCTGCCCTGGGCTAATATGCCCCGCTACCCAAGGAGCGAAAGCTTGATCGAAGTTTCCCAACTGGTGTTTGAGTACCCGGGCCACCGCGCACTGGATGGCGTGAGTGTCTCCATTGCCGCAGGCAGCGTGACGGCCCTGGTCGGCCCCAACGGCGCCGGCAAGTCCACGCTGATGCGCTGCATTGCGGGGCTGGACCAGCCGCTGTCCGGCCAGGTCCGCGTCAAAGGCCTGTCCGTACAAGACCAGCCGCGCGAGGTGCACCAGCACCTGGGCTATCTGTCGGATTTCTACGGTCTGTATGACCGCTTGAGCGTGGCCCGCTGCCTGCAGTACGCAGCCCTGTCCATGGGCGTCAGCGAAAACCAGGTCGGCGCCCGTGTGCAGCAGGTGGCGGCGCAGTTGGGCCTGACCGGGCTGCTGCAGCGCCGCCCCACAGAACTATCGCGCGGCCAGCGCCAGCGGGTGGCGATTGGCCAGGCCATCGTCCACCAGCCCAGCGTGCTGCTGCTCGACGAGCCCGCCAGCGGCCTGGACCCCGAGGCGCGCAGCAGCCTGTCGCAGCTGTTTCGCCAGCTGCAGGCCCAGGGCATGACGCTGGTGGTGTCCAGCCACATCCTCAGCGAGCTGGACGAGTACTGCAGCCATATCCTCAGCATACGCAACGGCCGCATCGAAAGCCACGAGGCCTTGCAGGCCGGTGGCACGCACGCTGCCGTGGAAGGCGCGTCTGCGAGCACCACATCGCTGGCGCTGTATGCACTGGAGCTGGCACCGCCACAGGCCCAAGACCCTGAGGCCCGTTTTGAAGCCCGTCTGCGCCAGGCCTTGCAGGGCTGCACCGTGCAGGACCTGGATGCCACGGGCAGCCGCCCCACCCAGCTGTGGCTGCCGGCAGACGCCGCCGCCCGCGCAGCCTGGCTGACCCAGCTGGTGCAGGCAGGCATTCCCGTTGCGGCCCTGTCCCCGCTGCGCGAGCGGCTGCAAGACCGCTACGCCCGCACCGTACAAGGCAGAGAACAGGAGCAGCCATGAGCACGCGCAACCCCGAATTCCAGCGCCAGCTCTGGCTGAACTGGCAGCCCTCCTTGCTGGCCTGGAGCCTGGGCCTGTCCCTGCTGGTGCTGGCCCTGCCGCTGGCCCTGTCCTCTGCCGAAGAGCTGCCCAACACCCTGAGCTCCACCGCCATGGCGGGGCTGTGGCTGGCGTCCTGCCTCTATGGCAGCGTGCTGGCCGGGCGCAGCCTGACCGAAGAGGCCAGCCAGCACACCTGGGACTGGCAGCGCCTGTCCGCCCTATCGCCCTGGCAGATGGCCTGGGGCAAGCTGCTGGGCGCCGCGCTGCCGGCCTGGCTGTATGCCCTGTGGTTTGGGCTGGCCCTGGCCGGAGTTTCCAGCCTCTGGGTGTTTGAGCATTGGAGCGTCGGCCATCTGCTGGGCCTGGCCGTGCTCTGGGGCCTGGGCTTGCAGACCTGGGCCATGAATGCCGTACTGCTGAGCTGGGGCCAGCAAGAGCAACCCGTGCACCGCAACCGCGCCGTGCTGCTGCCGCTGCTGCTGGTGCTGTTCGTGCTGCCCGGGCCGTTCTGGTCCTTGGTGTCGGGGGCGGTCTTTGACGACGGCAATACCGAGCTGCTGTGGTGGAGCATACGCGTCGGCAGCTTGGGCCTGACCTATCTCTTTGGCCTGTTGACGCTGGCACTGGGCCTGCTGACGCTGTGGCGCCTGCTGTGCGCGCGGCTGGACATCCGCACCCTGCCCTGGGCCTGGCCGCTGGGCCTGCTGGTGGCCGGCTTTGCCGTAGGCGGCCTCAACACCCCCACGCTGGAATCAGCCTGGAGGGCCTGCCTCTGGCTGGCTTTGGCCGGCACGGGATTTACCGCACTGCATGCCATGCACTCCAGTCTGCGCAGCTGGCGCCAGGTGCAATGGTCGGCCAGCCAGGGGCGCTGGCGCCAGGCCCTGGAGGCATTGCCACTGTGGACGGTGAGCTGGCTGCTGAGCCTGGTCGCAGCCCTGGCCTGCGCGCTGCTCAACACCCGGGAGCTGGGCGTGCTGCTCAGCCTGCAACTGCTGCGCGACTGCCTGATCCTCACAGGCTTTGCCTTTCTCGCGGGCCGGCTCAAGTCGCCGATGGCGGCCTTCTGCGTGAGCTGGGTCGTGATCAATATCGCCCTGCCTCTGCTGGCTTTCGGTATTGCGGGGCCTATGGGCGCGGCGGCCCTGCAGCCGCTGGGTGCGGCCATGATCGCAACCCTGGATGACGACACCATCAGCCTTGGCATCGCCTGGGCGTCGCTGGGCCTGCAGCTGGTACTGGCCCTGGGCTGGGTGCTCTACCTGTTCCGCTCGCGGGTGCTGGGCTTTGCGCGAGCGCAGCGCTCCTAAGACTGCAGCCTAGGGTCTATGGGCCGGCCTGCGGGGAAGGGGCGGCCCGAAATCGTAAAATCCCGGGTTCCTTCAGGACCAGGCTGGGCGGCAACCGCCCTCACAAGACCACATGAACCCCATCCAAGTCGGTGTCGTCATGGGTTCCAGCAGCGACTGGGACACCATGCAGCACGCAGTTGCCATCCTCCAGCAGTTCGGTATCGCCTTTGAGGCCCAGGTCGTTTCGGCCCACCGCATGCCGGACGACATGTTCCGTTTTGCCGAGGCCGCCGCAGGCCGTGGCCTGAAAGCCATCATCGCCGGTGCCGGCGGTGCCGCCCACCTGCCGGGCATGATTGCCGCCAAGACCACCGTGCCCGTGCTGGGCGTGCCCGTGGCCAGCCGCCATCTGCAGGGAGTTGATTCGCTGCACTCCATTGTGCAAATGCCCAAGGGCGTGCCCGTGGCCACTTTTGCCATCGGCAATGCCGGCGCCGCCAATGCGGCCCTGTTTGCCGTGGCCATGCTGGCGGGCGAAGACCCGGCCCTGCGCGCCAAGCTCGACGCTTTCCGTACCGAGCAGACCGAAGCCGCCCGCAATATGACGCTGCCGGTGAACGAATGAGTACCACCGACGTGATCCTGCCTGGAGCCACACTGGGCGTTCTCGGCGGCGGCCAGCTGGGCCGCATGTTCGTGCATGCTGCCCAGTCCATGGGCTATTTCACCGCCGTGCTGGACCCCGACGCCACCAGCCCAGCCGGTCTGGTCAGCCACCGCCATGTGCGCACCGGCTATGAAGACCCGCAAGGCCTGGCCGAGCTGGCCCAGACCTGCGCCGCGGTGACCACCGAATTCGAGAACGTGCCCGCCGCCGCGCTGAACCAGCTGGCCAGCAGCATGCCCGTGTCGCCCGCAGGCTCTGCCGTGGCCATTGCCCAGGACCGCGCCGCCGAAAAAGCCCACTTTGTGAAGTGCGGCGTGCCCTGCGCGCCCTATGCCGTCATCGAAACGCCGGCCCAGCTGGCGGCCGTGAGCGACGGCCTGTTGCCCGGCATTTTGAAGACGGCCCGCATGGGCTATGACGGCAAGGGCCAGATCCGCGTCAAGACCCGCGCCGAGCTGGTGGCTGCCTGGGACGAGCTGCAGCACGTGGCCTGCGTGCTGGAGAAGATGCTGCCCCTGGCCCATGAATGCTCGGTCATCGTGGCCCGTGGTCGCAGCGGCGCCATCGTCAACCTGCCCGTGCAGCGCAATCTGCACCGCGACGGCATTCTGGCCGTGACCGAGGTGTATGAAGGGAATCTGCCTGCAGCGCAGGTGGAGCAAGCGATTACCGCTGCAAAGTCCGTAGCAGAAGGCCTGAACTATGTGGGCGTGCTGTGTGTGGAGTTCTTTGTGCTCGAAGGCGGCCAGCTGGTGGTCAACGAGATCGCCCCGCGCCCGCACAACAGCGGCCACTACAGCCAGAACGCCATGGATGTCTCGCAGTTCGAGCTGCAGGTGCGCTGCATGACCAATCTGCCCCTGGTGCAGCCGCGCCAGCACAGCGCCACCGTGATGCTGAACCTGCTGGGTGATCTGTGGTTCCAGCACAGCGACACCGCCCAGGCTCCGGCCTGGGACCAGATTCTGGCCCTGCCCGGCGCCCATCTGCACCTGTATGGCAAGACGGACGCCAAACGCGCCCGCAAGATGGGCCACCTCAACATCACCGCCGCCACGGCGGAGCAGGCCCGCGCCACCGCCTTGCGTGCCGCTGAAATCCTCGGCATCCCCGCGTTCTAAGGAAGTCACGTGATTCTGGATGGAAAGCTGGACGCCTCGGTCCAGGCCGCTGCCACTGCCCTGCAAGCAGGCCAACTGCTGGGCCTGCCCACCGAAACCGTGTACGGCCTGGCCGCCGACAGCGACAACGATGCCGCCGTGGCGCAGATTTTTGCGGCCAAGGGCCGGCCGGCCAACCATCCCCTGATCGTGCATGTGGCCGATAGCGCGGCCATCACCCGCTATGCCAAGGAAGTGCCGCTGTTTGCCCAGCAACTGATCGACGCCTTCTGGCCCGGGCCGCTGACCCTCATCCTGCCGCGCCTGCCCCATGCGGCCAAGGCCTCCACCGGCGGCCAGGACAGCGTGGGCTTGCGCTGCCCCTCCCACCCTGTGGCCCATGCCGTGCTCAAGGCCTGCCAGGGCTTGAACCCGCCGGTGTGGGGCGTGTCCGCGCCCAGCGCCAACAAGTTCGGCCGTGTCAGCCCCACCACGGCCGCCCATGTGACCAGCGAGTTTGGCGACGATTTGCTGGTGCTCGACGGCGGCGCCTGCGAGGTGGGCATTGAATCCACAATAGTCGACTGCACGCGCGGCGTGCCCGTGCTGCTGCGCCCCGGCGCCATCACCCGCGACGACATAGAACGCGCCTGCGGCCTGCGCCCGCTCTCCAAAGAAGAGCTGCCCGCGCATACCCCGCGCGCCTCCGGCACGCTTTTGGCGCATTACGCACCGAACGCCAAGGTGCGGCTGATGGATGCTGCCCAACTGCAAGCCGCCCTGAACACCCTGACAGCAGACGGCCCGCGCATTGCCCTCTACCACCGCAGCCCGCTGGCTGTGCCGGCATCGGCCTCCAGCGCCAGCCTGCATGCCATGCCACAGGACGCACTGGCCACGGCACGCGAGCTGTTCGGCCGGCTGCGCGATTTTGACCTGCTGGGTGCCCAGCAAATCTGGATCGAAACCCCACCCGCCAGCGCCGACTGGGAAGGCGTCAACGACCGCCTGCTGCGCGCCGCAGCGGCGGGCAGAATCGGCTCCACCACCGCGGCGACATAGACCGAGGACCTGGTGAACAGGCCCTAAACTTGCCGCATGCAAGTTTCTGTCACCGGACGCGGCACACGCACGCTTTCCTGGGCCGGCGCTGCCGTGCTGGCCCTTGCCCCGCTCTGGGCCACGGCCCAGCCCCGGCCTACGGCCCCCAGCAACACCGTCGCCATGCCCACGCCCGTGCAGCGCGTGGCCCTGCCCGCCAGCGTGGATGCGGCCTTGCAGCGCGCCAAGATTCCGCGTGAGGCCGTGGCCTTTTACGTGGCCGAGGCCGAAGGCCGCAGCAATCCGCGCCTGGCCTGGCGCGAGCGCGAGGCACTGAACCCGGCCTCCGTCATGAAGCTGGTCACCACCTATGCCGCACTCGACCTGCTGGGCCCGGCCTATGTCTGGCGCACCCCGGTCTATCTGGGCGGCACCGTGGACAACGGCAGCCTGCAAGGCAATCTCTATCTGCAAGGCCGGGGCGACCCCAAGCTGGTGATGGAGCGGTTGTGGCTGCTGCTGCGCCGCCTGCAGGGCATGGGGGTGAAGACGATTGCCGGCGATATCGTTCTGGACCGCTCGGCCTTTGCCCTGCCCGCCCACGACGCCGCCGCCTTTGATGGCGAGCCTTTTCGCCCCTATAACGTGGCGCCCGATGCCTTGCTGCTGAACTACAAGTCCACCGCCATGACCCTGGTGCCGGACGAGCGCGCCGGCGTGGCCCGCGTGCAATGGGAGCCGCCCCTGGCCGGCGTGCGCCAGCAGGCCACCGTGCCGCTGGCCCCTGTGGGTACGGACTGCGGCGATTGGCGCAGCACGCTGCAGGGCGAGTGGGCCGACCCCACACGCATGGGCTTTGCCGGTCAGTACCCGGCCAGTTGTGGCGACAAGATGTGGGCCATTGCCCCACCCGAGCCCCAGCAGTTCGCGGCCCGCGCCGTCGAAGGCATGTGGCGCGAGCTGGGTGGCAAGCTGACCGGCAGCGTGCACGAAGGCCGTGTGCCTGCCGGCCTCAAGCCCGCGTTCGCGGCCGAATCGCCCACACTGGGCGAGGTGGTGCGCGACATCAACAAATACAGCAACAACGTGATGACCCAGCAGGTCTTTCTCACCATCGGGCTGGAGCAGTCCGGCGTTGGCAGCCTGCAGAGCGCCAACGAGGCCCTGGCCCGCTGGTGGAGCAGCCGCTGGGGCGCCAGCGAGCTGCCGGTGGTGGACAACGGCGCTGGCCTGAGCCGCGAGGCCCGCATCAGCGCCCACGCCCTGGGCCGCATGCTGCACACGGCCTGGGCCTCGCCCGTGATGCCGGAGTTCATCGCCTCCCTGCCCATCGCCGGGGTGGATGGCACGCTGCGCCGCAGCCGGACCCAGGCCTCGGCCCATCTGAAAACCGGCACCCTGCGCGACAGCAGTGCACTGGCCGGCTATGTGGACGGGGCCAGCGGCAAGCGCTATGTGTTGGTGGCCCTGGTCAACCACCCCAACGCGGCGGCAGCGCGCCCGGCCATGGAGGCCCTGGTCGACTGGGCCGCCCGCGACAGCGGGCCGGTGACGGCCTCCGTACAGCGCTGACCGTGGTGGGCCACCGCATTGCCCAAGGCCATGCGATGGCCTGGGAATGGCGCTGAGGCCGATAATCCCCCGTTGCCCTTGCGGGCTCGAGGCCTTGTGCCTGGCCCGCCGCCCTGGAAAGTCCCCGCCATGAAACTGCTTGCCTTCGATACCAGCACGGACCAGCTGTCCATCGCCATCCAGCATGGCGATCGCCTGTGGGAACACGCGGGTGCGGGCGGCGCACAGTCCTCGGCCACCTTGATTCCTGCCATCGAACAAGGCATGCAGGCCCTGGGCCTGGCGTATGCGCAGCTGGACGCCATCGTCTTTGGCCGGGGCCCGGGCTCCTTCACCGGCCTGCGCACGGCCTGCGCCATTGCCCAAGGGCTGGGCCTGGGCAGCGGCGTGCCGCTGCTGCCACTCGATACCCTGCTGGCCGTGGCCGAAGAGGGCCGCACCCGCCATGGCTGCACCGCGCTGCTGGCCGTGCTGGATGCACGCATGCACGAGGTCTATTACGCGGGCTACCGCTATGCCGACGGCCGTTGGAGCGAAACCCTGGACCTGGGCCTGTGTGCCCCCGAACAACTGCCCCTGCCCACCGGCCTGCCCGTGGTGGGCAATGCCCAGCCGGCCTATCCCGAGGAACTGGCACCAGGCGCCACCCACCTGGCCGCCCTGCCCACGGCCGCGGCCCTGCTGCGCCTGGCGCCTGCGGCCATACAGTCCGGCGCCCTGGTGGCTGCGGCCGATGCCTTGCCGCGCTATATCCGCGACAAAGTGGCCCAAACCACGGCCGAACGCGAGGCGGCCAAGCTGGCGGCCTCGGCCCAACCTGCCGCATGAGCGCCCTCCCGCAGCCCGCACCGCAACTCATGCCGCTGGAGCCCAGCTGGCTGGACCGCGTCGTGGCCGTGGAAGCTGCGGCCTACCCCCATCCCTGGACGCCCGGCAACTTCCGTGACGCCCTGGCCTCGGGCTACCAGGCCCAGATGCTGGTGGCCGGCGAGCAACTGCTGGGCTATTTTGTGGCCATGCAGGTGCTCGACGAGGTGCATTTGCTGAACATTGCCGTGGCCCCCAAGGCCCAGGGCCAGGGCTGCGCCCGCCTGCTGCTGGAGACGCTGGACCACTGGTCCCGGCTGCAAGGGGCGAAGTGGCTGTGGCTGGAGGTGCGCGAGAGCAATGCCCGCGCCCGCGCCATCTACGAACGCCATGGCTACCGCCAGGTGGGCGAGCGCAAGCGTTACTATCCCGTGGACCATGGCGAGCGCGAGACCGCCATCATCATGAGCATGCCCCTCTATGGCCCTGAATCTTGACGCCCGCCAGCGCGCCATGTTGCAAGACATGGGCATCACCCTCTGGGTGCCGGCCACACAGCCTGCAGTGCCAGCCGTTGCGCCGGCGCCAGCACCTGCATCTTCACTTGCCTCCGCATCTGCGCCCGCGGCCACGCCGGCCGTACCCGTAGCTGCCGTGGCATCAGTGGCAGCAGAAGCCGTGGTGGTTGCGTCCCCGGTCCCGGCTGACCCTGCGCCCGCCACACTGCCCCCTGCTGCCGAATCTTCTGCCCACAATCCGCTTGCAGAGCGCACTGCACCTGCACAAGCAGCTCCTGATTCGGAAGCATCCACCACCCACGCCACCCCGGTCTACCGCGCCCCGGCCGCTGCCAGCGCGCCCTGGTTTATGGCTCCCGTGGTCCATGCCTATGCCGACACGGCCGACGATGACAGCGCCGACGCGGGCTGGCTGGTGCTGGTGGAATGTGCCGACCCGCTGGACCCCTGGGCCGGCGACGCTGGTGCGCTGCTGAACCAGATGCTGCGCGCCCTGCGCCTGCACCACCATCCACGGGTGCGCATTGCCCCGTTGACGCGCCAGGCCCCGGACAGCGTGGCCGACGGCCCGCTGCAACCCCTGGCACCCGCTCTGCAAGCCGCCTTGGGCGAGCACCGCCCCGCCCGCGTGCTGCTGATGGGCCTGCACGCGGCGCGCGCCGTGCTGGGCCGCAGCGAGGCCCTGGGCCCGCTGCGCGCCACTCCCCATTCCCTGCACCAGGTGCCTACCGTGGTCACCTACGACCCGGCCTATCTGCTGCGCGCACCCCACGCCAAACCCGGTGCCTGGGCCGACCTGTGCCGTGCCCATGCGCTGCAGCCGCCGACAGCCTGAGCGCGGTCTGCGGCCTATGTCCGCTGCACTGCACAAGCGCAGCGCCAAAGGCATAATCGCCGGCTTGTCACATTGCAGAGATATCTCCGTGGAACCCTACCCCAGTTGGTAGCTTCCGCCCTCCCAGACTGGTGCTGTGGGGCCGGAAGCGCACCCCGCCTTCGCACACAGCAAGAACAAGCCTTGGGAGTGAGCCCGCATGCTCAATATCTTTACGCTGTCCAATGGACGGCTGGTACAAGAAGAAATCGAATCGCTGGAAGAGCTCAAGCAGTTCCAGCCCATCTGGGTGGACCTGGAGTCCCCCACCGTCGACGAAAAGCGTTGGATCAAGCAGCACTACGGCCTGTCCATTCCCGAAGACGCGACCGATGAGGACATCGAGGAATCCGCGCGCTTTTACGAAGAAGACAACGGCGAGCTGCACATCCGCAGCGACTTTTTGGTGGGCGACGACGAAGACCCGCGCAGCGTGCGCGTGGCCTTTATCCTGAACCAGCACAACACCGAGCTCAAAAGCTGCGGCGTGCTGTTTTCCATCCACGAGGAAGATATTCCCGTCTTTCGCCTGCTGCGCCTGCGCGCCCGCCGCGCGCCGGGCCTGCTGGAAGAGGCCAAGGAAGTGCTGCTCAAGCTCTTCGACGCCGATGCCGAATACTCGGCCGACACGCTGGAAGGCATTTACGACGACCTGAAACTGGTCAGCGCCAAGGTGCTGGCCGGCAATATGACCGACGACAACGCTCAGGGCGTGCTGTCCGACATTGCCCGCCAGGAAGATTTGAACGGGCGCATCCGCCGCAACATGCTGGACACGCGCCGCGCGGTGAGCTTCATGATGCGTTCCAAGATGCTCAATGCCGAGCAGTTCGAGGATGCGCGCCAGATCCTGCGCGACATCGAATCGCTGGACAGCCACACCGCGTTTCTGTTCGACAAGATCAACTTCCTGATGGATGCCACCGTCGGTTTCCTGAACATCAACCAGAACAAGATCATCAAGATCTTCTCGGTGGCCAGCGTGGCCCTGCTGCCGCCCACGCTGATCGCCAGCGTCTACGGCATGAACTTCAAGTTCATGCCCGAGCTGGAATGGGAGTTTGGCTATGGCTATGTGGTGCTGCTGATGATTGCCAGCGCACTGGGGCCCATGCTGTACTTTCGCAAGCGGGGTTGGTTGAAGTAGCGGCGCCCCCCCTGAGGCGCTGATGCGCCTTCCCCCTCTCTCTCGCTGCGCGAGGGAGGGGGACGACACCGGCGCGGCGGGGCGGCCCTTGCGCGGTGTCCTCGCATGGGCTGCGCTAGTTTTAGCAGCCGAGGTCACCACAAAACCCTTGCGTGAGGTAACCATTCCCTCATGGGCGCCACAGTGAGACGGCAGCCTCACAGCGGCGCTGGGCCGCATCAGCTTTGCGGCAAATGGGGCAGATCGGGCCGCTGTGCCTGGCTGCCTTGCAAAAAGGCGCGCTCCACCAGCGAGGCCAGTTCGGCCCGGGCCACGCGGCCGCGGCGCTCGGCATCAGCCAGACCAAGCAAGATGGACAGCCAGATTTCCGCCAGCCCGGCCGCGCTGAAGTCGATGCGAAACACGCCCTGCTGCTGACCCCGCAGGAAAAAAGCATCCAGCTGCTCGTCCCAGTGCGCGCTTTCGTCCACTGCTGCGTCCACTTCCTTCCAGTAATAGGTCAGAAAGCCCACGAATTCGCGGTGCTCCAGGTTCAGCGCCGTCAGGCGTCGCAAGGCCTGCAGCGGGTGGTCTTCTTGCAGCCTGGCCAGCGCCAGTGCGGCCGACATGGCTTTCATGCTGTGGGCCAGCAACCGGCTCACCAGTTCATCGCGCGTGCGGCTGAAGCGATAGAGCGTGGCCTTGCTGATGCCTATGGCCTTGGCCAGCTCCTGCAACGAAGCTCGGGGGTGGTTGGTCAAGGCCAAAGCCAAAGCCGGCAGTATGGATACCTCTTGGGCGGGGCTGCTTGCAGTCATGGAATGATTCTCACCTCTTTTTGAAACAAAGAAGATTCAACTTAACTAGGATTGTGCCTTTTCAAAGGGCTCCACAGCTGTCTCCAAGTGAAAGAGAGACCTTACGATGCATGAACCTTTTTTGATTCATTTGGATTTTTGAAATACTATCCACATCTTTCAAGAATTCAAAAGATAGCGTCATGTCTATGCGACACCCCGGTCTGTGGCGGCCTGTGGCCACGGCGGCATTGCTGGTCCTGCTGGCCGGCTGCGGCAAATCTCCCGAAACCAATGCCTCCGGTACCGCACCCGAGCCCGTGGATGTGCTGGCGGTCCAGACCCAGGCCTTTACCGTCAGCAGCGAGCTGCCGGGCCGTGTGGAGCCGGTGCGTGTGGCCGAGGTGCGCGCCCGCGTGCCCGGCATTGTGCTGAGCCGCCATTTCCGTGAAGGGGCCGACGTCAAGGCCGGCGAGCTGCTGTTCCGCATCGACCCGGCTCCCCTGCGCGCCGCGCTGTCGCGCGCCCAGGGCGAGCTGGCACGTGCCGAGGCTGCCCTGGCCGAGGCCCAGGCCCTGCTGCGCCGCTATGAGCCCCTGGTGGCCATCGAGGCGGTGAGCCGCCAGGACTTTGACAGCGCCCAGGCAGCCCAGCGCAGTGCCAAGGCCGCGCGCCAGTCGGCCCAAGCCGAGGTGGAGGCCGCCCAGCTCAATCTGGACTACGCCGAGGTCAAGGCGCCCATTGCCGGTCGCATAGGCCGTGCGCTGGTGACCGAGGGCGCTCTGGTGGGCCAGAACGAGGCCACACCCATGGCGTTGATCCAGCAGATCTCGCCGGTGTATGTGGACTTCCAGCAGCCTGCGGCCGAGGCCCAGCGCCTGCGCGTGGCCATGGCCGAGGGCAAGCTCCAGGGCGCCTCGGGCAAGGATGCGCCAGTGAGCCTGACCTTGGAGGGCACCAGCGTACAGCGCCAGGGCAAGCTGCTGTTCTCCGACATCAGCGTGGACCGTGCCACCGGCCAGCTGTCGCTGCGCGGTGAGTTCGACAACCGCGACGGCCTGCTGCTGCCCGGCATGTATGTGCGCGTGCAACTCCACCAGGGCCAGGACCCTGCCGCCATCCTGCTGCCCCAGCGTGCCGTGCAGCGCGGTGCCGACGGCAGCGCCCATGTGCTGGTGGTCGACCAGGAACAGAAGGCCCAGATCCGCCCGGTGCGCACCGGTGCCATGCAGGGTGCACTGTGGCAGATCACCGAAGGGCTGGTGCCCGGTGACCAGGTCATTGTGGGCCGCATGGCCAAGGTCCAGCCCGGCAGCAAGGTCGCACCCGAGCCTGTGGAGCCCAAGGCCGCGGACGCTGCAGCATCGGAGGCCACCGCCCCCGAAGCCCCTGCGCCCGCCGCAACGAAATAAAGCGATATGTCCCAGTTTTTCATCAACCGCCCCAATTTCGCCTGGGTGGTGGCCATCTTCATCACCTTGGCGGGCCTGCTGTCCATCACCGCTTTGCCGGTGTCGCAGTTCCCGAACGTGGCGCCGCCCCAGATTTCGATCTGGTCGTCCTATCCGGGCGCCTCGGCCACCACGGTCATGGAGTCCGTGACCAGCGTGATCGAAGAGGAACTCAACGGCACCAAGGGCCTGCTGTACTTTGATTCGTCCAGCGACTCCACGGGCCAGTCCGAAATCTCGGCCACATTCGCACCGGGCACCGACCCGGCCATGGCCCAGGTGGAGGTACAAAACCGCATCAAAAAAGCCGAGGCACGCCTGCCTGGCGCGGTGATGCAAATGGGCCTGCAGGTGGAACAGGCCAGCGCCAACTTTCTGCTGATTTACTCGCTGACCTACAAGGGCGACGACGCGGGCAAGAACGAGGTGGCCCTGTCCGACTACGCCGTGCGCAGCGTGAACAACGAAATCCGCCGCATTCCCGGCGTGGGCAAGGTGCAGTTCTTCAGCGCCGACGTGGCCATGCGCGTGTGGATCGATCCGCAAAAACTGCTGGGCTACGGCCTGTCGGTGGCCGATGTGAATGCCGCCATTGCCGCGCAGAACGTGCAAGTGCCCGCAGGCAGCTTTGGCGCCCAGCCGGGCTCGCCCGAGCAGGAGTTGAGTGCCTCCATCGTGGTGCATGGCGCCTTGAGCTCGCCCGAGGAATTCGGCCAGATCGTGCTGCGCGCCAAGGGCGACGGCGCCACCGTACGCCTGGCCGATGTGGCCCGCCTGGAAGTGGGCCAGCTGGACTACACCTTCTCCTCGCGCGAAGACGGTCGCAAGGGCGTGGCCGCTGCCGTGCAGCTGGCGCCCGGCGCCAATGCCCTGGCCACCTCCAAGGCCGTCAAGGCGCGCCTGGCCGAGCTGTCCCAGAACTTCCCCAGCGACATCCAGTATGCCGTGCCCTATGACACCTCGCGCTTTGTGCAGGTGGCCATCGGCAAGGTGATCCAGACCCTGATCGAGGCCGTAGTGCTGGTGTTTCTGGTGATGTGGCTGTTTCTGCAGAACCTGCGCTACACGCTGATCCCCACCATCGTGGTGCCTGTGTGTCTGGCGGGCACGCTGGCCGTGATGTATGGCCTGGGCTTCTCGGTGAACATGATGACCATGTTCGGCATGGTGCTGGCCATCGGCGTCCTGGTGGATGACGCCATCGTGGTGGTGGAGAACGTGGAACGCCTCATGGCGGAGGAGGGCTTAAGCCCACGCGAGGCCACCATCAAGGCCATGCAGCAGGTCTCGGGCGCGATTGTGGGCATCACCCTGGTGCTGTCTGCGGTGTTCATACCGCTGGCTTTCATGAGCGGTTCGGTGGGGGTGATCTACCGCCAGTTCTCGCTGTCGCTGGCCGTGTCCATTCTGTTCTCGGGCTTTTTGGCGCTGACCTTCACGCCGGCGCTGTGTGCCACGCTGCTCAAGCCCATTCCCCAGGGCGCGCACCATGCAAAGCGCGGCTTCTTCGGCTGGTTCAACCACCGCTTTGCGCGGCTGACGGAGCGTTTCAACCTGCTGAACCAGAAGCTGGTCAAGCGCGTGGGCCGCTATATGCTGCTCTACACCGCCCTGGTCGGCCTGCTGGGCGGCATGTATGTGCGCATGCCCGAGTCCTTTGTGCCGTATGAGGACATGGGCTACTACATCGTCAGCCTGCAGCTGCCCCCGGGCGCCACCGAGTCGCGCACCGCAGCCATGGTGCGCGATATGGAAGCCTATCTGCAGGAGCGCCCCGCCACCGAGCAGGTGGAGTTCTTGCTGGGCTGGAGCTTCTCTGGCTCGGGCCAGAACGCGGCCATGGCCTTCATCACGCTCAAGGACTGGTCGCTGCGCACGCCCGCGCAGGCCTCCTGGCATGAAGTCGAAGCCTTTAACAAGCGCTTTGGCAGCATCCAGGACGGTACGGCCATGGCGGTGGACCCACCGCCCATTGATGGCCTGGGCAATTCCGGCGGCTTCTCGCTGCGCCTGCAGGACCGTGCCAATCTGGGCCGCGAAGCCTTGGTGGATGCCCGCAACGAGCTGCTGAAAAAAGCCAATGCCTCGCCCGTCATCGCCTACGCCATGATGGAAAACCTGGAAGATGCGCCCCAGCTGCGCCTGGACATAGACCGCCGCCAGGCCATGGCCCAGGGCGTGGACTTCACCGCCATCAGCACGGCACTGTCCACCGCCTACGGCTCGGCCGTGATCAACGAGTTCCCCAACGCCGGCCGCCTGCAGCGCGTGGTGGTGCAGGCCGATACCGCGGCGCGCATGAAGCCCGAAGACCTGCTGCGCCTGTATGTGCCCAATGACCAGGGTCAGCAGGTGCCGCTGGCCTCGTTTGCCACGGTGAAGTGGGAAATGGGCCCGGTGCAGATCTCGCGCTACAACGGCTATCCGGCCTTCCGCATCTCGGGCGACGCCAAGCCCGGCTACACCACGGGTCAGGCCATGACCGAGCTGGAGCGCATAGCTGCCGGGCTGCCCCAGGGCATTGGCTATGAATGGACCGGCCTGTCCTACCAGGAGCGGGCTGCAGGTGCCCAAGCACCCAAGCTGTTTGCGCTGGCGATTCTGGTGGTGTTCCTGCTGCTGGTGGCCTTGTACGAGAGTTGGAGCATTCCGGCCTCGGTGATGCTCATCGTGCCCATTGGTGCCCTGGGCGCCGTGGCGGCAGTCTCGGCCGTGGGCCTGGCCAACGATGTGTACTTCAAGGTGGGGCTGATCACCATCATCGGCCTGGCGGCCAAGAACGCGATCTTGATCGTGGAGTTCGCCAAGAGCCTGCATGAGCAGGGCCTGAGCCTGCGGGATGCCGCCTTGCAGGCCGCACGCCTGCGCTTTAGGCCCATCATCATGACCTCGCTGGCCTTCATCCTGGGCGTGGTGCCGCTGGCTCTGGCCTCGGGTGCCGGCGCCTCCAGCCAGGCCGCCATCGGCATTGCCGTGATTGGTGGCATGCTGAGCGCCACCTTGCTGGGCGTTGTTTTTGTGCCGGTGTTTTTTGTCTGGGTGCTCTCGCTGTGGCGTGGACGCACCAAGGAGGACGGCAAAAAGCCCGCCCTCCCCGAGCAAGGAGAGTCCGCATGATGCGTGACCTGATCTCATCTGCCCTGCCCTCTACCCTTCCGCCTGCGCCAGCACCTGGCCGCCTGGCCTTGCTGGTGGCCGCTGCAGCCCTGGTCGCGGGCTGCTCCATGGCCCCGGTCCACCAAAGGCCGGCCGCGCCGGTGCCTGCAGTCTGGGCATGGGCTGGAGACAGCAGCGCTACGGCCCCTGCCGCCGCCACCCTGGCCTGGCAGGAGTTTGTGACCGATGCCCTGCTGCGCCAACGCATAGCGCAAGCCCTGGCCCATAACCGCGACCTGCGCCAGGCCCTGCTGGATGTGGAGGCTGCACGCGCCATGTACGGCGTGCAGCGGGCCGAACGCCTGCCCGGTGTGGAGGTACAAGCCTCTGGCAACCGCCAGCGCCTGCCCGGCGACCTCAGCGCCGCAGGCGCATCCACCGTGCAAAGCAGCTACCAGGCCGGCGTGGGTCTGGCCGCCTTCGAGCTGGACCTGTTCGGCCGCGTGCGCAGCCTGTCTGAAGCCGCGCTGCAGGAATACCTGGCCAGCGAGGAAGCCGCACGCAGCGTGCAGATCAGCCTGGTGGCCGAGGTGGTCCAGGCCTCGCTGCTGCACGATAGTGCCCGCCAGCGCGTGGCACTGACCCAGCGCACCCTGGCCTCGCGCGAGGCGGCGCTGCAGCTGGTGCAGCAACGCCGCCAGCATGGCCTGGACACCGCCCTGGACCTGCACGAAGCCGAAAGCCTGACCGAGCAGGCCCGCGCCGAGCTGGAGCGTTCCGAGCGCCAGTACCGCCAAGCCGGCAATGCGTTGACGCTGCTGCTGGGCCAGCCCCCACAGGACCAGGGCTTGGCCATGGACCAAGCCCTCTCCACCTTGCCCCTGGTGCAGGACATAGGCCCGGGCATGCCGGCCGATTTGCTCACCCACCGCCCCGACATCCGTGCGGCCGAGCACCTGCTGCAGTCCCGCAACGCCAGCATCGGCGCGGCGCGCGCGGCATTCTTTCCGCGCATCTCACTGACCGGCGCCTTGGGCAACAGCAGCGCCGAGCTGTCCAATCTGTTCCAGGGCGGTCAGCGCAGCTGGTCCTTTATGCCCCAGCTGCAGCTGCCCATTTTTGACGGCGGCCGCAACCAGGCCAATCTGGACCTGGCCCAGGTGCGCAAGGACATGGCCGTGGTGGCTTACGAAAAAAGCATTCAGACCGCTTTCCGCGAAGTGGCCGATGCCCTGGCCGCCACTGACACCTTGCGGCGTGAAGAATCGGCCCAGCGCAAGCTGGTCACCAGCAGCGCCAAAAGCCTGACCCTGGCCACGGCCCGCTACCGCGCCGGTGTGGACAGCCATTTGCGCTATCTGGATGCCGAGCGCAGCCACTTTGCCAGCCAGCTGGCCCTGATCGATGTGGCCACCGAGCGCCAGATTGCGCTGACTACGTTGTACAAGGCCTTGGGCGGCGGCTGGAGAGCGCAAGCGACACCCCCCTGAGTCGCCTTCGGCGCCTTCCCCCCGCTCTCGCATCGCTACGCGCTGCGGGCAGGGGGACGCTGCCAGCGCGGCGGGGCGGCCCTTGCGCGGCAGCTTTGGCGAAAGGGACATGGCATGCAGCGGGGGATTCTTGTGCCACGCCTTGGGTATTGCTCCTTCCCCCGGCGGGGGAAGGTGGGGATGGGGGCTTGACCCCAGTCTCTGGGTCTGTCTCCCTCACCCGCTTGCGGGAGAGGGTGGGGGAGAGGGCTCTGCCTCAGGCGCTGGGCTGCAGCTTGACCCAATGCTGCACGATGTGCAGCGCATAGCGGCTGGCCACGGCCTGGACAAAGGCGGGGAAGTCCACATGGGCGCTGTCGTCGGCGCGGTCGGAGATGGTGCGCACGGCGGCAAAGGGTATGCCGTAGTCGGCACAGGCCTGGGCAATGGCCGCACCCTCCATTTCCACGGCCAGGGGCAGATGGCCTTCGGCCTGTAGCTCGCTGGTGATGCGGCCCGACACTGCGGCCGAGACAATGAACTGGTCGCCGCTGGCCACCAGGCCGGCATGGGCCTGCGGCGCATGGCCGGCCAGCAGCGGCTCGCCCCATTGCGCGGCCTGGATCACGCAGTCCTGGGCAGCGGCCAGCAAGGCGGTGCTCATGGCCGTATCGCAGGCCAGCGTGGGCGCGGCATAGCCGGGCACCTGCCAGCGCGGGAACAGCGGGCGCACGTCCATGTCATGTTGCAAAAACTGCTGGGCCACCACCACATCACCCACTTGCACACCGGCACCCACACCACCGGCCACACCGGTGAACAGCAGCTGGCGGGCGCCAAAGCGTTCCACCACCGCAGCGGCCGTGGTGGCCGCAGCCACCTTGCCTATGCCGGTCAGCGCCAGCACCACGGCGCGGCCATGCAGCTGGCCCAGGGTGAAATCACGCCCGGCGTGGCGCAGAGTTTGGGTGTTGGTGAACAGATGCTGCAGGCCCTGTTGTTCTTCGGGCAGGGCGCTGAGGATGGCAAGGGTCACGGCAATAAAAAATACATGAAAACTGCTTGAAATGCTTGGTATAAAAGCATGAGCAGCTATGGTTTTGAGAGATTCGCTCACAGCCAGCCACAACGGGCCGTGGCGATTGCAACCGGGCATTCTCGCCCAGTTGCGGGGGGTTGCGGCATCGGCCCTGCGAGCTTGCCCGCTTCCATGAAAAAAGGAGCGCCAAAGGCGCTCCTTGCAGGGGCGTAAGACGGACTCAGGCCGTGGCCTGGGTGTCGCGCAGCTCGCGGCGCAGAATCTTGCCCACGGGGGTCTTGGGCAGCTCGGTGCGGAATTCGATGACCTTGGGGCGTTTGTAGCCCGTGAGGTTTTCCTTGCAGAAGGCGCGCAGCTGCTCCTCGGTCAGGCTGGCGTCCTTGCGCACCACCACCAGCTTCACGGCCTCGCCGGAGTTGGCATCGGGTATGCCCACCACCGCACACTCCATCACGCCGGGGCAGGTGGCCACAATGTCTTCGACCTCGTTGGGGTAGACGTTAAAGCCGCTGACCAGCACCATGTCTTTCTTGCGGTCGACGATCTTGATGTAGCCGCGCTCGTCCATCAGGCCGATGTCGCCGGTGAGGAAATAACCATCGGCCGTGGTGACCTTGGCGGTTTCATCCGGGCGCTGCCAGTAGCCTGCCATCACCTGCGGACCCTTGACGGCGATTTCGCCGGTCTGGCCCGGTTGGGCCACGGTCTGGCCTGCGTCATCCACCAGCTTTACATAGGTGCTGGGCTTGGGCAGACCGATGCTGCCGGTGAACTCCTTGGCCGTCACCGGGTTGCAGCTGACCACGGGGCTGGTTTCCGACAGGCCATAGCCTTCGACGATGGGGCAGCCGGTTTTTTCCAGCCACAGCTTGGCCACGGCGCCCTGCACGGCCATGCCGCCGCCCACCGAGACTTTGAGATGGCTCCAGTCCACGGTGTTGAAATCCGGGTGGTGGGCCAGGCCGTTGAACAGCGTGTTCACCGCCGGGAAATTATGGAAGACCTGGCCTTGCAGGTCTTTGAACACCGACTTCAGATCGCGCGGATTGGCAATCAGGATGTTGCGGCCACCGGTGTGCATGGACAGCATCATGTTCACCGTGAAGGCGAAGATGTGATAGAGCGGCAGCGCGCAAACGCTGGTGACCTGCTCACCGCTTTTGCGAATGTTTTGCAGCACCGGGTTGAACCATGCCTCGCACTGCAGCGTGTTGGCAATGATGTTGCGATGCAGCAGCACCGCGCCCTTGCTGACACCGGTGGTGCCGCCGGTGTACTGCAGCACGGCGATATCGTCAGAGCCTATGGCCACCGGCGTAAACCGGGTCTGGCGCCCCTTGGAAAGCGCGCTGTTGTAGCGCACGGCACCGGGCAGCTGGAACGGTGGCACCAGCTTTTTCACCTTGCGCACCACGTAGTTGACGATCAGGCCCTTGAGCAGGCCCAGCTCATCGCCCATGCTGCACAACACCACATGCTTGACCTCGGTCTTGGCTATGCATTGCTGCAGCGTGTGGGCAAAGTTTTCGATGATGACAATGGCCTGGGCACCCGAGTCCTTGAGCTGGTGCTCCAGCTCGCGTGCGGTGTAGAGCGGATTGACGTTCACCACCACATAGCCGGCGCGCAGGATGGCGGCCACGGCCACCGGGTACTGGGGGACGTTGGGCATCATGATGGCCACGCGGTCGCCCTTTTTCAGGCCCAGCGACTGCAGATAAGCAGCAAACACCTGGCTGTGCCGGTCCACATGGGCAAAGCTGAGGTCCTTGCCCATAAAGGTGTAGGCGGTGCGGTCGGCATAGGCCTTGAATGCCTGCTCCATCAACGCCACCAGCGAGGTGTAACGCGAAGGATCAATATCAGCCGGCACGCCTTCTGGATAGGCTGCCAGCCATGGACGCTCTGTCGTCATGCCCGGGTCTCCATTTTGTTTGTATCTGGTGAATCGTTAGATTGTGCAAAAAAGCACGTCCGTTCGATACTTGTGCTTACCCTAGTAAACACCCCTAGGGCCTGCAGCCCTTTGACCCTGCGCAGCCCGAGAGAGAAAACACCCATGAAAAAACCCGCAGGCCAGGGGCGTTGCGGGTTTTGCATGTTTCAGGCCTCTAACGCTTGCAGCACAAGCATCAGAAGCTATCGAAAGCAGAGTGCTTACTTGACCAGCTGGGCCAGTTCGCCTGCCTGGTACTTCTTGGCCATTTGCTCCAGGCTATAGCCCTTGATCTTGCCGCCCTGGCCTTCGCAGCCGAACTCGATGTAGCGGGCCTTGCAGACCAGCTTGGCCGCTTCGCGGGCAGGCTTGAGCCATTCGCGGGCGTCGAACTTGTCGGGGTTCTCGGCCAGGAACTTGCGTACCGCACCGGTCATGGCCAGGCGGATGTCGGTGTCGATATTGATCTTGCGCACGCCGTACTTGATGGCTTCCTGGATTTCCTTGACGGGCACGCCATAGGTTTCCTTCATCTTGCCGCCGTACTGGTTGATGATGGCCAGCAGCTCCTGGGGCACGGAAGACGAGCCATGCATCACCAGGTGGGTGTTGGGGATGCGGGCGTGGATTTCCTTGACGCGGGAAAAGGCGAGGATGTCGCCCGTGGGGGGACGGCTGAACTTGTAGGCGCCGTGGCTGGTGCCGATGGCAATCGCCAGCGCGTCCAGTTGGGTGGCCTGCACGAACTGTGCGGCTTCCTCGGGGTCGGTCAGCATCTGGCTGTGGTCCAGCTTGCCTTCGGCGCCGATACCGTCTTCCTCGCCGGCTTCACCGGTTTCCAGGTTGCCCAGGCAGCCCAGCTCGCCTTCCACGGTGGCGCCAATCTTGTGGGCCATGGCCACGACCTTCTGGGTCACGTCGACGTTGTAGTCGAAGGACGAAGGGGTCTTGCCGTCGCTCATCAGCGAGCCATCCATCATCACCGAGCCAAAGCCCAGGTTCAGCGCGCCTTGGCAGACTTCGGGCGTGGTGCCGTGGTCTTGGTGCATCACCAGGGGGATGTGGGGATACATCTCGGCAGCGGCCTGGATCAGGTGCTTGATAAAGGGCTCGCCAGCGTATTTGCGGGCACCGGCGCTGGCCTGCAGGATCACGGGTGCGCCGACTTCGTCCGCCGCCGACATCACGGCCTGGACTTGCTCCAGGTTGTTGACGTTGAAGGCGGGAATGCCATAGCCGTTTTCAGCAGCATGGTCGAGCATTTCGCGCATCGAGATAAGAGGCATAGGAAATTCCGTTCAAAGTGGGCAGAGGCGATGCCCCGGCAACAAACAAGTGCAGTCCACATGCAGCTGCGCACCTGGCAAGGCACACAGGCAGCAGCCGTAACCGCTTCGTAACTCCCGATTTTAACGGCTGCACGCCAATCCGGGTACGAGAGCGCATTCACTCTGGCTACAATATAAACACAAAGTGATTACTCACTTGGTCAATAATGCTTCCCGAATGGAATGTAGCGTTATTCACGCAGCATTCAGCCGCACTGTCTACGGTTACGCACTCGCAACAGCTGCTACAGCCTTCTTGGCATGGGCAGTCAGTCTGCGAAGACTTTTTTGCTTTACCACCACAGGACGCTCCCCCCATGCTGCAGGCCATAGACCTTCCGCTGTTTCACCTGCTCAATGCCGGTGCCGGCAGCCCCGCAGGCTATATCAACGCCGCGCGCTGGGTCTCGGCCTGGCTGCCAGGCATCAGCATGGCACTGCTCACGCTGTGGATGGTCTGGCAAGGCCCTGCCGGCCTGCGCAGATTGGGCCGCACCGCTGCAGCACTGGCCCTGGCCTGGCTGGCTTGCAGGCTGATCCGCTGGGGGCTGCCCATGCCCCGCCCCGCTTTCTACGGCCTGGGCCTGCAGTGGATTGCCCACAACACGGGCGCCGGCATGCCCAGCATGCATGCAGCGGGTGCTTTTGCCCTGGCCATGGCCATACAGCTGGGTTGGGCACGCCAGCAGCGCTGGCTGCCGGCCGTGGTTTGGACATTGGCCACGCTGGTAGCCCTCAGCCGCGTGGTGCTGGGCGTGCACTTCCCCAGCGACATCCTGGCCGGCCTGCTGGTGGGCTGTGCCAGTGCTTGGCTGGTCTGGCGCGTGAGCCGGGCGCCGGCCCTGCCATCTCAGGAGTCGGCTCTGGCGCAGCGCATGCCTGCCTGAGTTCTGACGGCCAAACAGCCCCCTAACGCTTACAGCAAGCGCATCAGCAGCTATCAAAACAAAGGCTGCAGTACTGGCAAGCAGTACGGCAGCCCTGCAATGCAACACGCTGTTTGCTGCACGCCTCAGGGGAAGCGCTTCACATTCAGGGGTTGACCCTGCAAATCTTCAGCATATTGGTCCCCCCCGGCTGGCCCATGGGCTCGCCGCAGGTAATGGCATACACATCGCCGGCTTGCACGATGCTGCGCATGCGCAAATGCTTTTCCGCCTGCTCCAGCGCGGTGTCGCGGTCGGCGCTGGTGTCCATCAGCAGCGGGCGCACATTGCGGTACAGCGCCATCTTGCGCTGGGTGGCAATCTTGGGCGTCAGCGCGTAGATGGGGATGTGAATGCGGTGGCGGCTCATCCACAGCGCGGTGGAGCCGCTGTCCGTCATGGCCACAATGGCCTTGGCGCCCAAATGGTGGGCGGTGAACAGCGCACCAATGGCGATGGACTGGTCGATGCGGCGGAACTGGCGGTCCGTGAAATCGGCATCGCGGCTGGGCTCCTCCGCGGCCTCGGCGGCAGCGCAGATCTCAGCCATGGCGCGCACCGTCTCCAGCGGGTATTTGCCGGCGGCAGTTTCGGCGCTGAGCATCACGGCGTCCGTGCCATCAAGCACGGCATTCGCCACATCACTCACCTCGGCGCGCGTGGGCACGGGGTTGGTGATCATGCTCTCCATCATCTGGGTGGCGGTGATGACCACCTTGTCCATCTCGCGCGCCATGCGGATCATTTTTTTCTGCAGCGCCGGCACGGCGGCATTGCCCACTTCCACGGCCAGATCGCCACGGGCCACCATGATGCCGTCGGAGACGCGCAAGATGGCTTCCAGCTCGGGAATGGCCTCGGCGCGCTCTATCTTGGCGATCAGCCCCGGGCGATGGCCTATACCGGCCGCCGCCGCAGCCACATTGCACAGCTGGCGTGCCATTTCCATATCGGTGGCGTTCTTGGGAAAGCTCACGGCCACATAATCTGCGCCCAGGCCCATGGCGGTCTTGATGTCCTCCATGTCCTTGGCCGTCAACGCCGGCGCCGTCAGCCCACCGCCCTGTTTGTTGATGCCCTTGTTGTTGGACAGCTCCCCGCCGATGGTGACGGTGGTGTAGACCGCCTCGCCCAGCACACGCTCCACGGTGAGCACGATCAGGCCGTCGTTGAGCAGCAGCACATCACCGGCCTTCACATCGCGCGGCAACTCCTTGTAGTCCAGGCCCACGCCATTGATGTCACCCGGCTCGGTGCGTGCCGCATCCAGCACAAAAGGCTTGCCCACTTCCAGCTGCACCCGGCCTTCGGCGAACTTGCCCACGCGAATCTTGGGGCCCTGCAGGTCGGCCATGATGGCCACCTCGCGGCCCTCGCGCTGTGCAGCAGCACGCACCACCGCAGCGCGGTCGATATGGTCTTGCGCCGTGCCATGGCTGAAGTTCAGCCGCACCACGTTGACACCGACGGCAATCATCTCTGCCAGCAAGTCGGGATCACTGGATGCCGGGCCCAGCGTGGCCACGATCTTGGTGGCGCGGCGCACCCGGGACGGGGCGGAAACGGTGGGTTGGAGTGGTGCAGCAGTCATCGGTTCCTGTCAAAAAAAGGGTGGGGAGAGAAAGCGTCGGCCACCATGGCCAACCCGTCAGGCCAGTCCATGGGACAAGGCCAATGCCAGCATGTGGGCGACGATGGCAGCCTCCAGGCCATAGCGCCAGTAGATATAACCCACAAGCAAACCAAATACCGTATTGCCCCACAGCACCAGGTGCAAAACCTGGGGCTTCAGACTGCCCAGCAAGGCCATGGCCGAGGGCAGGCTGCTCAGCGCACAAAACAATGCGGCCAACAGCACGGCCACGGCCACCAGCCAGGCTCGTGGCACACCGCCGTGGGGTTGCAGCAAGCGCCACAGCGCAAACAGCAACATATTCATCACGCCCCAGCGCAGCAGCAGCTCTTCGCTGATGCCGCCATACAGCAGCTTGGTCCACAGCGGCAGCGTCTGCACCGGGTCGCTGGCCATCAGCACATCGGGCACCAGCTGGGCCAGCGACACCATCCAGGCCGCGCCCAACACGCCGCCGCCCATGGCCGGCAGCCACAGCGCCAGCAGCAGCGGACGCATGCGCTGGCCATTCAGCCATGCAGACAGCAGGGGTGCACCCAGACCTATGCGTGGTGCCACCCAGGCGCCAAAGAAGACCGCCGCCGCCAGCAGCAGGCTGCTTTGCAGGCCACCGATGACGGGCAACATCCATGGCGGCAAGGTGCTGCCATGCAGGCGTTGACCCACGGTCCAGGCCATGCTCCACACACCAGGCAGGCCCAGCAGCCACAGCAGCAAGCTCAGTTGCAGCAGCAACCGGCTTTCGCGGGGAGCGGGCATGGCATGGGCATGATCGTCGACAGGGTCCAGCATGGCGGCGTGCATCCAAATGAACAAGCAGACAAGGGGCACAGGCGCTGGTGCAGCGCCTGCAGAAGACTTAGTCCCGCATCAGCGCTTCGATCTCGCTGGGCTCCACGGGCACGCCACGGGTCAGCAGCTCGCAGTCACCATCGGTGACCACGGCGTCATCTTCGATGCGTATGCCGATGTGGTGGAACTGCTCGGGCACGCCGGGCGCGGGGCGCACATAGATGCCGGGCTCTATCGTGGTCACCATGCCTGGCCGCAATATGCGGCTGGGGCGGTTGGTGATGTGCTCGCCCGACAGCGGATCCTTGCGCACACTGGTCTGCCCCAGCTCGCTGGGCTCGACATAGCTGCCGCAGTCGTGCACATCCATGCCCAGCCAGTGGCCGGTGCGGTGCATATAGAACTGGAAGTAGGCGCGCGACTCGATCACGTCCTCGGCATTGCCGTATTTGGACTTGTCCAGCAATCCCAGGTCCAGCATGCCCTGGGCCAGCACGGCCACCGTGGCCTCATGCGGGTCGTTGAAGCGCCGGCCGGCACGGGTCACGGCAATGGCGGCCTTCTGGCTTTCCAGCACCAGCTCATACAGCGCACGTTGCGGGCCGGTGAAGACGCCATTGGCCGGGAAGGTGCGGGTAATGTCGCTGGCATAGCTGTCCAGCTCGCAACCGGCATCGATCAGCACCAGATCGCCGCTGCGCACCGGCGTGCTCGCGGCGCGGTAGTGCAGCACGCAGGCATTGGCCCCGGCGGCGACGATGGAGTCGTACGCCACGCCCTGGGCACCACCCTGGCGGAATTCATGCAGCAGCTCGGCGTCGAGGTGGTATTCACGGCAATCCTCGCCGGCACGCAGCATGCGGGCCGAGCGCTGCATGGCGCGGATATGGGCACGGGCGCTGATCACGCCGGCACGGCGCATCAGCGCCAGCTCGGTGTCGTCCTTGACCAGGCGCATCTCGTCCAGCAGGGTGCAGACATCACCCTGCTGCGTGGGGCACAGCGCGCCATAGCGCACGCGGGCGCGCACGGCGGTCAGCCAGCCCTCCACCTGGGCAGCCAGGCCCTCGTGCGTGGCAAACGGGTACCAGACGCGGTCCTGGTTTTCCAGCAGGCGCGGCAAGCGGCTGCCCAGCTCAGCGATGGAATACGCTGCGTCCATACCCAGTTGGGCCACGGCTGCCTCGGGGCCCAGGCGATAGCCGTCCCAGATCTCGCGCTCCAGGTCCTTGGGCTGGCAAAACAGCGTGCTGCGGCCATCTGCGCCCAGCACCAGGGTCGCATTGGGTTCGGTAAAGCCCGTCAGATAGTAGAAATAGCTGTCATGCCGGTAGAGATAGCTGTTGTCGCGGTTGCGGCCCCGCTCCGGCGCGGTGGGAATGATGGCGATGCCACCCGCACCCAGCTGGGCAGCCAGGCGCGCGCGGCGTTGGGCGTAAACAGAGGTCATACAGCTATCGTACTGCGGCCGCAGCACCCCCAACAGCAGATGCGTCACACAACACGCCAGCCGGAGCTATTCGTCACACTGCGCCTGCATGTGGGGCCCTCAATGGCAAACGTCCCGCCCACATCGCCAGCAACTGGCGCACTCCAAGCCGGAGCACCGCGCAAGGGCCGCCCCGCCGCGCTGGTGCTGTCCCCCTCCGGCGCGTAGCGCCAGAGAGGGGGAAGACGCCGAAGGCGGCACAGGGGGTGTTTTATTTCAAGCAAGAAGCATGCTGGCCCCCGCCACCATCAACAGACTGCACACCATCCACTGCAGCACCCGGGTGGACAGCGGTGGCGGGTATTTGGCCAGCAGCCAGGTCACGCCGGCCACCACGGGCACGGCGATGGCGGCCGTGATCAGGGACGACCACGCCAGCCCACCCGAGGGAATGACAATGCCCAGGCGCAGCACGGTATTGGCCAGAAACATCACCAGCAGGCACTGGCGCACCAGCTGGGCCGGCAGCGGCTGGCGGTACAGGTGGTAGACCATGGGCGGCCCCGAGGTGGAAAACAACCCGCCCAGCAAGCCGGACAGGCCACCCGCCACCCACATAGAGCGCGGCCCCGACAGCGTGGCACGCTGGCCTTTTTGCAGCAGCAGCACGATGGCGCAGGCAATGATGGTCACGCCCAGCAGCATGCGCAGCAGATTCACCAGATCGCCGCTGAGCCAGTGCAGCAGCGCCAGCCCGCCCACCACCCCGATCAGGCTGCTGATCAGAATCGGCTTCAGCAAATCCCAGCGCGGCTGGAACGGGTGGCTGCGCAGATAGACCACACCATTCACCAGCGACAGCAGACCGGCCACATTGGCGGCATCGGCAATTGGCATCAGGTGCAAGGCCCCGGCCATGCCGACAAAAATCAGCCCGAAGGCAAAACCCGTGAGGTTCTGGCAGGCCGACGCGAGCACCACCACACCCAGCAACCACCCGTAGGTGCTCCAGTCCACTTGCATGTACGTATCCATGGCGGCGTTTATCCCCGCCAGCCTTGGGAGCTTCCAGAAAAATCAGGAGCAGCTACTGCGCTTCCTGTTTGCCATTGCAGCACTTTAATGCCTGCAAGGTGCAGCACAGATGCGACAGCCGCTCACTTTTCAGATGCCCTACGAGAATATGCAAGATGCTGGAAGCCTTTGTTTGCGGTCAGCGCCCCAGCTCTTTGGCGCTGACTCCGGCGATGCCCCAGTTCTCCTTGGGCACATCGTGTATCCAGACCCGCACATTGGCCGTGGGCGCACCCACGGCCTCGACCAGGGCCTGGGTGACTTTTTCGATCACCGCTTTTTTCTGCTCCTCGCTGCGGCCTTCGATCATGTAGATTTGTGCGAATGGCATAGAACTTCCTTTTTCCGTCAGTAGTTATCGATTGCGCTGCGCTGACTTGCCCCCTCACCCCTACCCTCTCCCCGAAGGGGCGAGGGAGCAAGGCAAGAGGCGCAGCGCCAAAAACCGGAGTCCCCCAGACCAGGGACAGCGAGCAAGGGCCTACGCCGGCCGCGCCGCCCCGCCGCGAAGCTGTCGTCCTCCTCCCGCGCAGCGAGAGAGGGGGAAGCCGCACAGCGGCTCAGGGGGTGCTTACACCTTGATCCCCAGCTTGCGAATCAAGCCACCCCAGCGCTGGTTTTCGGCGCGGATGAATTCCGCGAACTGCTGCGGCGTGTTGACGCGCAAATTGGCAGAGATGTTGTCAAAGGCCTGCTGCACCTCCGCCGTCTTGGCGCCTGCGGCCCAGGCCTCGTGCAGCTTGGTGATCACGGCCTGGGGCGTGGCGGCCGGCGCCACCAGGCCAAACCAGGTCTCGACCTCAAAGCCGGGATAGCCCGACTCCGCCACCGTGGGCACCTGGGGCAAGGCCTTGGAGCGCTGGGGCGAGGTCACGGCAATGGCACGCAGCTTGCCAGCCTTGATGTGCTGCAAGGTGGTGGCCAGCGAGCTTTCCATGCTCATCATCACCGTGCCCGACAGCAGATCCGGCACGATCTGGCTGGAGCCCTTGTAGTGCACATTGGTCAGCTGGATTCCGGCCACGGACTGCAGCAGCTCGGCGGCCAGATGGTTGCTGGTGCCAATGCCCGAGGTCGCGTAATTCACCTTGCCGGGGTTGGCCTTGGCATAAGCCACCATGCCCTTGAGGTCGGAGAACGGCGCGCCCGGGTGCACCACCAGCGCGCAAGGCGTGGTGCCCACCAGCGAGATGGGGCGCAAGTCCTTTTCCACATCAAAGGGCATGCTGCTGTAGAGATAGGGCGCAATGGCCAGGCTGCTGATGGCCGTAAGCCCTATGGTGTAGCCGTCGGCCACGGCCTTGGCCACGGCATCCGTGCCGATATTGCCGCCAGCCCCCGCCTTGTTTTCCACCACAAAGGGCTGGCCCAGCTTGTCGGCCATGGCCTTGGCTGCAGTGCGTCCCATGACATCCGTGGGGCCACCGGCCGGAAACGGCACGATCATGCGCACCGGGCGCGTGGGGTAGGCCCCCTGCGTCTGCGCCAGGGCGCGGCCCGGCAGACCCACGCCCATGGCGGCCAAGGCCGCCGCTGCCATCCACTCTCTTCTTTGCATGCTTTGTCTCCGTTTTTGTTGTTCAGCGTTTTCAATGCGTGAATCGTTTCGAGGCGCCAACACAGCGCTTCATGCGTTGTTGCCGGCCCTGGCCGTACCAAAGTACTGTCTGCGGGCCAGCGCCTAGCCTGAAGCGCTGTCTTGCCGTTGTGGGGGGCGGACTCAAGCGCCCCGCTTGCTTCACACGCCCGCTCTGGCTCAAATCCCAAACGCCTCCCAGCTTGGCGCTGGGCCTTCAAACTGGCGCGGCCCAAGGTCAGGGACAGCGAGCAAGGGCCGCCCCGCCGCGAGGCTGTCGTCCCCCTTTCAGGGGGAAGGCGCGAAGCGACTCAGGGGGAGTCCAACCACCTCAGGGGGTGAACTGAATCGACGTGCTGCCCATGCCCTGCACGCGCAGGCAGACATGGTCGCCGGCGGCCACGGCCACGGCCTCGGTAGCGCCGCCCGACAGAATCAGGCTGCCCGCCGGAATTTCCTGGCCACGGCGCCCCAGGTGGTTGGCCAGCATGGCAATGGCCGCGGCCGGGTGGCCCAGCACCGCCGCACCCGCGCCCAGGGCCACGGGTTGGCCGTTTTTCTCCAGCACCATGCCCACGGTGCGCAGGTCCACGGCGTCGGGGCGCAAGGGCTGGCCGCCGACCACAAAGCGCGCGGCCGAGGTGTTGTCGGCCACCACGCTCTTGAGGTCGAACTTGAAGTCGCGGTAGCGGCTGTCGATGACTTCGATGCCGGGCATCACAAAGTCGGTTGCGGCCAGCACGGCGCCGATATGGCAGCCCGGCCCCTTGAGCGCATGCTTGAGCACAAAGGCAATCTCGGGCTCCACTTTGGGGTGGATCAGCTCCGAGGTCTTGACCGTGCCGCCATCGGGCACGCTGAAGTAGTCCACCAGAAAGCCGAACACCGGGTCGGTGACACCCATTTGCTTCATCTTGGCATGCGAGGTCAGCCCGGCCTTGAGGCCCACCACACGGGCGCCGCGTGCCAGCTTGCGTGCCAGGATGGCGGCCTGTATGGCGTAGGCATCATCCCAATCCATATCGGGATGGGCGTCGGTGATCTTCAAGGTGTCGTGGGCCTGCAGCTCGCAGGTCTCCAGATGCTCGGCCAGTTGTTCGATGGTGGCGGGGGAAAGTGCCATGGGGTGCTCCCGAATGAAGAAAGAAATCGATGTGATGCAGCGCGCAGCAACAGCCCGGGCGGGTGCTCAGGCGAGTGCCGCCACGCTGCGGCGCGGCCATAGACCGCTGTGGTTTGGGGGGGCAACAGCGCTCCATGCCTGCAGCGCTGCCTTGATCCGGTCGTAGGCCGGGCGCACCTGCTGCGGTACCCGGCGGCGGACTTCGTCGAACTGCTCGCTGCGGGCCAGGTCCAGCACTTCGTCGCGTGCCTTGCGGTAGGCCTGCAAGGCGGAGGCAAATTCCTGGGCTGCGGCACCAGTGCCCGGGCTGCGGGCCCAGTGGGTGTCCACCAGCCGGTCGATGGCGGAGATGCGCTCGATCACGGGGGCCACCTCGCTGAATGCATCAGCATTCATCACCAGGATGTTGCAGGCCCGCATTTCCTCTATGCAGTCCGCAAAGACATCTACGGCACGGCGCGCGGGCACCAGCTCCGAGGTCTCATGCTTGAGCTGGCCTATCAGGCCCTGCACCACGCGCAGCTGCCCATTGCTCTGCCCTACCCACTCCACCGACTGCCGCGCCGCCGAAGACAGGGCATCGGCATCGCGGATCAGCCGCTGGCTCAGGCCGCCCTGGGTCTGGGCCGCAGCAGCCATGTCGCTGGCGGCCGCCAGCGTGCGGCTGGAGCGCTCGCGGATGTCTGCCAGCGCCTGGCCCGTGTCCTGGGTGCGCTGCACGCTGCCCTGTATGTCTTGCAGCACGGTCTGCAGAAACTGGTCTGCCGCCGCCGTGCTGGCGGTGATGCCCAGAATCATCTGGCGGATCTGCTCCGTGGCTTCACGGGTGCGGCCGGCCAGCTTGCGCACCTCGCCCGCCACCACCGAGAACCCTCGCCCCTGCTCGCCCGCGCGAGCGGCCTCTATGGCCGCGTTCAGCGACAGCAGATTGGTCTGCATGGCCACGTTCTGGATCATGCCGACGATGTCCTCAATGCCCTCGGTGTGCTGGCGCACCTCGCGAAAGCGCAGCTCCAGGCCATCGGCAGACTCGGCCAGCGAGGCAATGCGCTGCGAGGTCTCACGCAGCAATCCATCGCCGCGCACGGCCAGCTCGTGCATGGAGTCCACCTCGCCGCAGGTGGTGGCGGCGGAATCGGCCACCGTATCCACGCTGCGTGCCAGAGCATCCACGCCCTCGCGCAGACCGGTCAGGGTGCCGGCCTGCTCGCGCGAGAAGGCCACCACCCGGGTGAACGAGGACATCATGCTGGCGTTGTTCACCGCCACATCGAGCGCATGCTGGTCCACCCGTGCCAATGCCTGGGACACCGAGGCAGGCCCACGGCGGCCCAGCAATGCAGCCAGACACAGCAGCACCAGGCCCAGCAGTGCCAGCGCACGCAAGCCGGGCCATGGCACAGGCCATAACGGCCATGCCAAAGAGGCCAGAAGAAGGGCCAAGATCGCAGCAAGCACCCGTGCCATGGCCGTGCCTTCAGGCGACCTGCAGACCGCGCGCACGCGCCATGGTCAGCGCCGTGTCTTCGATCATGTCTTCCTGGCCGCCGACCATGCCACGCCGGCCCAACTCGACCAGCAGATCGCGCGCAGGAATGCCGTACTTCTTCTCGGCCCGCTTGGCGAACAGCAAGAAGCTGCCGTAGACACCCGCATAGCCCAGGGTCAGCGCGTCGCGGTCCACGCGGATGGGGAAGTCCATCAGCGGCACCACCAGGTCTTCGGCCACGTCCTGGATTTTCCAGACATCGACGCCGGTCTGAATCCCCATGCGCTCACACACGGCCACCAGCACTTCCATGGGCGTGTTGCCCGCGCCCGCACCCAGGCCTGCGGCCGCCGCATCGATGCGGTTGGCGCCGGCCTCCACGGCGGCAATGGAATTCGCCACGCCCATGGCCAGGTTGTGGTGGCCGTGAAAGCCCAGCTCGGTCCCGGGCTTGAGTGCAGCGCGCACGGCGGCAATGCGTTCCTTGACCTGGTCTGGCAGCAGATAACCCGCCGAGTCGGTCACATAGATGCAGTTGGCGCCATAGCTCTCCATCAGCTTGGCCTGCGTGACCAGGCCTTGGGCGCTGTTCATATGGGCCATCATCAAAAAGCCCACGGTGTCCATGCCCAGCTTGCGCGCCTGGGTGATGTGCTGCTCGCTGACATCGGCCTCGGTGCAATGCGTGGCCACGCGGATGGTGGACACGCCCAGTTCATGCGCCATCTGCAGATGGTCCACGGTGCCAATGCCCGGCAGCAGCAGGGCCGAAACCTTGGCCTGCTTCATCAGCGGGATCACGGTGGACAGGTATTCCTCGTCGCTGTGCGCCGGGAAACCGTAGTTGACCGAGGCGCCGCCCAGGCCATCGCCGTGCGTGACCTCAATCAGCGGCACGCCGGCCGCATCCAGGCCCTGGGCCACGCTTTTCATCTGTTCCAGCGTCATCAAATGGCGCTTGGGGTGCATGCCGTCACGCAGCGTCATGTCGTGGACGGTGATCTTCTTGCCTTTGAGTTCCATGTTGTCTCTCCTTCAGGCTGCTACGGGGGCCATGGGTGCCAGCGTGAGCTTGCCGGCCAGCATTTGTTCGGCAAACATCTCGGCCGTGCGCGCGGCGGCGGCGGTCATGATGTCCAGATTGCCTGCGTACTTGGGCAGGTAGTCGCCCAGGCCTTCGACCTCCAGAAAGACGGAGACGCGCTTGCCGTCGAACACCGGGCCGTTGACCAGGCGGTAGCCGGGCACGTATTTCTGCACCTCGGCCAGCATCTGGTGGATGGAGGCGGTGATGGCGGCCTGGTCGGGCTCGTCCTCGGTCAGGCAATGCACGGTGTCGCGCATCATCAAAGGGGGCTCTGCCGGGTTGATGACGATGATGGCCTTGCCCTTTTTGGCGCCGCCCACCTTCTCCACCGCCCCTGCCGTGGTGCGCGTGAATTCGTCGATGTTCTTGCGCGTGCCCGGCCCTACGGACTTGGAGGACACGGTGGCCACGATCTCGCCATAGGTCACGGCCTGCACACGGCTCACCGCCGCCACCATGGGGATGGTGGCCTGGCCGCCGCAGGTGACCATGTTCACATTCATGGCGCCGCTGCCCAGGTGCTGCATCAGGTTGACCGGGGGCACGCAGAAAGGCCCTATGGCCGCCGGCGTGAGGTCGATCATCAGCGCGCCCTGCTCGTTGACCTTGCGCGAGTTCTCGGCATGCACATAGGCGCTGGTGGCGTCGAACACGATTTGCACGCCATCGGCCTGCATATGTGGCAGCAGCCCATCCACGCCCTCGGCTGTGGTCTTGATGCCCATTTCACGCGCCCGTTGGAGGCCATCGGACTCGGGGTCTATGCCCACCATCCACACCGGCTCCAGCACCGGGCTGCGCTGCAGCTTGGCCAACAGATCGGTGCCGATATTGCCCGGCCCTATCAGCGCACATTTGATTTTTTTCATCACTTGTCTCCCGTTTTGAAATAGCACCCCCTGAGTCGCTGCGCGCCTTCCCCCTCTCTCGCTTCGCGGGAGGGGGACGACAGCCTCGCTGCGGGGCAGCCCTTGCTCGCTGTCCCTGGCCTTGGAACGCGCCCGTTCATGCGACCTGGGGGCAGGTTTGACGCTTAAACAAACCTCACAGAACAACTACCTATTCCGCCTATGGTCACGCGCAGGTTGTCCCCGGCCTTGACCGGCACCATGGCGGCCAGCGAGCCGGAGAGCACGACTTCGCCAGCCTCCAGCGCGATGCCGTGGGCACCCAAGGTGTTGGCCAGCCAAGCCACGGCATTGGCAGGGTGGCCCAGGGCTGCGCTGCCCGCGCCCGTGGCCACGATCTCGCCGTTTTTCTCCAGCACCATGCCGCAGGTGGAGAGGTCTACATCGCGCGGGTCGACCAGGCGATCGCCCAGCACAAAGACGCCGCAGCTGGCGTTGTCGGCCACTGTGTCCTGGATCTTGATCTTCCAGTCCCGAATGCGGGAGTCGACGATCTCGAAGCAGGCCATCACACCCTCGGTGGCGGCCAGCACATCGGCGGCCGTCACGCCCGGACCCTGGAGCGTTTTCTTCAGCACAAAGGCGATCTCGCCTTCGGCCTTGGGCTGTATCAAGCTGCTCGCCGGCACGGCCTCGCCCTCGTTGAAGACCATGCCGTCGGTGAGCCAGCCAAAGTCGGGCTGGAACACGCCCAGCATGTCCATCACGGCCTTGGAGGTCACGCCGATTTTTTTGCCCACCACGCGCTCACCGGCCTCCAGGCGGCGCGCCAGCATGCGTTGCTGTATGGCGTAGGCGTCATCGATGGTGATGTCGGGGTAGCGGTTGCTCAAAGGCTCGATCACCTTGCATTCGCGCAGGGCCGCATACAGCTCGTCGCCCAGGGAGTGCTGCAGTTCAGTGTTCATAGGAAAGGCTCACTCAGAAAAAATCGCACAAAAGAGTCGAGGGAAAACGCATGGCCAGCACATGCCGTGGCCTATGCAACTGGCGCAACCCAGCTCAAGGACACCGCGCAAGGGCCGCCCCGCCGCGCTGGTGTCGTCCCCCTCCGGCGCGTAGCGCCTCAGGGGGTGCTTACAGCTTGATGCAAACGTTCTTCAGCTCCGTATAGAACTCCAGCGAATGCACGCCGCCCTCGCGGCCTATGCCCGATTGCTTGGCGCCGCCAAAAGGCGTGCGCAGATCGCGCAGAAACCAGCTGTTGACCCAGGAGATGCCCACGTGCATGCGCTGGGCCACGCGGTGGGCGCGGGCCAGGTCCTGCGTCCAGATGGCGCTGGCCAGGCCGTAGACGTTGTCATTGGCCTTGGCCAGCACCTCCTCTTCGGTATCGAAGGGGGCGATATGGCAGCAGGGGCCGAAGATTTCTTCCTTGATGACGCGCGCCGTCTCGGGCAGGCCGGTCCAGATCGTGGGCTGCACCCAGGCACCGTCCGCATACTGGGCGCCCAGGTCGGGCACGCCACCGCCGGTGACCACGGTGGCGCCTTCCTGCACCGCCAGCTGGTAATACGACAGCACCTTGGCCTGGTGCTCCTTGCTGATCAGCGGGCCCAGCTTGGTGTCTGCGTCTTCGGGCACGCCGATCTTCCAGCCCTCGATCTGCTGCTTCAGCGCGGCCACAAAACGCTCATACAAGGGGCGCTCCACATAGACGCGCTCCGTGCCCAGGCAGACTTGGCCGCTGTTGACAAAGGCCGAGCGCAGCGTGCCTTCGATGGCGGCGTCGAAATCGCAGTCAGCAAAGACGATGGCAGCGTTCTTGCCCCCCATCTCCAGGCTCACGGGGCGTGCGCCCTTGGCTGCCGCCTTCATGATGGCCTCGCCGGTGCGTGTTTCACCGGTGAAGGTGATGGCATCCACGCCGGGGTGGCTGGTGACGAACTCGCCGGCCGAATCGGGGCCGAAACCATGGACCACGTTGTAGACGCCGGGCGGAATGCCTGCCTCGTTCATGACCTCGCCCAGCAGGGCCGCGGTCTGGGGCGATTCTTCGGAAGGCTTGACCACCACGGTGTTGCCGCAGGCCAGTGCTGGCCCCACCTTCCAGGTCATCAGCAGCAGGGGCAGGTTCCAGGGGCAGATCACGCCCACCACGCCCACCGGGCCGCGGTGGCCGTAGTTGATGGCACCGCCCCCGTCGGGCGTGGCCATTTCAAAGAACTCCGTGGGCACGTTCTTCACCACGTCGGCAAAGATCTTGAAGTTGGCCGCACCGCGCGGAATGTCGATATGGCTGGCCACGCTGCGTGGCTTGCCCGTGTCCGCACATTCGGCGGCCAGGAATTCCTCGAAGCGACGGTTGATGCCATCGGCCACGGCATAGAGTTTTTCCACGCGCTCAGCCACGCTCATACGGCCCCAGGGCCCGTGGAGCGCTGCGCGCGCTGCAGCCACGGCGGCATCGACTTCGCTGCGGCCGGCCTCATGCACCTTGGCAATCACCTGACCCGTAAGCGGTGAGTGCTTGTCGAAGCTGCGCCCCGTGGCAACGTAGGCACCGTTGATGAAGTTCTGGATGTCTTTCATGGTTTTCTTCCTGTCACGCATGCTTTTGCAGCAACGATAAATTCGGTGTTCAATACTGTCCAATACTGAATTTTCTAAAATCAATACCTACAAGGTATCAAGGAGCCGCCCCGTGGACTTGAGGCAGATGAGGTACTTTCTGGCGCTGGCAGAGGAGCTGCATTTCGGCCGTGCTGCGGCCCGGCTGCATATGGCCCAGCCACCGCTGACGCGGCAGATACGCGCCATCGAGGAGGAATTGGGTACGGCGCTGTTTGTGCGCACGCCCAAGGGCGTAGAGCTGACGGTCGCAGGCCAGGCCTTGCTGGACGAGGTGCCCAACATCCTGTCGCTGGCCCAGCGCGCCCGCGAGCGCACGCAAAGAGCCGGTCAGGGGCTGACGGGCCAGTTGGACGTGGGGATTTTTGGCTCCGGCGTGCTGGATGTGATTCCGCGCCTGCTGGCGGCGTTTCACCAGGCCAGGCCCGAGGTGCGTATCGCGCTGCACAACCAGACCAAGGACGAGCAATTGCAGGCGCTGCGCGAACGCAGAATCACCATTGGCTTCAACCGGCTGGTGCCGGCAGAGCCAGACATCAGCGTGCAGACCGTGCTGAAAGAAGCCCTGGTCGTGGGCCTGCCGGCCACGCACAGGCTGTGCACACGCGAGGAGGTGGCGCTGTCCGAGCTCGACAACGAGCCCATGATCCTCTACCCCAATCTCTCGCTGCATGGCCTGGCCCAGGAGGTCAGCAATGCCTTCCACCGCGAGGGCCTGCGCCTGAACGTGGCCCAGTCGGTGGAAGATGTGCTGACCTGCGTGGCCCTGGTGGCGGGCGGGTTTGGCGCCTGCATCACCACGCGCTCGGCCACCAGCTTGCGCCTGCCGGGCGTGGAATACCGGCCGCTGCGCTCGCGCCATTTGCGCGACATCGAGCTCAGCTGCCTGTACCGCAGCGACGATGCATCGCCGGTGCTGGCGGCCTTTCTGGACGTGGTGCGCACCTTTCCAGGCCAGGACAAAGCCTAGGCCTGGAAAGACAGGCAAGCGCCAGGCTTTAGCCACCTTGCTGGTCCTTGCCCAGACCCAGGGCCTGCAGGCCGGCGCCGGCAATGATTTCGTCCTGCTGCTCGCTGCCGCCGGACACCCCTATGCCGCCGATGCGTGCGCCCTCCACCACGATGGGCAGCCCGCCGCCAAAACCCACAAAGCGCGGACGCAGGGCCAGACCCTGGCGCACGGCCGGCGAATGCTGGGCCAGAGCCTCATGCCACAGGCCCGTGGGCAGGCCAAAGCTCACGGCCGTATAGGCCTTGTCCGTGGCGATGTCCATGGAGTGCAGGGGTGCGCCCGTCATGCGCACAAACGCGGCCTGTACACCGGCCGCATCCACCACGGCCACATTGACACGCACGCCCAATTCCACGGCCTTGGCCACGGCCGCCGCCACGGCACGCAAGGCGGCGTCGGTGCGGATCACGGGTTGGGAAGCCATCAGGGAGTCCGGCATGGCAGGCCTCCTCAAAAAGCTTTTACCAAGGTGAAACGCACCAGCGATCCCTTGGGCATGGCACCCGTGCCGGCCGTAGCGCTGACCTCCTTGTAGAGCGCGCCCTTGAGGAAGACGCCCGCACCCTGTATCGGGTAGACCAGCTCGGCCCCCACGGCATGGCGCGAGGAATGCTTGCCCGTGCCACCCGGGCCTTTGTCATCGCTGATCTGCCACTGGCTGTAGCCCACCAGGCCGGCTTGCACGGCGCCGAAATGCTTGCCCAGGCCCCATTCCAGCGTCACCTGGTTGCCATTGCGAAAGCCCATATCGTTCTTGCCGTTGCGCTCGAAACGCATCAGGCCCGAGGCCGAGATGGTCTTGGCAGCGTCGAAGTAATAGGTCAGCCCGCCGGTGAGCATGGTGCTTTTGTAGCCCTTGCCCGGCGAGGCCGGGTCGCGGCTGCTGGCCGAGTCCAGCCAGATACCGGCACCGGCCACGGCGTCCCACTTCGGTCCATGCCAGCCCAGCACCAGCGGCCCCAGATAGACGTCGCCCACACCGGAGCGGCTGTCGGAAATGCCGGCCGCATTCACCGTGAGCGAGGTACGCATCACCGGCACGATGGCTTCCATACCGTAGTCCGCGCCCAGGAGCTTGTAGTTGGTGATCCAGACAAAGCGGTTGGCCAGGGCCGTCACGGTTCCACGGTTGTGGCCGGGCAGGTTGTCACTGCTCCCCGGCGCACGGAAATCGTTGATGTTGTAGTTGACCATATAGCCCAGGTAGTACACGCCGGGCGGCGGCACACTGGGGCCTTGCATGCCCTCCACACCGGGGACGTAATGGCCTTCGGCCTGCACAGCCGTCGCTGCCAGCGCGCCCAACAGGGCCAGGGCAGCAGATGCAATCTTGTGGTTCATTTCTATCTTTCAGGTGGGTTCACAGATGTCTCGGGGGTCGGCAAAAACGCTGCGCCTTGGCAAGCAGCCCCTCACCCGCTCCCCAAAGGGGCGAGGAGGGACTAACGCCAAAAACCGGCGCGGCCCAAAGTCAGGGACAGCGAGCAAGGGCCTACGCCGGCCGCGCCGCCCCGCCGCGAAGCTGTCGTCCCCCTCCGGCGCGTAGCGCCAGAGAGGGGGAAGACGCGTCAGCGCCTCAGGGGCTGCTTAGGTATAGACATCCGTGAAAGAAGCCACGAGCTCACCCGTGTGATAGAAAATTCCGCTTCCCAGACGGTCCTCGCTCCAGGTGGTCACGGGGCGATCGGGCTGGGCCAGATAGCCCAGGCCGGCAAAGGTTTCGTTGCGGTTACCGCTGGGGTCGAAGAAGTAAATCGTCTCGCCGCGTGTGATGCCGTGGCGCGTCGGGGCCACGTCGATGCGCACCTTGTTCTTGGCCATGACGTCAGCGGCCTTGAGCACGTCGTGCCAGGAGTCCAGGAAGAAGGCGATGTGGTGCAGGCCCGAGGTGGGGCCACCCACAAAGGCGATGTCGTGCGGTGTGGTGGAGCGCGCCATCCAGGTTGCGGCCTGCATATTGCCCTCGGGGCCGACCAGAATCTGCTCGGTCAGGAAGAAGTCCATGCACTCGGCCATGAAGCGCGTGTTCTCCTCCACGGTGTTGATGCCGGCCTCGGGATTCATCTCGCACATCAGCAGGCAGTGGTCTATCCAGTGCGCGCCCGCGCCCTTGAGGCCATCGGGCCAGGGATCGGGGTTCAGAGAACCCACATCCGTGCCCACGCACTCCTTCTTGGCGTACAGCCGCATCTCATGGCCGCTGGGCAGATTGAACTGCAGCATGCGGCCCACCGTGGGCTGGCTGCCTTCAGGCAGCATGGTGGTCTTCACGCCCCAGGCCTCGATGCGCGCCTGCAGGCTGTCGAGGTCGGCGTCGTTTTGCACCTTGTAGGCCACATGGTTGAGGCCAGCGCGGTCGCTTTGCGTGAGGATCAGCGAGTACTTGTCCCACTCGTCCCAGCATTTGAGGTAGACATTGCCCGCCGCATCGCGCAGCGTGACCTTCATGCCCAGCACGTTTTCGTAGTGCTTGAGCGCAGCATCCATGTCCATCACGCGCAAGTTGGCGTGGCCGATTCGCATTACACCCATGTCTGTCTCCTTAGTTGCTTGTTGGTGTCTCGTGGGTTGTGGGCGCAGTGGAGGCCGCCCGCAGAAAAAATGGTTTGTGCAGGCGCTGCGCCACGGCAATGCGCACGGCCTCCAGCGGGGCTACACGGCAGGCCAGGGTGTAGCCCTGGTCGCGCTCGAGATCGCTCACATGGGCACAGCTCACGGGGCCCAGATGGCGTACCGCGCCTTCGAGCACCCGCACCTTGCAGACGCCACAGCCGCCGTTGACGCAGCCCACCGGAATGCCTTTGCGCCCCAGGCGCAACATGCCGCTCAGCAGGCTTTCGTGGGTGCCGCAGGCATAGGCGTCGCCGGTTTGCTCCACGCTGACTTGCACGTTTTGCATGGCTGTCATGGCGGCCTCAGACGCGCTTGAACAAGGGGCTGCGCGCGCCTTGCGCATCGGCGGCCGAGAGGAATTTCTCGGTGTAGATGTCGCGCTCGAACAACCGGCCCTGCATCAGGGTGGAAATACAGGCCTCAACCATGGGTGGTGGTCCGCACAGATAGGCTTTGCAACCCGCAAAGCCGCCTTGAAAATGGGCTTGCGCAGCCTCATGCACAAAACCGCGTGCACCTTGCCAATCCCCGCAGTCTTCGCCCGAGATCGCCGGAATGTAGGTGAAATGCGGGTGCTGCGCGGCCAGGGCGCGGAACTCATCGTCGTAGTACAGCTCCTCGCTGGAGCGCTGTCCGTAGACCAGGGTGATGGGCTGCTCGCAACCATTGGCCAGCAGCTCCAAAATCATGGCGCGCGGGCTGGAAAGCCCCGAGCCCCCGGCCATGAAGACCATGGGCTGGCGTGCCGAATGGCGCACAAAAAAGCGCCCATAAGGCCCGGCCAGCTGCAGGTGATCGCCTTCGCGCAAATGCTGGTGCAACCAGCTTGTGCCCGCGCCGCCCGGTACCAGGCGCACGTTGAGCTCGATCTCCTGGGCGCAGCCATCGGCGCCAGGTGCATTGGCAATGGAAAAGGCCCGCGAGCCGCCCTGCTCCTCGCTCAAACCAGGAATGCGCAGCTGCACATACTGGCCCGCCTGGTAGCGCATGGGCTGGTCCAGGCGCAGGTGCAAGGCCTTGATGGTGGGTGTCAGATCGACGATGCGCACCACGGTGGCGGCGAAGTCGCGCACCGGGATGATTTGTGCATCGGGCTCGTCTTCGAAGTCGGCCTCGATGGTGGCGTCGGACTGCAGCGTGGCGCAGCAGGCCAGCGTCATGCCGTCCTCGCGCTCCATGTCCATCAGCGCAAAGGGATTGGCCGCACCGTGGTCCACCTCGCCGTCGCAGACCTGGACCTTGCAAGTGCCGCACAGGCCATGGCCGCAGGCGTGGGGAATGTAAATACCCTGGCGCAGCGCGGCGTCCAGCAGGGTCTGGCCCTCTTCCACTTCAATCGAGGCGCCCAGGGGTTCTAAGGTCAGTTGGTAGCTCATATCGTCTCGCTCTCATTCCTGCAGCGCCGGCCAGGCCAGCGCTGCAGCCGCCAGGGTGGTTAGCTGTAAGAGCCTTGGATGCCGGTCAGGCCCGGGGTGCGAAAGCGGATCACGTCCTTGTGCGTCAGGCCGTTGTCGGCCAGCGACTTGGACGCATCGGGCGACCAGGGCTGGCCCGACTTGAACCACTGCACCGCGCTCCAGTCGATGCGGGCAAAGTCGGGGTGGGCGCCATAGACATCGGGCAGCACGGCCTGGGCCAGCGCGCCGAAAGGCATGTCGGGCGGCAGCGGCAGGGCCACGGGCGAGCAGAACATCAGGTGGTCTTCCCAGCCGATGTAGAGCAGGGGCGCAGGAAAGTTCTCGCGCACATCCTTGGCGGGAAAGCGATAGGGCTTGAGTGCGGTGACGCTCATGGCTGGGCCTCCTGGCTGTTATTGGCGGAAGCGTTGTTGCCCGGAGTGGCCGGCGGCGGATCGCCACGCCAGGCCGCGAAATTGCGCTGGTCCTCCGATCCCTCAAAGTCCATGTTGTCGCGGCCCACGTTCATGCCGTACCAGTCCAGCACGGCAGCCAGCGGGTCAAAGCCTTCGGCCGTGGGGTCCACATCGGGCTTGAAGCAGTTGCCCTGGTAGATCTGGTGCACCGGCAGCCAGGACTGGACAAATTTCTCGGGCTCGTCGTCGAAGACATGCTTGCAGCCGTCGCTGCAGAAGTGGTATTTGCTGCCCTCGTAGTCGGACTCGCGATAGCAAATCTTGGTGGCGTCGCCGGGCTCGGTGAAGCCCATGGGAATCTGGCAGGTGGTGCACAGCATGGGCAGGGTCTTGCTGTAAAAGCGCTTGCCGGCCTGCTGCTCGGCACGGTAGTGCTCCAGGCGGGGACGGTAGTGCTTGTCAAAGCTGGCCGGGTATTTTTCGGACAGCCACTGCATCTCCTGCTCGCCGGGCACCCAGGTGTGAAAAGGTGCGGCCGCCGTGTAGTTGTAGAAGATGTTCCAGGCCTGGTGGCTGATGTGGTCCTTGCCTTCGCAGGCCAGCTTCCAGCCTGCGGGCTCGCGGATGCCGTAGCGCGCCAGGTCGCGGAACAGGGCGCCGCCGTTTTCCTCGGCATACATCTCCCAGGCTTCCTTCCAGCTCATCACGCGCTTGGGCAGCATGTAGTCCTGCATCATGGCCACCAGGGTCAGCACGCGGTAGCCGCGCCAGAACCATTTGTCGATCCAGCGCTGCACGATGGGCACGTTGCCCGGGTCCTGCTCCAGCATGAACTTGATGCATTCGATGCCCAGCGTCATGTGACGCGATTCATCGCTTTGCGCCGAGAAGCCAAAGGTCACGGTGGACAGATCGCCGTTGTGGGCCGCGCCCGACATAAAGGGCACGAACAGCAGGTTTGTGAGCACATATTCGAAGGAGAAGCTCACCGCCGTGAGGAACTCGAACGGGCCCGCACTCAGCGCATCTTCGAAGAAGGACTTGGGCACCGACAGAAACCAGACCCGGTCGAACCAGTGGCTGGAGCTGTGCATGCCGTTGAAGTACTTGTTGTAGTTGGACAGCGCATGGGTCTCGGTCTGGAAGTGACGCAGCTCGTCGATGGACTGCATCTGCGCCGCCACGCGTGCCCCCGCACCGGTGAAATGCCGGCCCGCATGGGCAAAGCCACGGTGGGCGTAATACTCCAGCGGCACCACGCCCTGGATGAACAGCTTGAGCGCGTTGAGGTAGCGCGCATCAGTCACGCCCAGCTGGCCGTTGTTCTGGGCAAAGGCCTCGATCACGGCGTAGAGCTTTTTCTCTTTTTCGCCCTGGTACTTCCAGTAGGCGTCCATGGTCAGGCGGAAGGGGTCTTCCCACTTGTCCCAGTCGTGGATCTTGATGCCCTCGAACTTGTCATAGGGGAAGACCTTGTCCATGGGCTGGTAGGTGGTCTCCCAGCCCAGGCCACGTGTCATGGCGGTGTAGCGGTCCTTGAGGCCCAACTTTTTCTTGATTACGGGTGCGTCCATGGTGTCTCCTTGGATGGCTTTGTCTGGTGGTGTTCGGTGAGCGGCCCTTACGGGGCTTATTGGTTCCAGCTCAGAGAGAATTCGTCGTCGTCCTCGTCCACATGGCCGGACAGCGTGACCAGATTGATCTGGATCTGCTGCAGCTCGTAGGGACGACCGGTCTGCTCTTCGATGCTGGCGCGGCGTATGACCAGGCGGCCGGGCGCATCGATCTTCACCAGACCGGGCGAGTACACGGCCTGGGCATGGCTGTTGTCGGCAAGGATGGCGTCCACCACAGGGCGCGATTCCTCGTTGTCCTGAAAGGCGATGAAGACCTTGGAGATGGGGGTGCTGGCAGATGTGCTCATGGCGCTGCTCCTCAGATGTCCAGACCGGCCTTGCGGGCACGGGCATCCAGGCTTTGGCGGACTTCACCGAGCACGGCCACGCCACGCTCGCCCAGGGCCAGTTCGGCCACGGCCGCCAACGCCACGCCGGCATGGTCGGCATAGCTCAGATACCAGCGCGACAGCTGGCTGCGGTTGTCTGCGGATTCGGCAGCAGCCACCTTGACCACGGCATCGATCCAGCGCGCGGTCTCGGCATGCCACTCGGGCATGAAGGCCGTGAGCATGGCCACGGCCGTGCCGCCCTGCACCGTGACATGCTCGTCCACAAAGTGGTTGTAGATCAGGGGGTAGAGCAGCCCGTCGAGCACCATGTTCTGGGCCACGAACAGCTCCATGGGGTCTTGCACCACCAGCAGGTCTTCCACCAGATGGCGCAGCGGCTGCCAGGCGGGGTGCTGCATCCAGTCGTTCTTGCCGGCCTCGAGCACGCCGGGTTCGTCCATGACCAGGCCCAGGCGTGTGAGGTACTGGGCCACGCCCAGATGGTCCATGGCATGCATCATGGCCGGGGCAGTGAAGGGCGTGCCGTAGCCGCGTGAGCAGATCTGGCTGTTGTTCATATTGCCGCCCCAGGCCACATGGCGCAGCGGCATCAACACCTCGCAGGCCTTGGCGCGCAGGGCATCGGGCATCTTGCCGGCCAGGTTGCGTGACTCCACAAACTGGTAGTTGGCTTCCACGGCCTCCTGCTGCTTGGCACGGGTCATGGTCCAGGTGGCGTAGTAGTACTGGCGTGGATCGCGCAGCGCGTTCCAGTCGGCCATGCGGATTGCCGTGCGGCCGGTGTCGAACAGCTCGAACTCGGGCTCCCACAGCGGCCGGTAATGGAAGTGGTGTGTGGGCTGCACGCCCAGCGTGGCCTCCAGATAGCGCGACGCGGGCTTGTCCCCCGTGTACGCTGCCACACGGGCAAAGGTGTGGCGCAGCGGCTGTATCTCGCGCGCCGAAAGCTCGATGTTCATGGGCTTGTCTCCTGTGTTGTCGTGGGATGCGTGAGCGGTGGTCAGAGCAGCTTGGCTTTCTGGACCTGGCAAAAGGCCTCGAAGTCGGCCTCGGTCATGGCCAGCTCCACCGTGAGTTCGGGCCAGCCCACGGAGAACTCGAAGTCCACAAAACCGTTGGCGCGCTTTTGCAGCACACGCACCGAGCGGCGCGTGAGATCGCAGGCGGGAAGATCGAGGGTGCTTGTTTCCATGTGGGGCTCCTGGCGGGTCTGTGGCCTCTGCAGTTGCACAGCCCATGCCAGTTCATGGAAATATCGATAAATCTAGGGTTACTCCCTAAATTTGTGCGCGTTTGGGCGGGCTGGGGGCCCTAGGTTTTCGGGCAAACCCTAGGGCAGCAGCCACAGTGCCTCAACAGCTACTGCGGTGCAGCATGATCAAATGATCAAGCGCCCCCTGCGGGGGTTCGCAATTCATCAACTGCGCCAGCGGCCCAAGGCCTGGGATGCGGGTCAATCCCGTAGCCAGAAATCGATGTTTTATCGATAGTTTCTCCATGCCCCACACTCCCCCCGCCTTACCCTCCGATGCCGATTTGCGCAGCCAGGTCCGCTTCTCCACCGAAGACGGACTGATCTGGCTCTCCGGCCAGCGCATGTTGCTGCTGCACCTGGCCTCTCTTCACGCCCTGCGCCGCGAAATGATGAACACCATGGGCCCCGATCACACACGGCGCCTGCTGCTGCGTGCCGGCTATGCCGCAGGCGAGCGCGATGCGCTGCTGGCACGCCAGATACGGCCCACGGCCAGCCTGTTCGAGATGTTTGCCGTAGGCCCCCAGCTGCACCGGCTGGAGGGCGCGGTGCGCGCCACGCCGGAAATCTTCGAGGCCGACGAGCAGGCCGGCCACTTTCAATGCGTGGTGCGCTGGGAGCACAGCTGGGAGGCGGAAATCCATTTGCGCGAATGGGGCCCCCAGGACCAGCCCTCGTGCTGGATGCTGCTGGGCTATGCCTCGGGTTACTCCAGCGCTTTCTTCCGTCGCCCGGTGTTCTTCAAGGAAATGCAGTGCTCCACCTGCGGCCACGCACACTGCCTGATCGAGGGCCGGTTTCAACATGAGTGGCCCGATGGCGAGCAAATCGCACGCGACTACGACCCCGACTCCATGCTGGTACGCCTGGACGAGCTGCAGTCCCAGGTCGAGGCCTTGCGTACCGGCCTGGCCCCTTGCGACAGCCAGGGCCCGCTGCTGGGCCATTCACGGGCCTTTCAGGCCGCACTGGAGCTGCTGTCCAAGGCCGCGCCCACCCAGGTCACGGTGCTGCTCACGGGCGAGACCGGCGTGGGCAAGGAGCGCTTTGCGCGTGCCCTGCATGCCATGAGTCCGCGCGCCGACAAACCCTTTGTGGCCGTGAACTGCGCGGCCCTGCCCGCCGACCTGATAGAGAGCGAGCTGTTCGGCGCCGAAAAAGGCGCGTTCACCGGCGCCACAGCCACGCGCATAGGCCGCTTTGAGCGCGCCCATGGCGGCACGCTGATGCTGGACGAGCTGGGCGAGTTGCCCCTGGCCGCCCAGGCCAAGCTGCTGCGCGTGCTACAAAGCGGCGAGGTGGAACGCCTGGGCGGCCACCGCAGCACCCAGGTCGATGTGCGCGTGATTGCTGCCACCAATGTGGACCTGGAAAAAGCCGTGGAGCAGGGGCGCTTTCGGCGCGACCTGCTCTACCGCCTCAACGTCTACCCCATACGTATCCCCGCGCTGCGCGAGCGCGTGGACGATATCGAGCTGCTGGCCATGCATTTGCTGCAGAAATACTCGGCCTTGCACGGCAAGCCGGCCCCGGGCTTCAGCGACCGGGCGCTGACCGCGCTGCGCGGCCACAGCTGGCCCGGCAATGTGCGCGAGCTGGAGAACCTGGTGGAGCGCGGCCTCATCCTCACGCCGGCCGGCGAGCCCATCGATGTGGCCTGTCTGTTCCCCCAATGGAGCGACAACGGCCAGAGCACCATAGACGACCAGGGCCATCTGGCCCAGGCCTGCGGCGCCGATGGCGATCTGCACACGGCCAGTGTCTACGACAGCATGCAGCACCAGGGACTTTCGCTGGACGCCCTGGAAGACGGGCTGCTGCAAGAGGCCGTGCGCCGTGCCAGCGGCAATCTGGCCGCAGCGGCCCGCGCCCTGGGCATGACACGCCCCCAACTCAGCTACCGGCTCTCACGCATCCGCGAACGCACCACAGGTACCGAGGAGTAAACGCTTGGCCAAGAAATCCTTTATGCAATACCCGGCCCTGCCCGAGGCCGAATCCAGCGGCGGCGAGTCATCGCGCACCCTGACCGAGCAAACCTATGCCCGGCTGCGCACCGACATTGTCGAAGGCCGTTTGCTGCCTGGCAGCAAGCTGCGCATAGAGCATCTGCGCCAGGCCTACGAGGTCGGTGCGGGCACCTTGCGCGAAGCGCTGACACGCCTGGTCAGCGATGCCCTGGTCACAGCCGAAGGCCAGCGTGGCTTTCGCGTCTCCACCATCGCCATGGACGATCTGCAGGACATCACCCGGCTGCGGGTGCACATCGAAACCCATGCGCTGCGCGAATCCATACGCCATGGCGATGCGGCCTGGCGGGCCCAGCTACAGGCCAGCTACGAAGAGCTGTCGGCCGCAGAGCAGCCCCTGTCCAGCGAGAACCGGCGCCAGTGGGAGGCCTTGAACGTGCGCTTTCACGAAGCCCTGCTCGGTGGCCATGCCTCGCCCTGGACGCTCAAGGTGCTGCGCCTGCTGGCGCGCCATGGCGAGCGCTACCGCTGCTACGCCATGGAGCAGCCCGCCCTCACACGCGATGTGCATGCCGAGCACAAGGAGATCTTCGAGCTCGCCATGGCCGGCCAGGAGGCCCGCGCTGCCCTGGCCCTGGAAGCCCATATCTCCACCACCCCGCATTTGCTGCTGCAAGCCATGCGCGAGGGCAAGCTGGTGCTGCCAGGCACCCGGCCCGAAGGAGAGGCATGAGCGAGAACTACGGTTTCCATAGCTGTCAATGCTTTTCAGGCAAGCATTAGCGCGCTTTTCCACCCCCAAGCACCTGCCTGATTTCCACGCCTTGGGCCGACCATTGCAGCAGCTCGCCCCGTTCCCGGTGCAGGCCTTGCGGGGCAAAGCCCGGCACCTGCGCCAGCAGTGCCTGCGTGGCCACATCCCACAGCCAGCTTTGGCCTTCGGCCACCACGCACAAGACGCCGTCCATGCAGTGCAGATGTTGGGCTCTGGGCAGCTCCGGCATGGGCCAGGCTGTGCCGCCATGGCCGTCCTCAGGGCGGGGAGCATGGATGTCGAACACCGTCACCCCGGGCACATGGCCGCCGTCGCCAAAACCGTCTTCCTCCCAGTTGCCCAGGTTCCAGATGGCGATGCGGCCATCGTCCAGCCACACACAGGGTTCGGCCCAGCCCTCGCCCTGGGCCAGCCAGCGGCGTGTAGGGCCGTCTTCGGACTCCCAGGGATTGCCCTCCAGCCAGGCTGGCAGCGACCAGACCGTGGGCACACCCACCGGCGCCCAGACCCAGCCGTCGTCCAGCACATGTTCACCCGAGGGACTGAGCAGCAAGCCACCGTGGAAATAGTCCAGGTAATGGGGCTGCTCGTATTGCGTGCCGTCCCGCGCTGTGAGGTTGGCGCCCGTGGCGCAGTCCATCGCGTCCAGCCGATTCCAGTCCGTGCGGTGGATCAACACATCGCGCCCCTGGTGCTGGGTGAAGGCAATGGAAAACGGCACGGTGTGGGGGTGGTAATCGCCCCCATGCAGCTGTGCCACCACCTGGCCCGTACCCAGGTTCACCAGCAGGCCAAAGCTGCCACCGTTATCGGCCACCACCGCATAGCCACCGCTGGGTGCGCAATGCAGCTGGAAACCATGCGGCCAATACGGCCTGGGCGGGGTGGGTGCGGGCAGCTCCAGCTGCGCCAATTGCTGGCTGCGGCCGCTGTCCAGGTCCATGCCATGCAGGCCGCCCTCTGCGGTGAGCAGCAGCCACTGCCCCCATGCGGCCTGCGCGGTGCAGGCCGTGACGATGGGAGCACCTTGCCAAACCAGGTGGCGCGGCAGGCCCAGGGCGCACCGCTGCGTCATGCCTGGCCCTGGTTGAGCTGGGCCAAGCGCTCGGGCGTGCCCACATCCACCCACTGCCCCCGGTAAATGCTGGCGCCCACGCGGCCGGCGTCCATGGCGCGGCGCAGCAGCAGCACCAGGGGCATGGCAATGCCCTGGGGGTTGCCTGCGGGAATATCGCACCAGGGCTGGCCAAACAGCTCTGCCTTGAGCAAGGCAATCGTGCTGTAGGTGTAGCGCGGCAGGGCGGCCTGTTCGGCCGTGGCACCTTCTTTAGGCACATTCACGGCACGGCCGCTGTCACTGCCGGGAGCGCTTTCGCGCAGGCCAAAGTCCCCCTGCGGGTGCTGCACCGGGTTGGGCACCAGCCACAGATGGGCCAGGTCGTCGCTGGCGGCAAAGGCCTGGGCGGCGGCGGCATCGAACACAAAGTCCGGTGCAAACACATCACCCGCAGCCAGCCAGAACACAGGGGGCAGCAGCGGCAACGCGCGGGCAATGCCGCCAGCGGTTTCCAGGGCCTGGCCAAAGTCTTCGCCCTCTTGCGAATAGCGCAGGCCACCGGCCGCAACCAGCGCGGGCCAGGCCGCGTTCAAATGCGCGGGGATCTGCTCTCCCAGCCAGGCCGTGTTCACCACCAGCTGCTGCACACCGTCACGCTGCAGCGCGGCCACATGCCAGTCCAGCAGCGCACGGCCCTGTACGGCCAGCAAGGGTTTGGGCGTGGTATCGGTCAGCGGGCGCATGCGCGAGCCCCGGCCTGCGGCCAGCAGCATGGCAGCAGGAGAGGAAAGACGAGGCTGGGAGTGGACCTGGGAGCGGTGTTCCGCCGGCAAAGCATTCATGAACAATCCTGTGGTGCGCGGCGCCACATGCTGGGCCGCCAGCCGCTACTTTAGGGCCTTGGATGACGCACAGGTCCGACGGCCAACAGGGGGCTCTGTAAGCCGTTGGGAGCCACGTTCTGCCACATCGGTAAAATCCCGCCCATCTTTTGCACACTCACCCCTCGGAGCTGCCCTCCATGGCAAACACCCAAATGATGGCCAACGCAATCCGTGCGCTGGCCATGGACGCTGTTCAACAAGCAAATTCCGGCCACCCCGGTGCCCCCATGGGCATGGCCGATATGGCCGTGGCGCTGTGGAATCGCCACCTCCAGCACAACCCTGTGAACCCACAGTGGGCCAACCGTGACCGCTTCATTCTGTCGAACGGCCACGGCTCCATGCTGATTTATTCGCTGCTGCACCTCACCGGCTACGACCTGCCGCTGCAAGAGCTCAAGGACTTCCGCAAGCTGCACAGCAAGACCGCAGGCCACCCCGAAGTGGGCGTGACCCCGGGCGTGGAAACCACCACCGGCCCTCTGGGCCAGGGCATCACCAATGCCGTGGGCTTTGCGCTGGCTGAAAAGCTGCTGGCTGCCGAGTTCAACCAGGGCAAGCACCGCATCGTGGACCACCACACCTATGTGTTCATGGGTGACGGCTGCCTCATGGAAGGCATCAGCCACGAAGCCGCCGCACTGGCCGGCGCCTGGAAACTGAATAAGCTGATCGCCCTGTGGGACGACAACGGCATCTCCATCGACGGCCAGGTCACCCCCTGGTTTGGCGACGACACCGCCGCACGCTTTGAAGCCTATGGCTGGAACGTGATCCGCGCCGTGGACGGCCACAATGTGGACGCCGTGGACGCCGCCATTGCCGCTGCCAAGAAGAGCACAGCCAAGCCCACGCTGATCTGCTGCAAGACCAGCATCGGCAAGGGTTCGCCCAACCGCCAGGACACCTCCAAGGCCCACGGCGAGCCCCTGGGCGCCGAGGAAATCGCACTGACCCGCGCCGCCCTGGGCTGGGAACATGGCCCGTTTGAAATCCCCGCCGATGTCTACACCGACTGGGACGCCAAGGCCGCCGGCAAAAAGGCCGAATCCGCCTGGAACCGCAAGTTCAACGCCTACGCCAAGGACTTCCCCGAGCTGGCCGCCGCCTTCACCCGCCGCATGGCTGGCAACCTGCCCGAGAACTTCGTCGAAGTGGCCGCGCAGATCGCCTCCGACGCGCATGACGCCGCCGCCACCGTGGCCAGCCGCAAGGCCAGCCAGCTGGCCCTGGAAGGCCTGACCGCAGCCCTGCCCGAACTGCTGGGCGGCTCGGCCGACCTGACCGGCTCCAACCTGACCAACACCAAGAGCACGCCCGCTTTCCGCGTGGATGCCAAGGGTGCCGTGGTCAAGACCGAAGAGGGCAAGATCGGCCGCCACATCAACTACGGTGTGCGCGAGTTCGGCATGGCCGCCATCATGAACGGTGTGGCCCTGCACGGCGGCTACATCCCCTACGGCGGCACCTTCCTGACCTTCTCCGACTACAGCCGCAATGCCATCCGCATGGCGGCGCTGATGAAGCAGCGCGTGATCCATGTGTTCACCCACGACTCCATCGGCCTGGGCGAAGACGGCCCCACCCACCAGTCCATCGAACATGCCGCTTCGCTGCGCATGATTCCCGGCCTGGACGTGTGGCGCCCCGCCGACACCACCGAAACCGCCATGGCCTGGGCCGTGGCCCTGAGCCAGAAGAACCGCCCCACGGCCATGCTGCTGAGCCGCCAGAACCTGGCCTACGCTCCCAAGAGCGAAGCCGCGCTGGACAATATCGCCAACGGCGCCTATGTGCTGTCCGAGCCCAAGGATGTGGGCCTGTCGGGCAAGGCCCGGGCCGTGATCATTGCCACCGGCTCCGAGGTGCAGCTGGCCCTGGCCGCGCAAAAGCAGCTGGCCGAGCAAAAGATTGCCGTGCGCGTGGTCTCCATGCCCAGCACCACCACCTTTGACCGCCAGGACATGGCCTACAAGCAGTCCGTGCTGCCCGCCAACCTGCCACGCATTGCCGTGGAAATGGGCGTGAGCGACTTCTGGTGGAAGTACGGCTGCGCCGCCGTGGTGGGCATAGACTGCTACGGCGAGTCGGCCCCCGCACCGGTGCTGTTCCAGCATTTCGGCTTTACCGCCGAGAATGTGGCCGCCACGGTGCAAGAAGCGCTGCGCCGCGCCAAGTAATCCCTGCAAACACCCGCCCAGGCTTGGCCTTGGCGGGTGTTTTCCAGAGAGTGACCGATTTTTCTATCTCCACCATCCCTAGAGACGAGGCAACTATGACGATCAAGGTAGGTATCAACGGTTTTGGCCGCATCGGCCGCAACGTGCTGCGTTCGGCAGTGCAGAACTTCAGCGACATCGAAATCGTTGGCATCAACGACCTGCTGGAGCCCGACTACCTGGCTTACATGCTGAAGTACGACAGCGTGCACGGCCGTTTTGACGGCGAAGTCTCCGTCGAAGGCAACACCCTGGTCGTCAACGGCAAGAAGATCCGCCTGACCCAAGAACGCGACCCCGCTGCCCTGAAGTGGAACGAAGTCGGTGCCGACATCGTGATCGAGTCCACCGGCCTGTTCCTGACCGACGAAACCGCCCGCAAGCACATCGCTGCCGGCGCCAAGAAGGTCATCATGTCCGCGCCTTCCAAGGACGCCACGCCCATGTTCGTCTTCGGCGTGAACGACAAGACCTATGCCGGTCAGGACGTGATCTCCAACGCCTCCTGCACCACCAACTGCCTGGCCCCCGTGGCCAAGGTGCTGAATGACAAGTGGGGCATCAAGCGCGGCCTGATGACCACCGTTCACGCAGCCACTGCCACGCAAAAGACCGTGGACGGTCCTTCGAACAAGGACTGGCGCGGCGGCCGCGGCATTCTGGAAAACATCATCCCCTCCAGCACTGGCGCTGCCAAGGCCGTGGGCGTGGTGATCCCCGAGCTGAACAAGAAGCTGACCGGCATGTCTTTCCGCGTGCCCACCTCCGACGTGTCCGTGGTGGACCTGACCGTGGAGCTGAACAAGGAAGCTTCCTACGAAGAAATCTGCGCCGAAATGAAGGCCCAGTCCCAAGGCGCTCTGAAGGGCGTGCTGGGTTACACCGAAGACAAGGTGGTGGCCACCGACTTCCGCGGTGAGACCTGCACCTCCGTGTTCGACGCCGAAGCCGGCATCGCCCTGGACAAGACCTTCGTCAAGGTCGTGGCCTGGTACGACAACGAGTGGGGCTACTCCAACAAGTGCCTGGAAATGGTGCGCGTGGTGGCCAAGTAAGGTCTGAACGGCCTTGCAACCAGTGCTGACGGGCACTGGTTGCTATCAAAAAGCCAGCTGCGGCAACGCGGCTGGCTTTTTTCATGCCATGCCCAAGGCTCAGGCGGTGTTAGCAAATGTTATATGACATTCCTCGGACACATTTTGACCATCTTCGACACAGGTCGCCGCTATAGTCTCGCCACCTATAACAGCAGCCTCCATGAGGGAGGGAAAATCATGAATTTCATCTTGGGCTACGCACGCTATGTGCTGCTGGCTGGTCTGGCTTTGTTCGGTTTCAGCGCTTATTTGCTCTACCAAAGCGCCAACGGCGGCGGCATTCCGACGCAGGATTCGCTCACCATGGTCAGCGGCGACGTGCAAGAAGCACGCAAGGTCACCGTGACCAAAAAGCGCCGCCGTGGTGGCTCCAGCCAGTCCCATTACTACGAGGTGGACCTCAAGCCCCAGGACGGCGATGTCCTGACCATCAAGCTGCCCTCGCTGGTGCCTGAATCCGCCGTCCAGTCCATGGCCGATGCCACGGTGATCGAAGTCGGCTACGACGCCGGCAGCGACGAGCACAACGCCTACTCCGTCAGCGGCGACGGCCAGCCCCTGCTGCCCTACGAGCAAATGGCCCAGTACATGCAGGAAGATGCCGACCACAGCAGCGAAGAGGCCCCAACCATGATGGGTCTGGGCCTGGTGCTGGCACTGATCGGTGGCCTGGGCATGCGCTGGCGCAAACAGCGCATTGCGCGCGAAGAGCAGGCGCAGAGCGCCGCCTGATTGCACTGACCTGGCGCCCCTGGTTACAGACCAGGCTGGCTCCCAGCCGCTGCCCCACAAGGCAGCGGCTTTTTTTGTGCCCGCATGCACAGTGCCTGCGTTCTCTTCTGCGACAGACCCGCTTGCGCCCACGCGCCCCTGTGCGCACACTGCGTCCATCCGCATTCTGATGAAAGCTGCCATGGCTGCCCATGCATCCACCGCCGCCACCCTGGTCGTGCTCCTGCCCTTGCTGGCCTGGCGGCTGCGCGCACGCTGGCGCCGCCTGGTGGGGCGCCAGCGCACCAGCAAATACCGGCCCTGGGTCAGCATAGGCATTTACAGCCTGCTGCTGGGGCTGCTGCTCTGGGCCTGCTGGGGCCGGTGGTCGGCACTGGCCACCCTGGCTGCCGGGCTGGCCGCAGGCGGCCTGCTGTCGCGCTGGGCCTGGCATAAAACCGTGCTGGAGCCCACGCCGCAGGGGCTGTACTACACGCCCCATACCCGGCTGGGGATTGCGCTGTCGCTGCTGTTTCTGGCGCGCATCATCTACCGGGTGGTGGAGGTGCTGTGGCTGCTGCCGCCCGAGCAGGCCGGCTGGCATGGCCTGGTCGTCAGCCCGCTGACCCTGGCGGTTTTCGGCCTCATGGCCGGCCACAACATGGGCTATGCCTGGGCCTTGTTTACCTGGCGCCAACGCGTGCTGGCCGCCAAGCGCATCCGCGAAGCTGCGGGCCGCAAGCACAACGACGACGTATCAAAGGCGGTCTGAGCAGCGCTTATTCGATGCGCACGCCAGCTGCCTTGACCACACGGGCCGATGCGGCCCAGTCATCGCGCAGCAGTTGCTGGAAGTCTTTGACCGGCAGCGTACCCGCCTCCACCCCCACACGGGCCAGGCGCTCTTGCACCTCCGGCTCGGCCAGCACCTTGCGCACCGCAGCGTTGATGCGCTCCACCTCAGCTGCAGGTGTGCCGGCCGGCGCCAGCAAACCCAACCAGGAATCAAAGGCATAGCCGGGCACACCTGCCTCGGCCACGGTAGGCACATCGGGCAGAAAGCGCGAGCGCTGCGCACCCGAATAGGCCAGCAGCTTCACACGCGGATCTTTCTCAAAGGCCAGCATGCCGATGGTGGCGCCAGTGACCAGCTGCACACGCCCCGCCAGCAGCTCGGTGGTGGCGTCGCCGGTGGACTTCATGGGGATATGCTGCAACTGCACGCCGGCCTGAGACGCCAGCAGGGCACTGGCCAGGTGAGAGGCACTGCCATTGCCGGCCGAGGCGTAGTTCAGCGTGCCGGGCTGGGCCTTGGCACGCTGCAACAGGGCTTGCAGGGATGCAATACCACTGCTGCTGGGCACGCCTACCACATAGCCTGTGCGGCCCAGAAAGGAGACGCCAACAAAATCCTTGGCCGGGTCATAGGGCATCTTGGCGTACAAATGGCCTGCGAGGTTGTGGCTGGCTGCGGCCAGCACCAGGGTGTTGCCATCCGGGGCGGACTTGACCACCTGGGCCGTGCCCACGCTGCCGCCGGCACCGGCGCGGTTTTCCACCACCACAGTGGCGCCCAGGGCCTGGCCCAGCTCGTTGCTGAAGGTGCGGGCCACGGTGTCTTGCGTAGCACCGGCCCCGAAAGGCACAACGATGCGGATCAGGCGCTGGGCCTGGGTCGAAGGGACAAAGGAAGCAGCCACGACAGCGGCCAGCAGGGAACGGCGAAGAAGGGGGAAGAAGAGCATTGCGAATCGGGAGAGCAGACCATCAAACACCCGGCTGCGCGACGCGATGGCGGTGAACGCTTCATGCGCGGCAGGAGGTGCAAGCTGCAAATTCTCACCAGCTACCGCGCCAAAACCAACCAATTGTTTGCCATGTGCAAACAACCAAATCAACCGAGCCGCTGCCACGCCCGCTGCTGACACAGCACCAGTGTTGCGCGACATTTACCCCATGCATCCCGTTGCATGATGGACGCCATGACAACCTCTCCCGACCTGCACCCCACCATTGGTTTTGACGATTTTCTGCAAGTGGAACTGCGCGTAGGCCGCATTGTGGCGGCCGAAGTCTTCAAGGAAGCGCGCCGCCCTGCCTACATTTTGCAAGTGGACTTTGGCCCCGCGCTGGGTCTGCGCAAGTCCAGCGCCCAGATCACCCAGCTCTACACCCCCGAGTCCTTGGTGGGCCGGCTGGTGGTGGCGGTACTGAACTTTCCCAAAAAGCAGATCGGCCCGATACAGTCCGAATGCTTGGTTACGGGCTTTCACAATGCCGACGGCCATGTGGCCCTGTGCGTGCCCGACCAGGATGTGCCGCTGGGTACCAAGCTGCTCTGACGCTCAGGCGTTGCCTGGCATCACCCCAGGATCTGGATGGCGCCGATGTCCACATACTCCAGGAATTCCTCGCGCGCCAGCGTCACGGTCACGGGCTGTGCATCACTGACCCAGGACAGCACCATGCTGGCAATGGCCAGGTCCACCTGCACCTCCTGGTTCTGCGGAATCGGCTCCAGCATCCCGTCGCCCACCCGATGCTGCACCAGGCCCACGATGCGGGCCTGAAAGCGTGGCGGCAGGCCTGTGCTGTCGTCTGCATCTTCCTGAATCGATGTGGGGGAATAGCTCATGCGTGGTCTCCTTGTTGAGGCCGCCGCTGCGGGCAGCGAAAGATGGGCCTTGACTCTATCCCGGGGCCTGCCCTGTGAGACACAAAACCGGCAGCGGTCTTGCAAGCAAATGTGCAGACAACAAAAAGCCACCTCGCAAGGTGGCTGGTTGGCTTGCTGCGGCCCAAGCCGCCGGGGCATCAGCCCACTGCAGGGTCTTCCACGCCGCGCACACTTTCACGGCCGTGTTTGTCCTTGAGCTTGCCCAGATCGGTCTCTACCGCGCGCAGCAGCTTTTCCACGGCGGCAGAAAAGGCTTCCTGCACTTTCTCGGCTTCGGCATTGACCGCAATCGGCGGACGGCCGTTGGCCCGGGTTTCGAGCACGCATTTCTTGCCCGGACCGCCATTGCTCTTGAGCGCGTCGACACCGGTGAGATACACCTCCACGCGCTGCACATAGTCTTTCAGACGTGCCAGACGGTTGTGGATTTCCTCTTGCGCCCACTGGGCCAGCGATTCACCGCCCTGGATGGAATCGTCGGCATGAACTTGTACTTGCATCAGCTTCCTCCTTGTTGCCTTATGCCACGGCCTGGCGTGGCAGTGGGTGGTGGACCCGTTCCACCTCCCCGCACAGTGACCACCGTCCGCGCTGCCGCAAGGCCATGCGGACGGTGCTGCTGAGACCCATAATGCCCCAGTTCACCCCGCTTGTCGCCCTTTCATCGACCTGGCACCCGGGGTTTTTGATGCGTATCAAGCCTAGACCGACCTGTTTTCGGCCCAAGCCCCTACATGTAACTGCTCTATCGTTCGTACACAAAAAGCCGCAGGCGCACTAGCATGTAAGGCCATGAACGCGCCCGCCTCCCGCCGACTCAAGATTGGCCTGTCGGCCTGTTTTTCCCATGCCGATCCCTACCGTCCCCTGTTCACCGGCAAGACACTGCAGTACGTGGAGCAATCGATTGCGCACTGGATCATGTCCAGCGGCGCCATGGTGGTGATGGTGCCCTGCCCCACGGGCGAGACGGCCCAGGGCGATGTCACCTTGGCCCATTACGCCGAATGGCTGGATGGCGTGGTCATGCATGGCGGCGCCGATGTCTGGCCCGGCAGCTATGGCGAGGAGCCGCTGAAGCCCGAATGGATGGGTGACCGCGTGCGCGATCTGTACGACATGGCCGTGGTCGAAGCATTTTCCCAGGCCGGCAAGCCCATCTTCGGCGTCTGCCGTGGCCTGCAGCTCATCAACGTGGCCTTTGGCGGCACGCTCTACCAGGACATTGCCACCCAGGTGCCCGGCGCCCAAGAGCACCGCAACCCTGCAACCTACGACAAGCACCAGCACGATATCGCCATCGTGCCCGGTAGCCGGCTGGACCGGCTCTACCCCAATCTGCCGCGCGCCCGGGTCAACAGCATCCACCACCAGGGCATCAAAACCGTGGCGCCAGGCTTTGATGTGGAGGCCTTCAGCCTGCCCGACCGCATTCCCGAAGCCATACACCGCCGCATAGGCGGCAAAAGCTATATCGCCGCCACGCAATGGCACCCCGAGTTCCGCGACCCCGAAGGCCGCACCCTGGACGACCGCGTGCTGCTGGACGATTTCTTGACCGCCTGCGCCAAAGCCCAGCACCGCCCCGCCATCAGCCACAGCCCCTTCCGCATCCGCGACCGCGCCGCCCGCATGCTGCGCCGTGCGCTGCTGCGCAGCAAGTAAAAACCATAGCTGTCGTTGCTTATACAGCCTCCGTTTCAAACCCATCAGAGTCCGACACAAAGCCATACCAAGCTATGCACGCTCACTTTTTAGCGAGTGAATTCCACAAAGGCCTTCAAAGCCGAAGGCAGGTTCTTGCGGCTGGGGTAGTAAAGATAGAAACGGCTTGGTGCCGCACACCAGGCATCCAGCAGCGTCACCAACTTCCCGCTCTGCAGCTGTTCCTGCACCAGTGACGCGTAAACATAGGCGATACCGGCAGCATCACAAGCGGCCTGGATCATCAGCATGTCATCGTCAAAAACCAAAGGCCCTTGGACCACCAACGACAGTGGTTCGCCGTCCGCCTGGAGTTCCCAGGCGTAGAGATGGCCACTGGGAAAGCGGCGGCCAATACACGCATGCGCCAGCAGATCGCGCGGCGCCTGAGGCGTTCCGCGGGCAGCCAGGTAGGCGGGTGAGGCCACCATGACAAAGCGCTGCAGCGACCCCAGCGGTACTGCCACCATGTCGCCAGCCAGGCTCTCACCAAAGCGGATGCCGGCATCAAAGCCCTCGCCCACGATGTCGCTCAAGCCGTCATCCGTTACCACCTCCATCTGCACACGTGGATGGGCTGCGACAAACCGCGCCAGCAGCGGCCCCAGCACAATCCGCGCCGCCGGGCGCGGCACGTTCAAGCGCAACGTACCTGTGGGTTCGGCCTGCATGGCTGCGAGTTCGCCCAGTGCTTCGGCCACATCCTGTAAGGCAGGCGCCAAACGCGCCAGCAACAACTGGCCGGCCTCGGTGGGCGTTACGCTGCGCGTTGTGCGATGGAGAAGCCGTACACCCAGCCGCTCTTCCAGCCCGCGCAGCGCGTGGCTGAGCGCCGATGCGGACACACCGCGCTCTTCGGCTGCCTTGCGAAAACTGCGCAGCCTTGCGACCGCGGCAAAGGCATCCAGCTCATGTAGATTGGGAGTCATTTGATGAATTTGGCTCAGCACTTCATCGAATGCAAGCCTCTTTTTCTGAACAATGTAGCACCGCACACTGAGGCTTCTTTATCAGAACCAAGGTGATTTTCATGCCACACACCGCTGTCCGCGACCGCCGTGCTGCTTTGGAATGGGGGGCCTATGCCCTCGCAGGAAGCATGCTGTCCACAACCGGCCACGCCCAGACCATCCCAGCGCCTCACACGCTCAACAACCCAGGCACTGTCATGCAGGCGAGCGACCGTTTGCCCCTGGGCAGCTCCGACATCACCGTGTCGCCGTTGGGTGTGGGCTGCATGGGCATGTCTGAGTTCTACGGCCCTACCGATGCAGCAGAGGTCCAGCGCACGCTGGATGCCGCACTGGAGCGCGGTGTGAACTTTTTTGACACTGCCGATATGTATGGACGCGGCGCCAATGAGGAGCTGCTGGCACCACTGCTGACGGGCCGGCGTGATCGCATCGTACTGGCCAGCAAATTCGGCATCGTGCGGGATGCAAACGGCGTGCATTTCGACAATCGCCCCGACTATGTCAAGCGCGCATGCGAAGCCTCATTGCGCCGGCTCAAAACGGATTACATCGACGTTTTCTATGCCCACCGCATAGACCGCAAGCATCCTGTCGAAGACATGGTGGGGACCATGGCCGACCTGGTACGTGAAGGCAAGGTGCGCGCCATAGGTCTTTCCGAGGCGGCACCGGCCACCATCCGGCAAGCGCACCGCATTCACCCTCTGGCAGCGGTGCAGACCGAGTATTCGCTGTTCAGCCGCGGACCCGAAAGCGAAATCCTGCCCACCTGCCGCGCCCTGGGCATTGCCTTTGTGCCTTATGCCCCGCTCTGCCGAGGTCTGCTGAGCAGCCAGGCGCGCGACGCCACACACCTGGGCCCTGGAGATTTTCGCCAAGCACTGCCGCGCTTTCAGCCCACAAACTTTGTGCACAACCAGGCCTTGGTGGAACGGCTGGCTGAATATGGTCAACGACAGGGGTGCAGCAGCGCCCAAATCGCCTTGGCCTGGCTCAGAGCCAAGGGGAACGACATCGTGCCCATCCCGGGAATGCGCAGCGTGCGCCATCTCGACGAAAACCTGGGAGCCCTGTCGATGGCGCTCTCTGGCGATGACGTGGCCGCCATCGAAGCATTGCTACCTATTCAGGCGGTCGCAGGAGAGCGCTACAGCGATGCGGAACTCATGACCGTGGGACTTTGAGTTCCAAGCCCCGCAAAAACAAAGCCGCCCAAAAAGGCGGCTTGTGAGCCGGCATTCACCGGGAGTTGAGACCGCTGCAGCGCCGCTGAGACAAGGCGCAGGTCCGCAGACAGTGGCAGCGCCACGGCAAGGGCCTGCAACGCCGTATCAGCGGTGCTGAAGCGGGCTTCCCATCAGTGGTTATGGCCGTGGGCGCCGTGGACATGGCGGTGGGAAATCTCTTCCTCCGACGCCGCACGCACCTCGGTCACGGTGCATGCAAAGCGCAGGGCCTGGCCGGCCAGGGGGTGGTTGCCATCGAGCTGCACCACCGGGCCCTTGATCTTCACCACGTTGTAGATCTGGGGCAGGCCCTGGTCATTGGTGCCGCGCAGCTGACCACCCACCTTCACGCCGGCGGGGAACTCGCCCTTGGGAATGGTGCGCTTGAGGCTTTCGTCGCGTTCGCCAAAAGCGTCTGCGATGGCCAGGTCCACGGTCAGCGCATCGCCTTTTTGCTTGCCTTCCAGCGCGGCTTCCACTTTGGCAAAGATGTTGTCATAGCCACCATGCAGATAGGCCACATCGCCCTTGTCCAGCAGCGGACCGGCCAGACCGCCTTGCAGCAGGGCGTGGATTTTGTAGGTGATGGTGACAGCGGTGTCTTTGGAGATGTTCATGCTCTGCAATCAAAAGCGGGGTGGTTGCCTGCGCAGCCACCCCCTTGGTTGGGATGCGGCATTGTCCCTGATCTGCCTCTGACCTCCGACGGTTGTGGTCAGAAGCTGGTCCAGTCGTCGTTGTCATCCGTGGCCGTGACGGCTGCAGGGCGGGCCGCTGCCGGGGCGCTGGCTGCGGCTGCCGGCGCCAAAGCGGGTGCGGCGGGCTTGGCCACCGTGCTGCTCTGGCGCGCCCCCGCAGCTGCGCTGTGGATCACCGCTGCTGCCTGCTGTCGCGCGACCGTGCGGGCCGCAAAGCGATTGCCGGAGCCACCTTGCAAGCGGAACACCGACACCGCCTGCAGCAGCTCTTCGGACTGCTGACGCAGACTGGCCGTGGCACCGGCCATTTCCTCCACCAGGGCAGCGTTCTTCTGCGTGGTCTGGTCCATATTGGTTACGGCCTCGCCCACCTGGGCCACGCCGCTGCTTTGCTCGGCGCTGGCGTGGCTGATGTTGCTGATCAGCTGGGTCACCTTCTGGATCTCGGTCACGGCCTGCTCCATGGTCTGGCCGGCCTGGGCGGCACGGTGGTTGCCCTGGCTGACCTCGGCCACGCTGGTGCTGATGAGCTGCTGGATTTCCTTGGCCGCTTCGGCAGAGCGCTGGGCCAGGGCCCGCACCTCGCCGGCCACCACGGCAAAGCCACGGCCATGCTCGCCGGCACGGGCGGCTTCCACGGCAGCGTTCAGGGCCAGGATATTGGTCTGGAAGGCGATGCCGTCGATGACGCCGGTGATGTCCGCAATCCTGCGGCTGCCGGCATCAATGCCCTGCATGGCCTGCACCACCTGGCGCACGGCCAGCCCGCCTTCGGAGACGACTTGCTCGGCGCTGCGCGCCAGCTGGTCGGCCGTGCGTGCATGGTCGGCGTTGTGGGCCACGGTGCTACCCAGCTCTTCCATGGCAGCGGCGGTTTCTTCCAGCGCGCTGGCTTCGCTTTCGGTGCGGCTGGCCAGGTCCATATTGCCCTGGGCGATTTCGGCGCTGGCCATGGCCACGCTCTCGGCCTGGGTCTGCACGGTGCGCACCACGCTGCTGAGGCCGTCCACCGTGTGGTTCATGGCGTCCAGCAACTGGCCGATTTCATCCTGGCGCACATGCGGAATCTTCACCGTCAGATCGCCTGCGGCAATGGTACGTGCCAGCTGGCTGGCCTCATTCAGCGGGCGCACAATCATGCGGCGCAGCAGCAGCCACCAGACCCCTGCCAGCACCAGCACGGCGCCCAGGCCCATGGCGGCGAACATGCCGATCAGGCGGCGCGTCTCGGCCACTGCCTCGTCCTTGTAGGCGCTGGCCACAAACACCCAGTTCCAGGGTGCGTACTGGCCAAAGACCGCCAGCTTTTCACGCGGCTCCTGCTCGCCCGGATTGGCCCATGGGTAGCTGATGACCCCTTGCTTGCGCTCCACGATCTCGCGGATGAAGGCACGGCCATCGCTGTCCTTGGACTCCAGAATGCTCTGCCCTTCCTTGGCCGGGTGGACCACCAGGGTGCCGGCCGCAGGCCCATCACTGCGCAACACGTAGTAATAGCCGCCATCACCCACCTGGAGCGCACGGATGGAGGTCTTGAGGTTGGCCAGCAGTTCCGAGAAGTCCTGGCCCACAAAGGCCATGCCCACGGTGGCGCCGCTGGCGTCCTTGAGCGGGCGGTACTCGGCCATGTACTGGCGGCCGAACAAGGTCGCCAGGCCCATATAGCTGCGGCCGGCGTTGATCTCGGCATAGGCCGGGTGCTGGTGGTCCAGCAGCGTGCCCGTGGCGGGCTGGCCCTTGTCGGTCTTCAGCGACGAAGCCACGCGCAAATAGTCCTGGCCCTGTTTGACGAACACCGTGGCCACGGCGCCGGTGGCGCGTGTAAAGCGTTCGATACGGGCGTTGTCGCCCTGCAGTGGCTCGCCGTTGAGCAGCAACTGCGCCTGGCTGCCTTCACCCTGCAGCGTCAGCTGGCCGGCCAGGCTGGCACTGAGGCTGTCGGCCAGAAACTGGGTGCGCTGGCGCAGGTCGCGGTCATTGGCCTCCACAAAGCGGCCCAGCATGGCCACGCCCTGCTCCAGATCGGCCTGTACCTTGTGCTGGATGACCCGTGACACGCTCCAGGCAATGCCCAGCAACAGGGCCGCCAAAATGGCCGCGACCCAGACAAAGTTGGTGATGGCCAGTTTGGTGCCCAGCCCTTGCCGGCGCCAATATCGTTGTCCTATGTGCATATCGCCTCGTGCTTGTGTGCGAAAGCGATATGTCCCCGCCAGCCCCTCGCCGACGTACCAGGTCTGCGCTGCCAGGGTGTCATCCCCCGGTCTGGCGCAACATCCGCTCCCTCATCTCAAGGCTAGCGTTCGGCGCACTGCGGCACTTGACCCACGTCAATATGCAACAAAACATTACAGAGCTCCACCTTTTGCCGCCGCTGTACGGCCAGGGCATGAGCGAAAAAATGCCTGCATCACGCAGGCAGGGTGAGCGCGGCGCCGGTGTTAGTTCGGCGGAATCTGCAGACCACGTTGGACGGCGGGGCGCTTTTCCCAGGCCGCCAGCACACGCAGCACATTGGGGTACTTGCCCAGGCCCACCAGCTCGCCGGCGTCGTAGTGTTCGATCAGGCAGCGCACCCAGGGCAGCACCGCCATATCGGCGATGGTGTAGCTGTCGCCCATGATCCAGGACTTGCCCTTGAGCTGCTGCTCCAGCACCTTCAAGAGCCGCTGGGCCTCGCTCACATAACGCTGCAGCGGGCGCTTGTCTTCGAAGTCCTTGCCGCCATAGCGGTAGAAGAAACCGACCTGGCCAAACATGGGGCCTACACCCCCCATCTGGAACATCAGCCACTGCAGCGTCTGGTAGCGCGCCACAGCGTCCAGCGGCAGGAACTGGCCCGATTTCTCGGCCAGATACACCAAGATGGCCCCGCTTTCGGCCAGCACCAGGGGATGGCCCCCGGGCCCGCGCGGATCGAGGATGGCCGGGATTTTGTTGTTGGCGTTGACGCTCAGAAACTCGGGCGTGAACTGGTCACCAGCCTGAATATCCACCCTATGGGCTTCGTAAGGGATGCCGGTTTCCTCCAGCATCACGGAGACTTTCACCCCGTTGGGAGTGGGCAGGGAGTACAGCTGCAGCCAGTCCGGAAACTGGGCAGGCCACTTACGGGTGACGGGAAATTTGCTCAGATCAGTCATGCAGGCACCTTGGAAACGCAACAGCCGCCAGCGCCAGCGCCGACTCGGCCATTGCTTGCCATGTTAGCGGGCTTGCGTGACAGGCTGTTACCACCCCTGCGCTGACCGAGTGACGGCGTCTTGAAATGTCGCGCGCCACCCACGTTGATGCCAGTTTTTTGTTACTATTTTTTACGATCCACGGCCACGCTCAGCCCCTGGGCCGTGACGGTGATGGCCCCGGGCTGCAAGCCCATGGTGTCGGCCAGGGCCAGGTCTTTTTCCGCAAACTGGTAGAGCACCAGGTTTTCCAGCATCTGCTCGCCCAGGCGGGGGCCGTAGGTGGCCAGCATGGTGCTCAGGGCCTCGGGGGCCTCGTCAATCTGCAGCGTATTCACCTGCACGCGCTGGGCGCGCAATGTGCGGTCGCTGGCCTCGTAGCGCAGGCCAAAGTTCACATCCAGCTTTCCAGGAAAGCTCTGCTTGAGCACCGGCCCGGACAGCAGTACGGGCAGCAGCGCACGGATCTGGTTGCGATCCGGCAGCATGTTCAGCGCAGGGGCCGACAGCTGCAGCTGCAGCAGGCCGGCCACGGGGTAGGTCTTGGGGAATTTCCCCGCCAGCTTGGTTTGCAGCTGCTGCGTGCTCATGCTGAACTGGCTGGGCAGAGCGCGCCCCGAGCAGGCGGTGGTGAGAAGAGGGGCCGCACAAGCGGCACTGAGCAAAAAACGGCGGCGTTGCATGGCCTGCGAGTCCGTGAAAACGTGGTGAGGATGATTGGAGCGCCACGGCTGCCCATGGTTCCCCATCCTCGAAGGACGGCGATTGTGCGCCAAACCCGGGCCGTGCGAGAGCAAAGCACCCCCGCACCATGGAACAGCAGATGCTTTTGGCACAGCCCCGCTGCGTTTTCTGGCCGGCTGCGGCACACTGGCTCGCGTCAACGCTCCTGCTCCGACAGGCGTTGCTGGAAAGCCCCCGGCCCAGCCCTTTTTGCAGACCATGCACCTGCCACCTTCTTTCACCGCTGCCCTGGCGCAGCTGCAGTCCCGGCTGTGTGCCGGCTGGCAAGCCTTGCGCCAGTTTCTCGCTACCCGCACCCGCCGCCAGTGGTGGCAGGCTGCGGCCTGCATTCCCCTGGCCCTGGTGCTGCTGCTGGGTCTGCTGGTGCTGCTCACCCCCAGCCTCAGCGACATCCGCAAGGCCAAGCAGGACGACCCGGCCCAGATTCTCTCGGCCGATGGCAAGGAGCTGGCCCTGTTCACCCGCAGCAACCGCCGCTGGATTGCGCTGGACCAGGTCTCCCCCCATGTGATCAAGGCCTTGATCGCCACCGAAGACCACCGCTTTTACGAGCACCACGGCATGGACTGGTACCGCACTGCGGCCTCGGTGGTGCACACGCTGTCGGGCAGCCCGCAAGGCGGCTCCACCATCACCCAGCAGCTGGCGCGCAACCTCTATCCCGAGAAAGTGGGGCGCGAGGCCTCGCTGACGCGCAAGCTCAAGGAAGCCGTCACCGCCTACAAGATCGAGGCCCTCTACACCAAGGACGAGATTCTGGAGACCTATCTGAACACGGTCCCCTTTCTCTACAACGCCTTTGGCATAGAGATGGCGGCGCGCACCTATTTCGACAAGCGCGCCGACCAGCTCAATGTGCTGGAGGCCGCCACCCTGGTCGGCATGCTCAAGGGCAATAGCTACTACAACCCGGTGCGCAACCCCGAGCGCGCCCTGCAGCGGCGCAACACCGTGCTGGCCCAGATGGTCAAGCACGAGGTGCTGGCACAGGCCGAGTTCGACAAGCTCAAGACCCGCCCGCTACGCCTGGACTTTGAGCGCCAGGAAGAAGCCCAAGGCCCTGCCCCGCATTTTGTGCGCGCCCTGCGCCCCTGGCTGGTGGACTGGGCCGACCGCCATGGCTACGACATCCACAGCGATGGCCTGGTGGTGCACACCACCATCGACTCGCGCATGCAGGCCTGGGCCAACCAGGCCGTGGCCCGCCAGGGCCGCACACTGCAAGGCGTGGCCCAGCGCAATTGGTCGCAGGCCAATGCCTGGAGCCCGCAGCAGCCGCTGGTGCAAGCCCTGGTCAAGGAAAGCGCGGCCTACCGCAATGCCGTGGCCGGCGGCGAAGCGCCGGAGGCTGCCCTCAAGCGCCTGCTGGCCGACCGCAAATTCATGGCCGATCTGCGCGAGGACAAAACCCGCATCCAGGCCGGCTTTCTGGCCGCGGACCCGCGCGACGGCCATATCCTGGCCTGGGTGGGCAGCCGCGACTACCAGCAAGACCCCTTCGACCATGTGCAGCAGGCCCGGCGCCAGCCCGGCTCTACCTTCAAGCCCTTTGTCTACGGCGCGGCACTGCTCAATGGCCGCCAACCCGGCGACCAGCTGGAAGACAAGGCCGTGGAAATCGCCCTGCCCGGCGGCGAGGTCTGGCGGCCTTCGGATGCCGGCCCGCCCAGCAACCAGTCCATGAGCCTGGCCGATGCCCTGGCCTATTCCAAGAACACCATCACCGCCCAGGTGATGCAGCAGGTTGGCCCAACCAAAGTGGCGCGCTTGGCGCAAGCCCTGGGCGTGCGCAGCAGCCCACTGGACCCCGTACCCGCCCTGGCCCTGGGCAGCAGCCCGGTGACGCTGCAGGAAATGGTCACCGCCTATGCCAGCCTGGCACGCGGTGGCCAGTATCTGCCGCCGGTGATGGTCACCCGCATCACCAAGCGCGACGGCGAGCTGCTGGCCGAGTTCGCCCCACCCCGGCCCGAGGCCGTGATGGACCAGACCGCCGCCCTGACCCTGGTGGACATGCTGCGCGGCGTGGTGGACAAGGGCACGGGCCGCGCCATACGCAGCAACTATGGCCTGCGCGGCGATCTGGCCGGCAAGACCGGCACCACCCAGGGCAATGCAGATGGCTGGTTCATTCTGATGCACCCCCAACTGGTGGTGGGCGCCTGGGCCGGCTTTAACGACGGCCGCATCACCTTGCGCAGCGACTACTGGGGCCAGGGCGCACGCAGCGCCCTGCCCATGGTGGGTGACTTCACCAGCCGCGTGCTGGGCGCGCGTCGCATCGATGCCAAGACCCGCTTTGCCGAGGCCGACACCAGCAGTTGGTGGGGCGATCTGGTCGATGGCCTGAGCGAGAAGCTCCACGGCTGGTGGGGCGAGCTCATGCAGCCCAGCAGCCCGCCCACCAAGCCTGCTCCGGCCCCGCAGCCACGCCAGCCCGGCCCTGCACCGCAAGCGCCGGAGAACAACAACACACCGGATACGCCTCCCATGCCGGGCGCGGGCGACTTCCCGGGCTTTGGCTCTCGACCACAGCCCGCCCCGCAGGGTGGCGATGGCCCGGTGGAAGAGCGCACCCCCACGCTGCAGGAGCAAGGCCTGCCCGCGCCAGCGCCTCAGCCCACCCCGGTGCAGCCGCCTCCGGTGGGTGAGGATGGAGCCTACAACCCCTACGATTTACCGCCACTCCCAGGCCAGCTGCCGCGCAAGGAAAACCGCGAGGCCTATCCCATGCCACCGTATGGAGGATGACCCCCTGAGGCGCTTACGCCGCAGCCCCGACGGGGGCCACGTCAGTTGCACAAACTGTGGATGAAGTGACGAGATAGAGGTGTGCAAGGCATTTTTCAGCGCAAGCTGAAAGATCCATGGCCATATCACCCGCTAACGTAGAAAGAGAGCGCCTAGGGCGCTCTCTTTTTTGGAAAATCAAGGCGCTGCTGCGCCGCGCTGAAAAACTCTTTTCAAGCGCGCAGGCATCAGCCTTCCAGGTACATCCCCACCAGCTTGGCGCGGGCTGCGGCATCCACGCCCAAGGCCTCGGCCAAATAGCGATCCATGCTGCCGTAGCGTTCTTCGGCCAAAGCGAAGGCGCTGTCCAGAAAAGGCATTTGCACGCGCCACAGCACATCCAGAATTTCTTGCGGCACGGTCTGCGCGGCCCTGGAGGCCAGCTCGGTCGGGCGGCGGTAGAGCTGGTTGGTGAGCAGATAGTCCTGCTCCACCACCTCGCGCGGCACGCCCAGGGCCAGCAAGATCAAGGCAGCGGCCCAGCCCGTGCGGTCCTTGCCGGCCGTGCAGTGAAACACCAGGGGCTGGTTGCTGTCCAGCAGCATGCGAAACAGGCTGGCGAAGCGCCCGGCGTTGTCGATCACAAAGCTGCGGTAGGTGTCTTGCATCAACACCACGGTTTCCTCCACCGAAAGGCGGTGGCCTTGCTGCACCAGGGCCAGGGCGCGCTGCACCACGGTGGGTTCTATGGTCAGGGCATGCTGGTCCAGACCCGGCCATTGGTAGCCATGTGCGGCGCGCTCGTCCACACCGCGAAAGTCCACGGCCCGCACCACACCCAGGGCATGCAGCTGCTGCAAGTCCTGGGCGCTCAGGTCGGCCAGATGGTCGGAGCGAAACAGCGTGCGCCAGCGCAAGCTGCGGCCGTCAGCCCCTGTATAGCCGCCCAGATCGCGGAAATTGGTCGTGCCTTGCAGCGCAATGCTGCGTGGCAAAGAGGCGGGGGCGATGGCCAGATCCATGAGAGCTCCAGTCAAAAGAAAACAGAAGACGCCCCATGGTGCCTGCGCTCTGTGACCAACGCATGCACCCGGGCGACAGGCAAACAGCAGGTTGCAAGCAGCCAATCGGCAGGCTGGCCATGCGGCCCGCCTGCCGAATCATCACGACTGGTTGACCAGATGCTGGCCCACGATGCCGGTGAGCTCAAACATATTGACGCGCTCTTTGCCAAACACCGGCAGCAGCTTGGCATCGGCCACGATGACGCGCTTGTCCTTGGGGTCTTGCAGATTGTTGGCCTTCACATAGTCCCAGACCTTTTTCACCACCTCGGTGCGGGCCACGGCGCCATCACCGATCACGGCAGCCAAGGCGGCATCCGGGCGGTAATTGGCGGCCGCAGGCTTGCGCGCGGTGGTCTTGGCGGCGGTTTTGCCTGCAGCCTTCTTGGCCGGTGCTTTTTTGGCGGCAGCGCTGGGCTTGGCGGCTCCGGCTGCAGCCGTCTTGCGCGGCGGGTATTTGGATTCGCGCTGCTCGAACTCGAAGTTCACCTTGCCAGCGGCCGCATCCCAGACCAAGAAAGCCTTGAAGTTGCGACGCGTGCGGTTGGAGACGAACTTCTCCAGCAAATCCGTCTTGCCGGCCGACAGCAGCTTGCCCATCTGCTCGCGCTCAATGGGCTGCTGCAGAATGATCTGGCCGCTCTTGAAATCGCAGCTGGGCACGGGCTGTGCCTCTGTGGGCACCGCCTTGGAGCAGACATAGTTGGCACCATGCTCGAACACCGGCGCGCCGCACTTGGGGCAGTTGCCCAGGGACTGCTGGGCAGAAAAATTCACGATCTCGCCGGACTCTTCCTGCTTGTCGTCGCCAAAGTCGAATTCCAGCTTGTAGTTCTGGGCTTCTTCGTCGCGCACGATGGCCACCTCGGCGGTGAAGGGCCAGCCGGCCTTGGAGCGGAAGCCTTCCAGCGGGCCTATACGGCGCTCGCGCAGCAGGGCCTCGGCCTCGGCGGTTTCAAACGTGCGGCCGGCCGGGGATTTGGTGAACGAGAAACCGCAGCCCTCGCCCGCACCATGGCTGCCCGTGCAGGCGTAGCGGCGGTAGTTTTCCTTGACCACGCCGCCGCAGTTGGGGCAGGGCGTGGCAAGCGTTGCGTAGTCACCGGGCACGGTGTCGCGGTCGTATTCCTTGGCTTTTTTGACCAGTTTTTCGGTCATGGCCTGGATTTGCTGCATGAAGGCGGTGCGCGAGAGCTCGCCCTTTTCCATCTGCGACAGCTTGTATTCCCACTCGCCCGTCAGGTCGGCACGCGAGAGTTCTTCCACCTGCAGGCCACGCAGCAGCGTCATCAGCTGGAACGCCTTGGCCGTGGGGATGAGCTCGCGGCCTTCGCGCAGCATGTATTTCTCGGTCAGCAGGCCTTCGATGATGGCCGCGCGTGTGGCAGGTGTGCCCAGACCTTTTTCCTGCATGGCAGAGCGCAGCTCTTCGTCGTCGATCTGCTTGCCCGCGCTTTCCATGGCGCCCAGCAGCGTGGCTTCGGAGTAGCGCGCGGGTGGCTTGGTCTTCAGGCCTTTGACGTCGGCATGGTCGGTCAGCGGGCGCTCGCCCGGCTGCACCGCGACCAGGGGCTGGCCCTTGTCGCCTTCCTTCGCGTCTTCCACCTCGTTCGCGGCTTCCTTGCCGTAAATGGCCAGCCAGCCCGGCTTGACCAGCACCTTGCCCTCAGTCTTGAAGGAATGCTGCTCCACCTTGCTGATGCGGGTGGTCACCTGGTATTCGGCGCTGGGGAAGAACACCGCCATGAAGCGGCGCACCACCAGGTCATAAAGCTTTTGCTCGGCCTCGGACAGGCCCGATGGCGCCTGGGTGGTGGGGATGATGGCAAAGTGATCGGACACCTTGCTGTTGTCAAAAATGCGCTTGGTGGGGCGCACATAGCCCGCGCCCAGGGCCTGCTGGGCAAAGGGCTCCAGGTGGCGCATGCCGCTGCTGGCCAGCATCTCGAAGGTTTGCTTGGCCACGGGCACATAGTCCTCGGGCAGGGCGCGCGAGTCGGTACGGGGGTAGGTCAGCGCCTTGTGGCGCTCGTACAGGCTTTGGGCCAGGGCCAGTGTGGTCTTGGCCGAGAAGCCGAACTTGCCATTGGCCTCGCGCTGCAGACTGGTCAGGTCGAACAGCAGGGGCGAGGCCTGGGTGGTGGGCTTGCTCTCCTCGGTCACCGTGGCCGGCTTGCCGCGCACGGCGGCGGCAATGGCATCGGCTTCGGCCTTGTTCCACAGGCGGTCGGCCTTGGCCTCGGCGTCTTCACTCTTCTTCCACTGGGGGTTGAACCATTTGCCCAGGTAATGGCCGGCCTGGGCGTTGAAGCTGCCATGCACCTCCCAGTAATCGCGGCTGACGAATTTGCGGATTTTTTCCTCGCGCTCCACCACCAGCGACAGCGTGGGTGTCTGCACCCGGCCCACGGTGGTCAGGAAGAAGCCACCGTCGCGCGAGTTGAAGGCCGTCATGGCGCGCGTGCCATTGATACCCACCAGCCAGTCGGCCTCGGAGCGGCTGCGTGCGGCATCGGCCAGGCCTTGCATTTGCTGCTCGCTGCGCAGCTTGTCAAAGCCTTCGCGGATGGCCTGGGGCGTCATGGACTGCAGCCACAGGCGCGAGATGGGCTTGCCCAGTCCGCCCTTGGCGCCGCCAGCGTACTGCTCGATCAAGCGGAAGATCAGCTCACCTTCGCGGCCCGCGTCACATGCGTTGATGAGCTGGGTCACGTCCTTGCGCTTGGCCTGCTTGACCACGGCGTTCAGCCGGCTCTTGGTCTTGTCCACGGGCTTCAAGTCAAAGCGCGGCGGAATCACCGGCAGATTGGCAAAACTCCATTTGCCGCGTTTGACGTCGAACTCTTCCGGCGCCTGGATTTCCACCAGGTGGCCCACGGCGCTGGTCACCACAAAGCGCTCGTTTTCAAAATGGTCTTCGTGCTTGTCGAACTTGCCGTAGGCGGGGGTGAGGGCGCGCACGATGTCTTGTGCCACAGAGGGCTTTTCCGCAATCACCAGGGTCTTTGTCATGGGTGGTTCTCGTTCATTACCACGGCGGCCCACCTGCGGGCGCCGCCGCTTCTACAATGTGTCTCTCACACGCGCGCACATGCGCGCATGTGTGTGCACATTCAAGTTATCAGAGATTCACATGCCCCGCACCGCCGATTCCCCTTCCAGTCAGCGCCGTATCCAGGCCAGACGCTCCGGCGTGCATGGCAAAGGCGTGTTCGCCGTGCAGCCCATTGCCGAGGGCGAGACCCTGATCGAATACACCGGCGAGGTGATTGGCTGGCAAGAGGCCCAGGACCGCCACCCCCACGATCCCAGCCAGCCCAACCACACTTTCTACTTCCATGTGGACGAGGACCGGGTGATCGACGCCAACTACGGCGGCAACTCGGCGCGCTGGATCAACCACAGCTGCGAGCCGAACTGCTACACCGACGAACGCAACGGCCGCATCTACATCGTGGCCCTGCGCAATATCGCCGCCGGCGAAGAGCTGAACTACGACTACGGCCTGATGGTGGAAGAGCGCTACACAGCCAAGCTCAAGGCCGAATACGCCTGCTGGTGCGGCGCCGAACGCTGCCGCGGCACCATGCTGGCGCCCAAGCGGGGCTGGCGGCCGCCGATGCCGGACTAACCAAGCCCCCTGAGGCGCTGCGCGCCTTCCCCCCAGGGGGACGACAGCGGAGCGTAAGGGGCGGCCCTTGCTCGCTGTCCCTGACCTGGGCTGCGCCAGTTTCATAGGCCCTGTGATGATGGCCACACAACAAGAAGAAAGCACAACGATGACCCAAGCGATTCACTGGAATGCCGAAGCCCTGTGGGAGACAGTGGCGCCGCAGTTGCCGGGATTTACGGTGGAGATTTTGCCCAGCGTGGATTCCAGCAATACCGAGCTGATGCGCCGTGCGCGCAATGGCGATTGCGCGCCCACGCTGCTGGTGGCCGAGCAGCAGACCGCGGGCCGTGGACGCATGGGCAAGCCCTGGGCCAGCAGCCTGGGTGATTCGCTGATGTTCTCGCTGAGCCTGCCGCTGGCGCCCAGTGACTGGTCCGGCCTGTCGCTGGCCGTGGGCCAGGTGCTGGCCGAGGCGCTGCAGCCCGGCGCGGCGCCTATCACTGCCAGCCCCTCGGCCACGCCACGCATTGGCATCAAATGGCCGAATGACCTCTGGCTGGAGGGCGACCGCAAGCTGGCCGGCATTCTGATCGAGACCGCGCATTTCGGCGGCCCGGGGCCGCGCCAGGTGATTGTGGGCGTGGGCATCAATGTGCGCCCCCGGCATGAGCAAGACCTCTCCACCCCGCCGGCCTGTCTGCAAGACCTGGACCCGCGCTGGGAGGCCCCTGCCGCACTGGCGGCCGTGATCCCTGCCCTGGTGAATTGCCTGCAGCGTTTTGAGGCCCAGGGCTTTGCCCCGTTCCAGCCGGCCTTTGCCCAGCGCGACCTGCTGCGTGGCCGGCCGGTGCGGCTGAGCGATGGCACCCAGGGCATGGCCGAAGGGGTGGGCCTGGATGGCGCCCTGCTGGTGCGCACGGCCCAGGGTCTTTCGCATATCACCAGCTCCGAGGTCAGCGTGCGCCCCCAGACGCCCTCCACGGCCGGATAAACTGCGGCCATGCTGCGTCTTTCACTGCTTGTCCTGCTGCTGGCCAATGCCGGCTATCTTGCCTGGAGCCAGGGCTGGATGGCTTCGCTGGGCTGGCAGCCCGAGACCCAGTCCGAGGCCTTTCGCCTCAAGCAACAGATGCGGCCCGAGGCCATTCAGGTGGGCAAGCCCGCCAGCCCGGCTGCGACTGCGGCGGCGCCTTCCCAGGCCACACCGGCGCCACAGGCCGATGGCCCCAGCCGCTGCTGGCAGGCCGGCCCTTTCGACGCCACGCAAGCCGCCCAATTGCGCCAGGCCCTGAATGCCCTGGAGCTGCCCAGCGGTGCCTGGGAGCTGCCAGCCAGCGCTGTCGCCGGTCGCTGGATGGTTTATCTGGGCCAATTCCCCAGCGAGGGCGCACTGGAGCAGCGCCGCACCGAGCTGCGCCAGCAGGGCATGAACGCGGAGCCCGCCGGCGGCACGCTGGAGCCCGGCCTGTCCCTGGGCCGCTTTGACAGCGAGGCCACGGCCACGCGCGCGCTGACCCAGGCCCTGCGCAACGGCGTGCGTGGCGCCCGCGTGGTGCAGGAGCGCACGGCAAGCACGCTCTACATGCTGCGCCTGCCCCAGGTCACGCCCGCCATGCACCCCCGTGTGGAACAGCTGAAGCCGGCACTGGCAGGGAAACCATTGGTGTTATGCACACCCTCCTGAGGCGCTGCGCGCCTTCCTCCCGCTCTCGCATCGCTACGCTCGCGGGCAGGAGGACGCTGCCAGCGCGGTGGGGCGGCGCGGCCGGCATAGGCCCTTGCGCGGCAGCCCTGGAATAGGCCGTGTCAGTTTTGTGCGCAGCGTCGCATCCTCGCAAGTCCAACTTCCAATAAAAAAGCCCACAGGCCAAGGCCGTGGGCTTTTTGCGGGTCGGGGAGTGATCAGTCCAGCTGGATCTTGGCGTCCACAGCCACTTTTTTCATGGTGACGATGGCGGTCTGAATCTGCTTGCTGAAGTCAGCAGTGCTGGAGCCCGAGGGGTACAGGCCCTGGACGGCCATGCGCTTTTGCACGGCGGGGTCTTTGAGCGCGGCCACCACGGCTTTTTGCACGCGCTCGATCTGGGCGGCGGGCATGCTCTTGGGGGCCACCAGACCGAACCACGAGGGGTTGTTCAGGTCGGCATGGCCGGCTTCGGCGTAGGTGGGCACATCGGGCAGCACGTCCAGGCGCTGCGGCCAGGACACGGCGATGGCCTTGAGCTTGCCGGACTTGATGTGGGCCAGCGACGAGGCCACCTGGTCAAAGTAGACCGGCACCTGGCCGCCCAGCACGTCGTTGATGGCCGGGCCTGCGCCACGGTAGGGCACGTGCAGCATGTCGGTGCCGGTGCTGCGCTTGAACTGCTCACCCCACATATGGCCGATGGTGCCGTTGCCCGGCGTGGCATAGGACACCTTGCCGGGGTGGGCCTTCAGATAGGCCACCAGCTCGGCAAAGTCCTTCACCGGCAGGATGGCGGGGTTGATCATGATCACGCCCGGGGCCTTGACGATTTCGGTCACGCCGACAAAGTCCTTCACGGCGTCATAGGGCAGCTTGCTCAGCACAGCGGGGTTCACGCCATGGGTGGACAGCGTGGCAATGCCAAAGGTCAGGCCGTCGTTGGAACGGGCCACTTCGGCCATGCCGATGGAGCCGCCGGCGCCGGCCTTGTTCTCGATCACCACGGGTTGGCCCAGCAGCTTGCCCAGCACGTCCTGCATATTGCGCGGCACCATGTCGGTGGAGCCACCGGGCGGGAAGGGCACGATGATGCGCAGGGGGCGGCTGGTTTCCTGGGCCAGGGCCATGCCGGGCACGGTCGCCACGGCGGTGGCTGCAGCCACGGAGGAGAGGAAGTGACGACGTTGCATCAGAAGAATTCCTTGAGATGGGGGAGATGTCACCGAGCGTACGTGATTTGGCAGGCTGAAAAAAGCAATAGCTCTGCCTGTTATCATTCCATAAAGGAATCAAAACAGTGTCCTCCAGCCTATTGCCTCTGCGGCGTTTGACGCCCCCCATCCACCTGCTGCGGGCCTTCTCCACCGTGGCCCGGTTTGGCGGAGTCTCGCGCGCGGCCGAGGCCTTGCACCTGACGCAAAGCGCCGTCAGCAAACAGGTGCAAGAGCTGGAAAAATGGGTTGGTGTGCCGTTATTTGAGCGTAACCGCAAGCGATTGACGCTCAGCTCCGCCGGCGAGCGCTACGAAAAATCCGTGCGTGCCCTGCTGTCGCAACTGGAGTCCGCCACGCTGGAGTTGATCACCAGCAGCGATGGTGGCGGGGCCTTGCACCTGTCCACCCTGCCCACATTTGGGGCCAAGTGGCTCATTCCCAAACTTCCTGATTTTCAGGCCCACCACCCCCAGGTCACGCTGCACTTCGCCCCCTATGTGCAGGCCTATGATTTCGAGAGTCCGACGCTGGACTGCTCCATCTTGTTTGGTGACGGCCACTGGCCCGGCACCCGCGCCCATTACCTCAGCGGGCGCGAGGTGGTGTTGATCGCCCCGCGCAACCAGGCCCAGCTGCAGCCCATTCGCAGCCCGGACGATGTGCGCCACTGCACGCGGCTGCGTCATGTGACCGTGCCCCAGGCCTGGTCACGCTGGAGCGAGGTCTATGGCGTCGAGGGGCTGGACCCACTCAGCGGCCCGCAGTTCGACCAGTTCCAGACCATCATCCGCGCCGTGCAGGCCGGCATGGGCGTGGCCCTAGTGCCCCGCTGCCTGGTGCAGGACGAGATCACGGCCGGCCTGGTCAGCGAGCCCCTGCCCGAGCACCGCATCACCAGCGAGCGTGGCTACTGGCTGTGCTATCCCGAGACCCGCGCCAACCTGACCACGCTGCAGCAGTTCCGCGACTGGCTGCTGACCAAGGCCGAGCCACTGCCCGCAGATTAAGGAGCAGCCGCTCCTTATGCCTGCTGGATTTCAGGCATAAAACGGTTTCAAAACCAGCCGACACCGGCGTACCAAGCTCCCGAATCCAGAGCAGCCCTATTCCGCCGCCTGTGCCGGAAAGCGCAGGGTAAAGCGTGCGCCGGGCATGGCCAGGCCGGGGCGGGCGTCTTCCAGCGCCACCTGGGCGCCATGCTGGCGGGCGATTTCGAGCACGATGGGCAGGCCCAGGCCGGAGCCGTCGGCCTCGGAGCCCAGGGCCCGGTAAAAGGGCTGGAACACCAGATCGCGCTCGGCCTCGGGCACGCCGGGGCCGGTGTCTTCCACCTGCAGCAGCATCTGGCGCGACAGCGTGTCGGCCAGCACCCGCACCGTGACCACGCCAGCCTGCTCGGGGGTGGATGGGGTGTAGTTGATGGCGTTGTCCACCAGGTTGCGCACCAGCTCCTGCAGCAGCGTGACATTGCCCCAGACCTGCAAGGGCGCGCTGCCGGGCGACAGCCCGTCGTAGCCCAGGTCGATGTGCTTGTCCATGGCGCGCGGCAGGCAGTCCTGCACCACATCGATCACCAGCGTCGCCAGATCGCAGGGCGTGCGCGCCAGGGCCGTGCCGGCGGCCTCGGCCCGCGCCAACGCCAGCAGCTGGTTGACGGTGTGGGTGGCGCGTATCGAGCTGCGCCCTATCTGCTGCAGCGAGCGCTTGAGCTCCTCAGTGCTGGTGCCCGGGCGCTGGGCCAGGTCGGCCTGCATGCGCAGGCCGGCCAGCGGGGTCTTGAGCTGGTGGGCCGCATCGGCCAGAAAGCGTTTTTGCGTGGCAATGGAGTCGTTCAGCCGCCGCAGCAAGTCGTTCACCGAGTCCACCAGGGGTGCCACCTCCATGGGCACGGCCTTGTGGTTCAGTGGCGATAAATCATCGGGCTTGCGGGCGCGTATGCGCTCTTCCAGCCGGTGCAGCGGCTTGATGCCGCGCGCCAGCGCCAGCCACACCAGCAGCACCGACAACGGCAATATGACGAACTGCGGCAGCATCACGCCCTTGATGATTTCTGCCGCCAGCACACTGCGCTTTTCACGCGTTTCCGCCACCTGCACCAGGGCCAGCACCTCGCGGTCCAGCGGCACCTGCACCCACAGCGCTGCCACGCGAATGGGTATGCCGCGCAGCTCGTCGTCGCGCAGCTGCACCTGGCCTATGGGCGGGTCTTCGCGCGCATCGCGCTCGGGCGGCAGCGGCATGTCGCGCTCGCCCGCCAACTGCTCTCCGCCCACGCCCTGGATCTGGTAGTACACCATGTCCGAATCATCGGCCCGCAGCAGCTCGCTGGCCGGGCGCGGCAGATAGAACTGCACCTCGCCGTTTTCCACCACCAGCAACTGGGCCAGGGCCTGGGCGTTGTATTCCAGCGCGCGGTCAAAAGGCTTATTGGCCAGCTCCTGTGCCACCAGCCAGGTCAGCGCTAGCGACACCGGCCACAGCAGCAGCAGGGGCGTGAGCATCCAGTCGAGAATCTCGCCAAAAAGAGACCGCTGCTCGCGCTGAAAAATGTTCATGCAATAGGTGTCTGGAGTGCCGTGCCGGACTGCAGTCTAGGGGCTTGCATTCGCGAGGATAACGGGGCACAGGCCGCAGTCCATGCTGCGGCCCGGCAGGGTGCCAGGGGATGCGCCCGGGGCCTGCACCGTATCAGTGGTGGATTTTTTCCAGGCAATAACCCAGACCGCGCACGGTGGCAATGCGTATGGGACCGCGTTCGATTTTTTTGCGCAGGCGGTGGATATAGACCTCGATGGCGTTGTTGCTCACCTCTTCGCCCCATTCGCACAGCCGCTCCACCAACTGGTCCTTGCTCACCAGGCGGCCGGCGCGCTGCAGCAGCACCTCCAGCAGGCCCAGCTCACGGGCAGACAACTCCACCATCTTGTCATCAATGGTGGCTACGCGCCCAGCCTGGTCGTAGATCAGGGGGCCATGCTTGATGGTGCTGCTGGTGCCGCCCATGCCACGGCGCGTCAGCGCCCGCACCCGCGCTTCCAGCTCCTGCAGCGAAAACGGCTTGGCCATGTAGTCGTCAGCCCCAAAGTCCAGGCCTTGCACACGCTCTTCCACACTGTCGGCAGCGGTGAGAATCAGCACCGGCAGCGCATCGCCCCGGCCGCGCATTTTTTTCAGCACCTCCAGGCCATGCATCTTGGGCAGGCCCAGGTCCAGAATCAGCAGATCGAACTGATCGTTTGCCAGCAGGGCGGCATCGGCCTCGGTCCCGCTGGCCACATGATCCACCACGGCGCCCGCGCCGCGCAGGCTGCGCAGCAGTCCATCGGCCAGCACCTGGTCGTCTTCGGCGATGAGGATGCGCATGGGAAATCTCCTGGGTTCGCCGCAGTCGTGCCACGGTCATTTATAGGGGTGCATCGCAGCCCTGTCGTCAACATGGGCCGAACCGGGCCGCTCAGCCGATCCATTTTAGAAGCCGCCTATCACCACCACCAGCGGACTTTCCCCGGGGAAATCCCGAACCCTCTGGCTTACCCCAAAGCCAGCCGGCGCCGTCTTGGCTGCTCACGCCAGGGTGCCGCTGTCGCCGGCATAGGCCTCCAGGCCAATCTTGACCACGGTGGCCACCTCCTCGCCCACGGCCTCCATAAACTCGGCCTCTGCCTGGGCTACGGCGTCATGAAAGGCCTGCAACCAGGCCAGGCCGGTGGCGGTAAAGCGCACGCGCCGGGCCCTGGCATCCAAGGGATCTATCTCGCGCGTGACCAGGCCCCAGGCCTCGCACTGGCCCACCAGATCGGCCATGGACTGTTTGCTCATGCCGGCCTTGTCGGCCAGGTCGGTGATGCGGTCGCCCGCCAGCGACAGATGCCGGGTAATGTGGATATGGGCCGCACTCACCTGGTCGCGCGCTGCCAGATTGGACAAGGCCAGCGGCACCTCCACCGCACGCGCCATCAGCTGCAGCACACGGGCGTCAAAACAGCGCATGGCATGGCCCAGCAGCCGACCCAGATGGGTCTGGCGCCAGGCATCAGAGGGTGGAATAGCGGCTTGGAGTTCGGTCATGGGTGCATTGTCATATAGTCAGGCAAACTGACCAAATATTGATGGAATTTAGTTTTATCTCAGCCTAAACTACTGTTCAAGCATCCAGCCTGGTAATGATTCCAGTGGCTGCAAACCCCTTCACACGACAGCATTAGGAGCGCACCATGAACGCCATCGCCGCCAAGACCGCCGACGCCAACAGCGAAAAAGCCAAAGCCCTGGCAGCCGCCCTGGCCCAGATCGAAAAGCAGTTCGGCAAGGGCACCATCATGAAGCTGGGTGAGGGCGAAGCCGTCCAGGACATCCAGGTGGTCTCCACCGGCTCCCTGGGCCTGGACATTGCGCTGGGCGTAGGTGGCCTGCCCCGTGGCCGTGTGATCGAAATCTACGGCCCTGAATCGTCCGGCAAGACCACGCTCACGCTGCAGGTGATTGCCGAGATGCAAAAGCTGGGTGGCACCTGCGCCTTTATCGACGCCGAACATGCCCTGGACACCAGCTACGCCCAGAAGCTGGGTGTGAACCTGGGTGAGGTGCTGATCAGCCAGCCCGACACCGGTGAGCAGGCCCTGGAGATCTGCGACAGCCTGGTGCGCTCCGGGGCCGTGGACCTGATCGTGGTCGACTCGGTGGCCGCACTGACACCCAAGGCTGAAATCGAAGGCGAAATGGGCGACCAGTTGCCCGGCCTGCAGGCCCGCTTGATGAGCCAGGCGCTGCGCAAGCTGACCGCCACCATCAAGAAGACCAATTGCATGGTCATCTTCATCAACCAGATCCGTATGAAGATCGGCGTGATGTTCGGCTCGCCCGAAACCACCACCGGCGGCAATGCGCTGAAGTTCTACGCCTCGGTTCGCCTGGACATTCGCCGCACCGGCACCATCAAAAAGGGTGACGAGGCCATCGGCAACGAAACCAAGGTCAAGGTGGTGAAGAACAAGGTCTCCCCCCCGTTCAAGACGGCCGAGTTCGACATTCTGTTTGGCGCCGGCATCTCGCGTGAGGGCGAAATCCTGGACCTGGGTGTGAACGCCAAGATTCTGGAAAAGTCCGGTGCCTGGTATGCCTACAACGGCGAAAAAATCGGCCAAGGCCGCGACAACTCGCGTGAGTTCCTGCGCGAAAACCCGGCGCTGGCCATCGAGATCGAAAACAAGGTGCGCGACAGCCTGGGCATTGCCCTGATTCCCGTGGCCGCCGGTGAAGAAGCCGCCAAGCCCGCTGCCAAAGGCAAAAAGGGTGACAAGAACGCCGCCATCGACGAAGACGGCGTGATCAGCTGATCTCCCCCTGAGGCGCTGCGCGCCGTCCCCCTCTCTGGCTTCGCCGGAGGGGGACGGCACCAGCGCGGCAGGGCGGCCCTTGCGCGGTGCCCTGACATGGGCCGCACCGGTTTGAGGCTGTCCCACTTCGCCCAGCGAGCCGTTTTTGTCTCGCCGTAAAAGTTAGCCATCTTTGCGCAGGGGTTCCTGCGCTTTTTTTGTTTGTGGAGTGTCCCGACATGGGCTTTGCCAAACTGTCTTTGACCGGCCGCGCGCTGCGGCTGCTGGCTCAGCGTGAACATTCGCGGCTGGAGCTGGAGCGCAAGCTGGCCCCGCATGTGGAAGAAGGTGAAGACCTGGCCGCCGTGCTGGATGCGCTGGAGGCCAAGAACTTCATCAACCCCGAGCGCGTGGCCCAGTCCGTGGTCTACACCCGCAGCAAAAAACTGGGCACTGCACGGGTGCTGCAGGAGCTGCGCAGCAAAGGGCTGGACGACGACATCGTGCGCGCTGCCGCCGAAGACCTGCGCAGCACCGAGCACGCCCGCGCCCAGGCCGTGTGGCAGCAAAAATTCGGCCACCTGCCCACCACACCGCAAGAGCGCATGAAGCAAATGCGTTTTCTGGCCAGCCGCGGCTTTGGTGGTGACGTGGTGCGCCGCGTGGTGCAAGGGCGTGAGGACGAGGACTTCACCTGACCACAGGTCAGCCGCGCTTTGTACCGCTCACCACCACGGCCACATGTCGCAGCTGACCAACACCGGGTACATGGCACACCTGTCTGCCTCACCTTTGCAGGTGCCGCCCCATCCCGCTGCCACCTGCAAAGATGCAACAAAATTCATAGCAATCAGTGCAAACCCATAAAGGCGCCAGCAGTTATTGGCTTGAAATATTCACGCCTCTCACGCTCCGGTCTGCCCAATGGGCTTGGTGCTCCAGCGGTACTGGCACCACAGTGCAGTTGTCTTTTCTGGTTACATATACACGGCATGAATGCCATGCACCTGGCAGCCATGCAAGGGTTGCAGACTGTAAGCACGGCCCGTGCCCCGTTGGCATGGCATGCAGGGCGCCCATGGCAGCCCCATCGCAAAGGAGACAGACATGCGCTTGCACTTCCCCCGCTTCCTCCAGGCTCTGCCAGTGCTGCTGGCGTCCAGCCTGGCCCTGCTGACCAGCGCTGCAGCCCAGGCAGATCAACTCGACAGCATTCTGGCCGCCAAGAAGCTGCGTGTGGCCATCGACCTGGCCGTGCCGCCCTATGGCATGCGAGACAGCCAACAGCAAGCCACCGGCTCGGACATGGAAACCGCCCAGTTGCTGGCCAGAAGCCTGGGCCTGGCGCTGGAGATCGTGCCCACCAACGGTGCCAGCCGCATTACGCTGCTGCAGGACAACAAGGCCGACGTGGTGATCTCCAGCCTCTCCATCACGCCCGAGCGCGAGCGGATCATTGATTTCTCCCGGCCTTATGCCGGCATCTTGTCGGTGGTGGGGGCGCCCAAAAGCCTGGTGATCAAAAAAGCCGCCGACCTGGAAGGCCAGACCATTGCCACAGCACGCGGCACCACCAATGACCAAGAAGTCAGCAAGATTGCCCCCAAAAACGCCACCGTGCTGCGCTTTGACGATGACGCCGGCAGCCTGACCGCCGTAGTCAACGGCCAGGCACAGGTGTTTGCCACGGCCCCCTCTTTGCTCAAGGCCGTGAACGACGCCAACCCCAGCCGGCAAATGGAAGTCAAGCTGGTGATGAAGGTCAACCCCCTGGCCGTGGGCATGCGCAAGGGCGAGACCCGTCTCAAGGCCAAGGTCGATGCCTGGATAGGGACACAACTCCAAAACGGCCAGCTCAACACCATCTACAAGAAATTCCACGGCACAGACCTGCCCGAGCTGATCCTGCACGCCGGGGGCTGACACCCGTCTGCGCCAGCCTGGCGTTGCCCCCTAGAACGTACACATAGTTCTGAGGCAGTCACCCACACTGCGCCACGCAGATACCGTGGCATGCGTTCAACAACGGCCTTGCAGCAAGACAGCGCTGCAAGGCCGTTTGCTTTGGGCATCAAATTTCTTATATGAAAATTTTTTTGAAACCACAAACTTGATACCTTTTCGCGCAGATAGCGACTATCCCTATGAGGAAAAACGCTGAAACTGAGGCTCAAGTTCTGGACTTTTGCTGGCTTGGATTTAATATAAATTTTACTGAAGAAATTAATTTTCAAATACAAGTTCAAAAAAGGAGCAGGCATGCAGCGCGTCACCGGAAAAACAGCCCTGGTCACAGCGGCAGGCAAGGGCATAGGCAGGGCCAGCGTTCTGGCCCTGGCGCGAGAAGGTGCCCAGGTCTGGGCCACCGATGTGGACGAGCAGGCCTTGGCCGAACTCCACGAGCAAGCCAAGGCCCAGGGGCTTGCCAATCTGCGCACGGCCCGACTGGATGTGCGCGACACCGCTGCCGTGCAGGCTTTTTCAGCCCAGGTAGGTCGCCTTGATGTGCTGTTCAACTGCGCGGGCTTTGTGCACCACGGCAGCATTCAGGAGTGCAGCGAAGCGGATTGGGACTTCAGCATGGACCTGAACGTCAAGTCCATGTACCGCACGATCAGCGCCTTCTTGCCCGCCATGCTGGCCCACGGCGGCGGCTCCATCATCAACATGGCTTCAGCGGCCTCCAGCGTCAAAGGGGTGGCCAAACGCTTTGCCTACGGGGCCTCCAAGGCCGCCGTCATCGGTCTGAGCAAGGCCGTGGCTGCCGACCATGTGCAGCAAGGTATTCGCTGCAATGCCATCTGCCCTGGCACGGTCGAGTCACCCTCGCTGCAGGGCCGCATACGCGAACAGGCAAGGCAGGCCGGCCTGGACGAGGCGGCCGTGCGTGCCGGTTTTGTCGCCCGTCAGCCCATAGGCCGCGTGGGCCGCGCCGAGGAGATTGCCGCCCTGGTGGTCTACCTGGCCAGTGACGAGTCTGCCTTCACCACCGGAACGATTCACATGATTGATGGGGGTTGGTCTAACTGAGCCTTCCCCCTGAGTCGCTTCGTAAACACGCTCTAAGGAGTGGCCCTTGCTGGCGGCCCTGGAATTGGGCTTTGCCAACTTTGGGCGCCACGCCCAAGCCAAAAACAAACAAGGAGACAAATATGAAATTGGTTCGCTACGGACATACCGGCCAGGAGCGGCCCGGCCTGATCGACCCCCAGGGACAGCTACGTGATCTCTCGGCCCATGTGTCCGACATCAACGGCACGGCCCTGGCTCCCGAAACCTTGCAACGGCTGGCTGCTTTGGATGCCGCCGCCCTGCCCCTGGTCAGCCAGCCTCAGCGCTATGGCGCACCCGTAGCCCAGGTGGGAAAGATTGTGTGCGTAGGCCTCAACTATGCCGACCATGCGGCCGAAACCGGGGCCCCGATCCCCGTCGAACCGATTCTGTTTTTAAAGCCCAGCTCTTCCATAGGCGGTGCTTACGACGATGTAGTCATTCCGCGTGGCTCGGTCAAAACCGACTGGGAGGTGGAGCTGGGCGTGGTCATAGGCAGCAAGGCCTCGTATGTGAGCGAGAAAGAAGCACTGGACTATGTGGCCGGCTATACCGTGATCAACGATGTCTCGGAGCGCGAATACCAGCTGGAGCGCGGCGGCCAGTGGGACAAGGGCAAGGGCTGCGACACCTTTTCTCCCATAGGCCCCTGGATGGTGACCCGCGATGAGGTGGCCAATCCGCAAGACCTCAAGCTGTGGCTGGAGGTCAATGGAAAACGCTTTCAGGATGGCAGCACCCGGACCATGATTTTTCCGGTGGCCAAGCTGGTGAGCTACATCAGCGAATTCATGTCGCTGCTGCCCGGCGACATCATCAGCACCGGCACACCGCCTGGTGTGGGCCTGGGCCAAAAACCTCCGGTGTATCTGCGCCCCGGGGATCGCATGCACCTGGGCATAGAGGGCCTGGGTGAGCAACATCAAAGCACCAGAGCTTGGGGTACCTCCTGAGCGACTGGGCAGCCCGCCGCAACCGCCAGAGCCTGCCGCAGCACTGCGTAAGAGGGACAGTGCCCACGCCACCAACAGGCCAGGCTGGTAATCAAAATTCGTAGCTGACAGCGCTTGCTACGCAAAGGAGACAGGCTGTTTTATGCAATACCAGTTCGATTTTTCTGCCGTGCTGGCTCAGTGGCCTTTGCTGCTGGAAGGTGCATGGACCACGGTACAGCTGTCATTTCTGGCCACGCTGCTGGGCTTTGTGCTGGGCACGCTGTGCGCCATAGGCCGTGGCAGCAGCCTGCCCTGGCTACGCCGCCTGGTGAACCTCTACGTCGAGGCCATACGCAATACACCGCTGCTGATCCAGAGCTATTTCCTGATCTTCGGCATGTCCTCGGTAGGCATCACCCTGCCCATCATGGCCGGCGCCGTGCTGGCCCTGGTGATCAACATTGGCGCTTACAGCTGCGAAATCATCCGCGCCGGCATCGAGTCCATTCACAAAGGCCAGCTTGAGGGGGCTGAATGCCTGGGCCTGTCGCGCGCTCAGACCCTGTGGCATGTGGTGTTGCGCCCTGCCGTGGAGCGCGTCTGGCCCGCGCTGACCAGCCAGTTCGTGCTGCTGATGCTGGCCTCCAGCATCATGTCTTCGGTAGGTGCCGAGGAGTTGCTGGGCGTGGCCAATCGCATCCAGTCCGACACCTTCCGCAACTTCGAGGTTTTTCTGGTGCTATGGGTGGTCTATTTGCTGCTGGCCTGCCTGATGCGCCTGGGTTTTTGGCTGCTGGGCCAGATGGCATTTACACGCCGGCGCAAGCTGGGAACGGCCTTGTGAAGGAGCAGCCATGAGCCAAGAGCAACTGCTTTTTCTGCTGCAAGGCGCCTGGGGCACAGTGTTGCTGTCGCTGCTGACCTTTGCGGTCGGTGGCCTGGCAGGTCTGGCACTGGCCATGGCACGTGTCGCACCGGCCAAGCCGCTGCGCTGGAGCGCCGGCGCATGGGTACAGCTGATCCAGGGAACGCCACTGCTGGTGCTGATGGGCCTGTGTTTTTACGGCCCGAACATTGCAGGTCTGGGTTCGGTGCCAGCCCTGCTGGCAGCAGCCATGGCCATGTCGATTTACGCCAGCGCTTTTCTGGGCGAGATCTGGCGCGGCTGCATAGACGCCGTGCACAAAAGCCAGTGGGAGGCCGCCGAATGCCTGGGTCTTTCGCGCTGGCAGCGCATGCGCTTGGTCATCTTGCCCCAGGCCCTGCGCATGGCCACCCCACCCACTGTGGGCTTTGCGGTGCAAATCGTCAAAAACACCTCGGTGGCTTCGCTGGTGATCGGCTTTGCCGAGCTTTCCTACAACGCCAAGGTGCTGAACAACTCCACCTTTCAGCCCTTTGTCTACTTTGGCAGCGCCGCCGTTTTGTACTTTGCCATCTGCTACCCGCTGTCACGCTGGAGCCTGACTCTTGAAAGGAAGCTCAATGCAAACCGTCGTTGAACTGGACACCATTCACAAGCGCTTTGGCGACTTGCATGTGCTGCGCGGTGTCTCCTTTTCCGTGGCCAAAGGTCAGGTCGTGGCCATTATTGGCAAAAGCGGATCGGGCAAGAGTACGGCCCTGCGCTGCATCAACCGGCTGGAGCGTGTGGACCAGGGCCGTATCCAGGTCTGCAACCACGGTGTGCATGCACCGGACTTGGATCTGCGCGCCCTGCGCCGCGATGTGGGCATGGTGTTCCAGGGCTACAACCTGTTCCCGCATTTGACGGTGCTGCAAAACATCACACTGGGGCTGACGGCCGTCAAACACCAGAGCCCCCATGCCGCACGCGAGCTGGCCGGCGAGGTGCTGGCTAAAGTCGGTCTGGCTGACAAGGCCCAGGCCTATCCCGAGCAGCTATCAGGTGGGCAGCAGCAGCGCGTTGCTATTGCCCGGTCACTGGCCATGCAGCCCCAGGTCATGCTGTTCGACGAGGTGACATCGGCGCTGGACCCAGAGCTCACCGGCGAAGTGCTCAAGGTGATGGAACAGCTGGCTGCTCAAGGGATGACCATGATTTTGGTGACCCACGAAATGGCTTTTGCCCGCCATGTGGCCAACCAGGTGATCTTTATGCACCAGGGCCAAGTCTGGGAGCAGGGGGCGGCCAGCATGTTGAGCGCGCCCTCCACCCCCGAGCTCCAACAGTTTGTAGGCAGCGGACTGTGAACGCAGCCGCCGTGTGAGCAATCCCCATCACCACTACCGCCACCACGAGGAGACCCATATGACAACGCACCGCATCCAACCCGCGCTCGGCCTGCGCACCGCTTTGCTGGCCCTTGGCCTGGCCCTGCTGGGCAGCGGCCCTGCCCTGGCAGACCAGCTCGACAGCATCTTGGCGGCCAAAAAGCTGCGCGTGGCCATAGACCTGGCCGTACCGCCCTATGGCATGAAGGACGACAAGTTGCAGTCCACCGGCTCTGACGTGGAAACCGCACAGTTGCTGGCCAGGGACCTGGGACTGGCGCTGGAAATCGTCCCCACCACCGGCGCCAACCGGATTCCGTTCTTGCAGACGGACAAGGCCGACATCGTGATTTCCAGCCTCTCCGTCACACCCGAGCGCGAAAAAGTCGTCGCGTTCTCCCGGCCTTATGCAGGCATTTTGTCTGTGGTGGGGGCCCCCAAAGGCATGGACCTCAAGAGCGCAGCCGATCTGGAGGGCAAGAAGATCGCCACGGCGCGTGGCACCACCAATGACCAGGAAATCAGCAAGATTGCCCCCAAGAGCGCTACCTTGCTGCGCTTTGATGACGACGCCACCAGCATCACCGCCGTGGTCAGCGGCCAGGCCCAGATCTTTGCCACAGCACCTGCGCTGCTCAAGGCCGTGAACGACAAAAACCCAGCCAAGCAGATGGAAGTCAAGTGGGTCATGAAGGTGAATCTGCTGGCCATGGGTCTGCGCAAGGGCGAAGACAGACTCAAGGCCAAGATTGACGATTGGGTGCAGCTGAATCTGAAAAATGGCCAGCTCAATGCCATCTACAAAAAATTCCACGGCGCAGACCTGCCAGAGCAGGTGCTGCAAGCCGGCTCCTGAAGCCAGAACCCTCGCCACCTGCACTTGACCACCGAGTGCTGCGCATACATTCCAGCAAGGATTCCCATGCAGCCCTTCATTCGCCTCCATCCTGCAGACGATGTCGTGATTGCCCGCACCCAGTTGATGGCAGGCACACCCATCGAAACATTCACCAGCCGGGGGCTGGTGCCCCCTGGCCACAAGATTGCCGCCCGCGCCCTGGCCACAGGAGCCCCCGTACGCCGCTACAACCAGGTCATAGGCTTTGCCAGCCAGCCGATCGCGGCCGGCGAGCATGTGCACGTGCACAACTTGGACATGGGGCCGGACAAGGGTGACTTTGCACGTGACTACGCATTCGGCACCGATCTCAAACCCGAAGAGGTACGCCGCGAAGCCGTCTTCATGGGTATTCGCCGTGCGGATGGGCGCGTAGCCACGCGCAACTACATAGGCATCTTGACCAGTGTGAACTGCTCGGCCACGGCAGCCCGCGCCATTGCCGAGCATTTCTCCCGTCGCAGCAATCCCGCAGCGCTGGCGCCCTATCCCCAGATAGATGGGGTGGTCGCACTCACCCATGGCACCGGCTGCGGCATGGCCAGCCAGGGCCTGGCCATGGACATGCTCCGGCGCACGCTGACCGGCTATGCCAGCCACGCCAATTTTGCTGGCGTGCTGGTGCTGGGCCTGGGCTGCGAGGCCAACCAGATCCGTGCCTGGATGGAGTCGGGTTCCTTGTCCGAGGGAAAAAACCTGCAGGTCTTCAATATCCAGGACAGCGGCGGCACACGGAAAACCGTGGACAAGGGGATTGCCTTGGTTACGCAGATGCTGGAGAGTGCCAACGCCGTGCAGCGCGTGCCCTGCAGCGCTGCAGCGCTGCGCATAGGCCTGCAGTGCGGCGGATCGGATGGTTATAGCGGCGTCAGCGCCAACCCGGCCCTGGGCGCCGCCGTAGACCTGCTGATCGCCCATGGCGGCACGGCCATCCTGAGCGAGACACCTGAAATCTATGGCGCAGAGCATTTGCTCACGCGCCGCGCCATCTCCACCGAAGTCGGGCACAAGCTGGTGCAGCGCATACATTGGTGGGAGGAATACACGCGCATCAACGGCGGCGAGATGAACAACAACCCCTCGCCTGGGAACAAGGCCGGCGGCCTGACCACCATCCTCGAAAAATCCCTGGGCGCCGTGGCCAAAGGCGGCACCGGCAATCTGCAGGCGGTCTACGAATATGCCGAAGCCGTGCAGGCAGCAGGCCTGGTGTTTATGGATACGCCCGGCTACGACCCGGTGAGTGCCACCGGCCAGGTGGCAGGCGGCGCCAACCTCATCTGCTTCACCACAGGGCGTGGCAGCGCCTATGGCTGTGCGCCCTCGCCCTCGCTCAAGCTGGCCACCAACAGCGCCCTCTGGCAGCGCCAGCAAGAAGATATGGACATCAATTGCGGCGAAATCATTGACGGCAGCTGCTCCATTACCGAAATGGGTGAGCGCATCTTCACCCGCATGCTGGCCACAGCCTCGGGCGAAAAAACCAAGAGCGAACTGCATGGCTACGGACAAAACGAGTTCGTACCCTGGCAAATAGGTGCGGTGATGTAAACCGGCCACCCTCCAGTCTCCCTGTCAGCTCCCTTAAGATTGCCCTCCGATGAAAGCGCCCGGCCCTCGTACCACCCCATCCAAACGCAGCACCGCCAACCACGGTGAGAACGCCTCACCCAACCCAGAGACGGAAGGCGACACGCCGCGCTACAACGCCCCGGCCCTGGACAAGGGTCTGGACATTCTGGAGCTGTTGTCCCAGGCCCAAAGCGGGCTGACGCTCAATGAAATCGCGCAGAACCTGGGGCGCAGCGTCAACGAAATCTTCCGTATGGTGGTGACACTGGAGCGCCGAGGCTATGCGCTGCTCGACGCCAATGACCGCTACAGCCTGTCGCTCAAGCTGTTTGAGCTGGCCCACAAACAGCATTTCCTGCGCTCTCTGGTTGCCTCGGCCCTGCCTCTGCTGCGCGAGTTGGCCCAGCGTGCGCGCCAGTCCTGTCATCTGGCGATCTACCAGGGCGGACGGGTTGTGATCATTGCCCAGGTAGACAGTCCTGAACGTTGGTCCTTTGGACTCAAAGTGGGTGTCATGCTGGGGCTGACCGACACCTCCTCGGGCCATGTGTTGCTGGCCTTCAGAGACGAGGTCGAGCGCGCGCGCATGCTGGCAGCCCATGTCAAGGTCGATGGTGAACTCAGCATGGACCCAGGAGAGCTGTTCGACATCCTGGCCCAGGTGCGCCAGCAGACCCATGCCACCATGCCCAGCCGCCAGATACGTGGAGTCACCAACGTGGCCTTTCCCATCATGGGTGTGGCAGGCCATGTGATCGCCGCGCTCAACGTGCCCTATATCGAGCGCATAGACGCACAGTCCAGCCCCGACCTGGAAGAGGTCAAGACCATTGTCAGCAGCATTGCTTCGCGCATCTCCAAGGCCATGGGAGCGAGCTAGACCTCTTTTTCCGCCGTTCTGCAGAGCAGCCGCCATGGAATGCGCGCAGCAAGCCATGTCCTTTTCGTGCTGAACAAGCCGCTAGCGCTGGGTGGCATGCCAGCACAGCAGCGAGCCCAGCGTGACCAGGGCCACGCCCTGCCAAAACGGCCATCCCGGCTGCACCGCCAGCCAGATGCTGGCCCACAGCGCCGACAGCACGGGGGCGAAATAAGAGCCAGCGGCCATCACGGCCAGGTTGCCGCGCTGTATGCCGTGTTCCCAGCAGCTGTAGCCTATGGCGGTGCCTGCACCTATCGCCAGCACCTCCAGCGCCACGCCCCAGGACCAGCGCATGGGCACGGTATCCACGGCCAGCCATTGCACCCACAGCACCACGGCCGTCAGCAGCACAAACAGGCCCACGCCGTTGAAGCCGCCGCCGTGCATGCGCGAGAGCACCGAGTACACCGGCCACAACAGGGCCGCCGCAAAGGCCAGGGCATAAGCCAGGGGGTTGCTGTACATATGGGCGGCCAGCGCCTGCCACCAGGGCATGGCCGGGTCGCCATCTCCGCCCAGCACACACACCAGGCCCCAGATGCACAGGGCCACGCCCGGCCACAACCACCAGCGCGCCCGCTGCTGGCGGCACAGCACGGCCAGCACAATCGTCAGGCAGGGCCAGAGGTAGTTGATCATGCCCAGCTCCATGGACTGAGCCCGGTCCTGGGCCAGGCCTATGGCCACGGACAGGCAAACCTCGTACAGCGCAAACAGCGCGCCGCAACCCAGCAGATAGACCTTGGACACGCTGCGCAACTGGGCCATGCGCGGCACGCCCAGCACCGCAAACAGCAGCACGGCGCTGACGCTGTAGAGCATGGCTGCACCACCCAAGGCCCCCAGGGCCTCGGAGACGGAGCGGATCAGGCCCACGGTGCTGCTCCAGCACAGCACGGCCACCAGGCCGATCAGGGTGGCACGGCGCACGCTGGCCGCATCCTGGGCCACGGGGGTTATAGATGTGGACATGGAAAAAACGCTCTTCAAAACATGAGCAGCCGATACGCCATGTGTTTGGTTCTTCATGCCCAAAAGACTGAAAAACCAGCACCCATGCGCTGCTGCAGCTCCGTAGAACAGAGCACTCGCTGCACATTGTGCCTGCGGGGTGGGCCACTGTGCCCCATGTATACGCGCAGAAAAAAGGCCTCGGATGAGGCCTGGGTGCGGGGGCAGTAAGAGGCTTGTTGTGCTTAAGAGCCACTAACACGACCCAGCAAACCGTAGGTTTGCGATCGAGACGAGGCGTGAGGCCGCAGGCAGTACACCTCGTACGACAAGGCTGAGCAACGACGTATCGAGGATTGTGTGAGTGGCTCTAAGCCCGCGCGCGGCGGCACACAAACTGATAGGCCACGGCCAGCAGCACAAACCACAGCGGTGTCACCACCAGTGCCTGGCGCGTGTCGTCTTTGAGTGTCAGCAGTACCAGGATGCCGGCGAAAAAGGCCAGGCACATCACGCACATGGCCACGCCACCGGGCATTTTGAAGCGCGAGGCCGCGTGCAGGGCCGCACGCTGGCGGCGGTAGACCATGTACGACAGCAAAATCAGCGACCAGACAAACATGAACAAGATGGCCGACACCGTGGTCACCAGCGTGAAGGCTTCCACCAGATCGGGAATCACCCACATCAGAAAAGCGCCCAGCAGCAGGCAGATGCAGGAAAACAGCAGGCCGCGCGAAGGCACGCCGCCGCGCGAGAGGCGATAGAAGGCCTTGGGCGCATCGCCCTTGAGCGCCAAGCCGTAGAGCATGCGGCTGGTGGAGAACACGCCGCTATTGGCCGAAGAGGCTGCCGAGGTCAGCACCACAAAATTGATCACGCCAGCGGCAGCAGGCAGGCCGGCCAGCACAAACAGCTCCACAAAGGGGCTTTTGTCCGGCACCACATCGCGCCAGGGGGTGACGGCCATGATGGCGATCAGCGCCAGCACATAGAAAACAATGATGCGCACCGGAATCGAATTGATGGCGCGTGGCAGCGTGCGTTCGGGGTCTTTGGCTTCGGCCGCCGTGGTGCCCACCAGTTCGATGCCCACAAAGGCAAACACCGCGATCTGGAAGCCCGCGAAAAAGCCCAGCAGACCGTTGGGGAACATGCCCCCGTCATTCCACAGATTCGACAGCGAGGCCGCACGCCCGGCCGGAGACACAAAGCCGCCCACCACCAGGTACAGGCCCGTGGCGATCAGGCCCACGATGGCCACGATCTTGATCATGGCGAACCAGAACTCGGTCTCCCCGAACAGCTTGACGGTCAGCAGATTCAGCCCCAGCAGCACCAGCACACAGACAATGGCAGGCGCCCATTGCGGCAAATCGGGCCACCAGAACTGGGCATAGGCCGAGATGGCGATCACATCGGCAATGCCGGTGACGATCCAGCAGAACCAGTAGGTCCAGCCGGTGAAGAAGCCCGCCCAGGGCCCGAGCAGATCGGCCGAGAAATCGATAAAAGACTTGTACTGCAGATTGGACAGCAGCAGCTCGCCCATGGCCCGCATCACAAAGAACAGCATGACGCCGATGGCCATGTAGACAAAGATGATGGAGGGCCCCGCCAGGCTGATGGTCTTGCCCGAGCCCATGAACAGGCCCGTGCCTATGGCGCCGCCAATGGCGATCAGCTGGATGTGGCGGTTGGTGAGATTGCGTTGCAGGTCGTCATGGCCATCGGGGCCCGGCGTGCCTGATGCCTTGCGCGTCATCTGGGGAAACCTTTGCAAAAGCCGCCCCCACCACGGCCCGCCACACCGCCGTTGCGCTGCCGGACCGCGAAGGCGGACGAAAAACCTGGGATCTGAAAAGTCCGCCAGCATAAACCAGGCCGACAAATCTCAGACCACAGCAACGCAACATGCCTGGCACCGCATCAGAGGCTGCAGCAGCACTGCGGCAGTGGCGGCCAGGCTGGGCTGTTGCGGTGGGCTTCGGCGCACATGCAGGTGGCGTCTGCATATGCAGCTGCGCAATAGATAGCAAAAGGGGGCCAAGCCCCCTTTCGCGATGACCCCGAAACAGGGCCGGACTGTGGCTTACAAGCCCAGCATCAGCTGCAGGTTTTGCACTGCAGCGCCGCTGGCACCCTTGCCCAGATTGTCCAGGCGGGCAATCAGCACGGCCTGGCGGTGCTGCTCGTTGGCAAACACGCGCAGCTCCAGCTGGTTGGTGCCCGCCAGGGTATCGGCGGCCAGCTTCAGGTCGTCGGTAGGTGGCAGCACCTTGACCCAGTTGGCGGCGGTGTTGGTCTTGGCATAGTGGCTGGCCAGGGCGTCATGCAAGTCGGCGGCCTTGGGCGCACCGGGCAGCAGGTCCAGGTGCAGCGGCAGTTGCACCAGCATGCCCTGGGCGAAATTGCCCACGGCCGGGATGAACACCGGGCGCCGCGTCATGCCGGTGTAGTGCAGGATTTCGGGGATGTGCTTGTGCGACAGGCCCAGGGCATAGGCCTCGTAAGGCGCGGCCGTGCCGGCCTCATAGGCTTCCATCATGGGGCGGCCACCACCGGAATAGCCCGACACCGAGGGCAGGCTCACCGGGTAGTCGGCGGGCAGCAAGCCGGCTGCCACCAGCGGCGCCAGCAGGGCGATGGCGCCCGTGGCATAGCAGCCGGGGTTGCTGACGCGGGTGGCGGCCTTGACCGCCTCCAGCTGGCCTGCGCGCAGCTCGGGAAAGCCATAGACCCAGCCCGCTGCGGTGCGGTGGGCGGTGGATGCGTCAATGATCTTGATGGCGCGGCCCGTCTCTGCCGTGATGGCGTCCACCATGGCCACGGTCTCGCGGGCAGCGTCGTCGTGCAGGCACAGAATGACCAGATCCACACCCGCGATCAGCTGGCGCTTGGCAGCGGGGTCCTTTCGCAGCGCGGGATCAATGCTGACCAGTTCCACACCGGTCATTCCCTGCAGGCGGTCACGGATTTGCAGCCCCGTGGTTCCGGCCTCGCCATCGATAAAGACTTTGGACATTCCTAGCTCCCGCGCCCTCTGGCGCATACCCCTACACTCCGCCTGGCGGCACGTTCCATTCTGGAAGAATCAAGGGCCGCATTGTCACTGAAATCGCGCCTCCGTCCACGCTCCTGATGTAAGTGACAGCTCGGCGTCAATGTCGCGCAACCACGTACATATATACGTATATGCCACTTGACAATGCCCTTTTTCGTTGCGATGCAGCATGGTACATTCGTCGGTCGCCATGTCATTCGAGCCCGGCCGCCTGACTATGCGTCCATGGCAAACGGGTATTTCCCCTCCGTTCAAAGAGACAATCTCATGAAGATTCATGAATACCAAGGCAAGGAAATCTTGCGCCAATTTGGTGTGCCCGTTCCCCGCGGCATTCCAGCATTCACCGTCCAAGAAGCTGTAGAGGCAGCGCAAAAGCTTGGTGGCCCCGTGTGGGTGGTGAAGGCGCAAATCCACGCCGGTGGCCGCGGTAAAGGCGGCGGTGTGAAGGTGGCTAAGACCATCGACGACGTGAAGAAGCTGGCCGAGCAAATCCTCGGCATGCAACTGGTGACCCACCAGACCGGCCCCGAAGGCCAAAAGGTCCGCCGCCTCTACATCGAAGACGGCGCCGACATCAAGAATGAGCTGTACGTGTCGCTGGTGACCGACCGCGCTACGCAAAAGGTGGCCCTGATTGCCTCCAGCGAAGGCGGTATGGACATCGAGGAAGTGGCCCACTCCACTCCCGAGAAGATCGTCACCGAGATGATCGACCCACTGACCGGCATCACTGTCGAGCAAAGCAAGAAGGTTGCCGCAGCCATTGGCCTGACCGGCGCGTCCATCGACCAAGCCGTAGACATCTTCGCCAAGATCTACAAGTGCTACATGGACACCGACGCTTCGCTGGTGGAAATCAACCCCTTGAACTGCGACTCCAAGGGCGACCTGATGGCCCTGGACGCCAAGTTCAACTTTGACTCCAACGCCCTGTTCCGTCATCCCGAAATCGTGGCCTTCCGCGATCTGGACGAAGAAGATCCTGCCGAAGTCGAAGCCTCCAAGTTCGACCTGGCCTACATCTCCCTGGACGGCAACATCGGCTGCCTGGTGAACGGCGCTGGCCTGGCCATGGCCACCATGGACACCATCAAGCTGTTCGGCGGCGAACCTGCCAACTTCCTGGACGTGGGCGGCGGTGCCACCCCCGAGAAGGTCACCGAAGCCTTCAAGATCATGCTCAAGAACCCCAAGGTCAAGGGCATTTTGGTCAACATCTTCGGCGGCATCATGAAGTGCGACACCATCGCCACCGGCGTGATCACTGCCTGCAAGGCCGTGAACCTGCAAGTGCCGCTGGTGGTGCGCATGAAGGGCACCAACGAAGAGCTGGGCAAGAAGATGCTGGCCGAATCCGGCCTGCCCATCATCAGCGCCGACACCATGGCCGAAGCGGCCACCAAGATCGTCGAAGCCGTCAAGTAAGAAGCCCTCGGAGAACCACTCATGTCGATCTTTATCAACAAAGACACCAAAGTCATCACCCAGGGCATCACCGGCAAGACCGGCCAGTTCCACACGGAAAAGTGCCAGGAATACGCGAACGGCAAGAACTGCTTCGTTGCTGGCGTGAACCCCAAGAAGGCCGGCGAGAAGATTTTTGACATCCCAATCTACGGCTCGGTCAAGGACGCTGCCAAGGACACCGGCGCCACCGTGTCGGTGATCTATGTGCCGCCCGCAGGCGCCGCTGCTGCCATCTGGGAAGCCGTGGAAGCCGATCTGGACCTGGCGATTTGCATCACCGAAGGCATTCCTGTTCGCGACATGCTGGAAGTGCGCAACAAGATGAAGGCCAAGGAAGCCGCTGGCGGCAAGCGCACCCTGCTGCTGGGCCCCAACTGCCCCGGCCTGATCACGCCCGACGAGATCAAGATCGGCATCATGCCCGGTCACATCCACAAAAAGGGCCGCGTGGGCGTGGTGAGCCGTTCCGGCACGCTGACCTATGAAGCCGTGGCACAGCTGTCCGAGTTGGGCATTGGCCAGTCCTCCGCCGTGGGCATTGGTGGCGACCCCATCAACGGCCTGAAGCACATCGACGTGATGCGCGCCTTCAACGACGATCCCGACACCGATGCCGTGATCATGATCGGTGAAATCGGCGGTCCCGACGAAGCCGAAGCCGCCATGTGGTGCAAGGCCAATATGAAGAAGCCTATCGTGGGCTTCATCGCTGGCGTGACTGCCCCTCCCGGCAAGCGCATGGGCCACGCAGGTGCCCTGATCTCCGGCGGCGCCGACACGGCGGATGCCAAGCTGGCCATCATGGAAGAGTGCGGTTTCACCATCACCCGCAATCCTTCCGAAATGGGCCGCCTGCTCAAGGGTCTGCTGTAATTTTTGCCCCCGGGCGCCGCCGGTCCACCGTGCGCTGCCCGGCTTACGCAGAATTACGAATCGGTTAGACGCTCCAGTCCTACTACACTGGACGCTCCCATAAAAGAAACGCCAGCTTGGGGTCCCCCACGCTGGCGTTTTCATTCATAACAGCGGAGTAAAAATGGAGTTCCTGAGCACTGCCGATTTCTGGATCGGCCTGATGAAGATCGTCTGGATCAACATCATCCTCTCTGGCGACAATGCCGTCGTCATCGCCTTGGCGGCCCGTTCGCTGCCGCCTGAACAGCAGAAAAAAGCCATCATGTTCGGCTCTGGTGCCGCCGTGGTGCTGCGCATCATCCTGACCGTGGTGGCAGCCAAACTGCTGGAGCTGTCGTTCTTGCAGGTCATCGGTGGCGTGCTGCTGTTGTGGATCGGCTACCAGTTGCTGACCGGCGGCGACGATGAGGAAGGCGAATCCAAGGGCACGGGCTCTATGGCTGCAGCCATTCGCACCATCCTGATTGCCGACCTGGTGATGAGCCTGGACAACGTGATTGCCGTGGCCGCCACCGCCCAAGGCAATATGGTGCTGCTGATCTTGGGCCTGGCCATCTCCATTCCCCTGGTGATCTTTGGCTCCACGCTGATGATCAAGCTGATGGACCGTTTCCCCGTCATCGTGACGCTGGGCGCAGCCCTGATCGGCTGGGTCGGCGGTGAAACCATCGTCAACGACAAGCTGCTGCACGGCTTCACCGCCGCCAACCCCTGGCTGCACTATGCCGCTGCCGCTGCAGGCGCCGTGCTGGTGGTGGCCCTGGGCAAGTACATGCAGGCGCGCCAAGCCCAGTCGGCCTGATCCACTCCAACTTCCTGCCGGGAGACAAGCACAAGGCGCCTGCGGGCGCCTTGTCTTTTTTGTGCGCAGCATCTGCGCCCCATACGCCTATGACACAAAGGGCACAAGGCAAACCCATGCCCACAGCAGTTACAGACCTGCGGCAAAAAACCACCGCCATGCGGCCCTGCCTACACTGAGGCCATGGAAGCCTTGCTTGGTGCCGCATTCTGGGTCGGCCTGGTCAAAATCATCTGGATCAACATCATTCTCTCCGGCGACAACGCCGTGGTGATTGCCCTGGCCGCCCGCGGCCTGCCGGCGCAGCAGCAGAGAAAAGCCATTGTCTTTGGCTCCGGCGCAGCCGTGGTGCTGCGTGTGGGGCTGACTCTGGTGGCCGCCCGGCTGATGCAGCTGCCCTGGGTAGAAGTCATGGGCGGTCTTTTGCTACTGTGGATTGGCGTGGGCCTGCTCAAGGGCGAGGCAGCACCGGCATCCGCAACCAATCTCACCCAGCAGGGCATGCTGGCCGCCATCCGCACCATTTTGCTGGCCGATCTGGTGATGAGCCTGGACAACGTCATTGCTGTGGCAGCGGCCGCTGGCGGTGACATGCTGCTATTGATTTTGGGCCTGGCCATCAGCATCCCCTTGGTAGTGTTTGGCTCCACGCTGATGATCAGCCTGATGGAGCGCTGGCCCCTCATCGTGACCCTGGGCGCGGCGCTGATTGGCTGGGTGGCCGGTGAAACCATCACCAGCGACCATGTACTACGGCCCCTGGTGGGCGAAGCGCCCTGGCTGCCGTCTCTGGCATCCATCCTCGGCGCCATGCTGGTGGTACTCACCGGTAAATACCTGCAGTCACGCCAGACCGCAACAGCCGCGCCGTAAACGCACGCTCAAACGCCGGGCTACCGGATACAAATTGACCAACCGTGGGCGGACCGGTGACCAGGCTGAGCGACAGCAATGTCACGCCGCCAGACCAGCGGCCTCAGACCCCATGGAAATCACCGTTCTTACCCCTTTTTCCTGCCCTTGATCGGGCTGGCATAGCGATTGCGCAGGCCTGGCATACCCACCACCCGGGAGCCATTCATGCGACGTTCCACACAACAGGGCTTTACCTTGATCGAGCTGATGATTGTGGTGGCCATCATCGGCGTTCTGGCCGCCGTGGCCTTGCCGGCCTACCAGGACTACACCAAGCGCGCCAAGATGTCGGAGGTGGTGCTGGCCGCTTCGGTCTGCCGCACCACCATCACCGAGACCGTGCAGTCCATGGCTGCAGACAAGCTCACCACGGCCGCGACCGATGCCAACCAGTGGGGTTGCGAAGCCAACCCCGTTGCGGCATCGGCCACTGCCGACCCCAAGGGGCCCAGCAAATATGTGCAATCGGTACAGACCGATGCCAACGGGGTGATCTCCGTCGTGGCCCAGAACTTCAACGACAACCAGATCGATGGCAAAACCCTGCAGCTGCGGCCCTATGTCAAGGACGCCAGCAACGCCCCCGTCGCGCTGGACTTGAGTGTCGCCAACAAGGGCCAGGGCAAGCAGATTTCCGAATGGCGCTGCGGCCCGCTGGCGGCAGACAAGACCGCGCTGCTCAAATTCCTCCCCGGCTCCTGCCGGGAGTAGTGCGCACCAGCAAGCGCTTTGGGCTCTCAGGCTGCGTCTATGGACCAGTCACCTGACTTGCCACCTTGTTTAGCAAGCACCCGCACGCCCTCCATGCACATGCGCTTGTCCACCGCCTTGCACATGTCGTAGATGGTCAGCAGCGCCACCTGCACAGCCGTCAACGCCTCCATCTCCACACCGGTCTGGCCACGGGTTGCCACCGTGGCCGTGCAATGCACGGCGTTGTCAGACTCCTGCAGCACAAAGTCCACGGCCACGCGGGTCAAAGCCAAGGGGTGGCACAGTGGAATCAGCTCGCTGGTTTTTTTGGCCGCCATGATGCCGGCAATGCGGGCAATGCCCAGCACATCGCCTTTCTTGGCCGTACCGCTGGCGATGATGGCCAGCGTAGCAGGCGCCATCACAATGCGGCCTTCGGCCACGGCCACGCGGTCGGTTTCGGGCTTGCCCCCGACGTCCACCATATGGGCTTGGCCTTGGGCATCGAAATGGGTCAGTTGATCGGTCATAGCTGTTGTCATGCACAGAAGCGGCCCTCCCCCTCCAGCCCATGCGACGGCATACGGAAGAAGGGGGACCGCTCGGAACGTTTGGGGATTGCGGGCATCATAGGGGGTAGACCCCAGGAGCCCGCACTGGCTGCCAAGGGTATAGCGCCGGCCATAACCCAGGGGGCTGCGGGCGTACAGACTGTGTTTTCACCCGATTCCTGCCATGCACCATTCACAACGAAAAAAGCCTTTGGCATATATTCTGTCTGCACTGGTTGCTACGATTTTCATGAATCTGGCACCTGCCAGCCTACCTTTGGCGCAGGCGCAGACCCATGGTGCCCCCTTGCCCCGCATGGGCGATGGTGCCGACATCACCACCAATGACGAACGCCGTATTGGCGACAGCATTGCCCGCCAGCTCTACCGCGACCCGGACTATGTAGACGACCCCGTGGTGCACAGCTATGTGATGGGCATTTGGTATCCGCTGAAAGAGACTTCAGAGCAGCGCGGCGAGCTATCGCCCGAGCTGAACGAGCGCTTTGCCTGGGAGGTGCTGCTGGGCCGTGACCGCAGCATCAACGCCTTTGCCCTGCCCGGCGGCTTTCTGGGCGTGCACCTGGGGCTGGTGAGCGCGGTGGCCACACGCGACGAGCTGGCCTCGGTGCTGGCCCACGAATTGAGCCACGTCACCCAGCGCCATATCTCGCGCTTAATTGCCCAGGACAAGCGCAGCACGCCCCTGATGATTGGCAGCATGATTTTGGGCGCCCTGGCCGCCACCAAGAGTCCGGACGCCGGCATGGCCATGATGATGGGTGGCCAGGCTCTGGCGGTGCAAAACCAGCTGAACTTCTCGCGCGACATGGAACGCGAGGCCGACCGCGTGGGCTACAGCCTGATGGCGCCTGCAGGCTTTGCCCCGGCCGGCTTTGCCAGCATGTTCGAACGCCTGCAGCAGGCCAACCGCATCAACGACAACGGCAGTTGGCCCTATCTGCGCAGCCACCCGCTGACCACAGAACGCATGGCCGATATGCAGTCCCGCACCCAGATGCTGGGCCAGGCCGGGGCCGCCAAGCCGCCCACCATGGAGCACACCATGGTCAGCTCCCGCGCCCGGGTGTTGACCCGTCCCGGGCCCGATGCCCTGCGCCAGTGGGCGGCCCTGCCCGCCAGCAGCGGCTTTGCCCAACAGTCACCCGACCAGCAGGCCGGCGCCTTGTATGCGGCCATATTCGGTTTGATGCAGCTGCGCGAACTGTCTGCCGCCGAGGCCATGCTGCCCACGCTGCAGGCCCTGACCCAGAACGATGCAGCGGCCCAGCGCCAGACCCTGTGGCTGGCCGCCGAGCTGGCCTTGCTGCGCAACCAGCCCCAGCTGGCACTACAAAAACTGGAGCAACTACCGCCCGCCCCGGCTGCCCCCCACCACAATCCGGAAGATGAGCGCGCCACGCTGCTGCTGCGCGCCCAGGCGGCCTCCATGCTGCGGCGCAGCGGCGATGTGACAACCACCTTGCAAACCTGGGTCAGCGACCATCCACACGATGCTGCGGCCTGGCAGGCCCTGGCCCGGGCCTCACGCGAAACCGGCCAGCCGTTGCGCGCGCTGCGGGCCGAAGCCGAGGCCTTTGTGGCCCAGTATGACTACGCGGCCGCCGTGGACCGCTTCAAGGCAGGTCAGCAACAGGCCCAGCGCAGTGGCGCCCAGGCCGACCATTTCGAGGCCTCCATCATCGACACCCGCTTGCGCGAGGTGCAGTCACTGCTGCGGGAACAGACGTCCCAGCGCTGACTCGATGACCATGCCCAGCACGGAGTAGAGTATGGCCGCCCACACGGCGGCCCAGAACCCGTTGACATGCAGGCCGGACAGCATATTGGCTGCAGCCCAGAACATCAGGCCGTTGAGCACAAAGAGGAACAGCCCCATGGTCAGCAGCGTGACGGGCAGCGTCAGCACCACCAGGATGGGGCGCACCAGCATATTGAGCAAGCTGATGACCACGGCCGCCCACAGGGCCGAGCCAAAGCTTTGCACCTGCACCCCGCTGTAGAGCGAGGCCACGAGCAGCAGCGCGCAGGCGCTGAGAATCCATTTGAGTAGCAGCTTCATGGGCGCAGCATAGCGCACTGGGCCGGGCTGCGGCAGATGCTGCGCTGCCGCCGGTAGCAGCGGCAGCGCTGTGCCGAGAACGTGCTTACTGCAGCACTTCTTCCAGCAAAAAGCCCAGACCCATCAGGCTGGCCAGCAATGCAGGGAAGGAGCGCCCCGCCTGCAGCTTGGCCGGTGCTGCCATGGCGGTCGGCGCCAGCACCGCATGGCCCTGGGCTTCCAGCTTGGGACGGCGCAGATCCACGATCTGAGGGGAAGTGCCCAGCTCGGTACGCAGCTGCTCCACCACCTCGGCCAGCGGGCCGCGGGCCAGCAGCGAAGTCACCTTGCCACCGCTGCGCTCCAGCACCGGTAGGGCATCGGCAAACAGCTTGTCGGCCCATTTGTTGCGCCAGTTCTCACGGGCCCGGTTGCTGACCCATTTGCTCACGCGGTGGGTAATGCGCGGGGCACAGGCCACCACCACCCAGTGGGTGCGGGCGGCATGTGGCGCCTGGGACATGGACTGCAGCAACGGCTGGGCGTAGGGCGCATCGTCCAGGTACACGATGATGGTTTCCATGAGTTCCTCTTGTGGTGTATGGCCCTGAAAAACAGGTGCATCCAGATTGGGGGATACAAAAAAAGAATGGGCAGACCGGCAATAGAGCAGCTCCCTGGGGATTTGGTTCCCGCCTTGGGATTGCTCTGTGCACCGATCTGCCCAGTTGACAGCGGCCCGGCAGGGCCGCCGCAGTAGCTTATTAGGCTTGGCTGGTTGCGTCGCTGCCCGACTTGGACTTCTTGGCCGCAGCCATCTTGCCCAGGGCCAGCACCAGCAGTGCACCACCGATATGGGCAGCCCAGTACAGGGTGGTGGAGATCTGGGCCATGCCATTCTCATCCAGCGTACCCAGCTTGGGCATCCAGGTCCACTTCGCCGTGTTGACGAACAGCGGGTCGGTCACCAGCATACCGCCGGCAATCCAGCCCAGCAGCATGCCGCCGGCCACGATGATGATGGGGAAACGCTCCATCAGCTTGATCACCAGCTGCGAGCCCCAGACGATGATGGGGATGGAAATCAGCAGGCCCAGGGTGACCAGCAGCATCTGGTGCTCGCCCGAGCTTTGGGCGGCGCCGGCAATGGCGATCACGTTGTCCACCGACATCACCAGATCGGCGACGATGATGGTCTTGATGGCGGCAAACAGCTTGTCGCTGCCCTGGATGTTGTCGTGACCTTCCTCATCGGGAGCGATCAGCTTGATACCAATCCACACCAGCAGCAGCGCGCCGATCAGCTTCAATGCGGGCAGTGCCAGCAGCGTCATGGCAAAGGCGATCAGGATGACGCGCAAGATGATGGCACCTGCCGTGCCATAGATGATGCCCTTGCGGCGCTGCTCGGGTGGCAGCTTGCGGCAGGCCAGCGCGATCACCACGGCGTTGTCGCCACCCAGCAGAATGTCGATGATGATGATCTGGCCCAATGCGATCCAGAACGGGGTGTGGGTGAGAAAGTCCAAGTCCATAGTCAAAAGTCCTCGTTGTCGAACGACGGCCCATGCCAATGCATAAAGCCGTACCTTGATACCGAGCCCATGGACGGAAAGAAAGTCTGTTGTGCTGGCACCTGAGAAGGTGTGCACGGAAGACCTTTGAGCCGCCCATAACGCTGTGGCTCAAAGGTCTTGTTCGACAGCGGCGGTGCCGTGCCTGACAGGCCGGAAGCACAAGGCTTCGTATTGACGACCTGTCATCCGTTTGCGCTGCGTCGCTGCTTTGCAAACGGGGAACTACTCCCCTTTGAATGCCGCGATTGAAACACAAAATGCAACATTGGAGCAAATCGGCGGTGTTTAACGGTCAAAACACCATACCAGCGGGAGAAGCGCCAACGCGCACTATCATGCTTGCTGCTTTGCAGCTTGCGGCGGTTCGCCAGCCATGACCGGCATCCACATCACCGACATCGAAGCCGCCATCAACCACTGGCGGCAGTTACGCCCCAGCCCGGATGGCGTGCAACTGACCCCCGAGGTCAAGGCATTGGCGGCGGTGTATGCCCGGTTGATCCACACCGGCGCGCAAGAGATTCAGCCTGACGACCTCCCCCCTACCGCCATGCAAGCCTGGCTGGCCTGGTATGCAACCCAGCCGGACACGCCTTGCATTGCGATCTGCTCCACTAGCCAGGGTGATGCCCAGTGCAAGGGCTGCGGCCGCAGCTTTGCCGAGGTGCAGCAGTGGCTGGAATTCACGCCCATGCAAAAACGCGCCGTGTGGCGCCGCATTCAGACCGAGGGCCAGGCGCTGCGATTCACGCGGTATGCGGAAAGAGCGCGGTAATCCCCCCCTGAGTCGCCTTCGGCGCCTTCCCCCCCGGGGGGACGACAGCCTCGCTGCGGGGCGGCCCTTGCTCGCTGTCTGCTGGCTTGGGCCGCGCCAGTTTTGTACGCGGTGCACCTGGTTTTGCATCAACGCAAAAGCACAAAAAAAGGAGCGACTTGTGCGCTCCTTGCTTTGGTTTCAGGCTGTTTTAGCCTGAAGAATGGCTTTTTGCATGCACAAGCAGCTCCTGTTTTCTACCAGCCCAGGCCGATGTGCAGCGGCAAATACACCACCATGCCCACCACGATGGTGCCCAGAATGCCCCGCTTCCACCAGAAGTAGGCGGTGGCGCAAACCAGGGCCGGCAGGCGGGCATCGACCAGGGTGTGAATCAACTGGCCATTGCTCATCACCAGCTCGGGGGCAATCACAGCCGCCAACGCTGCCAGCGGCGCATAGCGCAGGCCGCGCTTGAGCCATTCCGGCATGGGCAGCTCTTTGTCCGGGATCATGAAGAAGGCACGGGTGATCAGCGTGATCGCGGCCAGGCCCAGGCCGGCCACATAGCCCCAGATCCAATGTTCGGCACCGTTCATGCGTGCTCCTTTTCTGCGGCGGCATGCGTGGCCTCGAGGGTACGCGGGGCCTCATCCAGCGGCAGCACCGGGTGCTGCTCACCCTTGGCGGGGTCGGGGGCTCGCACGGCCGGCAGCGGGCGCAGGCGGGCTGCGCGACGTTCGGCCTGTTCCATCAGCAAGCCCACGGCCACGGCGGCAGCAATCGCCGTCAGGATGTTGAGCTTCAGCGGCAACGCAAACGCCGCCACGGCGGCCAGCGAGGCCACGGCACAGGCCACCCAGGTGGCGCGGTCGTTGAGCATGGAATACAGAACGCCCAGCAGCGCCAGCACACCGGCAAAGCCCAGCCCCCAGGACAGCGGAATCTCATTGGCCAGGAAGACGCCGGCCAACGAAGGGATTTGCCAGCCCAGCCAGTTGGAAATGGCTGCGCCCCAGAAATAGGGCACTTGCTCGGGCTGCTTGACGGGCTGGGGGTAGCGCTTGGTGAAGCCGACAAAAATCACATCACCGCTGAAATAGCCAATCGCCAGGCGATGGCGCAGGCGCAGATGCGAGAAGAAATTGCGCCACATGGTGCTGAGAATCACAAAGCGCAGGTTCACGCAGAACGCGGTAAACCACAGCACCCACAACGGCGCGCCCACGGCCAGCAGCGGCAATACGGCCAATTGGGCACTGCCGGCGTAGACGGTGAGCGTCATGAACAAGGCCAGCGGCAGCGGCATGCCGCTTTTGACCATGGCCACACCCGTCACCAAGCCCCAGGCGGAGATGCCGGGCAGGGTGCCCATCATGTCGCGCACCCCCACCATAAAAGCGGGCTGGCGCGCGATGCCTGTGGCGCGCTGCCACAGCACGGTGGCCTGGTTCATGGCTGCTCCGGCAGTTGGAGCATGGCACCCACGGGAATCTCGAAACCGCGCAGAAAGTCACCGGCCGCCAGCTTCTTACCGCCAGCGCGCTGCAGCTGCGTCAATCGCAGCGCACCCTGGCCACAGGCCACCAGCACACCGTCGGCGTCGGCCGCCAGCACCTGGCCGGGCTGGGCAGCGCCATCCGCTTCTTGGGGCAAGGCCTCGGGTGTTGCGGCCCAGAGCTTGATGGTCTCCTCCCCCAGCTGCGTGCTGCCACCGGGAAAGGGGTTGAAGGCGCGCAGGCGTCGGTCCAGCACTTTGGCGTCCAGGCGCCAGTCCATGGCGCTTTCGGCTTTTTCGATCTTGTGGGCGTAGTTCACACCCTCAACAGGCTGGGGCGTGCGCGGCAGGCCGCCACAGGCCGCCATCTCCAGCGCTTCCACAATCAGGCGGCCGCCCAACGCGGCCAGCTTGTCTTGCAGGCTGGCCGTGGTGTCGGAGGCTTCGATGGGCAGGCGCTCCAGCAGGCACATATCGCCGGTGTCCAGGCCTATGTCCATTTGCATGATGGTCACGCCGGTCTCGGCGTCACCGGCCTCGATGGCGCGGTGTATGGGCGCCGCACCCCGCCAGCGCGGCAGGATGGAGGCGTGGATATTCAGGCACCCCTTGGGCGGCAGATCTAGCACCCACTGCGGCAGTATCAGGCCGTAGGCGGCCACCACCATCACATCGGCACCGGCCTCCAGCAAGGCCTGGCGGGCCTGGGCTGCGTCTTCGGGGTATTTGCCATCCAGACGCAGGCTGCGCGGTTGCTCCACGCGAATGCCGTGCTCCAGCGCGCACTGTTTGACGGGCGATGCCTGCAGCTTCATGCCGCGACCAGCAGGGCGGTCGGGCTGGGTCAGCACCAGGGGAATGTCAAAACCGGCTTGTAAAAGCCGCTCCATGGCCACCCGCGCAAACTCGGGCGTGCCGGCAAAAATCACTTTCATGCACTCTCTAACGCAAAAAAGTCCGGCCAAGGGCTACAGGCCCTGGGCCGAACTCAGGCAGCGGGGAAATGGCGACCGACCTTAGAAGCGGTCGTCATCACGGTATCGCTCATCGGTGAACATGATCCGCTGCACCACGTACTGCGGATCCAAAAAAACATGGGCCTGCCTGTTGCTTCCATTTTCATAGATGCGGTAGGTCCAGATATCGCCTTTGAAGCTGGCCACACGCTCCACCAGCGCGGGCTTGCCAAAGATTTGGTAGACGCTGTCACGGGTGTCCACGCCCGGACGCAACCGGTTGAATTCAGAAGCTTCCAGCACCTGGCGCACACTCAGCAAGCGCTTGTTGCTATCAAAATCAAAGTGATAGACCTGTTGCCCCATGGGTTGGCGGCTGTAGACCCAGCGCTCGCCACCCTCGGGCAAGGTGCTACGCACCTGGGGCGCTCCCATGTCTTGCTGGATTTGGCTGGCCGGCGTGCCCGGCTTTTGCCACTCGGGCACGGCACAGCCCGCCAGGGCTGCAACACAGACCAGGGCCATGGCCCAGCGGGTGGTGGAATAGCGGTGTATGGAGAGGGACGTCATATGCGTTCTGCCTCGCGCTGCAGCTTGACCATTTTGGTCTTGATGCGGTTGCGCTTGAGTGGAGAAAGATATTCGACGAAGACCTTGCCCATCAAATGGTCCATCTCGTGCTGGATGCAGATGGCCAGCAAGCCCTCTGCTTCGATCACACGGCTGTGGCCGTGCTCGTCCAGCGCCTGCACTTTCACAGCGACGGAGCGTTCCACCCCATCGTAAATACCGGGGACGGACAGACAGCCTTCCTCGCCCAGTTGTTTCTCCTCGCTAGCCCACAAAATTTCGGGATTGATGAGCACCATGGGCTGGTCCCTGTCCTGCGAGACGTCAATCACGATCAGGCGCTGGTGAAAGTCCACTTGCGTGGCTGCCAGGCCGATGCCATTGGCGTCATACATGGTCTCAAACATGTCCGCTACTTGCTGGCGGATGCGGTCGTCCACCTGTGCAACAGGTTGGGCCACCTTGTGCAGGCGCGAGTCGGGATAGCAGAGAATATTGAGAATAGACATAGGGTTAGACGCGGGGATGAACCGCTTCATTGTCCTCTTTTTCCCCTCCGTCGGCTGCACGGCACCCGATACATCTTGTTGCTGCATGGGCATGCCAGCAGAATGAAGTCTGCTCCGTGCAGCGGGCCGCTTCCTGCGGTCTGCGCCATCTCCCCCAGAGGGCTTTGCATGACCACCACCGCTGTTGCCGCTGCACGCAGCCGCTTGCTCACGGGTACGCTGCTGGCCTGTCTGGCCACCACGGCCCACGCAGAGGGCGAACCCCTGCAGCTGTCGCCCCGCAGCCGTGCCGAGCCCCTGCCCCAACAGGCCTGGGCTACTCTCCCCCCTCAGCTGCTCGCCGCTTTTCTGGCCCAGCCCCTGCTGGTGTCGCCCGCGCAGTTGCAGGCTGCTCCCCGCCTGGTCGCGGCCTCGGACGAGCGTGTGCTGATGGCCCAGGGCGATCGCATCTATGCCCTTGGCGATGCCCACAGCCCGCTGCGTACAGCCACTGCAGCGGTGCAGTTCCGCATCTTCCGTGATGCTGTGCCACTGCAAGACCCTGTCAGCGGCGAGCTGCTGGGCTATGAGGCCCAGGAATTGGGCACGGCAGCTCTGTTGCGTACCGAGCAGCCCAACGCCGCACAAAGCCCTGGCGCACCTTATCTGCCTGCCACGCTGGAGCTGCTGCGCAGCAAGGAAGAAATCCGCATAGGCGACCGGCTGCTGCCCGAGCCCGCCCACAGCTTGCACAGCCTCAGCCCGCATGCACCCGGTTTTGCGCTGGAAGCACGGGTGCTCAAGCTCTACACCAGCACCGCGCTGCGCTACGGCGCACCGCAGCAGATCGTGGCCATCAACAAAGGCCGGCGCGATAGCGTGGAAGCCGGCCATGTGCTGGCCGTGCTGGCTCCGGGCCGGCACCTGCGCGCCCCGGAAATCCAGCTACCGGACGAAGACAACGGCGCAGCCCTGGTGTTTCTGGCGTTTGAACGCGTGGCCTATGTGCTGCTCATGAACGGGCGCTATGGCGTGCAAGTAGGCGACAAACTGGTCACACCGCAATGAGCAGCACATCGAGCGATTTACACCTTTCCGCCGCCGAGCTGGCGGCCTGGCTGCGCCTGGCCCTGACACCGGGCGTGGGCAACAGCACAGCCCGCCGCCTGCTGACCCGCTTTGGCTCACCCCAGGCCGTGCTGGCGCAAACCCACAGCGCGCTGCAAGACTGCGCCAGCTCCGCACAGGCCACCGCCCTGAGCAGCCTCCCTCCCGATCGGGACAAGGTCTTGTACCGCACCCAGGCCTGGCTGCAAGCCCGCGACCAAGGCATGGCCCATGCCCTGGTCACCCTGGGCGATCCGCGCTATCCGCCCGCGCTACTGCAGACCGAAGACCCGCCACTGATGCTGTATGTCGCCGGCCCCAGCCGCTGGCTGGAGCAGCCCACCCCTTTGGTGGACCACCGCCGCGCGCTAGCCATCGTCGGCTCCCGCAACCCCACGCCGCAAGGTGACGCCAATGCCCACCAGTTCGGCCAGGCCCTGGCATCGCAGGGCTGGTGTGTGGTGTCAGGCATGGCCCTGGGCATTGATGCCGCCGCCCACCAGGGGGCGCTGCAAGCGCCCCGCTCCGACCAGGCCTGCACCGTGGCCGTGCTGGGCACGGGCCTGGATGTGATCTACCCCCGCCGCCATACAGCCCTGGCCCAACAGATAGCAGCCCACGGCCTGCTGCTCAGCGAATACCCGCTGGGCACGCCACCGCTGGCCCCCAACTTTCCCAAACGCAACCGGTTGATTTCCGGTCTGTCTGCCGGCACCCTGGTGGTGGAAGCCGCCCTGGCCTCGGGCTCGCTGATCACCGCCCGGATGGCCGCCGAACAGGGCCGCGAGGTGTTTGCCATACCCGGCTCCATCCACGCGCCCCAATCCAAAGGCTGCCATGCCCTGCTGCGCCAGGGTGCCAAATTGGTGGAGACCGTGCAAGACATGCTGGACGAGTTGCTGCCCTGGCCCAATGCTGCGGCATCGGCATCGGCATCGGTACCCACCCAGACAGCGGCCACACCCACGGCCGCCACTGCCGAACACCCCCTGCTGACCGCACTGGGCTTCGACCCCATGGGCCTGGACCAGCTCCAGGCCCTCACCGGCTGGGACACCGCTGCACTACAGGCCTGGCTGCTGGAGCAGGAGCTCGACGGCCAGGTGGCCCGCCTGCCCGGCGGCTTATTTCAACGCTTGGTGAGAAGTTAACCCCCTGAGCCGCTTCGCGTCTTCCCCCAAGGGGACGACAGCCTCGCTGCGGGGCGGCCCTTGCTCGCTGTCCCTGACCTGGGCTGCGCCAGTTGCAAAGCATGCGTGCAAAACCACCGAAAAAACAAAAAGCAGCCGAAGCTGCTTTTTTGCAATCAGTAAAGACACACAGCCTTAAAAACTGGCGTGGCCAAAAGGCCAGGGCACCGCGCAAGGGCCGCCCCGCAGCGCTGGTGCCGTCCCCCTCCCGCGTAGCGAGAGAGGGGGAAGCCGCGTAGCGGCTCAGGGGGTGCTAAATCTCAAACCACCGCACCCGAGTTGGGGTCGTTGGCATCACCTTCACGTTTGACTGGCACCTTGACCAGATCCTCACGCTTCACCCCCAACCACATGGCAATGGCTGCGGCCACAAACACCGAAGAATAGATGCCGAACAAAATGCCAATGGTCAGCGCCAGTGCAAAGTAATGCAGGCTGGGACCGCCAAAGAAGAACATGGACAGCACCATGGCTTCGGTCGAAGCGTGGGTGATGATGGTACGGCTCATGGTCGAGGTGATGGCGTGGTCGATCACCTCGGAGGTGGACAGCTTGCGGAACTTGCGGAAGGCCTCGCGGATTCGGTCAAAAATCACCACGGACTCGTTGACCGAGTAGCCCAGCACGGCCAGCACGCCGGCCAGCACCGACAGCGAGAACTCCCACTGGAAGAAGGCGAAAAAGCCCAGGATGATGATCACGTCGTGCAGGTTGGCGATCACTGCGGCCACGCCGAACTTCCACTCGAAGCGGAAGGCCAGGTAGATCACAATGCCCAGCACCACCATGCCCAGGGCCATCAGGCCGCCGTGCACCAACTCCTCGCCCACCTGCGGGCCGACGAATTCGGTGCGGCGCAGCGTGACTTCGGGGTCTTCTGCCTTCAGCGCCGTCAGCACCTGCTCGCTTTGCTGGGCCGAGGTCACACCTTTTTGCACCGGCAGGCGAATCATCACGTCGCGCGAGGTGCCAAAGTTCTGCACCGTCACATCCTGGTAGCCCAGGCTGGAGACCTTGTCGCGCACCTTGCCGATATCGGCTGGCTGGCTGTAGGCCACTTCCATGACCGTGCCGCCGGTGAATTCCACCGACAGGTGCAGGCCACGCGAGAACAGAAAGAACACCGCCAGGGCGAAGGTAATGAAGGACACCGCGTTGAGGATCAACGCGTACTTCATAAACGGGATGTCTTTTTTGATGCGGAAAAATTCCATGATTTTTACCTTTGACTTGGAATTTTCAGAGCAGGCTCATATGCGCACAGCGCATGTGATGCCGGAACTAAAAATTCCATAGTCCGCCTCCTTAATTGCTATTGCCGCGTGCGGCCACGGAACGGTGTTCATCACCTTCGGGCTTCCACACCTGGCCGATGGACACGCTCTTGAGCTTTTTGCGGCGGCCATACCAGAGGTTGACCAGGCCACGCGAGAAGAACACGGCCGAGAACATGCTGGTGACGATGCCAATGCAGTGCACCACGGCAAAGCCGCGCACCACGCCGGTACCAAAGGCCAGCAGGGCCAAGCCAGCAATCAGCGTGGTCACGTTGGAGTCCAAAATGGTGTGCCAGGCATTTTCATAGCCGGCCTGTATGGCCGCCTGCGGCGAGGCACCGGCACGCAGCTCTTCACGAATGCGTTCGTTGATCAGCACGTTGGAGTCAATGGCCACGCCAATGGCCAAGGCCATGGCGGCAATGCCGGGCAGAGTCAGCGTGGCCTGCATCATGGACAGCACGGCCATCAGCAGCAGCACGTTGACCGACAAGGCAATGGTGGAGATCACACCAAACACCATGTAGTACAGGCACATGAAGACGGCAATCGCTACCATGCCCCAGACCACGGAGTGAATCCCGCGGTTGATGTTGTCTGCACCCAGGCTGGGGCCTATGGTGTATTCCTCGATGATTTCCATGGGCGCGGCCAGGGAGCCGGCACGCAGCAGCAGCGCGGTGTCATTGGCTTCCGCTGTGCTCATGCGACCGGAAATCTGCACGCGGCCACCGGCAATTTCGGTGCGGATCACCGGCGCCGTCACCACCTCGCCCTTGCCCTTTTCGAACAGGATGATGGCCATGCGCTTGCCCACGCTCTCGCGGGTCACGTCCTTGAAGATGCGGGCGCCCTTGGCGTCCAACGTCAGGTTGACAGTGGGCTCCTGGGTCTGGCTGTCAAAGCCGGGCTGGGCATCGGTCAGGTTCTCACCGGTCAGCACCACCTGCTTTTTGACGATCAGCGACTGGCCGTTGCGGTCCGGGTATTTTTCGGCGCCAAAGGGCACGGGGCCGGAGCCCATTTCGGCGGCGCGCGCCTCGGTGGACTCGTCCACCATGCGCACCTCCAGCGTGGCGGTGCGGCCCAGAATGTCCTTGGCCTTGGCCGTGTCCTGCACGCCGGGCAGCTGCACCACGATGCGGTCCAGGCCTTGCTGCTGGATCACCGGCTCGGCCACGCCCAGCTCGTTGATACGGTTGTGCAGCGTGGTCATGTTCTGCTTGAGCGCCTGCTCCTGCACCTTGCGCAGGGCTTCGGGCTTGATGGTGGCGCGCAGCACAAAGCCGCCATTGCCATCGGGGGCGTCCGTGGTTTGCAGGTCAGGGAACTGGTCGGCCACCAGATTGCGCGCTGCGGTCAGCGTGGCCTGGTCACGGGCGCGCACTTCCACGGTCTGGTCGTCACGGCTGATGCCGCCGTGGCGGATGTTTTTGTCGCGCAGCATGGTGCGCAGATCGCCCGCCAGCGATTCGGCCTTCTTGGTCAGCGCGGCCTGCATGTCGACTTGCAGCATGAAGTGCACACCACCGCGCAGGTCCAGGCCCAGGTACATGGGCTTGGCGCCCAGGGCCGTGAGCCAGTCGGGCGAGCGCGACACCAGGTTCAGCGCCACGATGTAGGCGGGGTCCGTGGGGTCGGTGATCAGGGCGCGCTGCAGCACGTCCTTGGCCTTGAGCTGCTCGTCCGGCGTCTCAAAGCGGGCCCGCACCGAGGTGCCTTCCAGGGCCAGGTGGTTGGTGGGCAGATTGGCTGCTTCCAGCGCGGTTTTCGCACGCAGCAGCACAGACTCGTCCACCTTGACGGTGGACTTGCCCGAGGACACCTGCACAGCAGGCGCCTCACCAAAAAAGTTCGGCAGGGTGTAGACCACTCCCACCAGTAGCGCGATCACGATGATCGCGTACTTCCAGACCGGGTATCGGTTCATGATCGCGCTTTTCTCTCACACGGGGCGTGAGAGGGCTGGGCGCGCCAACGGCCGTCCGGCCCGCTCACAAAAAAGGGCTTACTTGGTGGTCACGGTGCCCTTGGGCAGCACCTGCAGCACGGCGCCGCGCTGCACTTGCACCACAACGCCAGAGGCCACTTCCAGGAACAGGAATTGCTCGTTCAGGTCGCTGATCTTGCCCAGCAGACCGCCGCTGGTTGCCACTTCGTCGCCCTTGGCCAGTGCGTCCACCATGGCGCGCTGTTCTTTCTGGCGCTTCATCTGGGGGCGGATCATCACAAAGTACAGCACCACAAACATCAGCACCAGCGGCAGCATGCCGGTGAGCGAGGACATCATGTCGCCGCCAGCAGCGGCTGCGGGGGCGGTCTGTGCGAAAGCGGAAGAAATAAACACGGAAGAGACTCCAGTTCGGAATGTTCTAGATCAAAAAAATGGCTGCCCAGGCTGACAGGCAGCCCAGGCGAACGGGACATTGTATGCGGCCCTCCCCACGGGCGCAGAGGCTATTCCAAGCTTGCGACGGGTTTTTGCCTCCGGGGCTGCCTCCGCAGGTATTTAAGCCAAAACACAGGCTAGCGCAGGCCCCATCTACACAGGCAGCTATCCATTTCATAGAAAAAGCCCACCGGCTCGCGATGGCGAACGGGTGGGCAAAGGAGCGAACCGCTGCTCCGGCCGTCAGGCTCAGGCCTGCCGCGCCTCAGCCGCCAGCGGCGTGCGCCACTGCTGCATCAGCTGCGTCCATTTGCTGCGCGCGGCCAGCAAATGGCGGTCCTTGACATGGCCATAGCCGCGAATGTCTTCGGGAATGCGGGCAATCTGCACCGCCAGCGCCAGCTTGTCAGCCGTCAGCCCGGCCAGCAATTCCTCCACGCTGGCACGGTACTCGGCAATCAGGGCGCGTTCGGTACGGCGCTCCTCGGTCTTGCCAAAGGGGTCCAGCGCCGTGCCGCGCAAGCCCTTGAGCTTGGCCAACACGCCAAAGGCGGTACGCACCCAGGGCTGGTAGGCCTTCTTCACCAGGCGGCCCTTGTCATCCTTGGCCGCTGTGGTGGGCGGGGCCAGGTGGTGGACCAGCTTGTAGTCACCCTCGAACATGGCTGCCACCTTGTCGGTGAAGCTGGTGTCCAGGTGCAGACGTGCCACCTCGTACTCGTCCTTGTAGGCCATCAGTTTGAACAGATAGCGTGCCACGGCCTCACTCAGCTGCGTGCTCTTGCCCAGGGCCTGTTCGGCCGCATGCACCTGGTCCACCAGGGACTGGTACTGGGCGGCATAGGCCGCGTTCTGGTAACCGGTCAGAAACTCCACCCGTTTGGCCACCATCTCCTGCAGCGAAGGCTTTTTCACGAACTGGATCACCTGAGCCGCCTGGTAGAGGGCCTGCACCTCGGCCAGGTTGTGGGCACAGCGCCGGCCCCATTCGAATGCCGCCTGGTTGTTGGCCACCTGCACGCCGTTGAGCTCCATGGCGCGCATCAGCGCGGCGCGGGACAGCGGCACCCTGCCCTTTTGCCAGGCATAGCCCAGCAACAGCGGGTTGGTGTAGATGCTGTCGCCCAACAGTTGCACGGCGGCCTGTTCTGCATCGAAGCTGCCCACCAGATCGGCGCCCACGGCGCTGGCCAGCACGGCATCGCAGCTGCTGGCGGGGAATTGCCAGTCCGGGTTGTGCACAAAGGCGGCCGTGGGTGTGCCGTGGTTGTTCAGCGCCACAAAGGTGCGACCGGTCTGCATCACGGCCAGCGAGGCCTTGTTGGCGGCAACAATGGGGTCGCAGCCAATCACCAGGTCGGCCTTGGCCATGTCCACCTTGGTGGTGTAGATGGCCTCGGGCCGGTTGGCGATCTGGATATGGCTCCAGGTGGCGCCGCCCTTCTGGGCCAGGCCACCGGCGTCCTGCGTGACCACGCCCTTGCCTTCCAGGTGGGCCGCCATGCCCAACAGCGAGCCAATGGTGATGACGCCGGTACCGCCCACACCGCCGACCACAATGCCCCAGGCCGTTTCGGCCACGGGCAGCACGGGGTCGGGAATGGCGGCCAGGGTTGCCAGATCGCCCTTTTGCGCTTTCTTGGGCTTCTTCAGCTGACCGCCTTCGACGGTGACAAAGCTGGGGCAAAAGCCGTTGACGCAGGAGAAGTCCTTGTTGCAGGTGTTCTGGTTGATGCGGCGCTTGCGGCCAAACTCGGTTTCCACCGGCTCCACCGACAGGCAGTTGGAGGCCACGCCACAGTCGCCGCAGCCCTCGCAAACCAGCTCGTTGATGACCACAGTCTTGTCCGGCGTGGCCAGGGTGCCGCGCTTGCGACGGCGGCGCTTTTCGGTGGCGCAGGTCTGGTCGTAGATGATGATGGAGCAGCCCTGGATCTCGCGGAACTCGCGCTGTATGCGGTCCAGCTCGTCGCGGTGAAAGACTTCGGTGCCTGCAGGCAGGTCGTTGAGCAGCTCCTGGTGCTTGGCGCGCGCAGCATTGGCGCTGAGCTGGTGGGTGCGGCCCTGGTATTTGGCTGGGTCGTCGGTCACTACCACCAGCTTGACCACGCCCTCGGCGCGCAGGCTGTGGGCAATCTGCGCCACCGAGTGGCCCTCGGGCCGCTCGCCCACGGTCTGGCCACCGGTCATGGCCACGGCGTCGTTGTAGAGGATTTTGTAGGTGATGTTGGCGCCCGAGGCAATGCTCTGGCGTATGGCCAGCAGGCCGCTGTGGAAGTAGGTGCCATCGCCCAGGTTGGCGAAGACATGGCTTTCCTTGGTGAACGGCGCCTGGCCCACCCAGGTCACGCCCTCGCCGCCCATTTGCGTGAAGGTGCTGGTGTTGCGGTCCGGCATCCAGGTGGTCATATAGTGGCAGCCAATGCCGGCCACGGCGCGCGAGCCCTCGGGCACGCGGGTGCTGGTGTTGTGCGGGCAGCCGCTGCAGAACCAGGGTGTGCGCTCGCCGGTGGCGGCAGGTACCTCGGCCAGGGCATGCTCGCGCGCGGCAATCACGGCCAGGCGCTCTTCCATGCGCGCCTCGATGTGCGCCGGCACCCCCAGCTTTTTCAGGCGCTTGGCAATGGCCTGGGCAATGATGGCGGGCGTCAGATCGGCCTTGGGGCGCAGCAGCCAGTTCTGGCTGGGATTGGGCATGGACCATTCGCCGCCCGAGTTGTCACCGGGTTGCTCGTCGAACTTGCCCAGTACGTTGGGGCGCACATCGGGACGCCAGTTGTACAGCTCTTCCTTGAGCTGGTATTCGATGACCTGGCGCTTTTCCTCCACTACCAGAATCTCTTGCAGCCCTTGGGCAAAGTCACGTGTGATGGAGGCCTCCAGCGGCCAGACCACGTTGACCTTGTGCACGCGAATGCCCAGCTGGCGGCAGGTGTCGTCGTCCAGCCCCAGATCAACCAGGGCCTGGCGCATATCGTTGTAGGCCTTGCCGCTGGCAATCAGGCCGAAGCGGTCATTGCTGCCCTGGACCACGTTGTAGTTCAGCTTGTTGGCCCGCACATAGGCCAGCGCGGCATACCACTTGTAGTCCATCAGCCGTGCTTCCTGCTCCAGTGGCACGTCGGGCCAGCGGATATGCAGGCCGCCCTCTGGCATGGCGAAGTCTTCGGGCAGGATGATGTTCACGCGGTCCGGATCGACCGACACGCTGGCCGAGGACTCCACCACCTCCTGGATGGTTTTCATGCCCGACCACAGGCCGGAAAAACGGCTCATGGCAAAGGCATGCAGGCCCATGTCCAGAATGTCTTGCACATTGCTGGGGAAGAACACCGGCGTGCCGCAGGCCTTGAAGATGTGGTCGCTCTGGTGGGCCGCAGTGGAGGACTTGCTGATGTGGTCATCGCCCGCAATGGCGATCACGCCGCCATGCTGGGCCGTGCCGGCCATATTGGCGTGTTTGAACACGTCGGAGCAGCGGTCCACGCCCGGCCCCTTGCCATACCAGATGCCGAAGACGCCATCGTACTTTTTGGAGTCCGGGTACAGGTCGAGCTGCTGCGTGCCCCACACCGCGGTGGCGGCCAGCTCCTCGTTCACGCCGGGCTGGAAGACGATGTGGTTGTCCTGCAAATGCTTTTTGGCAGCCCACAGCGACTGGTCATAAGTGCCCAGGGGCGAGCCCCGGTAGCCGCTGACAAAGCCGGCCGTGTTCAGCCCCGCCACCGCATCGCGCTGGCGCTGCAGCATGGGCAGGCGCACCAGGGCCTGCACGCCGCTCATAAAGGCGCGGCCATGCTCCAGGGAGTATTTGTCTTCGAGGGTGACGCTGTCGAGCGCCTTGCGAATGTGCTCGGGCAGAGGGGCATTCATAGCACACCTCCATACACACCATGTTCAGCAGCCATGCAGCTTGTGGCTGCAAAAAAGGCGCAAGACGCAGCGTGTGGCTGCGCGGCAAAGGGGTGCGCGCACGCACCTCCGGCGTAGGGATAGGCTTTCATCGCTTGTCTCCATGGGCGGCACGGTGGTCCCGGCTGGAGCGCTTCCAGCAGGCAGGTCCCCGTGCCTTTTGTATGTAATTTCGATGACGGTGGTCAAGTGTATGCGCCGCTGTCCGGAAGGTGATTGCTTTATTTGCCGTCATCACGCAGTCTTGCGCAAGAAGCTTTCTCTCAAAGGCCTTAAATTGAACAGATTGGACAAATTCGACCTGGGCATACTCGCCGCCCTGCAAGCCGACGGGCGCCTGACCAATGCCGAGCTGGCCCAGCGTGTGGGTCTGTCGGCCGCCCCTTGCTGGCGACGCGTGCGGGCGCTGGAGGAGGCCGGCTTTATCCGCGGTTACCACGCCGAGATCGACCGCCACAAGATCGGCCTGGGCGTGCTGGCCTTTGTGCGCATTGACGCCGAGATCAGCACCGGTGTGCGCACGCGCGAAATGGAGGAAGCGATCCGCGCGATCCCCGAGGTAGTGTCCTGCCACTACATCAGCGGCAAGGGCATGTTTGAGCTGCAGGTGGTGGCCCAGGACCTGGAGAGCTTTTCCCACTTCACCCGCACCGTGCTGCTGAACCTGCCCAATGTGAAGGATATGCACACCAGTTTTTCACTGGGCGAGGTCAAGTCCAGCAGTGCGTGGCCGTTGGGGCATATAACCCCCCCCTGAGTCGCCTTCGGCGCCTTCCCCCCAGGGGGACGACGGCCTTTGCTGCGGGGCGGCCCTTGCTGGCCGTCTCCCGCTTGGGCTGCGCTGGCTTTGTACGACAGGGCTTCCAACGTGCCTTGGATGCATTCCAGGTGTCTGCATGAACCGCCACTTGCCCGCACAATCGGGCGGCCATGTCTGATTCCACCTCTCCCCCCGCTTCCGACATTCCAGGCGCCCCGGACCACAGCGCAGCGTCTGCTGCTGCAGGTCAGGTGCTGGAAGATCCCTCCAGCCCGCACAGCCACACGCCCCAGGCGGGCAAGCCGGTGTCCACCTGGGCACCGCTGTCGGCCTCGCCCGGTTTTCGCATGCTGTGGTGCGTGACGCTGGCGGCCAATATCTGCATGTGGATGAACGATGTGGCCGCAGCCTGGATGATGACCTCGCTCACCACCTCGCCGGTGCTGGTGGCCCTGGTGCAAACTGCCTCCACGCTGCCGGTGTTTTTGCTGGGCCTGCCCAGCGGGGCTTTGGCCGATATTTTGGACCGCCGCCGCTATGTGATTGCCACACAATGCCTGGTGGCCGCCGTGGCCGTGCTGCTGTGTGTGACGGTGGCCATGGGCTGGATGACTGCGCCGCTGCTGCTGGCCCTCACCTTTGCCAACGGCATTGGCACGGCCATGCGCTGGCCGGTGTTCTCGGCCCTGCTGCCGGAGATGGTGAGCAAAACCCATCTGCCCTCGGCCATGGCCCTCAACGGCGTGGCCATGAATGCCTCGCGCATCGTCGGTCCGCTGCTGGCAGGCGCCATCATTGCCAGCCTGGGCAGCGCCTGGGTGTTTGTGCTGAATGCCGTGCTGTCGCTGCTTTCGGTGGTGGTGCTGGTGCGCTGGAAGCGCCACCAGCCCGAGAACCCGCTGGGCCGCGAGCGCCTGCACAGCGCCATGCGCGTGGGTCTGCAATTCGTCAAGGAATCGCCGCGCATGCGCGCCGTGATTGCCCGCACCGTGGCCTTCTTTTTCATGTCCACGGCCATCATGGCCTTGCTGCCGCTGACGGCCCAGCGCTTTGAAGGCCATTTTGTTGGCGGCGCCGGCACCTTCACCATTCTTTTGGCCTCCATGGGCGCGGGTGCCATAGGCAGCGCCATGTTTTTGCCACGGCTGCGCCAGGCGCTGGGGGAAAAGCTGGTCATCGTCGGCACCTGTTTGATGGCCCTGGCCACCGTGGGTGTGGCCCTGGTGCCGCATTTGCTGCTGGCCATCGCCTGCATGATGCTGGCCGGCATGGCCTTGATCTCCACCGCCAACAGCCTGGGCGTCAAGGCGCAAATGGCTCTGCCAAACTGGGTACGGGCTCGCGGCATGGCGGCCTACCAGATGTCCATCATGGGCGGCACGGCCGTAGGCGCTGCACTGTGGGGCAAGGTGGCCTCGCTGACCAGCGTGCCCACCAGCCTGATCGCGGCCGCCGTCACCGGCGTGCTGGTGATGCTGCTGGTGCAGCGCCTGGTGACCGAGCGCCAGGTGTTGGAAGACCTCAGCCCCTCCAAGGCCTGGACCCCGCCCACCCACGACCAGCCCGAAAGCGGCCGCGTGGTGGTACAGATCGAATACCGCATCAACCCCGCCAAGGCCAAGCGCTTTCGCACGCTGATGCAGGAAAGCCGCCGCAGCCGCTTGCGCCAGGGCGCCGTGGGGTGGAGCCTGTTGCACAGCATGAGCAAGCCCGAGCGCTATGTGGAACAGATCGTGGACGAGTCCTGGACCGAGCATTTGCGCCGCTTTGAGCGCGTTACCGCCGCCGATGTGGCGCTGCGCGAGCGCAAGCTGGCTTTCCATGTGGGGGATGAGCCTCCTGTCGTACGCAGATACTTCGAATCCCCCTGAGACGCTACGCGTCTTCCCCCAAAGGGGGACGGCAGCCTCGCTGCGGGGCGGCCCTTGCTCGCTGCCTCTGGCCTCAGGCTGCGCCAGTTTCATAGGCTGTGCGGCCGAAAGAAACAGGGCTTCTAAATCCAGAGCACCCATAGCGCTCCAGACAAGCATTTACGCGACAAAATGGCTTGAGTCTGGCTCTACCAAGGCACGTGGCGCTATTCTTTTAAAACCAACTGGATTTCAGCCGGAGCGGGCCCGCGCAGCGTAGCGGGCGCTGGGTCCTACCCCACAACGCCCAGACAGCGCTTGAGGCGCGGCGTCTCGCCCGCTGACAGTATCGAGATACGGCAAGGGCGAGCAACAAAGCATCAAGCGCTGTATGGGCGCCTCAAAACGAGCCACCATTCCAGTCCAAAACAAAATCAGCCGCCGCGGACTGGGGTACCTTTGGGCCAGAGCACCCAGAGGCGCAGGTTCTGTTTGATGCGCCCGGCCAGCTCGCCGGCCTCATGCCCCCAGCCCATAAAGTAGTCGGCGCGCACGGCGCCGACAATGGCGCTGCCCGTGTCCTGGGCCATCACCAGCCGGCTCAGATTGACCTGGGGGCCTGTGGAGTGCAACCACACCGGCGTGCCATAGGGGATGCTGCCGCGGTCCACGGCAATGGAGCGGCCGGGGGTCAGCGGCACACCTTGCGCGCCCTTGGGGCCGAAGTTGACGTCTACGCCCTCCAGCACCTCTTCGCGGAAGAAGACATAGCGCGGGTTGCTCCACATCAGCTCCTGGGTACGACCGGGGTTTTGTGCGATCCAGGCCTTGATGCCGGGCCAGGTGGCATCGCGCACCAGGCCCTGGTCCAGCAGCCATTTGCCAATGCTGCGGTAGGGCTGGTCATTGGTGCCGGCATAGGCCACGCGCACCTGGCGCACGCGGCCATCGGCCTCGGTCAGCTCCAGCCGACCCGAGCCCTGGATATGCAAGATCATGGCTTCCACCGGATCATTCATCCAGGCAATGACCTTGCCCTGCAGCGCGGCCTGGGCCGCGGGCAGGGTTTCGATCTGCTGGCGCGTGTACCAGGGGCCGCCCTTGGCCGTGCGGCCGGCCGGCAGCGCATACAGCGGGATGTTGAATTCGGCCGTAGGCAGGCGGCTGGCCGTGATTTGCGGCTCGTAATAGCTGGTCAGCATGCCATCCACACGGCCATCATGCCCTTCCACACGATAGGGCTGCAGGCGCGAGCGCAGCCACAGCTGCTGCTCGGCCTCGCTGGACAGGCTCATGCGTCGCACCTCGCCGCACAGGGGCGCAAACGTGGGGCTGGGGCGCTCGCAGTTTTTCAAAAAGGCATTCCAGGCCTCGTGCAGCGCATCCTGCTCCAGGCCGGGCAGCTCGGCCCAGCGCACCGGCACCCAGCGGCTCTTGGCCTGCAGGGCGGTAGGGGGCAAAGGGCCGTTGTCGCTGCCGTCGCCCAAGGCGATGGGGGCTTCGCCCGGCAGGCGGCCCGAGGGCGAGGGTTTGGGGGGGCTGGAACAGGCAACCAGGCTTCCTACAATGACAGCCATCAACGCGCGCAGCGGGAGAGAGACATTCATGACCCTGATTTTGCTTGAAGCGCTGCTGGCCCTGCTGGTTCTGGTGCTGATTGTCTGGTGGACCATGTTCTCGGGCCGCCCCAAGGGAGAGCCGCCACCCCGGCCCGGTCCACCGCCACCAGAGCCCTGAACGCTCTGCGCATCCTGCACACGGCCCAGGACAGGCCGGTCCAGGCTGGGCCACATTGTCAGCATTTGCCATCGTTGCAACACGGCTCCTGCAAACTCCTGCCGTCTTACGCAGTCACTGCTTACAACTTGCTATCCTTTCGCCAGGCTGGTTGCCGCAGGCACTCTTATTTCAGGTTTGTGCCGTGTGCATCTCCACCCCGCATACTTTTCACCACCTGTTCAAGGAGGACTCCATGAACCGCAAAATCATTCTGGCTGCCGTCACTGCAGCCGTGCTCACCATGACTGGCTGTGCCAACACCGGCACCGGCATGAGCGACACCCAGCGCAACACAGCCATAGGCACCGGTGTCGGCGCTCTGGCCGGCGCAGCCATCAGCGCAGCCACCGGCGGCAAGGCCGGCGTGGGTGCCCTGGCCGGCGCGGCCGTGGGTGGCATTGGCACCTACATCTGGTCCAACAACATGGAAAAGCAAAAGCGCGAGATGGAAGCCGCCACCCAGGGCACCGGCGTGCAGGTTTCCCAGACCCATGACAACCAGCTGAAGCTGGACATTCCCAGCGACATCTCGTTTGACACCGGTCGCTACGACATCAAGGGCAATTTCGCCCCCATCCTGGACCGCTTTGCCGAAGGCCTGCGCAACAACCCCAATACCCAGGTGCGCATCGTCGGCCACACCGACAGCACCGGCACCGATGCCATCAACAACCCGCTGTCCCTGCACCGCGCCGAGTCCACCCGCAACTACCTGACGGCGCGTGGCGTCAATGGCAGCCGCATCCAGGTGGAAGGCCGTGGCTCCATGCAGCCCATTGCCACCAACGACACGGCCGAAGGCCGTGGCCGCAACCGCCGCGTGGAAATCTTTGTGGGCGAGCCCCAGCAAGCCCGCTGATCCCGGCACAGTGCAGTCCCGGCCCTTGGGCCCAGGCTGCGCAGCCCGCAAAAAAGGCCGCTTTGAGCGGCCTTTGTTTTTTGAGGAGAGCACGGGTCTGCCGGGTTTCAAGCCGCAGACAGCTGCCCCTGGGTCCGCAGCAAATTGGCCAGTTCCACCGCCGATTTGACCTGCATCTTGTCGAACACCCGGGCGCGGTGCACCTCCACGGTACGCACACTGATGTCCAGCTGATCGGCAATCAGCTTGTTGGGCACGCCCTCGATCACCAGACCCATGACGGCGCGCTCACGTTCGGTGAGCTCGGACAGGCGCTGGCGCACGGCTTCCTGCTGGGCTTCGGCCTCCATCCACTGCGCAGAGACGGCCAGGGCCTGCTCGATGCGGTCCACCAGGCCGTTGTCGGAAAACGGTTTTTCACAGAAGTCGAAGGCGCCGCGCTTGACCGTGTCCACGGCCGTGGGCACATCGGCATGGCCGGTGAGAAAAATCACCGGCATGCGTCCTATCAGGCCCTGGGCCTTGAGGTCGTCAAACAGGGTCAGCCCGCTCTTACCGCCCATGCGCACATCCAGCAACAGGCAGCAGGGCGAGCGCGACGGCGAGCGCTCGGCCAGCATGGCTTCAAAAGATTCGGCGCTGTCGAAAGACTCGCTCAGCAGCCGGCGCGAGCGCAGCAGCCAGGCGAGTGCTTCACGGACATCGGTATCGTCATCGACGATGTAGACGATAGCGTTAGGGACTGGTTCCATAGTGTGTATCGGGGGGAGCGCGCACTGTCACACAGAGGCCGCAATGGGTAGCGTGAAAGTGAATACCGTACCACGTGGCAGGTTGGGGGAGAACTGTAATTGTCCGCCATGCTGCTCGACCACCGTGCGGCACAGGCTCAAGCCCAGGCCCATGCCCTCGGGGCGGGTGGTGAAAAAAGCCCCAAACAGCTGCTGTGCAATATCGTCCGGAATGCCCACGCCCCAATCGCTGACCGAGAAGACCAGGCGGTCCTGCGCCTCCCCGGCCTGGGGCCTTCGCACCGTCAGGCTCAGCCGGCGCGGCTCGACATGGGCCTCATCCATGGCCTGCATGCCGTTGCGCGTCAGATTCAACAGCACCTGCTCCACCATGGTCACATCGCACAGCACCTGGGGCAGACGCGGCTCCAGCACCACCTCCACCTGCACGCCCAGCTTGCGGGCCTGCATGCGCACCAGAGGCAGCACCGCATCCAGCAGCTCCTGGGGCGGCACAGCTTCGCGCGCCTGGTCACGGCGGCGCACAAAGTCGCGCACGCTTTTGATGACCCGGCCTGCGCGGTCGGCCTGAAAGCCGATCTTGCGCATCACCGTTCCCAGCTCCTGCAACTGGTCCCGGGCCTGCTCGGCCGGCAACTGGGCCGCCGGCGTGCTACCCGCACCTTCGAGCATGTGCTGCGAGCCCGAGGCATAGCTGGCAATGGCCATCAGCGGCTGGGTCAGCTCGTGGCTGAGCAGCGAAGCCATCTCACCCACCGTGGCCAGCCTGGCCGTGGCCTGCAGCCGCTCCTGTGAGGCCCGCGAGATTTCCTCGATGCGGCGCTGCTCGCTGATATCGACAAAAGCGCTCATCCAGCCCGTGTGCTGGCCCTGGGCATTGATCAGCGGCGCCTCGAAAATCAGCACGGGGAAGCGCATTCCGTCCTTGCGCATGAACATGGATTCATGGCCTTCACGCACCGTGGGCATGGCGCCGGACAGGCGCTTGCCCTGGCGCTGGCGGTATTCCTGGGCCAGTTCGGGCGGCCAGTAGGGTGCAATGTCCAGGCCCAGCAACTCTTCCGAGCTAAAGCCCACCATGGCGCAAAAGGCCGGATTCACATAGCTGATGCGGCCTTGCAGATCGCGGGCGCGCAGGCCGGTGATCAGCGAGTCCTCCATGGCCTTGCGAAACGCCAGCGCGTCGCCCAGATCACGCTCGGCACGCAGACGGCGACGGTTGTCGCGCACCAGCACCACCAGCACGCTGACCAAGGCAATGGACATGGCAGTGACCAGGGCCGTCAGCACGTTGGGGAACACACTGGGTGCACGGTGCCAGCTGTCCATGCGCAGCACCAGGGTGTGACCGGGCAGGTCCAGCAGCTGCTGGGCCGAGAACACGCGGGTGCCGCGCCAGGCCGCGCCCACCAGAGCCAGGCGGGTGCCATCGGGTTCGGTGAACGAGACCTCCTGGTTACGCGTGAGATTTTTGCTGACCTGGGCAGAAAGAATATAGGGCAGCGAATAGGTGACCACCTCGTAGCCGCCAAACCGCCCTTGCTGCTGCAGCGGCAGACAGGCCTCGATCAGCTCCATGCCCATGCCTTCGCCCAGCACCTGGAAATAGCTGCCGGAGTAGGCCGCCGCATTGGTGCGGCGTGCACTGGCGCAGGCCGCCGCCGCATGGGTTTCGCTGTCTTCGCGGAAGTTGCCGCTCCAGTATTCGTTGCGGTAAGGCGTTTCGGCATGCGCCAAGATGGCCATGTCAGGGTCCCGCCATTCGATGCGCAGCATTTCCCGGCGCACCTGCAGCAGCTCGGCAGCGCGCACCCGCCAGTCCTCTTTACCCACCTCGCCGGCGTTCAGGGCCTGCAGGTCCTGCACATTGCGCGCCAGCGCGGCGCGGACTTCCGAGACGGCGCCTGCCGTGTCGCGCTCCAGCTTGTCCTGAACCTGGCTGGCCTCGTAGCGGCCTGCCAGCCACACCATGGTGACCAGCATGCTGACCACCAGCAGCACCAGCAAGGTCCACAGGGACCAGCGCCGCCAGACACTGTGCCAACGCCGCCATGACCAAGTCTGAATAAAGTTCACAAGACGCGATGTTCCAAAGCCGGCAGTTGCTGACGCACCTGCCGCAAAAATGTACGCTCCAGCTCGGCGATCACCACGCCGGCCCCCTCGGCACTGCGCTGGGCCTGTACCTGTCCCCAGGGGTTGACCAGCATGCTGTGGCCCCAGGTATGGCGCCCATTGTCATGCACACCGCCCTGGGCCGGCGCCAGCACATAGCTTTGGTTCTCTATAGCGCGTGCCCGCAGCAACACCTCCCAGTGGGCCTGGCCGGTGGTGTGGGTGAAGGCACTGGGCACCAGCAGCAAATCGGCCCCGGCAGCCGCGTGGGCGCGGTACAGCTCGGGAAAGCGCAGGTCATAGCACACGCTCAGGCCCAGGGTCCAGTCTGCGCCGCTGCGGTCGGTGATGCGGGCCGTGACAGGCTGGCTGCCCGCTTGCACCACCTGGGCCTCGTCGTAATGCTCAGCCCCCTTGGTAAAGCGAAACAAATGCACTTTGTCATAGCGCGCTGTGCAGTCCCCATGCGGGTTGAAGAGCAAAAGGCTGTTGAACACATGGTCGGGACTATCGGCCTTGAGGGGCAAGGTGCCCCCGGCCAGCCAGATGCCATGCTCGGCCGCCCATTGGGACAAGGCCTGCTGCAGCGGGCCATCACCCCAGGTTTCGGCATAGGCCAGCTTGTCGGTATCGCGCCAGCCCAGGCCGCAGAAATACTCGGGCAGGGCCACCAGCTCCGCCCCCTGCTGGGCCGCCTCACGCACCAGGGCCTGGGCGGTACGCAGGTTCTCTGCCACATCGGGCGAAGACCGCATCTGTAGGGCTGCAACTTTCATGGTGTGACCTCCTCGGTAGCTGGTGGTGGGGCTTCGGCTGGTGTTGTCGCGGCGGTGTCCGGTGGAGTGGCACGCTTGGACACCGTCTTGACCTGGGGATCGGCCCAGCTGCCGGTGATTTCAAACTCCCGCGTGGCCGCGGCAATCAGCGGCCCGCGCAGCACAGCCTGGGCCAGGAAACTGCCCAGGCCAATCAGCGGGTTGATGGCCGAGGCCACCAGCGAGGCCGTCATGGCATTGATCTCGGGCACCACCACCACGCGCAACTGCTGGGTTTCGTCCACCAGGCTGGCCTGGCCCTCCATCAGCACGGCGGCGTTCACCCCCTTCATCTGCAGATTGTTGGTCCGCGCCACGCCCTGGGTGACCGCCACATCGCCGCGCACGAAATCAAAGGCAAAGCCGCTGCTGAACACATCGCGGAAATCCAGGCCTATGCGCCGTGGCAGCGATTGCAGGCTGAGCACGCTCAGCAGCTTGGCCAGCCCCGGCTCGGCTTTCAGGAACTGGCCCTGGCCCACGTCCAAATGCAGCTGTCCGGACATGCTGCGCCAATCGGGCGCAATCGGCGCGCCCCGCCAGGACAGCGTTCCCTCCAGCTGGCCCTTGCCCCCGCGCACCACGCCCGGCATGGCCAGACGCCCCAGCAGTGCGCCAGAATCCTTGAGCTGCAAGGCAAAGCGCAACTGGGTGCGGCGGCGCTGTTCATCCGGCCCCCCCCAGGTGCCCGAAGTGGTGAGCACCGCCTCGGGCAGCGTCAGGTCCAGATGCTCCAGCACCCACTGCGCACTGCCATCCCGTCGCACATTACGGGCCTGTACCGCCAGATTGCCCAGTTCGCGACCGGCGAGTGCGAATTCCTTGACCACGATGTCCAGCGCGGGCATTTGCCGGGGCTGGGACTGCAGCAATTTGTCGGCCTGCTCGCCCGCACCTTCGGGCAGCAGCAGATGCGACAGCCGCGCAAACACCATGCCCTGGGGGTGGGCCACACCGGGCTCCCGGTATTCCAGATAGCCCCCCAGTTGGCGCGACTGCACATTGCCACGCCACACCGCATCGGCGTGGCTCAAGCCTGCCACCACGTCGTACAGATCACGCCCATGCAGGCGCAGACTGCCTACGCGCAGTGCCAGGGTCTGGGGCAGAAAACTCTCCAGCGCCAGCGTCGGCGGTCCTCCCGCACCCGCCTTGCCCCCCTCGGGCAGCAAGGCCAGCCAGGCATCGATATCCAGCGCGTCCAGCTGGGCCAGGGCCTGCACCTCCTGGCTGCCATCCAGCGTGGCAGGCCAGGCACCGGCCGGGCCCACGTCGCCGCCCAGTTGCAGCCAACCGGCCACCACTGGTGAGGCCTCATGGTTGGGGTCAAACACATAGGTCAATGCGGCCCGGTCCTGCACATGGACTTGCAGCATGTCGCGCAACGGGGCCTGGGCATTGGCCGCAGCCTGTGGGGTCAGGCGCTGGGTGACCTGCAGGGGCACCACCGCCTCCGCAGATTTGCCCAGCGGCGCAGGCAGTTGCACCGCCATGCCCTGCAGGCTGGAACGCACCATGATTTGCGGCAGGCCGCGCTGCAGGCCGACCTGCACCTCGTAATCCGCAGCACCGCTGGCATGCCGTGCCAGCGCTGTCACCGGCTCCAGAAAACCATCGCTGCGCAGACCTTCGGCCGTGGCGCGGCCACGGGCGCGCACGTCCAGTACCGGAGCGCCCTTGCCCAGCTTCATACCTCCGCCGACTCTCACCTTGCCGCCCATGGACTGGGCTTGCACATCGGCAATCTCAAAGCCTTGTTCGCTGAAGCGCACCGCACCGCGCGCGTCCTGCAGCTCGGGCATATCGGGCCGCAACCGCAGCCGGTTGCCCTGCAGCCCCACAGCGCCTTGGACACGGGCCTGGTGGATATGGTCTATGGGCAGGGTCAGCTCCAGGTCCAGCGTGGCTGGGCCGGCCGCACTGGCACGGTCCAGCACATGGTCGGTCATGCCCGCCAACGGGGAGCGTGCCACCACCTCCAGCCAGGCGGGCAGCGGTGCCTTGCCCTGGCCCTTGACCTTCACCACCGGGTAGGACAGATCGGGGATAGACGCCTGTATGCCTTCCATGGGCACCTTGCTGCCTTCACCAAACAGGCCGCTGGCATTGCGCACCTGCATGCTGTTTTTGTCGAACACCAGCTCGCCCGCCAACCGGCTGATCAGCGGCCAAGGCGCTTCGCCCGGCTTGCGCAGCGCTGGCGGCACATAGTCATAGACCACATCGCGCACCGGCGCCGTGATCTGGAACACCCCTGCCGGGTGATGGTCGAAGGGGAACTGTTCCAGTGGCCCCTGGACCTTGAAGCGCACGCCGCTGGCCTGGCCGGAGCGCACGCTGTCGCGCACATAGTGGCGTGCATCGGCAGGCACTTCCAGTGGCAGATAGCGGTGCACGCGTGCGCCATTGGCCCGGGTCAGCACACCGTCCAGGCTCAGCGTGCCCGGCAGGCGCTGGGCCGCGTCGGCACCCATCTGCCACTGGGCCTTGAGATGGCCCTGGGCATCGGCATTGGCAAACTGGGCCTGGGGCAGTTGCACAGCCCAGCGCCCATGGGCATCCTGGCTCCAGCGCAGCTGGGCTTGCAGCTGGTCTATGGGGATGCGGGGCTCTTCAAAAATACCGGGAAATTCCAGCGCACCCTGGCGCATGCTGACATCGGCCGAACCACCTTGCTGGTCCAGCGTGAAGCTGGCGCTCAGTCCCTGCACGCCGGGCAGGCGTTCGGCGTCTTCCCGCGTGTCCAGCAGCTGCAGTGCCTGGACCTGGCCCTGGGCCTGGTAGCGCAGTGGCTGGCGCGTGGTGGCAGGCTGCCAGTGCAGGCGCAGATCACGGGCCTGGCCCTGTAAGGCCCAGCGCTGCAAGGGCGCGGCCACCGTCTCGGGCAAGGGCATGCGTGCGGCCAGTGCCTGCGCCATGGCCAGATCCAGAAAGTCGGCTTCCAGCGCATGGGGCAGTGCCCCCCCGGCCTGGGGCCAGCGCACGGTCAGCGCGCTTTGGGGCCAGCGGCGCCCATCCTCCAGGGCAAAAGTCCAACCGGTCGCCCTGGCCTGCCAGCCGCCATCCACGGTCTGCAGATCCAGGCGACCGGCCACATCCTTCAGCGCCAGCGGCGCAGGTTGCTCGCCCACCCATTGCACCTCGGCATGGGGCAGTTGCAAGTCCACCGTCACGCCGGCCATGGTGCCCTTGCGTACATCGACCCAGGCACGAAAGTCACCCGCCGCCTGCACCTGTGCCACGCCCCATTCCTTGGGCCAGGGCAGCACCGGCAGCTGTTGTAAGCGCCCCTGTGCATACCACTGGCCATGCCAGCGCTCCCAGGGCTTGCCTCCGGGAGACAGCAGGGGCTCGCGCAGCTGGCCTACCACCTTCACAGCACCGCCGCCCTGTGCGGGGTCTAGCTGTGCATCCAGGCGCAATGCATGGCGCCAGCGACCACCACGCAGCACCAGGTCCACACCATGCAACTGCTGCATGGGGCTGCCGCGCAGCGCGTCCAGCCAGCGCAATGTGCCGCCGCGCACGGCAATTTCGGGCTGGTTCAGCACCCAGTCCAGTGCGGCACCGTCGTCGGCACGGTCATCGCGCTGCAGCAGGCCGGCGATTTCCCAACGCCCATCGCTGCGGCGCGTGAGCTGCAGCTCTGGTGACTCCACCACGATCTGCTCCACCCCCAGGCGCCACAGCGAGCGCGCGGAGATGGCCACCAGCACCCTCGGCAGCCGCAATGCGGTCTGGCCCTGGCTGTCCAGCAGCTGTACTTCGCGCAACTCCAGCGAGGGCACCAGCCCATCCGAAAAGGCCGCCACCGCGCCGATATGCACCGGTACCCCCAGGGCCTGCGCGGCCAGCTGTTCCAGCTTGCCGCGGTAGTCACCGATTCGCGGCACAATCAATCCATGGAGCACCCCGGCCGTGGCGCCCAGCAGCAGCCAGAAGGCCACCAGCCCCGCCAGGGTCCAGCGCGCCAGCCCCGCCAGTAAGCGGAGCATGCGTGAGGGGTGCGGTTTCGGATCGATCATTGGCAGGACAGGCTGTGGCGGGAAATTATGACCCGTCGCCCCGTTTGCAAGATGGATATAGGGGCATGCTTTTGCAACCCCTCCTGCCACCCCCTTCCCCTTGGTGAATATGCACAGCGCAGACCTTCCCCCGGCCGAACACGCAACATCCGCACCGGCAACCGCCGCTTATTCACGCTTTTGGCAGCGTTTGCACCGACGCTACGACGCCCTGTTCCCGCTGTTGCCCCCTGGCCCGCCCACCCGCGCCAGCATGGAAGTGGCGTTGCAGGCGCTGCGCGACCAGGCCTATGACGTGGGCGCTGCACTGCGCATACTGCGCCAGCTGGTGATGGAACGCACCATGGCGCTGGACTGCGCCGGCCAGGCCGACCTGGCCACGGTGACCCGCAGCGTGACCGAGCTGGCCGAGCTGGCCCTGGACCAGGCCTGCCAGGCTGCACGCGCCGATCTGGACAGCCGCCATGGCGCGCCGCTGGGCCCGGACGGCCAACCCGTGCAGCTGTGGATCATCGGCATGGGCAAGCTGGGCGCGCGCGAGCTGAATGTCTCCAGCGACATCGACCTGATCTATGTCTACGAGCATGACGGCGACACCGCCGGCCTGCCCGATGGCCGCGGCAAGTTGTCCAACCACGAGTACTTCGGCCGCGTGGTCAAAGCCATTTACACCCTGGTTGGCGACACCACAGAGCATGGCTTTGTCTTCCGGGTGGATCTGGCGCTGCGCCCCAATGGCAATTCCGGGCCGGCTGCCGTCTCCCTGGGTTCGCTGGAGGAGTATTTGCTGGTGCAAGGCCGCGAATGGGAGCGTTTTGCCTGGCTCAAGAGCCGCATCGTGGCGCCCACGGCCTGTATTGCCACGCCCAATGTGCAAGGCCTGCGCGGCGTGGTTCTGCCCTTTGTGTTCCGCCGCTATCTGGACTACAGCGTGTTCGACGCCCTGCGCAATCTGCACCGCCAGATTCGCGAGCATGCCACCCGCCGCAGCGCCGGCCACCCCGAGCGCGCCAATGACGTCAAGCTCTCGCGCGGTGGCATACGCGAAATCGAATTCACCGTGCAGCTGCTGCAGGTGGTGCGCGGCGGCCAGTTTCCCGAGCTGCGCTGCCGCCCCACGCTGGAGGCGCTGCAGCGCCTGGCCCGTGCCAATCTGATGCCACAGGAGACCGCACAACAGCTGGCCCAGGCCTACACTTTTTTACGCAATGTGGAGCACCGCATCCAGTATCTGGATGACCAGCAAACCCATGTGCTGCCCACGCGCGACGATGATTTGCAGTGGATTGCCCAGACCATGGGCTATGCCAACCTCTGCGACTTTCTGCACCAGCTGGACGCTCACCGCGAGCTGGTGGCCCAGGAATTCGATACCTTGCTCGGCGGTGATGCTTCTCAGCAGTGCGCGGGCGGCAGCTGCGGCAGCCCGCGTACCGCCGCCGGTGCCCCGACCATTGCCGACCTGGACAGCCTGCTGGAGCAGCTGCCATCGGCCCTGGCCAGCCGCGTGGCCGACTGGCGCCAGCTGCCCCGGGTGCAGGGTCTGCGCGATGAAGCCCGCACCCGCCTCTTTCGCCTGGTGCTGCGCACGGCGCAATGGGTGCAGCAAGGCCGGGTCGGTGAAGAAGCTGCCGTGCGCATGGTGAACTGGCTGGAGCCGCTGCTACGCCGCGAAAGCTATCTGGCCCTGCTGCTGGAGCGCCCTGCCGTGCACGAGCGCCTGCTGCACATGCTGGGCGCGGCCAAATGGCCGGCGCGCTATCTGCAGCAGCACCCCGGCGTGATCGATGAGCTGGCGGGCGAGGCCCTGTTCCAGGAGCGCTTTTCGGCCGCCGATTTCGAGCACGAGATGGCGCTGCGCCTGCAGGCCCTGGAATCCACCGGCGAGGACGACGACGAAACCCTGCTGAACCTGCTGCGCCGCGCCCACCATGCGGAGACCTTCCGCACCCTGGCCCGCGACGTGGAAGGCGCCATCACCGTGGAGCAGGTAGCCGATGACCTGAGCGCCCTGGCCGACACCGTGCTGCGCGTGACCGCCGCCTGGTGCTGGCAGCGCCTGAAGAACCGCCACCGCGAGGTGCCACAATTCGCCATCATTGGCTACGGCAAGCTGGGCGGCAAGGAGCTGGGCTATGGCAGCGATCTGGACATCGTCTTTGTCTTCGACGATGACGATGACAACGCCCCCGAGGTCTATGCCGCCTTTGTGCGCAAGCTGATCAACTGGCTCACCGTCAAAACCGGTGAAGGCGATCTGTTCGAAATCGACACCGCGCTGCGCCCCAACGGCAACTCCGGCCTGCTGATCACCAGCTTCAAGGCCTATGCCGACTACCAGCAGCAACGCGGCAGCAACACCGCCTGGACCTGGGAGCACCAGGCCATGACGCGTGCCCGCTTTGTGCTGGGCAGTGACGATCTGGCCGCCCGCTTTGACGCCGTGCGCGAGGCCGTGATCACCGCACCGCGCGATCCCGAAGCCTTGCGTACCGAAATCGTGGCCATGCGCGAGCGCGTACGCGCCGCCCACCCTGTGCGTGCGGCAGTCTTTGACGTGAAACACAGTGTCGGCGGCATGGTGGATGCAGAATTTGCGGTCCAATACCTAGTGTTGTCCCAGGCTGCCAAATATCGCGAACTCATTGACAATGCAGGCAATATCGCATTGCTGCAGCGTGCGGAAGCCGCAGGGCTTTTGCCCGCCGGCCAAGGCCAGGCAGCAGCGGTTGCCTATCGCGAGCTACGCCGGGTGCAGCACCAGTCCCGCCTGAATGAGGGCAATGGTCAGGTCGATCCCGCCAGCGTAGAGTCCCAGGCCATGGCCATACGTCAGCTGTGGCAGTCGGTTTTTGCTGCGATCCCTCACTGAAAGTACATGCATGTCGTCTCGCCCCGTGGGTTGTTGCGATAGCAGCGGCCTGAAGTGTAAGAATATGTCACATTTCGTGTGGCCACTATGAACCTCGTTGAACTCAATATCGACACCATCCCGCTAGGGCAGCCCCTGCCCTTTGCCCTGCGTGGCGTGGCCGGTGCCTTGCTGGCGCAAAAAGGCTATGTCATTCGTTCCCACAAGGAGTTGGAAATCCTGCTGGCGCGCGGCCAGACCCTGTGCGTGGACACCGATGAGTCGGGTGAGAGCTTTCGCGCCTTCAAGGCCCATCTGCAGGAAATCCTGCTGTCGGACAAGCCCCTTGGCATGATCTCCAGCATGACCATGAGCGCCACGCTGGCCCAGGAAGATGCGGCCGACCAGGAGCGCAAGGTCCCGCACTGGCCCACCTGGCAGGCCAGATTGACGCAGCTGATGCGCAATCCGGATGTGGACAGCTTTTTGCCACGCTTTGAGAACATGCACCAGAACCTGGCACGCCACTGCCAGGACAACCCCGACGCCGCCCTGCTGGCCCTGGTACAAATGTCGGCCGAGGAAACCCGCCACTACTGCGCCACCCATGCCATGCTGGTGGCGGCGGTGTGCATGATCACCACCCGCGAAACCCTGCGCTGGCCGGGCGAACGCATTCACCAGATCGGCCGCGCCGGCCTGAGCATGAATCTGGGCATGGGCCATCTGCAGGACGAACTGGCCCAGCAAATCTCACCGCTGAGCGCCGTGCAGGCCCAGGTGGTGGAAGAACATGCCCAACGCTCCGAGATCATGCTGCGCGGCATGGGTGTGGATGACGAGGTCTGGCTCCAGGGCGTGCGTGGCCACCATCTGCGCTCTCCCGGCAAGCTGGCCGACAAGACGCCGGCCAACCAGATCGCACGGCTGCTGCAACGCGCCGACATCTTCGGCGCCCGTATTGCGCCACGGGCCAACCGCCACCCCATGTCCGTGACCTCGGCCATGCAGGCCACCTACCACGACGAAACCAAGTCGGTGGACGAGGCCGGCGCCGCCATGGTCAAGGCCCTGGGCATTTACCCACCAGGTGCCTGGGTGAAGCTGGCCAGCGGCGAAACCGCCGTGGTCGTGCGCCGCGGCAGCACAGCCGCCACACCCAAGGTGGCCGTGCTGGTGAACAAGGACGGCATGCCCACAGGCGAACCCATTCCCCGGGATACCGCCCACCCCAGTTGGAAAATTGCTGCGCCTGTTGCGCACCGCGATGTGCGTGTTCGCTTACCTCTGGACCGGCTCCTGGAAATCGTTTTCTAAAGCAATCGCCTTCTCTGACCCCATAAAAACGCACATCGTTACATTATTTTTCCCCCAGGAAAATGGAACTTCTGTCCAATTGACAAATCGAAAAAGCGTAGAGAGATGATCACATCCTCTTTCTGCGCTGTACCGGTTTAGTGTTGTGAAGCCTGATGCTTGTCATCTGACCATCCTGGGGCGTTTCTCCTCCCTCCCTCTCTTAATTCGTTTCGGGACGCTTCACAACGTTTTTATGCACGCGAAAAAGCCACCCGCGAGGTGGCTTTTTTGTGCCCGCTGCACAGGGATACGGGGAGGTGCTTTATCTCGGAGCAGTTTCCACAAAGCAGGGCCGGGTGGCCAGGCGGGCCTGGAGCTGCGCCAGCGTGGGCCGATTTTGTAACCAGTCGCGCTCCGGAAAGCGAAAGGCCAGCCAGTCCAGCGCCGTGACCACGGCGATATCCGCCAGGCTCAGATGCGGCCCGGTCAGAAAAGCCTGACCCACAGGCGCCTGTGCCTGCATGGCGTCCAGGCCGCGCAACACCTTGGTCAGCGAACGATCCACCCAGGCCTGGCAACGCTGGGCCTCGGTACGGCCGGCCCAGGTCTGCTCCAGCCGCATGGCCACGCCCGCGTCCACCACCCCGTCGGCCAGGGCCTCCCAGGTTTTGACATGGGCACGTTCCCGGCCCCTGGCCGGAATCAGCTTGCCCACGGGTGACAGCGTGTCCAGGTATTCGACAATGACGCGCGAGTCATACAGCACGTCCTTGCCATCCAGCACCAGCGCGGGCACCTTGCCCAGGGGGTTGATCTGGGCCAGCTGGGAGTCGATGTCCCAGGGGTTTTCTTCCTGAAAGCGGTAGTCCAGCTTTTTTTCAGCCAGCACAATGCGCACCTTGCGCACATAGGGGCTGCTCAGGGAACCAATCAGCAACAGGGTCATGGCGGTCACTTTCGCGGCAGACAGCAAGGCAGTGGTTTCTGCGCCAGGGAGTACCCGCAGCGCGCGGAAAAACAAATTCTAGCGAGGCTGTAGGGGGCAGGCACAGCGCGCGTCAGCGCACACACCTACAATCGGCGCCCATGAGTCTGTCCTCCATCTCCGCCCTTTCCCCGCTGGACGGCCGCTACGCCGCCAAGCTCTCCGACCTGCGCCCCATCATGAGTGAGCAGGGTTATATGCACCGCCGCGTGCAAGTGGAAATCACCTGGTTCATCGCCCTGTCCGATGCCGGGTTTGCCGAATTCCCGCCCCTGTCCGGAGGTGCACGCACCTATCTGCACGGTCTGGTGAGCCACTTCAGCGAAGCCGATGCCGCCGCGATCAAGGAGATCGAGAAGACCACCAACCACGACGTCAAGGCCGTGGAGTACTGGATCAAGGGCAAGTTCGACGGCCGTCCCGAGCTGCAAAAAGCCGCCGAGTTCGTGCACTTTGCCTGCACCAGCGAAGACATCAACAACACCAGCCATGCCCTGCAGATCCGCGTGGGTCGCGACATGGTGGTGCTGCCGGCCCTGGACCGCATCATCCTCAAGCTGCGCGAAATGGCACGCCAATACGCCGAAGTGCCCATGCTCAGCCGCACCCACGGCCAGACAGCCAGCCCCACCACCGTGGGCAAGGAACTGGCGAACGTGGTGATGCGCCTGCAAAAGGCCTCGGACAACATCGCCAACGTCAAGGTGCTGGGCAAGATGAACGGTGCCGTGGGCAATTACAACGCCCACCTCTCGGCCTGGCCCGACTTTGACTGGGAAGCCTTCAGCCAAAGCGTGATCGAAACGCCCGAGCCCAAGGGCCTGGGCCTGACCTTTCAGCCCTACTCCATCCAGATCGAGCCGCACGACTACATGGCCGAGATCTTCGATGCCCTGGCCCGTGCCAACACCATTCTCATCGACCTGTCGCGCGACATCTGGGGCTATGTCTCCCTGGGCTACTTCAAGCAGCGCCTGAAGGCCGGCGAGATTGGCTCGTCCACCATGCCGCACAAGGTCAACCCCATCGACTTCGAGAATGCCGAAGGCAATCTGGGCCTGGCCAACGCCGTGCTCAAGCACCTGTCCGAGAAGCTGCCCGTCAGCCGCTGGCAGCGTGACCTGACCGACTCCACCGTGCTGCGTAACATCGGCGTGGCCTTTGGCTATGCCACGCTGGCCTACGCCTCGTTGATGACCGGTCTGAACAAGCTGGAACTGAACGAAGAGCGCCTGCAGGAAGACCTGAACCACGCCTGGGAAGTGCTGGCCGAGCCCATCCAGACCGTGATGCGCCGCTATGGCGTGGCCGGTGCCTACGAAAAGCTGAAGGAAGTCACGCGCGGCAAGACCGTGCTGGCCGAAGACCTGCACCGCCTCATCAACGGTCTGGAAATCCCCCAGGCCGACAAGGACCGCCTGCTGGCCATGACGCCGGCCAGCTATATCGGCAAGGCTGCCGAGCTGGCCAAGCGCGTTTAAAACCATAGCTGATGACGCTTATTTATTAAGCGCTTCAGCATCCAAGAGCTGCCAAAGCGAGGACAGACCCGCGCTGGCAGCTCTTGTTTTTGATAACTTCCGCTAAAGGACTGCCTGCGGGCAGAGCGCCCCCATGGCCATCAAGTCCACCATATTCAAAGCCAATCTCTCGATTGCCGACATTGACCACGGCTACTACGCCGACCACAACCTGACCCTGGCCCGCCACCCCAGCGAAACCGACGAGCGCATGATGGTGCGCCTGGTGGCCCTGGCCCTGAATGCCTGGCAGCTGCAGGCCCTGTGCAACGGCGACGGCACGCTGGGCTTTGGCGTGGGCCTGAGCGACCCGGACGATCCGGACGTGCACATCACCGACTACACCGGTGCCAAGCGCCTGTGGATCGAGGTGGGCCAGCCCGAAGAAAAGCCCATCACCAAGGCCTGCAACAAGTCCGACCAGGTGCTGGTCTACCCCTTCAACCACGCCGCCCATGTGTGGTGGAAAGGCCTGGAAGGCAAGCTGGCCCGCCAGGACAAGCTGCAAGTGCTCTACATCGATTCCGATGTGGCCCAGCAGTTGGGCAGCCTGGCCGAGCGCAGCATGCAGCTGCAGGCCACCATCCAGGAGGGCCAGCTGACCTTGTCCAGCAATCTGGGCACGGTTTTTGTCGAGCCCACGCGCTGGAAATAAACAACGCCTGGCGGCAGGATTTCCGCCTCGTTCAAAGGCGGCCAGACAGCGCTTGATGCTTTGTTGCGCGCCCTTGCCGTGCACATGCACTGTCTGCGGGCGCGCGCCGCGCCTGAAGCGCTGTCTGGCCGTTGTGGTGTGGAGCAAACTGCCCGCTGCGCTGCGCAAGCCCGCTCCGGCCGCCCCTGTGGTCGCATTTAGCCCATGCGTACCACCTGGGCAAACTCCTCCAGCTCCCAGCCCGCGCCCAATAGCAGGCGGCGGGTGCTCAGCTGGTCCAGCACCGCATCCGGCGGCTGGCTGGCGCTCAGGTAATGCAGCGATTTGTCGTCGGCAATGGCCACGTAATGGTCGGCGTAGCTGCGGGCCAGCCGGTTCCACAGACCATGGGCGCCCGGTGACTGGCGTGCCCCGCTGAGCAGGCACACACCCTGGTCCAGCACCTGCTGGTAAAGCGCGCTGGCAATGCCACGGCGCTGGTAGGCCGGCGCAAAGCGCGAATGGGGCGAGCGCACGCGGCGGTCGGTGCGTTTGTCCACCTCCACCAGGCGGTTGAACACCGTATAGCCCGCCAGGCAGGCATGGGCCACGTCTTCCACATAGGCAAACCATTCGCCGTCCACCTCGCGCCAGCGCAGCACAAACTGCGGGTCGTGCAAGGGGCGGCGCTCCAGCCCGTAAAGCTTGCTGCCCGGCTGGTACAGGCGCTCGTACAGCGCCTCCAGCTCGCCCTCCACCAAGGGCAGCATCACGTCGATGCGCAGCTCTGTGGCCTGTGGTGCGGCAGGCGCACTCCAGCGCTGGAACGGGGTCTTGAGGGCCGCCATGGCGGCCGACCAGGGCGCGGTCAGGGATGACAGAGGATGGGGGCTCCACGGCCCGGTGGCGGTCAGTTGCACCACACACTCCTTCAACACAGCCGAAGGCCAGGCGTGACGGGAGCGCGGCGCATTCGCGCACGGGAGCCAGGCCCGTGCAATGGGAAGAAATGTGCCTCTCCGTCGGTATGCAATCGCGCCAGCTGGTCTGCGGCACCCAGACCAGCGCCCTAGGGCCGTGCGGCCTGGCGGGGGCCGATCTCGCTACGCCCCACGGCGCGCTCGCTCAGACGCGCCATGGCCGGCAGCAGCAAGGCCTGCACGCGCACGGCCAGGCCTTGCCCGCAGGGGCAAAGCGGCGTGAACAGCGGCAGGCGACGGCCATGGGACATGGGAACATACAGGCCAGCCACAACCGGCCCGGAGAAAAAACAAGGCCGCCATCCTAGGCCGCGGTGCGCAGCAGGGCCAGCACCTGGGCCAATTCGCAGCAAATGGGTGCGAATTGGCAAGACCACGCCCACGCGGCGATTCCTGCGCCACGCGCCATGGCGCATGGTCACTGCCAATGGTCCCATCGGAGGATATTTTTATAATCCCTTGTTTTCACACTTCTATAAGACCTGCCGGCTCCACCCCATGAACATTCTTCGCTTCTCCGACCTGTGTGCCCAAGGCAAAGTCCAAGGCCAGCGCGTTTTCATCCGTGCCGATCTGAACGTGCCGCTGAACGATGCCGGCCAGATCACCGAAGACACGCGCGTGCGCGCCTCTGTGCCCGCGATTGAGATGGCGCTCAAGGCCGGTGCCGCCGTGATGGTGACCAGCCACCTGGGCCGCCCCACGGAGGGCGAGTTCAAGCCCCAGGATTCGCTGGCCCCCGTGGCCCAGCGCCTGGCCGAGCTGCTGGGCCGTGAAGTGCCCCTGGTGGCCAACTGGGTGGACGGCGTGCAAGTCGCACCCGGCCAGGTCGTGCTGCTGGAGAACTGCCGCGTCAACGTGGGCGAGAAAAAGAACAAGCCCGAGCTGGCCCAGAAGCTGGCCAAGCTGTGCGACATCTTTGTCAACGACGCTTTTGGCACCGCCCACCGCGCCGAAGGCACGACCTATGGCATTGCCGAATACGCCCCCATTGCCTGCGCCGGCCCGTTGCTGTCGGCCGAGATCGACGCCCTGAACAAGGCCCTGGCCGCACCCGCACGCCCGCTGGCCGCCATCGTCGCCGGCTCCAAGGTCTCGACCAAGCTGACCATCCTCAAGAGCCTGGCCGACAAGGTAGACCAGCTCATTGTGGGCGGCGGCATTGCCAACACCTTTATGCTGGCCGCCGGCCTCAAGATCGGTAAATCCCTGGCCGAGCCCGACCTGCTGGCCGACGCCAAGGCTGTGATAGCCGCCATGGCCGCCCGCGGTGCCGAAGTGCCCGTGCCCACCGATGTGGTCACCGCCAAGGCCTTCGCGGCCGATGCCCCTGCCACCGTGAAAAAGGCCAGCGAAGTCGAAGACGACGACATGATTCTGGACATCGGCCCCGAAACCGCAGCCAAGCTGGCCGCCCAGCTCAAGCAAGCCGGCACCATCGTCTGGAACGGCCCCGTGGGCGTGTTCGAATTCGACCAGTTTGCCAACGGCACCAAGGTGATTGCCCAGGCGATTGCCGAATCCCCCGCCTTCAGCATTGCCGGCGGTGGCGACACCCTGGCCGCCATTGCCAAGTACGGCATTGAAAAAGACGTGGGCTATATCTCCACCGGCGGCGGCGCCTTCCTGGAAGTGCTGGAGGGCAAAACCCTGCCGGCCTTTGAAATCCTGGCCAAGCGCGCCAATGGCTGATGGCCACTGATTCATAGCGAAATTCGGCTCTAGCGCTTGCTACATAAGCGCTGACAGCTAGCAAAAACAAAGCCCGTGGACTGCAAGGCCCACGGGCTTTTTTGCGGCCAAAAACAGACGCTCTGTCGCTGGCGATGGCCCTAAAATATCTGTATGAAAACCCAGTATTACACCGCAAGCAGCCTGGACGGCTTTCTGGCCACCGAGGACGACAGTCTGGACTGGCTGTTCCCGCTGGGCAGCCTGGAGAGCTCCAGCTACCCTGGCTTCATCGCCGAAGTCGGCGCCCTGGCCATGGGCTCGGCCACCTATGAATGGATGCTGCGCCATGCCCAGGAAGTGATGGCCGAAACCGGCGCGGCCTGGCCCTATACCCAGCCCTGCTGGGTGTTCTCCAGCCGCCAGCTGCCCCCCATGCCCGGCGAAATCCAGGCCCCCATCCACTTTGTCCAGGGCGATGTGCGCCCCGTGCATGCCGCCATGCGCGCGGCCGCCGGCAACAAAAACCTGTGGGTGGTGGGTGGTGGCGATCTGGCCGGCCAGTTCTACGACGCGGGCCTGCTCGACGAAATCATTGTGCAAATTGGCTCCGCCACACTGGGCCAGGGCAAACCGCTGTTCCCCCGCCGCGTACTCAGCCCCAGGCTGCAGCTGGAAGCTGTGCGCCAGATGGGCTCCGGCATGGCCGAGCTGCGCTATCGCGTGGCCCCGCCGCTGTGACCCACAAGCCCGAGTGATTCAGTCAATCGGGTCATTTTTGGCCCGCCCGGGTCAAAAATGACCCGATTTTTCTTCAATGATTTCAATGACTTGCAAAAATCGGGCCAAAAATAACCCGATTTCAGGGGTAAAAAACCGCTTTTCAGACTTGCAGGCTGCGATTTTTGGGCAATCAAACTCGCAAGTCATTGATACATAAAGGAAATATCTCCACCCACAAAGCTGGCACATGAATTGCCTTAAGACGTCTGTCATCGGCCGATGGCGAACCTGGCCCCACGGCCACCTACGTTTTCACTACAAGGAATTCATCACATGCCAACTCCCGCCTATATCAGCATCCATGGCAAGACCCAGGGCCATATCACCCAGGGTGCCTTCACCTCCGACTCCGTGGGCAACGTCTACCAAGAAGGCCATGAAGACCAGATCCTGGTGCAGGAAATCGAGCACCTGATCGCCACCCCCACCGACCCGCAAAGTGGCCAGCCTTCGGGCCAGCGCGTGCACAAGCCCTTTGTGTTCACCGCCCCGCTGAACAAGGCCACGCCGCTGCTCTACCAGGCCCTGGCTTCCGGCGAAATGCTGCCCGAGGTCGAGGTCAAGTGGTACCGCACCTCGGTGGAAGGCAAGCAAGAGCACTTCTTCACCACCAAGCTCGAAGACGCCACCATCGTCAACATCAACACCGTCCTGCCCCACGCCCAGGACCCCAGCAAGTCCGAGTACACCCAGCTGGTCAAGGTGGCCATGGCCTACCGCAAGATCACCTGGACCCACGCCATTGCCGGCACCGAGGCTTCGGACGACTGGCGCAAGCCCCAGGAAGCTTGAGGCTGAGCCCCCCCTGAGCCGCTTTGCGGCTTCCCCCCAAGGGGGATGACAGCGGAGTGCAAGAGGCAGCGCAGTCGGCATAGGCCCTGGCTCACGGCTGCGCCCGTTTCATACGCTCCAACCGCTCCTTTTTTTGCAATCGGCTGCCAGCGCTTTCGCGGGCTGGCAAGGATTTTCCATGGCTGCTCAATCCGATCTGCGTTTCAGCTTCACCGTGGGTGAGCTGTCTTTTGAGGTGGTGGAGTTCACGCTGCACGAGGGCCTGTCCGAGTCCTTTGCGCTGCGGCTGGAGCTGGCCAGCCACAACCCCGCCATCGACTTTGCCAAGGTGCTCGACTGCGATGGCCTGTTCACCATCTGGCAAGGTGGGCAAGGCGACCAGGCCGTGCGCCATGTGCATGGCGTGATTTCGTCCTTTGTGCAGGGCGATACCGGCTTCAGGCGCACGCGCTACGCCGCCGTGGTCGAGCCCCGCCTGGCACGGTTGCGGCTGTCCTCGGACTGGCGCATTTTTCAGACGCTGAGCGTGCCCGAGATCGCCAAGGCCGTGCTTCAGCCCCATGGTGTGGCGCTGGACTACGCCCAGCACATCACCAACGAACACCTGGTGCGCGAATACTGCGTGCAGGCCGGCGACAGCGACTACGACTTTGTCGAGCGCATACTGCGTGAAGAAGGCTTTTTTCATGCCTTTCAGCACACGGCCCAAGGCCACAAGCTCATCCACTGCGACCGCCTGTTTATCTACGACCGGTTGCAGGGCGAGCCCGTGCGCTACAACCCCGCTGCAGGTGGCGACCAGCCCCAGCCCGCGCTGCGCCGCTTTGTCTATACCGAGAACGTGCGCACCGCCCGCCAGGTGCAGCGCGACTAC